>NZ_JH376563.1:1089827-1168740 GCF_000233535.1 Olsenella sp. oral taxon 809 str. F0356
GCCCGGGCGGGGGCCGGCCCCCAGGGGGCCGGGTCGGGCCGCCGGCCGGATCGTGCGCCCGGACGTCCCGAGGACGAAGGCGGCCGCGAGGGCCGTGAGCGAGGGGAGGGAGGGCATCCTCGACTGGTTCCCCCGCGACGCGACGAACGCGGTCCCGGAGGGGCCCGGCTCGGCCACCCAGTCCGTCAGGAGGGCCCCGGGGGGCTTCGGGAGCCTGGCCCACCCGGAGGCCATGGCCTTCCCCAGGCCGGGACGCCTGGACTTCCCGGCCCGGCTGGCGCCGGAGTGTGCTGGCCACCAGAAGTGACGACGAGCCCTTTTTTGCCGCATCGTCGCGGATGGCGGCGTGAGATGGCGGCTCGACTTTTCAGGGGACGCGTCCGCGACCCTGAGCATTTTGATGAACAGGGGGTAACGGCTGTATAGGACGGCACCCCTTGGGGGTATCGTAGCCGAAGCTTATTCCTACCCGTCAAGTATGATTAGCTTTGCTACCTTGCCCGTGAGGGCAGGAGTGCGGGAGGGCATCATGCCCGCGCCCGCCCAAGGAGAAAGGCACCACCATGAAGAACGATGCTACCAAGCGCACGCCCTTCGCGACTCGTCGCCAGGCCCTCGGCCTGGGCGTCGGTGGGTTCGCGGCCCTCGCGCTCGCCGCCTGCAGCCCCGACGACGCCAGCTCCAGCAATGGCGCCAGCTCCTCCGACGCCTCGGCTGACGCCACCCCCGTCGCCATCGACGCCACCGCCTACGACAGCCTGATCGCCTCCGGTGCCGTCGCCGACGACGCTACCGTCCAGGCCAGCAGCTGGGCCAAGGCCATCAAGGACGCCGGCAGCTTCCGCGTGGGTACCACGCGCACCTCGACCCTCTTCAGCCTCCTCAACGAGAAGGACGGCAAGCTCCGCGGCTTCGACTCCGGCCTCTCGCAGCTGCTCGCCCGCTACATCCTTGGTGACGAGTCCAAGATCGAGATCACGCAGGTCACCTCTGACACCCGCGAGTCCGTGCTGACCAACAACCAGGTCGACGCCGTCTTCGCGACCTACTCCATCACCGACGAGCGCAAGAAGCTCATCTCCTTCGCCGGTCCCTACTACACCTCCAAGCAGGGCATCCTGGTCAAGGCCGACAACACCGACATCAACGGCGTGGACGACCTCAAGGGCAAGAACGTCGCCGCCCAGTCCGGCTCCACTGGTCCCAGCGTCGTCGCCGAGTACGCTCCCGAGGCGAAGGTCCAGGAGTTCAGCACCGACGAGGAGGCCCGCGCCGCCCTCGAGCAGGGTCGCGTCGACGCCTACGTCATCGACATCACCCTGCACTACGGCAGCGTCGTCAAGAACCCCGGAAAGTACCGCATCGCCGGCGACCCCTTTGGCCCCGAGGACGACTACGGCATCGGCCTCCCCAAGGATTCCGACGGTGTCGCATTCGTGAATGCCTTCCTCAAGAAGATCGAGGACGAGGGCGCCTGGGCCAAGCTCTGGCAGATCGCCATCGGTGACCGCACCGGTGTCGCCTCCGCTCCCGAGGCCCCTGCCATCCAGGCCTAGCCCGAAGCGGACGGGACGGCCGCGGCGAGTCGCCCACGACATGAACCTTAGCAACGGGGCCTTCGTGCGTTCCCTGCGCGCGATGGCCCCGCTGCGGTAAGGAGAGGCACATGGGGCTCTCTGAGCTTCTCACCACATATGGCGACGTCTACCTGATGGCGTTGCTCACCACCTGGAAGATGACTGCCGTCTCGTACGTGGGCGCGATGGTGCTCGCGCTGGTGGTCACCGTCATGCGCGTGTCCCCCATCAGGCCCCTGCGCGTCGTGGGCGACCTCTACGTCCAGGTGTTCCGCAACATCCCGGGCGTCTCGCTGGTGATCATCATCGTCTACGCGCTGCCCGTCCTCAAGGTCGTGCTGGACTATGGGCCAAGCGTGGTCATCGCCTGCGTGCTCCTGGGATCCGCCTTCGGCTCCGAGAACTTCATGAGCGGCATCAACACCATCGGCGTGGGGCAGATCGAGGCGGCACGCTCGTTGGGCATGGGCTTCGTCCAGATCCAGCGACAGGTCGTGATTCCCCAGGCGCTGCGCTCGGCGGTCCTCCCCATGACCAACCTGCTCATCGCGGTGATGCTCACCACGGCCCTGGGATCCCAGGTGCCGCTGAGCCCCAATGAGCTCACGGGGGCAGTGTCGTATATCAACACGAGGTCCACTGGCGGCATCCTTGCCTTCGCCATCTCGGCCTTGGGCTACGTGCTGACCGCCGTGGTCATCGGCTTCGTCGGAAACCGCATCGACAAGAGGGTGAGGATCGTCCGATGAGCTCCCATACCGATACCATGTCCATGAGGGACGCCCTCTTCGAGGCGCCCGGCCCGAGGATGCGCCGCAACATCCGTGTGGGCACCGCCATCTCCCTTGTCCTCGTCGCCGTCGCGTTGGGGCTCGTCGTCCAGCGCTTCTACCTGACAGGCCAGCTCGCCGCCAAGTACTGGACCTTCTTCGGCCAGGCGTCCACCTGGGCCTTCCTGGGTCGCGGCTTTTTGGGCACCATCCAGGTCGCCCTGGTGGCGGGCGTCATCGCCCTGGTGCTGGGTCTCGTGCTCATGCTGGGAAGGACCAGCGCCCTGAGGCCGGTCGCGCTCGTCTCGCGCGTGGTCATCGACTTCTTCCGCGGCGTGCCCAGCCTGCTTCTGATCTACTTCTTCTTCCTGGTCGTTCCCCAGTATGGCATCAAGCTCTCGTCCTTCTGGATGATCACGCTGCCGGTGGGGCTTGCCGCCTCGGGCGTGCTCGCCGAGGTCTTCCGCGCGGGCGTCAACGCCGTGCCGCGCGGCCAGGTCGAGGCGGCCATGTCGTTGGGCATGAGCAAGCACAAGATCACCTTCAAGATCGTGCTGCCCCAGGCCATCCGCTTCGTGATACCCACGCTCATCTCGCAGCTGGTGGTCGTGGTCAAGGACACGACGGTCGCCTACGTGGTGAGCTACCCCGACATGCTGCAGAACGCGCGCGTGCTCATCACCAACTACGACGCGCTCGTGAGCACCTACTTCGTGATCGCGATCATCTACATCCTGCTCAACTACCTCATCAACAAGGCGTCTGTCGCGGTGGCGCGCAAGACGGGGACCAAGATCATCTCGCGCACGAGCACGGCCGCCGTGTAGGGAAGTCGCCGGTCGCGCGGACGTCGTGGCAGCTCGTCTGTCCAAGTCCGTCGGCGCGAGGCGAGCGGACGCATCCCATGCAGGCGAGAGCCACGAACCATCCCCTGCCGCAACGCAGGGCAAAGAACCAAACGCAACGTCGATCGGAGACACAGATGGCCATGGAAGAGACCAGCACCCAGCTGCCCGTCATCGAGCTTGACCACGTCAACAAGCACTACGGAGACCTCCACGTCCTGCGCGACGTGAGCCTCAAGGTCAAGAAGGGCGAGGTCGTCGTGGTCATCGGGCCCTCGGGCTCCGGGAAGTCGACCCTCTGCCGCACCATAAACCGGCTCGAGACCATCGACGATGGCCAGATCCTCATCGAGGGCCGGCCCCTGCCCGAGGAGGGCCGCGATCTCGCCGCCGTGCGCGCCGAGATCGGCATGGTGTTCCAGTCCTTCAACCTCTTCGCGCACAAGAGCATCCTGGACAACGTGACCATGGGTCCCGTCGAGGTGCTGGGAAGGCCCCGCAAGGAGGCCGAGGCCGAGGCGATGGAGCTCCTGAGGCGCGTGGGCGTGGCCGAGCAGGCGCAGAAGGTGCCGGCCCAGCTCTCGGGCGGGCAGCAACAGCGCGTGGCCATCGCGCGCTCGCTGGCCATGCACCCCAAGGCCATGCTCTTCGACGAACCCACGAGCGCCCTTGACCCCGAGATGATCAACGAGGTCCTGGACGTCATGGTCGAGCTCGCCCGCCAGGGCATGACCATGGTGGTGGTCACGCACGAGATGAACTTCGCCCGCCGCGTGAGCGACCGCGTGGTCTTCATGGCCGACGGCCAAATCGTGGAGGAGGGCTCGCCGGCGGAGTTCTTCGACCATCCCAAGTCCCAGCGTGCGAGGGACTTCCTGGACTCCATCAAGGGCCACTAGGCGAGAGCTGCGGAGGTTCGGGCCGAGGGGGTGGTCCTCTTGGCTGTCGGCCCTGACCAGAGGGGGCGCCTCTCTCGCCCGCTTCTCCTTGTGTGCTTGAGCCAGCTGCAGACTTTGCCAAAAGGGAGGTCCGCAGCTGGCTGCGGCGCTTGCTACCATCCAAGGGTGCTTTGTGGGACTACATCCGGGCAAGGCAAGACTGACGAGGAGACCCATGACCAGCATCCTGTTCATCTGTCACGGAAACATCTGCCGCTCGACCATGGCTCAGTACGTGATGGAGCAGCTCGTGTGCGAGATGGGACTTGAGACGGAGTTCCGGATCGACTCCGCGGCGACCAGCCGCGAGGAGATAGGCAACGACGTCCATCCCGGCACCCGGAGGAAGCTCGAGCGCGAGGGCGTGCCCTGCGGGCACCATCGCGCGCGTCAGGTCACGCGCGCTGACTACGACTCCTTCGACTATCTGGTGATCATGGACGAGGAGAACCGCCGGGGCCTCTCGCGCATCATCGGCGACGACCCGGAAGGCAAGGTCTCGAAGCTCCTGGACTGGGCGGGGGAGGGTCGAGACGTGGCCGACCCCTGGTACACGGGCGACTTCGACGCAACGTATCGCGACGTGAGCGTTGGGTGCGCGGCGCTTCTCGCCCGGCTCGTCTGCGACGATCAGGCGCATTGACGCTGGGTACCAGTAAGGCGGACGACTTCATCTTGCTGGCGGAACGAAGTGCGCTGGCATAGCAGCTGGCATAGCGGAGAGGAAAGAGCCTGGCATGGACGTCAGAAACAAGAACATGCTGATACTGAGCGAGCAAAGGCTGGCCGATAACATCTCGGTCGGGAAGTACTCCTACTACTCGCTGGACGACGACCCGGACACGGTCTTTGACCGGGATGTCGTTCATTACAACTATCCCGGCCATGGGAGCCTGAAGATAGGAAGCTTCGTCTCGATTGCGGTGGGCGTGGAGATAATCATGGGTGCGGCGAACCATGCGATTGATTGCTTCTCGTCCTTTCCCTTCAACCAGGTGAGCCTGGATTGGGCGCGCAGGACGACGATCGAGAAGAAGGACATGCTCGACAGGGGCGACACGATCATAGGCAACGACGTCTGGATCGGGCGTCAGGCGACCATCATGCCGGGCGTGCGCATCGGGGATGGGGCAATCATCGGCGCGCGTGCCGTGGTGGCCAAGGACGTTCCCGCATATGCGGTTGTCGTGGGCAACCCCGCCAAGGTCGTCAGGTTTCGCTTCGAGGACGAGACCATCGAGTTCCTCGAGGCCCTAAGGTGGTGGGACTTCAGCGACGGGCAGCTGGACCGTGCGATTCCCTATCTGACGAGCCTGGATTTGGATTCGAGTCGAGATGCCTTGCTTGCGATAAAGGCCGGCTCGTAGTCAGGGCGATCGGAGGAGAAGGGAGCGCCTCTCGCTCAGCTCGCCTGAGCGCGCCTGGCGCGCCACGCCGCAGCCATGGTCTCGAGTGCGTGATGGATGGCCATGACGGGGTGGTGCAGGAGCATGCGGGGTCCCGCCCAGCGCATCACCTCGCGGATCTGTTCCGCACGCGCCGGGGCGTAGCAGTGCGTGGGGCACTGCGAGCAGAAGGTCTTCGTCGCCATGTGGGGGCAGCGAGCTATGCGGGCGAGCGCGTAGTCGAGCAGGTCGGCGCATTCGTCGCACAGGCCGTCACGCGAGCCATGGAGCGCATGGCAGCGCAGGGCGATCATCTGCGAGACGACCTCGGCCTCGCGTCGGCGCTTTCTCTCGACCTTTTCGTCCTTGCCCAATTCGGCCCGCCCGTTCCGTCGCCCGACGAAGTCATTCGTTGAGTCCATTAGTCAAGACTAACTTCGGGGTCGCGAGAGCGCAAGCCGAGGGGGCGCTACTCCTCTGAGGCGGGGGAGACGTAGCCCGTGTCGATGGTGAGCTCCACGTCCGCGCCAGGCACGCGCCTGCGCACGATGGCCTCGACCGCCTGGCGCAGCTCGTCGTCCGAGATGTCCACGCCGTCCGGCTTCCTGCAGTCCAGTCGCACGCGCATGAGCCCCCGGTCCCGCCAGAAGTCCACGTCGTGGACGCTCAGGCGCCGGTCGAGCCCAGCGAGCTCGCCCGAGACCCAGTTGCGCAGGTCATCGCTGCCGACCTCGGTCTCGATGGGGTCGCAGTGCAGGATGATGCGCAGGTGCTCGTCCTGAAGCAGCTCCCGTTCGATCCGGTCCAGGACCAGGTGGCTCTGCCGCACGGTGGCGTCCGCAGCCATCTCGACGTGGGCACTGGCAAACTGCCTTCCGGGACCGTAGTCGTGAATCAGCAGGTCATGCGTGCCCAACACCCCTGGATATGACATGATCCTCTCGTACACCCGCTGCACCAGCTCGGCGGAGGGTGTCTGGCCCATGAGGGGGTCCACGGTGTCGCGCAACAGGCCGATGCCGCTCGCCACGATGAAGGCGGCGACGGCAAGTCCCGCCCAGCCGTCCAGGTCGCGTCCGCTTGCCGCGGAGGCGAGCGAGGCGAGAAGGACGGCCGAGGTGGCGATGACGTCATTCCTGGAGTCGACGGCCGTGGCCTCGAGCACGCCCGAGCCGATGCGTCGGGCGAGCGACCTGTTGAAGCGTGCCATCCACAGCTTTACCACGATGGAAAGGAGCAGGATTCCCACGGTCACCAGGTCGAGGCCGGGGGCCTGGGGGGCGAGGATCCTCTCCACCGAGGAGCGGGCGAGTTGCACGCCGACGGCCACGACCAGGACCGCCACCACCATGCCAGCGAGATACTCGTAGCGGCCGTGCCCGTAGGGATGGCCCTCGTCGGCAGGGCGGCTGGCGAGCTTGAAGCCGATGAGGCTCACCACGTTGCTCGAGGCGTCGGAGAGGTTGTTGATGGCATCGGCGACGATCGAGACGGAGCCCACCACGACGCCGACCATGCCCTTGGAGAGGCAGAGCAATACGTTGAGCACGATGCAGGTGACGCTCGAGAGCCTGCCGTAGCCCGAGCGCACCGCTGCCGACGAGGTGTTGTCCGCGTCCCTGACGAAGGTCCGCACCAGCCACTCAGTCATGGCCCTCCTTGTAGTGGGATGTGGCGGCCACGACATGGGCCAACGTTCGTCCCTCGACGAGAAGCTCGCAGGTTGCGCCTATGGCCATGCGCATGACCTCCTCGTCGTCTACGACGGTGTGGAGAAGAATCTTGTGAGACACCCGCTACCTCCTGACTCGACCGCCGCTCTGGAGTCCGTGGGCTTGCGATGCCCGGTAACGTGGAATGGTACCCCGAACCCGTCTTGGCGAACGGCATGCCGCCAATCATGTCTTTCTGGCTTTCTCACCATGCTAGTATGGATGCGTGACGCATGCAAAACGAAGGAGATAAGATGCCAGCCGTACAGGTGAGGGAGATGCCCCAGGACCTCTACGAGAAAGTGGCGGAGGAGGCGCGGCTCGAGCGCCGCTCCTTGGCGCAGCAGATGACAGTGATCGTCGAGGAGCACTTCGCAGAGGGGTGTGTCCTCCGTGAGCGGAACCGCCACATCGAGACCCCCGAGCTCGAGAGCCTAGGAATCCGCATCGAGGGGAATCGCGAGGAGCGCAGGGCGAGGCGCCGGCTTGTTCTCGAGAGGATTCGCTCGCGCGTCTGCTTCGAGCTCCCGGATGGCTTTCCCAACGCTGCGGAACTCGTGAGAGAGGACCGTGATACCCGATGATCGTGCTGGATTGCTCGGCGGCCGTGGAGATTGCCCGAGACAGTGCTGAGGGCAGGGCGCTTGCGGGACTGATGCATGAGGACGAGACCATTGTCGCGCCCTCCCTCCTGCTGGTAGAGGCGAGCAACGTCGCCTTCAAGTATTTCCGGGCGGGGCTGCTTGACAGGGCTGGTGCCCTGGCGCTTCTCGAAGACTCTCTCGCGCTCGTGGATGGCTTCGCGGACATGGTGGTGCTCGCCCGTGAGGCGCTGGGCGAGTCCATGAGGCTGGGCCATCCCGCCTACGACCTCTTTTACCTGGTGCTCGCTCGTAGGCTCGGGGCAACGCTCTTCACCTTGGACAAGGGGCTCCTGTCACTTTGCGAGGAGTGTGGCGTCGACACTGTGCACGAGCTGCCGACTGACGGGGAATGAGGCCAACCGTGCGGATTGGGCATGGGGTTTGCCAATGTGTCCGGGGCGGGGGTTAGACTCTTACGGACGCCACCGACCTCAGGAGTGCAATGCCCAGCTTCGACGAGTTCCAGACCAGCCTCTTTGGCAGTGACCTTACGACCGCGCCCGTGCCCACGATGCCGGCGCATCCCGCCCGGCCCGATGCTGCGACAGCCCCCGTGGCTGCCGATGCGGCCCGTGCCGCGGAAGAGCCCGCCTGGGTCCCGCCCGCGAACCCCCGCGCCGCGCAAGGCGGCGTGGACCTCGCGGGCCTCAATCCCGCCCAGCGCAGGGCGGCGGAGTGCACGAAGGGGCCCCTGCTGGTGCTCGCTGGTGCGGGGTCGGGCAAGACGCGCGTCCTCACCTTCCGCATCGCCCACATGATCCAGGACGAGGGGGTGCGACCCTGGCAGGTCCTGGCCATCACCTTCACCAACAAGGCTGCGGCCGAGATGCGCGAGCGCCTGGACAAGCTCCTGCCTGGTGGTACCCGCGGCATGTGGGTCTGCACCTTCCACGCCATGTGCGTGCGCATGCTCCGCGAGGACGGCGAGCGCCTGGGCTACCGGGGCAACTTCAGCATCTACGACGACGACGACTCGAAGCGCCTGGTCAAGTCCATCATGTCGGACCTCGACATAGACCAGAAGCAATGCCCGCTCCCCGCCATCCGCTCGCTCATCAGCAAGGCGAAGAACGCGCTCGTCTCGCCCGACGAGATGGAGGCGCAGGCCAAGTCGCCCGTCGAGCGCGCGGCCGCTCGCGTGTACCACTCCCTCGAGCGCCGCCTCGCCCGGGCCAACGCCATGGACTTCGACGACCTCCTGGTCAAGACCTTCGAGCTCCTCTCCAAGTATCCCGAGGTGCTCGACTCCTACCAGGAGCGCTTCCGCCAGATCAGCGTGGACGAGTACCAGGACACCAACGGCGTGCAGTACGCCATCACCAACCTCCTGGCGCGCAAGTACAAGAATCTCATGGTCGTGGGCGACGACGACCAGTCCATCTACTCCTGGCGCGGCGCCGACATCCAGAACATCCTGAGCTTCCGCAAGGACTACCCGGGGGCCACGGTGGTGAAGCTCGAGCAGAACTACCGCTCCACCGGCCACATCCTGAGCGCCGCCAACGCCGTGGTGCGCAACAACTCGCGTCGCGAGGCGAAGCGCCTGTTCACGGATGGTGGCGATGGCGAGAAGATCGAGGTCTTCCAGGCCTCCGACGAGCGCGACGAGGGACGTTGGATCGGCTCCGAGATAGAGAAGCTGCACGACCAGGGCACCAGCTACGACGACGTGGCAGTCTTCTACCGGACCAACGCGCAGTCGCGCATCCTCGAGGACATGTTCCTGCGCGCGGGCGTGCCCTACAAGATCGTGGGTGGCACGCGCTTCTTCGACCGCGCAGAGATCCGTGACGTGATGGCATACCTCAAGCTCGTCGTGAACCCCAACGACGACGTGAGCGCCCTGCGCGTGGTCAACACGCCGAGGCGCGGCATCGGCAGCACCTCGATCCGCAAGATTCAGCAGTACGCCGCCGAGGAGGGCATCTCGTTCTTCGCCGCCGCGGAGGCCTGCGTGGACGAGCCTGGCATCGTGGGCGCAAAGGCCCGAGGCGGCCTCGCCCAGTTTACCGGTGCCATCGAGGTCGCCCGTCACTTCTCGGGCGACCTGGGCGACGTGGTCCAGATGATCGTGGAGCGCTCGGGCCTCATAAAGGCGCTCAAGGCGGAGCAGACGGTCGAGGCGGACAGCCGCGTAGAGAACATCAAGGAGTTCTTCGGTGTCGCGCAGGAGTTCGACGAGACTCACGACGACGTCACCGAGACGTTGGAGAGCCTGCGCCAGCTTCGCGAGGCCGGCGCCCTCGACCTCGCCGGTGCCCCTGACGTGTTGGCGGACCAAGCTCCCGCAGCTGCCGTCTCTCTGTCCTCTGACAGTGAGTCGCCTTGGCGAGCGAGCGAAGCGAACGTCGAACTGCCAGAAGACAGAGAGATGCCATCTGCAGCCGCGGAGAAGCTTCCCGCCCTCATGGAGTGGCTCGCCCTGCGCTCCGACCTCGACTCCCTGGCGGGCCAGTCCAGCGCCGTCACCATGATGACCGTGCACTCCGCCAAGGGACTGGAGTTCCCCGTCGTCTTCGTGGCCGGCCTCGAGGAGGGCATCTTCCCGCACCGTGCCCATGAGGGGGATCCCGAGAGCATCGAGGAGGAGAGGAGGCTCGCCTACGTCGCCATCACGCGTGCGGAGAGGCGGCTCTATCTCACCTATGCCGCGACGCGCAGGACCTTTGGCTCGGTCTCGACGAACCCACGCAGCCGCTTCCTGAACGAAATTCCCGCGGAGGACGTCCATGCCACCGGTGTGGGCTCCTCGGGCTTCAGCGGCGTGGGCTGGGAGAAGCGTGGCGACCGCCATGGAACCTACGGTTCCGGACGTGGCTCGGAGGTCTACGGAGGGCACGTCTTCGGCTCGCGGACCCGTTCGACCGGAGGCTCTCCCGCGGCCCGTCCCACGGGTCCGGCTCCGATCCAGCGCGACCGCGCGAAGGCGGCCGAGAGCTTTGCCCCCGGGGACCGCGTCTCTCACAAGACCTTTGGTCCTGGCGTCGTGAAGTCCGCCTCGGGGGACACGATCGAGGTCTTCTTCAGCCGGACGGGCAAGACGAAGAAGCTGATGAAGGGCTTCGCTCCCATCGTCAAGATCGAGGGCTAGCGGCTCAGGCGCCCAGCAGCTCAGGTGCCCAGCAGCTCGAGGGTCTTTCGCACGATTGCCGCGCAGTCGTGGGCGGCCTTGCGCTCGAAGCTGGGGTAGTCCTGCTGTGCCGAGCCGTCCGCCTTGTCGCTGATCGCACGCACGATGGCAAAGGGGATGCCGTTCAGCCAGCAGGCATGCGCGATGGACGCGCCCTCCATCTCGCAGCAGTCGGCCTGGAACTCTTGGACGATGTGGTCCTTCTGGCTTTGGCCGCTCACGAACTGGTCGCCCGAGGCGACTCGTCCCTCTATGCAAGAGATGCCCAGGTCAAGTTTGCTTACGGCGCGAGCCACGGCAGAGACGAGCCCCTCGCTTGCCGGGAAGGCCACGACGGGGAGGCCGGGCACCTCTCCCTTGGCGTATCCCAGCGCGCTCACGTCCATGTCGTGGTGGACGGCGTCGTGCGAGACGAGGATGTCTCCGATGTCGAGGCGGGCGTTGAGCGAGCCGGCGACGCCGGTGTTGATGACGTGCGTGACGTCGAAGCGGACCGCCAGGGCCTCCGCACAGACGGCTGCGTTGACCTTGCCCACGCCGCAGCGCACCACCACGACGGGAACACCTTCGAGAGTGCCCTCGTGGAACTCCATACCCGTGAGACTCGTGACCTCGTCGTCCGCGATGCCCGCGACGAGACTCTCGACCTCGACCTCCATGGCGCCGATGATTCCGACCTTCATGTGCGGCTCCTCCCTGCCATGCCGTGCGATTTAGCTTTCTTGTGCTCCGTTCGTCGACGTCACGGATTCTAGGCCTTCGAGCGGAGTTTCGTACGAGCGTCCGGGGCTGCCGGGAGCGCCCAGTGCGTGTTGGCAGTCACCGACGACGTCCGACGCGCGCCATGCGCTACTGGTTACGCCCGACGCGCGCCATACGTCACCAATAACGTCGAGCGCGTGCGAATTTCGCTCGACAACGTCGAACGCGTTTTTCGGCAATCGCCCAACTGGGCAAACGTGACGCTCTCGGGCGCATTGGACGCTTTCGGCTGCATTCGGCACACGTTGGGCGCCGTCGGCGGTACACGGCACGCATCGGGCGCCGTCAGTGGAACATAAGACGCGCTGGACGTCGTGGGGAGAAACTCGCGCGTGTCCGACGTTACGGAACGACGCTCGTGCGCGCTGGGTGTCGTCACACGTGCTGGAAGCCCGGACGTCGTGGTATGCGAAACGAATCCAGGAGGCGCTCGAAGTAGTCTGCGTTGCAGACGTCCGCGAACGAGAAGCGAACGACCCTTGCCGACCGCGTGAGCCTCGACTCCCTCAGCCTCTCTGCCGAGAGCAGCTCGACGGCGTCTCGTCCCTGCGTCATGGCCGGATCGACGTACTTCTGCCGTCCGTCGAGTTCACCGACGACCATGCTTCCGTCCGAGAGCCTCCACAGGAAGTCGACGCGGCTACCTTTGCCAGTGAGAGGGTCGACGAACTCCACCTGCAGTTCAGGTACGACGAAGCCGAGCTCTATCATCCGCGCACGGGCGATTGACTCGCCACCACTCTCGGAACGGGGGTCGGCATGCGAGAGGGTGAGACGCGCCTGCCTGATGCCGCGCCGTCCGGCGCCAAGCCGGCCGAGGGCCTTGTCGAGTGAGTCCGTATGCGATTCCAGGCGCCGCAGCGTCGCGTCAGCTACCGCCAGACCGTCTCCGAAGTCCATCGAGAGAAGGCAGTCGACGGCACTTCGCTCCAGGGAGGTCACCCTGATGCCCGAGGCGAACGTCGTTTCTCCAGCATCGGTGGTGTGCCATCGCACGAGGCCGTGGGAGTGACGCCCGCTGCCAAGGTGGCAGACGTGTACGTGGGAGAGCGGTCGGTGGGACACGGGGAGGCCGTGAGCGAGTGCGGCGGTCGCGTCGCAGAAAGTCCAGTCAGGGTGCATTGCGCCGAGGGAACGTGCGAGCCTCAGCTGTTGCTCCCCGATTCCAAGGGACTGCCATAGCTCGCTGTGGACGAAGACCCCCGGATAGGGGCTGTGCAACATGCCACTATGCACGAGCCGTCCCATTGCCTCCCTGTCAGTTCTGCCGAGCATGCAGGCGAAGCGTCCGTCGCGATCCGCCTCGTCGAGCCGCGCGTCGATCCTGTTGAGGAAGTCCTCTCTCCTCGGCATGGCCCGTGTCCCCTTCACAACGTGTGATGCCTTTTTCTGGTCGGTCAGGCCCTGGGACTTGCCATAGGGCCGTAACAACCACCGTACGTGGGGCACGCGCGGATTTAGGATACGGAATAAAACGTGCTTGCACGAGACTTGCATGCAGCTTGCACCAGACTGGTGTGCGACTTCGTGAGCTGCGGAAAGGCCAGGCTGAATGATGCGTGGCGTTCCTTGGCAAGGGAGGGTGGCGAGAATTCCGTGACGCCCGCCGTCCAAAGACGACCGCTGACGGTGCCCGGCGCTCGCCGTGGTGCCGTCGGCATGTTGTGAGTGTTTGCCACCTGCGCTTTCATGTGTCGTTCGGTCAAAAAGTGTCAGTCATCGTCGGCGCTCGGTGCGCATGAGGCAACTGACTGTGCTCAACGCGCGCCGCGCGCCGCCGAAAACGCCCGACGCGCGCCGCCCCCAACCGAGAGCGTCCAGCGCGTCTTATGTTCCACTGACGACGCCCGATGCGTGCCGTGTACCGCCGACGACGCCCAACGCGTGCCGAATGCAGTCGAAAGCGTCCAATGCGCCCGAGAGCGTCACGTTTGCCCAGTTGGGCGATTGCCGAAAAACGCGTTCGACGTTGTCGAGCGAAATTCGCACGCGCTCGACGTTATTGGTGACGTATGGCGCGCGTCGGGCGCAGTCGGGTGATGCTTACGCGTGCTGGACGTAGTCGATGCAGCGAGGCACGCATTTGACGTTGCGAGGGCGATGCTCGCGCGCGTTTGACGTCGTGGCGGATGAGAGGCGCGCGCCGGACGTAGTGGCAGCCGAGAAGTGCGCACTGGGCGTCCTGGGAGGCATGACTTGAGCGCAGGAGACGGTCGAGTGCGCAATCTCCGGTGGCGCCAGGTCCTACGCTCCGGTGGGATAGCTCATGTGAGCCTCGTCGATGCCGCGCAGCGTCCCCTCAAGGTAGCGCCGTGCCCACCAGCGCGCCTGTGCGAGGTCGCTGTCGTGCCAGTTGCCGCACTCCTCGGGTCGGGCGCCGGGCACCTCGCCCTCGAAGCCCTCGATGAACTCGAAGAGCCTCGTCACCAGGCCAATCACGTCCTTGGACTCGAGCAGGCCAAAGAGCAGCAGGTAGAAGCCAGTGCGGCAACCCATGGGCCCGAAGTAGACCACGCGGTCGGACCACTCGGGATCGTTGCGCAGGAAGGTCGCGGCGAGGTGCTCGACCGCGTGCGCCGCGGCGGTGTCCATCGGCGGTTCCCGGTTGGGCGCGGTGAGGCGCAGGTCGAAGGTGGTCACGTCCACGCCCTGCCACGAGTCCACGCGCGACACGTAGACGCCCGGCTCGAGCGTGAGGTGGTCGATCTGGAAGCTGGCGATCTTCTCCATGCTTGTCCTCCTTGCCGGGGTCGCGCCCACGGCTGCGATGTCGTTTCCAGCAGATGATATGCCAGGTGAGAGCGACGCGTCAGGCGAGGGCAGAACATCAGGCGAGAGTGGCGTGCGGCCTTCGCCGCGGCCTCCTGCCTACGTCATGCGTCGCGGGCGTCAACATCACCATGGCTCACAACGCCTAGGCCTGCCCGACCTCGGCCCGCGCGAGCCAGGCACGCCTCGCCAGCGCCCGCGCCAGGGTGTCCACGGCGGCCGCGGGCACAACGTCGTCGCGCACGTGGAGGTGCACCACGCCCCGTGCGCCAAACGGAGTGAGCTCCCCGAAGGTCAGCTCCACGTCGAACTCCGGGTCGAGCTGCCCTGCGAGCAGCGTTTGGGCCAGCCCGCGCACCTCCTCCGTCACGGCGTCCAGGTCCGCGCCCGGCGCGACCACGAGCGGCAGGTCGGCCACGGTCACCTGCCAGCGGGTCCTGCGCGTCAGCGCCGTCTTGTTGAGCACCGAGTTGGGGATGAGCTGGAGCTTGCCGTCCCGCGCGCGGACCATGGTGGACCTCCAGGTCACGTCCACCACCTCGCCCGAGATGTCACCGACGGTCACCTGGTCCCCGGGCCTCACCACGTGCGCCACCATGAGCCCCAGGCCACCCACCAGGTTGGATATGGTGTCCTGCAGGCCGAGCGAGACCACGAGCGAGGTGACGCCCAGCGCCGTGACGAAGGCGGTGGGCTCCACGCCGAAGACGGGCTTGAGCACTCCCAGGAGGGCGAAGGACCACACCAGCGCCCTCAGGAGGTTGACGAAGATCGACGCGGAGGGCACGTTGGAGCCGTCAAGCGCCTTGCGCGCGGCACGCACCACGAAGTGCTGCACCACCAGGGCGATGCCCAGCACCACGACCAGGAAGCCCGCCCTCGTGGCGAGCTCCCCCAGGCCGAGGCCCAGCACGCTCGTCTCATCCAGAGCCGTCACGCCCGTCGCCTACGCCTCCTGCGCGCCCATGCCCACGAGATCCGGGCCGGTATGGACCAGAAGGTCGGCCGAGAGCTCGTAGCGCTGGACGGAGGCGACGTTGGGCACCTTCTCGCGGATGCGCGCCTCGAGGTCATCGAGCAGGTCCTTGGTGTTGATGGAGGCGCAGAGCCCGATGTGGCAGCGCTCGTAGCGGCCCGCCTTCTCGGCGCAGAGCTCGACCATGGTCGAGAGGGCCTTCTCCCATCCGCGGGCCTTCTTGGCCATGACGTAGTAGCCACCCTCGTCGCAGGTGAGCACCGGCTTGATGTTGAGCATGCTGCCTATGCGGTAGATGTGCTTGTTGATGCGCCCGCCCTTGTAGAGGTACTCGAGCGACTTGACGGCAAAGAACACGTCGGTCTTCTCGGCCACGTCGGCGAGGCGGTCCCCCAGCTCCTCGTAGGGCACGCCGGCCTCGATCATCTCGACCGCGCGCTCCACCACGAAGCCGGCCATCATGCCGATGGACTTCGTGTCGACCACGGTGACGGGGAAGTCCATGGACTCCGCGACCATGTGTGCCGTCTGGTTGGTGGCCGAGAGCGCGCTCGCGATGGTCACCACGACGGCGCTTTGGTAGCCGTCGTCGCGCGCCTGCTCGATCGTGGCCTGGATCTGCTTGGGCGACGGCAGCGAGGTGGTGGGAATCTCTTCGGCGAGCCGCCTCACGACCTCGTCGGGGCTTATGTCCACGCCGCTCTGGAAGGTCGAGCCGTCCGAGTAGATGATGCGCAGAGGCACCACCCGGACGTCGTGCACCCGGGCGAACGTCGCGTCGACGTCGGTTCCGGAATCGGTGATTACGGCGATGCGTTGATCGTTCATGGCGCCTGCGCCCTCCCGGGTCTGCGGCCTGCTGGGATGGGGCGAAGGAGACGTCGCCCTACGTCGATGGTAGGGCATGGGCGCGCCTCCTGCATGCCGCGGCGGCAGAGGGTCCCTCGCCTTGGGCGAGTGATGGAAACGGCCCCAGGCCCATCCGAAGGCGAGAGGGGCATGGGTAAGCTATAGGGACGGCCCCGCACGGGAGGTCGGCGCCAGCGGGCGCCGGGCCACGGGTCCAGGTACGAACCAGACACGAACCAGACACGAACACGCATGCAGGGAGTGCAATGACCGACAAGAGGGAAGCGTCCGGCAAGAGGCACAGCGCAGCGGCGCTGCGTCGCCATCCGGGGATCATCAGGGAGCCGGCGGTGGTGAGGCGCCTCTCCCGCTCGAGCTCGATAGAGCGCATCACCAGCAACGGGACCATCGCCGCCGCCGTCATGGTCGCGGCGGCGCTGCTCGCCGTCGCCGTGGCAAACTCTCCGGCCTACCTGCTGGTGCACGAGTTCCTCGAGGCGCCGCTCGTCCTCGGGCTGGGCCCCGTCGTCGCCTCCATGAGCGTCGAGGCCTTCGTGAACGACTTCCTCATGGCCATCTTCTTCCTCCTCGTGGGCATCGAGCTCAAGTACGAGATGACCGTTGGCCAGCTGCGCCGTCCCCGCCAGGCGGCGCTGCCCATGCTCGCGGCGGTGGGCGGCGTGTGCGTGCCCGCGGCCATATACCTGGCTCTCAACTGGGGCGGTGCGCACCATGGCTGGGCCATACCCATCGCCACGGACATCGCCTTCGCCTTGGGCGTCATGTCGCTTCTGGGAGACCGCGTCGCGTCCGAGACCAAGGTCTTCTTCCAGACCCTGGCCATCGCCGACGACATCCTGGCCATCGTGGTCCTGGCGCTCTTCTACGGCCAGGCGATCGACGTGGGTTGGTGCGCGGCCGCGCTGCTCATGGTGCTCCTGCTCGCCGCGCTCAGCGGCATGAGGGTCTACTCCGCCAAGCCCTACCTGGTCGTGGGCGTGGGCCTCTGGCTCTGCATGTACAACTCGGGCATCCACGCGACCCTTGCCGGCGTGGTCCTGGCCTTCTTCCTCCCCGCCAAGTCCGATGTCAGGCTCTCGGGCCTCAGGGACTGGCTGGGCCACCAGGCGGGCAGCCTGGACGAGCGCTACGACGACTCGAGCCACGTCCTGGGCCAGCACGACTTCACCGAGGCGGCCGTCCGCGTGGAGAAGGTCATGCACCACGTGACCCCGCCCCTGCAGCGCGTCGAGCGGCTCATCTCGGTCCCGGTGAACTTCCTCATCCTGCCCCTCTTCGCCTTTGCCAACGCCCAGGTGCGCCTGGTGGGCACCGACCTCGGTCTGGTGCTGGGCGACCACGTGGCGCAGGGCGTCTTCCTGGGGGCCGTCCTGGGCAAGCCCCTGGGCATCATCCTGGTCACCTGGGTCCTGGTGAGGGTGGGCTTCGCCCGGCTGCCACGCCGTGTGAGCTGGGACCAGATCTTCGCCGTGGGCATCATGGGAGGCATGGGCTTCACCATGTCCATCCTCATCGCCGGGCTGGCCTTCCCCGACCCCGAGGAGGTCGTGGCCGCCAAGTGCGCCATCCTGGCGGGCTCCTTCGCGGCGGCGCTCCTGGGCATCGCCTTCGTGCGGGTGAGCGAGCGGGTGTTGGCGGCGCGCGACGAGAGCGGACCCGCGGGGGCGTCAGAGGCGTCAGCCGCGGCCGGCGACGGCGCGGGCGGCACGTCCGACGGGGTCGCCGGAGGACACGCTTCAGGGCGAGAGGAGCGTGGCTAGCATGGGCAGGCGCGACGGCCAGGGTCTCAACCCCTTCGCGCCCCTTCCCGACGGCGCCTCCGGCGGCCGGGGCGTCCCTCCCGAGTGGGCGGCCCCGGCGGCGGAGTACGGCGAGCTCCAGCGCCTGGTGGACGCGGTCTTCGAGGACGCACCCGGGGGAATGGTGAGTCGCATGGACCTCGTCCTCCGCGCCCAGCTGGTCGACCTCCCGGACGACCTCGCCGAGGTCGTCGAGCTCATGCCCAGCGGGAGCTACACCCGCCCCAGGCTCTGCGACCAGATGAACTCGATCATCACCGCGCACGGCTGGGGGTCGGTCTACGGGACGGTCCAGTAGGGACGGGCGGCCCCGGGCCATCTTGGCCTCGGCCCAGGGTACGGGCGAGGGTCGCCTCCTTGGCCGCCGTCTCCGCGGCCGCGAAGGTTTCGCCTCCCTTGCCGATTTCCCGGCGCGTCCCGTGGCCCCGCCGGGCGGGGATATACTTCTTGCGCAGACCAGAGCCGAGGAGGAAGCCATGGCAAACGCCTACGAGCAGCTAACGGACGCAGAGCTGGACGCCGAGCTCGCACGCCTGGAGGCGCAGGCGGACGAGACGGCCGCGCGGGGACTCAAGCTGGACATGGCCCGCGGGAAGCCCTCGCCGGAGCAGACCGCGCTCTCGCGTCCCATGCTCGACCTCGTCAGCTCCTCCACGCCCCTCGTGGACGGCGACGCCATCGTCGACAACTACGGCACGCCCGAGGGCCTGCCCTCCGCGCGTCGCCTCGCGGCCCAGATCTTGGGCGTCGACGCCAAGAACGTCGTGGTCTCCGGCTCCTCGAGCCTCAATCTCATGCATGACCTCGTGGCCCACGCCTTCGTCCATGGCGTGGGCGGCTGCGAGCCCCTCTGCCGCCAGGGCGAGGTCAAGTGGCTCTGCCCCAGCCCGGGCTATGACCGACACTTCGCCGTCACGGCGAGCTTCGGCATCAAGAACGTTCCGGTGCCCATGGGCGAGGACGGGCCTGACATGGACCTGGTCCAGGACCTCGTGGAGGGCGACCCCACGGTCAAGGGCATCTGGTGCGTCCCCAAGTACGCCAACCCCACGGGGGTCACCTACTCCGATGAGGTCGTCCGCCGCTTCGCGGGCCTGAGGCCCGCCGCGCCCGACTTCCGCATCTACTGGGACAACGCCTACGTCGTCCACTGCTTCGAGGGCCGGGACGACGCGCTCCTCGACATCTTCGCGGCCATCGGGAAGGCGGGCGGGTCGCGTCTCGCCTACGAGTTCGGCTCCACGGCGAAGGTCACCTTTCCCAGCTCGGGCATGGCCTTCGTTGCCGCGGACGACGAGGACATCGCCGAGGTAAAGGCCGCCTTCGCGGTCGAGCGCGTGAGCTCCGAGAAGTTCTCGCAGCTGGCGCACCCCCTCTTCCTGCACGACCTCGAGGGAGTGAGGGAGCACATGGCCAGGCATGCGGCCATCGTGCGTCCGCGCTTCGCGCTGGTGGAGCAGAAGCTCCAGGAGGGCCTGGGCGGCATGGGCCTCGCCCGCTGGACCCACCCGCACGGCGGCTACTTCGTCTCGTTCGACGGCCCGGAGGGGTCGGCGAGGCGCATCGTCGCCCTCATGGGCGAGCTGGGCGTGAAGCTCACGCCCGCGGGGGCCACCTGGCCCTATGGCAGGGACCCGCGAGACTCCAACATCCGCATAGCCCCCACCTACCCCTCGCTCGAGGACCTCGGCCGCGCGCTCGACGTCTTCGTGCTCGCGGTGCGCCTCGCCTGTGCCCGGATGGAGGGCGAGAGGCGCGCCCGCTGATTGGGATTTGGGTCCATCTCAGGGTTTTGGGTAGAATCATGCGACATGCGTGTGGTCCCTTGGGGCCGCGCGCTAACCTCTTGTAGCAAGAATCCACCCGTCGGTCCCGGTCCCGAGGAAGGTCGCGCACATGGCACGCAAGCCAGGCCCCACAAGCAAGAAGCGCCTCGCCAAGGCGAAGCCTGCCGCCTCCACGGACAGCGGGGGGGGCAAGGCCGGTGCCGCGGGCTCCCGCGAGCGCCGCGAGGCCCGCAAGAGGTGTGTCACCGCCATAGTGGTGGGGGCCTTCGCGGTGCTCATGGCCCTTTCCATGATGCTGCCCTCGCTCGCCGCAATCTTCTCGCCCGCGGCCTCCTCGCAGCAGGCGGACTCCAGCCAGGGGCAGTCGGACCCCGGCTCCCAGGACCAGGCGGCCAGCTCGTCGAGCGACTCCGCCGCCACCGGCATCGACGCCGTCAATGCCCGGTACCAGAAGGACGTGGACGAGCTCAAGGCCAGGCTCGACTCCGACCCCAAGGGCCTCGCCACCCTCCTCAACCTGGGCAACGACTACATGAGCTGGGCCTACGCCTCCAGCTCCTACGCCACGAGCGACGACCAGAAGGCGCAGGTCGCGGAGCTCTGGAAGAGCGCCATCTCCTACTATGACCAGTACCTCGAGCAGAAGGACTCGAACGCCGTGCGCGTCAACCGAGCCCTCTGCCAGCTCTACTCGGGCGACGCGGACGCGGCCAGGGCCGCCCTCGAGGAGCTGACCGCCGCGCAGCCCGACTACGGTCCCGCCTGGGCCAACCTCGGCATGGTCTACGAGGCGGCCGGCGAGTCCGACTCCGCCAGGGAGGCCTACCAGAAGGCGGAGGAGAAGGACGCCAACGACGAGTACGGGGCCAAGAGCTACGCCCAGAGGCGGCTCTCGGCCATGGATGCCGCGGCGAAGGCGGCCGAGTCCGGCGGCACGTCCGGCAGCGGCAGCACGTCCGGCCAGACCGGCACGACGGGGACGAGCTCGGGCACCACGACCCAGGGGCTCTCGGACGTGCTCGCGAGCAAGTCCGGCACCAGCCTGTAGACACGCGCGCGGGGGCAGCCCCGCATGGACGAAGGAGCGAAGATGGGAATCTCCATTACGAGCGGCCGGAGGGGAGAGACGAGCGTGCTCTCCGTCGTCGGCGAGGTGGACGTGTCCAACGCCAGCGAGCTGCGCGACGCTCTCGACCGCGCCATCGAGGAGGGCCCCGCGTCCATCGAGGTCGACTTCTCCGAGGTGCCCTACATAGACTCGACCGGCATCGGCGTGCTGGTCGGTGCCGCGCACCGCAGCGCCGACGCCAACGCGACGCTCAGCGTGACCAACCTTCAGAAGAACATAGCCCGTGTGCTCTCGCTCCTCGGCGTCGACAAGGAGCTCGGGGCGGGAACCCAGGAGTAGGGGGCCATCTTGTTTGGCATAGGAGAGACCGAGCTCGCGATCATCGTGCTCTTTGCGTTCCTGCTCTTCGGCCCCGACAAGCTGCCGGGCATGGGGCGGACCATCGGCCGCGCCATCAGGCAGTTCCGCGAGGCGCAGGAGGGCTTCACCTCCGTCGTCCAGGCGGAGGTCATCGACCCCCTGAACGAGGCCATGGGCGATCCCGCCCAGGCGAGCAAGGCGCGCGACGCCCGCCGTTCCGCCCTCGACGAGGACTCCGACCTCGACGCGGACGCGGACGTCCCCTCCCGTCGCAGCACCGAGACCTTCGCCCAGCGCAAGGCCCGCCTTGAGGCGGAGCGCGCCGCGGCCCAGAAGGAGGCCGCGTCGGCTCAGGAGGAGCCCGTGCCCTCGGAGCCCGCGCCCGTCTCGCCAGCGGACGGGACCAAGGGCGAGGGCGCGACGGTCACCGGCGCCGACGAGGCGACGGCCACGTCCGAGGACGCTCCGGCCGTGCCCGAGGAGGCGCCCGCGAAGCCGGACACCTCCGCCGCCGCCCTCTATGCCATGAGGCCCCGAAAGCGCAGGGACGCTGACTCCAGCACGACCGTTCCCGTCCCCGATTCGGACGCGGACTCCGGCGCCGACGCGACGGATCCCAAGGAGGACTAGACAATGCCTATCGGACCAGCGCGCATGCCGCTCATGGACCACCTGGGCGAGCTCAGGCGGCGCCTCACCATCGTCGTGGTCTCGGTCCTCGTGACCGCCGTCGTGGTCTATGCCGCCACGCCCACGCTCATCGACATGATGATGGACCCCATCCGCTCCTCGCTCCCCGAGGGGACGACGCTCACCGTCCTCACCGTCCTGGGCGGCTTCACCATCCGCTTCAAGGTGGCCATGTTCTTCGGCGTGATCGTCTGCACGCCCATCATCGTCTGGGAGGCCATGGGCTTTTTCCTGCCCGCCCTCAAGGAGAACGAGCGCAAGTGGGTCGTGCCCACGGTGGGCGCCATGGTCGTCCTCTTCTTCCTGGGCATGCTCTTCTGCTACTTCGTGATCCAGAAGGCGGCCATCGGGTGGATGGTCGACCAGGCCATCGACTTCGCGGGCGTGATCGCGGACGCCGAGGACTACCTCAACATCATGATGCTGCTCGAGATCGGCTTCGGCCTCGCCTTCCAGCTTCCGCTCGTGATCTTCTACCTCTCGGTCCTGCACCTGGTCCCCTACAAGACCCTGCGCGAGCAGTGGCGCACCGTCTACGTGGCGCTGCTCGTGCTCTCGGGCGTCGTCACCCCCGACGCCTCGCCCGTCACCATGATCCTGATGTTCGCCGCCCTCGTCGCCCTGTACGAGGTGGCCCTCGCCGTCGCCCGCTACGTGCTCGTCGCGCGTGACGGCAAGGAGTCGCTCAAGTGGACCCGCGAGGAGTACCAGGACCACAAGCTCGAGGAAGAGGACGACTAGTTGAAGCTCGTAGTCACCGAGAAGAACGACGCCGCGCAGCAGATCGCACGCCTGCTCTGCACCACGGGGAAGCCCAAGGCCGACAAGGTCTACGACACGCCCGTCTATCGCTTCTCGCATGACGGGGAGGACTGGGTGACCATAGGCCTCAGGGGCCACATCATGCGGCCCGACTTCCCCGTGGAGCTCAGGTACAGCAAGGAGGACGGCTGGGTCGGCGTCACCAAGGAGGGGGAGGTCCTCCCCGCCAGCATCCCCGACGGCCTCGCCCGCCCGCCCTACGAGAAGGTGCGCAAGCCCTTCACCAAGGACGGCGTCGACGTGAAGGGCTGGAAGGTGGCCAGCCTCCCGTACCTGGTGTGGACACCCATCCAGAAGGAGCCGGCCGAGAAGGGCATCATCCGCGCCCTCAAGAACCTGGCCAAGAAGGCCGACTCCATCGTGATCGGCACCGACTTCGACCGCGAGGGCGAGCTCATCGGCTCGGACGCCCTGCGCCAGATGCGCGAGGTGGCCCCGGACACGCCCGTGAGCCGCGCGCGCTACTCCGCCTTCACCAAGGCCGAGATAGACCATGCCTTCCAGAACCTCGTGGAGCTTGACCAGGACCTGGCCGACGCGGGCGAGAGCCGCCAGTACATCGACCTCATCTGGGGCGCCGTGCTGACGCGCTACCTCACCATGGCCCGCTTCGGCGGCTTTGGCAACGTGCGCTCCGCCGGCCGCGTCCAGACGCCCACGCTGGCCCTGGTGGTCGAGAAGGAGCGCGAGCGCGAGGCCTTCGTGCCCGAGGACTACTGGGTCATCTCGGGCCAGCTCGCGCCGCAGGGCGACGTGGACGAGGACGCCCGCTTCAAGGTGTCGCACGCCACCGCCCGCTTCAAGGACGAGGCTGCCGCAAAGGCCGCCTTCGAGCGCGTCCGCGACGCCCGCGAGGCGACGGTGACCAAGGTGGAGAAGAAGAGCCACACCACCCGTCCGCCCGCGCCCTTCAACACCACCTCGCTCCAGGCCGCCGCCGCGGCGGAGGGCATCTCTCCCGCGCGCACCATGCGCCTGGCCGAGGGCCTCTACATGGACGGCCTCATCTCGTACCCGCGCGTGGACAACACGGTCTACCCCAAGTCGCTTGACCTCAGGGAGGTCGTGGAGGCGCTGAGCGCCGTGCCGCAGTACCGTCCCACCTGCTCCAGGCTCCTGGCGGGAGGGCCCCTGCACCCCACCCGCGGCAAGCAGGAGACCACCGACCACCCGCCCATCTACCCCACCGCCGCGGCCGACCCGGACCGCCTGGAGGGGCCGGCGTGGAGGCTCTACAACCTCATCGCCCGCCGCTTCCTGGCGACGCTCGAGGACCCCGCGGTGAGCGAGAGCACCAAGCTGGGCTTCGACGTCGCCGGCGAGCCCTTCCAGGCCAGCGGCACCGTGATCGTGAAGCCGGGCTTCCGCGCCATCTACCCCTTCGGCTCGCGCAAGGACGAGCAGCTGCCCGCCCTTGCCGAAGGAGACGTCTGCGACGTGGTCGGGATGGGGCTCGAGGCCAAGCAGACCGAGCCCCCCGCCCGCTACAGCCAGGGCCGGCTCATCCAGGAGATGGAGAAGCGCGGGCTGGGCACCAAGTCCACGCGCGCCTCGATCATCCAGCGCCTCTACGACGTGAAGTACCTCAAGAACGACCCCGTCGAGCCCAGCCAGCTGGGCATGGCGGTCATCGAGGCCCTGACCCAGTACGCGCCGCACGTGACGAGCCCCGACATGACGGCGGAGCTCGAGGCCGACATGACCAAGGTGGCCGAGGGCAGCGACACCCAGGAGGGCGTGGTCACGCACTCCAGGGCGCTGCTCGCGGGCATGATCGACGCCCTGATCGAGCACAAGGACGACCTGGGCGACGCCATCGCCGACGCGGTCACCGCCGACGCCAAGGTGGGCACCTGCCCCAAGTGCGGCCGCGACCTGGTCATGAAGAGCTCGGCCAAGACCCGCGGCAGCTTCATCGGCTGCATGGGCTGGCCCGACTGCGACGTGACCTACCCCGTGCCCTCAAACGTGAAGGTGGCGCCCATCGAGGGGGAGGCCGGCGTCTGCCCCAAGTGCGGCGCGCCGCGCATCAGGTGCACGCCCTTCCGCTCCAAGCCCTACGAGGTCTGCGTCAACCCCGCCTGCGAGACCAACCGCGAGCCCGACCTGGTGGTGGGGGAGTGCGCGACCTGCAAGGCCGCGGGCACCCACGGCGACCTGATCGCCCACAAGAGCGAGCGCACGGGCAAGCGCTTCATCCGCTGCAGCAACTACGACGTCTGCGGGACGAGCTACCCGCTGCCCCAACGCGGAGAGCTCCATGCCACCGGCGAGGTCTGCGAGCACTGCGGCGCGCCCATCGTCGAGGTGGTCACCCAGCGCGGCCCCTGGCGCATCTGCGTCAACATGGACTGCCCGGGCAAGGAGAAGAAGCCCGCCCGTGGCAGGGGCGCCAAGCGCGGCTCGGGAACGACGCGCGGCTCGGGCGCGCGCGGGAGCAGGGCCAAGAAGGGCTAGGAGAGAGGGACGACGAGGGGCGTGACGACGGCAGGACGGGAGGGGAGCCTCATGAGCCAAGCAACTTACGGGTCCGCGAAGGCCCCTGCCGTGCCCGCGCGAGGCGCCTTCGTCAGCCTCGAGGGAATCGACGGGAGCGGCAAGTCCACCCAGGCGGCGCTCCTCGCCCGCCTCATGGAGGGGGTCGGCCTGGAGGTCGTGAGCCTGCGCGAGCCCGGCGGGACCCAGGTCTCGGAGAAGGTCCGCTCCATCCTCCTCGACCCCGCCAACGACATGATGGCGGACGAGTGCGAGCTTCTGCTCTACGAGGCCTCGCGGGCGCAGCTCGTGCGCCAGGTCATCGTGCCCGCCCTCGCGCGGGGGGCCGTGGTGCTCTGCGACCGCTACTACGACTCCACCTATGCCTACCAGCACGGCGGGCGCGGATTGGACGAGGGCCTGGTCAGGCGCTGCAACGAGTTGGGGAGCTGCGGCCTTTCGCCTGACCTCACCCTGCTTCTGGACATCGACCCCGCTCTGGGCTTCGAGCGCGCGACCCGTGGCGGCGTCGACCGCATGGAGGAGGCGGGCCTCGCCTTCCAGAGGAGGACGCGCGACGCCTACCTGCGCCTTGCCACGGAGGAACCCGCGCGCGTGCGCGTGATTGACGCGCGAGGCAGCCAGCGCGAGGTCCTGGGACGGCTCGTGGGCGAGCTCGTCGCGCTCCTGCCCGCGCTTTCGGGGCGGGACCTGGAGGACCTGAACGTCCCCCTCCCCAAGGGAGGAGAGTAGCTTGGCCGCCCAGGGCAGGGACCCGCTGCAGCCGGCCGTCCCCCCGCGCTGGAGGGGCTGGGCCAGCAGCCCCGCGTGCGCGCGTTCCTCTCCACCGCCCTCGCCGAGGGGCGGCTGAGCCAGGCCTACCTCTTCCTGGGAGCCCCCGGCTCCGGCATGGAGGAGGCGGCCCTCTCCCTCGCGCAGTGCCTCGTCTGCCCCAACGGCGGCGACGCCAGCTGCGACGAGTGCATCCGCGTGGCCCATCACACCCATCCCGACGTGCGGCTGGTCTCTCCGGGAAGCGCCGGCGGCTACCTGGTGTCTCAGGTGCGCGAGCTCCTGGACGACGTCTGTCTGGCGCCGGTGCGGGCGAAGGCGAAGGTCTACATCGTCCAGAATGCCGGCCTCCTGCGTGACGCTGCAGCAAACGCCCTGCTCAAGACCATAGAGGAGCCGCCCTCGGGCGTGTACTTCATCCTCATCGCGCGTTCTGCCGCGGCGGTCCTGCCCACCATCGTCTCGCGCTGCCAGCAGGTGCCGTTCCGCATCTTGGGCGAGGACGACGCCCTCCAGGCGCTCGCGGCGATTGACGGCGCCAGCGGTGCCGAGGCGAGGATAGCCCTCTCCGTCGCCGGGACCCCCGACCGCGCCGCCGAGTTCCTGGCCTCGCCCGAGCGCCGCCAGCTGCGTCGCCTCGTGGTGCGCAGCCTCGGCGAGCTGGGGCGCGATGACTCCTGGGACGTGCTCGTCGCCGCTCGCAGGATAGTGGCCGAGGTCGGAGCCCCCTTGGACGGCCTGCGCGTGGAGCAGGAGGAGTCGCTCAGGGAGGGCAGCGACTACCTGAGCACCGCCGCCCTGCGCCAGCTCGAGCTCGACCAGCGCCGAGAGCTCACCGCCAAGGAGCGTTCGGGTATGATGGAGGCCCTGGCAGCCGCAGAATCCCTGCTCAGGGACGTGCTCTTGCGCTGCGAGGGCGCCCGGGAGGCAATCGTGAACGAAGACGCGGCCGACGTGGTGGACCGCATCGCGAGCGGCGCGGGTACCGAGGGCGTCATCCGGGCCCTCGACGCGGTCCTCGAGGCGAGGCACCAGCTCGCCCGCAACGTAAACCCCCAGCTGGCCCTTGAGGCCATGCTTCTCTCTGCCAAGGAGGCACTCGCATGCCCACCGTCATCCCGGTGAAGTTCAAGTATGCGTCCAGGGACCTTTGGTTCGACCCCGCGGGCACCGGTGCCCAGGAGGGCGACCACGTGATCTGCGCCACCGAGCGCGGACAGGAGATCGGGCTCGCCACCATGGACGCGCTCGAGCTGGGCGAGGAGGAGCTCGCCCAGACCATCGGCGAGTCCCGCCTCAAGTCGGTCCTGCGCATCGCCACGCAGGAGGACCTCAACCACGCCTCCCGCCTGGCGGACCAGGGCGAGAGGGACCTCGTCACCTTCAGACGACTCGTCCACGAGTCCGGGCTGGACATGAAGCCCGTGGGTGTGGAGCACCTCTTCGGCGGCGACAAGGTGGTGTGCTACTTCTCGGCCGACGAGCGCGTGGACTTCAGGCAGCTCATCCGCGATCTGGCCCGCGAGCTGCACGGTCGCATCGACATGAGGCAGATCGGCGTGCGCGAGGAGGCGGCGATCGTGGGCGGCTACGCCCACTGCGGCCAGGAGCTCTGCTGCGCGCGCTTCGGCCACCAGTTCGAGCCCGTCTCGATTCGCATGGCCAAGGAGCAGGACCTGCCCCTCAACTCCACCAAGATCAGCGGCGCCTGCGGGCGCCTCATGTGCTGCCTGCGCTACGAGTTCGAGGCCTACCGCGACTTCAAGTCACGCGCGCCCAAGCGCAACGCCGTCATTGACACGCCGCTGGGCAAGGCGAAGATCGTGGAGTACGACACGCCCAAGGAGCAGATCGCCCTCAGGCTCGAGAACGGCAAGCAGATCCGCGTGCCGCTCTCGGGCATGCAGGCGAGCGAGGCCGCGGTGCGCAAGAGCGAGGAGCTCCACTGCCCCTGCAGGCCCGACACCGTGACTCGCGAGGCGCTTGACAGGCTCGAGTCTCCCGACGTGCAGATGGCGCTCGCCGAGCTCGACCGCGCCAACGGCGTGGGCGTCGAGCAGGGCTTCGACTCGTCGGACATCTTCGTGAAGACCAGGCATCGCCGCAGTCACGGCAGGCAGGAGCCTGGCGCGGGGGAGTCCGGAAGCGGCGCCAGGGGTGCTGCGGGCCCGCGCTCGTCGGCACAGGATGCCCCCCGCCCCCGCAGGAGGCACCAGGACGACGCCGCGGATGCCGGGCCCGAGCAGGGGCCGGCCACCACACCGCGCCAACGTCGCCGCAAGAAGCGTCCCGGGGCGGGCATGGGCGACTCGGCTCAGCGGCGTGACGCCGCAGAGCACACGCAGGCCCAGGGCGGCGGCGCGTCCCAGCCCGCCACGAACCACCGTCGCAGGCGCCACCACTCCTCGGACGGCAGCGAGGGCCAGGCGGGCGGTGGCCAGCAGGCCACGCAGCAGGCGCCCAAGGCGGGGGAGAGGCCCCGCGGCACGCAGTCCACGAGGCGCAAGCGCCATCCGGGAGACCATGGCGGCCAGCAGCAGGCGTCGCAGCAGGCCCAGCAGCCCAACGGCGGCAGGAGCCCGCGCCGGCGCGGTCAGGACCGGCAGCCGGGAGGCCCCAGTGAGCGCCTGCAGCAGAGGTCCGGCGAACCCGGCGGCTCATCCGACGGGGCCGAGAAGGCTCGCCGTCGCCGTCACCGCGGCGGCAGGGGCCGCGGCCAGGGCGGATCCGAGGGCAAGGGCGGAAGCGCGCCCTCCGGCGAGTAGGGGGCGCACATGCCGTACGGACTCAAGACCGAGGCGAGTTTCGACGGGGCCCACTTCCTCACTGACTACTATGGCAAGTGCGAGAACCTCCACGGTCACCGCTGGCGGGTCGTCGCCTACCTGAGGCAGCCCAGCCTGCAGGACGAGGGGACCATGCGCGACATGGTCATCGACTTCGGCGTCTTCAAGCGCGCCCTGCGCTCGCTCGTGGCCGAGCTCGACCACAGCTTCCTGGTCGAGGAGGGCTCGCTCAAGCCGGGCACCATCCGCGCACTCGAGGAGGACGAGGGATTCTCGCTCAGCGTCCTTCCCTTCCGCACGACGGCCGAGAACCTCGCCCGTTACTTCGCCGACCGCCTCCTGGAGGAGGGCATGCCGGTGAGTCAGGTCGACGTGTACGAGACCCCGCTCAACTGCGCCTCCTACTTCGTGGAGTAGGGTTTCGTCTCGGGTAGCGCGTCTCTCTCGCCTGGCACTTCGTTCGGTCTTCCCGCCTGGAATCCCCGCCGAGTGCGCAAGCTTAAAGGTCGGAATTGCGCACTCGACGGCGAAAACCGCCCCTCTCGCCACGAAAGGCCAGGTGGCCGGAAGCCGAGTGCGCAAGCTGAAGCCTTCAGACTGCGCACTCGACGCTTGCCTGTGGGGGAGAGGGGCCGCGACTGGATCGGTCGCGGACCCTGAAAGCGAAAGACACCGCAGCTGACCCCAGCCGGCTAACCCCCCGGCTCGTCCTAGCTGTTGTGCGCCATGACGTTGTTTACGCCGACGACGAGTGGCATAGACGGGAGGCCTCGGCGACCCGCTGTCCCGACTCGACGTGCTCGACCAGAGTCCGTCGCACCCTCGGGGCCGGCCTTGTGCTGGGATGCCGCGACACGGGAGGCCCCTTCCTCGCCGCAGGCCTCGACAGTCCACTGCTTGGCGGGAGCCTCCCTATTTGTCGCTACCGGGGCGCAAACTTTGTCGGTACCGAGGCGTAAACAAGTCCTTGGCACCAAACGGCTAGGACCTCGCGCGCTCGGCGACCGCGGCGGCGACCACGTCTGCCACGCGCCTGTCCAGCGCGCTGGGGATGATGAACTCCGCGCTGAGCTCCTCGTCCGTCACCAGGCCGGCGATGGCGTGCACCGCGGCGACCTCCATCTCCTCCGTGATCCTGGGCGCGCGGGCAGCGAGGGCGCCCTTGAAGATGCCGGGGAAGACCAGCACGTTGTTGATCTGGTTGGGGAAGTCGGACCTGCCGGTTGCCACGACCCTCGCACCTCCCGCAAGCGCCTCGGCGGGCATGATCTCGGGCGTGGGGTTGGCGCAGGCGAAGACGATGCCCTCGTTCATGGTCGCGACCATCTGGCTCGTGAGGAGCCCTGGCTGCGACACGCCGATGAAGGCGTCTGCCCCGCGCAGGACGTCCGCGAGCGATCCGGACTCGCGTGCGCGATTGGAGATGCGGGCGACCTCATCCTTGGCGGGGTTGAGCCCGTCGCGCTCCTCGTAGATGGCACCCTGGCGGTCGCAGAGTATGACGTCGCCGAAGCCCATGTGGATGAGAAGGGTGGCGATGGCGATGCCCGCCGCCCCCGCGCCGCTCATGACGACCCTGAGCTCGCCCATGCGCTTGCCCGTCAGGCGCACGGCGTTGAGTAAGCCTGCGGCTGTGACGATGGCGGTTCCGTGCTGGTCGTCGTGGAAGACGGGGATGTCGCAGAGCTCCTGGAGCCTGCGCTCGATCTGGAAGCAGCGCGGCGCGGCGATGTCCTCGAGGTTGATGCCGCCGAAGCTCTTGCTGATGAGCTGCACCGTGCGGACGAACTCGTCCACGTCGTGCGTGTCTACGCAGAGGGGGATGGCGTCGACGTCGCCGAACTCCTTGAAGAGCAGGCACTTGCCCTCCATCACGGGCATGCCTGCGGCGGGACCGATGTCCCCCAGGCCCAGGACGGCCGTGCCGTCGGTGATGACGGCCACCAGGTTGCCGCGGCGCGTGAGCTCCCAGCTCCTCTGGTAGTCCCTCTGGATCTGGCGACAGGGCTCTGCCACGCCCGGCGTGTACAGGAGCGCGAGGTCCTCCGCCGTCCGCGCCTCGGCGCGCGCGATGACCTCGATCTTGCCGTGAAGCTCCTCATGCAGCCTCAGACTGCGCTCGCTCGTCTCGTTCATCTGCTAGACCATCTCCTCTGGCTTGAACACCCGGTCGAACTCCTCCGCGCTGAGGAAGCCCAGCGCCACGCAGGCCTCGCGCAGGCTCGTCCCCTCCTCGTACGCCTTGTGCGCCACCTGTGCGGCCCGCTCGTAGCCGATGTGCGGGTTGAGGCAGGTGACGAGCATCAGCGAGTCGTGGAGGTTGCGCTCCATGCGCTCGCGGTTGGCCTTGAGACCGCTCAGGCAGTGCTCGTCGAAGGACGCCATCGCGTCCGAGAGCAGCCGCACGCTCTGCAGGAAGTCGTGGGCGATCACGGGCATGAAGACGTTGAGCTCGAAGTTGCCCTGGCTCGCGGCGAAGCCGATTGCGGCATCGTTGCCCATGACCTGCACGGCGACCATGGTGAGCGCCTCGCACTGGGTGGGGTTGACCTTGCCCGGCATGATGGAGCTGCCGGGCTCGTTGGCCGGGATGCTTATCTCGCCCAGGCCCAGCCGCGGGCCCGAGGCCAGCCAGCGCACGTCGTTGGCCAGCTTCATGAGGTTCGCCGCCAGCGCCTTGACGGCGCCATGCGAGAAGACCACGGCGTCCTTGGCGGTGAGCGCGTGGAACTTGTTGGGGTCGGTCTGGAAGGGCTCGCCGGTGAGCTCGGCGAGCCTGGCCGCCACGAGCCTGTCGAAGCCCGCCGGTGCGTTGAGACCCGTGCCGACGGCGGTCCCGCCCAGGGCGAGGCGGCGCAGGCCCGGGAGGCTCGCGCGCAGCTCCTCGACGGCGGACTCCACGAGCCCGCGCCAGCCAAATATCTCCTGGCTGAAGGCTATGGGCACGGCGTCCTGAAGGTGGGTGCGGCCGCACTTGACGATGCCCTCGTTCTGGCGCTCGAGCCGCGCGAGGGTCGCCACCAGGCGCTCGGCGGCGGGGATGAGGCGCTGCGTCACGGCCAGGTCGGCCGCCACGTGCAGGGCGGTGGGGAAGGTGTCGTTGGAGCTCTGGCTGCGGTTGACGGAGTCGTTGGGGTGCAGCGGGACCGAGAGGGCGAGGCCCCTCTCGCCTGCGATCTGGTTGCCGCGTCGGGCGAGGACCTCGTTGAGGTTCATGTTGGTCTGGGTGCCGGACCCCGTCTGCCAGACCTTGAGTGGGAAGGCGTCCGCGTGACGGCCCTCGAGCAGCTCGTCGCAGGCGGCCTCGATCGCGGTGGCGGCGCTGGGCTCGAGGCAGCCAAGCTCGACGTTGGCCTGGGCCGCCGCCTTCTTGACCAGCGCGAAGGCATGGATGAGCTCGGGGGGCATGGTCTCGGTCCCGATGCGGAAGTTCTGGTACGAGCGCTGTGTCTGGGCGCCCCAGAGCGCGTCCGTGGGAACCCGCACCTCTCCCATGGAGTCGTGCTCGATGCGATATCCGTCCACGTTCCTCCCTCTGCCCGTCTTGCTTGTCCGTTGTCGCGTGCTGGCGGCCTGCCCCACGGAGCGGCGCCTCGCCGTGCGTCCGCCCCCCTCGCCGTGCCCGTTCGTGTCGGTGCTAGTCCATCGAAACGGCCGAGACGATCTCTTCCAACGCCCGGTTTGCCTCGGGGATGGGATACAGCGGGTAGTTCGCGTTGAGGCCCGAGCCCACATGGAGCTCGGAGTGGATGCCCGCCGCGTTGACGCGCTGGTGGAAGAGGACTGCGTCCGGGTGGAAGAGCTCCCTCGTGCCCGTGAAGACCATCACGTTGCGAAGCATGCGCACGCCGCCGTTGATGGGGCTCACGCGCGGGTCGTTGATGTCCAGTCCCTTGGCCCAGGTGTGGGCGATGCGCCGCAGGCCCTGGAGGGCGAACATGGGGTCTGCCGCCTCATAGGCGGCGACGTCGGGGTTGGCCAGGCTGGCGTCCACCCAGGGCGAGATGAGCACGAGCCGCTCCGGCTGGGGCAGCCCGAGCTCGGGGAGCAGCTGGCAGAAGGAGGCGGCGATGCCCGCGCCGGAGGCGTCCCCCATGAGGGTCACCGAGTCAGCGCCGTACTTCTCGACCATGGAGCGGTAGAGCCCCTCGATGGCGGCGAAGGCCTCGTCGTGGCCGTGGACGGGCGCAAGCGGGTAGATGGGCGCCACGACCTCGGCGCGCGTGCGGCGGGCCAGGCTGTCGAGGAAGCGCCAGTGATAGATGGTGGGCTGGTTCACGAAGCACGTGCCATGCAGGTAGACGACCGCGCGGTCGTTGAGGTTGCGGCGGTTGAGGACGAAGGTCTGCATGCCCTCGAAGTCGCTGTCCTCCACCGAGACGCGCAGCCCCACGAGGGGTGGCAGGGAGTAGCGCTGCTCGTTGCTCTCGGCGTGGGCGAGTATGTAGTTGTCCCAGGCTATGGGGTCTGCCATGCGGTTCTTGTCGGAGGTCACGCGGTTGTAGACCTCTGAGGCGGTGGCGATGTTGGACCTGCGATAGTAGAGGTGCGAGACCGCCGAGTAGGCGGCGAACAGCGCGACGGGCGTTGCTGCCGCGACGGCAAGGGCCTTGGTCGCCGTGCCGCTGAGTTGCTTGGACATGCTGCCTCCTGCCTTGCCCGGTAAGTGGGCCTCGGCCTTCGCCTGCGCGGGTGGGGCCGCGTCGCCCCGCCCGGGGCGCGGGCCTGCCCTGGGCACCATTCTAGTGCCGGCACCCGCCTTGGTGTCCGCGCCAGCCTGGGTCCTGCGACCAATATGCAGCTTTTGGGCTTGGGAGGACCCTTCCTTGCGTCACGTCCGTGAGGGGTGGCCGTCCTAGCAGGCGCTTACCCCTCTCAACTTGTTGCGCCTATTCATTCTCTACCGCTTAATTTTGCATATGTATGGCATATTATCTGTGAATAGATGGTTAGGCGAGAGAAAATATTCCTACTTAGGAGGGTGTCATGCAGCACTCGTGCTAGGATGCCCGCAGTGGCAAGACATCAGGTGCGCCGCCGCCCGGCCGCGCAGAAGGAGGGACGCATGAAGAAGTTCGTCGCCGAGGACTCGTTCTGGGAGCTCTTCCCCGAAGCATCCATCGGCATCGTTGCCGTGGACGGCATCCTGCCCACCGACCAGGTGAGCGAGGAGGCGGCGAAGAAGGCAGCGCGCCTGCTCGACCGCGCCAACCTCAAGGCAAGCGACTGGCTCACCAGCAACACCATCAGCGAGAACGAGGTCGTGGCCGTGTGGCGCGACGCCTACCGCAGGTTCAAGACCAAGAAGGGCGCCCGTTGCTCGGTCGAGAACCTGCTCAAGCGCGTGCTGAAGGACAACCCCGTTGGCCACATCAATCCCTCCGTCGACCTCTCCAACGCCATCTCGCTCAAGTACGCGCTGCCCATCGGCGCCGAGAACATAGACGCCCTCGAGGGTACCTTCCGCCTGGCCGTGACCGAGGGCGGCGACGAGTACCTGCCCATCGGCGAGGACGAGTCGGACCCCACGCTGCCGGGCGAGCTTGCCTACATCGATGATGCGGGCGCCGTGTGCCGCTGCTGGAACTGGCGTGACGGCCAGCGCACCGAGGTGACGGACCAGACCCCGCACTGCGTCTTCATCATGGAGAACCTGCAGCCGGAGCGCGCGGGCGACCTGAGGGCCGCCATCGACGAGCTTGCCCAGCAGCTGGAGGAGCTCCTGGGCGCAACGGTCCAGAACAAGGGCATCGTCACCCGAGACAACCCGGAGTTCGTACTCGAGGCATAGGGCCTGATCAGGGGGCTGGGCGAGAATGGCGGGGTGGACGCGCGAATGTCGTCCGCCCCGCCTGTCTGTGCGCGCGTGCTATGGTCGCGCCGCCTGGCATCGCCTTTCGAGCCCCCTCAGGAGCCCCCTCGGTGGCTGCTCTGGGCCGTCTGTCCGTCTCACGTCGCGGGGACCTTGAGCCGGCTCAGGTCGACGCCCTCGTGCTCGAGCAGCCACGTCTTGCGCCAGATGCCGCCCGCGTAGCCGGTGAGGCTGCCCGTCGAGCCGACCACCCTGTGGCAGGGTACGATGACGCTTATGGGGTTGTGGCCGACTGCCGCGCCCACTGCCCGGGCTGAGACCCTCGTCCCGTCGTCCCTCCCGGCAGCGATCGCTCGTGCGACGTCGCCGTAGGTAGTCAGCGTCCCGCATGGTATGACCTCGAGCTCGCGCCAGACCTCCTCCTGGAACGGGGTCCCTCTCAGGGCCAGGGGAGGCAGCGTGGGGGAAGGGGCGCCGTCGAAGTACGCGTCGAGCCAGTCACAAGCGGCGGAGATGCCCGGTGCGCGCCGGGCCTGCGGGCCTCGTATGACGTCCCTCTCGCCCAGATGCTCCCCTGGATGTCCCAGCCGCACGTCGAGCTTGTCTTGGAAATATCTCTGTCCCTCGAACCAGAGGCCGCACAGGCGCTCGCCGTCGCTTGCGAGCACGACTGTCCCGATGGGCGACTCGTATTCGAGCAGGTATGTCAACGACATGGCCCTCTCCTTCCCTGTGCGATCTTCTCCGACAGCAAACGGGCGTACTCGTCGGGCTTGACGCACTGGAGGCCGCAGTGGTTGTAGCCCTCTGCGTCAATGAACTCCGCATCCGGGTACGTACTTTGGACCCTCTTGCGCGATGCGCGTGCCGACTCCTTGCTGCCCCAGACGAACACGCTACGGCGCACCACGTCGGGCGGCAGCTCAGGCAGCCTGCACTCGCAGAAGGTCCTGCACTCGTTGGTCAGCGTGGCGTCCGAGACGAACGTGCACACCTCCGCACAGTTGCCGAGAATCTCCCGGTACATCGGTGCGTCATCTCCCAGGAAGTGCCTGAGCACGCTGCCCTCCAGCACCTTGTCGACGTCGATCTTCCATGGCGTGCCGTCCGGCCTCCTCCTCCCGATTCCCAGCACGCGGCGGAACAGCCGTCGCATGAGGTTCTCGACCGGCCTTGGCAGGTCGAAGAAGGGTCCGCCGTCGTAGAACCAGACGTCGGCAGAGACCGAGCCCTCCCGAGCGACGTCAAGCACGCTGATCGCGCCCATCGAGGTCCCGTGCGCCATGGCAAGGTGGTCGATGCCACGTCCGTGCAGCCACGAGACCATGCCTTCGGTTGATGCCTCCTTCGAGAGGTAGTCGCCTCCGCCCTTCACGTGCCCGTCGAGGGTCACGGTGACGACGTGGAAGCGGTCGCACAGCCGACGAGCGATGGGCAGCTCCGAATCGCCCGTGCAGAACGAACCGGGCACCATGAGTATCGTCGGTGCCTTGGGGTCTCCCAGTTCGTCGAACCTCACGTGACTCTCCCCTCGGGACCTGCCGGCAGCTGCGGACTGGGCGTGGTGCCCGTGGCGTGCCCCCTCGTCGTCCCAGTGCTACTCCAGGACGTAGCTGTCGACTATCTCGCCGTAGTAGATCTCGTGGTAGTAGCAGCTCCCGCTCGCATCGACGTCGGTGACGTCTGCGGGGTAGAAGCGCTCGCGCGTAGCCTTGGGCACGGCGTCCCTGTCCATCATCTGCCCGTAGACGACCTTGCACTCCAGGGTGATAGGTGCCTCGGCGATCGCGGGGACGTCCACCTTGCTCCCATTCGCGAGCGTGAGCCCGAGCAGCTCCGCCTTGTCCACATGACGGCCGCTCTTGGTGCCGGCGACGGCGAAGATGCGCTTGCTCAGGCGGTCGAGGGGGACGTTGATGGTGAACTGGGGGTTCTTCTCGAGCAGGGCATGGGTGTGGCGGCTCGTGCGGACGAAGGCGGTGAAGGTGGGCTTGCCCCAGAGGGTTCCGATGAGCCCCCAGCCTATGACCATCGTGTCCACTTCGCCCTCGGCCTTGGTGGTGAGCAGGATGCCACGGGCGTTGGCCTTCGTGATGGCGCTCGCGTATTCGTAGGGGTCGATGTGGCGCTTCTCCATGATGGCTCCAATCGCCGGGCTGTGGCCCCGCGACCCTCGTGGGGCGGGGTGGTCGTTCCTTGGGAGGAGTGTACGCCTCGAACGTTGCGAGTCCGCATGCGTTTTGCGGCAGCTGGCGGGGCGGCGGAGTCGCCGCGCCGCGACCCTGGGCTACGCCCTGCGACGAGGGGGCCAGGGCACGACCCTGTTAACCCGCCTGCAGTAGTCCAGGTACGTGCTGCCGTGCAGCTCGGCAAGCCAGCGCTCCTCCGTGCGCCGCATGAGCAGGGTCAGCGCGAGCCAGTGGATGGGTGTCAGGACGAGGAGCCAGAGGTTCCCGGCGACGAGGATCGCGCCGAGGCAGGCGATGAGGAAGGCGGAGTAGATGGGATTTCTCACCCAGGCGTAGACGCCCGTGGTCACGAGCTCGTTTCTCTCCACGTGGGCGTCGATCTTGGACACGACGGCTCCCATGACCCATACGGCCACGGCAAGCGCTGCGAGGATGGCACCCGCGACCACGAGCGGCAGCTCGAGTTCGAGGACGCTTGCGCGTGGCAGCATGCCGAGCCTGGTCGCCGCGATTCCCGCAGCCGTCGTCAGGAGGATGCACGCCACGTATGCCGGCCCCACCCCGAACAGGGGCAGGTGGTCCCTCTCGCCCATGTGTCTCCCTTGCCCGCTTGCCACTAATTAGCTTTGGCTAACTGTTTCCTGACGACATCGTAGCACGGGCCGTCGGGGTATACCTTTTGGCAGACTGACTATCATGCAAATGGGCACGACTGCGCACGGCAAGAGGGGAGAGCGCCATGGAGTTCAAGATGGTACGTGCGAAGAGGGAGCTGGGCCGCGAGGAGGCACTCGCGCTCTTCGCGTCCGCGTCGAACGCGGTGCTCTCGACCGTGGACCCCGACGGCGAGCCCTATGGCGTGCCCATCAGCTTCGCGCTCGAGGGCGGCCGCATCTACCTGCACGGCTCCATGAAGGGCGGCCATCGCCTGACCAACCTGGGCGCAGGCTGCAGGGCATGCATCACCGTGGTCGCCCAGGACGACGTCCAGCCTGCGGAGTTCACCACGAGGTACGCCTCCGCCATGGCGTTCGGGCGTCTGCGTCCCGCCGCGGACGACGACGAGAAGCGCGCGGGGCTCATGGCCCTGCTGCGCAAGTACGCGCCCGGCCACATGGAGGCGGGCATCCGCTACATCGCCGCGGCGCTGCCCAAGACCTCGGTGACCGTGCTCGAGATCGAGCGCGTGAGCGGCAAGAGCAACGTGCGCGGCTAGCGCGCGCAGCTTTCCAGCGCCTGCGCGACCAGCTCGAGTCCGCGGGCGTCCTCGGGAAGGAAGCGGCCGCGCATCGGGCTGTCTATGTCGAGCACGCCGACGACCCGGCCGTCCGCGTGCAGCGGCACGACGACCTCGGACGCGCTCGCGCCGTCGCAGGCGATGTGACCCGGGAAGGCGTGGACGTCCTCCACGAGCTGGAGCTCGTCCGTCGCGGCGGCGGTCCCGCAGACTCCCCGGCCCAACTCGATGTGCACGCAGGCGACCTTCCCCTGGAAGGGCCCCAGGACGAGCCTGCCCTCACCTTCCGGGATGAGGTAGAAGCCCGCCCAGTTGACGTCGGGCAGCGCCTCGTAGATGAGCGCCGACGCGTTGGAGAGCAGCGGCATCCAGCGCGGGTCCTCCTCCGCGAGGGCCCTGACCTGCTCGGCGAGTAGCCCGTAGTCGGGTCGCTCCGCGTGGCTCACGTGTTCCATGGTGGTCCTCCGTCCCGATGGGCCTTTGTCGTGGCGGCCCGTGCCCCGCGTGCGTGCGGCTCCACTTGCGATACAGTCAATGGGTTGACGCGTCCGGCGCCTCTCCCACAGGCGTCCGTCACCAAGCTACTTATCGCACAACCCAAGGGGGAAGCTCGTGAGGCGCACAAAGATCGCAACGCTCTACGCAGACATGGACCGCCTGGGCGGCCAGGAGCTGACGGTCGCCGGGTGGGTCCGCTCCATCCGCGACATGAAGAACTTCGGCTTTGTGACCCTCAACGACGGCAGCTGCTTCAAGGACCTGCAGGTCGTCCTCAACCGCGAGTCCCTGGGCGAGCGCTACGACGAGCTCGTGGGCCAGAGCGTCGGCTCCGCTCTCGTCGTGCGCGGCACGCTGAGCCTGACGCCCGACCGCCCCCAGCCCTTCGAGCTCCAGGCCTCCGAGGTCGTGGTGGAGGGCCCCTCCGCCCCCGACTATCCCATGCAGAAGAAGCGCCAGACCCGCGAGTACCTGCGCACCCAGCAGCATCTGCGCAGCCGCACCAACCTCTTCCGGGCGATCTTCCGCGTGCGCAGCGTGGCGGCCTACGCCATCCACAGCTTCTTTCAGGAGAACGGCTTCGTCTACGTCAACACGCCCATCATCACCGCGAGCGACGCCGAGGGTGCGGGGGAGATGTTCCGCGTCACCACCCTGGACCCCAAGAACCCGCCCTTGCTCGAGGATGGCAGCGTCGACTGGAGCCAGGACTTCTTCGGCAAGATGACCAGCCTCACCGTCTCGGGCCAGCTCCAGGCCGAGAACTTCGCCCTGAGCTTCGGCGACGTCTACACCTTTGGTCCCACCTTCCGCGCCGAGAACTCCAACACCCGCCGCCACGCCGCCGAGTTCTGGATGGTCGAGCCCGAGATGGCCTTCTGCGACCTCGACCAGGACATGGACGTGGCCGAGCAGATGCTCAAGTACGTGATCAACTACGTGCGACAGACCTGCCCCGACGAGCTGGACATGTTCAACCGCTTCGTGGACAAGGGCCTGCTCGAGCGCCTCGAGCACGTGGCCACGAGCGACTTCGCGCGCGTGAGCTACACCGACGCGATCAAGATCCTGGAGGATGCCCAGGCCGCCGGCACGAAGTTCGAGTATCCCGTGAGCTGGTGCGCCGACCTCCAGACCGAGCACGAGCGCTACCTCACCGAGCAGCACTTCAAGAGGCCGACCTTCGTGACCGACTATCCCGCCGCGATCAAGGCCTTCTACATGCGCATCAACGACGATGGCAGGACCGTGGCCGCTGCGGACTGCCTGGTTCCCGGCATCGGCGAGATCATCGGCGGATCCCAGCGAGAGGAGCGCCTCGACGTGCTCGAGAGCCGCATCCGCGAGCTGGGCATGGACCCCGAGCAGTACCGCTACTACTGCGACCTGCGCCGCTATGGCGGCTGCCACCACTCCGGCTTCGGCTTGGGCTTCGAGCGCCTGGTCATGTACCTCACCGGCGTGGACAACATCCGCGACGTCTTGCCGCACCCCCGCACGGTGGGCAACGCGGAGTTCTAAGGCTCCCGTCCCCCACGCGCGAATAGACCGGCATTCGAGCGGCCCCGCCCTGCGGCAACGTGGACGGGGCCGCTCGACCATTTGGACGGGGGCCTTCGCCCCGCTCTTGCCATGCAAGGCAGGGGCCGGGCGTTTCAGAGGCCGAAGAGCTCGGCGTGCGATCCGGTGCGAACGGCGGTCAGTATGAGGCGCGTATCGTCGATGCGATAGACGAGCAGCCAGTCCGGGCCTATGTGGCACTCACGGTGCCCGCCAAGCCTGCCGGCGAGGGCGTGGTCACGAAAGCGCTCCCCAAGCACCTCTCCCTTGCGCAGGAGGGTGATCACCTCGCCGAGCCTCTCTAGGTCCGCGCCTTGCCTGCGTCTGCGACGAACGTCCTTCTTGAACTGGGAGGTATAGGCCAGGCTCAGCACGGCTACTCTCCGTCGTCGAAGATGGAGGCCCACATCTCCTCGTTTGACTCGAACGGGCCCGTGACGCGTCCCTGCTCGGCGTCTTCCATCGCCCTGAGCGTGGTGCGGGGAAGGCCGTAGGGGTTGGAGGGGTCGAAGGGGAATCCTCCCCTGCGGTTGAAGGCCGAGACGAACATCCTGAGCGCGTTGCTGGGGGAGGTCCCGATGGAGTCGCATATCTGGGTGAAGAGCGTCTTCTCGTCAGACGTGACCTTGGTGGAGAGTGCCGCATTGGCCAAAGTTCCTGCCATATTCCTCACTCCTTATAAGCCAATGTCATCTATTAGATTCGATTGTACTCCACACAAAGGCATTTATCGATATCTGAAGAAAATGGTTAGGATTGGAGTTCACAACGCCACGACCCATCGTCCCTCTCGCCGGAGGCCGCCCTGCACTGACGAGGGGCCGTGCGTCGGTGGCAGCCGCAAAAAGGACGCAAAGTGTCCAACTGGTTACGTATCAAGAAACTTTTCTTCTCAAAATCGCCATTTTAATCACTCCCTTGCATTTCTGATGCAAACATACGCACAGGCCGCTACGCCGCAGCCATAGCCGTGAGGGGCGGCGGCTCGGTGGGCCAAGACGCCATATCAGGCTTTGTGCATCAGAGAGGGAGTACACATGGCTAGCACCAAGGCACAGATCTCCAGAAGGAACTTCGTCAAGGCCATGGCGACCGTCAGCGCGGGCAGTGCCTTCGCCCTCGCCGGCTGCGGCAGCCAGCGCGCCGGCGGCTCCTCCAAGTCCGCCGACGGCGACTTCACCATCACCTTCGCCCAGGCCTCCGACCCCCGCGGCCTCGACCCCGCCATGGTCGACGACGGCGAGTCCGCCATGGTCATGGTCCAGGTCTACGAGAACCTCCTGCAGTACGAGGACGACTCCTGCGCCGTCAAGCCAGGTCTCGCCGAGTCCTACGAGGTCTCTGACGACGGCCTCACCTACACCTTCAAGATCCGCACCGGCGTGAAGTACCACGACGGCACTGACTTCAACGCCGCTGCGGCCAAGGCCTCCATCGAGCGCCAGCTCGAGCCCCAGCGTACCGAGGACATGCCCTACGCCGCCTTCACCTTTGGCTCCGAGGCCGACGGCAACGGCATCGCCTCCATCGACGCCCCCGACGACACCACCCTCGTCATCAAGCTGCGCGCCGCCTCCACCGCCTTCCTGGCCAACCTCGCCATGTGCATGGCCTCGCCCATCGTGAGCCCCACCGCCGCCGAGGGCGGCAAGCTCAACGAGAGCCCCGTCGGCACCGGTCCCTACAAGTTCGTGAGCTGGACCAAGAACTCCGACATCAAGCTCGAGCGCAACGAGGACTACTGGGACAAGGACAACGCCGGCAAGGCCAAGAACATCGTCTTCCGCTTCATCGCCGAGAGCGCCTCGCGCGTCACCGCCCTGGCCAACGGCGAGGCCGACATCATCAGCGGCATCGACGAGGCCGTGGTGAGCCAGGTCGAGAACAACGGCGACAAGGTCTACAAGACCGACGGCATGAACATCAACTACCTCGCCTTCAACACCCAGAGCGAGACCTTCAAGACCGCCGACGCCCGCAAGGCCTTCGCCAAGGCAGTCAACGTCCAGGAGCTCGTGGACAGCCTCTACAACGGCTACGCCACCTACGCCAACTCCGTCATGCCCCTGTGGATGGCCCCCTACGACTCCGACATCCAGCAGACCCAATACGACCCAGACGCGGCCAAGTCCGAGCTCGCCGCCCTGGGCATCACCAAGGTCAAGTGCATCACCTACTCGGTGTCGCGTCCCTACAACGGCAAGGGAGGCACCGCGCTCGCAGAGTCCGTCCAGGGCTACCTGAGCAAGGTCGGCGTCGACATGACCATCGACCAGTTCGACTGGACCTCCTACAAGGACGCCGTCCAGGCGGGCAACTACGACGTCTGCTTCTATGGCTGGAACGGCGACAACGGCGACCCCGACAACTTCATGAACCTCCTCTCGGTCGACGACACCGCCATGAACGTCGCACGCTACTCCAACGACGAGTACAAGGCGCTCATCGCCAAGGGCCTCTCGACTCCGGCGGGCTCCGAGCGTGACGACGTCTACCACCAGTGCGAGCAGATCGTGGCCGAGGACCAGGTCTGGCTGCCCATCTCGCACTCTCAGAACCTCCTGGGCCACAAGGCCAACGTCGAGGGCTACGTCTACCACCCGACGGCGGTCGTGTTCCTGAGGAACTGCACCAAGTCTGCCTAGCCCTGGACGGGGGAGAGACGCCCCCATCCAAGGCCGAGGGACATCCCGAGGCAACGCTGCGACTCGGGCCGGACGCGAGCCCGGTCCGAGTCGCGCTTCTGGTGGCGCGCGCGGAGGGGCGCATGTCGCCGGACCCGACAAGAGCGAACAGATGAGAAGAGAGAGGAGGAAGACACGTGCTGAGATATGTGATCAAGCGCGTCCTGCAGGCGATTCCCGTCCTGTTGGGCCTCTCGATCGTGGTCTTCCTGATCATGCGCGTCTTCTCGGCCGACCCTGCCAGCGTCGTGCTCGGCGAGCATGCCACGCAGGAGCAGATGCAGGCCTGGCGAGAGGCGAACGGGCTTACGGCCCCCATCGTGGTGCAGTACCTCAACTTCCTGGGATCGGCCCTCCGCGGCGACCTGGGGACCTCGTACTACACCCACACCTCCGTCACGACCGAGATCATGAGCCGCTTCCCGGCCACCGTCGAGCTTGCCATCGTCGCCATCATCGTGGCGTCCGTGCTCGGCATCGTGCTCGGCGCGCTCGCGGCGGTCCACAAGGGCTCCTTCGTGGACGGCCTCAGCACCTTCGTGGCGCTGGTGGGCGTCTCGATGCCCATCTTCTGGTCCGGCGTGCTCATGATCATCCTCTTCGCCGGCACCCTGCACGTCCTGCCCTCGGGCGGGCGCATCGACCCGCTTCTGGCGCCGGTGGGCGGCACGGGCCTCTTCATCCTTGACACGCTGCTCTCCGGCGACTTCGAGGCCCTGGGCAACGCCCTGCAGCACATCGTGCTGCCGGCCCTCGCGCTCTCGCTCTACTCGATGGCCATCATCACGCGTATGACGCGCTCCAGCATGCTCGAGACCCTGGGCGAGGACTACGTCCGCACCGCCCGCGCCAAGGGCCTGCCCAAGGGCAGCGTCGACCGCCATCACGCCTTGCGCAACGCCATGCTGCCGGTCACCACCGTCATCGGCCTGCAGTTCGGCAGCCTCCTGGGCGGTGCCCTCCTCACCGAGACCGTCTTCGCCTGGCCCGGCATCGGCAAGTACGTGGTCGACTCCATCCTGAAGTCCGACTTCCCGGTGGTCCAGGGCACCGTGCTTCTCATCGGCGTGATCTTCGTCGTCATCAACCTGATCGTGGACATCGTGTACGCCTACCTTGACCCGCGCATCAAGTACTCGCAGGAAGAGGGGTGATCTTGGTGGAGAAGACACTCGACTCCGGGCAGGAGCCCATGGGGCCCACGAAGGGCGTCGACGCCGCCAGGCCGCAGAAGGCGGAGTCCATCTGGAAGGACGTCTGGTACTCGCTGAGCCACAACGGCCCGGCCATGGCCAGCCTGGTCTTCATCGGCCTCGTCGTGCTCATAGCCGTCGTCACGGCCATCGCCCCCGGCGTGCTCCCGTACGACCCCTACGAGCAGGACCTGACCCAGTCCTTCGCCGCGCCCAGCGCCGCGCACTGGTTTGGCTGCGACCAGCAGGGCCGCGACATCCTGGCCCGCATGATGGTGGGCGCGCAGGTCTCGCTCACCGTCGGCCTCATCTCGGTCGCGCTGTCGCTCGTGGTGGGCGTCACCCTGGGCGCCATCGCCGGCTACAAGGGCGGCAGGGCCGACACGGTGATCATGCGCCTCATGGACATCATGCTCGCCGTGCCCTCGATCCTCCTGGCCATCACCTTCATGGCGGCGCTCGGCAAGGGCATCGACAAGGCGGTCATCGCCATCGGCCTGGTGTCCATCCCCGAGTACGCGCGCATCGTGCGCAGCCAGGTCCTCGCGGTCAAGGCAAACGACTACGTCAGCGCCGCCCGCGTCATAGGCGACTCCGACGCCAAGATCATCTTCCGTCACATCCTGCCCAACGTGGCTCCCTCGATCATCGTCCGTGCCACCTTGGGCATCTCGGGCGCCATCCTCGACGCCGCCGCCCTGGGCTTCCTGGGGCTCGGCGTCCAGCCACCCCAGGCCGAGTGGGGCGACATGCTGGGCCGCGGCCGCGACTACATCTTCCAGGCTCCCCACGTCATGATCTTCCCGGGCCTCGCCATCACCCTCACCGTCCTCGCGTTCAACCTGCTGGGAGACGGCATCCGCGACGCCTTCGACCCCAAGAGCAGGAGGCGCTAGCATGGCACTTCTCGAAGTGAGGGACCTCGTCACCGAGTTCCCCACCCGCAAGGGCACCGTCCGTGCCGTGGACGGCGTGAGCTTCTCCATAGACCGCGGAGAGATACTGGCCGTGGTGGGCGAGTCCGGCTCCGGCAAGAGCGTGACCTCCCTCAGTATCATGGGGCTCCTGCAGAAGCCGGGCCACGTGGCTTCCGGCAGCATCAGCTTCGACGGGCAGGACCTCCTGGCCCTCTCCGAGAAGGAGATGGAGCAGGTACGCGGGCAGAAGATCTCGATGATCTTCCAGGAGCCCATGACCTCGCTCAACCCCGTCTACCGCGTGGGCGACCAGATCGTCGAGGCCATCCAGACGCACACGCCCATGAAGAAGGACCAGGCCTGGGAGCGTGCGGTCGAGATGCTGCGCGTGGTGGGCATCCCCTCTCCCGCCGATCGCGCTCGCGACTACCCGCACCAGATGTCGGGCGGCATGCGCCAGCGCGTCATGATCGCCATGGCGCTGGCCTGCAACCCGCGGCTGCTCATCGCCGACGAGCCCACCACGGCCCTCGACGTGACCATCCAGGCGCAGATCCTTGACCTCATCTACCAGCTGCGCGACGAGTTCGACATGGCCGTGCTCTTCATCACCCACGACCTGGGAGTCGTCTCGGAGGTGGCCGACCGCGTGGTGGTCATGTACTGCGGCGAGGTGGTCGAGGAGGCGGAGAAGGTCGCGTTGTTTGAGAGGCCCCTGCACCCCTACGCGCTGGGCCTCCTGAACTCGATTCCGCGCCTCGAGGACGACGACTCCAAGCGCCTCTACACCATCAAGGGCACCGTGCCCAACCCGCTGGACATGCCCTCGGGCTGCCCGTTCTCGGACCGCTGCGACCGCTGCATGGAGCGCTGCCGCCGCGAGCGCCCCGAGCTCAGGCCCTACCCCGGCGACCCCAGCCGCAGCGTCCGCTGCTTCCTGTACGAAGAGGGGGAGGAGTAGCCCATGGCAGACCCCAAGAGCGATCCCACGCGCGACGACGTCCTGGTGGAGGTCAAGAACCTCTCGAAGAGCTTCGTGGCCGAGACCAACTTCTTCGGCCGGCCCACCTCCTACGTGCGCGCGGTCGAGGACGTGTCGTTCAAGATCCGTCGCGGGGAGGCCTTCGGCCTCGTGGGCGAGTCCGGCTGCGGCAAGACCACCATCGGCAAGATGCTGGTGGGCCTGCTCAAGCCCTCCGGCGGCAGAATCTACTTCGAGGGCGAGGACATCACCGACGCCAGCAAGCAGCGCCGTCGCGAGCTCTGCCGCGACATCCAGCTGATCTTCCAGGACCCCTACGCCTCGCTCAACCCGCGCATGACCGTCGAGCAGATCGTGAGCGAGCCCATCGTCACCAACGGCATCCTGCCCGCGGAGGCCATCGACGCCCGCGTGGACGAGCTGCTCGAGCGCGTGGGCATCAGGCCCGACCTCAAGAGGCGCTATCCCCATGAGTTCAGCGGCGGCCAGCGCCAGCGCGTGGGCATCGCGCGCGCCCTGGCCGTGAATCCCAAGCTCATCGTCTGCGACGAGCCCGTGAGCGCGCTGGACGTCTCCGTTCAAGCGCAGGTGCTCAACCTCCTGGACGACCTCAAGGAGGACCTGGGACTCACCTACCTCTTCATCGCGCACGGCCTTAACGTGGTCAAGCACGTATCCGACCGTGTGGGCGTGATGTACCTGGGCAAGCTCATGGAGGTCGCCCAGAAGAACGACCTCTACCACGAGCCGCTTTGCCCCTACACGCAGGCGCTGCTCTCAGCCATCCCGTCGCCCGACCCACACCTCTCGCGCAAGCGCATCATCCTGCAGGGAGACGTGCCCAGCCCTATCGACCCGCCGGCGGGCTGCCGCTTCGCGAGCCGCTGCTTCGCCAAGGTGGGAGCCTGTGACGTCGCTGCGCCGGAGCTCAGGGAGGTCGTGGGGGGTCATCTCTGCGCCTGCCACCGTTACGACAACATGCCCGAGGCCGACGTGCGCGGCACCGCGCGCAAGATCCAGTACGAGGCGGCGCGTCCCACCTACGGCATGGGTGGCGCGGACGCCAATGCGGACCCGGTGTCGTTCGACCCGGACACCCCGGAGGAGGCGGCTGCCAAGGGAGAGAAGCTCCCGGAGAAGTGGCTGTAGGCGGGACGTTGGCTGCGGCGTAGTGGCGGTTGGAACGTGAGCTCGCGTGCGGGTCGGCGGTGTGCCGGCCCGCTTGTTTTTCGTGTCGGCGGGGAGCGGCGTGCGTGCGGGAGCGTGCGACGTGTGGGCGAGCGACGCGCACGTCGATGTCATGGTGCGCCTTTCTCGCCTGCAGCCATGCCTGGCACGTGCGTCGTTTTGTCGACGGCATCACGGTGCGCCTCTCTCGCTTGCCATGACGTCCAACACGCGCGTTGCTGCTCGCGACTGCGTCCAATGTGCGCATAATATCGCCGACGACGTCCAACGCGCGCATAATATCGCCGAGTACGTCCAACACGCGCATTATTTCGCCGAAAGCGTCCAACGCGTCTGGCCGCTCCACGTTTGCCCAGTTGGCGCGCCACGTCCAGACGCGTTTGACGTTCTCGTGTGTCACCCAGACGCGTGCGACGTACTGGCGTGTCGTTCAGACGCATTGGACGTTCTTGCTTGTCATTCAGACGCGTTGGACGCACTCGTGTCGACCAGCTACTCCGGCGTGTTCTTTACTCGGGCGAATCGAAGCATCGTGGCTTTGATGCGGGCGATAAAGAACACGCCGCCGCAGCTCATGTGGGCAAATGCAGCGGTCGGCGTTCTTTTCTCGCCTTGGATGGCGAGATTTCGTCGCTGAGAGCCGGTAGGGAACACGACGCCCGCAAGCAGAGCCAGCAAAGAACGCGCCACCCGCAAGCTGGGCCAGTAGGGAACACGACGCCCGCAAGCAGAGCCAGCAAAGAACGCGCCACCCGCAGGCCGCCGCACCATGCGATGTGCCGCGTTCTTTACTGCTAAGGTTTTCTCTCGTTGGGGAAACTCCCACCAGTAAAGAACGGCCCGACGGCACGCCACCCCGCAACGGCCCGACGGCACGCCCATCCCGCGCGCCCAGGCGAGAGGAGCCGCATGACCACGCTGTACATCGATGCGGACGCGTGTCCCGTGACGGCCGACGCTCTTGCCGTGGCGCGCAGGCGCGGCGTGCCCGTGGTAATCGCCGGCAACAGCACGCAGAACCTGGAGCGACATGTCAGGCGAGACGACCCCCGCGACGTCGCTCACGCCCGTCGCGGCTTCTGGGTGGACGTGCTCGCGGTCTCCGTCGGGGCGGACAGTGCGGACTTCGCCATTACGGAGCGCTTGGAGCCGGGGGACGTTGTGGTGACCCAGGACATCGGCCTGGCGGCGATGGTCCTGGGCAGGGGCGCCGCCGCCATCGGGGTGCGCGGTCGCGTGTTCGACAGGGCGACCATAGACATGGAGCTCTTCATCCGGTACGAGGAGAAGAAGGTCCGCCGTGCGGGTGGCCGCACCAAGGGACCGGCGGCCTTCGCTTCGGAGGACCGTGCGCGCTTCCGCCACAACCTGGAGGGTCTGCTGGAGTAGGAAACCACATCCACGTTATCGTTGCGCGAAGCTCTCCAATGTCGCCTTCCTGGGAAGCATGTCTGCGATCAGATTCTCGGCGTCGTAGGCGAGCGCTTCGAACCCTGTTCGGGCCTGCCTTTCTCCCTCTTCGTCAATGCTTCGAGGAAGTGCATCGCACAGTTCCCTGGCAGTGCGGCGTAGGAGCTCTTCGCTGATGCCAAGCTCGTTCGCCAGTTCCACGAAGTCCTCGGGTATGACCTCGTCGATTATGCCGTGGCGTCCGATTCGCATCCCCATCTGCCTGCTGAAGCAATCGAAGAGCGTGGTCGGAACGATGTCATAGGCCGGAGCGAGCCTTGTCCATGCCCCCTCGTGCATGAGCGAGAGGTTTTTGAGGTGGTTGTCGCAGTTTCCTACCAGATAGTTGAGCAGCATGATGCGGGCAAGGCCCTGTATGTCCCTAAGCGGCTGAGAGGAGTGATTCCGCAGCAGGTGCGCTATGGCGCTCGCACTGCTTGGGTCAAGCTCCGCATACTTTGACCCGGGATAGATTCCCAGCGACTGGGCGAGGTCTTCTTGGTGGAGCCTTCGCACCGCCAGCCTTCCGTCCTCGAGGACCGTTGTCTGTCGATCAAACCGCTCGACGCAGATGGCGAGTCGACCTCTTCCCAAGGCGATGAGCTCGACCTTGGGTACAGTGACTCCGCACTTGCTGGCAGAGGACATGACGAGATACTCGAGCTCGGGAATGGCGTCTAACTGTCCGGATTTAAGTACGTGCGTAGAGGCTGCTCCCCCAAGGGGGCGCAGCCATACGGACTCGCCCTCCTTGTCCGGGCATCGGGCGAGCCCCATCTTATGTTGGGTTCCAGTGAGGGAGAGGCGAGAGGTCAGGCTGGCCTGGGCGGTTGCATCTGAGCTCGACAACGCCTCCGATACCTCATTCATGCCAATCGGCTCGTATCGTGCCCTTCCGAACGGGTCGTTTGCCTCATCGACTGGCTCCCTGGAAAAAGCTACGTCGCCCATGCATTCGAGGCTGTTGGACAGCATGGCGAGGTAGTCATCGTCTCGGACGGCCAGCTTGGCCGCGAGTGAACGTCGGTCCTCTCCTTCCGGGAGAAGGCCTTCGAGGTAGGGGCGAAACTCCGCCTCGGCAAAGGGATCCTCACGGAGGGGTAGAGAAAGCGATAGGGCCGGCTGCGTACGATCGGCGAGGTATGGGCGTGAGTATTCGAGTTGTCGCGTGCTGAGGTCGATTTCTCCAACTACCAGGGTGCTCGATCCGCCATGGCGCAGAATCCAGAGCTTATTTCCGTGTGTTGGCATGACTTACCCCCTCGTCCGCGCGAACAGGTCGATGCCGAGCATGCGGGCGACTTGGGTCACCTTGTCGAACTCCGAGCTGCCCTTGCCGCGCTCGAGCTTCGAGACGAAGGTGATTCCCACGCCCGAGCCCTCGGCGAGCTCGGCCTGGGTGAAGCCCTGCTCCTTGCGCGTGGACCTTATGAGGGCGCCGAGGTCCCTTGCGTTGGTGACACGCGTCTCTGGCATCGTCGCTCCTCTCGAATGCGCTCGCATCAATTATAACGAAAGCTAATAGATTTTGTGCGTTCGCATCAATTCAGGCGAGAAGAGCTGAATTTAGTGCGTACGCATTGATTCTCGTCTGCCCAGACGACGATGTTCCCAGGAGTTCCAGGACGCCGCAACGCCTTTTCGTGCCACTTACGCATTCGTGCCATTCACGCCCTCGTGCGACTTGCGTTCCCGCTTGACTTCGGGCCGCGTCGCGTGCATACTCTCGTCCAGTAATTAGTCATTTGGCTAAATATTAAAACGAGGAGGTAGAAGCGGATGGCGGGGGAGGCATTCAAGGCGCTCTCGGACCCGACGCGACGGCGCATCCTCGAGCTCCTGCGCGCGGGGGACCTCAGCGCGGGGCAGATCGCCGAGCAGTTCGACATCTCGAAGCCCTCGATCAGCAACCATCTGGGCATCCTGCGCTCGGCGGGCCTGGTGAGCTCGGAGCGCCAGGGCCAGAGCATCGTCTATCACCTCAACATGACTGTGCTGCAAGAGGTCATGGAGTGGTTCTACTCGTTTGGAGAGAGGTAGGTCGCAATGGCGGTCAAGAGGCATTCGCGGCGCTTCATCTATGTGCTGGCCGCAGTCGCGCTCGTCAACTTCGTGGCGCACCTGCTGGCGTATCCCAGCCTTCCGGAGCTGGTCCCCACGCACTGGGGAGCATCCGGCGAGGTCAACGGCTATGGACCGAGGTACATGGCGCTCATACTGGCGGCGCTGCCGTTCCTGTTCCTGCTGCTGTTCCGCGTGATTCCGTCCATCGACCCACGTCGGGAGGGCTACGAGCGTTCCTGGGGCGTGTGGCGCGGCTTCGTCTGCGGGTTCAGCCTGTACATGATGGCGTTCAGCTGGGTCACCGAGGCGACGGTCTTCGGTCTCATCCCCGAGGGGAGTGGCCTGGTCGGGAGCCTGACCTTCGCGGGACTGGGCGTCCTGCTCATTGCCCTGGGCAACTACATGCCGCGCGTGCGCCAGAACTACACCTTCGGTGTGAAGACCCCCTGGGCACTGGCGGACGAGCACAACTGGGACCGCACCCAGCGCATGGGCGGCATCGTCAGCGTGGTGTGGGGCGCGGCGATGCTCGCGTTGGCTCTGTTCGCGGGAGCGCTTGGCGGCGAGCTGCTCGTTGGCCTCTTCGTCGCGCTGATCCTGGGAGGCACGGCCTGGCTGTACCTGTACTCGTACCTGGTGTTCGTGGGGAGGCTGCGGTAGGGGAGGCGGGCAGGGGAGAGGGTCCTGGTCGCGTTGACTGGCGACCACGTCGGAACCGAATCGTTCAGAACTCGCCTGAGAGCGCACGATCTTGAAATCTCGGGCGAGTTCTGAACGACGCCCTTGCCTGCGACCCCGCCCGGAGGAGTGGCGGGGCCAGCTCCACCTACTCCTCGGGCAGGCTCCTGACCACTCCCATGAAGTAGACGACGTGCCCCATCCAGACGACGCCCAGGACCACGCGGGCCCAGAGCGAGTGCATCATGACGAAGCCGATGCCCATGAGCAGCGTGACCATCGCCATGACGCGCAGCTTGGCGGCCCGCTTCATGCCCCTCTCCTGCACGTAGCTCCGGAGGTTCTTCTGGTAGAAGCCCGTGCCCACGAACCAGTCGTGCAACCTCTGCGAGCTGCGCGAGAAGCAGTAGAGGGTCACGAGGAAGAACGGTACGCTCGGCAGGATGGGCAGGGCGACCCCCAGCGTCCCCAGGGCGAGCGTGACGCATCCGACGGCGATGTAGACGTACCTCATGGGTTCCCCTCTGCGTGTATGCCTTGGCTAACAAAACAGAAGCCTAGTGCAAGCGCGGAAGATTTCCAAACTCGTTTATGCGGTCGACGATGCCGGGCGCTCTGGGTCTGTCCGGGCGTCGCGCGGGCACGGACCGGCGGTTCCCCGGCCTGTTGACATCGCGGGATGCGGTAACTTCGAGGGTAACCAGATAGAGATCACGGTGTAGTCGCGCCGCGATGGGTGAAGTTCGAGCCGCCTGCGCATGCACGTTCGCCGTGGTCACATCCGCGTGGGCATGTCCGGCGTGCGACCTTGCGGGCCCTGTTCCTCAGTTGTTCTTGACTCCTCGACCAGAGCTCCTGCGCTATACATATGCTATCTTTGCTATACGAGCATTTGTCACAGTGTGAGGTGAGGTGTGAAGGTGGACGTCATGGTGGTCCAGATGAACACTCGCATTGACGCCTCGCTGAAGGAGCGAGGGGACAAGGTCCTCATGAAGGCTGGTCTCACGCCAACCAAGGCGGTCCGAGGCCTGTGGGAGCTCGCCGTGAGACATGAGGAGGAACCGGAGCTGCTGGCAGAGGTTCTTTCTGGTGCGAGTCTCCTGCCTCCCAAGGCGGAGGGAAGTGCTTCTCCCGGTGTGACTGACCGGCTCGCGGCGCTCCACGAAGGATGGGACATCGTTCGCAATTCGGGCCTCTCTGCCAGGGCGGTTGAGCTCTGCCTCTCTGATGCGACCCCGCTTGAGGAGCTACGCGAACGAGCGGCGTGGGAGCGGCTAGGCCATGCTGCCGGCCCGGATGCGGATGCGCCAAAGGTGTCGGAATAATGCAGCGACCCAGCAGGCTCCTCCTTGACACCAACGTTTGGATTAACAACTACCTGGGCAGTCGTCCTGGTCATGACGCGGCGCGAGACTTCATTACCTTTGCCCTCGAGCGCGAGCTGGAGCTGTACTTCTCCATCTCGTCAGCAGCAGACATCTTCTACCTGCTGAAGACCGAGTTCAAGATTTGCTCTCGCAGGGCGGACGGCGGGCTCACGGAATCTGCGGCGCTCGCGGCAACGAATGCGGCATGGGCGTGCGTCAGGAACATGCGTCAGCTCGCGATGCCGGTGGGGCTCGACGCATCTGACTGCTGGTATGCAGACAAGTTGCAGGTGGTGCACCCTGATTTCGAGGATGACCTCATCATGGCCGCAGCTCAGCGCATTCACGCGAGCTACCTCGTCACAGAGGACAAGGCGCTGATCCAGAACGCGGTGGTGCCCTGCGCCAGCCCGGACCGACTGCTTTCCCTGCTTCAGGCGCTGGAGGCATAGCCTCGGCAAAGCCTGCATGACGGCGGAGCAGTCCAATCCGTCCAAGCGCTCGGGCTTTGACGTGAACTTGCCGGATGGCATTTGTTGACACGAGGCTTTGGGCGAGAATGGATGCCCGCAGGCAAGCGAGAGGACTGGCCCCAAGGAGGACGCGCATGAACATGCCGCAGAAGATGTTCCACGACTTTGTGATGGGCATGGTCAAGGATGAGAGGCGCGACGATGCCGAGCGCCTGATGGAGGAGGGCTTCGCCCGCCAGGACGCGGGAACCTTCGACGCGGCCTACCTCGCCTCCGTGACGCCGGCCTACCTGGACGTCGTGAAGGAGGACCAGGTGGAGAAGGTCAGGGCGGCAATCGCGAGCTACGCCGCACGCCTCTAGGGGACTCCGCCAGGCAGACGAGGTCCCCTTGTCCAAGCCAGTGAATAAATCCGGGGCATAAAGTTGCCGAACGCGGCAAGTCGCCCGCAATTGTTGCCCTAACATGTATTGCTGCCAGCCGCCGGACGGCGTCGGCGACATCATCCGCCATGACTGAATCGAGGATTGTCATGAAGCGTCTGCGTGCGATGCGTGAGCCTCTGAAGTACGTCCAGGGCAAGGGTGCCCTCCTGAAGTTCCAGGAGGAGATGGGCTACATGGGCAAGCGCTGGCTGTTCGTGTGCTCCAACAGCGGCTACAAGGCCTGCCACGACAAGATCGAGCAGAGCTTCGGCGACGCCGACGACTACCGTCGCTACGAGGTCTTCGGCGGCATCTCCAGCAAGGGCGAGATCGCCAAGATGCAGGCGATCGTCGAGGCAGACAACATCGACGCCGTGGTTGCCGTCGGCGGCGGCTCCGCAGTCGACACCGCCAAGGCGACCGCCTACTACTCCGGCAAGAAGGTCGTCATCATCCCGACCGTCGCCGCGACCGATGCGCCCTGCACCGGCCTCTCCGTCATCTACAACGACGACGGCAGCTTCGACAAGTACCTCTTCTATCCCGAGAACCCCGCCGCTGTCATGGTCGACACCCAGGTCATCGCCGACGCACCCGTGCACTTCCTCGTGGCGGGCATGGGCGACGCCCTGGGCACCTACTTCGAGGGCCGCGCGTCCATCCGCACCGAGTCCCCGAGCCTCGAGGGCACCGGCATCACCCGCGCGGGCATGGCGCTGGCCAAGCTCTGCTACGAGACCCTGCGCGACTACAGCTCCCAGGCCATCGTTGCCTGCCAGAACCACGTGGTCACCCCTGCCTTCGAGAACGTCGTCGAGGCCTGCGTGTACCTCTCCGGCGTGGGCGCCGACAACGTTAACTGCGCCGCGGCCCACTCCTTCTACAACGGCCTGACCTCGCTGGGCGGCCACAGCGCGCCCCACGGCAACTGCGTCGCCTTCGGCACGCTGGTCCAGCTGGTGCTCGAGGGCGTTCCCGAGGAGGAGTTCGTGGACGTCCAGGACTACTGCCTCGAGGTCGGTCTGCCCACGACCCTGGCCGAGCTGGGCGTGACCACCGACGAGCAGATCTGGAAGATCGCCGAGGCGGCCTGCGTGCCGGGCGAGACCATCCATAACCTCGCCGGCGACGTCACCCCCGACGAGTTGCACGACGCCATTGTCGCGACCGACGCGATGGGCAAGGCTCTCAGGGGAGAGTAGCCCCCCTGGGCGGGCGTACGCCAGCCTGACGCTCGTGATGCGGGCCCGGACACCCTTGGGTGCCCGGGCCCGTTGCAGGGCGGACGCATGTGCGCAGGTCGTCAGACTAGCTTCCATCGGGCGCTTAGGATGCGCTTGTTCCAGAAGTCCGCATAGGCACCGTCTCGTTCGAGAAGCTCGTCATGAGTCCCCGACTCCTCCACGGTTCCCCGGGCGTTCAGCACGACGATTCGGTCGGCCATCTTGATGGTCTCGAGCTTGTGGGCGACGGCGATCACCGTGGAGGACCTGCGAAGCACCTCGATCGACCGGACGATGTTCGCCTCGTTTTCGGCATCGAGCGCCGACGTCGCCTCGTCAAAGAGGACGATGGGAGCCTGCTTCAGCAGCGCGCGGGCAATCGACACGCGCTGGCGCTCGCCTCCCGAGAGCGCACGGCCGCCCTCGCCGCAGAGGGTGTCCCATCCCTCGGGCAGGCGCTTGACGATCTCGGTCACGCCCGCCAGGTCGGCGACCCTCTCGAGCTCGTCATCGCTCGCGTCCGGCCGCGCCAGAAGGACGTTGTTGCGCAGCGTGTCATTGAACAGGTACACGTCCTGGAAGACGAAGGAGACGTTCTTGAACAGCTCCTCCGTGGTGAGGTCTCGCACGTCGACGCCGCCGACGCGCATGGCGCCGGCTGCCGTGTCATAGAAGCGGGCGATGAGCTTTATGACCGTGGTCTTGCCGCAGCCCGAGGGTCCCACGATGGCGAGCATGCCCGATGGTGGAACCGAGAAGCATACGTCGCGGAGCACCGGCTTGCCCGGCACGTACGAGAACGTGACGTGATCGGCGCTGACGCTCGCGTCGTGGGGGAAGGTGCCGGGGACGGCAGGCGTCGGCATCTCGGGAGCGTCCATGACCTCGTCGATGCCGTCCAAGGTCTGGCGTCGCTCCTCCAAGCCGAAGAGCGCCGCCGAGACGTCCGACACCATGGTAGAGAAGCGCAGGGCAACCCCTATGATGACGACCGCCTCGAGTGGGGTGGCGATGCCGCTCACGCACAGGGAGCTTCCCAGCAGAATCATGGCGAACACCAGCGTCTGCTGTCCCATTCCCGAGACCAGGTTGCCCAGCACGCCCCACCAGAGCCCACGTACGGACTTGCGTTGCGCCTCGACAAAGCTGTCGGCGAGCTCCCTGTAGCCTGGCCCCGCATGGCAGGCGCGCAGCGCACCCTGGCACTGGGCGAACTCGACGATTCGGGAGGCGAGGGCCTCCTCTGCGGGAGTCTCGTCCGCGTAGCAGTTCTCTATGCACTTCTGTCCGAGCTTGAGCAGGATGAAGAGCACGGGAATCGCGATGCTCGCCATGAGGCCGAGCCGCCAGTTCCACGCCCAGGTGCCCAGGCCGAACACCACGCAGGCGCACAGGTTGCGGACGAGCTGGCCGATGAAGTAGGCGACCGCCTGTCCGCTCGACATCATCTCCTGCGTGACGATGCGGCTCAGCCTGCCGGCGCTCGACGCCGAGAACCAGCCCAGGGGCAGGGAGGCGACCTTTGTGCCGATGTGCCTCTGCAGCATGCGCATGTACCCCAGGCCGGCGGTGTATCCGAGCTTGCAGCCCTGGTAGTCGAGGACGCAGGAGAGGGCCGCCAGCGCCGCTAGGACGATCATCCATGCCGCGAAGCCGAGGCCCCACTGCGCCTTCGCCGTCTGGAGGGCTATCGCCGCCGGCATCATCGTGCACAATGCCAGTCCCGTGAAGACGCCTGCCGCAGCGTAGGCCACCGTGCCACGTCTGTTCATGGCGGCATCGGCGTCGGTCATGTACCGGCGGAATCGGCGCAGAAGGCTCCGGTTTCTACTCATGGCAATCCACCTGCCCCTCTTTCGCGCTGGAAGTCGGGACGAACCCGCCCTGAGCCAGCAGCGCCCGGTAGTGGTCGTTGTCGAGCAGGGTCTCGTGCGTGCCCAAGGCCGCGATCCTGCCCTCTTTCATGACGGCTATCTGATGGGCTCCTACCACGGAGTTCAGGCGATGGGCGATCACCAGGACCGTGCGCCCCTCGACCAGGCCGCCGAGGGCCCGCTGTATCTCGACCTCCGAGTCGGGGTCGGCGAAGGCCGTGGCCTCGTCCATGACCAGGACCGGCGCATCTGCGAGGATCGCGCGTGCGATGGACAGGCGCTGCGCCTCTCCGCCCGAAAGCTCGCAGTCGGTGCCGATGACGCTGTCATAGCCCTTGGGAAGCGACATGACGAAGTCGTCTATCTGGGCGGCCCTGGCAGCGTCCCGTATCTGCTCCAGGCTCGCCTCTGGCCTTGGGAGGGAGACGTTGCGCGCGATGCTCGCATTGAGCAGCATCGCATCCTGCAGCACGAACGATACGTTGCGATACAGCACGTCTGGCGAAAGGGATCGCAGGTCAACGCCGCCGAGCTCTATGGAGCCCTGGGAGGGGTCGTCGAATCGGGCGATCAGCGTCGCCAGCGTCGACTTCCCCGACCCGGAGGGGCCGATGAGCGCGGTCACCGTTCCTGGCTCGAGCGTGAGGTCGACGCCTCTGAGCGCCTGGGTCTCGCCATAGGAGTACGAGACGTCCCTGATGACGACCCGGGGCCTTCCGTCGGGCTCATGGGGATGCTCCGGCTCCTCGAGCGGCGGCGTGTCCATCAGCTCGACCAGCCTGACGGCCGCAGAGCCGGCCAGCTGGTACGACCAGGTGATGTTCGCGACGCTCATCATGGCATTCGGAAGGACCAGGGCGATCAGGGTGCATGCGATGATCTGGGGCAGCGTCGCGAGCCCCATCGCATGGAGCAGCGCCCCTCCTCCCAGGTTCACCAGCAGCAGTACCGGGATGGAGACGAACTCGGCGGCGACGGCACAGCGACCGATCATCGGGGCGCACCATTCCCAGTACGAGTCCGCGAACGCCCGCGCGGCTTCGGCGTAGTTGCGGTAGGACTCACCGCTCTTGCCGAACGCCTTGATGACCTTGATTCCTGAGACGAGCTCCACCATGGTTGCCGAGACGTTTGCGAGGTTGTTGTTCATCTCGGCCGTCTTGGGCCCCATGTCCTTCATGGAGGAGCCGTACAGCACGAAGTAGAACGGGAGGGTTGCGATCCCGACAAGGGCCAGGCGCCAGTTCATGACGAACATGAACGCCAGGAGCACCAGGGGAGTCAGGATGCCGTTGAGCATGTCCACCGGTGCGTGGGCGATCACGGTATGGACGGTCTTGGTGTCGTCTTGGACGGCGTTGCGTATCCTGCCCGATCCCGTCCTGCCAAACCAGGCGAGAGGGACGCGGCTGAGGCGCTCGACGATCTTGCGGCGGATGACGAAGCGCAGCCTCATGTCCGCGAAGTGCGTGATGGTGAGGGACAGCAGGTAGAACGTCAGCCTGAGCACGAAGGCCGTCACCAGCAGCATGACGATGTCGCTCACCTGGTCGGCATCGAGCGGACGCACGCCCTGCTGGGCGGCGATGAACGTCTCGCCCAACCGCACCAGGGCGAGGTAGGGGACGAATGCCAGCAGGGCGGACAGGATCGTGAAGAGCTGGGCGAGGACGGTGCGACCCTTGATGTGCGCCGCCAGCAGCTTGATCGCCGCCCGCCCCGCCCTGTCCTGGTCCCGATGCTCTTGCGAGATGTCGGTCATGGCTACCTCACTCCCAGCTGCCTGAAGTGCTTGGCGAACACCTTGGTGCCGATGAAACCGCCGAGCGTCGCGCAGACGACCGTGGCGATGCACGTGACGACCATTCCGGGGCCGTACATGAAGTCGACCATGTTCCGGGAGAATTCCTCCGCCATGCCCGCCTGGACGCATTGGGCGACATACGCGTCGCCACCGATCATGTAGACCAGGGAGATGTGGCCCAGCCAGAACAGGAGGACGAACGCAGGGAAGGACGCCAGGATCCTGCCCCTGCCACGCGTCTTGGGATTGCCCAGGATGAGCTCCGCGGCAAGGCAGCCAACGAGGATCCCCGCCGGCCCCGTCCAGAACATCCCCATCACGAAGCCGAACGCGGCCATGATCGCGCCCATGGCAATCATGGCGCCGCGCTTGGGCACGCGCTGGACGATGTACATCCATGCCATGCCGGTGACCAGGGACGAGGCCGCATGGGCGCTCCAACAAGTGCGGTAGTCGAAGCTGCACACCATGGCGAAGCCCATCGTTATGAAGAACACCAGAACGCCGAACGCCGCGCAGAACACGAGGTCCTTCGCGGTGAGCCGACCCGTGTCCCTTGCCTGTGTACCAATCGTCCTTTCAGCCATGAGCCATTTCCTTTCTGATAGAAGCCTCAGTGGACCGATGAAAAACCGAGCAGCCTTCTTATGCGCCCGAGTGTTTCCGGATTGAGCGGAATCGGCGCCGACGGACGTCCGCCGTCCAGCGAGACGACGGCGTCGCAGACCGAGCAGAGGAACTCGTAGTCGTGCGTGATCACGCAGATTGGCAGGCCATGGCGCTTGAGCCGGCCGACCTGCCTGGCGATGACGGCCATGTTGCGATAGTCGAGCCCGCTGGTCGGCTCGTCCATGACCAGGGCCCGTGCGCCGTACAGCAGTCCTGCGGCGATCGACACGCGCTGTCCCTGCCCGCCGGACAGGGACAGGGGATGCCGCTGGACGAGCTCGGCGAGGCCAAAATCCTCCATCAGCGATTCCATGGAGAACGCCTTGGGGGCATCTCGGTCGAAGCCGCGCCTCTGGGCCTCCTCGAGCTCGCGGGCAACCGTGTGCTCGAAGAGCTGGTAGCCCGGCTCCTGCATGACGAGGTAGATCGATCCAGCGCGCCGAGAGGGTCTGAGCGCCGTTCCAGCGAGCTCGACGGTGCCGGCCGCCTCCCTCTGGATGCCGCACAGGCATCGGGCGAGCGTCGTCTTTCCCGTGCCGTTCGCCCCGACGAGGCCGATGGCCGTTCCGGCGGGGATGGTCAGGTCGCAGTCGTCTATCACCCTTCTGCGGTGGCGATACGACACGCACAGGCCCCTCGTCTCCAGCGCGACGCGACCTTCTCCCCGTCTGTCGCCGACCGATGTCGCGGAGACCTTCTCGCAAGAAGTGGGGCTCGATGCCCGCGCGTCCATCTCCTCGACTCGCCATGCCCTCAGGCCCCACCCCGACCGGGTCTCCCATGGGAGGGCGCCAAAGTCGGCGGCCGACCATGAGCCGGCAATGGCTCCGTCCCGCATGACCACGACGCGGTCGGCAAGGTCGGAGAGCCACCACAGACGGTGCTCGGACACGATGACGGTCTTGCCCATCGCTTTGAGCCTTGCGAGCGTCTGGCCCAGGAGCTCCATGGAAGGCACGTCGAGCGCCGCGGTCGGCTCGTCCAACACGAAGACGTCGGGATGTGTGGCGTACACGGATGCCAGGACCACCATCTGGCGCTGTCCGCCCGAAAGCTCCTCGACCCGGGAATGCAGCAGGTGCCCTATCCCAAACGTCCTCACGCTCTCGTGCACCCGCTCGGCGATCGTCGCGCGCGGAAGACCCTGGTTCTCGCAGCCAAATGCAAGCTCCGCCTCGACGTCGGAGTTCACGAACTGGCTGCGTGGGTTCTGGAACACCGAGCCCACCGTTGCCGCAAGATCGCTCGTGGTCCATTCGGTGACGGGCTTGTCGTCGATGGCGACGCGCCCCCTCATGGTTCCCTGGTAGACCAGCGGGATTAGTCCGTTCATGGCACGGGTCAACGTCGTCTTTCCACAACCGGATTCGCCCGTGAGCACCACGAGCTCGCCTTCGTGGACCTGCAGGTCGATGTCGCGGAGTGCGTCCGACTCGGCACCGTCGTAGCGGAAGGAGAACCGCTCGAACGAGACGGCGACGCTCATGGGGCAACCACCCCCAGCCTTGCGAGCACCATGGCCGCGAACAGGGCGTACTCGACCACCAGGAGCAGGACGTCGGCCGCCTGTACGCGCAGGACGTAATACGAGCTGCGCCTCCTCGCGGTGTCCGCACCTCGTGCCACCACCGCGTTTCCCAGCTCGTCGGCGATGATTCCCACCCGTCCGATGACGGGAACCATAAGGCGCTCGACGGTTCTTGCGGGGTATGCCGCCACGGCCAGTGGGGAAGAGGCCATCCCGCGGACTCTCATTGCCTCGCCCACCGCCCTGAACTCGCGCGCCAGAGTGGGGACGAAGCGCAGCGCAACGCAGAGCGAGACCACGAGTCTGGAGGGGAAGCCCATCTTCTGGAGGGCGCAGGCGAGCTCGCCCGAATGCGTGGTCGCGAGGCAGAGCGCCGCGAACGCGGCGACGGGAAACACGCGCTGGAACATGAGAAACATGCTGGCGGGCGAACTGAGCCATCCCCATCCCGTCATGCCGGGAAGGTGTGCGAGGACGAAGGCCGACGCGTAGGCGACCGCCCACTTCAACGCGGAGGCGGGCTGCCGACATGCCAGCATGAGGAGAAGGACGACGCCCATCGATGCCACCTGGTACCCAAGATGGGGATACAGGGTGACCTCCACGTTCAGTGGAAGCAGGACGAGCAATGCGACGCGTGGGTCAATGCGATGGTGGCGGACGTTCTCCTCCCGCACGTGCCTTTCCTTTCTCGTTCTGACATGTTAGCCTCATCTAACCGAATATAGACAAGGAAGACACGACGGAGAGACCCATGGGAAGAGTGGATAACTGCACCGAAAACATCCTGCATCTCACCGAAACGAGATTCGCGACCAAGTGGTACCAGAACCTGTCTCCATCGGGAGATGGTGGCTTCGACATGGACCTCGGGGCCGGGCGGGACGACGAGGCAAACCTGGCCAGGATACATGCGGTGTTCGACCCCATGATCGAGACCATCCACGGCATCCACCAGACGCAGGCCATCCGACGGGGGCTAGTGTCTCCCGGACAGGTCCGTCCCTATGGGAACACCTGGATCATCGACCCCGGGCGTGGCTCGGGGGAGTACTGGTACCACGTCATAGACTCCGACACCATCGTGGTCTCGATGAACGTCTCGCTCCGCGAGCGGGCGGTCATGGACGGGCACTCCACCGATATGGTCGGGCTCGGCTGCTACATGGAGGACATGCCGATGTTCTTCCTCGAGGGGCTCGAACGGCAGAGTCCGTCACTCGTCGGCTATGTCTGGAAGGGGCATCGCTTCCGGCAGGTCATCGAGGACGGCGCTCGGTTCAGCTCCTGCTCCATCTCGTTTCTGCCGAGCGCGATTCCCCGGCTCGCCCGCATTCTTCGGGTCACGCCCGCGCAGCTCCTGCATTCCGTGACGCTGCTTGACGGCCGGCGTGACATACCCGCCCTCACCGTGGCGCTCGGCGAGCTGGGAAACGCACGCCTGTGCAGGCTCATGGAGCCCGCGTACTATCGCGCCAAGGTGATCGAGTGCTTCGCATTGCTCGTGAGCGAGACCTCATGCTGCCCGCGTGGGCCTCAGGCCTCGTCGGCTCCGTCAGAGCAGCTTTGTGCGGCCATCCTGGCCTATGCCAAGTCGAACGTGGCGAAGGACCTGTCGACCCGGTCGCTGAGCCAGGCGTTCCACGTCAGCGAGCCCAGCTTGATTTCGACGCTCAAGAAGGTGACTGGCAGGACGCCACAGGAATGCGTGCGAGAGGTGCGCATGGAACATGCCCGAGGGCTGCTGGCCAACACCAGCCTCAGCGTGCGTCAGGTCGCCCGGTTCGTCGGCTACTCCAACCAGGGAGCCTTCTCGGAGGCGTTCAAGGCGGCCACCGGCTGCACGCCCACCTGCTACCGCAGGGACCGGCGATAGGCTCCGGACCTTGGACGGGCTCCGGGTTCTGGGGAAGTCGTAGCAATGGGGAGCTGGACGCCTGGGGCGCGTCATATGATGTAGTGGTCCATGGAATGCTGGCCGGGACGGACGAGGGGATTCCCATGGAGACGAACAGGCTCGTGCTGCGGCGCTGGGAAGACGGGGATGCCGCGGACCTCTACGAGTGCGCCAGGGACCCCGACGTCGGTCCCATCGCGGGCTGGCCCGCGCATGCGAGCGTCGAGGAGAGCCTGCGGGTGATACGTGGCGTTCTCAGGGTGCCGGAGACCTACGCGGCCTGTCTCAAGGACACGGGCCGCGCGATAGGCTCCATCTCGCTGAAGTTTAAGGGCAGCACCGACTTAACGGAACGAGACGACGAGTGCGAGCTGGGCTACTGGATCGGCAAGCCGTACTGGGGGCGGGGCCTCATGCCGGAGGCCGTCCGCGAGGTCCTACGGCGCGCCTTCGAGGACCTTGGCATGCGATGCGTATGGGCTAGCTACTACGATGGGAACGACAGGTCGCGACGCGTACAGGAGAAGTGCGGCTTCCGGTACCAGCGGACGACCGATGAGGTCGACGTCCCGCTCATGCACGAGGTTCGCAAGGGCCATGTGAGCAGGCTCACGAGTGATGAGTGGGCGTCCGACCTCGAGGATGGCTCGGCGCCAGCTTAGGGCCGCCCTTCTCCCGCCGCGGCTTTGTCATTCAAAAATCTGCGGATACGTCGAATTAGCTCGGTTCAAAATCTGCGGAGATCGGGAAGTCAGCCCAAGAGGTCGCGTGCCGGCTGCGGCAGCTGCTCCGGCTGGACCTCCTCCCACGAGACCACCTCGCGTACGGGCAGGTAGCCGACCTTGAGGTACGCGCCGTCCCTGAGCCGCTTGCCTGCGGTGAAGCTGAGCAGGCGGTGCGAACCCGTGGCATCATAGGCGTCGAGCGCGTACTCCCAGAGCTCTCCGCCCTCGTCGCTCTTGTCCTGCGCCACCGCGTCGTCCACCCGGACGTACCAGGTGGAGGCGTTGTCGGTGTTCGCCAGGTAGAAGCTTGCGACCAAGGCTCCCACCACGAGCAGGCTCGCCACGATGACCACGATTCTCTTTGTCATTGGTCCGGTCCTTTCTCTGCGTGATTCGTTTTTTTGGATGCGCTCGCCAATCTCCTGTGCCTATTCCGACACAGCCGCGGCGCGCGAGACCACCCAGGCGCAGGCAGCGGTTGCCGCGGCGGAGAAGAGGACGCTCGCCGCCACGAAGCTCGCGAGCTCGGCGGGCGAGAGGGCGCCGCTCCCGTTGCTGTTCGACGCCAGCTGCATGAGCGCCCAGGGCCACCACAGGCCCCAGCCCTTGGCCGTGAGCAGGAGGCCCATGACGGCGCCGCCGAGCGCCACTCCCACGGGGGCCGCGAAGCTGCGCACGAGCGATGACACGAGCAGCTGCACCGCCACGACCGCCACGCCACCCATCCATGAGAGCAGCAGGTAAACGACGTAGTTGGCAGACGGGAGACCCGCGATTCCCACCGCCTTGCCGCAGGCCACGAACAACGCCCCCGTCACGGCGAGCGCGACGCCCAGCATGCCCGCGCCCACCACGAGCTTCGCGACGACGACGCGCCACGTGGCGGCGGGGCTCGCGAGCACCTGATTCCAGTTGCTCCCCGCATGCTCGAGCCCCATGAGCCACGAGCAGCCCGCGCCCATGAGCGCGGGCAGGAAGAAGCAGAGCTCGAAGAGGGTGTGCTGCGCCCAGAGGTTCTCCCAGCCGGGTGTGAGCACCCCCAGGTTCTGCTGGTAGTTGAAGGTGCCTATCGTCGCCGCGATGAGGGGCAGCACCGCGTAGGCGATCCAGATGGGCGCGCGGCGCAGCTTGTCGACCTCCGCGCGCAGGGGTTGCGTCCTCATGCTAGAGCTCCTTTCTCGAGAACCAGGCGGCGGAGACGGCGATTACCGCGGCGCAGATGGCGGCAAGCAGGGCCGCGTCCCCCCAGGCGAAGGGCACGGTGTAGAAGGACGTCACATGCGTGACGCTGTCCCAGTCCATGCGCACGCACGAGAGCAGGCCAAAGTAGCCGCTGGGTACGAGGCGTTGGACGGCGGGTGGGAAGAAGAGGCTGAACAGGCCCGCGAGCGAGAGGGAGAGGCCCAGCGCAAGCGAGGCGAACTGGTTCTCCCAGCGCAGGGCGACGGCCTGCACGACGGCGGCCACCGTGAAGGTGGGGCCAATCTGGCAGGCGGCGAAGGCCGCGAGCCCTGCGATTCCCAGCTGGTCGGCGAAGCCCTTGTACGATGCCAACATGGCGAGTCCTGCGGTCTCCAGCACGACCGTGGCCGTGATGAGCACGAGGCTGCAGGCGAGCTTCGCGGCGAAGAGCGAGCCGGGGCGTTGCACGCACAGGAGCTCCTTCAGGGCCTGGGCCTCGTGGTCGGTCTCGCACAGGCGCGACGAGACGACTGCCGCGAACAGGGTCAGGACGATGGCGTTTATGAGAGGGGCCGTGTAGAGCATGGATGCCGTCCCGTCCGGCGCTCCCTGGGCGGCGCGTGCGGCGTCGGTCGCCACCCACATGAGGCAGAGCGCGGCGACGCCCAGGCAGATGAGCCACACGTTCTTGCGCCTGAGCTTCGCGAACTCGAGCGAGAGAGCCCTCATCACAGCCCCCGTCCCTCGGTGAGCGCGAGGAAGAGGTCCTCGATGCTCTCGCTGCGCTCCTCGATCCGCACGACGCCGATGCCGGCGCGCGCGAGCGCGAGGGAGGAGTGTGCCACCGCCTCGTCCCCGGCGAAGGGCGCGAGCAGCCAGCCGTCCTGTGCGCTGGCCCCCAACAGTGCGGCAGCGCGTGCGTCATCGGTCGTGCGGAAGGCAAGCTGTCGCCGGGCGCGTGCGCGCAGCCTCTCGAGGGGGCCCTGCCACACCATCTGGCCCCGGCTGATGATGCCCAGATGGTCGGCCATCTGCTCGACCTCCGCGAGCAGATGGCTCGAGACCAGGACCGTGGTGCCGTGCGTCTGGGGCAGCGCTCGCACGAGCGCGCGCATCTCGTGGATGCCCTCGGGGTCGAGGCCGTTGGTGGGTTCGTCGAGCAGCACGAGCCGGGGGTTGCCGAGCAATGCGGCCGCGAGTCCCAGACGCTGCTTCATGCCCAGCGAGAACTGGCCCGCGAGCTTCTTTCCCGTGTTGGCCAGGCCCACCGTCTCGAGGGCCTCGTCGATCGCGGAGGCGGGGAGCCCCTTGAGCCTGCGGACGACGTCGAGGTTCTCGCGGGCCGTGAGGTGCCTGTAGCAGCTCGGGCTCTCGATGAGCGAGCCCACGTGCGCGAGGACCTCCAGGCGGCTCTTTCTCTCCATGTGCTCGCCCAGCACGTCCACCCTGCCGTCCGTGGGGCGCACGAGGCCCAGGATCATCTTCATGGTGGTGGACTTCCCGGCCCCGTTGGGCCCGAGGAACCCGTACACCGACCCCTCCGGCACCCTGAGCTTGACGTTGTCCACGACGCGCACGCCGCCATACGACTTGGTGAGCCCGCTCGTGGCGATTGCCAGTTCGGCCATCTTCTCTCCCTTCTCGGCTGTGCTCCGCGCGATGCGAGAGCCGCGTCTTTACGTGGGACGGACCCTCTCGTGGGCCCGATTTCCTCCCGCGTCGCAAGACAAAGGCTAGGCGGCGCCGCTTTCGCGCCGCTGTCCCCAAGCTTTCGCGGGCCTTTCGTTTTTGGGCGGGACGGCGGGCATGGCGCGGAGGGGCCCCTCCGCTGGGATAGAATGCGAGAAAACGGGAGGTAGAGACATGCGTGACATCCATGAGGCACGGGTGCTTGTGGTGGAGGACGACCCCACCCTGCGCGAGCAGCTGCTCGCGATGCTCGCGCACGAGGGCTATCGCGACGCGCGCGGTGCGGGAACGGTCGCCGAGGCCCTGCCGACCGCCAGCACCTGGGCGCCCCAGCTGTTCCTGCTCGACGTGATGCTGCCCGACGGCAACGGCTTCGACCTGCTGCGCCGGCTCCGCGAGACGAGCGACGCGCCGGCGCTGTTCCTCTCCGCGCGCGACGAGGACGCCAGCCGCCTGCGGGGCCTGGGGCTGGGGGCCGACGACTACGTGACCAAGCCCTTCCTGCCGGCCGAGCTGCTGCTGCGCTTGGCGGCCGTCCTGCGGCGCAGCTATCGTCTGCAGGACGTGCTGCCCTCGGTCGCGCTGGGGGAGGCGGAGGTGGACCTTGCCACGGGAGAGGTGCGACGCGCCGGCGTCGTGACGGCGACCCTCACGGCCAAGGAGCACGCGCTGGCCAAGCGCCTCTTCGAGAGTCGCGGCGCCATCGTGACGACCGACGAGCTGTGCCGCAGCGTCTACGGCGACGAGTTCGGCTATGCCAACGCCCTCGCGATCCTCGTGCGCCGCCTGCGAGAGAAGGTGGAGGACGACCCCTCCCATCCGCGTTGGGTCGTCACGGTGCGTGGCCTGGGCTATCGCCTCTTGGGTGGGGGCTCGAGGTGAGGGGGCTGGCACACGCACGCGTGCGGGGTGGCCTGGGCATCGTCGCGTCCTGCGTCGTCGGTGCCGCGGCCATCCTGGCGGTCAACGTCCTGATCATGGGCCTCTCCCTCGTCGCGTCCGACTTCGCGGACGCCAAGGGCGTAGGTCCGGAGGCGGAGGAGGTGTCCCGGGCGCTCACGGGGCAGGACGGGAGCTACGCGCTCTCGGCGGACGTCACGCAGGCGCTGCGCGACCACGGCTGCTGGGCCCTGCTCATCGACGCGGGCGGCCAGGTGGCCTGGGGCCTCGACGTCCCGGCGGACGTGCCCGCCTCGTACGCGCTGGCGGACGTCGCGTCCTTCTCGCGCTGGTACCTGAGCGACTATCCCGTGTCCTGCTGGCGGCACGGAGGTGGGCTCGTGGTGGTGGGCGCGCCGAAGGGCTCCGTCTGGAAGTACTCCGTGAGCTCGAGCATCGAGTCTCTCGGTGCCACCGCCCTGCTCCTGCCGGTGGTCTTCCTTGCCGACCTCGTCGTGCTCGTCGTGCTCGCACGCCTGTTTGCCCGCCGGTCGTGGAGGCAGCGCGACAACGCCCGCAACGAGTGGGTGGCGGCGGTCTCGCACGACGTGCGGACGCCCCTTGCGGTGGTCGTCACGGACGCGAGCGAGCTGGCGGGGAGCCAGCGGCTCGACGGGCCCGACCGGGCGCGGGCAGAGCGCATTGTGGCAAAGTCCCGCGAGACGGCGGAGCTGCTCTCTGACCTCAACACGGTGAACCGCCTGCGCTACGCCATGGAACCGGTCGACGCCCGCGAGGTGCACCTTGCGGCGGTCCTGCGCCTGGTGGTGGCAGGCTTCCTGGACGGGGGAGCGGGTGGCTGCGAGCTGGAGCTTGACGTGTCCCCGGCGGCCGAGGACGCCTGCCTGCGGGGCAGCGAGGCTCTGCTGAGGCGTATGGTGACGAACCTCGTGGGCAACAGCATCCGCCACAACCCGCAGGGCTGCCACGTGAGGGTGTCGCTCGACGTGCGCGGCGGGCTGCTCGGGACGGCGCTCGGACGACGCTGCGTGCTCACCGTGAGCGACGACGGACGCGGCTTTGGCGCAGAGACGCTCTCCACGCTCAGGCACCGCCCGGGAGACGAGCTGCCCGAGCACGGGCTGGGGCTCGTCATCGTGCGGCGCATCGCCGCGGCCCATGGCGGGCGGGCGGGCTTCGCGAACGACGAGCGGGGCGGGTGCAGCTGCACCGTGGAGCTTCCGATCGTCGCACGACACGCGTGACGAGCGCGGCCGGGGGTGGCATCGCCATCTCTCCCGTGAGGTTGCCACCGGTAGCCGCCTGGCGATGATCAGGTCTCACCTGAGAAATTTGGGAATACCATTCCCAAATTTGACAGCAAATTGAGCACATAAGAAAATGGACCCCAACGAAGGGGGCCATATCATGTACATATCCAGGGAAGTCGAGAAGACCATCGATGCCATGCTCACACAGGGCAAGGTCGTGCTGGTCACGGGCGCCCGGCAGGTGGGCAAGACCACGGTCCTCAAGCATCATCTGGGCAGCGCCTTCGACTACGTCACCATGGAGGACCCTGCCGCATACGCACAGGCAAAGACCGATGCGGTGCTGTTCTTCGAAACGCGCTCCCTGCCTCTCATCATCGATGAGGTGCAGCGCGCGCCAGAGCTGTTCTCCACGGTCAAATGGATAGTCGACCAGTCGGACCAGAGGGGCCGAATCGTTCTTACCGGCTCCCAGACATACCACCTCATGAGGGGCGTGAGCGAGTCACTGGCCGGTCGCATCAGGATCATCGAGATGCCACCGCTCTCGCTGCGCGAGCTTGTGGGTGCTGCCGACACCCCGCACAAGTACGTTCCCTCCATGCGCAAGATAGAGGACGTCACGGTGCCCGAGGGCTTCGACCTGTGGTATCACATCCATCGCGGCAGCATGCCGGAGCTGCAGGATCCCTCGATCGACTGGGACGCCTTCTACACCGACTACGTGAGGGCATATCTGGAGCGCGACGTGCGGGACCTCATTAAGGTCAAGGACGAGGCAAAGTTCTATGGCTTCATGGTCGCCTGTGCGGCGCGCTCCGCACAGCTCCTGAGCACGACCGACATAGGGAATGCCATCGACGTGGATCACAAGACGGTCAAGGCGTGGCTCTCCGTGTTGCAGGCGTCCGGCATCGTGCGTGTCGTCGAGCCATTCTTCCCCAACATAGAGAAGAGGCTCACGAAGGCGCCGAAGATCTTCTTCATGGACACAGGGCTCGTGTGCCACCTCACTCGTTGGACAACACCCGACCAGCTACGCTACGGAGCTGTGGCGGGTCACGTCTTCGAGACCTTCGTGGTGTCCGAGATTCTGAAGAGTCACATGAATGCAGGCGCTAACATGCACGACATTTGGTTCTATCGAGACTCCAGAAAGAGAGAGATCGACCTGGTCATCCAGGACGGCCGCACGTTGCACCCCGTCGAGGTAAAGACAGGCGCACTCGTCAAGAGGGACGCAGCGAAGAACTTCTCCTGTCTTGAGGGGCTGCCCGACTACGAGGTGGGATTCGGCCACGTTGTCTGCCAGGCACGGGAGCCCTACCTCTTGACCGAGCGCGTCGAGGCGGTGCCCGTGTGGGCGATATAAGGAAGTGGCTGTAGGGGAATAATGGCTGCGCAGCTTCGGGGGAGAGGGACCCATGCCACCAAGGAAGACATACGGACGAACGCTCCTGGCATGCTACCTGGGCTTCGTAACCCAGGCCATCTGCGCCAACTTCGCACCCCTCCTCTACGTGACCTTCCATAGGACGTACGGGATCGGGCTTTCGCAGCTCGCGCTGATCTCGACCGCCTTCTTCCTCCTGCAGCTGGTGACGGACCTCCTGTGCGCCAAGGTGGTGGACCGGGTGGGGTACCGTCCCTGCGTCATCGCTGCCGAGCTGCTGAGCGGATTGGGGCTCCTGGGACTTGCCGTCGTTCCGGACCTGATGCCGTCTCACCTTATCGGGATCCTGCTCTGCGTCGCGGTCTACGCCGTCGGGTCAGGCCTCACCGAGGTGCTGGCGAGCCCCATCATCGAGACCTGCCCCTTCGAGAACAAGGACATGGTGATGAGCACCCTCCACTCCTTCTACTGCTGGGGGTCCGCCGCGGTCATTCTGGGTTCCACGGCCTTCTTCGCCCTCTTTGGCATCGAGTGTTGGAGAATCCTGGCGGCGATCCTGGCGGTCGTCCCGTTGGCTAACGTCTACAACTTCGCGACCTGCCCCATGGAGACCCTGGTCGAGGACGGGGAGGGCATGGGAGTGAGGCAGCTCCTGGGCAACAGGGCCTTCTGGCTCTTCGTCGTGCTCATGGTCTGCGCCGGGGCGTCCGAGATATCGATGGCCCAGTGGGCGTCCGCGTTCGCCGAGTCCGCCCTGGGCGTGACCAAGACGGTGGGTGACCTCGCGGGTCCCTGCGGCTTTGCCCTCCTGATGGGTCTCTCGCGGGCCCTCTACGGCAGGTTTGGCGAGAAGGTCGACCTGACCGTGTTCATGGTTGGCTCCGGGGTCCTGTGCCTTGCCTGCTACCTGCTGGCGGGGCTGTCCAGCGTTCCTCTCCTCGGCCTGGTCGGCTGTGCGCTGTGCGGCTTCTCGGTCGGCATCATGTGGCCGGGGTCCATCAGCATCTCGTCGAGGGCCATGCCCAGGGGAGGGACGGCCATGTTCGCCCTGCTCGCCCTGGCGGGAGACCTGGGCGGCTCCGTGGGACCGTCGCTCGTCGGCAATGTGTCCCAGCACTTCGGCAACGACCTGCGGACGGGGGTGCTCGCGGGGGTCGTCTTCCCGGCCGTGCTGGTCGCCTGCGCGCTTGCCGTCCGGAAGGGTTCGTCCCCGCTCGGGCAGGGAGGTGAATGCGCGTGACGAGTCGGTATCTGCAGGAGACGGCGATGCTGGACTACTCGAACCCGTCCATCCAGGGACTGATAGAGGTCAGGGGCTGGAGGGAGCTCGGCGAGTTCGACCGCCTCAAGGCCATCTATGACTTCGTGAGGGACGACGTCGCGTTTGGATACAACGTGGACGATGGCATCCCGGCGTCCAGGGTCCTCGAGGACGGATACGGCCAGTGCAACACGAAGGGCACCCTCCTCATGGCCCTGCTGCGCGCCTGTGGCATTCCCTGTCGGATACATGGCTTTGCCATCGACAAGAAGCTGCAGAAGGGGGCGATGAGTGGCTTCGTCTACAGGAGGGCGCCCCAGCACATACTGCACAGCTGGGTCGAGGTGCACTTCGAGGGCAGATGGTACGAGCTCGAGGGCTTCATCCTGGACCGGGAGTACCTGTCCGGGTTGCAGGAGCGATTCGCGGGCTGCACCGGCCCCTTCTGCGGCTACGGTGTTGCGGTGAGGGACTTCCGGCACCCGACCGTCGACTTCGACAGGAACGACACGTACATACAGAGCGAGGGCATCGTCCAGGACTTCGGGGTGTTTGACTCTCCGGACGAGCTGCTGCAGGACCATCGGCAGGAGATCTCGGGAATCAAGGCCTTCGCGTACAGGCACCTCGGGAGGCACCTGATGAATCGCAACATAAGGAAGATACGGGATTCCTGAGCTTCTCGGGCGCTACCACGGTGGCAAGCTTCTGGTAATGGCTGCCGATCAAGGGGACAAGTGGGCGGGAGGTGCGCATTCTAAATCTGGAATGTACGCCTCTCACCTCTGAGCTGCGAATTTGCTGCAGAGCGCGCATTCCAGATCTAGAATGTGCGCAGGGCAAAAACGGTGGGGAAGAGAGGTGCCGGGAACATGGCGGACAGGCAGCTCGGCGTGTTGGAGGACACCCTCTACGTTCCCATGCTCGGCAGAATCTACGCAAGCGAGAACCACAGGTCGATTCTCTACGACAGGAAGGCGTTGGGGCTGAAGGCGCATCTTCCTCGGGAGGTCGTGGAGAACGACTCCCAGACGCAGTACACATACCTGGCTTCTGCAGTGCGCTCAGCGAACATGGACCGTTTCATCGCCGACTTCCTTGCGGACAGGCCCGAGGGCGTAATCGTGCAGCTCGGTTGCGGTCTCGAGACGACCTACTATCGCGACGACGACGGTCATGCCCCGTGGTATGGGGTGGACCTGCCTCACGTCATCGACTACCGCAGGACGATTCTGCCCGAGACTGGTCGCGAGCACTACATAGCAGGCGGTGCGTTCGAGGAGGACTGGCTCGAGCGGGTCAGGAGGGAGCATTCCGGTGCGCCGCTCTTGGTCACGGCGAGCGGGCTGTTCTACTACTTCGAGGAGGAGCAGGTTCTGGGCCTGATTCGCATGCTTCAGGGCAAAGGCGACATTCAGCTTCTTTTCGACGCCGTGAGCAAGTCCGGCATGTTCATGATGCGAAAGAAGTACATGAAGACGGTCGGGCACGAGGATGCCCGAATGTTCTTCTACGTCGACTCGGCTCGCGAGCTGGCTTCCAAGGTGGGCGGCAACGTGACCGTCCTGGCGGAGGAGAACTTCTACTGCCACGTCAGCAAGGTGGGTCTCAGGCTCTCGACCAAGCTGAGCATGCGCGTCTCGGATCTGCTGGGTATGGTGAAGATGGTCCACCTGGGGCTTTCCTGACCCCTTTGGGCAGCGTGAGACACGGTCCTCTCGGTGGCTGACGTCCTTAAAAGTGTTGCATCAATCGTTTTTACGTTCTAGTTTTTGCGTTTTACATCAAATTTCAGGACGTAACGTTGCGAGAGGGCCGGGCGACTTCCCTTGTCGCATGCGCCCTGCCTACTCCCAGCGTCCGTCGAGGCGCTTCACGAACGAGAACATGAGACTCCCCTTTCCGCTGGCATCCGCTGGCCCCGTCTCTGGGTCTTTGACCAGGTCGATGATGTGGAAGCCGCACTTGCTCAGGTAGAAGTGGATGTTTCGCACCTCGAAGTAGGGTGTGCACAGCGTCCAGGCAACTGCGTCCGGGTAGCGCTTCTCGATTGCCTTCCAGAGTGCGGCTCCGATTCCCCTTCCGTGCGCGTCCGCCCTGACGTAGAGGAGGGCGCACTCGTGCTCATGAGTCTCCTCGTCGAGGAACAGCACCGTGCCACCGACGCGCCTTCCCTCGCAGGTGGCGACCAGGGCGACTGCGCCTGGGTTTGCGAGGGACTCGTCGATGTCCTGCCTGGGCAGCACGGGGAGGGGCTCGTCGTCGCTCGCCGCATCCACGGCAAGCTGGAATGCCTCCTGCATCTCTGCGGCGAACGCATCGGTGTCTTGTGCTTGCAGCGGCTCGAGCGTGACGTCCATGGTCTTCTCCCTTATGTGAGAAGCCCGGGCGCCGCACACGTCAATGCGCGACACCCGGGCTCACCCGGCATCTTCTCTGACAGGCGGCCTGCGGGCCAGCCGGGCCCACGATTCCCTACGCTACGGCGTACTGTCCTCCGATGTGTTGTCTGCCGGATTATAGCAAGGCGTCGTTCGTTGCGGCAGGCGCGTGTCTCTTCTGCGAAAGCGTCCATCGCGTTCGGGTATTGCTCGAAAGCGTCCATCGCGTCCGGATTTCGTTCGAAAGCGTCCGACGCGTCTGGGGACAGAATCTGACCAGGGATTTTGTCGATGGCCAGACGCGTTTGACGTCGTCGGCGATTTTACGGACGCGTTTGGCGTTGTCAGAGCTGCAGTAGACGCGTTTGACGTCGTCGTCAAGTTTTCGGACGCGTTTGACGTCGTCGGCGCTGCGGCAGACGCGTTTGACGTTGTCGGTGCCGTGGCAGGCGCACTGGGCGTTGTCGGCCTTGCGCCCGGGTTGCGCGTCAGCGCCACCTCGGCCGTTCCGTCACGTTCGACCGACGTGGACGAGCCGCCCAAGCTCACCTTGCTCTGCGGGCACGGGCAGCACGACGCCTCCTTCCAGGTACAGGCAGCGCGTGCAGGCGCAGGCGATGAGCTCCAGGTCGTGTGTCGCGACCAGTATCGCACGGCCCTGCTGCGCCAGTGCCTTGAGCAGCCGGGCGACGCGGCGCATGCCGTCCAGGTCGAGCCCGCTCGTGGGTTCGTCGAAGACGAGCACGCGCTTGTCGGCTGCAACGCAGGCCGCTACGGCAAGGCGCTGCTTCTGACCTCCCGAGAGCGTGGCGGGATGCCTGTCGTCAAGTCCCCCGAGGTCCAGGTTGAACAGGAGCCGCGAGACGTCGACGTCCCTGGCCCGACGCGTGGGCAGCCCGAACGTGACCTCGCTGGCGACGCTCTCGGCGAACAGCTGGTAGTTCACGTCCTGGAACACCATGGAGGAGATGCGCGTCCGCTCCCTGCGCGTGGCCTTTGCCCCGTCGACAGCCACCACGCCTTTCGCCTTGCGCTCGAACCCACAGAGCGACCTGCAGAGGGTGGTCTTGCCCGCGCCGTTCCTGCCCACGAGGGCCACGACCTCGCCCCCATCCAGCTCGATATCGGCATCTCTCAGAACGGGGACGGAACCGCGGGAGAGCGAGAGGCCATGTGCCGCGAGCAGGGGAGGGCCCGTGCGAGGCGCATCGTCACGCGCGTCCGGCGGAATGACCATGCCGCCCGCCTCCCGCGCGCGCAGGCCCATGAGCTCGACCTCCCGCGCGTCGAGCGACAGGAACTCGGCCGCCTCCATGCTGCGCTGGACCCTGCCGCCATCCAGGTAGACGTATCGGTCGGCGACGTCCGAGAGCCACGAGAGGCGATGCTCCGCCACGAGGACCGCACAGCCCCTCTCCTTGGCATGGCGCACGAGGCGTGCCATGTCGTCGATCGAGGGCAGGTCCAGGTTGCTCGTCGGCTCGTCGAGCAGAAGGTTCGTGGGGCGCAGCGCCCAGATGCTCGCAAAGGCGATCTTCTGGCGCTCTCCGCCCGAGAGCTCGAAGATGCTGCGGTCTGCAAGGGACGAGATGCCCAGCTCGTCGAACGTCTCGCCCACGCGGGAGCGAATCTTGTCCTCGCGCCACCCCGCGCTCTCCAGCGCGAATGCCACCTCGCCCGTGGAGTCGACGTTGAAGAACTGGGTGCGCGGGTTCTGGAAGAGCGAGCCTGCCCTCTGGGCGATCTCCCAGGTGGCGAGCTCGTCGACGCCGGTGCCATCCAGGGCGACGCTCCCGGACTTCCTCCCGGGGAAGAATCGGGGCGCCAGTCCGTTGGCGAGCCTGAGCAGGGTCGACTTGCCGCAGCCCGACCGACCGCAGAGCACGACCACCTCGCCGTCCCGCACGGAGAGCGTCACGTCCTCGACATCCGCCCGCCCTAGGCCGGGCGGCGCTCCATACGTGAAGGAGGCATGTTCGAAGGCAATCATGATGCCAGCCTCAGCGCAAGCATGCCTGCCGTCACGGCCGCGAAGCCCGCAACCAACACGAAGTCGAGCCTCCTCATCTCAAGGTGCAGGTAGCACGTGCGTCGCGCGGGGTTCTCGATGCCTCGTGCGACCGCCGCCATGGCAAGCTCGTCGGAGGTGCGGCTTGCGCTCATGAGCAGGGGGACGTAGACGCAGTCGATGGTGCGCATCGGCGCTCGCGCGAACCCCAGGGGGCTTGGCGACACGCCTCGCATGCGCATGGCGTCACGTATGAATCCCCAGTCCTCGCGTATGGTCGGCGCATAGCGCAGGGCGACGGCAAGGGGAATCGTCACGCTGCGCGGCGCTCCCATGCGTGCCAGCGCGCCCATGAGCTCGTTCACGTGCGTCGTGGACACCGTGGCGTAGGCCATCAGGCCGCACGCGAACACCTTGCGCAGGAGGAGAAGGAACGAGGCGAACAGGGTGCGCAGCGCCACGTTGCCCAGAAGCGGCGTGAGCTGCGCACCGACGAGCAGGGCCGCATACAGGGCCAGCGCAAGCACGCTGGTCCCGCCTTTGCCAAGGGCCGCCCCAAAGGAGGCTGCGAGCGCCATGAGCAGGAGCTCGCAGGCCATGTTCGGGGCGAGGGCCACGGAGGCGGCCATGCATGCCAGCGCCACGAGCTTCGTGCGCGGGTCGAGGTGACGCGCTTCCCCCATCTAGGCCGTCATCCCGGCCTTCGCGAACTGGCGGCGCAGGAGGCGCATGCCCACCAGGCCGCTGACGACCGCGCACGCAACGGTCGCGACCAGCATCGCCGGCAGCATCCAGGACGTGGCTGTCGAGAACATCGTGTCCATGTATGCCTGCTCGGCCCCCTTGCCCACGAGGTACGAGGCGTATCCGCTCGGGTCGACCCAGAGCATGAGGTAGGACCCCATGGGCGAGAGGGAATACACGACGAAGGCCACGAGGTTGAGCGCCTTGTTCCTGAAGCCCCCGACGCCCGCGACGACGTCGGCGACGACCCCCAGGACGACGCAGGCCACCGACCAGCCCCAGTACATCCCCGTCGCAAACACGACGAGCCCCTCGACGACCCCCAGGACGACCAGCGGGCCGTGCTTGGGAACCTTTGCGACGAGCAGCAGGTACACGGGGCCCGTGAGAAGAGCGGATGCGGCCGGCATCCAGAACGTGAGCACGGGGTTGGAGGCGAAGAACATGCCCCCCACCATCATGAACACGAGGTAGAGCGCCGAGAAGATGCCCGTAGTGACAAGGTCGCGCGCGGCGAGGCCGCCGCCTCCCGCCATCAGATTCTCCTGCTCCATCACGTATGTCCTTTCATATCATGTTATATGACACTAACTTTCTCTTGCGAGTGTATGCAAGGGCGGGAGAAGCGGCAGCATGTTCGAGGGTTTCCCGTCCAATCCTCGCTCGTTTGCGTCCCATCGGCATAGGAGGAAAGGACGACCGGTGAAGGTTACGTTGCAGGAGCGGGCGCTGATTGCCGCGGGGTTTTCCAGGGAGCCTTCGCCGGAGGGCTTCGGCCCGCTCTGGCGCTCGTATCGGGTGCGGAACGAGCGCTGCCAGGGCTGGTTCCACTCCCTTTCCCCGGAGGACGAGCCATGGAGCGTCAGCATCCACGACTTCGTCATAAGGGACGACTTCGTGATGAACTTCGATTCGCCCAGGTACCTCACCGTGACCTGGTTCAGGTCGATCGCGGGCGAGGAGTTCAGCCCCTATCGCAAGCTCAGGCCCAACAGCATATGGGGCCAGAGCATAGGGGGAGGCCCGTGGAGGGGAGTCGCCCATGGGGGCATCCCCGTGCAGAGCGTCTCGATCGAGGTGACCCCGGAGTTCTCGGCGCGCTTCCTGGACCTGGAGTACGAGGGGAAGTTCCGCAACGTCGAGAAGGCCTTCGTCTCGCTGGGTCGCAACGACGAGTTCCCCGAGATGAAGGCCCTGCTCTCGGGGCTCTGGCCCCAGCCGGGCGACGAGGGCCGCAGCAAGCTCTTCTACGGGGGCAAGGTGCTCGAGGCGATGAGCCTCATCGTCGAGAGGACGAGGCGGGAGGCACCCGGAAGCCGCAGGGCGGCCAGTCCCGCCGACTGCGAGCGCATACACGACGTGGTGTGCTACATCGACGACCATTGCGCGGCGGACCTGCGCGTCCCCGACCTCGCGGCCATGGCATGCATGAGCCCGACCAAGTTCAAGTCGACCTTCAAGCTCGTCACCGGCATGACGGTCATCGGCTACGTCCAGAGCCGACGCATGAGCCAGGCGGAGCAGCTGATGCGTCGGGATGACCTCACCATAGGGCAGATAGCGCATGCCGTCGGCTACGCGTGCGCGGGGCGCTTCTCGGCGGTATTCAAGCGCGAGGTGGGGATGCTCCCGAGCGAGTTCAGGAAGTCGGTCGTCGCCCGGCGCTGCCAGGGCGGAGAGCCCAATCGTTGAGCCCCGGCACCTGCCGGAGGTGGAGGACGGGTGGAGGGAGGCTCCGCAGACGGGTGCCCTTCGATGTCGAGGCGATATGCTGGTGTCACGTCACGGGGCTGCCGGCGCTCGTCCGCCGGTCCGGCATCCGGGGCAGTGGCGGGCACCTTGCCGCCAAGTGGCATTCGGTTTTTCGAGAGAGTGCGAGGCATCATGAGGATCAGCGCGCGCAACCAGATCAAGGGCACCGTCAAGGCAGTGCGGGAGGGCGCCGTCAACGCCGTCGTGACCATCTCGTTCGGCGACCAGAGCCTGATCAAGTCCGACATCACCATGGAGGCCGTGAAGGAGCTCGGACTCGTCGAGGGCAAGGAGTGCCAGGCCGTCATCAAGGCCACGAACGTCATGTTCGCGACCGAGGAGCTCCCGCAGCTCTCGGCCCGCAACCAGATCGAGGGCACGATCGTCAAGGCCCAGCTCGGCGCTGTGAACGCCTCCGTGGCGCTCGAGGACGCCGACGGCAACCGACTCACCGGGTCGATCACCAACGAGGCCGTCAAGCAGCTCGGTCTCACCGAGGGCATGAAGGCGGTCGCCATCATCAAGGCGACCGACGTCCTCGTGGCAGTCGACTAGGTGTTGTGTGCCATGACGTTGTTGACACCGACTATGCGTGACGTCGGCGGGAGGCCTCCGCAGGCGCCGTGGGGCCGCTCCCAATTGTAGCGCCCCAGGAAGGCCGGGAGCGCCCCGGCCCTCCCCTCGTCGCCCCCGTACGCGCGGGCGTACTGCCACTCCTGGGCCGGGGCGCGGCTCGTCCTCTCGGCCTTGCCGCTCTGCCAGGGGCCGTACGGCCTGGTGTAGACGTGCCGGATCCCCGCCGCGTCGGGCCGCTCGTTGAACGCCCTCGAGCGGTAGCCGCCGCCGTCGTCGGTCATGACCCCCTCGGCCTCGACGCCGACGCCGCGGAAGAAGCCCCTGGCGCGCTCCGCGAACCCGCGGCAGGCCTCCCTGCGCTCGTCGCCGAGCGGCTCCGC
>NZ_JH376563.1:1168944-1258092 GCF_000233535.1 Olsenella sp. oral taxon 809 str. F0356
CCGGGCGGCGTGAGCCTGGCCGGCCTCCCCGGCCGGCTCCTGCGGTCGGAGGGGGGCTCGCCGGCCCTCGCCCTCGCGAGCCGCTTGTGGGCGGTCTGGCGGCTGACGCCCACGTCCCGCGCGACGGCCGACACGCGCTCGCCGGAGCGGACCCTGCCGACGAGCCTGCGGCGCCCGAAGGGGGTGAGCCTTGCGTTAGGATGCTGGAACAAGGGGGCTCCTCTCTCTCCGCCGCAACCTTCGACAAGTCACAGCTTGGAGGAGTCCCCCCTCCTTGTCACCTGGAAACTGTCAACAACCTGTTGGCACACAACAGCTAGGCGTTTGGTGCGTGGCACTCATGCGAGGGAAGGAATTCCATGGGCTTTAAGGTGTCCGACCACGAGCTTGCCTACGATGCCGGGCTCGCACGGGAGCACGTGGAAAAGCTCGTTGCGCTGGGCAGCGAGTCTGCCAAGCTGATTGACCTGCTTATTGCCACCGGAATCCGCTCCGAGCGCATTAGCGTGCCGCTTGAGGCCGACAAAGCCAAGATCGTCAGGGCCCTCTACGTGCTCGAGCAGGCGCTTGCCCCCATCATCGGGAAGACCAATGCATTCATCGAGGACCTTGACGCCGACGACGCCCAGTTCGATTGAGGTGCAGCCATGGGACAATCCGGTCAGATAACCATCGTTCCCGACAGTGTCGATGACATCGTCGCCATGCTTCGCTCCCTGGCTGACGATGCCGCCATGGTGACGGCTGCCGACTACTCCCTTACGCTGACGACGGGGTCGGGGGGACAGGCCCTTGAGGGCGTGGGGCGGGCCATAGGAGCCTGTGCCACAGCACTATCGGGCACCCTCTCGGCGCTCGCCGATGACATCGCTGCGGCTAAGGCGGACTTCCAGGGAGCCGACTTCGAGGCGGCGAGACGAAACGCGCGCATCGGCGAACCATCAGACGCGAGTCCTCTCGCCGCAGGGGGCGGCACCGGTGGGGGCTCCTCATGGTGAGGGGTGCCCACTCCCTGGTCGCAGAAATGGCCCTTGCGGCCCTGGTGGCGATTGGTTGCGCGGGCTGCATGCCAGGCACGCTGGGAAGCTCGCACACGACGCAGGAGGTAGCGAACATGAGCGAAGAGGTCACCGAACGTGACCGCGCGATGGCAAGACAGCTGGGCGCGCCCGATGAGGTGCTCTCATCCCTCGAGAGGGGCGCATGGCCTTCCGTCACCGCGCGGGAGAACGTCCGCTATGCCGAGGCCGTGGAAGACCACCTCTCCGATAGGTACGGTGAGACGTTCAGGGCAACCGAGGTGACACTTTCCCGCGGGGTGCTCGCCGAGGCCGACAGCGTGACCTGCACGGTGGATTCCGGCCCGTTCGCAGGGGCGACGTGCAGGTGCACCTTCTTCCCGGGCGGTGCTCCCCAAGACGGTGGGTCGCAGTGGTCTGACACCTATCCATACGTGCGGCTACACGAGGAATACGAAGCGGCGGCAGAGGCGGCGGCATCGTCGGCCTTCGGAGACCTTCCCCAAGGTACGTGGCTATGTGATGCGGGCATGACCGAGAGGCCCTACCCGGAGGTGGAGAACGATGTCCACGACCAGGGTCAGAGCGTCTCCATCCCCCCTGATGCCAGCCTGTCCGTGATGGGCCCCTACCTTGACGGCCACGTGTGGGTGTACCTCTCGCCCGAATGCACCCTGAGCGAGAAGGACTACTCCGGACGCGTCTCGAGGATGGTGGAAGCCTTGAGGAGGACCGGCCTGGACATCCACTGGGAGGCCCACAAGGTGACCAAGCCCCTAGATGGGGCGAGCTTCGCCTGGGAATGGGCCGACGAGGCCGTGAGGTCCGGACAACACGCATGGCAGCAAACCGGTGACCTTCTGGGGGTGGGCTAGGCATGTCCCTGGGTGCCGACCAGCTAGCCCAGCTCAACACCCTCATCTACCAAGAGGGCATGTCGAACGCGTACAAGGCCCTTGGGACGTCCGACATGAGGGTCTTGCTCCAGTACATGAAGTCCCACGCCGGGAGAGCCAACCAGCATGATGGCTACATCAGCGACGAGCAGTACAGGGCCCTCATTGACCACGCGCTGAACGATCCCGAGATTGCCGGCCTGAGCGTGAAGGACCTTACCCAGCCTGGCACGAACGGCCAGACCAGCCGCAACCTGACCCTTGTGAACAGGCAGACGAACGACATGTACATCGTCTTCAAGGGGACCCAGGGTTCGACGGGGGAGTGGGGCGATAACTTCAAGGGCCTCTACGAGTACGACACCCCAAACCAGAGGGCCGCGAGCGCCTATGTCGACCAGATGGTGTGCGGTGGCGATTACCACGTCACTGTGACGGGTCACTCGAAGGGCGGCAACAAGGCCATGTACGTCGCAGTGACCAATCCCAACGTCGACGAGTGCTATTCCTTTGACGGGCAGGGGTTCAGTCGCAACTTCATGAACAAGTATGCCTCCCAGATTGCCGCGAGGAAGGCCCACATCCACGCCTATGACTACGAGGGCGATTTCGTGAGCGCCCTGCCCTGCTCCGTGGCGGGAGACACCCACTTCCTGGAGTCGGGGCAGGACCACGAGGGCTTTGGGTCCGCCCTCAACTGGCTCCTACGCGGTGACGCGAGCTTCCTCCCGAGAAACCATGCCCCCATGATGCTCTTCTCGAATTCCAAGGACTTCAGGCTGGACTCCTCTGGGAGGGCGAGCGGATATTGGAAGACGATCAACCACTTCACCCTATGGATCATGGACAACGTGCCCGCCGCGCAGCAGCGGCGGATTGCGGGGTTGATCGGTGCGTGCGCAGATGACCCGAGCCATGCCAGGGATTACATCCGACAGCATCCGGAGGAGCTCGGCATGCTTGTCGCTGCCATAGGAAAATATCCCCATGCCGAGGACCTCTTGAGCCAGCTGGCTGGCATCGGCCTGGCAGGCAAGGTCCTCGCGGCCCTGCTCCTCACCATCGTGAGGAGTGGCGCCAGACGCCCGTGGGCCATGGGGGTGCTGGCCCGTTTGCTGGGAGCCGACTCGGAGTGGGCCGGTCGCTTTGGGTCCGCCCTGAAGTCCACCGAGGGGGACATCGACTCTGGCGTACGGCGGACCGAGGTTGTTGCCGTGCGTCAGGAGGAGATCCGCGATTGGTCTGACGAGCGCATGCAGGAGCTTCTCGACATCGTTGCCCAGGTGGATGCCGAGCCATGGTGGGACATCACGCGCTGGGACATACGGTACCGCTTCGAGAACCTCGTGGGACGACTTGACGTGGAGCGCTATCGTAACGACATGGAGACGTACCTGCGCAAGCAAATCGACATGAACGACGTCTCCAGGGAAGTCATACTGGCCGCCTTCCGGGCCGCCGAGGAGCATCAGGCTCGGTATGCGGGCGAGATGGACGAGATTGCCAGCCAGGTTGCGAGGGCCACCTCGATGCTCGATGAGATTCGGGGTCGGCTCTCGGCATCCTAGTGCAGGCGCCCGTTCGTGACGGTTTTCCACGGCAGGGCCGGCCAATGGCGCAGCTCGCGCATCATTGGCGTGCAGGCCATTCCCCAAGTGCGCGCCGCTTTTCATTGACCTGCGAGTTTGTCGGCAGGCGCGCATTCTGCGCCTGGTTTGCGCGTCACCGCCTCGCCTTCCGGCGCGTCCGGAGGGCCGCATTGGCTACGTCCTTTAGCGTTCCTTTAGGGATCGCCCCCAGACTGGTTCTCGAAGACGAGAAGCCAGAACGGAAGGAGATCCCATGGCTGAATGCGTCCTGGAGACGCGCGGGTTGGTCAAGCGCTTCGGACGTGGAGCGAACGCCCAGACGGCGGTCGACCACGTCTCGCTGCACGTTGAGGAGGGGAGGGTATACGGGCTCCTCGGTCCCAACGGGGCGGGGAAGTCGACCACCCTCAAGATGATCACGGGCATGCTGCGCCCGACGGAGGGCGAGATGCTCTTCGAGGGTCGCCCCTGGTGTCGCGACGACCTGTACCGCATAGGCTCGCTCGTAGAGCAGCCGCCCCTCTACCCCAACCTCACCGCCCGCGAGAACCTGCGCGTGCGCACCACGCTCCTCGGCCTGCCGGAGGGGCGCATCGGCGAGGTCCTGAATACGGTTGACCTCACCGACACGGGCTCCAAGCGTGCGGGCCGCTTCTCGCTGGGCATGCGGCAGCGCCTGGGAATCGCCCTCGCCCTGCTCGCGAGCCCCCGCCTGCTGATCCTGGACGAGCCCACCAACGGCCTCGACCCCCTGGGCATAGAGGACCTGCGCGGGCTGGTCAGGAGCTTCCCGGAGCGCGGCATCACGGTGCTGCTCTCCAGCCACATCCTGGGCGAGGTCCAGCACATGGCCGATTCCGTGGGCATCATCGTGGGCGGCAGGCTCGCCTACGAGGACGCGCTGCGCGAGGGAGAGGACCTGGAGAGGCTCTTCATGGACGTGTGCCGGAAGGAGGGGTCCAGATGACCGCCGCGTCGCGCCATGCGGCGCGGAGGGGCGAGAGTGCCAAGGGGACCGGGGCCGTGGGCGCCACGCTCGTCTCGGTGCTGCGCGCGGAAGCGCTGAAGTCGAGGCACGCCGCGCCCCTGCGGCTGGCGGTCGCCCTCGCCCTGCCCTTCCCGCTGCTGGCGGCCCTGGCGGTCCTGATCGTGCCGGGCTCGGAAGTCTCGTACACGCCTTGGAACTACTGGTACGTGCTGCTGATGCCGGTCATGCTCTCGCTCGTCGCCGCCACGGTGGCCAACGCAGATGCCCGCATGGGAAACCGCGCCCTGCTCTCCGACGGCGTGCCGCTCGGACGCGCGTGGTGCGCCAAGGTCGTCTGGTGCTTGGGCCTCTCGCTGCTCGCCAACCTGGTGGTCCTGGCCGTGTACGTGGCGCTGTCGCTCGTGGCTCCCGAGGGGGCGTCAAGCCTGCAGTCGATGCTGGCGGCGGCGCTCTCCCTCGTGGTCGCGAGCTCGTGGATGATCCCGGCAACGCTCCTGCTCACGATGCGTGTGGGGATGCTTGCGGGCATCTTTGTCCCCCTGGCGGTCCAGCTGGCCTTGAGCTTCGGCTGGTCGGCCGTGCCGTTCTGGCCCGCCTGCCCGCCCACGGCCACCATCGTGCTGCCTACGGCGTTTTTGCCCGTGCTGCCCAGCGGCGAGCCGGCGTCGGCCGGCATGGCGACGGTGGAGGCGGTCTCCCAGGGAGGCCATGTCGCGCTCGCGCTCGCCGTGGCCTGCGCGCTCACCGCCGCCCTGACGGCGGCGGGGGCGGTCTGGGTCTCTCGCTCGGAGGAGCTCAGATGAGGGCGCGCAAGGGCGGGTCGCGGGCTTCCGGCAGGGGCGCCGCGCCCAGGACGACCCTTCCGCGCGCCCTGCATGCGGAGGCCCTGCGGCTGCGCCGGTCGCCCCTCGTGCCCCTCCACCTCTCCTGTGCGCTCGCGGCGGGCCTCGCCTGCGGCGCGTACTTCGCCTATGCGCCTTGGGACCCGGCCATGGGGTCGGATGCCTTCGTGCAGCTGCTGGGGGCCCTGATGCCTCTCATGGCGGGCATCGTCTGTGGTCTGGACGCGGACGGCGAGGGGGAGGCCACGGGACTCTCGGCCCTGCTGTCCGTCCCGTCGCGTCGGATTGCCCTGTCTGCGCGCCTCTGCGTCCTGTGGCTGATGGGGACGGCCGCCCTCGCCCTCTCGCTGGGCACCTTCGCCACCGTGCTGCATGTGGCGGGCAGGAGTCCGTTCGGGGCGGGCGTGTGGGTGCTTGCGCTTGCGGGCCTGTCCCTGGGCAGCATCCTGCTCTACCTGCTCCTCTACGCGGTTGCGCTGCGCTGGGGCCGCAACGTGGCCATCGCCGTGGGCGCGGCGGGGCTCATGCTCGCGTTCTTCTCGGTGGGCGGGCTCGCGCACGGCCTCATGACCGGGGAGCTCACCGCCGTCGGGACGAGCGCGTTCGGCCTGGTTCCCGCTTGCTGGTCCGCACGCCTGGGCTCCCTCGGCGTGGAGCTCTTCGTCTCTGGCGGGGCGGGTGCCGTCGCGGCTGCGCTGACCTGGCTCGCGGGTGCGTGCGTCGTGACGACCGCCCTGCTCGCGGTGGCCGTGCAGTGGTGGGTCGCGCGCTTCGAGCCCGCGCGTCGCGGGGAGTAGGGGGTGTTCGGCATGGTCGTAAGAACGTGGGGACGGGTCGTCGTGATCCTTGCGCTTGCAGCGGGAACTATGCTCGCATGCGCCGCGATTCAGGGATGCTCTGGTGCCGGAACGGTGGCCAAGAGCACGGCCGACAGGCTATTGCCCGTGCCGTCCCGCATGGTGTGGGCGCGCTGTCCGGCTCCGGGGGCCCACGTGGACTCATATCCGGACGCGTCCGGATCGGGCGTGAACTACGTCTACGACGTGGAGGCGTCCGCAGAGGATGGCACGCGTCTCATGGTGACCATCATCCTCTTCGGGCGCGAGGCGTCCGGACAGGGGTGGCTCAGGATCGAGGCGAAGGGGAGCTCGGGCGTGCGCTATGACGGCGTCGACGAGTCCGAGGTCCCGCAGACCGCGCACGACGTCCTCGGTGCGGGGTGACGCGGGCCTGGGGGATGGCGTGCGGGCGCCCTCCTTGCCTATCATGGCGGTGACGGAACTGCGGTCCCCGGGGCCGGAGGGAGAGGACGGTGGGGTCCCATGGCGCGGATCCTGGCGATAGACGACGAGCGGGCGATCACGGACCTGCTCGCCCGTGCCCTCGCGCGCGACGGGCATGTGGTCGACGTCGAGAACGACCCAACATCCGTGCCCGATCGTGACCTCTCGCGCTACGACCTCGTCCTCTGCGACGTGATGATGCCCGGGATGGACGGCTTCGAGCTGGTCGGACGCATCCGCGAGCTCGTGGACGCCCCCATAGTCTTCCTCACCGCCAGGGTGGCCGAGGAGGACGCCGTGCGTGGGCTCGCCCTGGGCGCAGACGACTACCTGCGCAAGCCGTTCGGGGTGGCCGAGCTGCGCGCCAAGGTGGCCGCCCACCTGAGGCGAGAGGGACGTACCCACACCCACGTTCTTGCCCTCGGCGACGTCCGCTTCGACCTCGGTGGTCGCGCGCTCTCCGTCGCCGGAAGGCCCGTGGCGCTCACGCCCACGGAGTACGCCATCTGCGAGTTCCTCGCGCGACACGACGGGCAGGTTCTCTCGCGCGACCAGATTCGCGATAGGGCGTTTGGGTGGGCGTCGGACGCGGGGGACGACGCCGTGTCGATGCACGTGAGCAACGCGCGCGCCAAGCTCCATGCCGCGGGCGTGGACCCCATCGAGACGGTGCGGGGGATGGGGTACCGATGGTCCACGTAGGGCCGTTGCCGCGGCGCACGCGGACCCCCCTCGCCCTGGTGATCTCGCGCTACTTCCTCTATGTGCTCGTGGCGGCGCTTCTCGCCCTGGGAATCCCACTGGGCGTCTTCGGTGGGCAGATGCAGTCCGGTACCGTCCTGGTGGCCAACTATGGCGAGACGCACCTGGACGAGGTCGCGTCCGTCCTTGCCAGCCAGCCCTCCTTCGATTCCTCCGGCATCCCGTCGGCATACCGCTATGCGCGCTTCGGTGCGGACGGCAGGCTGCTTGGGTCCGACATGGGCGGGCGCCAGCTCGATGAGGCACGGACCTTGGCCGCCGGGCGGGGAGGTGGGGACATCCGGCCCACGACGTCCGGCTCGTCCTTCTATGCTGTCGTCGACCTGCCGGACGGGGGCCGTTGCGTGCTCTGCTACGACATCGTCCCCCAGTGGGCCGACAAGGGCCTGCGAGACGCGTTGCCCAATCCTCAGGACCTGCTGATGTGGTCCATCCTGCTCCCATTGGTCGCGGCCGTCACCCTCATCGCCCTGCGTGCCGGCCGCGTGCTGACGCGCAAGATGGCCCCCCTGGTGCGGGCGGCGGAAGCGGTCGGCAGGCAGGACCTCGAAGCACCCGTGGGGAAGAGCGACGTTGCCGAGGTGGACGACGTCCTGCGCGCCATGGAGGAGATGCGCCTCTCGCTGAAGGGCTCGCTCGAGGCGCAGAGGGCGGCGGAGCGGCGGGCACGAGAGCAGGTCGCGGCGCTCGCCCACGACCTCAAGACGCCGCTCACGGTCGCGCTCGGCAACGCCGAGCTGCTGGCCGAGGACGTCGGGGAGGGGAGGCTCGGCGACGAGCAGGCCACCTGCGTTCGTGCCATACGCGACGCGATGCTTTCCATGGACGCCTTCGTGGGGAGGATCGTCGAGGCGTCCCGCGGGCATGCAGAGGTGCTGGACCTCGCGCCCGTGGACCCGGCCGCCCTGGCAGACGGTCTGGAGGGCGAGGTGGGGAGGCTCGTCTCCGCCCATGGCCTCAAGTTCGAGACGTCGCGGGAGCCGTCCTTCCGGGGCCTGTGCGACGTGGTCGCGAGGGGAGAGCTGCCGAAGCCGCGATGGGACGGGGACGCCCTCGCGCGCGCTGTGCTCAACCTGGCTGGCAACGCCTGCGAGCACGCGGGGGGCGGCCGCGTGATGCTTGCGTTCTCTAGCGATTCGCAGCACCTTGCCATCGCCGTCGAGGACGACGGGGAGGGCTTCTCGCCCGACGTCCTGGCGCACGGGGCCGAGCGCTTCTGGCGCGGGGACGCGTCGCGCACCTCCGGGGCGGGTTCCCACTTCGGGCTCGGGCTCTCGATCGCTGCGGACGTCGCCTCCGCACACGGCGGCAGGCTCGAGCTCTCCAACCGCGAGGACGGCGGGGGAGCCGCCCTGGGGGCGCGTGCTGCCATCGTGCTTCCGCTCGCCTAGGTCTTGCGGGGCCATGCCACCGCCCCGTTCCGCCCGCTGGCTTTCGTGGAGAATGTTGACAAGTCAATAAGTTCCTTGCGTTTCTCGCCTGGCCTTCACTAGGATGCCCATGGCTGGCCATCGAGAGACGGGAGAAGGTCATGGGTAAGGCCAAGGGGGCGCCTCGGCGCCTGGAGAACCGCGACCTCGCGCGCGTGGCGACGTTCGCCGCGCTCATCGCCGTCGGGGGATGGACGTCCGTCCCCGTGGGCCCCGTGCCCATCACGCTGCAGACCTTCGCGGTCATGCTCGCCGGCATCGTGCTCGGGCCCTGCCTCGCTCCGCTCTCGGTGGTCGTGCTCCTCCTCCTTGCCGCCATCGGCCTTCCGGTGCTGCACGGCGGGGCGGGCGGCCTCGCCCTGTTCATGGGACCGACCGTCGGCTACCTAGTCGGGTTCGTCGCCGGCTCCTGCGCGTGCGGCCTCATCGCCCAGTCGGGCGGGAGGGTCACGCCCGTCCGGACGTTCGTGGCCTGCCTCGTGGGCGGCGTCGCCGTCCCGTACCTGTTCGGCATACCCGGGACGGCGCTCGTGCTCGGGCAGGGCATACCTCAGACCGCGCTGTCCGCCCTCGTGTTCGTCCCCGGCGACCTCGTCAAGGCCGTGCTTGCCACCACGGTCGCCTGCGTGCTCTGGCGGGCGTACCCCGCCGCGTGGTCCGACTCCCTTGGCACCTCGAGGGTCGCGCGGGACGGCGACGTTGGCTGACGTCGAGCTCGATGCCGTGGGGCTCGTCGTCGACGGGGCTACCATCCTCCGCGACGTGTCCCTCGAGGCAGACGTGACGACCCTGGCCGTGATAGGCCGGAACGGCTCGGGGAAGTCGACCCTGCTCCGCGTGATCGACGGCCTCGCCAGGGCGACCTCGGGGAGGGCCCGCGTGCTCGGGCTCGACGCCTGGGAGGAGCGGAGGCGCCTGCACGAGCGGGTGGGGTTCGTCTTCACCAACCCCGACGCCCAGATCGTCATGCCGACGGTGGCCGAGGACGTGGCCTTCTCCCTGGGCCCCCTCCACCTGGGTGCGAAGGAGGCCGGACGCCGCGTCGCCTCGACCCTCGAGTCCCTCGGCCTGGACCGCCTTGCCGACGTCCCGGCCCACAGCCTCTCCGGCGGACAGAAGCAGCTCCTCGCCATCGCCTCCGCCGTCGTGCGCGACCCCGAGCTCGTCCTTGCGGACGAGCCGACCACGATGCTCGACCTGCCCAATGCGCTGCGCATCGGCCGGCTGCTCCTCGGGGGGCTCCGCCGCCCGCTCGTGGTCGCGACGCACGACCTCGCGCTCGCCGCGGGCTGTGACGAGGCCGTCCTGATGGAGGGCGGCACCATCGTCGACCGGGGGCCCGCGCCCCGGGTGGTCGACGCCTATCGTGCGAGGTGGGAGTGATGGGGGCCTTGTACTGGGCGGGGGACGGGCCCCTCCATCGCCTCCCTGCGGGGGCGAAGCTCCTCGCCCTTCTCGCCTGCTCCGTGGCCGCCGCGACGTCCCCGGGCTGGGTGGCCATCCTGCTCCTCGTGGCCGCCGCTGCGGGTCACCTCGCCTCGGGCTTCGGCATCGCCTCGCTCGCCCGGGACGCCTGGTCCATCAGGTGGCTCGTCGCGTTCACCGTGCTCGCCCAGGCGCCCTTCCAGGGGCCGGCCCGGGTCGTGGCCGTCACCGGCAGGATCGTCTCCGTCGTCCTGCTCTGCGACCTGCTCGCGTACACGACGCGGGCGACCGACCTGCTCCGCACTCTCACGTCCGCGCTGGGCTTCCTGCGTCCCCTCGGCGTCGATTCCGCGCGCCTGGGACTGCTGATCATGCTGGCCGCCTCGGCGATTCCGCTCGCTCGATCAACCTACGCGCAGGCGAGGGACGCCGTTGCGGCCCGGGGGCTCTCGGGGACGCGCGCCCTGGTCGCCGCAGCGGTGCCCTACCTCGTCATGTCGGTCAAGCGGGCGGACGAGCTCTCCGAGGCGCTCGACGCGAGGGGCGTCTGACCGCGAGGGGCGCCTGATGGCGAGAGGTGCCTGACGGCGAGGAGCGACGAATTCCGTCCAAAGGCGCCGCTCCCGTGAGCGCGGGCCTCTCCGCCCTCCACGCCCCGCGGATGGGCATCTCGCTACAGAGTGCCCCTGGTGAGCAGGTATTTCTCTGCCTCGTCGTACTCGCTGTCGGTCAGGCGACCCGCGTCGTGCAGCAGCTCGAGGGCCTGGTACCCCTCCTTGACGCCGACAACGCGCCCGGAGTGCGGGAGCACCTGCATCACGACGGGCTGCGTGTAGTAGTCGGTCTCGCTGGGGTTCGAGATCGAGTAGGTGTAGCTCCCGCCGTCCTCGCCCGTCGCGTGCACCGCATAGAGGGGCTCGGTGGCCGTCGCCCGCAAGAGGGCGCTCTTCACCTCGTACGACCTGATCACGACGACCGAGGGGCGAAGGGCGTAGGGGACGTCGAGGACGCGGGGCACGACGAAGCCGACGAGGATGACCAGGCCGAAGAGGATGCTCCCGGCGGTGCGGAAGGCGGGCCGAAGACCCACGGGAATACTTTGGAGCCAACCTCCCATCATCGACAGCAGCCCCATGTTCCGCGCCTTCTGGCCGATCGTGGGAGTGCCCTCGGGAACGTTTCCGGAATCGCCCTCGGAGACGTCGCCAGCGTCCCTCTCGCCTGGCCCTGGCTTCGCGTTGAGCGCTGGAACCAGCTTATGCGCGGCCCTCAGGTACGCGAAGGGGCCCACGGCGACGACGGCCCAGAACGGGAGCGAGAAGAAGTAGAGGTTGGTCGAGCCGCCGTTGAGCGCCATCCCGGCGAGGTTCGTGACGAACATCGAGAGGAGGACGACCAGGTAGGCGATGACCAGGACGATGGCGACTGTCCTCCGGCGCCTCCCCGCCTGCGCCGCGCGCTCCTCTCTCGTGAGCGGCTTGGTGGGGGAGGGTGGCGCTGCGGGGGAGTGCGCCCTCCTTTTTGCCGCCTCTTCCAGGCTGCGGTCGCGCGCGGGTGCCGTGGGGTCGGGCACCAGGCGGTCGACCAGCGTCTCGAAGCGTTCGTTCAGCCACACGATGAGCCAGATGAAGAAGGCGATGTCGAGAAAGAAGTACAGGCCCAGCAGCCAGCCCAGGGGTCCGTCGAGGACCTCGTCGTTGATGAAGTCGTAGAGGGGCCAGCCGGGCTCTATGGAGGCAATCACGGGCACGGCGATGACTGCCATGAAGGCGACGATGCCTATGACGATCGAGAGGACCGTCGCGACGTTCCCCAGCCTGTTGCGCCTGCGTTGGACCTGGCTTGCGGGCCTCTCCGTGTCGTTCGCTTCGCTCATGCGCCGAGCTCCCCTGTCGCGCCTGGCGCAACGACGTGCGCCATTCCGATGAGTCCGTGGGGCAGTCTAGCCTTGATGGCGGACGTCGGCCAGCGCATTTCACGCTCTTGTTCCATTGCGCTGGCGCGCCTGTGGACCTTGGCGGAATGGTGGGTTTGGCGGCCCGCGGCCGCCCCACGCCTCGAGGGGCGCGAGTCGCGCGTGGTAGACTGGGCTGCACGGCTCGCGGCCGGGGTCTCCCGGCGGGCCGGTCCGCTCTTCCAGCACGCAGGCGCCCACGGCGTCCCGCATGACGGGGGTCGCAATGATCAAGCTTGCTCTTTCGGACATGGACAACACGCTGATTCCCTTTGGGCAGGACCGCGTCTCTGACTCGGTCTTCGAGGCGGTGTCCCTCGTGCGCGAGGCAGGCCTGCGCTTCGGTCCCGCCACGGGCCGTGACGAGCAGGAGCTCAGGCGCTTCTTCGGCGGCGACGAGTCCTGCTTCGAGACGGGCATCCTCTCCAACGGCAAGAAGGTCAAGCTCGACGGCGAGCTCGTCGCCGTGCACTACATGGACAAGGAGGCGCTCCAGCGGCTTGCCGACGCCTTCTTCGCCGTGCCGGGCGTCTTCCTCTGCGCGTATCCCGCCAAGACCGACCACAGCAACCCCGTCTACGTCCTCGGCGCGCGCACGGCAGAGATGGCGGCGTACGAGAGTCGTCTGCGCTTCAACGGCATCCTCTGCGAGCAGCTGCCCGACATCGACTTCATCGCCTCCGCGATCGCCTGCGACGGCCCGGACGAGAACATGGGCTACGTTCGTCGCATCGCCGCGCGGCTCGCGCCCGAGTTCGACATCGTGGCACCCATCACCCACTGGTTCGACGTGCTTCCCAAGGGCGTCAGCAAGGCATCCGGCCTGGACGAGCTCATCGCGGCCATGGGCATCTCGGACGACGAGGTCGCCTTCTTCGGTGATGGCGAGAACGACGTCAAGATGATGGAGCGCGTTCCCAACTCCGTTGCGGTGGCAAACGCCATGCCGGTGGCTGCCGAGACGGCACGCTGGCATGTCGGGGCCTGCCTGGACGACGGCGTTCCCGAGGCGCTGCGCGAGCTCGCGCAGGTGGCGGGCACGGACGAGCCTGCGAGCTTCATGCGCGCGTAGGGCGCGCGCCGCGGGCGCGAGGGGTGTCTGGCGCGTGCGGCTATGTCGCGAGGGCGTCCAGCGCGTTTCTCTCCGCCGCCAGAGCGTCCAACGCGTGCAGATTTATCACGAGACGTCCAACGCGTTTCTCTGAAAACGCTGACCTGCGCAAACGTCACATCGCCAGACGCGTTGGACGTAGTGGAGAGAAAGTCGCGCGCGTTGGGCGTTGTGGGGAGAAATTCGCACGCGTCAGGCGTGTTGAAGAGAGGCTCAGACGCGCTGGACGTCCTGACGAGACAACCAGACGCGTCGGACGTGCTCGGCTTCAGCTGGTGCGCTCCAGAAGACGCGTCGGACGTGCTCGGCGCTATCCGCGCAGTCCCAGCTTCTCCCTCAGCTTGACCGAGATGCTCGCCCGCCGGGCGCTGCCGTTGCGCGCAGCTTGGATCGCGCTCCAGTGGGCGACGAACATGAGCGCGCAGAGCACGAGCGTAAAGGCCACGAGCAGGGGAGAGGAGGCTCCCGTCGCGGCGAGGACGACCGACCCCACGAGGTAGGCGAGGGTGATCGTTACGGCGCCATAGCAGAGGTAGCCTGAGGCGACGACGGTGGCGAGGCCGATGAGGCAGCTCGCGATCCCGAGGGCGGGAGCGGCGAGGATGATTGCCGAGCAGGTGGTGGTCACGCCCTTTCCGCCACGGAACCGATGCCAGGCGGAGAAGTTGTGGCCAAGGGTGGTCGCGAGGGCGGCGGCGTTGCCAGCGAGCTCGGCGCTGCCGGGGAAGAGTGTGCGGCAGAGGACCCAGGCGGCGACCACCTTGAGGATGTCTCCGGCGAGGACGACAAGGGCCGCACCTTTGCCCAGCTCATGACCTATGTTTGCCATTCCTGGGTTCCCCACGCCGGTCTGGAAGGCGCTCTTGTGCGTGAGGACCCGCGCGACGACGTCCGCCGTGAGGAAGTTGCCGAAGGCATAGCCTACGAGCAGGGATGCAAGGGCAGAGGCGAGGGGTGTGGTGTCCATGTAAGACCTCTCTTGTGAGCAAATCCGCGTGAAATTGCATAGAGCGGACGAATCGTGGCGCAATTGTGAAGGGATATGTTGGAAGTCACGATGGAGCTTGACCGTCTGCCTTCGGGTCCCTATATTATCTCTTTGCGCACAGGTTGCGCCCAGACATTGCGGGGTGGAGCAGTCTGGTAGCTCGCCGGGCTCATAACCCGGAGGTCGTAGGTTCAAATCCTGCCCCCGCGACCAAAACTACAACCCCGACCTGCGAAGGCAGGTCGGGGTTTCTTTTAACCGATATTTTGCCGACGAATCGATTCGAGCATTACCATTTTTTTTCGCCCGAAAACGAGCGTTGCCTGCGCCCGCGGCCCTGCCGGTAGGTGATGACCGCAGTGAGCCACGTGCCCTTGTCGACGCGGCCCCGCAGCTCCGTGCCGCATCATCCCCGTTAGCTCAGCCGGTACCTTCTCTTCGGGCTGTTCTTGGTCCCGATGGGCTCCAGCAGTCCCTCGTCTAAGAGCGCTTTGATGTAGCGCAGCGCAGTCTTCGTCGACGTGCCAGAGGCCTTGGCGACCTCGAAGGTGCTCGCGCTCTCGTGCTCCGAGAAGTATGCGAGCACCGCTTCCTCCATGTTGCCCTTGGAGTATCCCGCGCCCTCGGCCTCGGTCATCCTCCTGTGTCTGAAGGTGATGTCGAACCCGTCGAGCGTGCTGCGCACGATCGGCCTTTCCATGAGTGCGTCGGCGAGCTCCCGGTTGATCGTGGGGATGCCGGAGCCCCGGTTCTCCACGACGCGACCCGTGCTGCCGTCGTAGTCGGTGTAGGGGACGTCCTCCAGGATGCGGGCCAGGAACTGGTTCCTCGACGCGGTGCCGCCCCTCTCGCCCAGCCTGTCCACCGTGAGCGACCCGAAGAGGCCGCCTGGGTTGGATACCTCCAGCCGGTCGGGGTACATGTCCACGAGGACCGGCGTGCCCTGCCCGTCGACGGAGTAGTCGCGGTGCATGAGGGCGTTCGCTACCGCCTCGCGCACGGCGGGAAGGGGGTAGTCCGGCACGTTCTCGCGCAGGGCCCCTCTTACGATTGCCCCGTGCTTCATGTTCCGCGACACGGCGCGCACGGTCTCCACCACCATCTGCGGGATGGGGCCGTCGACGTTGGCCGAGTCCACGAAGCGCCTGCCCGCCTCGTCCAGCTCGCCCTTGCGGGGGCCGGGGTATCTGGTGAACACCACGTCCAGACGCGGGAAGAACTTCTGCGGGTACTTGCCGAGGGCCATGATTCCCGCGAGCGTGGGGCGGAGGACGCCATGCCCGTCCACGGCGGCGACGCGGCGGTTGGCCATCAGCTCCTCGTCGCCCACCGCCCTCGACCGGTCGAGCGTCGTGGCGCGCGCATGGGAGAGCCATCCCTCCAGCAGGTCCTCGTCGAGGTCGGAGAGGGTCGCGTCAGGAACCGGCTCGGCGTCGTTGCGCGCGGTGCGGTGCTGGTTCTCGATGAAGCGGTCGATCTCGTAGAGCGACATCCTATGGTCCCCATCGCCCGTCCGGACGAAGGACCCGCCCATCTGCCCGAGTTTCCTCACGAAGCAGGGCTTCTCGCGCACCGGGGCCTCCCGCACGTTGGCCACCACCACGGGACGGCCTTCGAGCTGCAGGACAAGGAGGTCGACGGCCTGCGGGGGCTCGACGAGCTCGCGGGCCGCCTGCGCGAGCTTCGACTGAAGCGTCTTCGTATCGGAGTCCGGGACCGGAGAGAAGCCGTCCTTCTCGGACACGCCGAGCACGATGGTCCCGCCGTAGGTGTTCGCGAACGCCGATATCGTATCGGGGATGCTCTTGGGGAACCCGCCCGCGGCGGACTTGACCTCGTACTCGGCCAAGTCTGTGCCGGCCTTCCTCATGCGGTCCATCGCGGCGGCAAGGTCTTCGTCGCTGGCTATGTACATGGGCCCTCCTTCGACGAACTTGGGAACTTGGGAAGGGAAGACTTCCTAAGTTCCGAAGTAAAGTTCCTAAGTAGATTGCATTATATCCCGAGAAAGGCGCAGCAGGCGGCCTTGTTGCAGGGCGAAAGCGCGTTTTCGTTGGCCGTTCATTGGCTCGAAACTTGGGAACTTGGGAAGCGCGGTCTTCCTAAGTTCCCAAGTAGCTTCCCGAGTTCCGCCTGTCCACGCCGGTGTGTCTCTGGTTTGCGCGAGCGTTATTGCGAGACGTCCGCGGACGCCCGTGGGAACTCCGGGCCGATAGTAAAATCCAGGAACACCTTCTCGCGGCCTGCCGCAATGCGCTGATTCCCCTGAGAGCGCCGACGGCGCCGCGCGGACCAGATGGCCGCCCATGACGAGGTTGCGTACACCGTCCTCGCGCACGGGTGGGGAAGAGGTCGCGTCCCACGCCGACATCGACGACGAAGGCCAGACCGTGAAACTGGTCTCACCCCCGACCAGGGAGACGGCCGGCTCCAACGGCGAGCGCCCTGGCCTGCTGCAAGGCTAGCGGCGCCGCCTCGCAGGCCGAGGAGAGGATGGACCCGGAAAATCATAACCGATGAGGTTGAGCTCTGGTCGTTAGATGGTCAGCAGCGCCGCTACGAGGACAAGGTGCAGGAGCGCTCCTCGATAGGGGACGTGGACCCCGAGGTGATGGCCCGCTACAAGGCCGAGCTCGGCACGGAGGCGAGCGACGAGCAGGTCCTCCGGAGCCGCGGCTTCCTCCAGGACGGCCACCTCACCAACGCGGGAGTCCTCCTCTTCTCGGAGAGCCCCGCCAGATTCATGCCGTGGGCGCGGGTGTGCGTCATCCGCCTCGACGGCAGCAAGATGGAGACGGGGCGCAGGCTCAACATAGTCAAGGACAGGACCTTCGACGGGCCGCTCCCCAAGACCATCGATGGCGCGAAGGAGTTCATCTCGAGCCAGCTGAGGGAGTTCCAGTACCTCGGGGACGACGGCAGGTTCAAGGTCATACCGGAGTACCCGGAGTTCGCCTGGTTCGAGGGACTCGTTAACGCGGTCACACACCGCGACTACGCGATGAGCGGCGACCACATCCGCGTGATGATGTACGACGACCGCCTCGAGATAACGAGTCCGGGCAAGCTCCCCAACATCGTGACGCTCGAGAACATGAAGTACACCCGCTGGTCGCGCAACCCTACGATCGCGCGCACCCTGGTCGAGTTCGGCTGGGTCAGGGAGCTCAACGAGGGCGTGCAGCGCATATACGACGAGATGGCGAGCTTCTTCCTGAGGGAGCCCACCTTCTCGGAGCCGAACGGCGCCTCGGTGAGGCTCACGCTCGAGAACAGCGCGACCTCGCGCGTCCTGCGCCGGGGCGACACGATCGCGAGTGACATCGGCGAGGACGCGCTTGGCGCCCTGGGCGAGTACGAGCTCGCCGCCCTCCAGTACGTGTACGGTAGGGGGCGGGTGACCGCCAGAGAGCTCACCGACCACCTCGGCCGCAGCGTAAAGGTCTCGCGACCAGCCCTCAAGTCCCTGGTAAAGAAGGGGATTCTGGACTGGCACGGCAACAGCGCCCACGACCCGTCGCAGTACTATTCCCTGCATGGGTCCAAGTAGGTCCAAGTAGGTTCGAGTAAAGCCGGCCCGTCCGAGGGCCTCACAGGTAAAGGGGCCCGTGGAGGTCGAACCTCGGGTTCGAGTAGGCTCTAGCGGCGCGGCTACATCCAGCGCAGCGCGATGCGCGCGACGGCCTTCAGCAACCGCAGCAGTGCCCTAAGCGCCCTCATGGCCGGCCTCCCTCCGCTTGGTCTCGGCGAGCATGGCCTCTAGCTGTCCCACGGTGAACGTGAGGCCCTCCGACTCGGCGGCTGGCTGTGCGACCTGCGGCTCCCAGAGCGCCGGCGAGCTCATGTCCAGGTCGAAGCTCTCGTCCACCTTGCCCACGGCGGCCCTCTTTGCCTCCGGGTCCACGTCCGCGTAGATGTCGAGCGTCATGTTCACGCTCGCGTGCCCCAGGTAGCTCGCCACGGTGCGCACGTCGCAGCCGTTCCCGATCATCATGGTGGCAAAGATGTGCCGAAGGTCGTGGAACGTGCAGTCGAAGCCGTTCATCTTGCAGAACGCCGAGAAAGTCCTTCCCCAGCTGCGTGGGGTTGTAGGGCCTGCTCTCGGGCTCCTGCGTCCCCAGTACGAAGGGGTCGCCGGCGGGGACTCCCATCTTGGCCAGCACGCGCCGGGAGTCGGCGCGCTTGGCCCTGAGGGTCGCCGCCGTGTGCGCCGTGAGCGGTATGGTGCGCGCGGAGCTTCCGGTCTTGGGTTCCTTCAGGTAGAAGCCGCCCTCGCCGTTGCCCAGCGTGTGGGAGACGGTCACGGTGCCGTCGCCCTCCACGTCGCTCCAGCGCAGCGCGCACACCTCGCCGCGCCTCATGCCGGTGGTGAGCGCGAGCTCTATGGCCAGGCCCAGCGGGCTCGTGGCCTCGGCCGCGACGGCGAGCCTCAGCATGCGCGTGCGCTCGGCGCGATCGAGCGCGTTTATGGGCGTCTTCACCCACTTGGGCGGCTTGCAGAACTCGCAGACGTTCTTGCGCACCAGGTCCTGCGACATCGCCCACTTGAGCGCCTGCTTCAAGAGGTGGAAGGGCTTGGCCGCCGACTTCGGCGCATAGCTGTCGGCGGTCATGCGGGCCATCCAGCCGTTGACGTCGGCCACGGTGAGCGCCGAGAGTCTCACATCGCCCAGGTAGTGGCAGATCTGCTTTGTCTCGGCGCGGTAGCTGCGTACCGTGGAGGGCTCTATCGTCTTGGAACCCTCCTTGTAGCGCAGGAACGCGTCCATGAAGTCGCGAACGCACACGTTGGACGTCGCGGTGCCGCCCTCCAGCTCGAGCTGCACTATGCTATGAGTTCGTCGTGCGCCTTCTCGGCTGCCTGCCTCGTCCTGCCCCTCGCGATGCAGTAGAGCCTCTCGGGCTCCCCGGTTATCGGGTTCCTGCGGGAGAGCGTCACCTCCCACTGGTCGGTGTCGCCGCGCCTCCTCAGGCCCCCTGCTCGCGTACTCCATCGGTCCTCCAAACGTCCGTTTTCCACAGCCATTTGTTAACCGACATTCTCACCGACATCAGAACCAACAAATGACCGACAAACGGATGTCGGAAGGACAGGAAACCCAGAGCGCACAGAACGTGGAGAATGGGAAAACCACAGTTCAGGTACCGTTCGCTGCAATTCTGGAATCGCTGGAACTGGTATGAAACGCCCTCTGGGTCGCTCATAACCCGGAGGTCACAGGTTCAAATTCTGCCACCGCGACTATAAAACTGGAGGTCAGCGGCGAAAACCCCTGGCCTTTCTTTTAATGCGAGAGAAGCGTTGTCAAGCGGCCTGCCGTCACTTCCAGCCAGGCGTGGGCCTGGGGGCACGCATCTCTTGGTCGACGCTTGCCTGGCAAGCTAATGTTCGCGGGCTTGTGCCCGCGCCCCTGCCGGTCATAGGGCCCAGCAATTGGTAGGGAGGCGTGGTGTCGCAGTTCGATTCTTCGCCTGGGAGCTTCGTGCGAACGTCAGTCTTTGTGGCGGATGCAGCCTTGCGGTTGTCCAAAAAAGGAGTCGCGAGCGGCTCCCGGCGGTGCGTCGAGGGCCGCAGGCCCTCCTGGCAGAGATGCCCATGGGATACGGGGGAACTACCTGTGATAGGTGCCTTCCGCCCCACGGCCTATCTCCCAGACCCAGCAGGCGAGCTCGCGGGCGCAGGCGTTGCCGCGCGGGCGTATGGCGGCAGTGGGCGCGCCCCACTCGCCGGGGAGCCGCTTGGGCCTTGCCGAGCAGCTCGCATGGTGCCAGGCGCTCTCGACGGGCGTCCTCCTCGACGCGGAGTTGCCCGCTTTGGCGATGTGCCCCGTCTCCTCCCTCTCGCCTGACGAGTGCTCGGAGGGGACGAGTCCGCACCAGCTCGCATACTCCGGTGCGGCGGGGAACCCCGAGAGGCAGCCAGCCTCCGCGGCCAGGCAGAACGCGCTTATCTCGTCTATGCTCCTGACGCAGGAGAGGGCGCGCACGGTGGCGGCCCACCTGCCCTTGCGCGCTCCTTCCTTTACCCGCCTCTCGAGCTGGCGCCTGTCGGTCCCGGCGCACCTCATGCAGGTCAGGTGGTGCAGGAAGGCCTGGCGTGCCGCCCCGCCAATGAGGATGCGGGCCACACGGCTCCGCGGTCTTCGAGCTCACGCCCGAAGGCGAGTTCACCGAGCAGGTGGTGCGCGGCGACCTCGCGCTCGTGAAGGTGGCGGACGGCACCAGCAGCGACTCGCGGGCGTGCCCTTCAAGATCACCAGCAAGACCACGGGCGAGAGCCACATGATCGTGACCGACGGCAACGGCCAGGCCTCCACGGCTGCCAGCTGGAACGCCCACACCAAGGACACCAATGGCGGCACGGCGGACTCCGGCGTGTGGTTCGGAGGCTCCGACCCCGACGACGCCAAGGGCGCGCTGCCCTACGACGACTACACGGTCGAGGAGCAGCCCTCAGAGGCCAATGCCGACCGCGCGCTCATCCCGGCCTTCGACGTCTCGGTCCACCGCGATGGCGTGACCGTGGACCTGGGCACGCTCACCAACGATGCGCCGCCCACGCAGACGCCTCCCGCGCCCGGCGTGCAGACCGAGGCGACCGACGCGGACGACGGCGACCACGAGGCCGTGGCCGACGACTCGGTGACCATCGTGGACACCGTCTCCTGCACGGGGCTCACGCCCGGCGAGGAGTACACGCTCACCGGCACGCTCGTGGACAAGGAGACCGGCGAGCCCGTGCGCCCGGACGGCAAGGCCGTCACCTCCACCGTGGCCTTCGTGCCCGATGCGGCGGACGGCACGCAGGAGGTAACCTTCACCTTCGACGGCGCGAAGCTTTCCGGGCATGCGGTCGTGGCCTTCGAGTCGCTCGCCCTGGACGGCCAGGAGGTCGCTTCGCATGCCGACGTGAACGACGAGGGGCAGACCGTGAAGCTCGTGCCACCCGAGACCCCCGAGGCGCCGGCGCCCGGCGGCAAGCTCCCGCAGACGGGAGACGAGCTGCCGATAGCGGGCATCTGCGCCCTGGCTGCGGCGGGTTGTGCCGCCACCGTCATCGGCATCGCGCGCAGCATCGGCCCGCGCCGCGAGGAGGACGAGGGAGAGGATGGCTAGCATCGTCGCCTGCATAGCCGGCTTCCTCTCCGGCTTCGTGACGCTCGCCGCCTACGCCTGTTGTAGGGCGTACGGCGCAGCGTCGCGGGCGGAGGAACGGGAGCGATAAGAATACGAGAGAGAATGTGAACGAAATGCACCCCGGTCATCCGAGGCGCATTCTGCTATCAGTTCGGTGTTTGCCCTATTGTCAGAAAAACAGCTTCCAGGCACTTAGCTCCATGTTTTCGTGCTGAGTGCTTTTGCGATTTCTTGTACGTCAGGGAGACTGTCAGCGCCTAAAACATCAGTGAGGTCGAAGATCCTTGCTCCCATTGGAGCGTACGGGGTGACTTTTCTGAAATCAGTCTCAACAAATTGGTCCACGAAAAAGTATCTATGCTTTTCTGCGGCCAAATCATAGCCGTAATTTTTCCCGTCCTTTATCGCCTCAACGATTGTGTCCATGTGTTCTTTTGTGCACTCCCCGAATTCAGGCTGATACCGCATTTTCCCAGATTCTTCCCACGCCACAATGCGCGCGCAGATTTTCCCGATCGCCCGGATACTCTTGTTTTTGTACAAGCCGAGATAGTCATGTGGTCTAAATCCATGTTCGGCTTTGTCGTAGTACAGACCGCTCTTCTTATTGAAGTCAAAGGTGGTGCCGCATAGCCGCATGCGCAGGTACTTCCAAGAGTCCTGCTCGACAATCAGATTGTCATGGCGACAGTAGTCGATGTAATCGTCGAGCACCTCCTGCATATCGTAATCATGGTCATCGAGGACGTCCTGAACCGCATCTGCCAACTCTTTGAATGTCATGTTTACATGAACGATGCCAAATTTTTCGCCCGAGGCTTTTTTGTGCTTTGATATCTCAGCCTCGACGAGCTTCTTCATGCTTTCACTCATTGGAATAGGTGCAAGCGTAACGAGCCGCTTGTATTTTTGATCGTCGAATGCAGCAAGGTGATTCACTAACTGATTCGGATCGAACTTATCGGACCGTTTTGTCTCCACGACGACCTTGAAGCTTTCCTGGGTAATCGTCGCGTCGGGAACGCTGGACTCGTTCTTCTCCTGCAGGGTAAAAGTAACCTCCGGTTCAAAAGCATCGGATTCTGCCTTTAGAAAGCGGAAGAACTTATCGGGGGAATACTGGTATAGGCGCGATAGTAACAGCATCGTGTTCGCAGTCGCAACGTTTTCTTTTTGCTGGTAGCGTTGGAAGTAATGAATTTTCATTTTTCACCTGGCTAATAACGTGCTTTGCCTTAAGAGGATTATTGCATCTGCAGGGTTGAGCTATGCGTATTTTCTAGGTAAGCGGACCCTTGCTGAATCTCTCATCAGTATTTTCTTGATTGGCACACGTCATCTCATGCATCCCCTCCACAAGCGCATACGTCGCAGGGTCGAAGCCCATCTGTCGGCAGACCTCGGCTTCCACGTCGATGCCGTCTGCACCATCGCCTACAAGCATGCTGAGCGTTTGGTGCGCCGAGACCGCCTGGGCGGGCAGGCCGTCGGCGATGCGCGAGGCCCAGGCGAGGCGGCTGCAGTCCACGAGGCCGTCTCCCACGCGCAGGAGTGCGAGCTCGCCGTCCACCGTCACCATGGAAAGCCGCGGCACGTCCTCGCTGTCCGCCGCGACGACGCAGAGCCCGTCGCGCCTGCGGGCTATGGGGAGGCCCTCCGGCCCGGCGGGCGCGTCCTGCCCCGGCGCGGGGTACCAGCGCATGGAGAGGAGCAGCATGCCGCCCTCGCGCATGGCGCCGGAGAGATCGAGCGACCAGTCGGTGACGACGTTTCCGCGATGCATGCTCGCGTCGGTGAGATTGGCGGTGTCGAACGCGTCCATGCGCCCGTCCTGGTAGTAGGTCTTCACGATCATCGCTGGGTTTCCCTTCCATCATCGCGCTGGCGTATGCGCTGGTGCACGCTTGCGTGTTCTGGGGCGTTGCCACGTTGCGCGCTTGCGCCTTGGGCGCGGGAGAAGGGCTTCGACGGTCTCGACGCATAGCGCCGCCCTGTGCCGCCCTCCTTGAGGATTGTAGACGGTAACGTGACTTACCTCACGCGCGGTAAATCACGTTACCGTCTACACGAGGGGTACGACTGGGCCTCGGCGAGGCCGCCGCCGACGCTGACGAGGGAGGGCGTCGTCACCTGCGCGTTCGTCCGCAAGTCGCGGAACCTGGCCCCCTGCGGCCCCGTGGGCACGGGCAAGGCCCGCATGCTCGTGGCAACCGGTACCGCCGCCTGCCCGATGGGCATGCGGGCGAGGTGCTTCACCACCGCCGAGCTCGCCGCCGAGCTCTCGCAGGCCAAGCGCGAGGGCTCGCTCCAGAGGACGACGAGGTCGCTTGACGGGACTGGCCTGCTGCCCATCGATGAGTTCGGCTACGTCCCCGTGGACGGGGGCGGCGCGAGGCCGCTCTTCCAGGCGATCGATGCGAGCTGCGAGGGGCGCGGCCTGGCAATCGCCACCAACGTCGACTTCTCCAGGTGGGGATCCGTCCTCGCGGACGGCCAGATGGCGGCTGCCATCATCGACAGGGTCGCCCATCACGGCCGGCCCGTCGTATTCGGGGGAGAGAGCCACAGGCTAAAGCACGCGCCGACGCGAGCCTCCTGGCCCCAGTGTGAAGGGAGGGAGTTCCCCACCGCGAGAGTGGGGAGTTCCCTCCGTGATTCCGGGGAATTAACTGTTGACAGAGACAACGATGACGAGCCTTTCGAGGAGAAGATGGCAAGGCTCACTGACGAGCTCTCCAAGTGCTTCGAGAAATCGAATCGCCTGCAAGTGGAGATTAAGAAGAACCTGGAGGCTATCAGGTATGGGTGCTAAGTGGTGTACCTCTCCTTTAGGTGACTTTACTGGCTATTTGGCAGAGGGAATCGTCCCAAAATACATCGACGTGGGTAACCCAAATGCGGTTTATGTCGTAGGTCAGCGCCGCGTTAGAAATCAACGTCTTAGCCTTGTTCCTGCAAAATTGCATGACTCTGCTAAGAAAGCAGTGAAGCCAGAAAAGGAGCTAAGGGGTAACGACATCCTGATAAATACGACCGGCATCGGTAGTGCTGGACGCGTGGCTCAGGTGCTCGATTGTTTGATGTGGCCTTAAAAGGATGTTGACTAAGCCCAGCATTTCCACCCGTTCAGAAATCTAGGAGCAAGGTTCTGAACCATGAAAAGACTAAGCCGCCATCATGAACGAGCGCGAATTCATCGATGCCACTACGGCGTCTTTCAGTGTCGGAACCACAGTAACCTTGTCTGAGTTCACAAATCTTTAGGATTAGCGGCCTCACATTACCCCCCCGTTGAGCGAAACTTTTGCATTGCTAAACCATTCTTGTAGCTGACGATATCTAGGAGAGAAGCTGATATCCAATCTGATGGTTTGCGTGATACAAGCTTATTGAATTCGGTATCTAATATCGCTGCCAAACAATCATTTAGTGACTACTGGCAGGCGGCGACAAGAAGCGATAATTCGGAAGCAGCAATATCAGGCTTATTCCAGAAATAGCGTTGCAATGCCTACGTCTGCTCTTCTTTCTGCTCACGCTTCCCATCCATCTCATATTCCCTGGCTAAGTTGCGGATAGCGGCGGCAAATTGCATGAATCCAGCATGCTCCAGCTCAGTTGCTTTCACGTCAAAGTTGCGTGCTATTTCGAAAAGAGATTCGCCATGCTCGCCAACCCAGATTGCACCCTGCGAATTAACTGCTTCTTCAGAATATCCGTTAAGCATGTGTTCATCTTGATCTAAGTATTTTGCAACCCCCTTGTCAATAAAGAGGCCATCGGCATCTGCAGGGGCGTGGAGGAAGCATCTGCCAATTGCATGGCTGGCTTGGTTGATGAGTCCGGCATCACTTGCAAGTTCATTTACACGTAAAAGCCAGCTATCTGATTCGTCATGATCAATTTCGTCCTCGGTGCTTCCTGGTACCACACGCCAGGCGTTAAGTACTTCAAAGGCTCGTTCTTTAATGCTCTTAACTTGATCTTTATTGCTCTCATCGCAGTCTTTACTGTAAAGCAAGCTGAGTATTGCTATGAAAAACTCAGGGCTTTGTGACATCAGCTTAAAAAGATGGAGGTTTGAATCGGGGTATAAAGCCCCTGCATTGCGAAGGAGCGGAAGCCACTCAAATTCCTTCCAGGCAAGCGCCTCAGTAGGATGTCTTGCATCAAGGTATGAGCATGCAACGCTCAGATAGTATTCGCTTAACTCCGTTCCCGCATCTATGGGAGAAAGTCCTTGCAGTGCTTTATCTACTACACATGCATCTAGCTCTAGTCCTTGCGAAATGCACAAACCGGCATAGGTAGTAGCAACGCCGTACCTTTCCTGCGAGGTGTACATACTAATGGCGTATTCAGCTTCAGCAACAGAATCAACGCTCAGGCATGGGGGAGCTATTTGCCAATACAAGGAAGCCCGTTCAGTACCCAGCGTGTTCTCGACGGCTTTCCATACACGGGGTTCACAGGATAGGTGAGCGTAGTATATGGCGGTTTTTTGTGCAGACCAGTTCTGCTTTCTAGGTAAATCAAGGCAAGATTGTGCGTCGTTGATATAGATACCCGTAACGAAGCCAGCAAAGGTCTCCTCCAAGCTTTTCTCGTTACTTAACCAGTCAATAACCTCCAAAATTGCATCTTCTGAATGGACGATTGCGGACGCACTTGCGCCGAGCGAGCGACGCTCTGTGCAGTTCAATGCAAGGCGTTTCAGCGCATCGGTCCCCTCAGATTTATAAAGCGCATCAATCGCTTTCTCTCTTTCATCTTCCACCTCATTTCCACTTGCGCGGGATTCTGTATTGGATGCCAAGGAGTATGTTGCATGGGTAAAGAGGAACAGCGCTATGAAGTACGGATCATCTGGCTTTAATGCACGTGCCGCATCGCCCAAGAGCGCATATCCATCATGATCAACGAGCTCGTTGTCCTTGCCAAATGCTCGATAGCGGCGCAACAATATCTCAAGCTCGTTCCAGACCCTAAATGTATCAGCATCTGTTAAATGCTTTTGCGTCCTGTTTAGAAGCTCTGCGAAACGAGGCATCTCTCCAGCCATGTCGATAGAGTTGACCGCTCCAAGCAAGTCGATGATGCGGTCGGCATTACCCTCAGCAGCATCAATCGCAACTTCAGTATATTCCTGACTGACTTGTCGATACTCGTCCATTTTAACAGGCTCATCAAAGGAGATCGCGGGTAGGTAGCGTGGAGTAGGAATGGGTATCGCGGTGCGAGTTGCGCCGGGCAGCAGCTTCAATAACGATTTCCAGCAACCCTTGTCAGCTAGCCTGCGACCCATCGCAATTCTCGTTTGGATGTCTGCTCGTGTCTCCGGTCTCCATGGCAGGAGGACGCTCTCTATCGCCTGTGCTGCTAAGGGAGTTGTGTCGTGGAGCTTTTCTAGGAGAGACATTGCCTTTGCGAATGTCTTGGGGTCTTGTGCGGCATACTGTACGCCTGTGAAAAGACCGTAACCGTTGCTAACGCCAAAAGTGGATGGTGCTTGTTTAAGGAAGTCACCGAGGCTGCCTCCTTCATCATAGGCGCATTCAACCAAGGCGAGATAGAGGTCAGGAGATGCTTCTGCCAGTAGAGGAAACTCGCTGTCCGCTGATGCAAGCACTCTCCAATCTGTTGTGCAAATTATCTGTTTCATAGTATCGCTTACGAACCGGTCGACTGCTCGCCTATCGCAGTGGGGCAATTCAACAGCTGCGGTTCCGATAATTGCGAGAAACTCGGCAACGCCCTGGCGCATGCCTGTTGAGCACGGGTTGGCCCTCCCGTAAATCGCTGCAGCGAAACGACTGTCCGCCGGTAGGTCGTACTTGGGGTCTACTGTCGATAGGATGCTGCCAATAGTCGGTTGAATCTCATGAAGCTGCGCGAGTGTTAGATGCTCTGAACAGCGCCTAATATTCTCAACTCTGCTTGGAATGGTCCATACAGAGCCCTCTACCGCAAGAATTGAGGGTTCGTTTGCCCTGAGCTCTCTTAAGGGGGTAATCCATTCTTCATATTTCATCTTCGCGGCAGCTTCGATAGCCTGAATATCTCCAGGCAGCGTTTCATCCCACGAGCCAAAAATCGCTGCAAGCGCAAAAATAGAGGTGCCTCTTGCATCAAAGGCAAAAGTACTGGCATCTACCAATCTAGTGGGAGTTTCGGGCTGTTTTTTGAATTCGAGGATTCGCGTTCTGTCGGATTGCATCAATGGGCGAACGCGGCTGCCGTTGCGAGTAAAAGATGCTCCTTCAGAAATGGATTTGCGTTTGCGCAATAGGGCATTCTGTCTAGTTGAGGAGTCATCTGGTGGGATGTCATCAGATACCCCTTCTGCCATCTCATATACCTTTCCAAAATTACTCGATGGTATGAAGAAGAACCCGAAGAGCCTCCTCGCGAGCTTCTCATCGTCCAAAATTCGAGACGCTTCGATATCGGCAAACTGAAATCGTTGGGCGGGGGCTTATCTTCTCGAAGAGTTGCTGGTATGTGGCATCATCGTTTCCTTTACTTCGGTCATACCCACATGGTGTTCGCTCCTGATCTTTGACTCCGTACACGAGAAATCTGTCCTCATCAGGAAACTCGGATGAATTTAGAAGACTGAGTATGTCCTTATAGAACTCACAGCGATGGAGCTTTATGTCATGCGGAATTTCCTTGTACTCAAGCGTTGAGGTTTCAGGAAGGTCTTCGCTCGACAAGATGAGCTCCCTGAGCTTGTCAGTTAATTGCCGTGAAGAAATTTGACCCATAGCGCTCCGCACAATCGATACTCTCCACTAGAAATTTTATATCTACCTATGTGCGACATAGTTCACCGTGTTTTATGGGAGATTATTTGAGTCGCAGACGGATGTGAGCCAATCTGCTCCGAGTCCGAAGGCCCGGAGCAAGATTCCTTAGGGCCTACCTCCTGTCGTGGAGGACGTTCTTGTGGTGGCGCAGGAGGGCCCTCTCGGAGCCGGTCACCAGGAGGCTCACGATGTCGTAGCGGATGCTGGTGAGTCCCTCCACCTCGGCCTCGGCGAGGTAGGCCGCCGCGATGCGCTCGAAGCGCCCCTGGTCGGGCTCCTCACGGGGCATGTCGTAGCCCCCGCACTTGGTGGCGGTGTCCACGAAGACGAGCTCCTCGTCGTCCATGGCGATGGGGTCGATGCTGCCCGAGCCGCGCGCCCAGCCCTCCTCCAGGACCTCGACGCCCCCGTGCTTCAGGTACGCGCGGATTGCCGCGTGCGGCCTCTCGTCGATGCTCTTTCCCATGGCTGTCTGCCTCCTCGTGTTGGGGCCCGCCCCCTTGGCGCGCCTTGTGGTGCGGATGGCGCCTGCGGGAAAGCGGCAGCGCAAGGGGCAAAAGCGAAACGCGGATGCGCCCGAGTTTTCCGAGGGGCGCCTTGTGCCTCTCGGAAAAGTTTTCGCGCCCCTTGCTCTAGAGCGACCGTGGGCGAGTCTTCGCTCCCAAGGCGAGGCGGGGTGAGGCGTGCGCGGAGGCAGCCCGTGGGAATGCGGCGATGGGGTTTGCTGCGAGGCGCTGCGTGCCTGGAGCACCGGGGCATGTCCGGCGGAGGCGCGGTGCGCTGGCCGGCTGCTTGTGGCTTCGCTGGACGACGGGGTGCTCGCGTGGGTGCTGTGCGACGTGCGGTGGCCATGCCCATGAGGTGCCCGGGCGCTTCACGCCATCGTGGCGTGTCCGCTGGGCATGTGGAGGCTCGGCGTTCGCCACGGCATTGTGCCTGGTGGCGGGTTGAGAAGGCTGCTCCGCCACCACATTGATCGTCTCGACGGGAGGTCGGCACATGCGGCTGCCCTTAGCCTTCGGGCCCGGGGCAGGGCAGATTGCAGGCGCATCGCATAAAGAAGACCCGCCAGTGTGCATGATCGGAAGCGGAGGCCAGGCGGGTTTACTGGTTACGGTTTATTTCATTTATCACGCGCCAGGTTGGCTTAGGGGCTTAGGCGCTTTGAGGTCGCAAACTGCGACCTCAAAGATGTCACACGTTTTAATCTCTTACTCGTCGAGCGCGGCGATAATCGATTCAATGATGCTTGAGCCTTCGAGCTTGGTGATGGCGAAGCTCTTCTTGCCTGCGTCCTTCAGCGATGCTCCAATCAGGTAGCCCTCGGCTCCGTCCAGGATGAGGAAGCGGTCGTGGAACGAGGCCGTGTGCCTGACTTCGAGCGTCGGGTACTGCGCGTTGAAGGTGGCAATGTCGCGTTCGGTAAGGCAGGTCTTGGGATGCGTCCACACGGTGGCGGAGATGCCTGGCCGCTTCTTGGCGAGAATGTTGAGCGTGCCCGTGTCCACATAGCCGTCGACCAGGACAATCTTGCGCTTTGCTCTTTGCACGAGCGAAATTAGCAGCTCGAACGCATCGTAGACCTGTCCCTCGAAGAAGACCTTCTAGTTCGGCGCCTCGTGGGTCTCCATGTAGTCGAAGACGCGCTCGAAGCGCTCGTCGGTGGCTTTCTGGTATTCCAGCTGCCTGAGCTCAACCGTGCGGATTTGCTCGAACATATGGGCGTTGTCTGCAATGAAGTGTCGCATCTCGACGAAAGCGTTCATGATTTTGACGCTTACCTTTATTGCCGTCTCGCTCCTGAGGACAGCGGAGAGCATGGCAACGCCCTGCTCGGTAAACACCCTGGGGAGGTAGCGTCTGCCGCCTCGACCCTCGACCGTCTTTGAGGTCGCAATTTGCGACTTCAAAGATTCTCCTTCGTCACCCGTGAGCTTAAAGCAGAACGCCTCAGGGAAACGCGCCTTGTTTCTGCCTACCGCCTCGTTGAGCCTCTTCGTCTCAACGCCATATAGTTCGGCAAGGTCGCTGTCAAGCATGACCTGCTGGCCTCGCACGGTATAGATCATGTTCCTGATCTGCATGTTATCTGAGAGAGCAATTGATGCCTCCGTCTTGGCGGGTTCTTTATCGGGAATAGCCGCGGCCTTTCTGCGCGAACCGTTGATGCAATTTTATCAAGCGCGTGCTCACATCCATCGCGAGACGGCGCGGAAGAGCCAGCGCACGAAGCGCCAGACGAACCTAAAGACGCCCATGACCCGCCTCCTTCTCCTCTGCGGCGGCGAGCATTGCCTTGAGCTGCTCCACCGAGAAGCTGATCGCGGGCTCGCGGCGCTTGGGAGCTCCGATGACGTTGTCCATGATGGCGTCGCCGTAGCCGCTCATCTCGGCGTCGAAGCTCTCCTCGACCTTGCTCACGGCGGCGCGCTTGGCCTCCGGATCCACGTCGGCGTAGATGTCCAGCGTCATCGACACGCTCGCGTGCCCCAGGTAGCTCGCCACGGTCCGCACGTCGCAGCCTCCCGCGATCATCATGGTGGCGAAGGTGTGCCTGAGGTCGTGGAAGGTGCACTTGAAGCCGTTCATTTTGCAGAAGGCGGCGAAGTCCTTCCCGAGCTGCGTGGGGTTGTAGGGCCTGCTCTTCTCCTCCTGCGTTCCCAGTATGTAGGGGTCTCCGAAGGGAAGCGCGAACTCGTTGGCGATGCGCACGGCGTTCGCCCTCACCAGGCGCAGCGTGTCGAAGGTGCGCCGGGTGAGGGGGATCGTCCTCAGGGAGCTCGAGGTCTTGGGCTCCTTCACGTAGAGGCCGCCGTCGCCGTTCCCCAGGGCGTGGCTCACGGTTATGGTGCCGTCGTCGGAGAGGTCGGACCACTTGAGCGCGCAGGCCTCGCCGCGCCTCATGCCCGTGGTGGGGGCGAGCTCTATGGCTATGCCCAGGGGCGCCGGCTGCGCGCGCCTCGCCAGCTCCAGCATGCGGGTGCGCTCCTCGCGCGGCAGGGCGTTGGTGGGCGTCTTCACGCGCTTGGGCGGCTTGCAGAAGTCGCAGGGGTTCTTGGTGATGAGGTTCTGTGCCATGCCTCACTTGAGCGCCTGCTTGAGCAGGCGGAAGGGCTTCGACACGCTCTTCGGCGCGTAGCCGTCGGCGCTCATGTCGCGCATCCAGCCCGACACGTCCTCCACTGAGAGGTTCGCCAGGCGGACGTTCCCGATGTAGGAGTCTATCTGGCGCGCCTCGGCGCGGTATCCGCGCGCCGTCGAGGGCTCTATGGTGCCCGAGCCCTCCTTGTAGGCGAGGAACTGCTCCATGAACTCGCGCACGCTCATCGAGGAGCCGACGGCTCCTCCCTTGCGCTCGAGCTCCAAGATGAGCGCGTCGCGTGCGCGCTCTGCCTGCCGGCGCGTCTTTCCCTCGACCGTATGGAACGTCCTCACGACCTCGCCCGTCACGGGGTCGGTGTGCGAGAGGACCGCCTCCCATCGGTCGCTGTTTCTCCGTCTCCTCAGGCCACGGCTGGTGTAGGTAAGGTCCTGCATCTCCACTTCCTTCCACTCGGTTTTCGACAGCCGTTTCTGACCGACATTGTGACCGCCAAAGTGACCGCCAAATGACCGCCAAATGACCGCCAAAACGAGGTTGGAGATGCAGAAGAAGCAGATTCCTACAGAACGTTGGAGACGCGAAAAAACGCAAAACGCCTGCTCAGCGCAGTGCGTCCAGACGAGGTAGACGAGGGAGAATTTACCGAACCTCCAGCTTGACTCGCTCATAACCCGGAGGTCGTAGGTTCAAATCCTGCCCCCGCGACCAGAAACACAATCTCGGCCTGCGAAAACAGGCCGGGGTTTTTGACTGTCACGTGACCGATATTGCTACCGACATCTTACCGACAAGTGCGAAAGCGCACGGCGAGGCAAGGACGCGCGTCGATATTGCTGATCTCAGGTCGTGCGGGACCGTCTTCCCGTCACTCGCGGAACCCTCATCTGACGATCACGGAACCCCCGCAGGACGAGCGGCATGCGTGCAAACGCCTATTCGCCATCCTCGGGCAGCCGGCTGCCTCCCGGCGTACCAGCCCATGCGCGTGAAGTCGGACGGGACATGAAGGACGCGCCAAATCTCGACGAAACCCTCGGCGTCGTTCACCCAGTAGAAGACCTTGAATCGGTCGGTGCCCGCGCTGCGGTACTCGTGCAGGAGGCCGTGCTCCCCGTCGAACTGGCAGACGGTGGACCGAAGAGAGTGCTCAGCGATCTCGCGCATCTTCGCGTCTATGTCGCCCGACACCTCGTCTGCGGTGTCGGCCCCGCGGGTCACCCTGACCCAGTCCTCAATGCCGGAGAGGTCCTCGTCGGCAAGCTCGGTGAGCCTGAACCTCATAGCGTGGTCGACCCGGGACGGCGGGTGCCCTTGCGCGCCAGGTGGTGCCTCTCGTGCTCGTCCTCCGACACGTACGTGAGCTTCCCGGTCCGTTCAAGATTCATGATGTGACGGTTTGGAGCAACAGTAATGGACATACGCCGATATGCGGCGGACGGACGCATTCGCCGAAAAGGTCTTCTCGGGGAACCCCGCCGCGATCTACATAGTTGATTCTTGGCTGGACGACCGCCTCATGCAGGGCATAGCCACGGAGACCGCCCTCGGCGTGCGGCCCGTCGAGGCGTGGGCGGGTTGCGACCTGCTGTGCGTGCTCGGCTCGGAAGAGGAGGTCCGCTCGCTTGAGCCAGGCCTTGACGCGTGCGAGGGGCTCGACGGATTGCTCCGACACGTCACGGCGACGGCTTCGGAGTACGGCTGCGTATCCCGCTCGTTTGCGCCGAAGCGCCGTAGCCGCTGGCTCTGGGTCCTGGCTGCCGCTCCCCGCGCGTTCGCCTGTGTTTCTAGCATGCGCATCAATGCGCGTAAGGCCCTATAGTGGCTCGCTCCCTTGTCTCAGGATGCTGAGATATTCCTCGTACTGGAACGTGCGATAGCGGCGCCTGCCAGTCTCATGCTGCACGAGAATCCCGAGCCTTTCGAATCCCTCCACTAGCTTGCTGGCAGTGGTTCGGGCGATGTTCAGCTTTTCGGTAACGTCGCCGATGCTTACGAAGGGACTTGCTTCGAGGAGGTCCAGCAGACGCTGACCATTCTGTACAGACACCCCCGTTGCCTTGCCCAGCTTTTCTAGGTTGCATCGGCGAAGCTCGACGAGCCGATCCAGCGATTCGATGGCATCATCGGCGCTTTTTATGAGGCACTTGCAAAAGAATGCGACCCACTCTTCATAGGCTCCCCTCTGTCTCACATTCATGAGTCTTGTGTAGTACTCGGACCTGTTTAGTTTCAGGTAATACGAGGGATAGAACACGGCACCCGTCAGCACTCCATCGTTAAGCAGGGAGAGCGTAATGAGCAGCCTCCCGAGCCTGCCGTTGCCATCCAAAAAGGGGTGGATGGTCTCAAACTGGTAGTGTACAAGCGCGGCCTTGAGTATCGGGTCAACAGAGTCTGCCTCGTTGATGAAGCGCTCCAGTTCCGAAAGCGCGGCATTCATGTCTTCGATATTGGGAGGTATGTAAGCTGCCCCCTTGATCGTGCAGCCTGTCGGTCCAACCCAATTCTGGGAGGTCCGTACCTCTCCTGGATTCTTCTCTGCCCCTCGTGTTCCATCGAGGAGTTTCTTGTGAACCTCACGGAGCAGTCTCATACAAAGGGGAAGGCATTTCATTCTCTGGACCGCAAGCTCCGTTGCCCTCACGTATGCCACAACATCAGCGACTTCATGCCCGATGAGGTCCGTCCTTGTGGGGTCAAGCACGTCGTCGAAGGTACATTGTGTCCCTTCGATCTGTGCGGAGAGGAGAGCCTCTTTGCGCACGTACATGGCGAGATACATGTCTGCGTTGGAGATGAACCTCAGCATCCCCTTCAGCTCGCCAAGCTTGAGCGAGCAGGTGCTAAGCAGGCGGTTGGTGTCGCTTCCGAGCCCGAGGGGGACAACCTCGTTTAGTGGGGTGGGCACGAAGGACTGGTACTCCATGGCACCATGTAGGTTCTTGCGCAAGAATCCCTGTCCGCTGGGGACGAACTCCATGATTCTCCTTATGACTGGAAAGTGTCGTTACAGAGAACATGATAGACTCTAACGACTTTTTTCGCTTAAAAAAAGCCGTTAGAGCATCTCGAGTGACTCTAACGACTTTTGGGTGACGTTACGCACCCTGCATCGCATTCCGAAAATTGGGATAGCTGGGTCACGTGCAATTTGGGATATGAGAAGAGCACCCGGGCGCCGAACGCGCCGATGGCGGGGCTGGCGCGGCAGACTCAGAAGAAGGCATAGGGAAGGCATGGGGGGCGCACGGTCTCATCTCTCGGAGGTCCTCGGAGGGAGCGGATTCACAACTCGTCCGAGATGACAGGAATTCGTTGACTCGGACGAGTTCTGCACGACCGGCTGGTACGACCAGCTGGCACGAGCCCAGAAGACTCAGCGGCGGTGGGGTATGCCCACGAGCAAGCGGCAGTCGCCCGTCACCAGGACGTCTCCGAGCGCTGCGGGAAGGAACGCCGACTCGGTGTAGCCCAGATGCGTGCTCGTACCCCCGCAGACGAGGTCGCAGGCGCCCCTCACACACGAGATCGTGCGGAAGCGGGCGTGGTCGGCAGGCAGGACATGGGTGTCTGCGACGTCTATGAGTATGACGTCAAACTCCGGGGAGCTCACGAGCGTCCTCTCCTTGGGCATGCCGTCAAGGGGTGTGTGCACGACATTGCCGCGATAGTCGAGCCTCACCACGTCCAGGCTTCTCCGCACGTGCAGCTCTCGCTCGTTGCCCTCATCGTCCTTGCGATGGTAGTCGTAGAAGCGATAGGTGGTGTTCGAGTTGGTGCCGATCTCGAGGGCTAGGATTCCCGCGCCCAGGGCATGAAGGGTGCCTGCGGGCACGAACACGAAGTCGTCCTCCGTCACGGGCACGCGACAGAGGTGGTCCTCGATGCTGTCGTCGGCAATCGCCCGCGCGACCTCGTCCTTGCTGGTCAGGTCGCAGCCGACCACCAGCGCTGCACCGGGGTCGGCGTCGAGCACGTACCAGCCTTCGGTCTTTCCGTGGTCGCGCGCATGCGCCTGGGCATAGGCCTCGTCGGGATGTACCTGTACCGACAGCGGATCGCGTGCGTCCAGGAAGGCGAGGCGCAGGAGCTCCGCGTCGCCCATGCCCGGCCCCTCCATGCCCTCGGGGTCGGAATCGATGAGCTCGCGCAGGGTGCGGCCGGCGTCGGGGCCGTTGGCGACCACCGACTGGGCATGGGGATGCACCGAGATCTCCCAGCTCGTCCCCTCGCCGGCCGCAGGACGGTTCCGGAGGGCCGAGAGTCGCTCGCCAGCCCAGATGGTCCTGTCATACAGGGGAATGAGCTTGAGGGGCCGCATGGGACTCTTTCTTTCGACGTTGTGGTCGGGTATGGACCTTCGTGGCCTATCGCGGTCCACACGTGCAACGGGCGCACCCGCTGCTCGTCGCCTAAAGGTTGCGGACGAAGGCCTGGATGACGCCGGCGCGCCGCGTGCGGTCGCCGGTGTTCTCGATGCGATAGCGCCCCACGCTCTCAGGCACGACGAAGGTCTCGCCGTAGTAGACGCCGAAGGGCTCGAAGCTGCCGTCCAGGCTCACGACGCGGACGCTCGTGCCCTCCACGAGGTTGAGCATGTTGACGCTCTGGTGGCAGTCGACCGTGGCGGCATCCTCGAACCAGTGGCGGTCCGTCTCGATGAACTCGAGCTCGTGGAGGCCGGTCCTCTGGATCACCACGCCCTCCTGGTCGGAAAGGTCCTGGTGCGGGGCGTCCGCCCGGTCGATCAGCTGCGAGAGGGCATAGTCGGTGTCGCGGTCGAGCCTGATGTTGGGCGCGCCGTGGTCGACGTGCACGGGGCGGGGGACGCCGTCGAGCCCCACGCGACCCCAGTCCCACAGCTTGAAGGTGAAGATGTAGGGCGTCGCGCTGATCTCGAGCACCACGGTGTTGGGCCCGGCGCAGTGCACGGTGCCAGCGGGAATCGACACGTGGTCGTGCTTCCTCACGGGAAAGCGGTTCACGAAGCGCTCGTCGTGGAAGCGGTCCTCGCCGCGCTCGGCGCGCTTGAGGTCGGCCACCATCTCCTCGCGGCTCACGCCGGGCCTCACGCCCAGGTACACGCAGGAGTCCTCGCTCGCGTCGAGGATGTAGTAGCTCTCGTCCTGTGTGTAGTGGATGCCAAACCTGTCCTGCGCGTACTCCACCAGCGGATGGACCTGCAGGGAGAGGTTCTGGCCACCCATCGTGTCGAGGAAGTCGAAGCGGATGGGGAACTCCGCCCCGAAGCGGGCGTGGACCTTGGGCCCCAGGAGCGCGTCCGGCTCGCGCAGCACGACGTTGATCGCAGGAATCTCCAGGCGCACCCCATCGAAGTCGAGGATGACGCTGTTCTCCTCGGGCACGCCGTCGAAGGCCCAGCCAAAGTTTGGCGCGTCGGGGTCGAGGCCGAAGCGTCGCTGCATCCAGTGGCCTCCCCAGACGCTTGCGTCGAAGTAGGGGACGAGGCGGAAGGGCTGGCGCGCGACCTGAGCGAGGCCCGCGCGATAGGCGCCACCCGGCACCATCTTGGGCTCGCCGGGCACGTTGGTCTCGAGCTCGAAGTCCACGCGGTCGAAGAGCGCCCGCTTGGTGAGGTCGGCCATGCGCCACTCGAAGAAGTAGCCGCGCTTGAACTTGCGCAGGGCGTCCTCGTCGGCGTTGTCTGCCTTCCAGTTGGGCATGCCGGCACGCAGGCGCAGCTGGATCTCCCAGCGGGTGAGGTCGGCGTACAGCAGGAGGTCGGGATCAGGGCAGATGACGGTGGCGCCGACGCCAAAGACCACGGAGAGCCCCGGGGCGGACGAAAGCCTGGCGCGTGCCTGCCCCACGCGGCCTGCGTCGAAGAACTCGTCCGCCGTGTAGTGGGAGAGGACGCCAAACACGCGGTCGTCGGTGATCGTGTCGGCGATGCGCGCCTGCACGCGCGGGGCGTCCCATGCGTAGTCGTCGGCAAGGAGGGCAGCTTCGGCGCCAAGCGGTTCCACGAGGCCCTGCCGGATCTCGTCCATGTTGGTCCCCGGATAGCATTCGATGGCGAGGGTGAGCCTGCTGCCTCTCTCGCCCGCGAGCTCGTCCAGCCTGCCTCTGACGGCGGCGAGGACGGCGGGCCAGCCGCGGACGCCCCTTTCGGCGTCGTGGATCCTGACCTCGGGACGTAGCCTGTAGTCGCTCATGAGCGTCCTTTCCACTGCGCACCTCGCCCTCCCGCCTGGAGCCCTGCTGCCGCTCGCCAAAAGCGGGCGACTGACGTCACGCTGCGAGCCGAGAGACGCAAGCCTACTCTCTCGCCAGCCGCTCCAGTCCCTCGCGAGCGCGCGCCAGCTGGCCCTTGTACCAGGGCTGGTCCGGCACCGCCTCGAGGAGGCCCGCCTCGGCCTCGAGGTAGAGGTCGCGAGCGCGATGGTGGTCCCTCTCGCCCCCTCGCCCGTACTCGAAGCAGCCGGCGAGCCTCAGGGCCGCGCTTCCCCAGACGGCACCGTCCCCCTCGTCCTTCGCGCGCTTGTAGGCCATCTGGTAGTAGAAGTAGGCCTGCTCGTTGTCGCGTCTCACGCCGTGCCCCTGCCACAGCAGGTCGCCGTACTTGCACGCGGCCTCGGCGTTGCCCAGCACCGCCGCCTTGCGGAACCACTTCGCGGCCGCGTCGAAGTCCTTCTCGCCCAGCCGACCGTACGAGCAGACGTGGCCCAGGTTGCACATGGCCCGTGCGTTCCCACGCTCGGCCGATGCCTGGTAGAAGTGCTCCGCGAGCTCGAAGCAGACCACGCGGTGAATCCCCTCGCTGACCATGCCCTCCTGGTAGTAGCGCGCGCCGATGGCAAGCGAGAGCTCGCCGTCCTCTCTCGCGTCGACCTCAGGGTCGTAGTCCTCTGCGCCGAGGTCCTGGGCCTCGGACGCGTAGAGGCCCAGGACCTCGCCGTCCTCCTCCGCGCGGGCGATGCCCAGCCACAGCCTGCTTCCCGGCTGGGGGAGGTCGGGGCCGGCCTGTAGGTCGCCGTCAGCGGTCCCGACGCCTTCCGCGGTTCCCGGTTCCGTGGCCCCCTCCTCGTCCGGGAACGGCACCACGGCGGCGAGCGTCGCCTCCCAGTGCGGCGCGTCGGGCTCGTCCGGGTCGATAGCGCAACGCTCGACGCGCGCGAAGACGCGCCAGGGATGTGCGTCCGCGTCGCCCTCACCCTCGGACGGGAAGAGCACGGCGCTCACGACGTCGGGGTACAGCGGGTCGCGCCAGCGGTCGAGCCGCTCGCCGCCGCGCGCCTCCTCGACGCCCGGGAACTCCTCGAAGAGCTCGCCGATCCATCGCGTGTGCGCCTTGAGCATTTCGGGCATGTCCTCCCAGCTCAGGATGTCGATGACCTCGCAGTCGGGGGCATCCTGGTCGACGATGCGCTCCGGCGTCAGCCCAAAGCCGCCGAAGAGGTCGTACTGGGGCATGATCTGGTGGTCGGCGGTGCTGCACGGGCACAGCAGGTAGAGGCAGACGCCGTTTTCGTGGTCGACGCGCGGCCAGGCCAGGCTGGCATCGGCATCGAAGTCCCAGTGGTCGGGCAGCGCCTCGAGGGCCTCGGGAGGGAGTTGCGGCTCCGGCGCGGATGCGATCTGCCGCGCCAGCTCCTCGAGGTCGTGTCGGGCGAGCCTGAGGTCGACGATGACGGGGTGGCCCAGGTATGCGCGGAGCGGCAGCTCGGACAGTTTTTGCATGGGGCCTCCTGCATGCGCGAGGGCGGGCGGTCGGCGAGTCGGTTCCGCGGGCGAGCGACGGCTCGGCGCGTGCACCCATTCTAGGGGAGGGGCGCATGGCTGGGGGAGAGGTGCGCATTTCATTTCTAGAATGTACGCCGTCTCCTGCTGACCTGGGAAAACGTAGGCAGCTGTGCATTTCATTTTTGAAATGCACAGCTCGGTCGTCGGCTGCCGCCGGCCCCTTCCGAGGCGGGGCGCCTGAGCCGCCGCGTCGCAGGCATGGAGCTGGGTGGCCTTCTGATGGTCGCTGCCGCACTGGTTGCCGCCATCGTCTCGGCGACGGTGCTGGCCGACCACTTCTCGAGTCCCGACGCCTGGACTTCGCAGATTGCCTCCCTCAATGCCCGCGCCGAGACGGCGACCGGACTGGTCACGGTGGCCACGGCACTCTCGGCCGGCATCTCGCTCATCCCGGGGGACTTCGGTGCGCCCATCGCGGAGAAGCTCGTCGAGCTCAGCGTCGACCTGGGCATCGTCCTTGCTGCCATCTACCTTGAGAAGTACCTTCTCACCATCTTCAGCCTGGCAGCGTTCAGGCTGCTCATCCCACTGAGCTGCGCTCTCGCCGTCGCCGCCGTGGTCACGAGCGGACGCCTGCGCTGGGACCAGAACGCCGGGCTGCAGACGCTGTTCCGCAGCTTCGCACTGCGTTTGGCGGTCTTTGCCATCGCAGGGTTCCTGGTGGTGCCGGCCAGCGTGATGGTGTCGGACGTCGTGCAGGCGACCTACAAGGCGGACGTCGAGACGGTGACGGCCGCCGTGGCGTCGGCTCCGGAGGAGTCTCCCATCGAGGAGCCCCAGGTGGAGGAGGCGGCCCTGGAGCCCGAGGCGAGCGAGCAGACCCAGGAGGACAGGAACGTCCTGGATAACTTCATAAGCTGGGTACAGGACCGGGCGAACGACGCGACCACCGTCGCGACCAACGTCGTGGATGCCGCCGGCAACGCCGTCCAAGCGGTGACGGATGACGCGAAGTCGTTCATCGAGTCCGCGAAGAACGTCCTCAACCGCATGATCGAGGCCTTTGCCGTCATGGTGGTGACCTGCTGCGTGATTCCCATCGTCACGCTGCTGTTCTTCGTGTGGCTCGCCAACACCATCCTGGGCCTGGGCATCAACATGCCTGACGCCCGCGGCCTGCGCAGGCCCGGGCAGTCTGTCGCCTCCAAGCTGCTGAGCCGCAAGGGCTCTGCTGCGGGAGAGGGGGAGCTGGCCGCGCAGTAGGTGGCCGGGATCACCTGCGAGTTGGGAGTTGGCGCCGCGTGGCCGAGGGGCTGCGCGGCGCTTTCTTGTTCGCGTGCGTTGCGTTGTGGCGGGCACGGTCTTGGCTGCGAGCACGCTGTTGCGCACGCCCCTGGCAGCGAGCACGCTGTTACGCACATTGGCGGCCCTCATTAACTGGGCAAACGCGAGCTGCGTTGTGCGTTCGTGCGTGGTGGACGAAAAGCGCGTGCGCTCGCGCGTGCTCGTTGCTGCGGTATGTGCGCTGGCGCGTGCTAGGCATATGGCGGGCGAGAGATGCGGGCACAATTCTGCGCGTCCAGGTCCCATGTGTCAGTCGTGTGACGCTTTTCTCGCCTTCCCACCATTTCCAGTTTAGTTAGTTAGACTAACTAACTAAATTTCACGCCATGTGGGGGAGAAAGGCCGCCCGACATGGCCCTGACCTGGATCGGTGGTGGCTTGGTGGACGCGATTGACGAGCTCAGAGGCGGCGGCAAGACTGGCATGGCGCCCGCTGACGGCCCTGCGGCCGACGGTCGGACCACCTTTGACGTCGCCCCCGCCGCGGGCGCGACGGCCGACGGCCAGCCCGTCACCCCCACCCCCGACGCCAAGGCTGCCGAGCGCATCACCGTCGAGATCAGCGAGCTCCTCGTCTCCATCTACAACTCGGTCGACGCGGTCGAGAGCAAGATGTTCAGGCGGGTCCGCGGCCTGGGCGTGACCATGAGCGAGGCGCGCATCGTCCAGATCGTGGGAGACGAGACCTTCCACACCGACAGGCAGATCAGCGTGAGCCAGATCGCCGCCGAGGCGATGGTGAAGATCCCCTCGATGACCGCGGGGGTCAACCGCCTCGTCGACCGCGGCTTCCTCACCAAGGAGCGCGACGAGAGCGACGGCCGTCGCGTCAACGTGGCCCTCACCAGGAAGGGCGAGGAGGTCTACCGCCTCCACACGATCTTCCACATGCGCATGGCCGCCGCGATCATGGAGGGCATGTCCCTCGAGGACATGGGGAAGTTCCACGCGGGCATCGAGCGCCTCGCCGCCTTCTACAGGGCAGAGGAGGAGAAGTAGCATGGGCCTTCGCATCCTTGGGACGGGCAGCGCCCTTCCCGCCAGGCGCGTCACCAACGAGGAGCTGTCGGGCTTCCTCGACACCTCCGACGAGTGGATCAGCCAGCGCACGGGCATCCGCGCCCGCCGGGTGTGCACCACCGAGACCCTCGACGACCTGGCGACCCAGGCGTCGCGGCGCGCCCTGGAGTCCGCGGGCGTCGACGCGTCCGAGCTCGGCGCCGTCATCTGCACCACCACCTCCCCCGACCACGTGATGCCCGCCGAGGCGAGCGTCGTGCAGGGGCGCATCGGAGCCTCCTGCCCCTCGTTCGACCTCGCCGCGGCCTGCGCGGGGTTCGTCTTCGCCCTCGACGTGGCGGACGGCATCTTCGCGAGGGGCAGGGCGCGCCGCGTGCTCGTGGTCTCGGCGGAGAGGTGCACGCGCTACCTCGACTGGACCGACCGCGCCACCTGCGTGCTCTTCGGCGACGGTGCCGCGGCGGCGGTGCTCGGTGCGGAGGGGGAGGGGCTCCTCTCCCTCAGGCTGTCGACCCAGCCTGACACGGGCGCCCTGGACCTCCCCGGCATCCCGGGGAGCAGCCCCTTCGACAAGACCGTCCGCGGCCCGCAACTGCTCTCCATGCGCGGCCGCGAGATCTTCAAGTTCGGCGTCACTTCCATCGAGCGAGAGGTGCGCGCCCTCGCGGCAGACGCGGGCATGGAGGTGGCGGACATCGACCATTTCGTGTTCCACCAGGCCAACGGTCGCATCCTCGACTCGGCTGCGTCGCGCCTGGGCATCGACGCCTCGCGCGTCGTGCGGACGCTGGTCGAGACGGGCAACCTCTCCAGCGCCTGCATTCCCCACGCGCTCGACCACCTCGTGAGGTCGGGCGGCCTGGCGGCAGGGCAGACCGTCGCGATCGTGGGCTTCGGGGCGGGGCTCTCCGTGGGCTCCTGCCTGATCAGGTGGGAGGAGGGGGCCGCCGGGACGGGCCCGGCCCTTCCGCACGCGGCCGCCAAGGCACCACTGACGTGACCGCCGAGAGGGGCCACGAGCCGCCGTCGGGAGCGACGGCGGGCGAACCAGGGCATCACCGGGCGGAGGCTCGCCCGTGACCATAGGGGCCATCGCCCCGCAAGGACAAGGGAAGAACAGGTCAAGACGGACAGAAGGAGGGCCATCATGGCCAAGGAGACCACGTTCGAGCACATCTGCGACATCCTCCGCGAGCAGGACGGCATCACCGGCGAGCTCACGCCTGAGACGAGCTTCGAGGAGATCGGCCTCGACTCGCTCTCCATCGTGGAGGCGGTCATGGCCTGCGAGGGCGACTTCGACATCGAGATCGACGCCGAGGCCAACCCCAAGACGATCGGCGAGTTCGTCTCGCTGGTCGACGGCCTCGTCGCCCAGAAGGGCTAGCACCAGATGATCCGCACACCCATTTGCGACGTCGTCGGCATCGAGAAGCCCGTCTTCCAGGGTGGCATGGCCTGGATCGCCGACGCCTCCCTCGCCTCGGCCGTCTCGAACGCAGGCGGCCTGGGCGTCATCTCGGCGATGAACGCCGACGCGGAGTGGCTCCGAGGTCAGATTCGCGCCTGCCGCGAGCTCACGGACAGGCCGTTCGGCGTGAACATCATGCTCCAGAGCCCCTTCGTGGACGAGGTCGCCCAGGTGGTCGTCGACGAGCACGTCTCCGTCGTCATCACGGGGGCGGGCACGCCCAACAAGCACATGAAGTCGTGGGTGCCCGCCGGCATCAAGGTGATTCCCGTGGTCGCCTCCGTGGCGCTCGCGCGCCTCGTGGAGCGGGCCGGCGCCGTGGCCGTGGTCGCCGAGGGCGGCGAGTCGGGCGGGCACGTGGGCGACCTCACCACCATGACGCTGGTGCCGCAGGTGGTCGACGCAGTGGACGTCCCCGTGGTCGCCGCCGGCGGGATCGCCGACGGCAGGGGGGTGGCTGCGGCCCTCATGCTTGGCGCCGTGGGCGTCCAGGTGGGCACGCGCTTCCTCGTTGCCGACGAGTGCACGGTGAGCGAGGAGTACAAGGAGCGCATCCTCAAGGCCAACGACATCGCCACCATGGTGACGGGCCGCAGGGACGACGGCGCCGTCCGCTGCCTCAAGACGCCCTTCTCGCGCAGGTACGCGAAGCTCGAGAGGGAGGGCGCCTCCAAGGAGGAGCTCGCCGAACTGGGCCGCGGCTCCCTGCGCAAGGCCGCCGTGGACGGCAACTACGAGGAGGGCAGCTTCATGGCCGGCCAGTCCGCCGGCATGGTGACCAGGCGCCAGCCCGCGGCCGACATCGTCGACGACCTGCTCGAAGGCGCGGAGGAAGTGCTTCGGGGGGCGACGAGATGGGTAAGGTAGCCCTCCTCTTCGCGGGCCAGGGAGCCCAGCACCCCGGCATGGCCGACGGCCTCGTCACGCGCGAGCCCGCCGCCCAAGAGACCTTCGAGCTGCTCGAGGCCCGCATGCCCGGCCTGGGCAGGCTCTGCCGCGAGGGCTCCCGTGAGGAGCTCGCGCAGACGCGCAACACGCAGCCCGCCGTCTTCGCCTGCGACCTGGCGGCCGCCCGCGCGCTCGCCTCGCATGGCGTGCGGCCCGACGCCGTGGCGGGCTTCTCGCTCGGGGAGCTGTCCGCACTAGCGTTTGCGGGGGCCTTCTCGCCCGAGGACGCCTTCGACCTGGTGCTACGTCGCGCCGAGCTCATGGACTCCGCCTCGGGGAGGAATCCCGGGGGCATGAGGGCCGTGCTGAGGCTTCCGGCCAGGCGCGTGGAGGCCCTCGCCGCAAAGGCCGGCGACGCCTGGCCCGTCAACTACAACAGCGTGGAACAGACCGTGGTGGCGGGGACCGAGGAGGCCCTCGGGCGGCTTGACGCCCTGGTGCGCGAGGCGGGCGGGCGCTGCATGCGCCTGGCGGTCTCGGGCGCCTTCCACAGCCCGCTCATGGCACCCGCCTCCGACGGGCTGCGGGAGTGGCTGGCGCGCACGCTTCCCGTCCCCACGACCGTCCCCGTGTGGGCCAACGCCACGGCGCGGCCCTACCCCGACGACCCCGCCGCCATGGCTGAGCTCCTGGCGCGGCAGGCGTCGAGTCCCGTGCGCTGGCAGCAGACCGTGGAGGGTCTGGTGGGCCTCGGGGTCGACACCTTCGTCGAGGTCGGTCCGGGCAGCACGCTCACCAAGCTCGTGGGCAGGATCGCGCGGGGAGCCACCGCGCTCCCCTGCGAGACGCCCGACCAGCTCGATGCCGTGCTGGCGCATCTCGAGGGGAGAGAGTCATGAGCGACGCGCTCGCAGGGACGTCCGCGGCCGGAGTGTCCACGGGACCAGCCGAGGCCCCCGTGCGCAGGGTGGCCCTCGTCACGGGCGGCTCGCGCGGGATCGGCAGGGCGACGTCGATCGCCCTCGCGAGGGACGGGTTCGACGTTGCCGTGGTCTATGCCGGAAACGACGAGGCGGCCTGCAAGACGGTGGGGGAGCTCGAGTCCCTGGGCGCCGCGGCACGGAGCTACCGCTGCGACGTGGCTGACGGGGACGAGGCGACCGCCTGCGTGAGGCAGGTCCTGGCCGACTTCGGCTCCGTCTGGGCCCTCGTGAACAACGCGGGCGTCACCCGCGACGGCCTCCTGGCGCGCATGTCCGACGAGGACTTCGACGCGGTCCTCTCCGTGAACCTCAAGGGCGCCTTCCACATGACGCGCGCCCTCTGCCGCACCCTCATGCGCCAGCGCGGGGGCCGCATCGTCAACGTGAGCTCCGTCGTGGGCGTCATGGGCAACGCGGGCCAGGCCAACTACGCAGCCTCGAAGGCGGGCCTCATCGGCCTCACCAAGTCCGTGGCGCGCGAGCTGGCGGGCCGTGGTGTCACCTGCAACGCCGTGGCTCCCGGCTTCGTTCGGACGGACATGACGGCGAAGCTGCCGGATGCGGTGAGGGAGAGGTACGAGGGGCAGATTCCCCTGGGCCACCTGTGCGAGCCGGAGGACGTGGCGGAGGCCATCGCCTTCCTCGCGAGCGACGCGGCGGCCTACGTCACCGGGGCCGTCCTGCCCGTCGACGGCGGAATGGGCATGTAGAGAATGGGGAGCGTGAGTTCGCACATGGAGCACAGGGTAGCCATCACCGGCCTGGGGGCCATCTCGCCCGTGGGCAACACCGCGGCCGAGACCTGGGACTCCCTCAGGGCGGGACGCGTGGGCATCGGTCCCATAAGCAAGTTCGATGCGAGCGGCAGCAAGGTCAAGGTCGCCGCGGAGGTCAAGGGCTTCGACGCCCGCGAGGCCTTCGGCGTGGCTGAGGCCCGCCGGAGCGACCCCTTCGTGCTCTATGCGCTCGTCGCGGCGGACCAGGCCATGGCGGACTCCGGCCTCGACCGCGAGGGCGCCGTGGACCACGAGCGCCTGGGCGTCTACGTGGGCTCGGGCATCGGTGGGATCCAGACCACCGTGGCGAACGAGGACGTGCTGAGGGGCTCGGGCCCCGGCAGGGTCTCTCCCTTCCTGGTGCCGGCAATGATCGCCAACATGGCATCGGGGCAGGTGGCCATCAGGCACAGGTGCTACGGCCCCACGCTTCCCGTGGTGACGGCCTGCGCCACCTCGTCCCACGCCATCGGCGAGGCGTTCCGCGCCATCAGGCACGGCTACGCCGACGCCATCCTGGCCGGCGGCTCGGAGGCGGCCATCATGGAGCTCGCCGTGGCCGGCTTCGCCAACGCCAAGGCCCTCACGCGCAACCCCGACCCCGTGACCGCCTGCCGGCCTTTCGACCGCGGGCGCGACGGCTTCGTGATGGGGGAGGGAGCCGCGGTCCTCGTGCTCGAGGAGCTCGACCACGCCCTGGCCCGCGGGGCCCACGTCTACGCCGAGGTCATGGGCTACGGCAACACCTGCGACGCCTACCACATGACGAGCCCCGACCCGGAGGCCTCGGGCATCTCGCGCGCTATTGGGCAGGCGGCTGCGGAGGCGGGCCTGGACGCCGCCGAGGGCCTCTACGTCAACGCGCACGGCACCTCGACCAAGCTTAACGACCTCTCGGAGACGCGCGGGCTCAAGGCCGCGCTCGGCGAGGGGGCGGCGCGCTCGGCCAAGGTGTCGTCGACCAAGTCGATGACGGGGCACATGCTGGGGGCCGCGGGGGCCATCGAGGCCCTGGCCTGCGCGAAGGCCCTGGAGGAGGGGGTCGTGCCGCCCACGATGGGGCTCACCGACCCCGACCCGGACTGCGACCTCGACTACACGCCGCTGGTGGCCGCCGAGTTCCGGGCGCGCTGGGCGCTCTCCACCTCGCTCGGCTTCGGCGGACACAACGCGGCCCTGGTGCTGCGCTCCTTCGAGGGATAGGTGGTCGAGATGATCGATGCGAAGAGGGTCGACGACCTGGCTCGGGTGCTCAGGTCCAACGGACTCACGCGCCTGCGCCTCGAGGAGGCTGGTGAGGTCATAGAGCTCGAGTGCGCGCCCGTCGTCGCGGCGACGTCCGCCTCTGCGCCATTGCCGGCGGGCGTGGCGGGCGTTGCTGATGCCACGTTGCCGGGAGCACCCTCCGTCGCGGATGCGGTGGCCCTCTCGCCTGCGGGCGAGGACGCGATGGCGGCTACGATCCCGGGCGAGGACGGCCTGGAGCCGGACCAGCGGCCGCTCGACCTCTCCAAGGTGGCCACGGTGACCGCCCCCATGGTGGGCGTGTTCTATGCCGCCCCCTCGCCCGGGGCGGAGCCCTTCGTGCACGTGGGATCCAAGGTGCGCAAGGGTGACACGCTCTGTGTCATCGAGGCGATGAAGCTCATGAACGAGGTCGTGGCCGAGCGCGACGGCGAGGTCATCGACGTGTGCGTGGGCGACGGCGAGCTGGTGGAGTTCGGCTGCACGCTCATGAAGCTGTGCTAGGCGGCAGCTGACGCGGACGGCCGACGGGCCTGCGAGGGAGACGAGCCATGAACAGGGAAGAGATCAAGGGGCTGCTGCCCCATCGCGAGCCCATGCTGCTCCTGGACGACGCCGAGGTCGTCGGGGACGAGGCCGTGGGGCACGTGACGGTCACGGGCGACGAGTTCTTTGTGCGGGGGCACTTCCCCGGCGACCCCGTAGTGCCCGGCGTGATCCTGTGCGAGATGCTCGCGCAGAACTGCTGCGTCCTCCTGGGCGAGGCGATGTCGGGCGAGGGGAGGGTCCCCCTCTACACGAGCCTGGACAAGGTGCGCTTCAGGCACCCCGTGAGGCCGGGCGACACCGTGGAGCTGCGCTGCCGCATCACGCGCGAGCACGGGGCCTTCCACTTCGCCCACGGCGAGGTGCTCGTGGGGGACATGCCCTGCTGCAGCGCGGACATGTCGTTCGCCCTGGTGCCAGCCGCCGACGTGGCCGACGGGGGGCGCTAGGTGTTCGAGAAGATCCTCGTCGCCAACCGTGGCGAGGTCGCCGTCCGCGTGATACGCGCCTGCAAGGAGATGGGCGTGAAGACCGTCGCCGTCTACTCCACGGCCGACGCCGGCGCCTTCCACGCCCAGATTGCCGACGAGGCCTACTGCATAGGCGGGCCGCGCCCGCAGGAGAGCTACCTCAACGCCGATGCCATCCTCACCGTCGCCCTGGAGAGCGGGGCCACGGCCATCCATCCCGGCTACGGCTTCCTCTCGGAGTCCGCCCCCTTCGCGCGTGAGTGCCGCGACTGCGGCATCGTGTTCGTCGGTCCCTCTCCCGAGGTGATCGAGCGCATGGGCGACAAGGACGAGGCCCGCCGGACGGCGCGTGCGGCGGGGGTGCCCGTGGTGGAGGGCTCGGACCTCCTGCGCGACGAGGCGGACGCGCAGGAGCAAGCCCGCCGCATAGGCTTCCCGCTCCTGGTCAAGGCACGTGCCGGTGGCGGCGGCAGGGGCATCCGCAAGGTGACGGGCCCCGAGGGCGTCGCTTCGGCCTTCCTGGCCGCGAGCTCCGAGGCCCAGGCGGCCTTCGGCGACGGCGGCTGCTACATGGAGCGCTTCATCCATCCCGCCCACCACGTGGAGGTCCAGGTCCTGGCGGACGCGCGGGGCAACGTGGTCTCGCTGGGCGAGCGCGAGTGCTCGGTGCAGCGCCACAACCAGAAGCTCCTGGAGGAGAGCCCCAGCCCTTCGGTCACGCCCGAGGTCCGCGAGTGCATGCACGCCGCCGCGCGCGACCTCGCCCGGGCCGTGGGCTACGTGGGTGTGGGCACCATCGAGTACCTCTACTCCGACGACGGCACCTTCGCCTTCATGGAGATGAATACCCGCCTGCAGGTGGAGCATCCCGTGACCGAGATGGTCACGGGAGTCGACCTGGTGAAGTGGCAGCTGCGCGTGGCGTCCGGGGTGGAGCTGCCCTTCTCCCAGGACGACGTCCGCGTGGACGGCCACGCCATCGAGTGCCGCATCAACGCCGAGACCCCCGAGTTCCTCCCCTCGTGCGGCACGGTGTCCATGCTGCACGTCCCGGGCGGCCCCTGGGTCCGCTTCGACACGGCCCTCTTCCAGGGGGCGTCCGTGCCTCCCTACTACGACTCGATGCTGGGCAAGCTCGTCATCTCGTCCCCCTCGCGCGAGGAGGCCATACGCAAGATGCGCTCCGCCCTGGGCGAGCTGGTGATCGAGGGGGTGGCGGAGAACTCCGAGCTGCAGCTCGACATACTCTCGAACCCCGAGTTCGTCTCGGGCGTCTACCACACCGACCTCATGGAGCACCTCTATGGCGACGAATAGGAAGAAGACCAAGAGCGTGAACGTGCTCGAGGGGGCCGTGACCGAGGTTCCCGTCGAGCTGCCGTCGCGCCACGTGTTCGTGAAGTGCCCCAACTGCCGTCGCGTGACGGACGCCGACGTCCTGGCCGACAACCTGGACGTGTGCCCGCGCTGCGGCCATCCCATGCGGCTGAGGGCCCGCCGCCGCCTCGCGATGACGGTGGACGCGGGGAGCTTCGAGGAGATGGACGCCGAGCTCAGGGTGAGGGACTTCCTCCGCTTCCCGGGATACGAGGAGAAGCTCCGCAGCGCCCGCCTGCGCACGGGCGAGAACGACGCCGTCCTCACCGGTGTGGCCTCCATCGGCGGCTGCCCCACCGGCGTCTTCGTGATGGACGGCGAGTTCATGATGGGTTCCATGGGCGCCGTGGTGGGCGAGAAGCTCTGCCGCCTCTTCGAGAGGGCCCTCGAGCTGCGCATCCCCGTGGTAGGCTTCACCGTGTCGGGTGGGGCGCGCATGCAGGAGGGGACCACGTCGCTCGTGCAGATGGCCAAGGTCTCCGCCGCGGTGCGCAGGCACTCCGAGGCGGGGCTGCTCTACGTGGTGGTGCTGACGGACCCGACCTCGGGCGGCGTCACGGCGAGCTTCGCGATGGAGGGCGACGTCACCCTGGCCGAGCCTGGGGCGCTCGTTGCCTTCGCCGGGCCGCGTGTGGTGGAGCAGACCACCCACAAGCGCCTGCCCGCGGGGTTCCAGCGCTCCGAGTTCCTCCTGGAGCACGGCTTCGTGGACCGCATCGTGGAGCGCAGGGACCTCCCCTCGATGCTGGGCAGGCTGCTGGCCCTGCACGAGGGCGGCGCCTACCGTGCGCCCGACGGGGCCGACGTGCCCGAGGTCCGCGCCGCGGCCGACGTGCTGGGGGAGCCTTCCGGCGCCGCGGGGACGGGGAAGGACGGCGCCGGCGCCTCGGGCGTCGCGCTGTCGGCTGGCGGGGACGGGGGCGGTGCGGTTCGCGAGGCCGCGCGAGGCCAGGAGGGCAAACGCGTGCGTCTCTCCACCGAAGGCGTCGGTGCGGCTCGCGAGGGCTCGCGAGGCCAGGAGGGCACGCCTCTCTCGCCTGATGTCGGACGGGAAGGCGGGGCGCCGGCCAAGGGCTCACCATCGGCCACGCCCGCTCCCTCGGCGTACGAGCTGCTCTCGCGCGTGCGCGGCGGCGAGCGCGGGACGGTCCTCCCCCTGATGGAGCAGGTCTTCGACGGCTTCCTCGAGCTGCACGGGGATCGGCTCTTCGGCGACGACGCGGCCATCGTGGGCGGCATCGCGCTGCTGGGGAACCGGCCCGTGACGGTGATAGGCACCGAGCGCGGCCGCGACACCAAGGAACGCGTCGCGCGCAACTTCGGCTCGGCCAACCCCGAGGGCTATCGCAAGGCCCAGCGCCTCATGCGCGAGGCCGAGAAGTTCGGCCGTCCCGTGGTATGCCTCGTCGACACCTCGGGCGCCTACTGCGGGGTCGGCGCGGAGGAGCGCGGCCAGGGCGAGGCCATCGCCTCGAGTCTGGTGGAGATGGGCGGGCTCAGGGTGCCCGTCGTCTCGGTCATCGTGGGCGAGGGCGGTTCTGGTGGGGCGCTCGCCCTGGCCGCAGGCGACCGGACGCTCATGCTCTCGGGCGCCGTGTACTCGGTCGTGAGCCCGGAGGGCGCTGCGTCCATCCTCTGGAAGGACACGTCGCGCGCTGCGGAGGCGGCGGAGGCCCTGCGCGTCACGGCGTGCGACCTCGTCGAGCTGGGAATCGTGGATGACGTGGTGGACGACGCGGGCCTGGGTGGCGAGGGGTTCGCCCGGTCCCTCTCCGCGCGGCTCGCCGAGGAGGTCGACGCCCTGGCCGGTCTGGGCGTGGACGAGCTGCTCGAGCGCCGCTACGACCGCTTCCGCCGCATGGGAGGAGACGCGCTATGCCGGGAATAGCCATCGTCACGGACTCCACCTGCTGCCTCACGCGCCAGGAGGCGCGCGAGCTGGGGTGCACCGTGCTGCCCATGACCTACGTCGCGCGCGGCGAGCGCCGGCCGGAGCTGCCCCAAGGTGAGAACGGCGACTACGAGGCGATCCTGCGCGAGGACCCCTTCGTGGGGACCGAGTCGGTCTACCAGCGCGACTTCGCGCGGGCCTTCGAGCGGTTGCTCGACTCGGGCCGGGACGTGCTGTGCGTGACGATGTCGGCGAGGCTGTCTGGCGCGCACCGCGCCGCCCGCGAGGCGGCTGCGGCCCTTGATCGGGAGCGGACCGGCGTCGGCGGGCGCGTGCAGGTCGTTGACTCGTGGGTCACGGCCTCGGGGCTCGAGCTCGTCGTGCGTCAGGCCCGGGCCCTCGCGGACGCGGGCCTCTCGCTCACGGAGGTCGCGGACGGCGTGCGCGAGTTCCGCGGACGCGTGGGCATACGCTTTGCCGTCCCGGACATGAGGCCCCTGCGCCGCAGCGGCCGGCTCGGGGCGACGCGGCGCTCCGTGGCGGGGATGCTGGGGCGCTACCCGGTCTTCTGCCTGCGTGAGGGCGCCATCGAGACGGTCGAGGTCGTCCGCGGGGGGATCTCTGCCGCGCGCGAGCTCGTGGGGCCCGTTCCCGCGGACGTGGGGACGGTCATCGTGTCCCACTTCGGGCATGCCGACGAGCTGGCGCGCTTCGCCCTCGTCGAGCTGCGTCGCCGTCGCCCCAAGGCGAGGGTGCTCGTGAAGGACGGTGGGCCCGTGCTCACGTCGAGGCTGGGGGTCGGGTCGCTGGCCCTAGGCTGGGTCGACGCGTCGGGTGGCGGTTCTGGCGTGGCGGGTGGCGAAGCGTCGGGCGGTGGCGAGGCGACGGGTGGCGCCGACGTGGCCAGTGGTGCCGACGTGGCGGCAGACGGTTCCGGTGCGGGCGGGGCGGATGGCCTTGGCGGCCGCTGAGGACACCTCTGCTGCGACGGTCGTCAACGCCGACGGAGGACTTGGCCGCGACGCGGGACGCGACACAGGTCGTGACGCAGGTCGTGACGCAGGTCGTGACGCAGGTCGTGATGACCTCCCCCTCTCCCGACAGGCCTGCGACGAGCTGGTGCATGTCGCCACCTGCGGGTCGACCAACGATCTTGCGCGAAGGCTCTATCCCAGCCTGGGGAGCCTGCCCATGTCAGCGGGTTTTGGAGACGCTGCGGACGGGTGGCGCGGTCGTCCCTGGCGAGGAGTAGGCCGCGTTCCCGTCTGCCTCGTGGTCGCCGACGAGCAGACCCAGGGTAGAGGCAGACTTGGCCGCTCGTGGCAGAGTGGCGTAGGCGATTCACTCACGGCATCCTTCGTGCTCGCGCTCCCCGCCTCCCTCATGCGGGGCTCGGACTCGGGACTGCTTACCCTTGCCGCTGGCCTTGCCGTGCTCGACGCCCTGCGCGACGTGGTCGTCGATGCGGGTGGCCTCGGTGTCGCGGGTGATCTCGGTGTTGCGGGTGGCCTTGGTGTCGCGGGCAATGCCGGTGGCGCAGCGCACGCTGTCGATGGTGCCGGAACCGCGGTCGCCGCTAGCCCTGCCCAGCTGCTCGGACTCAAGTGGCCCAATGACGTCTACCTGGCCGGACGCAAGCTTGCCGGCATCCTCTCGGAGGTGGCGTTCTCGGATGCGGATGACGTGGGGGTGGTCGTCGGCGTCGGGGCCAACCTCCTCGTCGCGGCCGACCGGCTGCCTACGCCCCTCTCCACGTCGCTTCAGCTGCACTTCGACGGGCTGCCGCCCTTTGCCGAGCTGCGCGACCGCCTGTGTGCCGGCATCGCGCGCGGCCTGCGCCGGCAGATGGGCGCGCTCGCGTTTGGCGGCGAGACAGCGCGGGACGAGCTCGTCTCTCGCGTGAACGTGGAGAACGTCCTTCGCGGGCATCCCGTCACGGTCGACCTCGCCGCCGGTCATAGGGTGGAGGGCGTCGCGGGGGACGTGCGCGCGGACGGATCGCTCGAGGTCCTTCCGGCGGATGGCAACGGCTCCTCCGGTGACGGCTCGTGGCCGGTTCGCGTGACTGCCGGTGACGTGCTTCTCCGCCGTGCACCCCTGATGCCGCACACGCAGTAGCGCACGCTCGGGCGTCGAGCACGCTGTCGCGCACATCCCTGACATCAAGCACGCTGTTGCGCACAACGGCCCCTCTCGCCAACTGGGGAAACGCAGAGCCCGCTGTGCGTTCGTGCGTGCTGGACGAAAAGCGTGTGCGCATGTGCGTGCGAGGCGAGAAAGGCGTGCGCTCGCGCGTGCGGGATGGGCGTGCAAGGTGAGAGTCGCATGCGGTCTGGGCGCATCGGGCGAGAACGGCGTGCGCTCGCGCGTGCTCGACGCAGTGCCCGCCTCGGAATAGCCACTGGCCACGATGTCAGCCGCACCCGCCGATGGCCACCGCGTGCCGTCTGCGCCAGCTAGTCGTTCTCGTCCAGCCACTCCCGAAGCATGGCCAGGTAGCGCGGCGTGTCCTCCACGAAGCAGGCGTGCCGGCAGCCCTCGAAGAGCTCCCAACGCGCCCCGGGGATGCCGTCCGCGAGCTGCTTGGCGACCAGCGGGGAGCAGAGGTCCTGGGTCCCGCTCACCACCAGTGCGGGGCAGCGCACCTCTTTCAGGCGCCCCGCGTACTCGAAGCCGGCGAGCGTGCCACTCGGCATGAGCTCGTTGTCTCCCCACGCCGCGAGGTAGGACTCGCGGCCGGCGCGCTTGGGCCTCCTCAGGCACTCCGGGCTCGACTTGTCCGGCTCCCCGGCGCAGAAGAGCTCCAGGTAGCGGGCCTCGGCGGCGCGAAACTCCGGCGTGTCGAAGCGCCCACCCCTCTCCGCCTCCTCCATGGCCCTGCGCTCGTCCGCGCCCAGGTAGCGAAGCCGCCGGTGTCCCTCGCTGCCCCAGAGGCTCGCCGATGCCAGCGTGCTGCTGAGCACCATCGACCTCACGCCCACGCCCCCGCGGTCCAGGAGGTGCATGAGCGCAAGCATCCCGCCCCATGACTGCCCCAGGAGGTGGATGCGCTCCAGCCCAAGCCCCGCGCGCAGGGCGTCGAGCTCGTCCAGCCAGGTGTCCGCGCGCCAGAGCTCGTCATGCCCCGCCAGCCCGTCGTCCCACGAGAGTCCGCAGCCCAGCTGGTCGTACATGACCAGCCTCCTGCCGTCGAGGTCGGCCAGGTCGTCCAGCACCTCGAAGTAGTTGTGCGTCGACCCCGGTCCGCCGTGCAGGAGCACGAGCGGCGCACGGCCGGGCAGCTCCTCGTCTGGCTCGACGACGCGCCAATGGGTCTGGTGGCCCAAGAAGGGCAGGTATCCTTCGCTGATGTGCATCTTGCCGGCCTTCTGTCGCAGCTGTGTTGGTGGCCTTTCTCCCCCAGCCTATACTCAGGGAGAAACCAAGGGGAGAGCGACCTCGCGTCCGGGGCCGTCGCTCCCGCCCAAGAGGAGGAACCATGGACCAGAACGGCTTCTTCGTCAAGTCCGACCGCATCGTGCTGGCGGGCGGCGTCGTGGCTTCGGGCTACCTGCCCGTGGCGGACGGCGCGTTCAGGCCCGTAGTGCAGGAGCTGCCCGAGGGGGCAGAGGTCCTGGACTGCACGGGCAAGTGGGTGACGCCGGGCTTCGTGGACACGCACATCCACGGCTTTTTGGGACATGACGTGATGGACTGCGACCCCGAAGGCATCAACGCCGCGAGCGTCGAGCTCGCGCGCCACGGCACGACCTCGTGGACGCCCACCACGCTGACCCAGCCTGCCGAGCAGATCGGCGAGGCCTGCGCGAGCGTCTGGCAGGCAGACCAGCTGCGCGGCGACGACTTTGTGGGCGCACGCATCGAGGGCATATTTCTGGAGGGCCCCTTCTTCACCGCCGAGCACGCTGGCGCGCAGAATCCCGCGCACATGAGCGACCCCTCCGTGGAGCAGGTCTGCGCCTGGCAGGACGAGGCGCACGGTCTCATCTGCAGGGCGTCCCTGGCGCCCGAGCGCCCGGGCAGCGCCGAGTTCTGTGCCGAGATGTCGCTGATGGGCGTCGCGACCGCGCTCGGCCACTCTAATGCCAGCTACGAGGAGGGCGTCGCCGCCGTGGGATCGGGCGCGACCTCCTTCGTGCACACGTACAACGCCATGACCGGCCTGGGCCACCGCGCGCCCGGTCTGGTGGGAGCGGCAATGACCACGAGCGAGACCTACGCCGAGCTCATCTGCGACGGCATCCACGTGCAGGCGCCCGCGGCCCGCGCGATGGTCAACGCAAAGGGCTGGCAGCACGTGGCGCTGGTGTCGGACTGCCTGCGTTGCGGCGGCATGCCGGACGGGGACTACGAGCTGGGTGACTTCCCGATCCGCCTGCAGGACGGCGTGGCGCACCTGCTGGACGCCGACGGCAGCATGGGCAACATCGCCGGCTCCGTGCTCACGCTGGCACGCGCGGTCAAGAACGTCGTCGACTGGGGCGCGGCCACGGCCGAGCAGGCCATCCGCATGGCGAGCGAGATTCCCGCGCGCATGTCGGGCGTCGACGACTGCTGCGGCGTGATCCAGGCGGGCCGTGCGGCCGACTTCAACGTCATGGGTGCCGACCTCGAGCTCGAGACCACCTACGTGGGTGGCGTGCCGGTGAGGTAGGGAGGCCGCGGGCCCCCGGCCGGCGCCAGCGTAGCAAGAAGGCCTCGGGGCCTCGGCCGGCGCAAATGCAACTGCAGTAAGAAGGCCGCGACTCGCTTCCCTGGGGAGACGGGCCGCGGCCTTCGCCGTGCTGGAACCGGAGCCACTTGCGCCTAGTCCCTGAGCGAGCCCTCCTTGAGGAAGCTCCCGTCCTCGAGCTCGCGGAACGCGTCCATGAGCTCCTCGCGGGTGCTCATCACGATGGGTCCGCCCCAGGCCACGGGCTCGTCGAGCCTCTTGGAGCTCATGAGCAGGACCTGCGCCCGTTCGTCCTTGCCCTCGATCACGACGCGGTCGCCGCCCTCCAGACGCACGGCCGTCTTGGGGCCCACGGGCAGTCCGCCGATGCGCGCGGAGCCCTCCAGGGTGAAGGCCAGCACGGAGCGGTCCTCGTTCACGTCGATTGCCACGGTCCTGCCGGGCTCCACGCCCAGGTCGTAGTAGTCGAGGGGAAGGTGCTCGCCCTGGTAGCCCGTGTGCGTCCTGCCGTCGGTGTCGACGTAGCGGCCCGCGAGCAGGCGCAGGTCCCCGCCCTCGATCTTGATCTCCTCGATGTCCGAGCTCCGGATGGCATGGTAGCGGGGGCTTGCCATCTTCTCCGCCGCGGGCATGTTGAGCCACAGCTGCACGCCCAGGAGCCGCTTCGCGGGAGGGATGGTCTCCTCGTGCATCACGCCGGAGCCCGCGCACATCCACTGCACGCCGCCGTCGCTCACCGTGTCCTCGTAGCCCATGCTGTCGCGGTGGTGCATGCCGCCCTGGCGGACGTAGGTGATGGTCTCGATGCCGCGGTGCGTGTGGAAGGGGAAGCCGGCGGTGTAGTCGTCGGGGTCGGTGCTGTCAAACGAGTCGAGCATCAGGAAGGGGTCGAAGGCGTCGGCGGTCTGGTTGCCCAGCACGCGGACGAGGCTGACCCCTCCGCCGTCGATGGTCCTGAATCCCTTCACCACGTTGGTCGCGTGCCTGTCCATGTCTGCCTCCTTCGGCTTGCGGCGCCGACGGGCCCCAGAGGTGTGGACCTACAGTTCGCCGACGTCGCACGCTTTGCGATGCTGCTTGTATACCGTTCGCACGGGGCGACTAGACACACGAGCCACTCGCTGTGTCGATTATATGTGCACGATTAAATAGCGCGCTATAAAATTACGAGGCGGACCTAAGATGCGATGCGCAAGCAGGGGAGAGGGGCGCAGGCGACCCAGCCGCAACGTCCCGCCAAGGAGAGGAAACGAACTTGGCAGTGAACAAGGACGCGGCGAGTAAGATCCTGGAGCTGGTTCCCGAGGAGTACATCAAGCGCATCCCCGTCTTCGTGCGTGCTCACGCGACGGGCAAGACCGTCGAGAAGATAGCCGCCGAGCACCCCGACCTCTTTGCGATCGCGGAGCAGGAGGGTCCCCTTACCGGCGAGGCGAAGGAGCAGCTCAGTGCCATCGTGAACGGCATATTCGAGCAGAAGATGGCCAAGCACAACCTGTAGGCCCGGGCCTGGCTGCATCGATCCCGCTGCGCGGCCGCCCGCCCGTCGTCGAGCCCCGCCCGGATGTGACGAAAGCGTGTGAATGGGAGAGAAGCCGCGACCGTTGCTTCGACGCTCCTCTCGCTTCCTAAAATGAAATCAGAATCCAATTGTCGGATTTTGAGCGACCGGACTTTGAGCGCGGGCTCGCGCGGCTTCCCCTTGGTGCCGACGTGCCCCCACAGCTCGGACGACGACGGGAGGCGAGAGCGGATGCCAGCGGTCAGGCACGGCTACAACACCAGGCAGCGGCAGGCGGTCTTCGACTTCCTCTCGCGCCACGCCGACCACTACCTCAGCGTGGACGACGTCTTCGGGAGCCTGCGCGAGGAGGGCTCCAAGGTGGGCCGCACCACCGCCTACCGCACGCTCGAGGCGCTCGCGCGCGACGGCGCCGTTGCCAAGGTCGTCTCGCCGGGTGGGGGAGAGTCGCGCTATCGCCTGATCGACCCCGAGCGTCCTGACGAGGGCCAGCTGGTGTGCCTGGGCTGCGGCAAGGTGCTCGCCCTGGACTGCCACATGCTGGACGACCTGCACGAGCACGTGCGCAACGACCACGGCTTCGCGATCGAGTTCTCGCGCACCGTGCTCTATGGCTACTGCGACGACTGCCAGGCGGCCCATCCCGGTGCCTCGCCCGCCGACGCCGACGCGGCTCCCGCGGGGGAGAGCGGCTTCCATGCCTAGCCCGTCCTCGCCGCTGTGCGTCGGCCGTCCTGACGTCCCTGCGCGCGCCCGCGCAGTCCACGGCGGCCGTCCGCGCGGTCCTCTCGCCCTCGCGCTCTGCCTCGTGCTCGCCCTGCAGCTGGGCCTCTCGGCCCTGTGGCTCGCGCGCGAGTCTCACCACGAGTGCCAGGGCGAGGGCTGCCCCATCTGCCGCACCATGGCCCAGGTGGCGCGCGTCGCCGGCAGGGGAGCGCTGCCGGCCGGCCCCGCGCCGCGACCCGTGGGACTACCCGCTCCCGCGAGCGTCCTCGCGATCGTGGCGTGCTGCGTCACTCTCGCCCGAAAGACGCCCATCGACCTGGGGGTCCGCCTCGACATCTGAGCCTCGTGCCAGATCGAGCCCAAGAAGCGGAGACGAACCACAGGAGGAACAAGCATGAACCAGTCCATCAGCAAGAGCTTCGGTCCCATCGTGTCCCGTCGCGGGCTGCTCGCTGCCGCCGCGATCGGCGCCGGCACGCTGCTCGCCGCCTGCTCGAAGCCTGCGGGCCAGGACGGCGCCGCCGCAACGACCGCGACCGACTCCGGCAAGCTCAAGGTCGTCGCGAGCTTCTATGCCATGTACGACTTCGCGCAGAAGATCGCCGGCGACCGCGCCGAGGTCAGCTGCCTCGTGCCCGCCGGCACCGAGCCCCACGACTGGGAGCCCTCCACCGCCGACCTGCGCAGCCTCGAGGAGGCTGACGTTCTGGTGTACAACGGCGCCGGCATGGAGCACTGGGTGGACGACACCCTGAAGAGCCTCTCGAACTCCAAGCTGGTCACGGTCGAGGCCAGTAAGGACGTCGACCTGCTCGAGCTCAGCGCCGAGGCGCTCGAGGAGGAGAAGGCCGAGCACGCGGAGCACGGCGAGGACCCGAGCGAGGTCTCGACCACCGACCCGCACTGCTGGCTCTCGCCCACCAACGCCGCGATCCAAATGCGCGCCATCGCGGACGGCCTGATTTCTGCCGACCCCGACGGCAAGGACGCCTACGAGGCCAACTACGACAAGTGGTCGGCCGAGGCCGCCAAGCTCGACGGCGAGTTCTCGCAGGCGATCGAGAAGCTGCCCAAGCGCGACATCGTGGTGAGCCACGAGGCCTTCGGCTACCTCTGCCACCAGTACGGCCTCAACCAGATGGCCATCGAGGGCATCGAGGCCGACGCCGAGCCAGACGCCCAGACCATGGCCAAGATCGTCGAGTTCGTGAAGCAGCACGACGTGAAGTACATCTTCAGCGAGGAGCTGGTGAGCCCCAAGGTGGCGCAGGCCATCGCCGAGGCCTCCGGCGCCCAGGTGGAGGAGCTCAACCCGCTCGAGGGGCTCTCCGACGAGGAGCTGGCCGCGGGCGCGGACTACTTCTCGACCATGCGCAAGAACCTCGAGGCGCTTAAGAAGGCGCTGGCCTGATGAGTGCGGGCTCGAGGCCGGTCACGCTGCGGGACGTTCGCTTCTCCTACCGGGGCACCGAGGTGCTGCGGGGGGTCGACCTCGAGCTCGGCGAGGGGCAGATCTGCGCCCTCGTGGGAGACAACGGCGCGGGCAAGTCCACGATCGCACGTTTGGTGGTGGGCGAGCTCGCGCCGGACTCCGGCACGGTGGCCCTCTTCGGCCAGAACCCGACGCGCTTCCGCGACTGGGGGCTGGTGGGCTACGTGCCGCAGCTCCCCCCGGAGGCAATCTCGCGCTTCCCGGCCAGTGTGCTCGAGCTGGTGGACGCGAGTCAGTACTCGCTGGGACGTCGCGCGAGCGGACGCGAGCGGCGTGCCCGGAGCGAGGAGGCGCTGGCCCGCGTGGGCCTCGCCGCCTACGGGAGGCGGATCATCCGCGAGCTCTCTGGCGGGCAGCTCCAGCGCGTGAGGCTGGCCTGCGCCCTGGTGGGGGACCCGCGTCTGCTGGTGCTGGACGAGCCCACCAACGGCCTGGACAGGGAGAGTCGCAGCATCTTCTACCAGCTGGTGGCGGACGCGCATGACGAGAGGGGCCTCGCGGTCCTGCTCGTGACCCACGACCTGGCCCCGCTGGGCGAGCTGGGCTGTCGCGTGGTGGAGGTCGGCGACGGCGTGGCCGTCGAGCGCGGCGGGGGAGACGGGCGCGGTGGGGCTGGCGGCAACGTCGCCGGACGTTCGGGAGGTGCGGCCTGATGCTCGCGTACGTGTTCATGCAGCGCGGCCTGGTGGTGGGCGTGCTCCTGGGCGTCGTGATTCCCCTGGTGGGGGTCACGGTCGTCCTGAAGCGCCTCTCGATGATTGGCGACGCGCTCTCGCACACCTCGCTCGCCGGCGTCGCCGCGGGCCTGGTGGGCGGCCTCAGCCCGGTGGGCGGGGCCATTCTCGCCTGCCTGACGGGAGCCCTGTGCATAGAGGGAATCCGCCGACGCTTCCGCGACCAGTCCGAGCTCGCCGTGGCCGTGGTCATGGCAGCGGGAATCGGCCTCGCCGGCGTGCTCTCGGGCTTCGTGCCCAACGCCTCGAGCTTCAACAGCTTCATGTTTGGCAGCATCCTCACCGTGAGTGCGGAGGAGACCGCGACCATCGCCGTCATCAGCGCGCTGGCCGTGCTCGTCTGCCTGCTCATGCGCCGGGAGCTCTTCCTGATGTCCTTCGACGAGCGCCACGCGCGCGCCGTGGGGGTGCCCGTCTCGGCCGCGAACTTCGCCTTCGTGATTGTGGTCGCGCTGGTCGTGGCCGTGGCGTCGAGGACGGTCGGCTCGCTGATCGTCTCGTCGATGATGGTGGTGCCCGTGGCCTGCGCGCTGCAGCTCGCCCGGAGCTGGAGGCAGACCTGCGTCATCTCCAGCGTGGTGGGCGTCGTCACCACGGTGGGCGGGCTGGTCGTCTCGTACTACCTTGGGCTCAAGCCGGGCGGAACCATCGTGCTCATGGCGGTGGCCCTGCTGCTGGTCATCCTCGCCGCGAAGAAGCTCGCCTCCCTGCTGCGCTAGGCCCGCTTCCTGCTGCGATGGGCCCGAGGATTGGACGGGGTCGTGGTCGTACGACCCCGGAGTCGTACGACCACGGAGTCGGGCGGGGCTTGGGGTCATACGGGGTTGGAGTCGACAGCATTTCTCACAAAATGCTGTCGTTTTTCTCTGCCAACAGGCCAAACGCAAAATTTGACAGCAAATCTCACAGAATGCTGTTTTTTTGCCATGGCCGTCTTGGCAGCCGACGCTCCGGGCGGAATTGTGGCCGACTGGTCAAGGCGCACATCACTGGCAGCTAGCTGCACGCGCGGTATTTTTGCCCTCGCTACAATCCGTCCATGGACATCGTCTTCTCGCATAGGACCTCACTCGCGCTCATCCGCGCATGGCGCCGGAGCCATCCGGCACACGACCGTCCGCGGCCGTGTCCCTTCCCCCTGAAGCGGGGTGCTGGAGAACGGATCAAGAGGCAGGACCTCATGTCCCGGCTGCGCGTCCTTGGCATTGACGGAGAGGCCTACCTGGCAAAGTGGGGCAAGCTCGACTGCCTCTGCCATCCCGATACAAGGCGTTCGAGCAATGCGTTCCTCAAGGGGAAGGCATACGCGGGCGAGCCCGAGTTCCCTGCATTCTTGTGTTTGGGAGAAGGAGTCTACGCCTGCAGTGCCGCCCTCACGCTCATGCAGCTCTCTTCCTCGCTCGAGCTTGGCCTGCTGTCAAGCGTCGCATCCGAGCTGGAGGGGACGTTCGCGCGCGACCCGGTCGACCCCGTCAGGGGGGAGGTGGCTTTTGGGCTTGCCCCCTTCGCGGAGACGGATGAGCTGCTTTGGGAGCTCGCTCGGCTTCCTTCCTCCAGTGCCACGTCACGCGTGGGGCGTGCCCTGGGGCTTTCGGGTCCGAACGCCTGGTCGCCCCTCGAGGCCGTGCTTGCGACGCTCCTTGCGCTTCCCGGCGGGGAGGGCGGCTACGACCTGGGTCCCATCATGCTCAACAGACGCGTGCAGGCTGGGGCTGGCTTGCCCATGACTCGCACGTCGAGGGTTCCCGACATCGAGTTCAGGCAGGCACCCGTCTGCTTGAATTATGACGGGGAGGGACACCTTGACCTGCGTGGCCTAGAATCGGCGGCAATGGACCTCGGATCCCGTCCCGGAGACGCCGGTCTGGATCGCAGCCTTCGGTCCCTCAGGCTGCAGCCGAGGCGGAAGTACGTGGATGACCGGCGCCGCGAGAGGGATCTGGCTGCGAGCGGCCGGGCGACCCTCGTGGTGACCAAGGAGGACCTGCTCGAGCGCGGGGCCATGGACCTGCTTGCGCAGCAGCTGATAATCTTGCTGGAGAGGTCGACCCGCCAGAGCCTCATGCTGCCACGGCAAGCCCTTGCGGACGAAGGGTTGCGGGCAAGGCGAGAGAAGCTTCTCTCTACGCTGCTGTTCGAGCATCCGTAGGGGCAAGGTGGCGCTGCCGGGGGTAATGATGCCATCCCCGGGGAGGCCGACAGCATTTTGTGAGAATTGCTGTCTTCGATTCCCGCCAACAGGCCAAACGTGAAAATCGACAGCATTTCGTGAGATTTGCTGTCTTTGCTTGCCTTCGACGACGGGCGACGCGCCCCTTGCTCCCCGCGGGCTCAGCCCAGCGTGCGCAGGAAGAAGTCGCGGGCGTTGGAGAAGAAGACCTTCTCGCATAGCTCGTCGCCAAAGCGGGCGGCCATGCGCTCGTGGAAGGCCGGAAGCCTCTGGCAGCTGTCAAGCCAATCCGGCACCTCCGAGCCGTCGTAGTCGCTGCCCAGGGCGATGGCGTCCTCCCCACCCAGGTCGAGGAAGTGCTCCACGTGCGCGGCAAGCTCGTCGAAGCTCACCTCGGGCGTGGGGCGGCCTGCGACCATCGCGCCGTCTGCCGCCGCGCGCTCGGTGACGAAGGCGCGGAAGTAGTTGAGGCCCACGAGGCCCCCGCGTTCCACGATCGCGCGGAACTGGTCATCGGTCAGGTTGCGGGGGTGCCCACAGACGGCACGGCTGTTGGAGTGCGACGCCACGAACGGGGCATCAGAACACGCGAGCAGGTCGGCGAAGCCCTCGTCGTTGAGGTGGCTCGCGTCCACGACCATCCCCAGCTCCCCCATGCGCCGAACCGCTCGGCGGCCAAGCGCGCTCAGGCCGTCGCAGGTCTCGTGCCCGCTGGCCAGGGCATTCCTGCCGTTCCAGCAGAGGGTGACCATGCGCACCCCGTCCTCGTGCAGCCGCTCGAGGTAGCCGAGCTCCCCTTCCATGGGGGAGGCGCCCTCGAGGGTCAGGAAGGCTGCCACGCGCCCGGAGGCGACGGCCGCGTCCACCTCGCCGGCGGTGCGGACCTGCGCCACGGCGTCGGCGTGGCGGGCGACCTGTTCGGCGAAGTAGGCCTGCGCGCTCGAAGGCGGCGCGGGGCGAGAGCGGCGTGCCCTCCAGGACCTCGGGCACCCAGATGGCGAAGCACTGGCACCAGCCGTCACCCGCGACCTGGCGCATGCGGCCGAGGTCCAGGGCGAGGCGATTATGCGCCAGGTCGTCCGCGTCGTTGGGGCCGAGGACGCTGCCGATGGCGTCCACGCCGCGCAGGGCGAGGACGTCGATGGTGTCGCAGTGCAGGTCGAACACGCGCATGGCTGCCTCCAGGGGCACGGGAAGGGATCGGGAGAGAGCCGCGTCAGTCCGTCGTCGTGGCATCGGCCTGGCGCACGGGCCAGACGCCTATCCCGCGAGCAGCCAGCGCTCGAGCTCGTCGAAGTCGTGGGCGACGAAGTCGGCGCCGGCCTCCTCGGGATGCGGGTGGCTCCAGGCGACGATGCACGAGGCGAAGCCGGCGGCACGCGCGGCTTGGACGTCGCTGGGCTGATCGCCCACGTAGGCGCAGTGCGAGGGGTCGGCCACAGCAAGCCGGGCAAAATGCAGCAGGGGGTCCGGCGCGGGCTTGTGGCGCTCGGTGTCGTCGGCGAGGACCACCTGGTCCATCAGCTCGTCCAGTCGGAACTTGCCAAAGAAGCGCTCGTACTCGTCTCTCTCGCGGGAGGTGACGGCACCCAGGCCCAACCCATGGCTGGCAAGGGAGAGGAGCAGTTCGCGCGCGCCGGGGAAGAAGGCCGCCTCGTCCGCGAAGTCCGCATAGGCGTCGTTCCAGCGTCGGGCGAACTCCGACGGATTCACGTCCAGGCCAAGGGGACCCAACGCGTCCTCGGTGGTGATGCCAAAGGCCACACGGAACTCGTTCAGGTCGAGCTCGCGCCCGTAGCCGCGTGCTGCCTGCTGCCAGGTCTTGAGCAGGACCTGCTCGGTGTCAACGAGGGTGCCATCCAGGTCAAAGGCGATGTGGGTGAATCTCATGGGAGCTCCGTTCGTCTCAGCGCGGGCAAGTCCCTCGCAACGTAGGCAGTCCCCTCGCAGCGCGGGAAAGCCTCCGCAACTATACTCGTGGACGAACCGCGCGTTCGCGGACGGACCGCATGCGACGACGGAAGTCACCCGTGCGCCACACGAGCCGTCCGCCCATCACGCGAATCGAGGAAGCCCAGAGGCAGGGGAGAAGGCCCATGGCCACCGACGTGCGACTCATTCTGACCGACATCGACGGCACGATCCTGCCCTACGGACAGAAGGTCGTGGGACGACGCACGCTCGCCGCCTTCCACCGCGCGCTGGACGCGGGCCTGCGCATCGGGCCCGCCAGCGGCCGAGGCCACCAGTGGATCGCCCCCCTGCTCGGCGGGGACGAGGCCTGCTGCGCCACGGCCCTGGCCTCCAACGGCATGCAGGTCTACCTGGACGGGGAGCTCGTGCATGAGGAGCTCCTGACGCAGGGGGCGCTCCGTCGGCTGGCGAAGGCCGTGGCGGGCATCGGCGGGGCGGGGGCGGTGGTCTTCGACGACGCCACGCCGCTGCTGGTCCAGGGCTCGCTCGACGACCTCGAGGCCTGCTTTCCCTCGTACGCCGCGCGCTGCCGCGTGGTGGACGACGTCCCGGTGGCCTCCGCGGTCAAGGCGAACGTCTTCCTCGACGGAGACCTCGCCGCCATGCACGAGCTTGCGGACCGCCTGGCCTCCGAGCTGCCCGAGCTGGCCTTCGACGTGCCGCAGCCGGGCTGGATTAACGTGATGACGGCGGGCTGGGGCAAGGGCCCGGCCATCGACGTGCTCTGCGAGCGGTTGGGAATCGGCCTCGACCAGGTGGCGGTCTTTGGCGACGGGGGCAACGACGTGAGCATGCTCGAGCACGTGCCGCTCTCGTTTGCCGTGGAGGGCGCGGCGCCGGAGGCGAAGGCAGCGGCGAGCCGGCAGCTGGGCCGCGTGGAGGACGAGGCGGTGGCCGACGCCGTCGACGCCCTCGTCAGGGGAGAGATGCCTCGCTAGGCCTTGTTAGGCCTCGCAAGAGGCCCTGCTAGAGGTCGGCGTCCGAAGCCATCAGCTCCGCGATGTTGAGGTGCGTGACGCCGTCCCGCGTCGTGGGGAGGGGGTCTAGGGTGAGCAGGTAGCGCGGCCACCCATCCCTGATTAGCGAGAACGGACGGAACTCCCGTTCCTCCACATTCTGGTCGACGATGCTCATCGACACCTGAACATAAACGTAGCGCTGGTCCTTCCGTGCGATGAAATCCACCTCCAACCTGCCAACGCGTCCCACGCTGACCGTCCATCCGTGGCGCCTCAGATATTGGTAGACCACGTTCTCGAGGGCTGGGCCGTAGCTGACCTGGTTGTCCGTGTTGAGCGCGTAGTAAAGTGAGAGGTCAGCGAGGTAGTGCTTCTCGCCTCCGTGAAGGCTCCTCCTGCTCTTGAGGTCGAACGTGGGGCAGCGATAGAGCACCTTGGCGGCCTCCAGGTAGCCTGCGTAGCGTGAGACCGTCCTCGCGAGGACGGGCGTCCCTTGAGCCTCGCGGAGCTCCTCGGCGATGTTGGCGAAGTTCGTAGGTGCCGCGTAGTTGGAGACCATGTATGTCATGACGCGTCGGAACGCTTCGGCATTGCGGACCTTGCCGGCGCGTCTGCTGACGTCCTTCTCGATGACCTGGGCGATGACGTCCGCTACGTAAGCGGAGCGTGCCGCAGGGTTGGGGAGCCGCACGGCGCCGGGCATGCCGCCTTCGCGCAGATATCGCTCGAACTCCGCTGCCGTAGGGCCGATTTCTTCGCCGAGTGCCTCCCTCATGCCGAGCCACTCGGGGAATGCCAAGGTAAAGAGCTCAAGCTCGACGTAGCGCCCAGTGAGCTTTGTGGCGAGCTCCCCAGAGAGGAGGTAGGAGTTGGAGCCCGTGATGAAAATCGAGACGCCTTCGAGCCTCCATGCTTCGACGACTGCCTCGAAGCCCTCCACATTCTGGACCTCGTCGACGAAAAGGTAGCGGCCGCGCGGGTCCTCCCCTATGGCCGCCTCGATGGCCTTGTCAAAGGTGTCGGGATCCCTCACGCGCCGGTACCTCCTCGCGTCGAGGTCGAGGTAGGTGATGCGGTCCTCGCCGACCCCACGCTCGCGCAGCTCCTCCATCACGGTCTGCATGAGGCAGGACTTGCCGCAGCGTCTCATGCCCGTCACGACCTTGATGAGGTCAGTGTCGTAGAAAGGCCTTAGCCGTTCGAGGTACAGCTCACGTCTGAAGAGTTCCGCCATGGATCTTGCCTCCTTGAAAATGCTCGTTTAAGGATACATAACTTGTAAAAAAATGCAAAGTATGTATCCTTAACGACCACTTTCCCGGTGGTGCCTCTGGCAGTGTCTGCGGCACCGCTGCACTATTGCATGGGTCGCATTGATCATTTTGCATGGGGATGGCTGACGGTCTGACATGGGTCACTTCGCCAGCGCGAGACTTGGCCCATCGCCATCATTTCGCTGTTCGAAGAGCGGGCGCCTTGCGGGCAAAGGCAGGCGGATCTACTGACTGGGGTCGTTGCTGTTGGGCTTGGCGCGAGCGCTCAACGCCCTGCTAGCCCCCGAGTTCGACCTCCACGGAGTTACGTCGCGCGTGACGCTTCCGCTTCTCCTCGTACATCGCCCTGTCGGCTTCGCGCATGAGGCGCTGCACGTCCTCGGTGCTGCTGACCAGGTCCTCGGCGATGCCGATGGAGAAGCCCAGGGGGTGACCCTGCACTTCGAGGCCATTCTGGCTCGCCCTCGTCTGGAACGATGCCCTGCCATGCTCGATGTACGCACGAAGTCCCTCTTTTCCCAGGCTCGACGAAACCAGCGCGAACTCGTCCCCTCCCATACGGTAGATGCGGGTATGCTCGTCGAGGTTGATGGACATCCCCGAGGCAAGAAGGGACAGGATACGGTCTCCCATGAGATGCCCGAAGGCGTCGTTGTAGTGCTTGAAGTTGTCTATGTCGATGATCGCGAAGGCGATCCGCTTTCCCACCCACCTCGCGTGGTCCTGCTGCAGTGCCCGGGTGTTGTGCAGCCCCGTGAGCTCGTCGTGGTACGAGTAGCGTGCCAACCGCTCGCGCGCCTGCGCCCCCCGCACGTACTTGTAGTGCTTAATGCAACATGAGGTCATGAGGATGAGGCAGAGTATCTGCAGGTTGACGGTATTTCCATGGGTCAGGACGCCTGCCTCCTTTGTCGCATGCAGCATGAAGCTGAAGGTGCCGAACAGTATGGGGACGAAGACGAAGGGCTTGACGACGAAGATGCAAATGATGCTGACCATCTGAGTGAGAAACGCGTACATGCCGTTGCCGCGCGCGATGTCCCCGAGCGAGATATAGATTCCGAACGCGATGCTCACCACGACGAACTGGATGATAGCGGCACGCGAGAGTAGCTCGTTGCACGGCCTTTTTCTGCAATTACGTACGGCGAAGGTACAGGCAATGAGGAACAGGGCGCTCAGCATCTGGATGGCATAAGCAGCGCTGTGCTGGGCGATCCAGCTCATTCCCATTTTTTCGACCACTTGGGGGTTGCTAGACATCCTGGCGCTGTTCTGCAGCATGTAGCATTCCAGCACGACCACGATCGAGGACAGGATGGCGCCATAGTTCAGGTTGGCGTTGGTGATGAAGCTCCTCTCGAAGGGGGTTTGTCGCCTGAACCCGAAAGAGACCTGCAGCACCTCTCTGACAGATAGCGGGTGGGGCCCACCTACACTCTCGATGCTTATGTCGTATCCCATCCCATTGTTCATCTGTACCTACTTCAACGAACTAGCTCCCTTATTTTTGCACGATGCGGCTTTGCTGGATACTCTGAAAAACGATGGTCTCGACGAACGAGCGCAAGAGCTGCCGGACACGGGGTCGGAAGCTGCGGGTCAACAGGTCGCACCTTCTGATCCTCTCTATTTTGATATTCAGCTTGAAGTTATCCCTACTCTTCCTTTAAAATCGCCTTAAGCAAAAAATTAAACTTGGCAAACCTGCCGAAAGGCAGCGACGCAAAGCTATAGGGCCTTAACTGGTAACCAGCTGCATTCTCCGCAAGGGGGGCAGCCGGCTGTTTTTGCGCGAAGTCGTCGGACGAGCACACATAGCTGGGAGGACGGCACACCAATTATCCCAAAGCCGGCGTCAGCCGGATGAATAGGGAGCGAAGATAGTACGTGGCAATAGAGAGGAGCGCCATATGATGCACGGTATTTCTATGGAGGGACGGTTCAAGGCATTGCTATCCACGCTGTTTGCGATGGTGCTTGCTCTGGGCGTCTTCTTCCCGTCTGCAGCGCTTGCAGAGACGACGGGTGTGACTGCCGCCAACCAGGGTACGGCAACCGGCAAGCTCACCGTCACCGGTCTGACGGATGGAGACAAGGTTGACATCTACAAGATCGTCAACACCACCATCCAGGGAGACAATACCCTCAAGCACGAGTTCGCCGCCGACTATGGCATCTCATTCGACGCTTACAAGGTCTATGCCTCCGACAGCGTGGAGATGAAGAAGGCGGCCGAGACCATCGGTTCGAGCGCCAATCTCGGTGCGGTGGCCCAGCCCCAGAAGACCGCGACCGGCACTTCCGTCGAGTTCACCGGCCTTTCCGCGGGCGAGTACCTGGTGAAGGTCACCCCTGCCAGCGGCAAGGTCGTTTATCAGTGGTCCATCGCCAAGCTCGAGTACACGGCTGAGACCGGCGGTGTCTCGTACAAGCTGAACGACGGCAGCATCGCCGTGAAGAACACCCCGGTCACCATCGACAAGAAGGCTACCGGCGAGGACGCCGACACCCACAACACCTCCCAGTACTCCGTGGGTCAGGTCATCCCCTATACCGCTGAGGTGACCATCCCTCAGTATCCCAGCAACGCCACCAACAGGAAGTTCAAGGTTACCGATACCATGACCGCGGGCCTCACCTACATGAAGGCCGTGGGCTTCTCCATCATGGTTGGCTCGACCGATGTTTCCGGGAGCTTCGATATCACGCATAATGCAGATGGTTTCGTCGCTGAGATCAAGTCCGATGCAGCCGCAGCGTTCTTCTCGACCTACAATGCTGGTCAGAAGCTGACCATCAAGTATGGCGGCAAGATCAACTCCAGCGCCGTGGTGAACACCCCCGACGTGAACACCATCACGCTCGAGTTCGCCAACAACCCCTATGACGAGCATTCCAACGACACGGTCACGGATCACGTCGACAACAGCACCTTCGGACTCAAGCTCGTCAAGGTGGACAACGATACCGCCTCGCCCAAGCCCCTCCAGGGTGCCGAGTTCACCGTGTACACCGATTCGGCCTGCGAGCATCCGATGGTCGACGAGAACGGTAGCGTCATCAAGCTGACCACCAACGCTCAGGGCATCGGCACCGCCAAGGGCTTCGGCGAGGGCACCTTCTATGTCAAGGAGACCAAGGCTCCCGCTGGCTATACTCCCTCCGGTGATATCAAAACCGTCACCTTCAAGGCAACCAAGACCTCGAACCCCGGTGGCGGCTACACCATCACCATCGAGCATGAGGGTACCGGCGAGTACCTCAACTTCTACGACGCCGGCAGCATCGTCAACGTTCCCCAGCCTGGACTGCCCGTCACGGGTGGCGCTGGCACCGTGGCTCTGACGGTCGTTGGCGTTGGCCTGATGGCCGCCGCTGGTGTGATCGTTGCTCGCAGCCGCAAGAACGAGGCGTAGGTGCTCGTTTCCTAGGATGCGTTCGCCTCTCCGGGAACCGCCTTATCTGAGGCGGTTCCCGCGAGGCAATCGGGAATGTGATTGCGCGAGAAGGTCTGTCCTTCTCGCTCCAACAACAGGTGATGGGAGCTGCATTGGGAGGGACCGTGAGGAAAAGGCCAATCATGGTCCTTGCCGTCCTGATTTTCGTGGGCGGTGCCTCCCTCGTTGCCTATCCCTATGTAAGCGACTTCTTCTATAAGCGGGCTCAGGCCCAGGTGAGTTGGAATCAGGACCAAGCCGTTTCGTCCCTCCACCAAGAGGACCTCAGCACGCAGAAACAGGACGCCTACGACTACAACGATCGTCTCCTTGCTGGCAAGACCGTGGTCACAGACCCCTTTGACCCCTCCCAAAAGGCTGTCAGCGAGGGGGAGTACGGTTCCCTTCTCAACGTGCTGGGTGATGGCATGATGGGCTCCATCTCCATTCCAAAGCTCGGTCTCGATAGAGTTCCCATATATCACGGGACCGACGACGAGGTTCTTCAGAAGGGTACCGGTCACTTGCAGGGTACGTCACTGCCTATAGGAGGTGATTCTTCGCATAGTGTCCTGGCAGGGCATACGGGATTGCCATCGGTCAGGATTTTTGATGGCCTGGACAGGCTTGCGGTCGGGGACTACTTCGTGATTCAGGTGTTGGGCGAGGATCATGCCTACCGGGTCTATTCGGTCGAGACAGTGCTGCCCGAGGAGACTAGCTCGCTTGTGATAGAGCCAGGTCGCGACCTCTGCACCCTGGTCACCTGCACTCCCTACGGAGTCAACACCCATCGGCTCCTCGTGCATGCGGAGCGCTGCGACGTCCCCCAGGAATGGATCGACCTCCAGTCCAGACCGGCCTCGCTGAACGGCCTGATACGCAACGTGCAGGAGAACTCGCTCCTCGTCTATTCGCTCATGGGGCTTGCGGTTGCTGTTGGAGTGGGAATAGGCATCTTTGTTCTTAGACGCCGCAAGGGCACCTCAGGTGACGTTGCCAGCAAGGTGGTAGATGACGGACGAAGGGGACGTCACTTCAGAAGCTAGCTCGGCGGCAGTACGGGATGCACGGTGTTTCCACGTGAGGCACAACGCACGGTAGGACAGGTCACGACGTATCCGAGAGGAGGCAAACATGGCGAATGGAAAGAGGAAAGTCGCATCGACCGCCCTTGGTGTTGCCGTGTTTCTTCTCGGATCTGCCGTGCTTCTGTACCCCGAAATCGACTCCTGCGTCGCACAGAGATCGGCCAGCGAAATGGTGAGCGATGCTATGGCAAAGGATGCCAGGGATGCTGACGCGCAGGCGACGGAAGGCAACGGGCGTGCCAAGAGTGGCGATCCTGCCTACAGGTACCTCTTGCATTACAACGAGAAGGTAAGGAACGGGAACGGGGGAGCCATCAACGACCCCTGGGGCATAGGCGCCGACGTCTCCGGCCTCGAGGGAATGGGGCTGGAAGAGGACGTCATCGGGTCCATAACCATTCCTCGCCTGGACGAGACCCTTCCGCTCCTGCTGAACGCAACGACGGACCACATGGCAGTGGGTGCCACTGTTATTTCGGGCACCTCGGCCCCCCTTGGCGGACAGGGGGACAACTGCGTCATAGCTGCGCACAGGAGCGTATGGCATGGGCTGCGGATGTTCCGTGACATAGAGGACATGGAACTGGGTGACCTGCTCACCATCGACACTCTGTGGGACAGTCTCACGTATCGGGTCGTCGAGACGAAGGTCATATCTTCCGACGATGCCGACGCGCTGCGTCCCCAGGCCGGACGCGATCTGGTCACCCTGTTCACCTGTCACCCCTACAGGCATAACTACCAGCGCTATCTTGTCATCTGCGAGCGCGTGCAAGAGGGGGGTACGCAGGAGGTGCCCAGGGGCATTGCAAGGCTCGTCGTCCAGGCTGCCAATCCCAGCGACTCTCCCGACCTCGTGATGGAGCGTTGGATTCGCGTGGGAGGCCTTCTGATGATGCTTGTGATGGTGACTGCAGGAGTCGTCGTCCTAGTCGGCAGCAGCTTGCGCGGCAGACGTGGAAAGGTCCTTGCTGGGCACGCCCGCGGCAATGGGCATGCCAAAGGGATGGGCAAGAGTCGTCCCCCTGCCCGGGCTGGTGGTTCTGGTGATTGATGGCATCGGTCGGGCCGGTGCCCCTGAGCAAGACTTCGTTGGTTGGAGGGTGTCGTGAAGAAATTGAACTCATCAATGCTTGGCAGGGTGCTCGTGCTGTTGCTGGCATTGTCTATGGCCGTTCCCTCCGATGGAGTCTGGGCCATGAGCCGCGCCTTCGCCGCAGAGAGCGGGGAAGAAGTCGCAGTCGCGGGCGACACGTCTGCCCCGTCAGCGAGCACGGGCGCGGGTGAGGATGGGTCAGATAGTGCGGCTGACTCACGCGTCGAGAGGCGGACCCTCGACGTGGCCGTCTTCGAGGACGAGTCCCTGAGCAGGCCCCTTGAGGACGCACCCAAGGTCACCATCACGGGCGAGCTTCCCGCGGACGCCGAGGCAAAGGCTTACGTTGATGACATCACCGACAAAATCGAGGGAGTCGACGACTCCGCCGTCGGCCTCACGCAGGAGGACGAGGAGCGGCGTGCCAAGGAGTATGCCAGTGACGGCGAGACGGACCCCTTGAAGGATGACTCGAAATCCGTCACGATTGCCTCCCTCAACCTTGCCCTCTACGACGAGGCGGGTACAGCCATGGACGCAAACCTCCTGAAGGGTGAGGTCGAGGTTGGTGTCGGCTCAGACAAGTTGCCTGATGGTGAGAATGCAAAACTCAAGGTTTATTCGATAGGCAACACCGAGAAAGAATCAAGTGCAGGAGCCGAGAGCGCTGAGGAACTCGATGGCGCCAAGTTTTCTGATTCGAATGACTCGGTCAAGTTCAATGTCACTGGAGCGGGGACCTATGCAGTGGTACGCGGCGCGAAACTCCTACGTCGCGACCAGCCGCTGTATACAGGCTTCAGCGCGCGTGACCTGGGCATCCAGACAGACTTCTTCGACTACTACGGTGATGTTGTGAATGGCAATCCATTCGATAGCGGCGCCAATAAGTTTGCGAAGCCCAACACCACAGGTATCAACTCCAATGGTCATCGCCTTCAGTTCTATGGATACGGAAGCGTCAAAAAGGACGACCCAAATAACATTAACCACAATATTTCCATCAACAACTACACTTATGGCGCTACTCCGCTCTCCGATACTGGCGAAGACGCCACCCAACGTTCCTCGGCTCTGCAGGGGATCGTCCAGAACAAGCTTGGCGAGGACGGCTACCCGGTCCTTGCTCCTGGATTGCGCTGGAAGTATGACACGGATGACCGGACTGACGGAACCGAGAGCCTCAGTTACCTGTTTGATGGGTCGGTCCAAGCTGGCAAGAAGTCCTATATGGGTCTTGACGGCTTCATCCAGAAGGGTCGCATCGACCCTGCAAACAACCAGTTCATCCGTGATGAGAACGGCAGCTACTACGGATACAACAGCAACGAGACCTATGCCTATTACAACAAGGAACAGGGCAATGGTGGCTATGTCACTCTCTACGATGACACGTACCCAAAGGCCGGCACCTCGTCCTACATGATTGGTTTCTTCCCCTTCGATAACTATGATTCCTCAAGAAACAACGTAGGCAGTTGGGATCCGCACAGCAACCCGAACCCTCTCAACCACCACAACGGCGTGACGATGAGCGCTACCTTTACCCTCCCGCCTGATGGCCAGGTGTCAAATGCTGACGGTACCAAGAGCGATATGCTTTTCTCCTTTTCGGGAGACGACGACGTCTGGGTGTATATCGATGGCGTGCTCGTGCTCGACATAGGTGGCATCCATCAGCCCGCGCAGGGTACGATAAACTTTCATACGGGCGAGACGACCATGGGCGGTGACCGTTTCCTCGGTCGCACTGCGTATACGGAAGATGTATATGATGCTGGTGCCGGGACTACTCTTGGCAAGAACAGCTCCATAGCGCAGGCGTTTGAAAAAGCAGGCAAGACGTTCGATAGTAGTCCGTATTCCACGCACACCATCAAGTTCTTCTATCTGGAACGCGGTGGCGTGGACTCGAACTGCATGCTTGCCATGAACCTCGCGTTCACTAAGGCAACCGAGCTGACCGTCGATAAGGATTGGGCGGACGGCGACAGGCTCCACACTGACAGCGACGACTCCGTGTATGTCCAGCTGTACCGTCAGGTTGACGGTGGCGAGCGCGAGGCCGTTGATGAGCCCGTAAAGCTGGATAAGGACTCGAAGGACAAGTACGGCATCGGCCCCTTCCGCCACACCTTCGACAACCTGCCGGTGCGTGACGAGCTCAACCACGAGATTAAGTACACGGTGGAGGAGGGGACGCTCGAGGGAGGCGCGTTCGTCCCCAAAGAGGCGGGGATACAAACCAGTGGCAAGGTGTATACGCTCGACAAGATCGAGTATCGGTATGCGAAGGGAGCCCATGGTGCCGATCCCAAGGTGGAGACATATCGTCCAGACGATTCCTCGACCTTCGGTGCAGCATTCCACAACGGTAACGAGGATCCCCAGATTGGCACCGCAGTCATCACAAACAAGCCGAGCACGAAGCTGACGGTCGAGAAGCAGTGGAGGGATGACTCGGGGAATGCTCCCGACCCCGCCTCGCATGAAAACGATTCCGTATGGGTTCAGCTCTACAAGCTTCGCAAGTCAGGAGGCTCGTTCCCCAGCGAGGATCAGGCGACGGCTGTGGGCAGCCCCATCGAGCTCAAGGCATCCAATAGCTGGCGGGGAGAGTTCGATATCGTCGAAGAAGGAGAGGACGTAAAGTATATCGTCCGCGAAGGGACCTACGATGGGTCTACCTTTACACCCTCAGATGTGATTTACGCTGCGAAGGCAGACGCTGCTGATGCCGGCCAACCCTATCAGCGCGTCTCGACCACATACACAGTTGACGAGCTCAAGCAAAACTACAAGACTGAAGTGGTCCCGACTCCAGGGGGCGGCGCTTCTCAGCAGATCGTCAACTCTTTGAGCTACAGGCTGCATTACGGACAAGTCGGAGGCATCCTCCATCGATACATCGGAACCTATCTCACAGGCGAGCTCGATGACGGAATCATTGACCCCTTTGCACAGAAGGGGGTAGGTGGAGAAAGCGGTGGGCTCAATGACTTCTGGTGGAGCACGCGTGATCTTGTTCCTGTTACCTTCGCCATACCCGAGAATGCCAAGACCTTCAAGGTGATGGGTGCCGTGCATGGGAATGACTTCCACATTTTCCAGCAAGATGGAAGGGTGGTGCGACTGAGTGAGAGCGCCGTGGGGGCGGGCTACACGACGACCGTCACTGGTGACCAGTTCACCATCCAATTCGACGAGAGCTATGTGGCAAGCCACAAGGGGCAGACCCAGACCATTCTTGTGCCCGCGGGCGTGAAGCGTACCGCACAGAACCACTATGCAATGCTCACCTGGCTCAATGGTTTCAACAGGCATGGATATATCGACCTGCAGATGAGGGGAACCACCCTCGGCGGCTCCTCCACGACCGTGCAGACGGTGCCGGATGGCGACCCATGGGTCGAGAACGGCAACGCTTCCGATGGCGGCGTCCAGTTCCTCATGGAGCATGAGACAAGTGCGACCCAAAGGAAGACCACCATTGCTGGACACACTGTCATCGCAAACAAGCCGCTCAAGACTCAGATTGCGATTCTCAAGCAGGATGCGGACACGAATGAGGCTATGAACGGAGTCACGTTCACGCTCTACAGGTCCAATGCGAGCTGGTCAAAGGGAGAGAAGATCTCGAGTCAGACCACGGACATCGATGGCGGTGCGATTTTCGCATCCATCAATGATGGCTACTACGTGCTCGAAGAGGAGAGGGGTTCTGCCAACTCCACCTATGCGCTTCCCGGGGGATTCTGGAAGGTTCAGATAAAGGGTGCGCAGGTGAAGCAATTCCTCGATCCGTCTGGCGCAAGTGTCCAGGCTTCTGACAGCATAGGCCAGTATGTCCTCAAGAACACAAAGGTTAAGACGGAGCTCGAGGTCTTGAAGACGGACGGAGCGAGCAGCACGGCTCTTCAGGGAGCCTGCTTTACGGTGAGCACTGAGGGTGGGAAGTATGTCCAGGCAGATGGATCTCTGAGCGGAAGCGCTTACGAGTTCATGACAAATTCCAGCGGAAAGATTGTCATCCGGAACCTTACGGCGGGCACCTACTGGCTCTCAGAGACCAAGGCTCCTGTGGGTTATCAGAAGCTGGGGAACGACATTCGAATACAGATCAACAACGATGGCACACAAGCACTATTCTACGAGGGTGCTGCTCAGCAGAATGTGAGCATCCTGAACCATAAGGTCTCTATGACGGTGAAGAACAGCAAGGCCCCCGACCTTCCGTTTGCCGGCGCAACGCCGCGCGACTTCCTTTTCGTGGGCCTTGCGATTGCCGCCCTCGGCGCCGTTCTGATGGCGTTCACGATGAGGCGCAGGGACGTTTGGGAGTAGGGGGTTGTTCGGTGCTCCGTCCAGCATGTAGGGCAGTTCGTTGATTTGTGGCGGTGGCTAGGTTTCGTCGCGACCTGGCCACCGCCTGGCCTACTTAACGTGGACCTCACGGTGGGCTGCAGGAGGGTTTCGTAACCATTACCCATTTGTGCTGCGCTGGTCCGTCGGGCACGAGTTCGGATAAGCTGACTCCATTCGCGGCCGTGCCCCGATTCCGGCCGATGTATTGATTCCCGTACCAACAAGGAGGAACGCATGACACTGGAGGACAAGGACGCCTCCGAGCCTTCGTCTGTCGAGGCATCGGAAGCCGTAACAGAAGTCACCGCGACGGCCGTCAGGCCCGCCGCACCCACCCAGGAGGCGCCCGCGCGTACCGGTGCCCCCGTGCCGCCGGAGGGGCTGGGGGAGGCCGTGGCCTCCACCGCCTCTGGCGCCAGCGCATCCACGCCTGATGAGTCCGCACCCAAGAAGCCAGTGAACAAGAAGGTTGTGATTGGCATCGTCGCCGCGGCAGTCGTGCTCGTCGGCGTAGGCGCCTTCCTCTTCGCGCGAGGTCAGGCTGCGAACGCGGGTCGTCTCGCCATCCACGAGTCTGCCGAGAAGATCGTCTCTGCAGACCAGGAGCTCGTCGAGTTGGATCGGTATGCCGACCTCGATTATTTCTCTCTGACGCTGAGCGACCCCTCTGCGATGGATGACACCTTCTCGTCCGCAACGGACTCCCTCGACGCGGCACAGGAGGCGCTTGACGGGGCAAAGTCGAGCGAGTGGGCGCTCGACGGCGCTGACAAGGACGCGATCGCCGCGCTGCAGAGTTCCGTCGACGCTCGCAGGCACATGGTCGAGGTTGGCCGCAAGGTCGTCGACTCCCTCGGCGGTGCCTATAGCGCCAGCAAGAGCATTACTTCCTACTACTCTGGCCTCAATGACTTCCAGACCAGCGTCGGCGACGCGATCAGCGTGGTCAACGCTGCGTCTGACGTCGCGTCAATCGATTCGGCTCGCTTCAAGTCAGATGCCAATGACGCGAAGCAGCATGCGAGCGCCCTCGTCTCCGATATCAGCGCCGCCAAGGCGGCCGTCCCGTCTGCGGACTTCTCCAAGTTCCAGACGGTCGCGGACAAGAGCTCTTCGTTGGCAGACCTCCTGAACCAGCTCTCTGCTGCCATCGCCTCTGGGGACGCCTCGTCCGTCAACTCGATCGCGCAGACATTCAACTCGGACAAGAACGAGCTCGCCGCTGCCATAACGAAGACAGAGACGCTCTCTGACCTTGTGGACATGCTGGTGACGGACGAGGACAAGAGCCTCGCGGCCGACTACCAGTCCGCCCGCGACGCCGCTGTCGCCTCCCTGGAGCCCCTGAGCTCTTATACTGGTATTGACCTGAGCGACCTGACGAAGGGTTCGAGCCTGCTCGACTAGGAAGGCCGTCGCATCGCGCGCCCGAACGCCACAGCTGCGGCAGACGGGTGGCATGCGTCCGACACATCTACGAAAGGATTTGCAAATGGCAGAAGGCAAGGGATATTTCTCGCGCTCCTGGGCGCTCATAGGCAAGGAGCCCGGCTGGTACAAGGTGCCGCTCGTAATGGGCATCGCCAACTTCGTCCCCATCGCAGGTCCGCTCGGGACCTCGGGCTACGTGTTCGAGTGGTCGCGACTCATCGCCTGGGGCGCCGATGCCGCGCCGAAGCGACGCGGCATCGGGGTGGGTGAGTGCATCAAGAGCGGGTGGCGTGGCTTCGCGTCCACGATTGGCTGGGGCGTGCTGCTGGGAATCATCATGTCACTGGTCGCGAGCATCAGCCACGGCGGCGTGGTGCCGTTCCTCCTGTCGCTCGTCATTGGGGTGTTCGGCGGCACGATTCTGGCGGTCTGCTGCGTGAGGGCGGCCATCTACCAGAACTTCAAGGCGGGCTACAGGGCCGACCGCATCTTCGAGATGCTCAAGAGGGACTTCGGCGGCATCGCCAGGATCGCGGGCCTCTGCATCCTGATCTCGCTGATCATCGCGCTGGCCGTGTACCTGATCGCGCTCATCGCGTTCATCCCCCTGATCACGAGGGCGATCGGCATGGCCGCCTACACCAGCGCCTACTCCTACTCGCCATACCTGGATGACTCGTACTTCATCTACAACGAGATCATCTCCATGATCACGGGCATGATTCCGATGATGCTGGTGATTGGCTATCTGGGGTCGGTCGCGACCTCGTTCGCGGGCCTCGTCGAGTATGCGGCGGTGGGCCTGTGGATGAGGCAGTTCAACGTTCCTGCCTGGGGCGCGAGCGGAGACCCCCTGCCTCAGGACCTGATGCTGCCCGGCGCCACGGCGGACCCCGTCGTTCCGGTGGACCCGACCGCAGGCGACGGCAGTGTCGTGGACGCCACGCCGGTCGACACCGCCGACTCTGCCGCTGAGGTCGTCACGCCCCTGGACGTGCCGGCTGCGGCTGCGCCGGTCGTTGCTGCGGCTGCGGATGCCGCTGCGGCGCCAGTTGTCGCGGACGAGGAGGCCCCCGTGGTCGAGGATCTCACCGCAGTCGCGCCGACGACCGTGGTACCGGCGGAGCCGGCGGAGGACGTGGCTGCCGACGCTGCCGACGCAGCGACCTCCGGCAAGCCCGCGGATGCGGCCTCCGACGCGGTTTTGGACGTGGACGCCGACGCAGCCTCCGATGTGGAAGCAGCCTCCGGTGACGCCACGGACGAGGGCACGACCCTCTAGGCCGTCCGGTACATCAACCGGCTCTTCGACGACGCCCGGGGTCGCATCGCGCGGCCCCGGGCGTTGCAGAATGGTGGCGACCTGGTATAGCCGTTCCTCTCGCCCCCCGATGTGCTACCATACGCCGAAGGCAATGACGGAGAGGTTCGCAGCCCGCGTCGCCAGCGGAGAAGAGAGGGCACCCACCGGCTGAGAGGTGCCTCCAAGGCTGGGCTGCGAAGTTCACTCCACCAGCCGCGACCTCAACGCAGCGCTCGCCGCCGCAAGTAGGGAAGCCGTAGGCCCCACGGCACGGGGCGGAAGAGCGGGCGGTCGCGAGAGAAAACGCGACGCCAATCAAGGTGGTACCGCGGAATCATTCCGTCCTTGGGCTTGTGGGCCCGAGGACGGTTTTTCGTTCTTGGGCAGGAGGGCGCCGGCAGCCTGCCGGCGGCGACGAGAGGGGTTTCCAAACATGGCAATGTCCGACGACCTGAGGGCCATCCAGGATCAGGTGGAGGAGGGGCTCAAGGGAGCCACCACCCTCGACGCCCTGGAGCAGATTCGCATCGCCGCCCTGGGCAAGAAGGGTTCCCTGACCGCGCTCATGCACATGATGGGCAAGGTCCCCCCCGAGGAGCGCCCCGCCATGGGCAAGCTCGCCAACACCGTGCGCGCCAACGTTGACGCCGCCATCGCCGGTCGCAAAGAGCAGCTGGCTCGAGCCGTGCTCGACGCGCGCATCCAGGCCGAGGCCGTGGACGTGACCCTGCCGGGCCGCCGCCTGACCCCGGGCACCCAGCACCTCATCAGCCAGATCCGCGAGGAGATCGAGGACATCTTCGTGGGGCTCGGCTACACCGTCGAGGACGGTCCCTTCGTGGAGACCACCTACTACAACTTCACGGCGCTCAACGCCCCCGAGGACCACCCCAGCCGCTCGGCCAAGGACACCTTCTACGTGGAGGACCGCGCGCCCGAGGGCAAGGCCCAGCACGTCCTGGGGGAGTCGGACGTCCTCCTGCGCACCCAGACCTCCGGCGTCCAGGTGCACGTGATGGAGGAGAAGAAGCCTCCCATCTACATGATCTGCCCGGGCACGGTGTTCCGCCCCGACACCGCCGATGCCAACCACCTGCCACAGTTCACCCAGGTGGAGGGCCTGGTCGTGGACGAGGGCATCACCTTCGGTGACCTCAAGGGCACGCTGGACTACTTCTGCCGCGAGATCTTTGGCAAGGACCGCGCGACCCGCTACCGCCCGCACTTCTTCCCCTTCACCGAGCCCAGCTGCGAAGTGGACGTGTCCTGCGGCGTCTGTCACGGCAAGGGCTGCCGCTTCTGCAAGAACACCGGCTGGCTCGAGATCCTGGGCTGCGGCATGGTCGACCCCAACGTCTTCGACTACGTGGGCATCGACCCCGAGAGGTACTCGGGCTTCGCCTTCGGCATCGGCGTGGAGCGCGTGGCCGCGCTGCGCTACGACCTGCCCGACCTGCGCATGCTCATGACCGGCGACATGCGCTTCTTGAGGCAGTTCTAAGTCCGCAGACCCCGCGCCACCAAGACTTCCGCGCGACCAAGAAGGAGAATTCCATGCGCGTCTCTTACGAATGGCTCAAGACCATGGTCGACCTGCCCGACGACCCCCAGGAGCTGGTGCGCGAGTTCGTCCGCACCGGCACCGAGGTCGAGGCCGTCGAGTGCGTCGGCGCCGACATCACCAAGGTGGTCACCTCCCAGGTGCTCGAGAAGGTTCCCCATCCCGATTCTGACCACATGTACGTGTGCAAGATGGACGTGGGCGCGCATAACCTGGGCGCCGACGGCAAGCCCGAACCCCTGCAGGTGGTCTGTGGCGCCCAGAACTTCGAACAGGGAGACAAGACCGTGACCGCCCTCGTGGGTGCCACGCTCCCTGGTGGCGTCACCATCAAGAAGGGCAAGCTGCGCGGCGTCGAGTCGCGTGGCATGAACTGCTCCAGCCGCGAGCTGGGCCTGGATGGCGACCACAGGGGCATCATGATCCTGCCTGCGGACACGCCCGTGGGCGTGGACTTCACCGAGTACATGGGGCTCAGCGACACGGTGATCGACTGCGAGATCACGCCCAACCGTCCCGACTGCCTCTCCATGCTGGGCATGGCCTCTGAGGTCAGCGCCATGCTGGACGAGCCGACCCACGTCGAGCTTCCCCAGATCAGGCACGAGAGCGCCGACTTCGGTCGCAGCTCCGACCTGGTGGACGTGCGCATCGACGACAACGATCTTTGCGGTCGCTATACCGCGCGCGTGGTGCGCAACGTGAAGATCGGTCCCAGCCCCGAGTGGCTGGCCCGTCGCGTCATCGCCGCCGGCAGTCGTCCCATCAACAACGTGGTGGACGTGACCAACTACGTCATGTACCTCACCGGGCAGCCCCTGCACGCCTTCGACCTGGGCAAGCTCACCGAACGCGACGGCAAGCGTCACGTCGTGGTGCGCGCGGCGGCCGATGGCGAGAAGGTCGTGACCCTGGACGGCGTGGAGCGCGAGCTCACCAGCGACATGATCGTGATCACGGACGACGGCAAGGCCCCCGTGGCCTTGGCTGGCGTCATGGGCGGTCTCGACTCCGACATCGACGAGGGCACGGTGGACGTCCTTCTCGAGAGCGCCGTGTTCGAGAAGGGCCACATCAGCCGCACGAGCCGCAACCTCGACCTCATGAGCGAGGCGTCGATCCGCTACGAGCGCCAGGTGGACGGCAGCGGCTGCGCCCGCGTCTCCGACGTGGCCGCCGCCCTCTTCGAGGAGTGCTGCGGCGCCCAGGTCTGCGAGGGCAGGGTGGACGAGTACCCCGCCCCCGTGGCCGCGTCCCGGCTCACGCTGCGCCCGGAGCGCGTGCGCTCGCTCTGCGGTGCGCCCATCGAGGACGAGTTCATGGCCTCTCGCCTGCGCCTGCTCGGCTGTGACGTGGTTGCGGGGAAGGACGGTGCCCTCGAGGTGACGACCCCCACCAACCGTCCCGACCTCACCCGCGAGGTCGACCTGGTGGAGGAGGTGCTGCGCCTCTGGGGCGAGGGCGACGTGGAGCCCACCCTGCCTGCGGCCCGCAACCACGCCGGCGGCCTGACCGAGGAGCAGCGGACGCTCCGCAAGATCGGCTCGACCCTGCGCGCCGCTGGCCTGAGCGAGACCTCCACCTACAACTTCGCCGACCCCCAGGAGCTCGAGCTCCTGGGCATGGGCGAGACGGGCAAGGGCGTGCCCGTGCGCATCCTGCGCCCGCTCGTCGCCGACCAGAGCGAGATGCGTCGCGACATGCTGCCCGCCCTCCTGCGCTCCGTCGCCTACAACCGCGACCACGGCGTGAAGAACGTCCACCTGTACGAGGTCGGCCGCGTCTTCTACGGCCACGAGCACAGGAGCCAGCCCGATGAGCCCAGCATGGTGGCCGGCGTGCTGAGCGGCTCCTGGACGGACGACGCCTGGAACCAGAAGACGGGCGAGCTGGACTTCTTCGACGCCAAGGGCGTGGTCGAGACCCTGCTCGAGGCCCTGCGCATTACCAAGGTCCGCTTCCGTGCGGCCGACCCCGAGGCCTATGGCTGGCTGCAGCCGGGCCGCTCCGCCGAGGTGCTGGCCCAGGGCGAGCTCATCGGTTGGGTGGGAAACGTGCACCCGCGCTCGCTCGAGGCCTTTGGCATTGACGACGCGGTCGTGGCCTTTGAGCTGAGCGTCGCGGCGCTGCTGAGGCTGGCCAAGGACGAGCTGCCCTACGAGGACGTTCCCACGCTGCCCGGCGTCTCCATCGACCTGGCGCTGGTGGTGGACGAGGGCCTGAGCTACGAGCAGGTCATGCAGCGCATCAAGAGCGCCGGCGGCAAGCTCCTGGCCAGCGCGGAGCTCTTCGACGTGTACCGCGACCCCGTGAGGGTGGGCGTGGGCAAGAAGTCGATGGCCTTCTCGCTTGAGTATCGCGCGGCAGACCACACGCTGACCTCCGAGGAGGTGGAGAAGGCGCACGGCAAGCTGGTGGCCAAGGTGACCAAGTCCACCGGGGGAGAGGTGCGCGGCTAGGGGGCGCTGGGGCGCCGGGCGCTGCGTGGCGTGGTGCTGCGGCGTGGTGCTGCGGCGTGGTGCTGCGTGGCGTGCAAGCGGCGCCGTCGTGACGGCCACACCGCTTTGTGGCGCGCGGGCGGCTACGAAGCGGTGGCGCTTCGGCGCTTCATAGTGCGAGAGTGGTAGAGAATCGTCTGGATGTCGGCCGGTGGCTCCGAGTGGGCCGCCGGCCGCCTTCTCGCTGCGTTTGGACGCCTGCCACGACGTCGTGTGTGGGCAACTCTCGTCCGTGACAACGTCCAACGCGTGCTTGATTTCACCGACTGCGCCCAACGCGTGCGTCCTCGCCATCCAAAGCGTCCAATGCGTCCGAGGACCCTGCATTTGCCCAGTTGCTGCATCCGCTTCAGACGCGTTCGACGTAGTCGACGTATTGCGGGACGCGTTGGACGTTGCTGATGCATCGGCAGACGCGTTCGACGTAGTTGCCGCTTCGGGAGACGCGATGGACGTTATGGCTGCGCCGTGAGACGCGTTCGACGTTTTCGATACGAGAGGAGACGTGTGCGACGTAGTCAGTGGAGAGGGACGCGCGATGGACGTAGTGGGCGGGGGAGAGGCGCGTGTCTGACGTTGCTGGTACGGAGAAGCGCGCGGCGTGCGCGAGGCCGCTCGCGTCAGACGTCGCCCCGTCCGCTCGCGTCAGGCATCGCCCCCGTCGGCGCGGCGCGCGCAAACGTCCTATGATGTTCCAATGCCGAGCTGGAACATTCATAGCGCCCACGTGGAAGCCCTCCTGAAGAAGCGGAGCCCCCAGGAACTGGGGATACGTAACGTCAACGCCTTTCTCTTCGGCAACTTCCTGCCCGACGTCTACGTGGGCTACATGGTCAAGCCCACCACGCGCATCATCGTCTACAACGACACGCACTTCGCGGACCCAAACTTCGTGCCCGAGCCCCGCTACTGGGAGTTCTGGCGCCGCTTCGGCCTGCCCAGCGCCGATGCCGACGGTCGCGTGTCGGACCTCGTGCTGGGTGCCTGGTGCCACCTCGTGGCAGACAACGCCTACAACCACGACGTGAACGCCTTCATCGAGGGCATGGGCATCCGTCCGGGCGAGACGACCCGCATCCGCAAGCAGGGGGACTTCGACCTCTTTGGCCGCACCCTCGACCTGCGTCTCGAGTGCCACCTGGACGACGAGCTCGTCCGACAGGCCCACGCCTTCCCGCAGTACCCCGTGCTCGAGCCCGACCTCAGGGCGAGCGTAGCTGCCGCTTCCGCCATCGTGCGCGACAACCGCCTGCATCACGTGGACGGAACGCCCGCCTACAGCATGCTCACGCCAGAGCTCTTTTCCAACATGTTCGAGGAGGTCCAGCAGCGCATGCTCGAGGGCCTCCTGGCCTACGCCGAGCAAGGCGCCTCGGCGGAGCCCCTCAGAAGGGAGGGCCCCCGTGCCCGACGCCGCTAGCAACAGCGCACCGAGCGCCCCCGTGTTCGGCAAGCAGGGAGGAGAGCTGCTCTACGTGCAGGTCTCCGACTTCGTGAGGGAGAAGATCTACTCCAAGGACTGGGGCGTGGACGAGCCCATCCCCTCGGAGCACGAGCTCATGGACATGCTCCACCTCTCGCGCGGGACGGTGCAGAAGGGCGTCCGCCAGCTGGTGGACGAGGGCCTGCTCGTGCAGCAGCGAGGCCGCGGGACCTTCGTGGTACAGCCGGTCATGGCGCGTCCGTCGTCCAACCGCCTGCTATCGTTTGGCGAGTCGATGGGGCATCAGGGAATCGACTTCACCACCCGCGTCATAGAGTGCGAGGTGCGCGCCGCCGGCCCCCTCTGCGCCGAGAACCTGCAGATCGAGCCGGGCAGCGACTACCTATACTTGAGCCGCGTGCGCTACGTGCGCAAGCGCGCGGTCATGTTCATCGAGAGCCACCTCAACCTGGGCGTTTGTCCGGGGCTCGAGGGAGCCGACTTCACGCGAGAGGGGCTCTTCGCCGCCGTGCAGCGCACGAGCGGCCACGAGATTGGCCGCTCCGAGATGGTCTACACGGCCCGCACCGCCGGCAAGGTGCGCGGCGGCCACCTGGAGTGCGACGAGCACGCGCCGGTGCTCGAGCTCGACCAGCTGGTGCGCCTGGACGACGGAACTCCCTTCGAGTGGGGCAGCGTCTGGCTGCCGGCGAACCGCTGCGTCATCAGCAACGAGACCCGCCGCGCGTAGGAGTCGCCTGCGCCATGCGTGCAGTCAGTCGCGCTCGAACGCTCGTCTCGCTTGGCACGCACGAGTGCTGCCAGCGTGCGTCGCGCACGCCGAAGCGCACGACTTTCTCAACTTGCACGCCGAAGCGCACGGTCCGCTCAACACGCACGCTGAAGCGCACGCTCCGCTCAACGCGCACGCCGAAGCGCACGGTCGCATCTGCGTTTGCCCAGTTGGCGGGAGAGGTGTCTGTGCGTTCGAGCGTGGTGGATGAGAACGGCGTGCGCAATGGCGTGGTGGGCGAGGTGCGCGTGCGCAATGGCGTGATGGGCGAGAACCGCGTGTGCGTAACAGCGTGACAGGCGAGAGGGTCGTGCGCAACAGCGTGCCCAGGCGAGAGGAGCCGCGCCCGTGCCAGCCTAGCCAGCCTAGCGCTCGCAGAGCCAGTAGCGCACGCCCAGCGGCGGGACCTCCGAGCCTCCGCCGAAGTCGTGGTCCTCTCCCGTGATGACGTCCACGGCGCGACCGCAGCGCGCGTCGAAGTGGAAGGTGTGGGGCTCGTCCGCCGCGTTGACGGCCACGATGAGCCGCTCGTGCTCGCTCTGGCGCTGGAAGAGGAGCTGGCGCGGCTGGCAGTCGAGCTGGGCGTAGTCTCCCCAGGCGAGCGCCTCGGCGCCGGGGTGCCCGGGCCTTCTGCAGGCCGCGAGCGACGCGACCCAGCTCGTGAGGTCGTTCCACTCCGGGGCGTCCAGGGCGGGGCGCAGCTCGTAGTCGCCGAAGTGCTGTTCGCCCTCGACGCCCCACTCGCTGCCGTAGTACACGCAGGGGACTCCGGGCATGGCGAAGAGCAGCCCGTAGAGGGCGGGGAGCTGCCTGGGGTCGTCCAGGCGCGTGGCGATGCGCGGCACGTCGTGGTTGTCCACGAAGTTGAGCAGGTGCCTGCCAGTGTAGAGGTCCCAAGGATGGCTGCCGCTCTGGCGCTCGAGCGCATAGGCGACCTCGTGCATGTTCGCCGCGTTGAGCGAGGACCAGAGGCCCTTGTACGCCTCGTAGTTGGTGACCGAGTGGCAGAGCTCGTCGCCCATCCACTGCCTGTAGTCGCCAAACATGGTCTCGCCCACGAGGACGAACTCGGCGTCCCTCTCGCCCAGCCGCCCCCTGCGCGCCTCGGTGAGCTCGTTGGCGATTCGCCGCAGGTAAGCGAGGTAGCCGCGGTCAAGGCAGTAGGCCACGTCCAGGCGCAGCCCGTCCACGTCGAACTCGCGCTCCCACTGGCGGATGACGTCGGCGAGGTAGTCGTTGAGCGCGAAGTCGGAGTGGTTGAGCTTGACGAGGTAGGGGACGCCCTGCCAGCACTCGTAGCTCAGGCCGTCGTCCCACTCGTCGTTTCCGCCCCAGTCGATGTTGAACCAGCCTGCATAGGGGCTTGCCTCCCGGTTCTGGAGCACGTCGCGGAAGGCCCAGAAGTCGCGGCCCACGTGGTTGAGCACGGCGTCCAGGAGCACCTTGATCCCCGCCTCGTGGCAGGCGTCGACGAGCGCGCGGAGGTCGTCATTGGTGCCGAGCCTGCGGTCCAGCGTGAGGTAGTCAATGGTGTCATAGCCGTGGCTCGAGCTCTGGAAGACGGGGTTGAGCATGAGGCAGCTCGCGCCCAGCCTGGACATGTGGCCCACCCAGCCGTCGTCAATCAGGCGGCGCAGGCGCCTCTCGGGCTCGGACGCGCCGTCGTTCTGGTGCGGCGCCCCGCAGAGGCCCAGGGGGTACACCTGGTAGACGACCGACTCCTCGTACCAAGACATGGCAGGCTCCCCTCTGCTCCGGCCCCGGCCGGGCGGCTTGCGCGGGTGGTGGACGCCGCCGCGACGCGGCACCTGGCATCCGTCCGCCCGCGGCGCGTTGGATGTTCTGGCCCTACATGATAAGGGTGAGACGCCAGCCCGAAGCCAGCGTCCCGCCCAGCGGTCCCCTGTGTGGCCTGTGGCTACATCGCCATCGTGGTGGTCTGCACGTAGGCGCGGGTGGCGTACTCGCGGTCGAGGTTGAAGAGGCCGCGGGGGTCGTTGCCGAAGAGCTCGTAGTCCTTGATCATGTCGGAGGCGTTGGTCTCCTCCTCGCCCTGCTCCTTGATGAACCAGTCGAGCAGATTCATGGTGCGGTAGTCGTGGAGCTTGTGGGCGGCGGCGAAGCAGTCGTTGATCGATGCGGTGATGAACTGCTCGTGGCCGAGGCCAGCCTTGAGTACGGTGAGGTCGTCGGTGAGGGCCACGTCGGGCTTGGCGATGGCCTCCATGGTGGGGACGAAGTCGTTGTCGAGCAGGTAGCGGCGGAGGATCCTGGCGTGGTCGAGCTCCTCCTGGGACTGGATGACGTACCAGTTGGCATAGCCCTTGAGGCCGCGGTCCTCGAAGAAGTCGGCGAAGGTCATGTAGAGGTAGGCGGAGTAGAGCTCCTTGTTGATCTGCTCGTTGAGGCTGCTGGTGACGCTGGAATCGAGTGCCATGTGGTTCTTCCTTTCGAAGGGGCCTGCGTGTCGGTGCGGGCGACCGAGTCGGGGTCTCGCCCGCGCTGGCGTCTTGCGTACGTATGGCTTATACCCAAAGGGTGGGTGGCTTTGGCCGCTTGGCCGATTGACACGAAAACTCTTCCCGAGGAGGGGCCATGGGAGCGCGCGGCGACACCCCTGCGAGCACGCTGGTGGGAAGCGAGAGGCGCCTTGCGCCCCTGAGCTGGGGCACCTGTCTTGGGGCGTCGGCCCTCTCGGCCGCACTGCTGTGGAGGGCGGCGTGCGTGCCCGCAGACGCGCCTGGCCTCGCCTCCGGGTCTGCGTCCGCCGGTCTGGCGTCGCGCGCGGGGCTCTTCGCCTGCGTGCTCGCGACGTTGCTTCCCCAGCTGTGGAACCTCGTGGCGCTCGCCGCCGATCGGGGCAGGGCGAGCTTCGGCATGATTCCCTGGGCGCTCGCGTCGCTTGCCCCCGCCGGCCTGGCGTGCCTCCTCGCCGGCGCACGCGGCGGATGGTGCCTCGTCGCCCTCGCGTCGCTCGCGCTGGGCGGGGCGGTCGGGCTCTTCCTGCTGGCGGGCCTCGTGGCGCTGCGTGCGGCGTACCGCTCCCGACCGGACGTCACCGGCGTCCGTGCCGCCATAGTGCTGGGCGCCGGCGTGCGCGACGGTCGTCCCGGACGGACGCTCGAGCTCCGCCTCGCCCGCGCGCTCGGGATCTGGCGCGCGCATCCCAAGCTGCTGCTGGTCTGCACGGGAGGCGCGGGGGAGGGTGGCCGGAGCGAGGCCTCGGTGATGGCGGATTGGCTGGGCGAGAGGGGCGTGCCCGCGTCGTCGCTGCTCGTGGAGGACGAGGCGGCCAACACCCGCCAGAACCTCGAGCTCTCGCTCGCGCTGCTGCGTCGGAGGGGCTGCGGCTTGGGAGAGCGCGTCTGCGTCGTGTCGAGCGACTGCCACCTGTTCCGCGCCCTGCGCGAGGCGCGAAGGCTGGGGGCCGACTGCGTGGGCGTCCCCGCCGCCACGCCCCTCGCGAGCCTGCCCCAGCAGTGGGCCCGCGAGCTTCTCACCCTGGCGCTTGGGCGCTGAGGCCCCGCCATCGCGCTCCTGGCGGCCCGTCGTCCGCTGCGATTGACGCCGCCG
>NZ_JH376563.1:1258529-1762896 GCF_000233535.1 Olsenella sp. oral taxon 809 str. F0356
GTTCGCGTCGCCCGACGCCGCCGCCCGCGCCGCTCAGGCTCGTCCCAGCGCGACGCCGACCAGGGCCCGCTCGAGCCTCGGATGCTCGTGCAGGTAGCGCTTCGCCAGCGCCTCGACCTCCGATCTGAGCTTCGCCTCCTCGGCGGGCGTGAGGTAGCGGCCCGTCACACCCAGGAGCTCGCGATAGCTTCTGTGGCCCGTCTCCTCGCTCGCGTAGTCATAGAGCCGCTCTCCGTGCGCACAGGTGTTGCGCACGGCCACGAGCTCCTCGAGGTCGTGGAAGACCCCCTTGCGGGTGAGCGGACTCGTGCCCCCGCGCTCGCAGGCCTCCCAGAGCCTGCCGGTGGCCTCCTCCTGCTCCTCTCGCCTCATGAGGGCGTAGAAGTACTTGAGGTTGCCAAAGGTGAGCTCGTTGAAGAGCACCCAGAGGGGCACGCCGTCGTGGTTCTGCCGATAGTGGGCGACGCGCGCGTCCGGCCTGGCGTCACGTCGCTCCGGGCTGGCGGTCGCGCCCGCCCCTCCCTGCGCCTCCACGCCGCGGGCGCGGTGCTCGAGCGTGTTGATCATCCACTCGAGGTCTCCCTCGAAGCTCGCCTCCCCGCGCAGGTAGTCGCGCTGGCGGCTGTAGCTCTGGGGCCTGAGGTAGGCCTCGGTCTGCCGGTGGCGGTTGCAGAAGACGTACGAGAGCACCGATCGCATGAGGCCCTCGATGGACATCAGGCGGAAGAAGGTCGCCGCGCGGAGTTCGCGGTCGAAGCAGAAGAGGGCGTGGACGTCGTCCAGGCTGGTGCCGGGCAGGAAGCGGTCGTCGTCCGCCCTGCCGCTGGCCACGGGATCGAGGAAGGGCAGCCTGTAGCCGTTGACGACGGCGTAGTAGCCCTCGCGCAGGAGGAGGAGCTGGGCATGGGATCCGCAGCCCATGCCGCGTCTCCGTAGGAGCTCGACCTGCTCGTCCAGCGTTTTGAAGGGTTTGTCCATGCTCGTCTGCCCTTTTCCTGACCTTGCCCTCGGGGCCGCCCGTCCTTGCGGGCGTCGCTCGTGCCGCGGCCCCGCTCTGTTGGCATTATGCCGCGACGACCAGCATGAATGCCAGGTCCGGGCCTTTTGCGGGGCTGTGGCTTTAAAAGCCCCTGAAGCCCTCGTATAGTGGTGGGTGTCTGATGAGTCCGGACTCACCGGGAGCTGCCATGCGTGCCACGTATTGCCCCAACTGCGCCTCTCCGCTCGACGATGGGGACGAGCGCTGCCCCTCCTGCGGCATCGTGCTCGCGGAGTGGCTGAGGCCGGAGCTGCTTGACGAGCCGGACGACCAGGCCCTTCAGGGCACGGCGTCGCTGAGGAGGCTCGAGGTGGACGAGCTCGCGGCGGATGCAGGGGCGCCTGCGGACGAAGGCGGGGCCGTGGATGGCATTGCGGAGGCGGTCGGCGAGCCGACGGCAGGCGAGCTTCCGGAGGAGGGCGATGTCCCGGCCGAGGATGACGCTCCTGCTGCGGGCGACGTCCCGGCTGAGGGCGAGGTACCAGACAAGGACGACGCCCCAGCTGAGGGCGAGGTGCCAGACAAGGACGACGCCCCGGCTGAGGGCGAGGTGCCAGAGGAAGACGAGGCCGTTCTCCCCCTTGACGAGGTGCTCACCAAGGAGGCGCCACTCTCCGTCCGTTACGCGCGGCGCGAGGAGGACGAGCCGGACGGCTGGAGCAGCGACCACAACTTGCCCCTGGGAATCCTTGTCGGCATGGTCGTGGTGCTCCTCCTGGTGCTCCTGGCGATGAGCCGCTGCGGCAACCGCTTCGTCGACCCCTATGCGCCCAGGGTGGGCCAGCAGGCCTCCGGGCAGGCGGCATCCCCGTCTGGCGACTCCGAGGCTGGCTCGCCGACGCGGGAGGGAGGCTCTGATGCCGACGGCTCGCAGGCGGCGACCCCCGACGGTTCGCAGGCGGCTGCCTCGGGCAACCCCGTCGCAGGCGGCGAGGACGAGCGGAGGCTCCGCCAGACTCTGGTCGAGCGCCAGTTCGAGCTCAAGAGCCTCGCCCAGAAGGTCGATGCCAGCGAGCAGACCTTCGACGACGGCTACGCGGACCGCTGGGTCGAGCGCAATGCGCACGCGGCGGACGCCAACGCCCTCCTTGAGCAGGTCAAGTCTGCCTATCAGGACCTCTCGTCCCAGCAGGTTGAGGCGGACTCCAGCCTGCGGGGTCAGTACCTTCTCCTCCTGCGCTGCCATGCCGATCTCGCGGACCGCATGCAGATCGTGGGCGAGCTCTGGGAGCGCGACCTCTGGTACGACTACCCGCAGTACGAGCAGGAGACCATCCTCGAGCCCCGCACGAGCAAGACGGATGCGGACGGGAGGCTCGCGCCCAAGGCGGACTACGACGAGGCGCTGTCGCAGATCAGCCTCTAGCCGGCGCAGGGCGACCAGACTACTATCATCCTTGTTGACCAAACTGCGCGGGTGACGGGTGCCTGCGCGACGGGGGAGAGGTGCGGGCATGCCGGGCAAGCGATCTGACGTCATCTCGTGGGACGAGTTCTTCATGCGCGTCGCCTTCGCGGCGAGCCTCAGGAGCAAGGACCCCAAGACCCAGGTCGGGGCCTGCATAGCCGACGTCAACAACCGCATCCTCTCGGTGGGCTACAACGGCACGCCCATGGGCATCGGCGACGACGAGTTCCCCTGGGGCTCCCCCGAGAACGACCCGCTGCACGACAAGCACAGCTACGTGGTGCACGCCGAGGCCAACGCAATCCTCAACTATCGCGGATCGCTCAAGGACATGCAGGGCGCGACGATGTACGTGACCCTCTTCCCCTGCCAGGAGTGCGCCAAGATGCTGGTGCAGGCGGGCATCGGCAAAGTGGTCTACCTGGACGACAAGTACCACGACACCCTGGGCGCGCAGATCTCTCGCACCGCGCTGGACAGCTGCGGCGTGAGCTACCGCCAGGTGCTCCTGCCGGAGGACGCCCTGCGCTGACGCCATCGCGTCCGGCCCGCCAGCCGTCTCCGTACCCTGCGCTGACGCCATCGCGTCCGGCCCGCCAGCCGTCTCCGTACCCTGCGCTGACGCTGAGCCCATCTGCGTCCGCCACGCCACGTCCCGTGCTGCTTCTCGTTTCGTTCTCTATGCATTTCTCTGAAGTCAGGTCGACAAAAGGCCAGTTGAGAGACTTGCGATTTCAGAGATTGGCATAGAGAACGCCCCGACGGTTCAGGAGATGGCATAGAGAACGAGGTTGGGGGAGTTGCCGCGTCGTGCGCATGATGTGGCGCGCGCATGATGTGGCGTGCGTACGATGCGGCATGTACACCGCATGCGTGCGGCATGCATGTGGCATGTACGTGGCGCGCACGCGACGCAGGCGTGGACTGTGGCGTGCACGAATCGGACGCATGGTTGAAATCTAAGCGTCGATGCATGAGATTTTCTGACTTCTACGGTTTATGAGCCGCGCGTGGGGGTAGATTCTCTCCTGTATGAAAAAGCGATGCGCCACGTCGCCCGCCGCCAACGGCCTGACCCACCGGCTCGGTCCATCGGTCCGCCGTCGGCCCGGTTTGCCACCGGTTCACAGGCTCGCCGCCATGCCCTGCCGCATGGGGCGGCCCCACGGCCGTTGCCGCAGCGGCGTCGCCATCGTCCGCCCACGACACGAAGGGAAGCCGTCCCCAATGAAGCAGTTCAAGACCGAGAGCAAGAAGCTCCTGGACCTCATGATCAATTCGATCTACACCAACCGCGAGATCTTCCTGCGCGAGCTCATCTCGAACGCCTCCGACGCCATCGACAAGCTCAGCTTCAAGAGCCTGACCGACCCCAGCGTGAAGCTGGACGCGGACTCCCTGGCGATTCGCCTCTCCTTCGACAAGGACGCGCGTACCATCACCGTGAGCGACAACGGCATCGGCATGACCCAGGAGGAGCTCGACCGCAACCTGGGCACCATCGCGCACTCCGGCTCCGAGCAGTTCAAGGAGGAGAACGCCGCCCACCAGGGAGACGAGATCGACATCATCGGCCAGTTTGGCGTGGGCTTCTACAGCGCCTTCATGGTGGCCGACCGCGTGCGCGTGGTGAGCCGCGCCTTCGGCTCCGACCAGGCCTACGCCTGGGAGTCCGACGGCGTCAAGGGCTACAGCATCGAGCCTGCGGCGGAAGGGGAGCGCTCGGGCGAGGACGACCACGGCACCGACGTCACGCTGTACCTGCGCGAGGCGGACTCCGACGACCCCGAGGCCGGGGAGTCCCCGGACCGCTTCCTGAGCGAGTGGGGCCTGCGCGACCTGGTGAGCCGCTACTCCAACTACGTGCGGCATCCGGTCCAGATGATGGTGAGCAAGAGTCGCGAGCTGCCGCGTCCGGAGGACGCCGGCGACGACTACAAGCCCCAGTACGAGGAGTACCAGGAGCTCGAGACGATCAACTCCATCACGCCCATCTGGAAGAAGCGCTCGAGCGAGGTCGAGCAGAAGGACTACGACGAGTTCTACCGCTCCGCCTTCCATGACTGGGTGGACCCCGCGCGCACCATCAGCTTCCACGCGGAGGGCTCGCTGAGCTACGACGCCCTGCTCTTCATCCCGGGACAGGCGCCCTTCGACCTCTACAGCAAGGACTACGAGAAGGGCCTGGCGCTCTACTCCTCCAACGTGCTCATCCAGGAGAAGTGCGCCGACCTCCTGCCCGACCACTACAACTTCGTGCGCGGCGTGGTGGACAGCCCCGATGTCACGCTGAACATCAGCCGCGAGACGCTGCAGCAGAACTCCCAGCTGCGCGCCATCGCCCGTCGCGTGGAGAAGAAGGTCACCTCGGAGCTCAAGGGCATGCTGCGTGACGACCGAGAGGCGTACGAGAAGTTCTTCGACAACTTTGGTCGCGGCCTCAAGTTTGGGATCTACAACTCCTACGGCTCGAAGGCCTCGGAGCTGGCCGACCTCCTGCTCTTCTGGTCGGCCCGCGAGGGGAAGATGCTGACCTTCGCCGAGTACGCCGAGGGCATGGCCGAGGGGCAGGACAAGGTCTACTACGCGGCGGGGGACTCCCGAGAGCGGCTCCAGAAGTCGCCCGTGGTGAAGAGTGCCGTGGACCACGGCTTTGACGTGCTGCTCTGCACCCAGGACGTGGACGAGTTCATGTTCCAGGCCATGCGCAGCTGGCACCAGGACGCGGTCGCGGGGGACTCCGAGCACAAGGGCACGGATGCGCGCGACCTCGAGCTGGTCAACGTGTCCACCGCCGACCTCGACCTCGCGACGGAGGACGAGAAGAAGGCCGCCGAGGAGGCGACCAGCGAGCACAAGGGCCTCTTCGACGAGCTCAAGGACGCCCTGGGCGAGAAGGTCACGGGCGTTCGCGCCGCAGCGGGCCTGGGCGAGGCGCCGGCGACCATCGCCGCGGAGGGTCCCGTCTCGCTCGAGATGGAGCGCGTCATCGCGCGGGGTCCCGAGGGCGAGATGGCTCCCAAGGCCCAGCGCGTGCTGCAGCTCAACGCCGCGCACCCCGTGTTCGGGAAGCTCGTGGCCGCCGAGGAGGCAGGCGACAAGGACCGCCTCAAGCTCTACGGCGACATCCTCTACGACCAGGCCCTGCTGGTGGAGGGGCTTCCCATCGACGACCCCGTGCAGTTCGCGAAGAACGTCACCGAGCTGATGTAGGTCCCTTGATGTAGGTCCCTCTCGCCTCAGGGCATGTCCTCGCCCTGATTGGGCCCGGTAGCCACCTCGCGTGGTGCCGGGCCCTCTTCGTGGGGAGGCGCCCGTCGGCGCCGGGCCCAGCACCGTTCGCAGAATCTTGCCAGAATGCGAGCGTGGCCGACGTTTGGCCTGTTGAGGGAGCGATCCTCTCGCACGAACGGCGAATCATGCGAGAACGGCAGGGCATGCCACGAGGGGCCGCGCGGGCAGGCGCAGGGGCATCGTGGTGGGCCAAAACACGCAGCTTGACCTGTAATCCGGGTACATTTAACGACACTTATGAATAGCATATTACGCGTCGAACCCATGACCTGCGCTTTTGTTCTATCCTATAAACGCAAGGCGTACGCGCGCCAGAAATGGTTGCATCGACGATTGGATTCACATGCGCAAGGTCAAGACGTTCGGCGGCAAGAGGCACACCTACGACACCGAGAAGGCCGAGCAGCTCGGTACCCGCAGCTTTGGCGAGTTCGGCGACCCCGCCGGCTATGAGGAGACCCTCTACAAGACCAAGCAGGGCCTCTACTTCGTGGTCGGCAAGGGCGGCGACCAGTCTCCCTACGCCAAGGGCGAGGACATCAAGCCCGTCTCTGCCGACGAGGCCAAGGCCTGGTAAACGGCCTGGGGATTCTGTCCTAGCACTACGCATTCTCGACCCCGTCACCTGCTGTGACCCTGCAGGCGGCGGGGTCTTGCCTTGTTTCGCGCAGGTGGACGTCGCCGGCGAACGCCTGACTACTCGCCAGTGACCGCCCGGCTACTCGGCGAACATGTTCCTCTCGGCGAACTCCGCCTGGACGGTGCGGAACATGAGGTCGACGTCCTCGAGCCCCAGGTGCTTCTCCTTCTCCGACGCCTTGAGCGTGCCGCGCCGCCGGGCCCAGCTCTCCAGCGCCGCCGGACGGGAGTCGTGAGGGAGCATCTTGTACTCGGGGTCGACCCTGCGGCAGATGTCACGCGTGTCTATGGGCACAATACGTCCCGCCTTGCGCGCCTCCGCATAGCCATCCAGCTGCAGCATGAACCAGGAGTCCTCGAATGCGGCGTTGTGCGCCATGTAGGGGAAGGCCTCCATGGCGGCGAGCAGCGCCTCCTGCATCTTGCGGTCCTGGCGGAAGGGCTTCCTGCCCTCGAGCTGCGCCCAGCCGATGTGGTGCACGAAGCTCAGGGGCACGCCCTTCTCGCGATACAGGTCGGGCAGGCCGCAGTAGCCCATGAAGGGCCTCTGGGGCTTCGCCTTGGGCGTGAGCTCCATGAACTCGAGGCCCACGTTGATGATGTAGCCACGGCTTGGGTCGCGGTCGGTGGTCTCGATGTCGATGCCCAGGATCGTGCCCGAGACGGGTGCTTCCACGTAGGCGGTGGCGAGGTCCCGCGCGTCCGGGCCGGCGCTGCGCGCGACCTCGTCGAAGCTGCGGTGCTGGAGCGCCGCAACGGAACGAATCAGGTCCTCGTCGCTGAGCTTGCGCGAGAGCGAGGTGGGCGGAAGGTCGCGCAGGAGCTCGGTGCCATAGCTGTCGCAGGTCGTGCGGTTGCGGTCTGCCAGGTTCCTCACGAGGTCGAAGGAGAAGGGCTCCGCCCCCGGCGCGCTCGTCCTCCATGCGTCCATGAGGAGCTGGATGGCCTCCTCGTTCTTCTGGCGCTCGGCGTTGAGCGCCTCAGCATCGGTGAGGAAGCCGGGGAAGACGAAGGCGTTTGCGTGCTCTAGGGCCTGGCTGAGGTTCATGTGCCACCACTTCGCTCGCGATTGGGACTGACCCCCCAGTGTACACTGTGGCGGGCGCACCAAGGTCGCCACCATCGAACAGGAGGAGGACGCATGACAGACGCTGAGGTATCCGGCGAGCTCGTCGACTTCGTCGCGAGCAGCCCGAGCATGTTCCACAGCGCTCGCACCATCGTGAGGTACCTGGACGAGGCGGGGTTCGCCTTCCTGCCCGAGGGTTCGCGCTGGGAGCTCGAGCCGGGAGGGAGCTATTACACGACGCGAAACAACTCCAGCGTCGTGGCGTTTCGCGTGGGGGAGGAGCTCGACGGCTACCACTTTCAGCTGGCCGCGTCGCACTCCGACTCTCCCAGCTTCAAGGTGAAGAGCGTGCCCGAGCTCGAGGGTCCCGGCCCCTACCTCCGCCTCAACGTCGAAGGCTACGGTGGGATGATCGACTACAGCTGGCTCGACCGCCCCCTCTCGCTCGCCGGCCGCGTCATGGTGCAGGAGGGAGACTCCGTGCGCAGCGAGCTCTTCGCGCCGGACCGCGACCTGCTGCTCATCCCCAGCGTCCCCGTGCACATGAACCGCGACGTGAATGACGGCTACGCCTTCAACCACCAGGTCGACCTCTGCCCGCTGGCCTCCGCGGGCGAGCTTGGGGCGGGGTGGCTCGACCAGCTGGTCGCGGACGAGCTTGGCGTCGACGTCGGACAGGTCCTCGCGCGCGACCTCTTCCTCACGAACCGCGTGGAGGGGCGCGTGTGGGGTGCGACGGGGGAGTTCGTCTCGGCCGGGCACCTCGACGACCTCCAGTGCGCCTTCGCCTCGCTCAAGGGCTTCCTCGCCAGCGCCAACCCCCACGACGTGAGCGTCTACGCCTGCCTTGACAACGAGGAGGTGGGCTCCAACACCAAGCAGGGCGCGCTCTCCACCCTCCTGCGCGACGTGCTCGTGCGGGTGAACGCCGGCCTGGGCAGGGACGGGGAGGAGCTCGCGCGTGCGCTGGCGCGCTCCTTCATGGTGAGCTGCGACAACGCGCACGCCGTGCACCCCAACCACCCGGAGAAGTGCGACGAGGCAAACCGCAGCTGGCTCAACGGGGGCATCGTGGTGAAGGAGGCGGCGAACCAGAGCTACACCACGGATGCCTTCTCGCGCGCGGCCTTCCTCGCCATCTGTCGCCGTGCCGGCGTGCCAGTGCAGTGCTTCGCCAACCGCAGCGACAGCAGGGGTGGGTCAACCCTGGGCAACCTCTCCAACATGCAGGTCAGCATGCATGCCGTGGACGTGGGGCTGCCCCAGCTGGCCATGCACTCGGCCTACGAGACCGCGGGCGTCCGCGACACCGTCCACGCTATCCGCGCGCTCGAGGCCTTCTACTCCTGCGACCTCAGGATCGACGGGGCGGACGGCTTCACCCTGTCCTAGGCACGATGGGGGCGAGAGGGACGCCGCATTCTACGCCGAACGCGGCAGGGGCGGCTGCGGCCTGGTCATAACCGAGATCTGCTCCGTCAACGCGAGGCACGGCAGGGGAGACGCGCGCAACCTCCTGCTCGACTCCGACGACAAGATCCCCAGCTTCAGGAGGATGGTGGACGCCGTCCACGAGACCGGCGCCAAGTTCGCGCTCGAGATCTACCACCCGGGTTGTCAGGGCGTGCCCGCGCTCTGCGAGGACGGCATGCTGGTGAGCCCCTCGGGACAGGAGTCGAAGCTCCTGCACGCGCCGACCCGCGCCCTCTCGGCCGAGGAGGTGGAGGGCGTCGTCGAGGACTTCGTGAGCGCGGGCGTCCGCAGCTGGGAGGCCGGCTTCGACGCCGTCGAGCTGCACTGCGCCCACGGCTACCTGCTCTGTCAGTTCCTCTCGCCCTACACCAATCATCGCGACGACGAGTTTGGCGGCACGCCCGAGAGGAACGCCGAGGTCGTGCGCCGCATCATCAGGGGCATCCGCGAGCGCACGGCGCCCGACTTCCCCATCCTGGTGCGCCTGACGGCCGACGAGTACCTGCGCGAGGTGGGCATCGACGACGGCATCACGCTGCCGCTCGCCATCGAGTACTGCCGGATGTTCGAGTCCTGGGGCGCCGACGCGATCGACGTCTCGGCCGGCAACTACGAGACCATGAACTGGGCCTGGGAGCCCGTGGGCTTCGACGAGGGCTGGAAGTCCGCCAACGGCAAGGCCATCGCGCGCGAGCTGGGCATCCCCGTGATCGCCTGCTCCGTCGTGCGCCATCCCGAGACGGCCATGGACCTGGTGGAGGGCGGCGTCTCCATGGTGGGCTCCGCCCGCCAGTTCTTCGCCGACCCGGACTGGGGCAACAAGGTGCGTGATGGCCACGCCGACAGGATTCGCCCCTGCATCAGCTGCATGCGCTGCATCGAGAGCCTGATGGCCGCCCACGAGGACCCCTACACGCCCATGGTCTGCTCGGTGAACCCCGAGGCCGGGCGCGAGTGCGAGCTCGCCGCAATCGGGCGCGACGGGGAGGGGCGGCGCGCCGTGGTGGTTGGCGCCGGCCCGGCCGGGCTCGAGGCCGCCCGGGTGCTCGCCCTGCGCGGGTTCGAGACGACGCTGGTGGAGCGGGAGGGGCGCCTGGGCGGCCAGCTGGTCCTCGCGGAGCGCCCGCCTAAGAAGTGGCGCCTGGGCTGGCTCGTCGACTACTACCGCAACGTCCTGGGCGACCTGGGCGTCGGGCTGAGGCTCGGCTGCGAGGCGGCGCCCGAACTCATGGACGAGCTCTCTCCCTCTGCCGTGGTGTGGGCGGCCGGGTCGGTGCCCGTGCTGCCCGCGAGCATCCCGGGCCTCGACCTTCCCTGCGTGCTCACGGCGCCGGACGCCATCATGGCTGACCCGGCCCTGCGCGACCAGCGCGTGTGCGTGGTGGGCTCGGGCATGACGGGCATCGAGTGCGCCGAGATGCTCGCCGAACAGGGCAACGAGGTGGGGCTGTACGAGATGGTCGACCAGATCGGTCCCGGCATCTTCTTCCAGAACATGATCGACATCATGGGCAGGCTGGACAAGACCAGCACGAAGCTCTTCCCCGGCCATAGGCTCGTCTCGGTCGAGGACGGTCGGGCGCGCTTCCAGAAGGTCGACGGGAGCGAGGTCGTGGCCGAGTTCGACCGCCTGGTCCTCTCGCTTGGGATCAAGGGCGTGCCAGTGCCGGAGTGGCTCGAGGGCCGCGGCTGCGAGCTGAGGGTGGCGGGTGACGCCCTGGGCATCGGGCGCATACAGGAGGCGGTGCGCACGGGCTACGACGCAGCCCGCTCCATCGCATAGCGTCCAGGGGAGAGTCGCGCCACGATCCCGGGCGGCTGGCCCGGGCCTGTGGTGGGCGATCTTGGGGTCCGTCCGAGCCTCGCGCTCGCGGCGGGCCCCTTGCATGTGGCGCCGTCATGCCTGATTGTTGGTCTCACACGTTGCGGATCGGAGGCGCGATGGGTCAGGCTGGGAGGGTACGGAAGGTGGCGAGCGGGCGGAGGGCGGCCCTCGCGCTCTTCCTGTTCGTGATGGCCTTCTTCGTCGAGGCGGCGCTTGGGGAGTCGCTCTCCGACGCGCTGGGCATCGACTACGACCTTGCCTACGTCGCGGCGGGCTCCATTGCCGCGACGGGCTTCGTCGCGCTCCTCGGGGGCTGGGAGATGCTCAGGCCCGACGTGGCGAGCATCAGGCGCATGCTGAGGCTGGGCTGGTGGCTCCTCCTGGTCGGCGCGGCGATGGGCGTCCTGGACCTCCACGACTTCGTCTCCTCGGGGATGGCGCCCGAGCCCGGGTGGGTGGGGCGCCTCGCGGGCGTGGCCCTGCTCTGCCTCCTCATCGGCATAGAGGAGGAGGCGATGTTCCGCGGCCTGCTGCTGCACGGCCTCCTCGCGCGAAGCGGACGCACGCGCACGGGCGTCGTCCTCGCCTGCGTCGTCTCCTCGCTGCTCTTCGGCCTGGCTCACGTGTCCGAACTCGACGCGTCGGACCCCGTCCAGCTGCTCCAGGCGGCCCTCAAGGTCACGCAGACGGGGACCTATGGCTTCGTGCTCGCGGCCGCCACGCTCTCGGGCCGTCCTGACGAGTCGGACAGCCTCTTCGGCCCCGCGCTCTTCCATGGGCTTGACGACTTTCTGGCCATGTTCGTCTCCATCGGCCTGATGGGGGAGTCGAGTGAGGTCAGCTACGTGGCAACGGGGGCGGACGCCTGGCCCACGGTGACCCTCTATGCCGTCCTGACCATCCTCTACCTGCCGTCCGTCGTGAGGGCGGCGCTCTGGCTGCGTGCGTTGGACGTCCCCCAGCTTGGCGGGGTCGCCCGCGCGGAGGGCGGGCAGGCGCCGCCGCCGGTGCCGGACGGGGTGTGCCGGACGCAGCCCACGACATTGCCCGCGGCGTCACCTGTCGAGGGTGTGCCCGTCTTGCCCCAGGACAGCGACACGAACGGGGCGGGAGGGGACGGTCTGGAGGGCCGGCCGTCAAGGCCGTGGTAGAGCGCCTCGCCGACGTGCGATCGTGACGTCTGTGAGCAGCCTTGCACTTCACGCCTTGCTTTTCCTATATTAATAGCGTACAACTTAATTGTGCTCAATTTAACTACGTCAGGAGGGATCCATCATGGGCCTCTACGACTACAGCGTCACCGACCCGCAGGGCAACGAGGTCAAGATGTCCGACTTCAAGGGAAAGGTCGTGATGGTGGTCAACACCGCCACCGGCTGCGGCTTCACGCCCCACTACGAGCCGATCGAGAAGATGTACGAGGACTATCGCGACCAGGGCTTCGAGGTGCTTGACATCCCCTGCAACCAGTTCAAGGGCCAGACTCCCGGCACCGACGAGGAGATCCATGAGTTCTGCACCCTCAACTACGGCACGCAGTTCCCCCAGATGCACAAGTCCGACGTCAACGGCGAGAACGAGCTGCCCCTCTACACCTGGCTCAAGGGCCAGAGGGGCTTCGAGGGCTTTGGGCACGGCCCCAAGGCGCTGACCATGTCCGCCCTGCTCAAGACCATTGACCCCGACTACAAGAACAACTCCGACATCAAGTGGAACTTCACCAAGTTCATCATCGACCGCGCGGGTAACGTCGTCGCCCGCTTCGAGCCCACGGCAGATATGAGAGCCGTCGAGGAGTGCGTCAAGTCCCAGCTCTAGGGCTTGTTGGCGCGTTACGACGCCCCGCCTCGCGTGGTGCGCACACAAGGAGAGAGGCCCCCGGCTTCGTGGCTGGGGGCCTCTCTCCTTGTTGGACATGTCTTGCGCTGTCATGAGGCTAGGGTGCCGGCGGGGCACCAAAGACGCGGGCGGCGGCGTCTGGGAGTTGCCCTGTCCTAGTCCACGGATCTGGAGAGGAAGTGCCTCGTGCGCTCGTCGCGGGGGTTGCTCATGACCTGCTCGGGAGTGCCCTCCTCCACGATCTGCCCGTCGATGAGGAAGGCCACGCGGTCAGAGACCTCGCGGGCGAAGCCCATCTCGTGCGTCACGATGCCCACGGCCATGCCATCTCCCGCAAGCTCGCGGATGAGCGCGTGCATGTCCTCGGTGAGCCGGGGGTCGAGCGCGGAGGTCGCCTCGTCGAAGTAGATGATCTGGGGGTTCATGCAGAGCGCGCGGGCGATGGCGACGCGCTGCTGCTGGCCGCCCGAGAGCTGGCAGGGGACCTTGTCCGCCTGCTCTGCGATGTCGAGCCTGCCCAGGAGCCTGCGGGCCTGCGCCTCCACCTCGTCGCGTGGCCTGCCCTGCACCACGACGGGCGCGTCGACGACGTTCTGGAGCACCGTGCGGTGGGGGAAGAGGTTGAAGTTCTGGAAGACGATGCCGAAGCGCATGCGTGCCTGGCGCATCGCCTGGCGGTCGTAGGAGCTGCCGGAGCCGCCCTCATCCCCGTCCTTCGCCACGAGCACGTTGCCGTAGGCGAGCTCACCTTGGTCGAAGGTGTCCAGCAGCGTGAGGCACCTGAGGAGCGTGGACTTGCCCGCGCCGGAGGGCCCGATGACCGAGACCACCTCGCCCTTGTTGATGAGCAGGCTGATGCCCCTCAGGACCTCCCTGTCGCCAAAGGACTTCCTTCCTCCGCGCAGGTAGACCGCCGGCAGTCCCATGAAGGTGGCGAAGCTCTGGTCCGGGGTGGGGATTTCCTTGGGGTTGCTCGGGCTAATCATGATAGTAGGCCAGCTTCTTCTCGACGCGGCGGAGCACGAACTCGATGACCAGGCAGGTCAGCCAGTAGACGAGGGCGGCGATGGCGAAGGGCAGCATGGTGCGCTGCGATGCCACCAGGGCGCGGCCGGTGGTGAACATCTCCGCCACGCCGATGGAGAAGGCGAGGGAGGTGTCCTTCACCAGGGTCACCACCTCGTTGCCCATGGCGGGGAGGATGCGCTTCACGACCTGGGGCAGGATGATGCGCGCGAATGCCTGCGAGCGGGAGTAGCCCAGGACCTCGGCGGCCTCATACTGCCCGCGGGGCATGCTCTGTATGCCCGAGCGGTAGATCTCCGCGAAGTAGGCGGCGTAGTTGACCACGAAGGCGAGCATGACCGCCACGAACATGTAGCCAGGGCCGGTCTGCCGGCCAAAGACGTAGTAGGGGGCAAAGAAGACCGCGAACATCTGCAGCATGAGCGGGGTGCCGCGCATGACGGAGATGAAGAGCTGGCAGAGGAGAGAGAGGGGCTTGAAGCGCGAGAGCCTGCCCAGGGCAACGGGGATGCCCAGGGGTATGGCCCCGACGAGCGTCAGGGCGAAGATCTGCAGCGAGGTCACATAGCCCTGCAGCAGCATTCCTGTCATGGTCGAGACGTCCAACTGCTCCCCATCTCTCTTGGTCGGTCCTACGCGGTCGGTGGCTCGTCCCGCCTAGGCCTTGGGGAGGACCCACAGGTCGTACGATACCCCCTGGTCGGCATACTTCTCGCAGAGCTCCTTGACCTTGCCCTCGGCGTCGAGCGCCTGGAGGTCCCTCTGGACCTGGTCCGCAAGTGCCTGGCCGGCGTCGGTCTTTGCGAATCCCACGCCGAAGTGCTCGGAGTTGAGCGCCTCGTCCAGGATCTTGAAGCTGTCCTGCCTGCCCGCGATGTTGAAGCTCGCGACGGGGTAGTCCACCGCGATGGCGTCCACGGCGCCGCTCTCGAGCATCATGAAGGCGGTGTTGTAGTCGCCGATGGTCTGGAGCTGGGCGAAGCTCGCCGCGAGCTCCGCCTGCGCGCCGTCGGCGTTCAGCAGGTCGTAGGCTGCGGAGTCGGACTGGGTGACCACGTTCTTACCGGCGAGGTCGGCGAGGGTGGCAATCTGGGAGTCGGCGCGCGTCACCACGACCTGGCGATTCTCCATGTAGGGGTCGGTGAAGGCATAGTCGCCCTCGCGACCCTCGATCGTGAAGCCGTTCCAGATGCAGCTGATCTGTCCGCTGTTGAGGAGGCCGTCCTTGGCGTCCCAGGCGATGGGGCTGGGCTTGAAGGTCCAGCCCTCCCTCTGGCAGACGGCCTGGGCGAGGTCGAGGTCGAAGCCCGTGTAGGCGCCGTCGTTGCCAACGTATCCGTAGGGCGGGAACTCCTGGTCGAAGCCCACGACGAGGGTGCCGTCGAAACCTTCGACGTCGCTTCCGGACGCCGGGGCCGCCGCAGGGGAGCCGGCGGAGTCCGCGTTGGAGCATGCTGCGAGCGAGGCCGCCGCCGGCGCTGCCAGAGCCGCCGTCGCCATCTTGAGGAACTGCCTGCGACCCATCGTCACGTCGTGTGCCTTCATGTTCTCCTCCGCCCCGCCTGCCCTATGGTCAGGCATCAAATTGGCTAAGCACTTTAGTAGGGTGGAGTAAGTCTAGGACGCGAGGCGGACGCGTTCAAGCTCGGAAACCAGCTGTACTCATTCTCCCTCCGCTCCACAGACGGGCGAGAGGCGCGCTCGGCCTGGCTCGCAATAGACGACCAGGGTTCGCCAGGGTTGCCCAGACCAGAGGGAGCTGCAGGTGACGAGCGTCACGGCCCGCGTCGGCGCCTGGCAGAGGACTGCGGCGTCAGGGCTCTTGGCGGAGGAGGAGCGGCAGATCCCGCGCAGGAAGTCGGGGAGTGACGAGTCATCGCCGAAGTCGAAGCGTTGGACGTCCGGCCAGTCGCTGGGCACGCGCAGGGCGCAGAGGGCCCTGAGCCTTGACTCGCCCCGCCCGTCGGTCCAGATGAGGTCACGGCCCGCCAGCTCCTCGAAGTTTCGTGGGACGTGGGCGTCATGAAGGCAAGAGAACATGAGCGTCGTCCCGGCGAAGTGGTGGCCGTAGACGACGAGATGCTCCGACGTCGGCCCACAGCGCGCATCGACGAAGGGGCAGCCCAGCCGGGCGGGGTGCCCCCAGGGGTCATGGTCGAGGTAGAAGAGCGGGTCCCTCACGTCTGCCTGGGCAACGGGATAGTCGATAGGCGTCCCCTCGATGCGGAGCCATGCGCGCACGCCGTTCGGGAGGTGGCCCTGCGAGCGGCCCTGCGAGCCGCTTTCCGGGTTGCCTTGGTTGGCGGGCGGGCGCAGTCCCTGGGCCAGGACCTGGTAGCGTGCCTGTTCGATTAGGCCGAGGACCGCTGGGATAAGAAAGGCAAGGAGCAGGGAGCCGCCCACGAGGAGGAGGGACGTGGCGGCGAGCCGGCGTGGCGTGCCACGATGCCCGCGACGCCGGGCCGGGATTCGCACGCAGGCCCTTCCGCCTGCGGCTTTGGGCGGTCTGACCCTTGCCATGTGAAACCCCCGACACATTCGAGAGAAGTTTTTCAAATTAACCCTTGCATCCTGCAGCGAGTTTGGGCATGATAATCAAGCGCGTTACGAGGTGGGGCAAATGGTGGGTGTAGCTCAGTTGGCAGAGCGACGGACCGTGGCTCCGTAGGTCGAGGGTTCGAGCCCCTCTACCCACCCCATTCACAAACGCATGCGGGTCGTTAGCTCAGTTGGTAGAGCAGGGGACTCTTAATCCCAAGGTCGAGGGTTCGACCCCCTCACGACCCACCACGAGAAGTCGCGGGCCATCAGCTCCAGCAGCTGGTGGCCCGCTTTCTTGTCTCTAGGGCAGCTTCCTCCCAAAGTCATCCGTACGGATGCGTGGGGGGATGCGTGGGGGACGCCCGCCTGACTTGCTCATTGCACGCTGCCGTCCTCCCTTGAGGAGGGCGTGTCCCCCGGCCGCGAGAAGCGCGCCTCCCACCAACAGGCCGAGGGCCTCGACGCCCACTCCGGTCTGGGGCATCGACCTGGACCCACCTCCGCCGGAAGACGAGTCCTGCCCTTGCGGTGCCTGGCCTTGCTTGGGCTCTTGCAGGGTCACATAGAGCCCGGTCCTCCCCCTCGAGAAGATTCCCTCCTGCGCCCAGGCGGCTCGCGCCACGAGCCCCAGGGGCGCCAGGGCGAGCGCGGTCGCCAAGACGATCCTTGCCAGCCGGAATGTGCCCGCCGTCCTGGTGCGGCCACGGTCATCATCTCTCATCTCGAACTCACCCCCCTGGTCCTGAGGTCACCCGGGGCGACGGTCCAGTTGATGCCGCCCACCTGCCTCTCCCTCACGAGGAGGGTGGCGTCGCTCACGCGCCCCCGAAGCCCGTTGAGCGCGAGGCTCCGCTCCCTCTCGACGTTCCACTCCAAGGGGTTCTTCGGCGCCGAGGGACGCGCGTAGTCTCCGAGCCTGACGGCGCTTCCCCCCTCGGGGGTCATCTCGAGCTCCACCTCACCATCGCGTGGGTCAGAGGAGACGATCCTCACGCCGCCTCCCGAGTGGACGGAGATCTGGCTCACGTGCACTCCCATGTCGCTCTGGTTCGCGATCGCGACGACGCCGTCTGCGGGCCCATGGACGCTTCCGTCCTGCTTGGCCTCGTAATGGATCGCGACGGGGATCCTGACCTTGACGCGCTTGGGCTTCCACTGGGCGTAGAGCGTGACCTTCTCGCCTTCCTTGGACGATAGGTTGCGCACGCTTTGGCCGAGCTCGTACGACTTGCCCCTCCCGTCGGGTGCGGCGTTCCAGCCGACGAGGTCGAACACCTCGCGCTCGAAGCCGCCGTCGGGGATGCGGACGTCCTCGTCGAATGTCGCCGCGAGGTCCCTCACCGACCCGTCGGCATCCTCGGCGTTGGGGTCGAAATGGATGGAGTAGCGAATCGCCTTCCACTGCGCCCGTACCGTCGCGTCTCCCTCGCCAAAGCGATAGCTCTCCCCGTCGACCCTGCCATCGCCTTCGAGCTTCCACCCCTGGAACTGGTAGCCTTGCCTCTGCGGTCGCTCGAGCGTGGTGCTGCTGCCGTATTCCTGCGTCAGGGTGGTGGGAGAGCCGCTCTTGCGCCAGGTCCCGCCCATGGGGTCCACGGTCAGGCGCTGGGACGACTTCTGCCAGACGGCATGGAGGCGCACCGTGCCCCCGTCCTTCTCGGACAGGTTCTTGACCTGCTGCCCCTCACCGTAGTCTGGCTTGGATGCCTTTGGGTCGCGGGCCCACCCCTTGAACACGTGGCCCGCGCGCTTGAACCCGCTCCTTGGCAGCGTGCTGGGCTCGTCGTAGCTTGCCTGCACGTTGGGCGTCCCACCCGAGGTGGCGCCGTTTCCCTCGAATGCGATGGTGTAGCGGTTCTTCCTGTAGCGGGCAGTCACGGTCACGTCAGCGGTGACGGGCTTGTAGTCGCCGTCCCACCTGAGGAAGGTCCTGCCACGCACCGTGGGCGGCTCGGGCGTGCTCGCGTTGGAGTGGTAGATGACCTTCTTCTTCTGGATGACCTTGCCGTCCTCGCCATTCACGAAGGTCACGGTATTTTCTTGGACGTCCAGGTAGATTACTATGCCGTCTGCGTATATGCCCTTATGCGAGACGTCTCCCTCGCTCACGGTCTTGCTCTGCTCCGCGCTCTCCAGCGGATGCATGCGGTACTTTACGCTGTAGTGCTTCAGCGCCTCCCCCTCGAGCCTTACGGCGAAGCCTATCGCGGAGCGCCCGCCCACGTTGTCCTGACCCGCCGTCTGGCCGTTCTTCGCCCAGGCGGAGTGGGACCCGTCCGAGTAGAGCAGCCTGTAGCTCACGGAACCGGCGGAGTCCGTGCCTCCGACCCATCTGACCTGCAGGCCGCTGAGGACTCCGTGGTCGATCCTCCCTCCCAGGACCCTTCCCGCGTCTGCCGGGACGTCGGTGTGGGAGTTGTCCGTCTTCGCGGTTGACCAGCCCGTCCAGCCGCCCTTGCGGTCGTTGGGGTTGCAGAAGTAGCCCCTGAAGCTGAGCTTGGGGTACACGTACTTGCTGTCTGTGGGCGCATACGCCGAGCTGACCCTCGCCATGCCCGCGACGAGTTCCTGGTAGCTGACGCCGATGGGTGCCAGCCCGTCATCCGAGGGCATCCCAGTCGCCTCGTCTTGGGCGGGGGCGGGGTCCTCCCGGCCGGCTGTGCCCTCAGTGGCTTCTTCCGGCTTTCCCATCCTCGGCTCGCCTTCCTGGCATACCTCCTTGTCACTGTCCAGCCCGTGATCGTTCCCTGCCGTCGTTCCCTCGCCAGCAGGCGCGACGGGCCTGTCGGACGGGCCTGCGCCGTGCCCGACCGACTCCCCGGTCCCGCCGTCGGATTCGTCCGGCACCGCTGGGGCGGGCCCCTCGCCTTCGGAGGCGGAGGGATTCGATGTCGTGTCGGTGTCGGGGGGTGTCTCTGGCTCCGCGCCGTCCCTCGCGGGCGATGGGGGCTCGGCCGCCGCTGCGGATGTCTCCCCGTCGCACGTGTCCGCCCCGTCCGCGGGAGGGTCCACGTCCTTCTCTCCGTCCCCTTCCCTCTCCGAGGCCTCGTCGCACCCGTCGGCGCCGCGCCCAAGACCGTCGCGCTCTGGCTCTCTGCCATCTGGCTGTCCCTGCCCTGGCGCCTCCCTTTCCTCGGTGTCGTCGAGCTCCGCCAGCGCCTCCTCGGGCCATTGGGCAAAGAGCGTCACCACGCCGTCCCTGGCATGGGGGAGCAGGTCCTCCAACTCTCCCTCGTCCACCTCGCCGTTGCCGTTCGCATCGTCCCAGAGGCTGGTCCCACGTAGCGGCGTCCCTCGTCTGACGAGCCTCCCCGTGCCCTCCTTGTCCAGGGCCCAGCCCAGCGGCTCATGGGGGCCAAGGCTGATGCCCGACGGGTCGAGCAGGGAGGTCCTCCCCGCGGCAAGGGGCTGGTCGGGGCTGCTTCCCCGTGCGAGCTCGGAGTTCTTGTCAAAGCTGAGCGTCAGTTCGTCCGTCGACTGTCGTCCCAGCGCCCCCGCCGCTGCCGGGATGCTCGCGAGGCCCATCGACGCCGAGATGACGCACGATATGGCGAGCCTCGCCGGACGTCTGCATGACCCGTAGGCCCAATAGGCCCTCGTGCACGGTGGTCTTCTCATCTGCCTCTCCTCTCCCTCCATTGGCCCTCCCGCGTCACGCGCCTCACGCCTGCGCCTCGGATGGCTCGGCGTTGGTTCCCGGCCTCACGGTCCAGTGGATCTCTCCGACCTGGGTGTCCTTCGCGGGGTCGATTCCCCCGAAGCCCGAGATGCGGCCGGTCAGGCCGTTGAGGTAGAGCTTGTTGGCGTCGTCTGCGATGCGCTCCTCGCCCGAGGGCTTGGTTGACCTCGCGATGTTCCACTTGCCCGCCCGAAGGTCGCGCTCCCCTTTGTAGTCGCCCAGGTCGATGGAGTCGCCGTTCGAGTTGGTGAGGCTGAGCCAGATCGAGTCGGCCTTGCCCTCGCGCTCCGCCTGCTCCTCCTGCCCCTTCGTGACGATGGCCGCGCCGTTGCCGTCGCTCACGGACGCGCTCGCGACGTGGACGGGCATCGTGGAGTTGTTGGAGAACTTGATGACGTTGTCCTTGGGGCCGCTCAGCGTCCCCGCGGAGTCGGCCACGTAATGGATGGCGACCGGGATGGTCACGCGGATCTGGTCCAACAGCCCGTCGGGGTCGTCCGGGTCCTTGCCCTCGGGGGTCGTCAGGGCGCTGGCGTCTGCCACGACGTAGAGCCTCGTCTCTCCCCTGGAGCTAGGCAGCGGCGAGCCCGCCGTCTCCTTGCCAGGCGCGGTTTCGGAGTCGGCGGGGGGCTGGGCCGTCCTCTCGCCCCCGTCCCCCTCGCCGTTCCTCTGGTCCGCACCCTCCGCCAGAGGCGCGGCGGCCGCGTCCGTCACGCTCGCAGGCGCGGCGTCCGCCCGCGCCTCCTCGGCCAGTGCCGCCAGGGGGGAGGAGAGCGCCAGCGCCACCCCCAGCCCGGCCATGACGGCCATCCGCGCGCAGCTCCTGCAAGTGTTGCCCATGTCCCGCATATTCCCGCCTTCCTCCGTGGTCCCTGTTGCCGCATCCGGGCGGACGCCCGCCCTGGTCGCCTATTCCTGGGGACGGCAGATGATGTCCACCTCCGCCGCGCACGACGCCCCGAAGCTGTTGTGTCCGAGCAGCCTGCCCTCGTTCGAGAGGAGCGACACGCCTCGCTCGTAGCCCTGGAACTCGACCACGGCATGATGTGTGCCCGCCTCGAGGGGGTGGCTCAGGTCGACGGTCTGCAGCTGCTCGCCAGGCGAGAGAGCGCCGGACTCGAAGAGCAGGTCGTCGGGCCTCTCCCTCTCGAAGATCCGTATGCGCTGGTCGCAGTGGTTGGTCGAGGGGTTCTCGAGGCGTGCCTCCACCGAGGTCTGTCCCTCCTCGAGCTCCATCGCCGCGGCACAGCTTATGTCCATGGAATAGGCGTCCGCCTCCGCCTGCCGGTCGAGATCCCGCGCCTCGTCGCCCTCCCTTGCCAGGGCGTCGTAGGAGCCCAGGCTGACCCGTGGGTCCTTCCAGCCGGCCTCGAGCAACCGTGGGGCCTGGAGCGCCGCCGCCGCGAACGCCAGGCCGAGGACGACGAGCGCCAGCACCCTCGTCCCTCGTGGGTTCCGGGCCGACATGCCCCTGCGTCCCCGTGCCTTCCGCCTCTTCACCTAATCCCTCCTCGTCCGTCGCCGAGGGAAGTGCTTCCCTGGCATGGCGGCCGCCCCGAGGGGCGCGTGAGACAATCGTCCGACGGGAGGGCGTCGGTGGGCCCGGGCTTTTAGATTGAGCTGGCAGCAAGCTGGCGCATAGCTCGCGCCAGTCTGCGGCGTCGCAGGTGGGAGGACGTGCATGGACGCACGCAGGCGGCCATGCCCCTCCATCCGCCGCCGTTGGCGGGCAAAGGGCGCCCGCAGGGGGCGGTGAGGCGAGCGGTGACGGAACTTTTATGCAGGGGGATGCCATGACGATGCGCCGCGTCGCCGCTTCGCGCACGCTCGCGCCGTGGGGACCGGCACCCTCGCGCGGCATGGCGGTCGTCGAGCCGGTCGAGCGGTTCCACGACCTCCGGTGGGGACCGGCTCGCCCGCGCGGCATGGCGGAGGGGCAGGCCGAAAACCAGTCCGGCCTGCCCCTCCGTCGTAACTTCCGTGTCGTGTCGCGATGTCTGGCTAGCGGGTTCCGCCCCTGTCTCCGGGATGCCTCCTGCCGCGCCTGGCGCCCGCCTCGCCACGGTCGGGCGAGAGGTTGAAGCCACTCTCCGCCGCCTTCGCCCTTCGACGGGACTGGGGGCGCGGCCTCTGGGTCGTGGCCGGCTTGGCTCCGCCGTCCTTCCGTGACGGGCGGCCAGACCCCTTGGCGCGGACCTGCCGGGAAGTGGCCTGCCCCGCCTTGTTGGTGCCTGGCCTGGGATGTTCGGTGGCCATGCCTGCCGCGGCCGGGCCTTCCGCCGCGGCCTTCCGCGCCCTGCGGGCGTCCGCCATCTTCTTGCGCGCCTTCTTTCCGGGGAGCTTCTCGTGCGGGTCGCGGCCGGGGTCCATCCTAACCGGGTCCCTGCCTAGGTCGAGTCCCTCGGCGCGCGGGAACGGGGGGATCACCCTGCCCATGAGCCCCTCAGTGTCGCGCAGGTCGAGGTAGTCGTCCTCGGTCACGAAGCTCAGCGCCCAGCCGCTCTCTCCCGCGCGGCCCGTGCGGCCGATGCGGTGGATGTAGTCCTCGGCGTCGCCCGGCACGTCGAAGTTGACCACGTACGAGACGTCGGGAATGTCGATGCCTCGGGCCAGCACGTCGGTCGCGACCAGGACGTCAACCTGCCCGTCACGGAAGTTTGCCAGCGCCCGCTCCCTCTGGTTCTGCGAGCGGTTGCCGTGGATGGGTGCACAGAGCACGCCCGCCTTCCTGAGCTTGCGGCAGATGCCGTCGGCGCGGTGCTTGCCGCGACAGAACACGATCACCCGCCGCGAGCCCTCGCGCCGGAGCAGCTCGGCGAGGACGGCGTTCTTCGCCTCGGGGGACACGGGGAGCACGTACTGGTCGACGGTTTCGGCCGCGGTGCCCTTGCGGGCGACCTCCACGCGGACGGGGTGCCTTACCAGCGACTTGGTGTTGGAGAGGACGTCGTCGTCCAGGGTGGCGGAGAAGAGGAGCGTCTGGCGCTGGCTCGGGGTCGCGGCGACGATGCGGCGCATGTCGGGGAGGAAGCCCATGTCGAGCATGCGGTCGGCCTCGTCCAGGACGAGGACGCGCACGGACGAGAGGTCCGCCTCGTGTTGGTTCATGAGGTCCTGGAGGCGGCCCGGCGTCGCGACGAGCAGGTCGCAGCCCCTCCTCAGGGCCTGCCTCTGGGGCTCGTAGCCGACCCCTCCCACCAGCACGACGGTCCTGTGCCCGGTGTGGCGGCAGATGAGCTCCGCCGCGTCCTCGATCTGCTGTGCCAGCTCCCTGGTTGGGGTCACCACCAGCATGAGGGGTCCCTCCCCCTTGCCCGCGTGCCCCAGCCCGTCGAGGGTCGGCAGCAGGAACGCCGCCGTCTTGCCCGTTCCCGTCTGGGCGGCCGCCATCACGTCCTTGCCGGCGATGACCTGGGGTATCGCCAGGCTCTGCACCGGCGTCGGCTCGTCGTAGCCCAGCTCCTCCACGGCCGCGAGGGCCCTCTTCGAGAGCCCAAGCCCCCCGAAGCCGTCCGAGTCCTCCCGGACGGCCGCCATGCCACGGCCGGACCGGCCGCCGTTCTGATTGCTCATGCGCTTCCCATCTGCTTGCTTCCGCGACCCTGCGCGGCGATCTTCCAAGGCGAGGGGGCCAGGCTGCAGGCACGGCACCTACTCGCAACTACATGGTACGCATGGGCGCCGACCTGCGCGTCGCCGACCGCCCCGCTCTTCCAAATAAGCGCAACTCGGTATCATCGGGGTCGAACGGTCGTCTGCGTCGCCCGTCGGCGGGCGCGTCCCAGGGAAGGTGGTGCGCATGGATAAGCCGGAGGCGGCTGGCTTGGCGGGGGCTGGCGCAGGGGCCCGGGCCCGTCCGGACGAGGGTCCCCTCGCCCGCATCCGCAGGCTCCTGGAGCCCGACCCCCGCCTGTGCGAGCGCGTCTGCTCGACGAGCGCGGAGTGGGAGGGGAGGGTCTTCTCCGTGGAGCTGCTCGACGTGGCCCTGCCGGACGGCAGTCACGGCAGGCGCGAGCTGGTGCGTCACCACGGCGGCGCCGGCGTCGGGGCCATCCGCGAGGACGGCTGCATCTGCCTGGTGAGGCAGTTCCGGGTGGCCCTGGGCAGGGTCTCGCTCGAGATACCGGCGGGAAGGCTCGAACCGGGCGAAGACGGCCCCCGCTGCGCCGCGCGCGAGCTCGGCGAGGAGACGGGCCTCGTGGCCGGGAGGCTCGAGCCCGTGGCCCGCTCGCTGGGCTCGCCCGGCTTCACGGACGAGGCGACGCAGGTCTTCCTGGCGTACGAGCTGAGCGCCGGCAGCTCCCATCCCGACGAGGGGGAGCTCGTGGACGTCGCCTGGGTCCCCTTGGACGAGGTCCTCGCGGGGATACGGGCGGGCCTCATCGACGACGGGAAGACCATCGTCGCCGCCCAGGCGGCGGCCCTGCGGGCGCACGGGCTCGCCTGATACCATCGAGGAAACGCCGCACCATCGAAAGGAAGGCCCATGAGCACAGCCAAGGACCCGTCTTGCTCCCCCGAGCGCGACCTCATCTTCGTCGAGCCCGTCTTCCACGGGAAGATCTGGGGGGGCAGGAGGCTCCAGGAGGAGTTTGGCTACCAGATCCCCGACGGCCCGGTGGGGGAGTGCTGGGCGATCTCGGCACATCCGGCGGGGGACTGTCGTGTCGCGTCGGGCGCCTTCGAGGGCAAGAGGCTCTCGGAACTCTGGGACGGTCATCGCGAGCTCTTCGGCGGCGCCACGGGTGACCGCTTCCCCCTCCTGGTCAAGATCCTTGACGCGGAGGGCGACCTCTCCATCCAGGTCCATCCGGACGACGCCTACGCTGCGGAGCACGAGGGCGGCTCCCTGGGCAAGTGCGAGTGCTGGTACGTGCTGCACGCGGACCCCGGTGCGACCATCGTGGTGGGGCAGCGGGCGAGGAGCCGCGAGGAGTTCGCCCGCAAGGTGGAGGAGGGCGACTGGGACGGGCTCCTCAACGAGGTCCCCGTCCACACGGGGGACTTCTTCCAGATCGACCCGGGCACCGTGCACGCCATCAAGGCGGGGACCATGGTGCTCGAGACCCAGCAGTCGAGCGACGTCACCTACCGCGTGTGGGACTACGACCGCCTGCAGGCGGACGGCAGCAAGAGGGAGCTGCACCTCGCCCAGAGCCTGGACGTCATCGACTACGACGCCGAGCCCATCTCCTCCGGCCACGTCGACGCGAGGGAGGCCGACGGGGTGACGGAGCTCGTGAGCTGCGAGCGCTATGCCGTGGAGCGGGTCAGGGTCGCGGGTGAGAGGACCCTCCCTCCCTTCCGGGACTTCGCCTGCGCGAGCGTGGTGGACGGAACGGGCAGCGCGGGCGGGCACGCGGTGGGGAAGGGCGACCACTTCGTCGTCCCGAGCGGCCACGGCAGGCTCGCCCTTGCGGGGAGGATGGAGCTGGTCGTCTCGTACGTGCCCAGGTAGGTCGCCTCGGGTCCTCGCCTCCGGCTCGCGGGACCGAGCCGCCCCTCCGTGGTACCATGGTCGCGCCCTTTGCGTGCGCCCTTAGCTCAGCTGGACAGAGCATCGGTCTTCTAAACCGCGGGTCAGGCGTTCGAATCGCCTAGGGCGCACCACGATCCAGACGCGCGGACCCACCTGGCAAGTTCCGGGTGGGCCCGCGACCTTTCCCAAGACGTGTCGCACGCCGCGAGCCCGACCCCGAATTGGGGTACGTTGGACGGTATTTCTCCTCCAGACGCGGCCAATTAAGGCATAATGGCCTTACATGATCAGTGGCCGAGAGGAGCACACGTTGATTTATACCGTCACGCTGAATCCGGCGATCGATTACGTAATGCACCCCCTTACGCTCGACATGGGCTTCACCAACCGCTCGTCGAGCGAGGAGCTCTACTGCGGGGGAAACGGAATCAACGTCTCCACCATGCTCAACGAGCTCAAGGTCCCCAACGTCGCGCTGGGAATCGCCGCGGGCTTCACGGGCGACTACCTCATCAAGGAGCTGCAGAAGGGTGGCATCTCGTCCAACTTCGTAAGGCTCGAGCACGGCTTCACCCGCATCAACGTGAAGCTCAAGGGCATCGTCATGACCATCGTCAACGGCATGGGCCCCAAGATCTCGGAGAAGAAGGTGGACGAGCTCCTCGAGCGCATCGACTACATCGGCTCGGGGGACACGGTCGTGCTGACGGGCTCCATCCCCAAGTCGCTCCCCGAGGACATGTACGACGTCATCATGAAGCGCCTCGAGGGCCGTGGCATCCGCTTCGTCGTCGACGCGCCCGGGACCCTGCTGCTCGAGGCCCTCAACGCCAAGCCCTTCCTCATCAAGCCCAACAACCACGAGGTGGGTCGCATCTTCGACGCCCGCCCCGAGACCCCGGAGGAGTGCATCCCCTTCGCCAAGGAGCTCCACGAGCGCGGCGCCCAGAACGTCATCGTCTCGTGCGGCGGCCACGGTTCCCTGCTCTATGACGAGAACGACGGGGTACACACGGTTCCCACCGCCAAGATCCGCCTGGTCAACGCCACTGGTGCCGGCGACTCGATGGTGGCGGGCTTCGTTGCGCAGGTCCAGGGCGGCGCCGACTACGAGACCGCCCTGCGCTTCGCATCCGCCTGCGGCACGGCCACCGCGGCGAGCAAGGCCATCGCGAAGCGTGCCACCGTCGACCGCGTCTACGAGCAGCTGAACAAGATCATCGCCGCACAGGCCTAGGGCCGGTGCCGTTCCATAGAACCACCTTCCTGGCAGCCAACGCGAAACCACATTATTGGGATCGAATCGTTTGGAGGACCCTATGTTCGAAGGCGTCAACGCATCAGACGGCTATGGAATCGGCGTGGCGCAGGTCGCGGTTGCCCCAGACCTCAGCTTCACACCCAAGGTGCCCGAGGACGCGGGCGAGGAGAAGGCGCGCTACGACGCCGCACTCGAGAAGTTCGTCGCGCAGACCAACGCCCAGATCGAGCGCATGAGGAAGAGCGTCGGCGACGAGGCGGCCCTCATCATGGGTGCCCACATCGAGTTCGCCGAGGACGAGGGCATCAAGGAGATGGTCAACGGCTCCATCGACTCCGGCATGTGCGCGGAGCAGGCCGTGAGCAAGGCCTACGACATGTACTACAACATGTTCTCGAACATGGAGGACGAGCTCTTCCGCGAGCGTGCGGCTGACGTCGCCGACGTCAAGACCGGCCTCTTGGCCGACCTCCTGGGCAAGGAGGTCGTCGACCTCTCCACCCTGCCCGAGCATTCCATCGTCGTCGTCCACGAGCTCACCCCCTCGATGACGGCCGACATCGACAAGGAGAACGTCGCCGGCATCGTGACCGAGACCGGAGGTCGTACCTCTCACTCCGCCATCATCGCCCGCGCGCTCGAGATTCCCGCGGTGCTCTCCGTCGCAGGCGCCACCACCAACATCAAGACGGGTGACATGGTCGTCGTGGACGGCAGCAAGGGCAGGGTCGTCGCCCAGCCCACGGCAGGCGAGCTCGAGAAGTACCGCGCCAAGGCCAAGGCGTATGCGGACGAGAAGGCCGCGCTCGAGGCCTATCGCGGCAAGGACACCGTGACCGGCGACGGCGACAAGGTCCTGCTCGTCGCCAACATCGGCAATCCCGAGGACGCCAACAACGCCGTCGAGCATGACTGCGAGGGCATCGGCCTCTTCCGCTCGGAGTTCCTCTTCATGGACGTCTTCGAGCTGCCCAGCGAGGACGAGCAGTTCGCTGCCTACCAGAAGGTCGCCCTGCGGATGAAGGACCAGCCGGTCATCATCCGCACCCTCGACGTGGGCGGCGACAAGGAGATCCCCTACCTGAACCTCCAGAAGGAGGAGAACCCCTTCATGGGCTTCAGGGCCATCCGCTACTGCCTCAACAACCCCGAGCAGTACAAGGTCCAGCTCCTCGCCCTCCTGCGCGCCTCCGCCTTCGGCGACATCAAGATCATGCTGCCGCTGGTGACCTCCCTCGAGGAGATTCGCCAGGCCAAGGCCCTCATCGAGGAGTGCAAGAGGGAGCTCGACGCCCGCGGCGTCGCCTACAACAAGGACATCGAGGTCGGCACGATGATCGAGACCCCCGCAGCCTCCCTCATCGCCGACGACCTCGCCGCCGAGTGCGACTTCTTCTCCATCGGCACCAACGACCTCATCGGCTACACCATGTGCGCCGACCGCGGCAACGACCGCGTCGCCTACCTCTATGAGGCCTACCAGCCCGCGGTGCTCCGCTCGCTCAAGCGCATCATCACCGAGGGCAACAAGGCGGGCATCATGGTGGGCATGTGCGGCGAGGCCGCGGCAGACCCGCTGCTCATCCCCGTGCTCATCTCCTTCGGCCTGGGCGAGTACTCCGTCTCTGCCCCCTCGATCCTGCGCACCCGCCGCATCATCAGCGAGTGGACCAAGAAGGAGGCGGACGCCCTCACGGAGAAGGTCCTGAGCCTCAAGACCGCGGCCGAGGTCAAGGCCGTCCTGCAGGCGGCCGCCAAGTAGCCCTTGGCGCGTCATAGACTCCGTCGGGGGAGGGCCGCCGCCTTGGCGCCCTCCCCCTCCCTTTTGTGAAGCCTCGCCCGTCTCGGCAGGGCCGACCGGCGCCAGGCCTGCTGGAACCCGGGCCATGGTGCCCTCGTGCTGGCTTCCACCTACAGGAGCGTGAACCAGTTCCTCTCGCTTTGCAGGACGCCCTCGTCGCGAAGGCGCGAGATCTCGCTCGAGAGGGCGCTCCGGTTGACCGAGAGGTAGTCCGCGAGCTGCTGGCGGGTGTAGGGGATGGCGAAGCTGGGACTGCCCTGGCGTGCCGACTCGTCGGAGAGGAAGGCGAGGAGCTTGTCACGCGTGCTGCGCTGGCTGAGGTAGCGGAGCTTGCTTCCCAGCATGAGGTTCTTGGAGGCCATCTGCCCTACCAGGTTGGAGAGGAGGCGCAGATGGAAAGGGCAGGCGGACGAGCAGGTCCGCAGCATGCGGCGGACGTCCAGCCTGAGGAGCCGGACGTCCCTCACCACCACGACGGATACCGGGAGCATGGCGTCTGGGGAGCAGGCATAGGCCTCGCCGAAGGACTCTCCCGGTCCGAAGCTGCCCTGGATGTTGCGATTGCCGAGCCAGTCCTCGCGGATCACGTGCACCTCGCCCGACTCGACCACCCACACGTGGGCGTCCCGCTCTCCCACGCGCAGGACGTACTCGCCCTCCTCGAACGAGACCATCCTCGCCCCGAGGCAGGGGAGCATGCGGGCGACCTCGAGTGCGTCCATGCCGGAGAAGAGCTGGGTCCTGCGTGCGGCCTCGACCTGGGGGAGAAGCTCCTTGGGCACGAGCGAGAGGCCCGTCGGGACCTTGGCCGTCTCCTTCTCTCTCGATTTTGTCATATTTCTTCCCTTTATGTTGTAAAAGCAACGGAAACGTTTGAATCATAGCAATACCCTTCTTCTCGAAGGACGGGGACGGCAGCCAAAGGGCCGTCAGGCAAGGAGGAGAAGAATGGTTCAGACCACGCTTACGCCCGAGAAGGTACAGGAGATGTTCTGCTTCCAGTGCGAGCAGACCGCGCGTGGGGTCGCCTGCAGCTCCAGGCAGGGCGTCTGCGGCAAGTCGGCGGAGGTCGCCCGACTCGAGGACGAGCTCACGGGCGCCATGGTGGCCCTCTCCCAGGCGGTGATGTCTGGCGCCACGCCCAACGCGCTCACTGACGATGTCGTCATGCAGGGGCTCTTCACGACCATCACCAACGTCAACTTCGACGCTGACTCCGTTCGTGCCATGATCGCGCGCGTCCATGCCGCGAAGGACGGCATCGCGCCCGGCGATGACACGCCTGACTACGACCTGAACCTCGTGTGGCACGCCGAGGACGTCGACCTGCGCTCCCTGAAGTCGCTCGTGCTCTTTGGCATCCGTGGCACCGCGGCGTATGCCTACCATGCCGCCGCTCTCGGCCGCCGCAGCCAGGCGGTGAGCGCCTTCTTCTACAAGGCCCTGGCGGGAATCGCCGAGCTGGATGACGCGGACGCCCTGCTGGCGCTGGTCGACGAGGCCGGCGCCGTCAACCTGGAGTGCATGGCGCTCCTGGACGAGGCCAACACCTCGAGCTACGGGACCCCAGTTCCCACCGAGGTTCCGCTGACCGTCGAGCCCGGCCCCTTCGTCGTCGTGACGGGCCACGACCTCTGCGACCTCAAGGAGCTCCTCGAACAGACCGAGGGCACGGGCGTCAACGTGTACACCCACGGCGAGATGCTCCCCGCCCACGCATATCCCGAGCTCAAGCGCTACCCCCAGCTCAAGGGCAACTTTGGCACCGCCTGGCAGAACCAGCAGAGGGAGTTCGACGCCATTCCCGCTCCCGTGCTCTGGACCACGAACTGCCTGATGCCCCCTCGCGGCTCCTATGGCGACCGGGTGTGGACCACGGGGGTCGTGGAGTATCCCGGCTGCGCCCACGTGGAGGCTGACGAGAGGGGCCACAAGGACTTCTCGGCACTCATCGCACAGGCAAAGGAGCTGGGCGGCTATGCCGAACCCCAGGAGCTCACGGGCATCAACGGCGGCCATCGCGTGACCGTGGGCTTTGGCCACGCCAGCGTGCTGGGCGTCGCCGACAAGGTGGTCGACGCCGTCAAGGCTGGTCAGATCAGCCACTTCTTCCTGGTGGGCGGTTGCGACGGCGCCAAGCCCGGCCGCAACTACTACACCGACTTCGTCAAGGCGACGCCCGAGGACTCCGTGGTCCTGACCCTGGCCTGTGGCAAGTTCCGCTTCAACGACCTCGACCTGGGCACCGTGGCCGGCCTTCCGCGCATCCTGGACATGGGCCAGTGCAACGACGCGTACTCAGCGATCCAGGTCGCGGTGGCGCTCGCGAAGGCCTTCGACTGCGGGGTCAACGAGCTGCCCCTCTCCTTCGTGCTCTCCTGGTATGAGCAGAAGGCGGTCTGCATCCTCCTGACGCTGCTGCACCTGGGCATCAAGGACATCCTGCTGGGGCCCTCCCTGCCCGCCTTCATCTCGCCCAACGTACTGGACGTCCTGGTGAGGAACTACGGGATCGCCCCCACCACCAACGTCGAGGACGACCTGGCGAAGTGCCTGGCCTAGGGCTCGGGACGGAGCCATGCCAAAGGGACGCCCGCACCCCCCCGAGGGGATGCGGGCGTCATTCTGCCGGGAAGGTCGAGCTGTCCGGAGCCGGCTGTCGCGACAACGCCAGGGGGCGCGCTCCCTGACTCAGGGTGACTAGTCGCAGCTCACGCGTCCCTGACTCTGTTGTGGTCCTCGGCTCTCGCGCGGGTTCCAGTCAGTGAGGCCTGCGATCTCCTGCCTGTCGCGGACGATGTCCGCCAGGGTCTTGCTGTCCAGGTACTCGGCGGTGACCTTCCCGAGGTCCCGCCACACGGTGACGGTGGGACAGGTGTCGATGATGGGGCAGATCTCGCCGTTCGTGCAGTCGAGGCAGGCCACAGGCGCGAGCGAGCCCTCTGCCGCACGAAGGATCTGGCCGAGGGTGTACTCCTCGGGTCGCTTGCTCAGGCGGTATCCACCGCCCTTGCCGCGAAGGCTCTGCACGTAGCCCACCTTGTGCATGCGTGACACCACCTGCTCGAGGTACTTGCGCGAGATGTTCTGCCTGCGGGAGACGTCGCCCAGCGACACCCACCCGTCGTGCATGGCAAGGTCCGCCATGGCCCGCAGGGCGTACTTGCCCCTGGTGGAGAACATGCCAGCCATCCGTGCCTACCCCCTCTCGCCTCTGTCGCCTACCGTGGTCGTCCTACGCGCATGTGGGTGCGCGGGATGGGGACGTGGTGGTCCTCTCCCCAGGCGCCTGCCCTCGTCTAGTCGTTCGCCCCGTCGTGCTCGTGCGTGTGGAAGGGAACGGCCACGCTGGCCTCCTCGCTCCCGGCCTCGAGCATCTCCTCGAGCGTGCGCCAGGCGAGCTCGGCGCACTTGACGCGCGCGGGCATGTGCGAGATGTCCCTGAGCGAGGCGGCCTCGTCGAGCTGTGCGAGCGTGTCGGCGTCGGTCTCCTCGCCGCGCACCATGCGACCGAACAGCTTGCAGAGCCCGATGGCCTCCTGGGGGGTCTTGTCCACCACGAGGTCGCTCATCATGTCCGCGGAGGCTTGGCTGATGGCGCAGCCGTGGCCCTGGTAGGCCGCCTCCTCTATCGTGCCGTCGTCCCCCAGGCGGACGTAGAAGGTGAGCTCGTCGCCGCAGGAGGGGTTCACGCCCTCGTGCGTGAGGGTGGCGTCCTCCAGCGGGTACTTGTAGTCGGGGTGGGACACGTGGTCCATGAACTGAGCGTTGTAGAGTGACGTGACGCTCGCGTTAGCCATTGAAGACCTGCCAAACCGTCTTGAGGCCGTCGACCAGGCGGTCGATGTCCTGCTTGTCGTTATAGAACGCCACGCTCGCGCGGCAGGTGCTGCCCATGGCCACGTCGAGGTAGGAGAGGAGGGGCTGGGCGCAGTGGTGCCCAGCCCTGATGCAGACGCCCGACCCGTCCAGGATGGAGGCCACGTCGTGCGGGTGGACGCCACGCACGTTGAATGCGACGGCACCGACGTGGCGGCAGCCGTCCTCGGGGCCTATGACGTCGACGAAGTCGAGGGCTGCCAGGCTCTCGGTCAGGTAGGCGGAGAGGAGCCTCTCGCGCGCCTCCAGGGCGGCGAAGCCCTTGGACTCGAGGTAGCCCAGGCCCGCGTCGAAGGCGTAGCTGCCCGCCGCGTCCTGCGTGCCCGCCTCGAACTTCTGTGGGACGGGCGCCCAGACCGCGTCCGTCTCGCTCACGGAGTCGATCATCTCGCCTCCCGTGAGGAAGGGGGGCATCTGGTCGAGGAGGGCGGCCTTGCCCCAGAGGATCCCGATGCCCATGGGGCCACCCATCTTGTGGGCGCTGAAGGCCAGGAGGTCGCAACCCAGCTCGCGGACGTCCACCTTGAGGTGCGGGACGCTCTGCGCCCCGTCAACCACCATGTGGGCGCCCATCTGGTGGGCGCGCGCGGAGATGGCGGGAATGTCGTTCCGCACGCCCAGCACGTTGGAGACCTGCGTCACCGAGACGATCTTCGCCCTGGGGCCGACCTTCGCCTCGAGCTCCTCCTGAGTGATGCGGAAGTCGTCGTCGAGCCTCAGGTAGACGAGGCGGGTGCCCGTCTGGGCGCAGACCTGCTGCCAGGGGATGATGTTGGAGTGGTGCTCCATGATCGAGACGACGACCTCGTCGCCCTCGTGCAGGACGCTCCTGCCCAGGGTCTGGGCGACGAGGTTGAGCGACTCCGAGGCGTTGCGGGTGAAGATCACCTCGCTGCCCTGGGGCCTTCCCTCGTCGTCCACCGCGCCGATGAAGCGGGCTATGTGGTCGCGCGCGCCCTCGATGGCCTGGGTCGCCTCGACCGACAGGCCGTAGAGCCCGCGCAGCGGGTTGGCGTTCATCTCCTCGTAGAAGCGCCTCTGCGCGTCGAGCACGGCCGCCGGCCGCTGGGAGGTGGCGGCGCTGTCGAGGAAGCAGATCTCGGGATGCTTGGCGAGCAGGGGGAAGTCATCCTTGTAGGGGTTCTCCGCGATGCTCGCGAGCTGGGATGCGTCGAGACTCATGCGGACACCTCCCTGGCGTCGGTGGTGGCAGGCGAGAGGCCCAGGCCCTCGGCCACGTCGCGGGCGGCCTCGGGCCCGAGCAGCTGTTCCGCACGGGCGAGTGCGGCCTCGCGGGAGCTCGCCTCGGGCGCGTGGATGGCGGCGTCGTCGAAGATGGCGCGCACGAAGAGGTCGTTGACCTCCTCCTCGCTGAGGCCGCGGTCGGTGAGGTAGCCGAGCTGCTCGGCGCTGACGGAGCCGATGGAGGCGCCGTGGTTGCCCTGGACGTCGTCCTCGTCGCAGAGGATGACGGGAAGGGTCTTGTTCACGACCTCGTCGCCGCCCATGAGGACGGTCTCGGTCTCGTTGCCGCGGGCGCCCTTGGCGCCGTGCGTGAGGTCGATGGTCTCGCGCATGGCCTTGTGGGCCCTCTCGCCCAGGAAGCCCGAGGTGACGATGTCACTGCGGCTGTTGCGGCCGAGCTGGTGCACGACGTGGTTCACGTCGAGCTCGTCGGCGTCGCGCACGACGTAGCGGCAGTCGAGCTGCAGGTGCGACGACGTGCCCCCGAGCTTGGTGGCAAAGCCCATGGCCAGGCTCTTGCCCCCCAGCGCGTACTGGCGCGCCTCGATGCGGGCGTCCTCGGCGGCCTCGATGCCCACCCCCTCGAGGTGGGTGCTCCTGCTGCCGGGAGCGACGACCTCAACGAGGTGGAGCCTGGAGCCCGCCTCGGCGATGACGCGGAGGAGGGAGGCGGAGTGGCCGCCCTGGCCGCGGACCGAGACCACGACGGTGGCCTCCGAGCCCTCGCGCAGCATCACGCCGGTGTCCTCGACGGCGAATCCGCTGGCGTCGACGTCCACGACGACGGGTTCCGCGCGACGCGTCCCCTGGGGGACCTCCACGTAGCGGGCGTCTCCCGCCACGGACTCGACCCAACTCACGGCCTCGTCACCGATGCCGCATTCGACCTGGGAGAATATCCGGGGCAGGCGCGCGAGCACCTCTCCCTTGCGTACGGGGGAGGGGAGGCGGAGGCTGCACTCGTTGACCCTGAGGTAGTTCCAGGTCTGCGCGGGCGGTTGGTTGACGTGCTCCACGGCCGTGTACGACGGCGCCTCGGCAATCGTCTCTGCCATTAGCCGATCGCCCCTTCCATCTCGAGCTTGATCAGGTTGTTCATCTCGACGGCATACTCCAGCGGGAGCTCTTTCGAGACGGGGTTGGCGAATCCGTTGACCACCATGGTGCGCGCCTCCGACTCGGAGCAGCCGCGGCTCATGAGGTAGAGCACCGTGTCGTCCGAGATGCGGCCGATCGTCGCCTCGTGGCCCACCTGCGCCGTGCGGTTGCGCACGTCCATTGCGGGGATGGTGTCCGAGCGGCTGATGTCGTCCAGCATGAGGGAGGAGCAGGAGACCGACGCGTTGGCCCTGTCGGCGTGGCGGCCGATCACCAGGGAGCTTCTGAAGGTGTTGACCCCGCCGTCCTTGGATATGGACTTGGTGTCGACGGACGCGGTGCAGTCGGCACCGTTGATGATCACCTTGCAGCCCGTGTCGAGGTCTTGCGTGGCGCCGGCGAAGGTGATGCCGGTGAACTCGCAGCTCGAGCGGTCGCCCTGCATGATCGTGGTGGGGTAGAGGTAGCTCACATGGCTGCCGAAGGAGCCCGAGACCCACTCCATGCGCGCGTCGGAGCCGATGGTGGCGCGCTTGGTGTTGAGGTTGTACATGTTCTTGGACCAGTTCTCGATGGTGGAGTAGCGCAGACGGGCGCCGTCCTTCACATAGAGCTCCACGGCGCCGGCGTGGAGGTTGGCCTCGTAGTACTTGGGCGCGGAGCAGCCCTCGATGAAGTGCAGGTCGGCCCCAGGTTCGACCACGATGAGCGTGTGCTCGAACTGGCCCGCGCCGGAAGCGTTGAGGCGGAAGTAGCTCTGTAGGGGGTAGTCGAGCGTGACGCCCTCGGGGACATACACGAAGGAGCCGCCCGACCACACGGCGTAGTGCAGTGCCGCGAACTTGTGGTCGCGCATGGGGATGAGCCTGCCGAAGTACTCGTGGACGACCGCCTCCCACTTGGGGTCCTGCAGCGCGTCCTCGATCGTGGTGTAGACCACCCCCTGCTTTGCGACCTCCTCGCGCATGTTGTGGTAGACGATCTCGGAGTCGTACTGGGCGCCGACGCCGGCCAGGCTCTCGCGCTCGGCCTCGGGGATGCCCAGGCGCTCGAAGGTGTCCTTGATGTCCTTGGGCACGTCGTCCCAGTCGCGGGCCTGCTTGGTCTGGGGGCTCACGTAGGTCGAGATGTGGTCCATGTCCAGGCCCGACACGTCCGGACCCCAGTTGTCGGCCATCTTGCGCTCGTGGAAGACCTCGAGGGCCTCGAGGCGCATGTCGAGCATCCAGGCGGGCTCGCCCTTCTTCGCGCTGATGGCGCGCACGATCTCGGGCGTGAGGCCGTCGTCGTAGCGCTCGTAGCCCTCCTCGCTCTTCACGAAGTCATAGAGGGAGCGGTCGACGTCGGCGACCTTGGAGCGGCCCCTCTCGTCCACCTCGCCCGCGTTCTGCCTCTCGCTCACCTTAGGCCTCGGCAATCTGCTCGGACTCGAAGCGGGCGAAGCCGTCGGAGTCAATCTCGTCGATGAGGGAGGCGGGGCCCTCGGCCACCAGGCGACCCTTGACCATCACGTGCGTGCGGTCGACGTCGAGCCTCTCGAGGATGCGGGTGTTGTGCGTGATCATGAGGAGCGCGCCGCCGCACTCGCTGCGGTAGGCCTCGATGCCGCGCGACACGATGGAGAGCGCGTCTACGTCCAGGCCGGAGTCCGTCTCGTCCAGGATGGCGAGCTTGGGGCGCAGGAGGAGGAGTTGCAGCATCTCGACCTTCTTCTTCTCTCCGCCCGAAAAGCCCACGTTGAGCTCGCGGGTGAGGAAGGCGTCGTCCATGTCGAGCTGCTCCGAGATCTGCGCCACGCGCTCGCGGAACCTGCGGGCGGTCATCTTGAGCTCGGGCCTCATCTGGCAGATGGTGCGCAGGAAGCTGTAGAGGGGCACGCCGGGCACCTCGACGGGCGCCTGGTACGAGAGGAAGATGCCTGCGAGGGAGCGCTTGTCGGGCGAGAGGGAGGTGACGTCCTTCCCGTCGAAGGCGATGCTGCCGGAGCTCACGCGGTAGCTGGGGTCGCCCATGATGACGTGGCCCAGCGTCGACTTGCCGGCGCCGTTGGGCCCCATGAGGACGTGGGTCTGGCCCGTGCCGACCTCGAGGTCGATGTCATGAAGGATGGGCTTGTCCTCGGTCCCGGCCGAGAGCCCGGAGATGCTGAGCAGCTGACTGGACATGGTGCCTCTCTCTGGGTGCGCGCACGCGCTGTCGTGGGCGGGACGAGCGGCCCCCGCCGCGCCGTCCCGATCCAAATCCTACTTACAGGGGGGTATTTTACCCCGTTGTGCGACATGCGGGCGCCTTGTTCGTGAAAAATCGCATGCTGCGTCGCCTCGTCGCGTCGCAGCTCGAGTCACCTTGGGCGGCATGGAGCGAACGGATGGTGTCATGCCCCGAAAAACTGCGCATTGGATTTCTTTCAGCTGATTGCGACCTGGGCAAACGCCGAACGTCTCCATAATTCGGTGCAACCGTGCGCAGTTTTTTGCGAACGCGGCGCATGGACGCCCCAGAAAGGTCCATGAGCCGGCCGCTACCGACGTCGGTCCCCGCCGGTAATATGTGGGGCCCTTTGGTGCCGGGCCCCTAGCTCCGGGCGGCGGGCTCCACCAGCTCGCGCACGACCTCGGCGATGACGCCGTCGTCGTTGGTCGAGCGGGCGTGGTAGTCGGCCTCGAGCTCGATGCCGTCGCTGGCGTTGGCTACGGCCACGCCCACCCCGGCGGCACGAATCATGGCCAGGTCGTTCAGGGAGTCCCCGCAGCCTATGGTTTGCTCTGTGCCCACGCCGAGCAGCTCCGCCAGCCTCCTGAGGCCGGCCCCCTTGTCCACGCCCTCGGGGTTGAACTCGAGGTAGCGGTGGCTCGAGAAGGTGGGCAGGGTCCCCTCCCAGAGCTCGCGCGGCATCTGGTCGAGGATGCGGTGCAGCTCGGACAGGCCGTCGGGGAGGCAGTAGAGGATCTTCGCCAGGGGCACGTCGCGCAGGAAGTCGATCGACCCCTCCCGCAGCTCCTCGTGGCCCATGTGGCCCTCGAGATAGTCCCGCTCGTCCTGCTGCAGGCGGTAGGTCCACACCTTCCCGCCCAGCTCGTAGACGTGGAAGCTTAGCCCCGCCTGCTCGAGGCCGTACTCGAAGAGGGCGCGCACGCGCTCGAAGGGGAGGGAGTGCGACGAGAGCGGCGCGTCGTCCCCCACGCGGGTGATGCAGCCCCCGTTGTACGAGATGACGTAGGAGCCTTCCATGAGCTCCGTCGGGACCGCGCGCAGCGACTCCATGATCGAGCCGTAGGCGCGTCCCGAAGAGGGGACGAAGAGGCAGCCCAGCTCGCGCAGGCGGCGGATGGCCTCGACGTTTGCCGCGGGTACCGAATGGTCGCTCGCGAGGAAGGTGTCGTCCATGTCGCTGGCAACGATCTTGTACATGAGCCCCTCCTTGTCCGGCACTCACTGGATTGTATCCCACGCCGGCATCCCATCAGGCCAGGGGAGGGGGGAGTCCCTCTCCTGGGCCCGTGTCGGCTTCCGTCGGCCGGAAAGCCGGACGGGTTTTGGGAAAGTGCAAACTTGTGGAGGGTCTTTGGGATAATTGTGTATACTTGGTGAGATTGTATTGGCATGTCTGCACTAGGTCACCGGCTTGGTCGACCCACTGCGAGCCAGCAGTCCCAGCCGCACCCCGTAGCGCGGACGACGCGAAGGGAGAGGTCCTATGAGGTATCTGCTCATGGTAAGCCACGGAACGATGGCGCCTGGGGTGAAGAGCGTTATCGACATGCTGCTGGGGCCGCGCGAGGACGTGCTCGCCCACAGCATGGAGGACGGCGTCGGCGCAGACGCCTACGTCGAGGGCGTGCGCAAGGTCATCGCCCCCATCAGGCCGGAGGACTCGGTCGTGGTCCTGGGAGACATCATGGGCGGCTCGCCCCTCACCAACGCCCTCAACACCCTCACCGAGGCCGGGCTCCTCGGCAACACCGTGGCCTTTGGCGGGCTCAACCTCGCCATGGCGATAGCCGCCCTCATGGGCTTCGACGACGGACTCGACGATGCCGCGCTCAAGGCAAGCATCCTGAACGACGGTAAGGAGGCGGTCAGGGAGATCCAGCTGCAGGTCGAGGACGAGGACGAGGACGACCTGTAGGCAATGCAGGCAGACAAGAGGAGTGGAAATGATTTCGTTCGTTCGCATTGACGACCGCATGATCCACGGTCAGACGGTCACGCGCTGGGCCCTCGAGCGGCCCTGCGACGGCATCATCGCCGTCAACGACGTGGCCGCGAGCAACTCCGTGCTCAAGGCCGCCTACAAGGGCGCCGCGCCAGACAAGAAGATCTTCGTCTGGACGATGGAGCACTTCCTCGAGAAGAAGGACACGGTCCTCTCCTCGGCGTCGCGCTACTTCCTCATCACGAAGAACCCCCTCGACATGAAGAGGATCCTCGTCGACGAGAAGTTCGTCCCCTCCGACGTCAAGAGCGTCGTCGTCGGACCCTGCAACGACCGTCCCGGCACCACCAAGCTGGGCAACAACCAGTCCATCACCGCCGAGGAGGCCCAGGCCTTCGAGGACATGGCCAAGGCTGGCTACGAGGTCAAGTTCGCCCTGCTCCCCGACGTGTCCATCGGTGACTGGCCCAAGTTCCGCGGCCAGTTCGACGTCCACTAGCGCTGGCGCGAACCACTACTGGGAAGGTGGGTTTTGACTATGACGATCAGCATCTTCCAGGCTGTCCTGCTTGGAATATTCGCGTGCCTCGCGTCCCTTCCGGGCATGGGTGGCACGACCATCGGCAACTACACGCTCGGACGTCCCCTCGTGGGCGGCCTCGTCGTGGGCATCATCCTGGGCAACGTGCAGCTCGGCATCATCGTCGGCGCTGCCATCCAGGTCGTCTACATCGCGCTCGTGACCCCTGGCGGAACCGTCTCCGCCGACGTGCGCGCCGTGACCTACATCGGCATCCCGCTGGCCATGCTCTCCATCTCGGCGCAGGGCCTCGACCCCTCGTCCGATGCTGCCACCGGTCTCGCCGCTGCGCTGGGCGCTGCGGTCGGCACCCTGGGAACCGTCCTGTTCTATGGCACCGCGACCCTCAACCTCGTGTGGCAGGGCATCGGCTGGAAGGCCGTCGAGGGCGGCCAGTGGGACAACATCAAGAAGACCATCCCCTTGGTCGAGACGGTGCTGCCTTGGGTCTCCCACATCCTGTTCTCCTTCATCCCCACCGTGGTCATCTGCATGGCCGGCCCCACGATGGTCGACCTCATGAAGGAGTACCTCCCCATGGACGGCCTCGCGATGAAGACCCTCTTCACCGTGGGTTCGCTGCTTCCCGCAGTCGGCGTCGGCATCCTCTGCAAGCAGGTCATCACCAAGCCGCTTGACTGGGTCACCTTCGCCGTGGGCTTCCTGCTCGCCGCGGTCATGGGCTGCAACCTCATCGCGTCCGCCATCATTGCCGTCTTCTTCGCACTTATCAACTTCGAAATTCAGTCCGTCAAGACCAACCGCCCGGCCCTGGCCACACAGGCGGCGTCGGCCGACGACGACGATGAGGAGGACATCTAATCATGGCAGAGCTCAAGAAGGCCTCCGAGGCCACGCGCAAGGCGTCGTTCCTCCGCTGGATCTACGGCAACCTGACCTGCTTCTCCCAGGAGCACATGCAGACCTTCGGCTACCTGTGGGCCATGCTCCCCGTCGTGGACGAGCTGTACGACAGCGACGAGGAGAAGGTCGAGGCGCTGCGCACCTACACCACCTTCTTCAACACCGAGCCCCAGATCGGCTCCATGGTCGTCGGGCTCACCGTCGGCCTCGAGGAGGCGCGCGCCAACGGCGAGCCCATGGACGCCGAGACCATCAACGGCATCCGTGCCGGCCTGATGGGACCCCTGGCCGGCCTCGGCGACTCCATCATCGTCGGCACCTTCATCCCCATCCTGCTCGGCATCGCCCTGGGCCTCTCCACGGGCGGTAACCCCCTGGGCCCGATCTTCTACATCGTTGCCTGGAACGTCCTCATGTACTTCGGCATGAAGTTTGCCTACGACCAGGGCTACTCCCTGGGCGGCTCGGCCGTCGAGGCCCTCGTCGGTCCCCAGTCCGCGGCTCTGCGCAGCTCCATCGTCATGGTGGGCACCATGGTCATCGGCGCCGTCGCGGCGACGTGGATCAACATCTCGACCTCCTTCGCGGTCGAGTTCGGCGCGGACTCCTCCTTCGCGCTTCAGAACACGCTTGACGGCATCATGCCCAAGGCCCTGAACTTCTTCTTCGTCTGGCTGTGCTGGTGGCTCATGACCAAGAAGAAGATCTCGCCGACCATCGTCATGCTGATCCTGGTCATCGTTGCACTCGTGGGCTGCATCACGATCCCTGGCATCAACACCTCCATCTTCAACCCCGGCCTCTCCTACTAGGCGCGGGCGGCTGGGAGCGCAGATGGCGAAGGCGGACGGCAGGCAGTCACGGAGGGGTGGGCGCGCTCCCGCGCGCGACGCCCTGCTCAGGGAGGCGGAGCTGCAGACCCAGGCGATCATGCGCCTGGAGACCTGGAAGCGCCTTGCCTACTCTGGCCTGGCGGTTGGTGCCATCCTCGTGGGATGGGGCTTCTACGGGGCCGGAGACAGGCGGGCGGGCGTGGCGGGAATAGCCCTCCTCGTCCTTTCCGTGCCTGCGTCAGTGGTGCTCCACCTGGGCATCCGCAACGCCAAGCGCAACGTGGACCGCATGATAGAGACCTACGAGTCGGAGCACGGCAAGGTCCCCATCGACCCCAAGAGCTCCAGCAGGCGCTACGCGTAGCCCAGACCGATGCTTGGCAGACGGGGCGGCCCGTGACCGGAAGGTTGCGGGCCGCCCCTCTCTTCGCGGTGCGCGCCGACGCTTGGCGTAGGATGTTCCTCCGTGGAGAGGGGCGTCGCATGGCCAGGTGGCAGGCCTTTGGCAGGTTCATCGCAGGGCATATGATCTACATCGTGCCCTTCTGCCTTGCGGGAGGCATCTTCCTGCCGGGAGTGTTCTCCCGCCTCAACCCCGTGGTGCCGGCGCTGTTCGCGCTCATGACCTTCCAAGGCTCCCTCACGAGCGGCTTCGACGACCTCCTCGCCTGCCTGAGGAGGCCGCTTCCCCTCATCGTCGCCCTCCTGGTGACCTCGGTCGCCATGCCGGCGGTCGCCTGCGCGCTCGGCCAGGCGATCTTTCGGGACCCCCAGACCACCTGCGGCCTCGTGCTCGAGTACAGCGTCCCCATCGGGGTCGTCTCCATCATGTGGGTCGGCCTCTTCGAGGGGGACGTGACGCTCGGCCTGGCGACGCTCATGGCCTCCACGCTCCTCTCGCCGCTCAGCATCCCGCTCACGCTCTCCGTTCTGGTGGGCGCGACCGTGAGCATGGACCCGCTGGCCATGATGCAGGAGATGCTCCTCATGATCGCGCTGCCCGCCCTGGCCGGGATGGCCGTCAACCAGCTGAGCCGCGGCTGGGGAGGCGAGGTCCTCGCTCCCGCGCTTTCCCCTGCCTGCAGGGTGATTCTCGTTCTCATCATCGCGGCGAACTCTACGGGGATATCCGACTACATGCTGCACCTGAGCCCGCGCCTGCTGGGGATCATGCTCTTCGTCGGCTGCTTCGCCAGCGCAGGATTCGTCGTCGGGCTCCTGCTGGGGAAGCTGATGGGGCTGGGGAGGCCCCAGGCGGTGACGCTCACCTTCGACTGCGGGCTGCGCAACATCAGCGCCGGTGCCGTCATCGCAGAGCGCTTCTTTGGTCCGGCCGTCATGTTTCCCGTCATGATGGGGACGCTGTTCCAGCAGTTCCTCGCCGCCGCCTTCGGTTCCCTCCTCGGGCGTCGCTTCGGTGGCGAGGGGGAGCCCTCCCCGGAGGCGTAGCCACGCCCGCGGGAATGCGTGGGAATTTCACACCTCTCCGCCACCGCTTGGATAGGATAGGGGAGTTCGCGCCCAAGGGGGCGCCCTCTGTGACGGGCGGTGGTGAATGAAGGCACGAGGCAAGAGGAAGCTCGGTGGCGTCAGCATGCGCGTCGAGGCGCGACGCGCGCGCAAGAGGAGCGGTAACCGCTACCCCTTCCTTGACCTGGACTTCGACGAGGACGAGCCCCCCACCCCCGCCGAGCGGGCGCTCTATCTGCTCGCCACCGTGGCGTGCGTGGTCCTTGCCGTCATAGGGGCGATCTTCCCGGTGCTGCCCGCCATCCCCTTCTGGGTGCTCGCCGCGATATCGCTCTCGCACGCCTTCCCGTCCTTCGGGCGCTTCCTCAGGTCGACCAGGATCTACCGCTGGCTCATCGAGAAGCTCAACGAGCCCCAGGAAAAGGCGAGGCGTCCCGTCATGGCGCACCGTCGCAAGGACGTCGTAATGACGAGGATCTCGGTGGGGATGGCGCTGCTCCTGGCCTCCTCGCTCGTCCTGCCCATCGCGCGCTACGTCCGCTGGGGGCTTCGCATCGTCGTGTCGCTCGCATGGGTCGTCAGCTGGTGCTACCTCTACCTGTACGTGCGCGACCCCGAGGCTACGATCAAGGGCGGCGGGCGCTAGCGTCACGCCACCACGGGCCAACGTCCAAGGGAGGAACCCATGTCCAAGCGTGACCTGCTGGTCCTTTGCCACCCGCGCTGCTCGACCTGCAAGAGGGCCCTGAGGTGGCTCGACGACCACGGCATCCCGTACGAGCTCAGGGACATCGTGCGGGACAACCCCAGCGCGGAGGAGCTTGCCGCCTGGCATCGCCTGAGCGGCCTTCCCATCCGCAGGCTCTTCAACACCAGCGGCACGCTCTACCGTGAGCAGGGCGTGAGGGCTCGGCTCGACGCCGGAATGACGGACGAGGAGTGCTACGGGCTTCTCGCCACGAGCGGCATGCTGGTGCGGAGGCCCCTTGTGGTGGGCGACGGCCTCGCGCTCGTCGGCTTTCGCGAGCGGGAGTGGGAGGGCCGCCTCCTCTAGGGATGCCTGGCACGGCCCGTGCCCGCCTTTTGTCGTGCGGGGTGCGTGGCGCGCCGACTCCATGTCCGCCCCGCCTCGTCCCTGCGCTATCCTCTGAGCTGACGTCTGCGCCACGGCAGGGTGGCGCCCGAGGGAGGGGTGTTGGCTCATGGGCATCATGAAGCGCTTGTGCCTGTTCGTGTTCTCGCTGGCCGGGCTACTCGCCCTGGCCGCGCTGGTGCTGCCCTGGTGGGGTCCCTGGACTCGCGAGGCGACGGCCCTCATGGGTGTCGACGTCTACTACTACGTCGTGGAGGGCATGGCCGCGGTCCTTGCCGGCGGTCTCCTCCTCTTCCTGCTTCGCTCCATCTTCGCCCAGCACCGTCGTCCGACGGTCGAGGTCGCGCGCGAGGGATCCGACCACGTGAGCGTGACCCGCGACGCGATCGCCTCCCAGGCAACCCACGTCATCGAGGAGGGGGACCTCCTCAGGGCCAAGAGGGTCGACGTGCGGATCGGCAGGCGTGGTAAGGTCAGCGTGGCCGCGCGCGTCCAGCCCGTGCACACGGTTGACGTGGCACAGGCCGGGTTCGACCTCCACGAGAGGCTCGCGTCCGGGCTGCGCGTTGTCTGCGGGGACAACGTCGACTCCATAGACTTGGAGTTCCTCGACGCGAGCGAGTACCAGAGCGAGCCCGAGCTCGCGGATGCCCGGGCCATCGCAGCCGAGCCGTCCCTCGAGCCATCGGCGGAGCCCGAGCCGATGGGTGCCGTCACGGTGGCCAAGACGGACCTTGGGCAGGACGCCCTGGCGCATCGGCCTGCCGACCCCACGCCCGCCGACTCGGGCGACACGTCAGAGATCACGGTTCCCATGGGCCGCGCGGCCCATGGGAACGAGGACGCACCGTCCGTCCCGAGGGAGGGGTAGCCCATGGCAGAGAAGAGGCCACGGCTCGCAATAGAGGATGCGAGCGACGAGGAGCCGCAGGTGAAAGGTACTCCCAATGGGGAGGAGGGAGACCTCTCGCCCGAGGTGCGCACAGGCCAGGGCCCCAATGAGGAGACCTCCGCGCGCGAGCTCAGAAGTTCGCTGCGACGGATGGCAAGGGGGCACGAGCGAGCGGTCGTGGGAGGGCTCGCCGGCCTCTGCGTCGCGGTCCTCGTCTTTGCCCTGGGGCTGTGGAGGGCCCTCTTCGTCGCGCTCTGCGTGGCCGTCGGAGTGGTGGTCGGGCAGAGCCTCGATGGCGACACCCGGGCGCTCGACGCCATCAAGCGCGTCCTGAGGGGCAACCAGGGCTAACGTGATGAACCCCCATTGACCAGCACAGGCATCCGAGAGGAGACAGCCATGTCCGAACCCAAGACCCAGAAGCCCGACGCCATCACCGAGGAGGTCGTTGACCTGGCGGGGGAACCCCCGCAGACGAGGCCGACGAGGCGTCCGCGCCCGTGGAGCCGATCGCCGCCGAGGTCGTCCCCACAGACGAGGGGCCGGCCGAGGGCCAGGCCGTACAGCTGGCGGGAGAGGACGAGGACCTCGACTCGGAGGACTCCCTCACCTTCTCGAACGGCGTGATTGAGAAGATCGTCGCCATCTCGATGCGCGACGTGCCCGGTGTCATCGGGATGAAGGGCGGGTGGCTCAACCGCATCCAGGACGTGCTGGGCGCCAGCGACGCGCGCAAGGGGGTGACCGTCGAGGTCACGCCGGACTCGGCCGTGCGCGTGAACATCTCGGTGCTGATCGAGTACGGCGCCTACGCGCCCCAGGTGTTCGAGGACGTCAAGCGCACCGTGGTCAAGCAGGTGACGGGCATGACGGGCCTGGAGGTCGCGGGGGTCAACCTGCGCATCGAGGACGTCCTCACGCCCGAGGAGTATGCCGCCAGCAAGTCCGAGGAGTCCCGTCAGGACGCCGTCGCCGAGGCGACGGAAGAGGACGGGCGCTAGTGTCGGTCAGAAGCGCCCTTGCCACGGGCGCGGGCAGGCTCGCCCACTGGGGCCTCTCGAGCGTGCTCCACCGCAACGCCTCCCAGCTTCCAGGGAGGCTCGCCCTGGCCATAGACCCCCAGCTCATGGGGGAGCTTGCCCGCAAGGTCAGGCGCGCCTCCGTCGTCGTCTGCGGGACCAACGGCAAGACCACGACCAACAACGTGATCGCCGCGGCGCTCGAGGGGGCGGGCAACGTGGTGCTCTGCAACCGCGTCGGCGCCAACATGGCGCCCGGCGTCGTCTCGGCCCTCCTGCCCGGCAGGGAGGCCGACTTCGCGGTCATGGAGGCCGACGAGCTCTCGACCGTGCACATCCTCCCCCAGCTGAGGCCTGACTACCTCGTCCTCCTCAACCTGTTCCGGGACCAGCTCGACCGCGCGGGAGAGATAGACCGCGTCCAGGACACCATCGTCCGGGCCCTGCTCGGGTCCTCGGGCACCACCCTGGTCGTGAACGGGGACGACCCCCTGTGCGTGAGCGTCGCCATGAGGGCTGCAGCGGGCGGCACGAGGGTCCTCTCGTTTGGCATAGGGGAGGACCTTGGACTTCGCCAGGACAGGGTGCCCGAGGCGCGCTTCTGCCAGGTGTGTGGCGCGGAGCTCGAGTACCTCTATCGCAGCTATGCCCAGCTTGGCGCGTTCCGTTGCCCCAACGGCGACTTCGCGCGGCCGACGCTCGACTTCGTGGCCACCGGCGTCGAGGTCGGGCGCGAGGGGGTGTCGTTCGACGTCTCTGGTCCGGACGTTGCCCCGGGCTCCCGCGTCAGCGCGGGCTTCGGTGGCACCTACATGGTCTACAACCTCCTGGCCGCCTTCGCCGCGACGAGCCTCCTTGGCGTGGACGTCGCCGACTTCCAGAGGACCCTCGACGGTTACCATCCCGAGAACGGCCGCCTCCAGCGCTTCGAGGTGGGCGGCAGGGAGGTCGTCCTCAACCTGGCGAAGAATCCTGCCGGGCTCAACCAGAACCTGAGCCTGCTCGAGCAGGACGAGCGCGAGAAGGCCCTCTTCGTCCTGGTGAACGACAACGCCAACGACGGGACGGACGTCTCGTGGATCTGGGACGTCGACTTCGAACGGATGGCGGAGGGCGGACGTGCGCCACTCGTCTTCGCCGGTGGCACGCGGGCGAACGACGTGCAGGTTCGCATGAAGTACGCGGGAATCGACGCCCAGGTCTGCGAGAGCGTCTCGGAGGTGGTGGGCAGGCTCTCTGGGGTGCCGGCCGACCGCCCTCTCTACGTGCTGGCAAACTACTCAGCGCTCTTCCCCGCCAAGGAGGAGCTGGAAAGGCAGGGTGGGCGCCGATGAGCCATGCGCATGGCGTGCGCATCGCGCACCTCTTCCCCGAGCTCCTCAACCTCTATGGAGACTCGGGCAACATGCTCGTGCTGCGACGCCGCCTTGCCTGGCGCGGCCTTGGCTGCAGCATCACCGAGGTGCACATGGGCGACAGGCCGAGCCTCGCCGACTTCGACATGGTGTTCATAGGAGGGGGAACCGACCGCGAACAGCGCATCGTGTGCGAGCGCCTGCTCGACCAGCGTGCGGAGCTCGCGTCGTTCATCGAGGACGGTGGGGTCCTCGCGGCGGTCTGCGGTGGCTACCAGCTCCTCGGCCACAGCTACGAGATGGGGGGCGAGAAGGTCGAGGGTCTCTCGCTCGTCGACCTCGAGACGACCCGCGCTACCCCCCGGCTCATCGGCAACGTGGCGGTGCGCAGCCGCATCAGCCCCCAGCCCATCGTGGGCTACGAGAACCATGGGGGCAGGACCCACCTGGGACCCGGCGTCGAACCCCTGGGTGAGGTGGTGAGCGGCTTCGGCAACGATGGGAAGAGCGGCTTCGAGGGCTGCCTCTACAAGAACGTCGTGGGCACCTACGTGCATGGGCCGCTGCTGCCCAAGAACCCCGGGGTTGCCGACCACCTCCTCCTGCGCGCCCTGGAGCGCAGGTACGGCATGGCGGAGCTGGAGCCGCTCGACGACTCGGAGGAGCTCGCCGCCAATCAGGTGATGCTCGATCGCATGCTGGCCCACGCGACGCCAAGGATGTGACCGACGGGTCGCAGGCGGAGAGACGCCTGCGACACGAGGCGACGCGCCGCCGGAATCGGAATGGCGGGACGCACGCGCGGGGAGGTACGCAGGCACGTACCGACAGGACGGCCGTCGTCCCAGACGTCTGGACGGCGGCCGTCCTGCGGCTCGCGCCGTTGGCGCGCGGGGGCCTCGCATCCCGTCCGACGCATGCATCGCAATGTGATTCGATGCAGTTTTTTCGATGGCGTGCGTGGTGACCGCAAGGGACTATCCAAGATTTCTCCCAAAGTCTGACACGGTGGGAAAGCTGCCTGAGATGACAGAGCGAACCTGCGTCTACCAGCACGGACGTGATCCATGAGCGTGTGCCGGGGAAATTACGAGCAAGACTGCAGCTTATACGCAACAGCCGTCCGTCGTGCACAAAAAAATGCTTGTGAGCGACGAGCATTTTTAAGGCGAGGAAAAGAAAGGTAGGAAACCCTGCCGCTTGCCAATGAATTTACGCCACTCACCCCCTTGGCCCGTTCCGTTTGGACGTGCCGCGCAAGAGCCCTTGACCTTCCCCAAGGGGCAATCCCTAAAACGAGTCCCAATTACCGCCGAACGCATTGGTGCGGCGGCTCCTTGCCACGTGCGCAAGGAGCGGTATGTGACGAATCGATTCTGGAAGGGTGGGGGGAATGGCTGAGGGATCCACGACGGTCGCCAGCGACTCGCTGGCAGCAGAGAAGAAGAGGCAGCTCGACCAGAACTTCTTCAAGAAGGGAATCCTGGTCGCTCTGTTCTCGGGTCTTCTGTATGGCTTCTACACGGCCTTCATCACGGCCGCACAGAACACGGGAGCATGGGTGGGGTGGGCGACCACCGTCACCGCGGGAAGCTTCCTCGCCGTGTTCATCCTCCCCGCCATCGCCTCCACGCTCAACGACGGCATCAGCGCGGTCTGGGCGCTCATCATCACCGCGGCCCAGGGCAAGCTCGCCGACTTCGGCCGCACGCTCGAGACCAAGCCGGGCGTCATCATGATCTGCGCCGCAGCCGTCGGAGGCCCCATCGCCAGCGTCGCCTACGTCATCGCGCTGAGCCAGGCCGGCACCCTTGCCGTGCCCATCGCCGCGCTCAACCCCGCCGTCGGTGCCATTCTCGCCCGCGTCCTCTACAAGCAGCCCCTCAAGCCCCACATGGTCGCAGGCATCGTGGTCTGTGTCATCGCGGGAGTCATGATCGGCTCCACCGGGCTCACCGGTGACGTGCCCGCTGGCACCGGATTCGGACTGGCGCTCGCCTTCCTGGCCGCCGTAGGCTGGGGCGCGGAGGGCTGCATCGCCGGCTACGGCACCGCGATGATCGACTCGCAGATCGGCATCACCATCCGTCAGACCACCTCGGGCATCCTCAACCTCATCGTGGTGCTCCCGGTCCTCACCCTCGTCGGGGCAGGTTCTCTTGGCGAGACCTTCGGCTACGTGGGTGACGCCCTCACCGACCTCCCCTCGCTCGTCTTCTTCATCCTGAGCGGCCTGTGCGCGTACCTTTCGTTCGCCCGCTGGTATCGCGGCAACTCCATGTGCGGCACCGCGCTGGGCATGGCTTGCAACGGCACCTACACCTTCCATGGACCCTTCTTCACCTGGCTGATCGTCGGGCTTGCCATGGGCATCAACGGCTACGCCCTGGCGCCCATCGCATGGATCGCCGCGGCGGTCATGGTCGTCGGCATCTTCCTGGTCGCCGTCAACCCTGCGGACTACCTGTCTAAGAAGGAGCAGTAAGCATGAGCAGGCCATTGAACTACGCGATCCTCAAGCACTTCACCACCGTCGACGAGGCGTGCGCGGACGACGTCCTGGAGGCCCTCGAGGGCGAGTACTCCGGCTTCGCCGCCTTCACGAAGGACAAGGTGCAGGAGGCCCTGATGACGGCAGAGAAGAACGCCCTCATCGAGGAGTCTCGCTTCGACCTCGACCCCGCCGGCGATCTGCGCGTCTACTACCGCGCGACCGACGAGCAGCGCAAGACGATCGATTCCTACATCAAGTAGCGAGGAGCAGCCCATGCGATACAGGGGAGAGCAGGCAATCGGTCTCATAGAGACCATCGGGATGGTCCCCGCGCTCGAGGCCGCCGACAAGATGCTCAAGGCGGGAGACGTCAGGCTCATCGGTTACGAGAACACCGCCTCCGGCTACATCTCGATCCTCGTCGAGGGCGACGTCGCCGCCTGCGAGGCCGCGGTCGCCGCCGGCGTCAAGGCCGTCAAGGCCCTGGGGGCGGAGGTCTACAACTCCGTCGTGATCGCCCGCCCCCACCCCAGCCTCAAGAAGATCACCGACAAGTACACCGTCGAGAAGCTCCTGCCCTACTAAGGGGGTGCCCATGTCTCTCATCGACAACGACCTTCTCTCCATCCAGGAGGCGCGCATCCTCCTGGAGTGTGCCGCGGACTCCGCGGAGGTCCTCGAGGGGCTCCCGGGCACGCTGGTCGACGACTTCCTCCAGCACCTGCGGGAGGGACTGCTCCCCAAGGCGGGGGAGTACGCGGAGGAAGCCTTCGCAGAGAGCGACTACTGCTCTCCCGAGGACGAGGCGGGCCTCACGAAGTGGGTCCTCACCGACCTTCTGGGGGAGGTCAGCGCCCAGACGCCCGTGCAGAGGATCGTCCGCTCCAGCAACGGCTCGGCGGAGGTCTGCCTTCCCAAGGGCGTCGTCGTCTCGCTGCTCCCCGACTGGCTCTCGGTACCCACCATGCTGAGCCAGCTCGTCATGGCGGTGCGCTCCAAGAGCCCCGTCGTGTTCTCGGCGAGCGCGCGCGTGCACGAGACCTGCGCGATGGTCATGGGAGACGTGCTCAAGATCGCCGAGTTCTGCCACTATCCCACCGAGGCGCTCGGGTACCTGAGCATCTTCTGCCCCGAGGGCGAGGAGTGGGTCTGCTCCCAGCCCTGCGTGCGCGTGGTCATCGACTCGCGCGAGGACGGCTCGGACCCCCGGCGCTTCGACGCCGCAGGCAAGGACGTCTACTTCGCGACGCTGGGCAACAACCCCGTGTTCGTGGAGTCCACGGCAGACCTGGGCGCCTGCGCGGACGAGGTGGTGCTGGGCAAGTCGTACTGCTACGGCATGCTCCCTGGAGCCGAGCAGAGCGCCGTGGTGGAGCGCGCCGTCGACACACGCTTCCAGGAAGAGCTGCGCCGTCGCGGCTGCCACTTCCTGAGCGACGAGGAGGCGGAGCGGCTCGTCTCGTCGCTCTTCATGCCCGACGGCCGCCCCTACCGCGAGCTCATCGGCTAGAGCGCCTTCGGCCTCGCCCGTCGGGCTGACGTCGAGGTCCCCGAGTCCACCAAGGTCCTGGTCGTGGAGAGGCCCTACGTGAGCGAGGGGAGCCTCTTCTCGAGGGCGAAGTTCGGGCCCGTGCTCTCGTACTTCGTCGAGGACGACTGGCGCCACGCCTGCGAGAAGTGCATAGAGCTGATCCTGGGCAGCGGGAGCGGGAACGCCCTCGCCATCTTCTCGAAGGACCCAGAGGTCATTCGCCAGTTCATCCTCAAGAAGCCCGTCGGCAGGGTCCTCGTGAACGTGAGCACCGCGCTGGGATGCATCGGCTGCCACGGCGACCTTCCCAAGACGCTCACGGTGACGGGCTGGAACAGTGCCACCACGTCCAGGCTCGGCGTCACCTACGAGGACTTCGTACGAAGGCGCCAGGTGGGCATATCGGGCGGGGAGGCCGAGCGGGCCCTTCTCGACAAGGCGGGGTCATGCGACCACACGCCCGTCGTCATCAAGGTTCGCCTTCCCGACCCCGACGGGCCGGGCGGAACGCGGCGGGAGGTCGCCGCAGGGTCAGGCAAGGAGCCGCAGGACTGGTTCTCTGGCGTGGTGCAAGCAATGAAGAACGATTTCGTGGAGGAGTGAGAATGGACATCAAGGAGTTCGCGAAGGAGCTTTCCGAGGCGACCAAGGACATGTCTGACGAGCAGCGCGCCACCGTTCGCCACATGTTCGAGAAGGTGGCCGACCAGCTCGAGGTGCCGCTGTCCGAGGGGCACGCGGCCACTGCCGGCTCGCACGATCCCTACGACGTGCCCGACGGCCCCACCGACCGCCAGCTTCGCCTGAAGGACAACTTCCTCAAGCAGGTCCCCACCATCACCATGCACCGCGCCCGCGCGGTCACCGAGATCATGAAGGCCAACCCGGGCATGCCCAAGATCGAGCTGCGCGCCAAGGCCTTCCGCCGCTGCTGCGAGACCGCCCCTCTGGTCATCCAGGACGACGAGCTCGTGGTGGGAGCTCCCTGCGGCGCGCCGCGAGCGGGCGCGTTCTCGCCCGACCTCGCCTGGCGCTGGCTGCGCGACGAGCTCGACACCATCGGTGACCGCCCCCAGGACCCCTTCTACATCTCGGAGGAGGACAAGCAGTATTGCCGCGAGGTCCTCTTCCCCTTCTGGGAGGGCAAGTCCCAGGACGAGGTCTGCGAGGACCAGTACCGCGAGGCGGGGGTGTGGGAGCTCTCCGGCGAGTCCTTCGTCTCTGACTGCTCCTACCACGCCATGAGCGGCGGCGGCGACTCCAACCCCGGCTATGACGTCATCCTCATGAAGAAGGGCATGATCGACATCCAGAACGAGGCGAAGGAGCATCTCGCCCATCTGGACTACGCCAACCCCGACGACCTCGACAAGATCTACTTCTACAAGTCGGTCATCGACACCACCGAGGGCGTCATGACCTACGCCAAGCGCATGAGCGACTACGCCCACGAGCTTGCCTCCGCCTGCCACGACGCCAAGCGCAAGGCCGAGCTCGAGCAGATCTCGACGATCCTCTCGCACGTTCCCGCCCACAAGCCCAGCACCTTCTGGGAGGCGGTGCAGTCCGTCTTCGTCATCGAGAGCCTGCTTCCGGTCGAGGAGAACCAGACCGGCATGTCACTCGGCCGCGTCGACCAGTACATGTATCCCTTCTACAAGGCTGACATCGAGGCGGGACGCCTCACCCCGTACCAGGCCTTCGACATCGCCGGCTGCATGCTCATCAAGATGAGCGAGATGATGTGGGTCACCTCCCGCGGGCAGTCCGAGTTCTTCGCCGGCTACCAGCCCTTCGTCAACATGACGCTGGGCGGAGTCACCCGCCAGGGGCACGACGCCACCAACGAGCTCACCTACGTCCTCATGGACGCCGTGCGCCACGTGAAGGTCTACCAGCCCTCCATCGCCTGCCGCATCCACAACAAGTCGCCCGAGAAGTACATGCGCAAGATCGTCGACATCGTGCGCTCCGGCATGGGCTTCCCCGCCTGTCACTTCGACGACACCCACATCAAGATGATGCTCGCCAAGGGCGTCTCGGTCGAGGACGCGCGCGACTACTGTATGATGGGCTGCGTCGAGCCGCAGAAGTCCGGCCGCCTCTACCAGTGGACCTCCACCTCCTACACCCAGTGGCCCATCTGCATCGAGCTCACGCTCAACCACGGCGTCCCCCTGTGGTACGGCAAGCAGGTCACGCCAGACCTCGGCGACCCCTCGCAGTACAAGACCTTCGAGGAGTTCGACGAGGCGGTCAAGAAGACCATCTACTACGTGACCAAGTGGACCGACGTCGCCACAGTCATCTCGCAGCGCGTCGCGCGCGACGTGGCTCCCAAGCCCCTCATGTCCATCATGTACGAGGGCTGCATGGAGAGCGGCAAGGACGTCTCGTCCGGTGGCGCCATGTACAACTACGGCCCCGGCGTCGTGTGGACGGGCCTTGCGACCTATGCCGACTCCATGGCGGCAATCAAGAAGCTCGTGTTCGACGACCACAAGTACACCCTCGGCGAGTTCTTCGAGGGGCTCAAGGCAGACTTCGCGGGCTTCGAGCAGATGAGGCAGGACTGCCTGGACGCCCCCAAGTACGGCAACGACGACGACTACGCCGACAGCATCGCGGCCGACATCATCGACTACACCGAGCGCATCCACCTCGACTTCAAGACGCTGTACTCGCACATGTCCACGGGCACCCTCTCCATCTCCAACAACACGCCCTTCGGCGAGATGACCGGCGCCACCGCGAACGGCCGCAACGCATGGACCCCGCTGTCCGACGGCATCAGCCCCACCCAGGGCGCCGACCACAAGGGCCCCACCGCCATCATCAAGTCCGTCTCCAAGCTATCCAACGACTCCATGAACATCGGCATGGTGCACAACTTCAAACTCATGAGCGGACTACTCGACACTCCCGAGGGCGAGAACGGCCTCATCACGCTGCTGCGCACCGCCTCCATGTTCGGAAACGGAGAGATGCAGTTCAACTACCTGGACAACAAGACGCTCATCGACGCCCAGCAGCATCCCGAGAAGCACCGCGACCTCGTGGTCCGCGTCGCGGGGTACTCCGCCTTCTTCAACGAGCTCTGCGAGGAGGTTCAGGACGAGATCATCAGCCGAACCGAGATCGACCGGGCATAGCGCACCCGTCGTCGCTCGTCGGTCTCTGGATCGCTGGCTGCGCCCCCTTCCCTTGGCCTTCCGGAGGCCGACCCCTCGCCCACGGGTGACGGAGGCCTGGCCCGGGGGATGGTATGCTGGAGCCCCTGGATGATGGCGAGGAGCTTGGGGCCAACGCCGCGACGCTCGATCGCATGCTCTCTGGGGACATCGAGACCCAACAGGCGTCAGGGAGGAAGTGCGGCATGAGGAAGGTCGTCGTATTCGGTAGCCTCAACACCGACATGTCCATCGAGTGCGACCGGCTTCCCGAGCTCGGGGAGACCGTGCGCGGGTCCGGCTTCGTGACAGTGCCCGGTGGCAAGGGGGGCAACCAGGCCGTCGCCTCCGCGCGCATGGGGGCGGACACCTTCATGGTGGGCAAGGTCGGCAACGACCCCAACGGGCGCGAGCTCGTCTCGTCCCTGGCCATGCACGGGGTGGTATGCATGAACGTGAGCGCCACCACGCGCGCGGCGACGGCGACCGCGGTCGTGCTTCGCACCAAGGGCAACAACCACGTCATCCTGGACGTCGGCGCCAACGAGAAGATGACCTACGAGGAGGTGCGGGCCGCCATCCACGGCCTGCGCGGCCTCGGAAACATCTTCCTGACCCAGCTCGAGTGCGACTTCGACGTGACCATGAAGGCGATATCCTGCGCGAAGCGCAACGGGCTCTACACCGTGCTCAACGCATCGCCCGCCCGCGAGCTGCCCGACGAGATATACCCCCAGCTCGACCTCCTCTGCGTCAACCGCACCGAGTGCGCCGCCATCAGCGGGATCTGCCCCGAAGACGACGAGTCGGCCAAGGAGGCGCTGCGCTTCTTCGCCGGCAAGGGCGCCCGTGACGTCATCGTCACGCTGGGCTCCGAGGGCTCCGTGGCGCTCAGCCACGGCAAGTTCGTGCGCATCGACCCCTTCCCGGTGGACGCGGTCGACTCCACGGGCTCCGGGGACGCCTACCTCGGGGAGGTCGTCGCCCACCTCGCCTTCGGCGGCACGCTCAAGGGCGGCATGGTCTATGGCTCCGCCGCCGGCGCGCTCTGCGCCACGAAGGTGGGCGGGCAGGACACCATGCCCAGCTGGGCGGAGGTGGAGGCCCTCGCCAAGGACCGCGTGGCGGAGCTTGGCCCAGGCGCCTAGCCCCTCGGCACGATCGGACGACCAGGGAGCCCGGGGGCCGACGCCCCGGGCTCCCCTTATGCTCAGATGCTGGAATGTCGCCGGCAGGCCTGCCGCACGCCCTGGCGTGTGAGAGACTCTAGAGAGCTGTGCGTGCGTCCGCGGAAGCTCCGCCGGCGGCGCCAGGAATCCCGAGCGAGCGATTGGACTCTCATGGCCAGGCATTTCTCCGACCTCCAGCAGACGATGGGACGGGGCTTCGCCCGTGTGGGCGAAGATGGCCCCAAAGGGGGCCCGGAAGGAGGGGAGCCAGGCTCCAGCCATGTCGTGGCCGTCGTGGTCGTCTGCGCCGTCGTCTGCCTCCTGGCGCTCATGGCCGTGGGAGGATGGCGCCTCTACGTCTCGGCCCAGAGGGTGGAGGCCGAGGCCCAGCAGGTCGTGGGCAGCGTGGACGGGCTCAAGGCCGCGCTCAAGGACGGCGACGCGGAGAGGCTCTCGTCCATCGCCGCCGACGTCAACGGGGCGGCGCACGGCATGCAGAACGAGACGTCCGGCCTCCTCTGGGCCGCCGGCTCGCTCCTCCCCGTCGTGGGCAGTGACGTCTCGAGCGTCCGGAGTCTCGCCAACGTGCTCGTCGACCTCTCTGACAACGCGCTCACCCCGCTTGCCGCGAATCCCGATGCCCTCCAGCTCAAGGGGCTCGTGAGCGATGGTGCCGTGAACGTCGAGAGGGTCAAGGAGCTGGCCGCCCTCGAGCAGCAGCTCTCTCCCGTCGTCCGCCGCAGCGTCCAGACCATCGTTGGGCTGCCCAAGGCCCACCTGTCCCAGCTCGCCTCCGCCCTCGACAAGGTCCAGGCCAAGGTGGGCAAGGCGGACGAGGCCCTCGCCAAGGCGGACGCCATCGTGCCCCAGCTTCCCGCCATGCTCGGCGCCGACGGCCAGACGAGGAACTACCTCGTCGTCGCCCAGAACAACGTCGAGCTGAGGGCCACAGGTGGCTTCGCCGGCTCATGGACGACGCTCAGCGTCACCGACGGCGTCATCCAGATGGGGGACTCCCTCACCCTCCAGCACGCCGCGAACTTCCCCTTCGACTGGAGCGACGAGGAGCGCGCGGTCTTTCCCATGGTCAGCGTGGACGACCCCAGCGGCGTCAACTTCACGCCCGACTTCACCCGCGCCGGCGCACGCTTCGCCGAGGCGTACCAAGACAACACGGGAAGCCGCGTCGACGGCGTGGTGGGAATCGACCCGGTCTTCCTCCAGAGGCTGCTCTCGCTCACGGGTGGCGTCGTCGCCTCGGACGGGACCGAGGTGAACGGCGACAACGCCGCCGCAGAGCTCATGAACGGCGTCTACTGGCGCTACCCGGACAACCCCGACTACCAGGACGCGTTCTTCGCCGAGGTCGCCGGCCTGTCCTTCCAGAAGGTCCTGGGGGGGTTGGGCGACGTCGACGTGAAGAGGCTCTCCGACGTCATCGAGAAGTCCGCCGACGACCATCGCCTTCAGGTCTGGATGGCCGATGCGGACGAGGAACGGGCGATGGACGGCCTGGGCATGTCCGGGGGGATCGGACAGGACGAGGCCACCCCCGTCCTCGGGGTCTACCTCAACGACAACACCTGGTCGAAGATCGACTGGTACCTCTCCTGCGAGACGACCGTGGGCGAGGGCGTGCGAAACCCCGACGGCAGCACGACCTACGAGGTGGTGACCTCCCTGACGAACAACGGCAGCGAGGACGAGTTCGCAGGCATGCCCGAGTACATCTCGGGAAAGAACCCTGACAAGCGGAGCGTGGGTGACATGATCACCATCCCGCTGGTCCTGGGGCCAGCTGGCGGCCACGTCGACGGCCTCGTCGTCTCTGACGGCAGCAGCCTCGACGAGCACACGCTCTACGGCCTCGACGCCTGGACGGGCACCCTGCACGTCGGTGCCCAGCAGACGGTCCAGCTGAGCTACAAGGTCACCGTCTCCCCGAAGGCGGCCGCGCCGCTTGCCGTGCGCACCACCCCCCTGGCCCAGGAGTAGAATCCAAGGCCGCGTGCCATCGCGCGCACGTCCATCCGACCACCCATGGAGGTAAGTTCGTTGCTTTCTGTCGAAGAGCAGCTCAAGGTCATCACGTCCGGAACCATGCAGATCGTCCCCCTGGACGAGCTCAAGGGAAAGCTCGAGAAGGGCACGCCCCTCAACATCAAGCTGGGCGTCGACCCCACCAGCCCCGACCTTCACCTGGGGCATGCCGTCCCCCTGCGCAAGATGCGCCAGTTCCAGGACCTCGGCCACAAGGTCACCCTCATCATCGGCAACGGCACGGCGCTCATCGGCGACCCCTCGGGCCGCGACAGCACCAGGCCGCCCCTCACCGAGGAGCAGGTCGAGGCGAACGCCAGGACCTACGTCGAGCAGGCAATGAAGATCCTGGACCCCGAGAGGACGACCATCGTCCATAACGGCGACTGGCTCAAGCCCCTCGACCTTGCCCAGATGCTCAAGCTCATGAGCCAGTTCAACGTGGCGCGCATCCTCGAGCGCGAGGACTTCCACAAGCGCTACGCGGGCGGTCAGCCCATCGCCCTGCACGAGTTCATCTACCCCGTGCTCCAGGCGTACGACTCCGTGGTCATCAAGGCCGACCTCGAGATGGGCGGCAACGACCAGATTTTCAACCTCCTCGCGGGCCGCGACCTCATGCGCGCCATGGGCATGGAGCCCCAGGTCGCCCTCACCATGCCCCTGCTCGAGGGCACCGACGGTGTCAAGAAGATGTCCAAGAGCTATCACAACTACGTGGGCCTCACCGACGAGCCTGCCGACATGTTCGGCAAGGTCATGAGCATCACGGACGAGATGGTCCCGCGCTACTACCGCCTGTGCTCCACGCTCGGGATCGACCAGATCGACGCCATCGACGCCTCCTTCGCGGATGGCAGCGCCGATCCCTACCAGCTCAAGCGCGCCCTGGGTCGCAACATCGTTGACCTCTACCACGGCGAGGGCGCGGGAGCGTCCGCCGAGGCCGCCTTCGACGCGCAGTTCAAGAAGAATGAGGCGCCCGAGGATACCCCCGAGTTCCCCCTCTCGCTGGTCCAGCCCAATGACGAGGGCAGAGTCTACCTGGCCAAGCTGCTCGTCGACCTCGGGATCGCCAAGTCTGCGGGAGAGGCGCGTCGCCTCATCGACGGCGGTGGCGTCAAGGTCGCCGGGCAGCCCATTGCCCCCAAGGACTACAACGTGGCCCCCGAGCTCTTCGAGGCGGGCTGCTACGTACAGGCGGGCAAGAAGCGCTGGGCGCGCCTGGTCTAGGAGGCTCGGGACTCGTCCCCTCGAGCACATGATGCGGGCACCTACCATGCATGGTAGGTGCCCGCTGCGTCAGATTGCCTCCATCCGTGCGGTCATGTCGATGGGGGGTGCGTTGAACGGTGCCGTGGTCGCGATGCCGTCGACGCCCGTCGCGGCGTAGGACTCGGCGTTCCCCTCGTTCACGCCCCCTGCGGCTATCAGGGTCAGCTGCGGGTCCGCCTCGCGGAGTCGCAGCACCAGGTCCGCCAGCTGGTCGACCGGGATCTTGTCAAGCTGGATGCCGTCGACGAGCCTCCTGCCATCCAAGCCGCGCGCGAGCTCCAGGGCCTCGTCGGGCCCTGCCTCGACGAACAGCTTCTTCTCGACGCAGGAGCCCCTGACCTCCGCGAGCCTTCGTGCCAGGCCGTCCATCCCGTCCAAGAATGCCACGTGCTGAGAGAATACGAGGACCGTCTCGGAGAGGCCCAGGCGATGCGGCCAGGCGCCACCCGCGTGGACTGCGAGGGTGAGGAGGTCCTTGGCGCCCGGCAGGCTCTTCCTCGTCGTGAGGACCTCGCAGGAGGGGTTGGCGCGGTGTGCCGCGTCGACCATCCGCCGGGTCTTCGTCGCCACTCCCGAGAGGTGGTCGAAGAGGTTGAGCGCGACCTTCCAGCCCATGTGCAGCTGGCCCGCCGCGCCCTCGACGACCATGAGGGTGCCGCCGGCCGCGATTCTGCTCCCGTCCGGCTCGAGCGAGACGACGGTGGCGCCCAGGCGTTCCATGACGCCCGCCGCCACGTCCCCGCCCGCCAGCACGCAGTCCTCGCGGGTGAGGTACTCCATGCGCCCCCTCCGCCCTCCGATGCCCAGGAGCTCGCAGGTGAGGTCGAGGTAGGGGATGTCCTCGGATATAAGCTGGTCGATGCGCTGGTCAGGAATGAATGTCATGCGAATCCTCCTTAGGGTTGGATTCCAAGAAAACGTGCCACGTCGTCCTCGTGGGTGGTGCGGAGCAGCAGCGTGGAGTCGACCACGGTCCTGAGCCTGCCGTCGAGGACGATGCCTACGCGCTCCGACATCTCCTGCGCCTCGCTGAAGTCGTGCGTGACGAACAGCAGGGTGCAGCCGAAGTCGCGGACGACGCGCCTCACGGCGTCGCGTATGTCGCCTCGTGTGGTCGGGTCCAGCGCGCTGAACGGCTCGTCCAGGACGAGCATCCCTGGACGCGTCGCCAGAGCCCGGGCGAGGGCGACGCGCTGCGCCTCGCCTCCGCTGAGCAGGTTGGGATGCGCGTCGGCAAGGTGGCCGACCCCCAGGAGGTCGAGGAGCTCCTGGGCGTGCCACCGCGCCTCGTGTGTCCCGGCACCCATCCTCTGCGGGCCATAGGCGACGTTGTCCACCACGCTGAGGTGGGGGAACAGCAGGCAGTCCTGGTACAGCAGCCCGATGCGACGGTCCCTGGGATCGAGCTCGCGGACGTTCGTCCCGTCGAGCTCGATGCTTCCCTCGCTGACCTCGCACGCGCCGGCTATGCTCTCCATGAGGACCGTCTTGCCTGACCCCGTCCGTCCGAGCACGGCGAAGGACTCGCCGGGGGAGATGCTCAGCCGCGGCACCCTCAGGACGAACTGCCCCCTACGCACGACGAGCCCCCTGATCTCGATTCCGATGCCCATCAGACCTCACGAGCTCCTTCTGCGCGCGAGACGGGGTGCCCGCCCAGGACGTTCGCCGCCGTCAGGGCGGCCGCAGAGACGAGGAGCATGATCATCGCGGTCGCCATCGCCGTGTCCGTGTCTCCCGTGGAGATGCTCAGGAAGATGCTCCCGGGCAGCGTCTCGGTCCGCATGCGCGTCACGCCGACCAGCATGAGCGTGGCGCCGAACTCACCCATTCCCCTCGCCCAGGTGAGGACGAGTGCCGAGACGAGCTGGTTTCGGCACAGGGGCAGCGTGATGGTCCTGAACACGTCCCACGAGCCCGCGCCCAGCGTCCTCGCCACGAACTCCATGCGTCGGTCGACCCCGCACAGGGCGGTTCTCGACATGCGGAGGGCGAAGGGCACGTTGACGGCCGTCTGGGCGAGGACGATGCCCGCGGGCTGGAAGACCACCGAGACGCCATGGTCTCGCAGGGCCACCCCGAAGGGGGAGGAGAAGATTACCAGGAGGGCGAAGCCCAGGACGATGTAGGGCAGCGACAGCGTGAGCTCCACGAGGGTCTCGAGCGCGCGTCGGCAGGGGAGACCTCCCCTCGTCATCGCCCAGGCGCACGGGAGGGCGAGCGCCATGCACAGGGCGGTCGAGAGGGAAGACGTCATCATGCTCATGCGGAGAGAGAACATGACCTCTTCGGACGAGAGGGCAAGGCCCAGATGGGCGATTCCGTTCGCCGCGATCGCGAGGATGGTGGTGCCCATGAAGAGGACGAGCACCGCGCTCGTCGCGACGCACAGGACCGGGAACAGCTCTCTCCTCCGAGTGGTCGCCAGGTGAGAACGATGCATCCCTAGACCGTCTCGTAGCCGTGGGACTCCCAGATCTTCCGAGCTTCGTCGCTGGTCAGGAACCCGACGAACTCCGAGAGTGCCTCGCCGTCGGACGCGCCTGACAGCTCCGCCGCGGGGACGGTCTTGGCGAAGGGCTCCATGTCGGACTCCGCCACGATGGAGACCCCCTCCCCGACGTTCTCCTTCCATACGATGCCGGCGTCCCCCTGCCCGTTCGCGAGCGCGGCGGAGATCTGCGGGGCGGTGGTCGTGGTCGAGACCCTTCCTTGCACCTCGTCCCAGATGCCGGCCTTCGTCATCGCCGCCCGAGCGACCTTTCCGATGGGGGTCGACTCGGGGTCGCCTATGAGTATGGCGTCGGCGTTCGCGAGGTCGACAATGGACTGGATGTTCCTGGGGTTCGAGCTCGGAACGGCGAGGACGGGGATGTGCCGCACGAGGTCCGTGCTGGCGGCCAGGGCGTCCCCCAGCCTCTCCGTCTCCTCGACGGAGCCGGCTATCCACAGGTCGCCCGTGCCGGACTCGCGTATCTGCGTGGCGATCTGTGCCGCATTGGCGTAGGTGACGTTCATGGTGCAGCCGGTCTCGTCCTGGAACCTCTGGGCTATCTCCTTGAACGGTTCGGCCATGCCGGCGCCGCAGTACACGTTCAGGGACTTGCCGGAGAGGGGAGCGGATGAGGCGACGTCCTTGCCCCCATTCGTCCCACCGTCGTCCGCCCCGTTCCCGGAGCAGCCGGGGAGTGCCCAGACGGAGAGCAGCGATGCGGCCGCCCCGAGCCGTAGCAGTCCGCGTCGGGTGATTGCTGGGTGGGTAAGCTCGTGCCTGAACATGGGTCTCTCCAATCTTTTGGTGGCTGCGCCCGACCATAGGGTGGTGACTGCCCGCGGTCCCCCAAGGCTCCCGCCGCGCCCGACCTGCCGCCGGTCCTCTCCACCCGTTATAGCTTATCATGGATATCGATATTGCGAGCTAATCGCATTCCAGAAATATAATAAATTCTTATATTTAATTATGTGCAAAATATATCGACTGGCGATGCATGGTGGCATGGAGGGCCAGGCGACCTGGACGCATGGGCCTGGATCGTGCCCCCCGGCCCACCATCACGCCATCGGGGCACGTCCCCCGCCTCGTCCCGCACGTACGCGTAAGCAGCGTCGCGTGCGTGGCCTCTGCCTGTGTTCGCTTCTTTCTGGCGCCGTCCAGCGCCCTCCTGGGGTAGAGTCTCTCCCGTCTTTGGAGGGGACGTCGACGAGGATGGGCATGGGGACGTTCGGATCGGGGAAGGCTGCGCCGGCGGAGGCGCAGGCCAGCAGAGCCTGTGAGTCGATCGAGGGTGTGGCGGCGGGTCGCCCCCACATTCCCGCTGCGCCGCACTGCTTTCGCGAGAGGCACGGCGTGCCCGAGCTTCTTGCGCCCGCAGGCGGTCCCGAGCAGTTCAACGCCGCGCTGGCAGCCGGTGCCGACGCCATCTACTGCGCCCTGGGCAGCGACTTCAACGCCCGCCGTGGCGCCCATAACTTCAACTACGAGACCTTCGGGCGCGCCTGCCGCGACGCGCATCTGGTCGGCTGCCGCGTGTACGTGACGGTCAACGTCGTCATCCGCACCGACGAGATGCCCCGCGCGCTTGCCCTGGTGAGAAAGGCCTGGCTCCTGGGCGCCGACGCCTTCATCATCCAGGACTGGGGCCTGCTCATGGAGGTTCGCCGCCGCTTCCCGCAGATGGAGTGCCACGTCTCGACTCAGGCCAACGTCCATGACGCCCGCGGCGTCGCCTGGTGCCGCGACCTTGGGGTGGGCCGCGTCACCCTCTCGAGGGAGCTCTCGGTTGACGAGATAGCCATGATCGCCCGCGAGGGCGTGGAGCTCGAGGGCTTCGGCCACGGTGCGCTCTGCTTCTGCTACTCGGGCGTCTGCATGATGAGCTCGCTCAAGGGGAACCGCTCGGCCAACCGTGGCCTCTGCGCCCAGCCCTGCCGCCTCCCCTACGAGCTCCTGGACGGGCGGGGGAGGGTCGTCTCCGCCGAGGGCCGTGGTCGCCCGCTCTGTCCCAAGGACTACTGCACGGTCGACGACCTCGCGCGCCTTAACGACGCCGGGCTGGGCTCTCTCAAGGTCGAGGGCCGCATGAAGGCCCCCGACTATGTGCACTCGGTCGTCTCGTCCTATCGCCTCGCCCTCGACGAGCTCGCGGCCGGGCGCACGTCGACCCCGTCCGAGAGCGACCTGATCCACGACCGGCTCCGCCGCGCCTTCAACCGCGACTTCACCAACAGCTACCTGGACCACCGCTCGGACGACGACATGATGAGCTACGAGCGCTCGAACAACCGGGGCGAGCTCGTGGGAAGCGTCGTGGGCAGCCGTGACCTGGGCGGCGGAAAGGTGAGGCGCGGGGGGTCCAACGGCGGTCGCGCGCGCCTCCGCAGCAAGACCTTCGCCGAGATCGACGTCCTGCTCGACCGCCCGGTCGGTGCAGGCGACCTTCTGGAGCTCCGTCCCCAGGACGATTCCAGCCAGTTCCTTACCGCGCACGCCCCTTCGGACGCACTGCCGGGCGACACCATCAGCTGCCGCGCCACCCGCGTGCTGCCTCGGGGCAGCGCCGTGCGCGTGATTCGCTCGAAGCGTGCCATGGACGACGCCGCGCGCGCCGCCACGGGCGAGCTCAGGCCGCGACGCGGCGTAGACGTGCGCGTCGTCTCTCACCTGGGCCAGCCCTTCGCCGTCGAGCTCGTCTGCTGCGACGGGAGCGCATCGGCGCGGGCGGAGGGCTTCGTCGTCGAGCCCGCGCGCACCCGTCCCGTGACGCGCGAGGACCTCGTCGAGCACGTGGGTCGCATGGGCTCGTCCCCCTTCGAGCCCCGCTCGTTCGAGGTCGAGCTGGACGAGGGCTGCGGCATGGGGTTCAGCGCCGTCCATGCGCTGCGCGCCCGGGCGGTGGAGGAGCTGACGCGCCAGGTCGAGGCACCCGTCAGGGCGCGCGCGGAGGGCCTCGCCACGGTGCCCGACCTTCGTGACATCGAGCTCGAGCTGGGAAACCTGAGAGGCGCACCAGCCACGCAGGGTGCGGGAGCGGCCGAGGTCTGCGCCCTGGTGGACGACCTCGACTCGGCGGAGGCGGCGGTCAAGGCAGGCGCCACGCGTCTCTATGCCACGCCCGAGGCGCTGCGGGACATGGATGGGCTCGTGCTGCCCGGGGGCTGCGTCCTGGTTCCCTGGCTCGACGAGGTCTGCCGCGAGTGCGACCACGAGCGCCTCGATGCCCTCGTGAGGCCCGGGGCGCCCTGCGCGGTGGGCAACGTGAGCGAGCTCGCCCTCGCCGCCCGGAGGGGTGCCATGGCCGAGGTCCGCGATTGCATCCCCGTGCACAACACCAGCGCCGCGGTCGCCCTCGAGCGCGCCGGCGCCGCGGGCATCTGGCTCTCGCCCGAGCTCACGCTGGAGGAGGGCTGCGCGCTCGCGCGGGCTGCCTCGGTGCCCACGGGCCGCATGGTCCTTGGGCGCACGCGCGCCATGACCAGCGAGCATTGCGTCCTCCAGGTCGCGGACCGCTGCATACACGACTGTCCGCGCTGCGCCCTGAGGAGGCGCCCGCACAGCCTGAGGGCGACCGACGGAAGCCTCATGCCCGTCCGGACCGACGTGCACGGCCGTAGTCGCATCTATGCCGCCACGCCCCTGGACGCCACGCCTGAGCTGCCGGAGCTCCTCGCGGCGGGGATGACGCGCTTCATGGCCGACTGCACGCTCCTCTCGCCCGACGAGGCCGCCTCCGCCGTCGGCCGCGTCGCCGCCGCGCTCAAGGCCGCCCAGGCGGGCCGACCTCCCCTCCGTCGCCTCGCAAACCACGACTCAGGCCACCTCTTCGAGGCGATCGACTGACGGCGATGGTCACTTCTGGGTTTTGTGGGGCGTCCTCGGAGTCTTGCGGCGAGGTTTGGGTAGACTCAGCAACGTAAATGGAATCGATGTGGTGGGAATTGCCGCACGAGGAGAGGAAGAGCATGGCAGACGAGCAGAGGACCCCGGTCAACCGCGAGCTCCTGGACGCGACCCTGGGCGTCATCCGCCAGAGCCTCCAGGCCGATGGGGGCGACGTGGTGCTGGTCAACGTCGACGACGAGGGCGTCGTGACCCTCGAGATGCAGGGCGCCTGCGCGGGCTGCCCGCTCTCGAGCTACGACATGAGCGAGGGCATCGAGCGCATCCTCAAGGAGCACGTGCCGGGCGTCACCAAGGTCGAGCCCGCCATGGCGTGGTAGCACCTGTAGGAGCGTTCGACGCTGCGGTCCCGGGAGGGGCCGCAGCCATTTTTTGCCCCGTGGGCAGGCGAGAGGAGCCTTCATGTGGCTTGATGCCATCTACCAGGGACTGAACCCTATCGCGTTCACGCTGGGCCCACTCTCGGTCCGCTGGTACGGGCTGGCCTACTTCGCGGGCTTCGTCTGCGCGGGCGTCGCCATCTGGAAGGTTTCCAGACGCTGGGGCATAGAGCTCAGCCTGGACGACCTGACGGAGGTCATGGTGGGCATCGCCCTCGGGGTCATCCTGGGTGGACGCCTTGGCTACGTGCTCTTCTACGGCGATGGATACTACCTGGCCAATCCCCTCAAGACACTCGCGCTCTCCGAGGGCGGGATGAGCTTCCACGGGGGGCTCGTCGGCGCGGTGCTGGGAGGATCGCTAGCCTGTCGCAGGCTGCACCTCTCCATCCCCACGGTCGCGGACCTCGCGGTCATCGGCGCACCCCTGGGGCTCTTCTTCGGCCGCTGCGCCAACTTCGTGAACGGGGAGCTCTGGGGCAAGGAGACGAGCCTGCCCTGGGGCGTCATGTTCTGGAACAACGGCGGTGGCCACGTGTACCGCCATCCCTCGCAGCTCTACGAGGCCCTGCTCGAGGGCGTCGTGATGTTCTGCGTCCTCTATGCGCTTTCGCGCCGCCGCCCCGCGCGTCCCCAGGGGACCTTCCTGGGGACCTTCCTCGCGCTCTACGGCTGCTTCCGCTTCCTGGTCGAGTTCGTGCGCCTTCCCGACACCCAGCTGGGATACCTCCTGGGGACGGGTTGGCTCACCATGGGCCAGTGCCTCTCGCTTCCTTTGGTTGCGATCGGCGTGGGAGTCCTGGCCTGGTCGAGGGGGGTGGCGCGTCCCCAGAGGGGCAGGGCGTAGCCCCGCATGCGCCCGTGTCAATGGCTTTCCAGGGTAGCTGCTAGAATGGGTCACCAACTGAACAGACACTGAGGGCACGGTCCTACAGCTGCAAAGCCTAGGGCAAAAGGATTCCGGTTCGACTCCGGACCAGCGGGAACTGTGTTCCAGGGCGAGGCGCGCCATGGGCGTGCCGTCTGGTGGGCGCGCGCCGCGCCACCATCCTGCCTGCCCTCTTCGTGCCCTTTGGGGCGAGAGGAGCGGGAATGCGCTTTCCCACACCGGTCAAGCTGGCCCAAGGCGGCCTTGCGGTCGTGCTCTCTCTCGGCCTGGCGCTGGGCGGCGTCCCCGCCCAGGCCTGGGCCGAGGTGGCATCCGATGGGGGAGGGGCGGCTGCCGCCGAGGCCGTGGCCCAGCCAGGCCTCGAGTCGGATGGCGCCCCAACGTCAGGGCCGTCGGACAAGGGCGGCGCCCAGGCCCAGGAGCATCTGGACCAGTTCCTGAGGGACACCCGAATCATCTCCGGCGGGGGCGACGCCGTCCAGAAGTCTCCCGACGGACTGAGCTACGACATCGGCCACAAGACGAAGAGAAGCCCGATCACCTCCCTCAACTTCCGGACCCTGGTCAACGACAAGTCGTATTCCTATGCGCTGACCGTCGAGTCGAACGACTACGTGAGCCCGTCCGGGGACATCGCGAGCGGCAGGTTCGTCATCGACGCCCGCCCCGATGGCTCCGCCGCGAGCGTGCCCCTCACCATCCGTGCCTTTGCCCCGGGAACGGACGCCACCGCCATGGGGGACGGCAGCGTCGAGGAGCTTGCGCGCGCCACGGTCACCCTCGTGCTCGAGCCCGCGCCGGCCGTCTTCGAGGTGGGCTTTGCCCCCACCGACGCGAAGACCGGCAAGGCGATCGAGTTCGCGAGGGTCAGGGTCAACGAAGGCGAGTCGTGGGGCGACGAGGTCCGCCCCAACGCGAGGGGGCTCTTCGAGCTCGACTCCTCCAAGGCCTACTACGTGAGGGTTGTGGCCGACGGCTACGAGGAATACGCCAATCCCAAGTTCACGCCCGCACAGGCCGGCTCCGAAGGCGTGGAGCTCGCCCCTCTCGCCTTCGTTGACCTGCGCTTCAGGGCAGTGGACGCCCAGGGCGCCCCAATCGACGGGGTGAGCCTCTCCGTGAGGGCGGGCGGTTACTCCGGCAAGGCGGTCGACCCGCGGCCCGACGGCAGCTATCGCGTCGCGGTCGGGCAGAAGCTGCGGGTCAGCGCGTCAGCCGAACACTACGGCCAGGCGTCGAGGGACCTCGTCGCCGCCGAGGGTATGCCGGGCACCCAGGACGTCCAGCTGAGGCTCAAAGAGGTCGTGGTGCGCTTCGAGGGGCTCAAGCCGGACGGCAGCGTCGACGCAGGCGCGAAGGTCAGCGTGACCCATGTCGAGGAGGACCCCTACGGAGAGGACGAGGACGAGACGGTGACCGACCGGCCGGGAGCCGACGGCCGCTACGCGCTTGCGCTCTCGGACGGCCCCTACGCCGTCACCATCACGGGCTCCGACGGCTACAAGGCGCGCACGAGCTACGAGCCGGACGGCAGCAAGGCCGAGGACCTCGTCCGCCTCAAGCTCTATGACGACCCCAACCAGGCCAGGGTGGACGCCCTGGCGAGGGCCCTGGATGACGCGCTTGGCGCACTCAGGCCGAGCTACCGCAAGGACAAGAACGCCAACGAGCTCGTGCGCAGCCTGCTCGCGGAGAAGCTGGGCAAGCCCGCCCTCGAGGGAGTCACGGTCTCCGTCGCCTCGACGGCAGACCCCCAGCGCGTCGCGGCCGACGGAGGCATCGGCTACCGGAGGTCGCCCCTCGACGGCAGCTTCCACAACCCCAACGTAAGCTGCAGCTTCGCCTTCGCGGCGGACGACTGCACGGCGGTCTCGAAGCCCAAGAGCGTCACCATAGGCTGGGACCAGGATTACTTCCACAGCCAGATGGAGGTCGAGGGACAGGCGCTCGACGCGGAGTCCATCCTCGGGGGCAATTCCTCTCTGGATTCAGTGGTCTCCGACCTTGCGCTGCCCTCGAGCCTGCAGGCAGACCAGCGCAAGGCGTACTCCAGCGTTCGTTGGTCGAGCTCCGACGAGGCGACGGTCGACACGGCGGGCAAGGTGACCCGCGGTGCCGTGGACAAGAGGGTCACGCTCACGGCGACGCTCGTCCCCAACGACTCAAACCTCAACGCCAACGTCGAGAGGGCGGCGGACTTCGGCAGTGTGACCAAGGCCTTTGAGGTCACGGTCAAGGCCGATCCCGAGAAGGTCGCCTCTGAGTCCGCGCGCCTGCAGTCGGCACTTGACGACAGGTTCGTCTACCCGAACCTGAGCTACTCGAGCGGTGGCCCCATCCCGGCGAATGGGGAGGGCATAGACGCCGACCTGCAGCTTCCCACGACGCGCACCCTGGGCGTGGACGGCAAGCTGGATCGCGTGAGCTACTCCAGCTCCACTGACGCGATCAAGGTGAACGGCTATGCCGCCCGGGTCGTGCGCCCGCTTCCCGGGGAGCAGGAGGGCGAGGCCGAGCTCACCTGCACCATCCAGAGCAGGGAGAATCCCGAGGTGAGGGCCAGCAAGACCCTCCGCATCGGCATTAGGCCCCTGGACTCCCAGGAGATTGGCTCCGCCCTCGACCTGATGGCCAAGGCGAAGGCAGGCTATGCCGATGCCCTGGCTGCGGGGCAGTCGCTACTCGGCGTCACCTCGAACCTCTCCACCTTCCAGAAGGCGTACCTGGACGACTCGGGCGAGCTGCGCTGGGCGCGCAACGTCTCCGAGTCGTCGGCGCACGCGGGCGTCGTTCCCGAGCAGTTCCCCGAGTACGACAGCATGGGCAGCTACGACCAGGCGCGCACCTTCCGCTCGAGCGACACGAAGCTCGTGCTCAACGAGACGCTCCAGCTCGCCTGGAACGCCGACAACAGCACCATGCTCAGCCTATTCAGCCCCCAGCCCACCTACAACCAGGAGGTCACCGTCAGCTCCGTGCTGACGGACGAGCGCTACTCCGAGCTTGCGAGGCTCCGTGGGGACGACCCCGTCTGGGGAGAGAGGCTCCGCTCCCTCGTCTCGCAGCCGGTCTCCGCGCAGCTGAGGGTGCTGGGCTCGAGCGGCGTCGACGCACCCAGGCCACAGGTCGAGGTCAAGGCATCCGTCATAGGAAGGGATGCCTTCGGAAGCCCCGAGGTCTGGACGCGTGAGGCCAGCTACTCGCTGGACGAGGGCTCGACCGCAGATGTGCTCACCGAGAGGATGCTCCAGGGGACGGGGCTCGCCCACGAGTCCCAGAACGGCCAGTACGGCTACTACCTCTCGACCATCAGCTCGCCTGACGGGAGCCGCAGGCTCGGCTACGACCAGGACTCCGGCAGGTATTGGCAGCTCTTCGTGAACGGCGTCGCCGCCGACGAGGGGGCGGGCGGAATCACGCTGAAGAAGGGTGATTCCATCGTCTGGTGCTACTCGGCCTACGGTGACAAGCTGCCCGAGGACGACAAGAGGATGGTCACGGCCAAGGTCCGGGTCGTGGGGCCGGGCGCGGGGGGCGCAGACGTCAGTTGGGTCTCTTCCCGCGAGCTGGCTGTGCCCGAGGGAACCACGGCGGCTCAGCTCTCCAAGCAGGTGCTGAACGACGCCGGCTTCGACGTGGACGATGGCATCTACACCATCTCCGCCCGCTCAGGGCAGACGCTTCCCAACGGGACATCGCAGCTTGGAGCAGTCCAGGGAAAGGACGGCGGCTGGAGCTGGTGGCAGTTCTTTGTCAACGGCAAGATGTCGAAGGAATACGCGTCCAACTACGTCCTGGGCCCAGGAGACGAGATCGTCTGGGCGTACGGAACGGAGAAGAGGGAGTACCCAAAGAACGACGTCACCGTCGATCCTGGCCTCAGCCTCCCGGACTGGCCATCCGAATGGCCGGGCTTCAGGGGCGAGGGCGAAAAGGGGTCCACTTCCGCGGCAACCCCCGTCGAAGGCGGCGAGGCGCAGTGGACCTTTGCTCCGAGTGCGGGCGAGGGGGCGCCAAGCGATCCCGTCCTCGTGGGCGGTAGGGTCTTCGTCGCGAGGGGAGACGTCCTCTATGCGCTTGATGCCGCCACGGGGAAGGAGCTTGGCAGTGCCCAACTCCTCACCTCGGTCGACTCCACGGCACGCCTGGTGTACGACGGCGGTCTCGTAGTCATTCCTCTGCACGGTGGGCGCCTTCAGACCGTCGCGGCAGACAGCCTGAAGACCAAGTGGGCGATAAAGGACGCCCTCTCCGAGTCCAACGGCCTGCCCCAGCAGTCGCTGAGCACCCTGACGGTGCAAGGCGGCTACCTGTACTACGGCACTGCCGCAGCGGACGCCGGTGGCGGTTCGCAGGGCGGCTACCTCCTCTGCGTGAGCCTGCGGGACGGTAGCATTCGCTGGAGGAGGGAGAACTCCCAGACGGGCTTCTACTGGTCAGGCGTCACGCTCGTCGGAGGTCGTGCCATAGTCGCGGATGACTCCGGTGCCGTTCGCGTCCTCGACGCATCGGACGGCAGGGAGCTGGGGACCCTCGACCTGGGGGAGTCATCTCGCGCCGGCGTCGTTGCTTCCCCCGACGGCAAGGTCGTCTTCGTGGTCACCAGGGACGGAATGCTTCACCGCCTCGCCCTGGGTGCAAGCGGCGAACTTCGCGAGGAGGACCGGGTCAGGTTCAGCGACTACAGCACCTCGACGCCCACGCTCGTGGGCGGGAGGCTCTACGTGGGTGGCAGGAGGCTCCTGAACGGAAGGTATGCGGGGGGCATCTACGAGATAGACGCCTCGTCGATGAGGGTCGTCTCCAAGGCCGAGGTCCTGAAGTCCGGTGCGGCGCTTCCCGGAGAGGTGAAGTCCAGCCCGCTCGTCCGCACGGGCGAGGACGGCACCTACGTCTACTTCACCTGCAACGCCCTGCCGGGAGGGGTGTATCTCTTCAAGGCGGGCGATTCGACTGCGACGCTCCTGTTCGAGCCGGAGGCGGGGCGTCAGCAGTTCGTCATCACCTCGGTGATTGCCGGAGCTGACGGCAGCCTCTACTACGGCAACGACTCGGGCATGCTCTTCAAGCTCGTCGGCAGCGGCCCGATTGAGCAGCCGAAGCAACGCAATCAGGACGGCTCGGGTGGCGCGAGCGACAGGCAGGGCTCTGGGGCGCACGGCAACGGTGGTGGCGCAAGCGCGTCCGGCGAAGGCTCCGGCGGAGCCACCTCGTCGCGGCAGGACCGGGAGAGCAAGACCTCCGGCTCCGACGCATCCGCCAGGGATGCCGCGTCATCCTCGGAGGCGGACCTGGCATCCCCCCGCGCGCGGAGGCTTCCGCTCTGGCCCATCGTGGGCATGGCGGGCGGCGTGGCGGTCCTGGCGCTCTGCCTGGCGTGGTGCAGGCGCGATGACGAGGAGGAGCGGGCATGAGCGCACGTAGGCAGAAAGTCGTTCGCGGCGCGCTCTCGGCCGCCTCCGTCCTCGTCATAGCCTTCTGCGCGTGGTCCATGTCCCAGTACGCGAGGGGAGAGGACCCGCTGGCATCCCTGACGGCCGTCTCCGGACCCTCGCTTGCCACGACCCAGGAGGCGGCTGCCGGTTCGGGCATGGCAGCCGCTGCCTCGGAGTCCAGCTCGACGGGCGAGGGCCCTGCCAGCGCAGGCGATCAGGGGGAGTCCAGCTCGGAGGGGCGGTCGTCGGACACCTCCTCAGAGACGTCGGCTGCACCGCAGGACAAGCCTGCGGAGGGCTCTGAAAGGGGGAGTGACGAACCGGTCGAGGGTGCCTCGTCGGATTCGTCCGCGGGCGCCCCGTCCGAATCGACGGTCTCGGCGCCTTCCGCGGACGACGGCCTCATCTCGGTCACCGTCTCCGTCAACGGGAGCGCCTCCACCGTCCGCGTGCGCGAGGGTGCCACGGCATATGACGCGCTCTGCGCCGTGGCGTCGGTGGACGCGGGCGCGAACCCCTACGGATCTGGCAGCTGGGTCTACGTCATCGACGGCGTGGGGAGCACGGACATGTCCAGGGGCCACGGCTGGGTCTACGCGGTCGACGGCTCCAGTCCCAGCGTCATGAGCGACGAGTGCCCCGTGTCTGATGGCTCGGTCGTGAGCTGGAGCTACGTCTAGCCCATGGCAGCCTCAAGTCCATACCGCCCCTTCTCAACCTGCCACCCGGTGGTTCCCCTCGCCTGCGTCCTGCCCACGCTGCTCATGGCGATGCTCGTCGTGCAGCCGGTCTACGTCGGCATCTCGCTGGTGGGGGGCCTGCTCCTCTCGTCCCTCGTCCTCGGTCCCTCGGCCATCCTGGCCCGCCTGCGCTGGCAGCTGCCGTTCCTCGCCCTCATTGTGCTTCTCAACCCGCTCTTCGTCAGGGCGGGATCGACCGTCCTCTTCGAGCTTGGCCCCCTCGCGCCGAGGCTGGAGGCGCTCCTCTACGGTCTCTGCATGGGCGCGACCCTCGCCTCCGTCCTCCTGTGGTTCGAGTGCTGCGGCCAGGTCCTGGACGCGGACGGCGTGCGCGACGCCTGGGGCGGGCGCCTTCCTAGCCTCGCCCTCGTCACGTCCATGACGTTCCAGCTGCTGCCGCGCCTGCTGTACCGTGTGCGGCAGGCGGAGGGCGTGCTTGCCGCCTGCACGGCGGCGGAGGGGACGGGCGGCGCCCCAGGCGAGCCCGTCGAGGAAGGTGGCCCGGCCACGCACGCGCACTGGGCGCTCCCGGTGCGCCGCAGGGTCCGCTCCCTGGGCGTGGTCCTCGGCTGGGCCCTGGAGGACTCCCTCGAGCGTGCCGACTCGATGCGTGCCCGAGGCTGGGGAGCCCTGCCTCACAGGAGCTTCTACGCCCGGCAGCGCCTGCGCGCTGCGGACGTGACGCTGGCCTTGGCATTCACTCTGCTGGGGGTGCTGAACGCCCTCCTCGCCCGGGTGGCGCTCGGCCAGTGGCACTTCTATCCCCAGATGCCCCGGCTCATGGCCTGGTGGGGCTACCTTCCCTTCGTGCTGCAGGTCCTGCTGCCCAGCCTCGCGGTCTTTGCGGACAGAGTGTCTTGGAGGTCACGCTGATGCCCAAGGCCCTGCGCATGAGCCACGTCGGCTTCGCCTATCCCGATCCCGCCAGCGAGGGCGCCTGCCTGCCCCCCGTGCTGGGGGACGTCTCCCTCGAGCTCGACGAGGGAGACTTCGCCGTGCTCGTTGGGGCAACGGGTAGCGGCAAGTCCACCCTCCTGCGCCTCGCCAAGCCCCAGATGGCCCCTGTGGGCAGGATCGTGGGGGAGCTCGAGGTCGAGGGCGTGCCCGCGGCGTCCCTCGCCAACGACGCGCGCCTTGGCGTCTCGCTCGTGGGGTACGTGTCCCAGGACCCCCAGGCCCAGCTCGTCTGCGATGGAGTTCTGAGGGAGCTGGCGTTCGGCCTCGAGAACCTCGGCGTCCCCCAGCCGGAGATGCGCCGTCGCGTGGCGGAGACGAGCTACTTCCTGGGCATGGGGCCTTGGCTCCACGCCCGCTGCGCGGAGCTCTCGGGAGGTCAGCTGCAGGTGCTCGCCCTCGCCTCCGTCCTGGCCATGCGTCCGCGGCTGCTGCTGCTCGACGAGCCCACGGCGATGCTCGACCCCGTGGGGGAGGCGACCTTCGCGTCCCTGCTCGGGAGGGCCAACCGCGAGTTGGGCATCACGGTGCTCGTGGCGACGCATCGGCCGGCGCCCTTCGCGGGGTCGGCCACCAAGGCCCTCCTCCTCGAGGAAGGCCAGGTGGGGGAGCTGTCGCTCGAGGCGCTTTCCGGGCGAGAGGCGCTTGGCCTTCGCCCGTCGGGGCCCCGGCCCGACCACGAGGGGGGTGCCGCCTGCCTCGACCTGACCGACGTGTGGTTCCGCCACGCGCGCGGCGCGGAATGGGTCCTGCGCGGACTCGACCTCTCGCTCGCGCGGGGGGAGTGCCGGGCCCTCGTGGGCGCCAACGGCTGCGGGAAGTCGACGCTCCTCTCGCTCGCCGCCGGCCTGCTGCGTCCCCAGAGGGGCAGGGTCCGCAGGGCCCGCGGCCTCACGCAGGCGCTGCTTCCCCAGAACCCCAAGGCGCTCCTCTCGCTTCCCAGCGTGCGCGAGGAGCTCATGGAGTGGGCGCCACGTTGTGGCTACTCGGCGGGGGATGCCGTGCGCGCCTTGCGCGAGCTGGGGCTGGGCGAGTCCCTCTGGGAGACGCACCCCTACGACCTCTCGGGCGGCCAGCAACAGCTGGTCGCGCTGGCAAAGCTGCTGCTGGCCAGGCCCGGCCTGCTGCTGCTGGACGAGCCCAGCAAGGGGCTCGACCTCGCGGCACGCCGCAGTCTGGGCAGGGCCATGCTCGCCGCGCGCGAGCGCGGGACGGCAGTGCTGGTCGCGACCCACGACCTCGCCCTGGCGCGCGAGCTCGCGGACACGGTCACCCTGCTCTTCGACGGGGAGGCAGCGGTCACCGAACCCAGCCAGGAGTTCTTCGAGAGCTCCTGGCTCTGGCGCTAGCCGTTGTGCGCCTGGGGGCCGGCTGCGCGCAGGAGGAGGCAAGCGGGAGGCACCGTCAGCTGCGCGCCAGTGCGAGCGCGCCATGAGAGGTGCGAAGTGGGTGGTTGTCCTCCGCCAAAGATGGCCGGAACCGCTCACTTCTCGCACGCGGCGGCGGACGAACCGCCCACATCGGCTCTCTCGTGGCAGCGTCGCCGTCGGTAGTCGACCGGACGCTCGCGCCGCGCTCCCACGGCAGCGTCGTCGGTGGCACTTGGCGGCTGGCGAGGCGTGCGCCTCCCGGGGGAGAGGTCCGCTACTCGAAGCTGAGGAAGGCCTCCTCGTCCACCTCGTCTTCGTAGTAGGCCTCGTCGTCGTGGCCGCGTTCCCCGTCCGCGTCGTTCGAGACCCAGCTATAGGCCTCGGCGTCGTCACTTCCGGCGGGCAGGACCGAGCTGATGAGCGAGAGCCCGTCCACGGAGGGGACCACCTTGGTCCATTGGGCGATGAGCGCCTCGGAGGGGGCGGCCTCAAGCTCGACGAGCGAGTCGAGGTTGATGCGCGCCGCGCCCTCGAGGAGGTCCGAGCCCTCGTGCAGCTCCTGCAGGGCGTGGGCGATCTTGGTGAGGGCCTCCTCGGGGTCCGCCGCCTCCACCAGCGCGGGCATGAGGCAGTAGTTCTCGGCGGGGTCCGCCTGGTCGCTGTAGCTGAAGTTGCCAAGGTAGAGCATGGTCTTCTCCCCTCGTCGAGGACTCCTTTGCTCCACTCTAGACCACTTGCCCGCGGCAGCCTGCCCTGTCGGCCGGACGGTCCCGCGAAGGCGACGGGTGCTATTCTGGACGGACCGAGGAGGGGAGGCGCGCATGGCCGGCACGGAAGGGATGGTGGCCCGGCCCGTCCGGGCCAGGGCGCTTTCCGCGTTGGAGCCCCTCTCGCTTGCGGCGGTGCCCCTTGCCATGGCGGCCTGCGCGATCCTGGGGGTCGAGGCGAGCGCGGGGCTCACCATGCTCGTCCTCGTGCTCTGCCTGACGCTCTTCCTCGTGGGCTACGAGGCCTCGCGCCCGACGCTCCGCCAGCTCGTGCCGACGGCGGTGCTCGCGGCGACCGCAGCGGCGGGGCGGGTGCTCTTCGCCCCCTTCCCGGACGTGAAGCCCGTCAGCGCCATCGCCATCGTCGCAGGCGCGGCCCTGGGCAGGAGGGAGGGTTTCATGGTGGGGGCCCTTGCCGCCCTCGCCTCCAACGCCTTCTTCGGCCAGGGGGCGTGGACTCCCTGGCAGATGTACGCGTGGGGCCTCGTCGGCTACCTTGCCGGGGCGCTCTTCGAGCGCGGCATGCTCGGTCGGCGCGGGGCGCTCTACGCCTTCGGCTTTGCGTCGGCGCTGCTCTACGGGCTCCTGCTCAACGGATGGTACGTGCTGGGCTTCGTCCGGCCCCTGACCTGGCCGGGAGTGCTTGCCGCCTTCGCCGCCGGGCTGCCCCTCGACTTGGTCCATGGCACGTCGACCGTGGCCTTCCTGCTTGCCATCTGGCTTCCCTGGGGAAGGTCCATCCGCAGGGTGGTGACGAAGTATGGCCTCTAGCGGGACGTCGCGCGCGTCCGTGCCGGCATACCGGGGCCGGAAGGGAGGGCTGCCATGCCGAAGCACCTAGGGGCTCGGGGAGGCGGGGGAGAGGGTCGTCGCCCCCTGGTCGCCTTGGCCGTCGCCTTCGTTCTGTTGCTCGCGATGCTCGCCCCTCGCCTCGTCTCGCAGGTCGGGACCCTCGCGGCGGGCGACGCCGGTCCCGACGCGCGCGCGGGCTCCCCGGGTGACTCGGCTGCGACGGCCACGGTCAATGACCCCAGTGCCGGCCAGCCGCAGCCCTCGCCCCTCGCCGACATGCTTGCCTCGGGGGAGCTGGGCTCCATCCGCCTCATAGGGGACTCCATCACCGCCGGCTACCTCTGCGACGGGTGGGATGCGCCCTCGGACACCGGCGTCATCGTCTACCAGGGACGGCAGGGGAGCTACGAGGAGGTGTCGACCACCGTCGGCTGCTGGGCCAACGACTTCAGGGCCTGGGCGGGCGAGAGGGGCGTCTCGTTCGTGAACGCGGGGGTCAGCGGGTTCAGGATGCAGTACCTGGCGGAGGACCCCGACGCCTGGCTGGGTGACGGCGCCGACGTGGTCGTGGTCATGCTGGGCACGAACGACGCCGCGAAGGAGCCCCTGGAGGACTTCCGCGCCTACGCCCGCGAGGCGCTGTCCGCCGCCGCGGCGCGTTGCCGCCTGCTCGTGGTGGTCTCGCCGCCCGCGAACGAGCGCACCGACGCGCACAACCTCTATGGCATGGACCAGGTGGACTCCGTCCTGACTGAGCTCTGCCGGGAGGAGGGCTACCTGCACGTCTCGCTCCTCGACGCGCTCGAGCTGGGGACGGGCGACTTCAATCCCGACCAGGTCCACCCCACCAGCTCGGGTTCCCACAAGCTCTGGTCCGCGCTCTCGGGGCAGTTGGGGATTGCCCGGGTCGACGCCAGCTGACCGTCTCGCCCGAGTGTCGCGCTTTTGTAGATGAGGGAGGCTCCCTTGTGCGCCCGCCCTGGGCTTGTGTATCATTCATATGTTTGTTCCAATGTCAGAAGGAGAATCCATGTCCGGACACTCTAAGTGGGCCACCACCAAGCACAAGAAGGCCGCCATCGACGCCAAGCGCTCGGCCCTCTTCTCCAAGCACTCGCGCAACATCACCGTTGCCGCCCGCAACGGGGGGGACCCCAACCCGGACAACAATGCCTCCCTCGCCGCCGCCGTCGCCCGCGCCCGCATGGTCTCGATGCCCAACGCCAAGATCCAGGCGGCCATCGACAAGGCCTTCGGCACCGGTGCCGACGCCGTGGTCTACAAGGAGGTCACCTACGAGGGCTACGGCCCCGCGGGCGTGGCCGTCTACGTCGAGTGCCTGACCGACAACCTCAACCGCACCGCGGCCGACGTGCGCTCCTCCTTCACCCACGCCGGCGGCAACCTGGGCACCACGGGCTCCGTCGCCTTCCAGTTCGAGCGCAAGGGCTCCATCGCCATCGAGAAGGTCATCGTCAGCGACGACAAGAAGGTCGCCGACAAAGAGAACGCCGTCGACGAGGACGAGTTCATGATGGCCGTGGCCGAGGCCGAGGGCGACGACTACGAGGACGCCGGCGACCAGTGGATCGTCTACACCGCCTACGACAAGATGCAGTCCGTCGAGGCCGCCCTCAAGGCGCAGGGCATCGAGGTCAAGGGCTCCGAGCTCACCATGGTTCCCACCACCCCGACCGAGCTCGACCTGAACGACGCCAAGAAGGTCCAGCGCCTCGTCGACCGCCTCGAGGAGCTCGACGACGTCCAGAACGTCTACACCACCATGAGCGTCTCGGACGAGGTCGCCGCCCAGCTGGACGAGGACTAGTCCCGGAAGTGCCCCCCTTGGGGCGCCCATAGCCCGTGGATGCGGCGGCCTCTCGCGGCCGTCGCATTCTTTTGGGGGCCGGGCACGCAGCGAGCGCGAGCAGGGAGTCGCACATGAGGCAGGACATGACGCAGGCACAGGCCGAGGAGGCGCTCGAGCTTCCCGACCGCTACGGCAAGGCGGAGCTGCGCGCCGCCTTCAAGAGGCTCGCCCAGGAGTACCATCCCGACAACGCCGCCAAGAACGGGATCAGCCCGAGGTTCGCACAGCGCAAGATGACCGAGGTCAACAAGGCCTATGCCGTGCTGAAGCCCCTCTTCGAGGGCGACCGCGCCACCGTGCAGCGCGACCTCGTGGGCGGGAGCGTGGGCAGGCACGGCGTGGGCGTCCACTTCGACCCCGCCGGACGGAACTCCACCCGCACGCAGGTGGACGACAGCCTATTCTGGGACGAGGAGGGCAACCCCAGGAGCGCCGCCGCCGAGCGGGACGCCAACGCCGCCGCGGACGCGCCCGGCCACGGCCTCAGGCGCCTCCTCCTCGGGCCCTGGCTCATCCGAAGCCTGCTCGTCCTCGCCTTCGCCCTCCTCTGGTACCGGACCTTCCCCTTCGTGGGGGGCAACGAGGCCCGCTTCGACCTGGGCCCTGCGGCGGGCCTCGGTGACTGGGCGCGCACGGTCGCGGCCTGCGTCTATCCCAGCTACCTCCTGCTCTACGAGCTCTTCGCGGGGCATCTGAGCGGGACCCTGCGCGAGGCCGCCAACGGCCTGGTCAGCCACGTCACCCGCATCCACGTCGAGGTGCGTCGGCAGGGGGCCTACCAGTCGAGTCTCGCCGACCTCATAGAGAAGCAGTGGTACGGCATCCTCATGCTGCCGCTGGTGCTCGTCGTCTGCGACTGGGCGCTGGCGCGGCAGGACGTGGCCCAGCGCATGGCCATCCTCGTCCTGGCTGCCCTCCTGGGCCTGGACGCCCTCCTGAGCTGCTTTGGGAGCGGCGTCGCCAACGGCATCGCGCGAAGGCTCGCCCAGGCGGTCGAGAAGCGCTACGTCACGGCTCGCATGGAGCTCCTGCGCCGATGCGGCCAGTGGTCCTCCGGGCGTCACGCCGCGCACGCCAGCTAGGAGGGGCCGCGCGCGGCGGCGGGCGGCGCGTTCCCGCACGTTCGCCGGACGCGGCGAGATGCCCGCCCCGGCCTGTCAAGGGCGGGAGGCATAGTAGAATGGCGAAAGGCAGAAATACGGGCGGCGGCGGAGCCGTGGCCCAGCGAGGAGAACGCACATGCACAACGTACGCAAGGTAGCGGATGACATCTGGTGGCTCGGTGCCTCCGACCGCCGCATCGAGCTCTTCGAGAACACCCACAGGGTGCCAGAAGGCATGTCATACAACAACTACCTCGTCCTCGACGAGAAGACCTGCCTCCTGGACGGCGTGGACGAAGCGGTGACCACGCAGTTCTGGGAGAACCTCGACTTCGCCCTGGGCGGGCGCGACCTCGACTACATGGTCGTCGACCACATGGAGCCCGACCACTGCGCCGTCATCCCCGACCTTGTGAGGCGCTACCCCCAGCTGAGGCTGGTGGGGACCGCCCAGGCCTTCAAGCTCATGGGGCAGTTCTTCGACTTCGACGCCGAGTCGCGCGCCATCAAGGTCAAGGAGGGGGACACCCTCGACCTCGGGCGCCACACCCTCCAGTTCGTCTGCGCCCCGATGGTCCACTGGCCCGAGGTCATGGTCGCCTACGACCAGCTCACGGGTACGCTCTTCTCGGCCGACGCCTTCGGCGCCTTCGGTGCCATGAGCGGCTGCATCTTCGCCGACGAGGTCGAGTGGGAGCGCGACTGGGCCGACGAGGCGCGCCGCTACTACGCCAACATCGTGGGCAAGTACGGCATGCAGACCACCGCGCTGCTCAAAAAGGCGTCGAAGCTCGACGTCAGGCTCATCTGCCCCCTGCACGCCCATCTCTGGAGGCGCGACTTCGACCAGATCCTGGGCCGCTACGCCAAGTGGGCCTCCTACGAGCCGGAGCTCCGCTCGGTCGCGATCTTCTACGGCTCCGTGTACGGGCACACGGCAAACGCCGCCGACATCCTGAGCCGCCAGCTCGCCGAGCTGGGCGTGCGCGACGTGCGCGTGTATGACAGCTCCAAGACCGACGTCTCCGAGCTCATCTCGCGTGCCTTCCAGTACTCCCACCTGGTATTCGCCTCGTCGACCTACAACATGGAGATCTTCGACGGCATGCGCGACCTCTTGCTCGACCTGGGCAACCACGGCTTCTCGAAGCGCACCGTGGGCGTCATCTACAACGGCTCCTGGGCGCCCGCCGCAGGCAAGCTGATGCTCGCGCAGCTGGAGGCCGCGAAGGACGTCGAGGTCCTGGAGCCCGTCGTTCACCTCGTCTCGTCCGTGAAGGAGGAGACCGTGGGGGAGCTGGACGCCCTGGCGCACGCCCTCGCCGCCTCGGTCAGGGGAGAGTAGCCAGGTCCGGGCGGGGCGAGTCCCCTCCGCGCGCAACGACCGCGAAGCCCCGTCGGCAGCTGTTGCCGGCGGGACTTCCGTCTCCCGTCCCGGCGGCGCGACGTGCGCCCCACCCGCCTATGCGGGAATGGGACATGGCTACCGGATGTTTATCTATATGTTTAGTTCTTGTTAGGTAGATAATGCAGGAGGCGTTCATAGGTCAGCTTCGTCCCTGGGAGGAATCATGGCAAACCGCTTCGTCCTCAACACCGTCTCGTACCACGGCTCCGGTGCGATCAAGGAGATCCCCGTCGAGATCAGGCGCCGCGGCTTCAAGAAGGCCTTCGTCTGCTCTGACCCCGACCTCGTCAAGTTCGGCGTGACCGCGAAGGTCACGGACCTGCTTGACGAGGCGGGCATCCCCTGGTCCCTCTACAGCGAGATCAAGCCCAACCCCACCATCAAGAACGTCCAGGACGGCGTCGCCGCCTTCAAGGGGTCCGGCGCCGACATGATGGTCGCCATCGGCGGCGGCTCCTCCATGGACACCTGCAAGGCCATCGGCACCGTCGCCGAGAACCCCGAGTTCGCCGACGTGCGCTCCCTCGAGGGCGTCGCTGACACCAAGGCCCATGCCACCTTCACCATCGCCGTCCCCACCACCGCCGGCACCGCTGCCGAGGTCACGATCAACTACGTGATCACCGACCCCGAGAAGGTGCGCAAGTTCGTCTGCGTCGACGTCAACGACATCCCCGAGGTCGCCGTCGTCGACCCTGACATGATGGCCTCGATGCCCGCCGGCCTTACCGCCGCCACCGGCATGGACGCCCTCACCCACGCCATCGAGGGCTATACGACCCGCGGTGCCTGGGAGCTCTCGGACATGTTCCACTACAAGGCGATCCAGCTCATCTCCCGGAACCTGCGCGACGCGTACGCCGAGGCTAAGAGCGGCCAGCCCGCGAGCGGCCGCGAGGGCATGGCGCTCGGCCAGTACGTCGCCGGCATGGGCTTCTCCAACGTGGGCCTGGGCATCGACCACGCCATGGCCCACACCCTCTCGGCCCACTACGACACCCCCCACGGCGTGGCCTGCGCGATGCTCCTGCCGATCGCCATGGAGTTCAACAAGCCCGCCGTCACGAAGCGCCTCGCCGAGGTGGCCGTCGCCATGGGCGTCGACACCTCCGGCATGGGCGAGGACGAGGCCGCCGACGCCGCCATCGCGGCCGTGCGCCAGCTCTCCGAGGACGTGAACATCCCCAAGACCTGCGACGGCCTGGTCGAGGAGGACCTGGACCGGCTCGCCGACGACGCGCTCGCCGACGCCTGCTACCCCGGCAACCCGCGCGAGGCCGACCACGAGGCGGTCAAGGGGCTCTTCCGCAAGATCATGGCGTAGGCCTCGCCACCATCGTCACCTGCGAGGGGGGCGGTCCATGGGGCCGCCCCCTCCCCATGGCGTGCCTACGAGGCCTCGAGGGTCGCGAGCAGGGCGAGGTGGTCGCTGCCCGCGATCTGCAGGGTCTCGAGCTGGCCGACCGCGATGCCCGCCCCCTTGCTGTAGACGATGTGGTCTATCTCGATTAGGGGAGGGATGACCGAGTTGGCGGGAAAGCTCAGGTGGAGTCCCTCGCCCGCGGCCTCTCCCGCGTCCAGGAAGCTGTCCCCCAGAAGCTTTCTGAAGCCGACGTGGTCCCAGGTCGCGTTGAAGTCCCCCATGATCACGTAGGCGTTGTCGTAGCCCGCCAGCTCCGACACGCTCGCCAGTCCCTCGCTCCAGAGGCCCTGCCCTCCCAGATGGGGCGAGTTGGGGTGCGCGCTCACGAAGCGGAGCCGACGCTCGCCCAGGGTCACGGTGCCCGCGGCGAGGGCAGAGGACTCGGTGGGCATGAGGTTCGAGCTCGTGCGCGAGAGGGGCTGCAGCGAGAAGATCGCGTTGATGCCGCCGTTGTCCGTGGCGGAGGCCTCGCCCAGGACGTAGTGGGGGAGAAGCTCGTGGATGCCCGACTCGCCCAACTCGCCCAGGAAGGTCCAGCTCACCTCCTGTAAGGCGAGCACCTCGACGCGCCTCTCCCTGACGGCCCGGACCAGCGCGGCCGCATCCGCCCTGCCGTTCCTCGTGTTGAAGGTCATGAGCCTGAGGTAGTCGTCGTCCGCGACGGGGGCGTCGACGTCAGAGGGGCTCGTGGCCTCGACCGCCGCCTCCGACACGGTCTGCGTGGGGAGGAAGTAGCCCAGGTGCCAGACGACCACCAGGGCCGCAGCAGCGAGGGAGAGCGCGGCGAGGTTCCTGCGCCGCCAGAGGAGGGAGAGCGCGAGGACGAAGGCGAAGGCGGGAAGGGTCCAGATCACGAAGGAGGTCAGCTCGGGGACGGCGCGTCCCTGCGCGTGGCTCAGGGGCAGCATGCGCAGGACCAGGAGCCCCAGGAGGGGCAGCATGAGCATCCAGAGCAGGAAGCTCAGGAAGTTGTGGCGTCCCCCTCGTCCGCGCCTCATGGAAGCCCCTCTCCCCTCGCGGCCATGGTCTGGCCCTCTCCCGTATCCTTGCATTCTAGACGTGCCGGGACGCCGCTCGCCCCTGGGCGCGGCCGTCTCTCGCCTGGAGCCGGCGCGCGGCCACGACGGCGCCCCAGGGGCAAGAGCCAAGACGGGCCGCCTCCGTCTTGGGGGCCACGCGGGCGAAGGCGACACAAGAGGGGGGCAGCGCATGTTCCACATGAACGACTATCTTGCCTGGAGGGGCGACCTCCGCTTCGACGAGCGCCCCCTCAACGAGGTCGACGCGCTCGTGCTCTCGTGCCTGAGCTACCTCGACTTCACGGGGTTCGTCCCCGGGCCGGGAGCTGGCGGCGTGAGCCTCTCTGCCGCCTGCCTCGCGCTGGCCGACGAGGCGGGCGAGGACGTGTCCGGCCGCGTGCGCTCGCTTGCCACGCTGGACGCGGAGTACCTCCGCCGCCTCGCCTCGTCGAGGCGCTTCGGCGACCTCGTGCTCCACGACTACGTGGACCAGATCGACGAGGGGAGCTCGCTGCAGTTCGCCGCCCTCCGCGCGACGCTTCCGGACGAGGACGAGTTCGTGTCCCTGCGGGGGACCGACTCGACCCTCGTGGGCTGGCGCGAGGACTTCATGCTGAGCTTCACGGTGACCGAGGCCCAGAGGCGCGCGGCAGCCTACTGCGCGGAGGCCCTGCGCGGGCTTGCGGCTCGGGGGAGGGACGCCTACCTCGGTGGGCATTCGAAGGGCGGGAACCTGGTCGCCTTCGCCGCCCTCTCCTGCCCCGAGGGGCTACGCCCGCGGATCCGCGAGGCGTACAGCTTCGACGGCCCGGGCATGGCGCCCGAAATCATGCCCCAGAGCCCGTCCTCGCTCCTCGGTGACCGCTTCCATCACGTCTGTCCCGAGCACAGCGTCATAGGCATGCTCCTCTCGCGTCCCGAGGACCCCCACGCGTTCGTGCGAAGCGACGGGAGCGGCATGCTGCAGCACGACCCCATGACCTGGGAGTGCCTGCCCGACGGGCTGGCGAGGGCGGAGGGCCTGGACGACGACGCGAGGAGGGTGGACGAGGCGATCGCGGCCTGGGTCTCGCAGATCGACTTGGACCACCGCGCGGAGTTCGTCTCCGAACTCTTCGGCGTGCTCGGCGCAGGGGGTGCCGCCACCTTCGACGAGGTGCTCCAGCCGCCGAGCATCCAGGCGGTGCTCGCGGCCGCGGTGTCCGTCAGCGACCAGAGCCGCGAGCTCGTGCGCAGGCTGGTGGGGGCGACCGTGGACGCCTACCGGACGTCGGCGGGGGAGCGCGTCGCCGAGGCGCGGGAGGCTGCCGCCCGCCAGGCCCGCGAGCTGGTCCGAGACGTCGCCGACCACCTGGCGCTCGCGGGCGAGGAGGGGGAGGCCGAGGCTCCGCGGAGGCAGCCGCTCCTGCCCAGGGCGAGGGGGGCGCGCCCGGACGACGACGCCTAGCGCAGCCCGGTCACGCCGCCCACCAGGCTGGCGACGACGCTGATCACGATGGCCCCGAAGAACGCCGCGCCGAAGCTCGAGATGAGGATCCCCGCGTGGAAGACGTTGCGCGAGAGGTAGCTCGCGAGCTCGAGCATCAGGGCGTTGATCACCAGCGAGAAGAGGCCGAGCGTCAGGAAGTTGAGGGGAAGCGAGAAGAACGTCGCCACGGGCTTCACGGTCGCGTTGACGAGGGCGAGCATGAGGGCGCACATGGCCGGGCCCATCCAGCTGCCGCCCACGGCCTCGATGCCGGGGACCAGCGCGATCGCTGCCATGGTGGCAATTGCGGTGACGAACCAGGTTCCGAGAAATGACATGGTTTCCTCCTTCTGATGGCTTGGTTATACCCAGGTCCGGTTCCTGCCATGCCTCGTGCCAAGGCCCCCTCTCGCTTTAATGGAGTAAAGTAGGCGGCCAGGGGAGGCCACGGATGTCCTGCCCATGGCGAAGGGCGGGGCGCATGGCTCGGAGTGCGAGCGAGAGGATCGGAAGCGCGGACGCGGAGCGGCTGTACCGGGCGGTCGGCCTGGTGTCCGACCCCTTCGAGGCCCGTGCCTTCCTCCAGGACCTCCTGAGCCCGAAGGAGGTGGAGGAGCTGGCCCGCCGCCTGCGGGTCGCCACCATGCTGAGGGACGGGGCGTCCTACCTCGAGGTGTCCCGCCAGACCGGGGCGTCCTCCACCACCGTGAGCCGCGTCTCGAAGTGCCTGAACGGCGAGGCGGGCGGGTACCGCCGCGTGCTCGCCCGGATGGACGGGGAGTAGGGCGCACCGCCATCCGGCACCGCCATGGGCCCGCGGCTCCCTGCCGCGGGCCCATGGCTTGGCGTCCCACCCCCGCGCTACCATGTGCCCGTCGGCACGGGCGACGAGGCGCGGCCGTTCGGTTCGAGGAAGGGGAGGGCACATGCCACTCAAGCTCATACGCACGGACGACCCCCGGCTCCTGGGCGCCCCCGTCATGCGCGAGCTCGGCGCCACCTCTGCCGTCGCCGAGGCGACCCTTCTCGTACCCTCGGTCGATCAGGCGCTCGCCTGCAGGAGGGCGCTTGCGGACGACCCGCGCGCGCCCCACCTCCTGCAGGTGGCGACCCCCGTCGCCTGGGCGGAGGAGCGCTGGGGGCTGTGGAGTGACGGACGCCGCGTCGTCGACGCCACGGCACGGCTCGCGCTTCTGCGCGTCCTGCTCAACCGCGCCCGGTCCCAGGGCGCCCTCGAGGGCCTTGCCGGCACCAGCGGCACGCTGGACCTCCTCGCCCGCCTCTGCTCCGAGCACCTTCCCGAGCTGCCGCCGGACCAGGGCGACCCGCGATGGAGGGCCCTGGGGAGCGCGGAGCGCAAGCTCTGCGGGCTTGTGTGCGAGTACGGGGAGGCGCTCCGCCGCCGTGGCCTCGTGGAGCTCTGCGAGGCCATGTGGCTCCTGCCCGACGCACTCGCCGAGGCTCATGGCAGCCACCCGCGCGTCGTCGCGGCGGGGTTCGACCAGGCGCCCCCCTCGGTCCTGCGTCTCCTCGCGCGCCTCGCGGGCGCGGGGGAGCTCGTACTGGTGGTGCGTTCGGACGGGGGTCCCGCGACGGCCCTCGCGGAATCGTCCGCGCGCGCCGTCGTGGCGCTCTGTCGCGAGCTCGGCGTCGAGGTTGCCGAGGAGGAGTTGGTCGAGGGGCATCGCGCGCCGGCGGCAGGCGAGCTCCTGGGACTGCGTGCGCGGCTCTTTCGCATGGGCGAGCCCTCCATGGGCGCGCTCGAGCCATCGGGCAGGGTCGCGCTCCTCGAGGCGTCGGGCCCCCTCAGCGAGGGGGAGCTCATGTGTGCCGAGCTCCTCGAGCGGGGACGTGCCCTGGCGGCCGATGCTGGGACGGCGAGCCTTGCCGTGGTGGTGCCCGACGTAGGCCGCGCCTGGTCCGAGCTCGCGCCCAAGCTCGCCGCCCGCGGCGCCTGCGTCCGGGCCAGCATCCCCGTGCGCCTGGACCGCATCCCCCAGGTTCGTGCGTTCCTGGGCTTCGCAAGGGAGGTCGCGCGCCTTTCCGAGCTCGACCTCGGCTGGCCCGGGCCCGTCCAGGGTCCCGACGGCAGGCCACTGCCCCAGCTGGGCGACATGTCCTGGTGGCCCCCCCGGCCCATCGTGGACTTCCTGCTGAGCGACGCGAGCGGGATGGGACGGCAGCAGGCATGGGAGCTCGACCGCCGCTGGCGGGGGAACCGCTCCCTCACCCCGCGCCAGCTACTCGAGTCCCTCGGCCGCAAGCGCAGCACCAGTCCGGAGGTCCAGCAAGCGACGGCGGCGATACTCCGCGGCCAGGTCGGTCACGCCGCGGGGCTGCTCGCCCATGCCATGGAGGAGGCGGACCAGGCCCAAGCCGACCTCGCACGCTCGCGGGGGGAGGGGCCGGGGACGCCTGGCGAGTCCCGGCTCCGCGGCATCGACGGCCTGCGCTCCCTCCAGGCGGTCTCCGGTAGCGTCAGCGAGCTCGGCCTGGGCCGCGGGAAGGGCAAGGGGCTGGCACCGGCCGGCATGTCGCTCTCCGAGCTCTGCGACCTCTTCGCCGAGCTCGCGGGGAGGCAGGCGCTGCGCCGCCGCCTCGTCCTGGGGGACGAGGCGGCCCAGGTGGGAGTGAGGCTCCTCTCCCGCCCCGAGGCGGCCCGGCTCGAGCCCGCCTCCCATGACCTCGTCCTGGTCTCGGGGCTCACGGCGGCGGAGTACCCGCTCGCGCCCAGGGACGACGCGTACGAGGCGCTCCTCTCCAAGCTTGGCCTCGGCGGCTCCGACGACCCGCTCGAGCTCGCGCGCTCGCAGTTCGCCTCCGCCGTGGCCGCGGCGCGCAGCTCGCTTCTGCTCGAGCGCGCGACCCATGCCGCGGACGCCTCGGTCGGCTATCCGGCAGTCATGCTCACCGAGGCGCTGGCCTGCTACGGCTTCGAGGGCGAGGGTCCTTGTCCCCTCCGCGTCCGCGGCATGGGGGAGGGCGAGGCGAGCCTCTGCCTCTCGGGGGAGGGCTCGCGTCCCGCCCCGCAGGGCTCGCGCGCGGTCGCGGCCGGCTCGATGCTCTCGCCGGGGTTGCGCGGGATGATCGTCGTCCCCCGTCCGGGCGAGGCCGAGCTGCCGGGGGGCCGTCCGTCCCTCTCCGCCTCCCAGATGGAGTCCTACCTGGAGTGCCCCCACAAGTGGTTCACCCTCAGGAGGCTCGGCCTGGACCGCGTGGACGCCGGCTTCGGCCCGCTCCAGATGGGAAGCTTCGCCCACCGCGTCCTGGAGGTGTCGCACCGCAGGCTCGCGACGGAGGCCGCCCGCGCCGCCGGGCTCCTCGGGGATGGCGGGGAGGCCGACTTCGAGCTGCTGGGGCAGTCGTACGTCCCGGGAACGCGGGTCACGCCGCAGAACCTCGAGCACATGCGCGAGCTCGTCTTGACCGAGGTGGACCACCACCTCGCCCACCAGCTTCGTCGGGCCACCACCGTCGCCGCGCAATCGCTCGTCCCGCATGACAGCGGGGAGCGCCTGCAGCTCGACTTCCTGCGTCGCGACCTCCTGAGCACCGTCGAGTTCGAGCTGGGGGTGCTCGAGGGCTTCGAGCCCCGCCACTTCGAGCTCCGCTTTGGGGGGAGGCGTCCCCAGAGCGTGCACGTGAGCTATGCCGGCGCCGACTTCGTGGGCAGCGTCGACCGGGTGGACGTGAACGAGCACGGCTGCGCCGTGGTGATCGACTACAAGCACAAGGGCGCTGCGGGCTTCGCCGCCGAGTACGACGTGTTCGGGAGGGAGGGCTGTCCCGGGCCGGGGGGGCTCAGGCTCCCGCGCAGGGTGCAGGCCCTCATCTACGCGCAGGTCATCCGCCGCATGATGCCCGACCTCAAGGTGGTGGGGGCGATGTACCTCTCGACCAGGGGGTCGCGCGTGGACCAGCACGAGCTCGCGGGGGTGGTCGACGTCAACTTCGCCGACCAGGTGCTGGGGCCCGCGAGGCAGGCCCGCCTCGACTCCTGCTGCTGCGGGGGGCCTGGCCAGCTGGGCTTCGAGGAGCTGCTGGACGCCACCGAGGAGCAGGTCGCCGCGGCGATAGGGCGCATGCTCGCGGGCGACGTCCGCGCCGACCCCGTCGACGCCAAGGCCTGCCAGTGGTGTCCCGTCACCAACTGCGAGAGGAGGCTGTCCTAGTGGCACGCCGTCTGACACCGGAGCAAGAGCGCATCACGCGGACCCTCGACAGGCCGCTCTTCGTGGCCGCAGGGGCCGGGTCGGGCAAGTCGTCCACCCTGGCCGAGAGGGTCGCGTGGGCCCTCACCCCCGGCTCGGGCGAGGGAGGGGCGCCCTACCTCGACAGCCTCGACGAGGTCCTGGTGATCACCTTCACGCACGCGGCCGCGGACGAGATAAAGGAGAAGATCCGCGCCCGGCTGCGCGAGGGGGGCATGGCAGGCCATGCCCTCGAGGTGGACTCTGCCTGGATCAGCACCATCCATGGCATGTGCTCGCGCATCCTGAGGAGGCACGCCCTCGCCCTCGGCCTGGACCCCGGCTTCAAGGTCGCGGGGGAGGGCGTCTCGGCGGGCCTGGTCGAGCGGGCGGTCGACGAGGTGTGCGGCATCGTCCAGGACGACCCCGCCTACGCGGAGCTCAGGCGTAGCTTCGAGCTCAGGGGGCGGGCCGGAATCGACGGCGCCGCCACGGTGTTCGGCATGCTCAGGACCCTGCGCGACGCGGCGGGATCGGCCCTGGAGGGCTTCGACTCGGTCGAGTTCCCGGGGACCGCCCCCGACGTCTTCGGGGAGCTCTCGCTCTACCTCGACTGCGTGCAGAGGGCGCTCGTCCTGGGGCAGGAGGCAAAGGCCTTCTCGTCCAAGGCCGGCGAGGCGGAGCGCGCGAACCTCCAGAACTCCCTCGAGGTGGTGGGAAGGCTCCTCTCGCTCCCGCCCTCGCAGCGCGACGCGGCGCACGCCGCGGAGGCCTTCGGGCGCATAAGGAGGCCCGGCGACGCCTACAGGTCGAAGGAGATGAGGGAGCTGGGCGCCCAGATCAAGGCCGCCTATGCCGACTGCGCGCTCGCCGTGCAGATGGCTGGCGCGATGCGCTTCCGCACCCAGCTCGTCCAGCTCGCGCGCGAGGTGGACCGTCGCTACGCCGGACTCAAGGCGGGGCTCGGGGTCCTCGACAACGACGACCTGCTCTCGCTCACCCTGCGCGCCTTCCGCGAGCATCCGGAGGTCGCGGCAGAGTACGGTCGGCGCTTCCGCCTGGTCATGGTGGACGAGTTCCAGGACACCAACGCCCAGCAGGTGCGCATGATCGAGCTCCTGAGCGGGCCCGGTGCCTGCCACCTCTGCACGGTGGGGGACGCCCAGCAGTCGATCTACCGCTTCCGTGCCGCCGACGTGCAGGTGTTCCGCGACCGTCAGGCGTCGCTGCCCCCCTCCTCGGTGGTGGAGCTCAAGAACAACTTCCGCAGCCACGACGACGTCCTGCGCTTCGTGGCACACGTCCTCGGACGCGGCCAGGAGGGAGGAGGGGGACTCCTCCCGCGCTTCATGGACCTCGTCGCCTGGGAGGGGCGCGCGAGCGGCTTCGCGGCGCGGGGGCTTCCCCGCGTCAGCGTGGAGCTCGTGTGCTCGAGGCGGCAGGGGAGGGCGCAGGTCTCGTCCCAGGACCGCGCCCGCGTGATGGCGGACAGGGTGGCCGAGCGCCTGGCGTGCTACATCGACGCCGGCCAGAGGCCCTCCGACGTGGCCCTCCTCCTGGGACGCATGAGCAGGCTCGGCAGCTACCTCGAGGCCCTGCGCTCCCGCGGCATCGAATGCGTGGTGAGCGGCGGGTCGACCTTCTCACAGAGCGAGGAGGTGCGCCTCGTCTCGGCGCTGCTGCACCTCCTCGCCAACCCCAGGGACACCCAGGACGGGCTCTACCCCGTGCTCACGAGCCAGATGTTCTGCCTCTCGGCAGACGACCTCCTCCTCCTCGCGACCCGCGACCAGGAGGAGGTGGACGCCCTTACGAAGCGGGGGATAGACGCCGGCCTCGTGTCGTTCGACCTCCCCGCGGGCCTCGAGCCCTCTCCCGCGCTGCGCTCAGCCCGCGAGCTGGTCGCGCGCGCCTTCCGGAGGCTGGGGAGCTGGTCCGTGCGCGACGTGCTCGCGGCGATGCTCCGCGAGTCCGGCCTCGTCGCCCGCCTCGAGGACGGCGGTCCCGACGGCCAGGCCCGCCTGGCAAACGCCCTCGCGGCCGTGCGGCACGTGGGCGAGCTCGTGGACGAGGGCGGCCTCGGCGTCTGCGAGGCGTCCGTCGAGTTCGACCGCTGGCTCGAGGTCTGCAAGCTCGGTCCCGCCTCGCTCGTGGGCGGGGGTGGCGGCCCGGTGCAGGTCATGACCGTGCATGCCTCCAAGGGCCTGGAGTTCCCCGTCGTCGCGGCGTGCGAGTGCTGGGGCAACGACGCGCCCCCCTCCAAGGGCGTCTGCTGCGAGAACCGCTCCGGCTCCGTGCTGGCCGCCCTGATCCCGCCCGAGGCGGACTCGTCGTGGCTCCGCCGGGACGCCCCCGAGGACGACGCCTCCTGCACCGACTGCGTGGACTGGGCGAGGAGGCTCTTCACGAGCTCGGAGGAGGGCGAGGCGGCGGAGCGCGCCCGGCTGCTCTACGTCGCCCTCACGCGCGCGAGGGAGGCGGTGGTCCTGGGGGTCTCGGCCCAGATGTCGAAGGACGGGAGCCTGAGGCCGCTCCTCGCCTCCGGGGTGTGCCGCGCCCTCTTCGGGGAGGGGCTGCCGGAGCCCGGGGAGCACGACGGGCTCGTCGAATACGGCGGCAGCGAGCCCGCCGCGCTGAGGGTGACCTCCCTCGTGCCGGGACCCGAGGGGGGCTGCCTGCTCGACGACGGGGGGGCCGGGTCCCCCCGCGAGCTGGGTGCCCTGGGGGACGGCCCGAAGGCAGGGGAGGAGCCGTCCCCCTTCGTCAGCTACGACGTCGCCGTCGAGGACGGTCTCGCCGTGCGGGGCGAGTCGGCGCGTGGCTGGAGTCCCCGGGAGGGCGTCTTCAGCTATTCCTCCGCCCGGCGGCAGCTTGACGCGCTGGGGGGAGGGGGGCGGGACGAGGCCACCGTGCTCCTCTCCTGCGACGTCGAGGGGAACTGCGAGGAGCCTGGCCCGTCCGATGGCGCGGAGGCCGATGCCGACCGGGCGACGAGCCTGGGCTCCGCCTTCCACCAGCTTGCTCAGGCCATGGTAGAGTCGGCCTCGTCTCCCTCGCCCGAACGCGTCGCCCAGACGGAGCGTTACTGGCGGCTCTCGCCCCGGCAGTGCGACCGGCTCGAGCGTGCGCTGGCGCGCTGGGAGGGCTCGGACATCCGGAGGGAGGCGCTCTCGCACGCCTGCCTCAGGGCGGAGCAGCCCTTCTTCAGGAAGGTCGAGTCCAGGTTCGGGAGCTACGTGGAGGGCGCCATCGACCTCCTCTGCTTCGACCCCGGCAGCCCCCGGGCGCTGGTGGTCGACTACAAGACCGGAGACGCGGGCCTCCCTTCCCAGGAGCTCCTCGAGCGCCACAGGATGCAGGCGGGCCTCTATGCCAACGTGCTCCTGGGGGAGGGCTTCGACGAGGTGGAATGCGCCTTCGTCTGCGTGGAGCTCGAGGCTGGCGGCGGCCAGCCGCTCGTCCTGCGCTACGAGTTCGGGGGAGGCCCCTCTCCCCTGAACTAGGCCCGGCCGGCCTGGCCCATCGGCTATCATGGGTGGCCAAAAGCCACGCCGACGCCTCCGGCGGCAAGCAGAGCAGAGGCGCACCTTACCCGAGGCCTCGCGACCCTCGCGCGTCCGTCACCGTTCGCCCTTGGTCACGAGGCAGTCTGGAGAGCAGCAACCATGGCGTTCGTCCACCTGCACAATCACTCCGACTTCTCCATCCTCGACGGCGCCACCCGCATACCAGACATGGTGAAGCGCGCCGTCGACTTCGGGATGCCCGCCGTCGCCCTCACGGACCACGGCTACCTCTTCGGGATCCCCAACCTCGACCTCGAGTGCCGCAAGTACAACGACGGCGCCCTGGGCATGAGGCAGTGGAAGCACGACATCGAGTGCTTCCAGAAGGGTTGGGAGCTCGAGGAGCCCGAGGCGGACGAGCTCGGTGCCGCCGCCTGCGACCTGCCCCATGCGCAGTGGGAGTCCGACTGCAGGGTCTGGGAGGAGTCGGGCCATGACATCGCGGCGGTGAGGGCGAACCGCCCCGAGCTGAAGGTCAAGCCGATCTTCGGCTGCGAGGCGTACTTCATCACGGACGACTGCATCGAGCGCGGCACCAAGCAGCGTCGTTACCACCTCATACTCCTGGCCAAGAACGAGACCGGCTACGTCAACCTCATCCGCTGCATGTCGAAGGCCGCGGGGCACGAGATGATGTACTACAAGCCGCGCACCACCCTGGCCATGCTGAGGGAGTTCCACGAGGGCCTCATCTGCCAGAGCGCCTGCGTCCAGGGGATCATCCAGCAGTGCGTGCTGGACGGCGACTTCGACGGCGCGCGCGAGTGGGCGCGCACCTTCAAGGACATCTTCGGCGACGACTTCTACATGGAGATCCAGGACCACGGCCTGAGCTTCCGCAACGGCTGGGACGACCGCAGGCTCGACGAGTACCTGGTGAAGATGGCGCGCGAGCTGGACGTCAAGGTCATCGCCACCAACGACTTCCACTACCTCTCTCGCGAGGACGCCCCCACCCAGGACATCCTCTCGTGCATCGGCAAGGCCACCACGCTCGACGACGTCGGCCGCATGCGCATGGACGGCACGGAGTTCTACATGAAGAGCGAGGAGGAGATGCGCGAGCTCTTCTCATGGATCCCCGAGGCCTGCGACAACACCCTCGAGGTCGCCGCCAAGTGCGACTTCGAGATCGACTGGGCCAACATGTACCTGCCCCAGTACCCCGGACTTCGCGAGGGCGAGACGGCCGAGGCGCGCTTCAGGGAGGAGTGCGAGCGCGGCCTCGCTAAGCGCTACGGCGACGACTGGGAGAACGTGGTCATCGGCGGCATCAACGTGCGTGAGCGCTTCGAGTACGAGTACAAGATCATCTGCGACAAGGGCTTCGCCAACTACTTCCTCATCGTCCAGGACTACGTGCAGTGGGCCAAGGACAACGGCATCGGCGTGGGCCCGGGCCGCGGCTCCGCCGCCGGGGCCATCGTCGCCTACGCCATGAACATCACCTCCTTCGACCCGCTCGAGAACGGCCTCATGTTCGAGCGCTTCCTCTCTCCCCAGCGCTCCGAGATGCCCGACATCGACATGGACTTCGACGACGAGCACCTCCAGGACGTCCTCGCCCACGTGCGCGAGGTGTACGGCGAGGACCGCGTCTGCAAGGTCATCACCTACTCCACGATCAAGGCGAAGCAGGCCATCAACGACGCGGCGCGTGTGCTGGGGTTTCCCGTCTACGTGGGCCAGCGCCTCTCCAAGATGCTCTCCAACGACCCAAAGCTGTCGCTGCCCTGCGCCCTCCACAAGACCGAGAAGCATCCCGACCAGTACTCGCCGGACTTCGAGGAGGCCTACCAGAAGGACGCGGACGCCCACCGCATCATCGACGCAGCCCTCTCAATCGAGGGCATGACCCGCGGCGAGGGCGTGCACGCCTGCGCGACGCTCATCGCGCCGACTCCCGTCACCGACCACGTGCCCACGAAGCTCGACACCAAGGGCAACGTCACCATCACGCAGTACGAGGGACACTCGGTCGCGGACATGGGCCTCCTCAAGATGGACTTCCTCGGCCTGAGGACCCTCACCGTCATCAACAAGGCCCTGGCCAACATCAGGCGCAGCCATCCCGGCCTCGCCAGCGAGGAGGACATCCCCGACGCCGTCCGCGCCTGCCTGAGGGACGGGGCGACCCACGTGGACATCGACGTGGACAAGATCGACTTCTCCGACCCCAAGATCTACGAGCTCCTGGGCTCGGGGCACACGGCCGGGGTCTTCCAGGTCGAGTCCGCGGGCATGACGGCGACGATCAAGAACATGCAGCCCAAGGAGTACAAGCAGATCGTCGCACTCATCGCCCTCTACCGTCCCGGCCCCCTCGGCGCTGGCATGGTCACGAGCTACATCAACCGCATGAACGGCAAGGAGCCCGTCGTCTTCTACGACGACCGTCTCTCCGACATCCTGGACGAGACCTATGGCACCATCGTCTACCAGGAACAGGTCATGCAGATTTCGGTGAAGATGTCCAACTTCTCCGCCGGCGAGTCCGACTCGCGCATCCGCAAGCCCGTGGCGAAGAAGAAGATCAAGCTCCTCACCAGCACCGTGTTCCACTGGGACAACGGCAAAGACGAGACGACCTACGACCACTGGATGAACGGCGCCGTGGAGAATGGCTACGAGAGGGAGACCGCCCAGCGCATCTGGGACGACGTCCTCGAGTTCGCCTCCTACGCCTTCAACAAGTCGCACTCGGCGGGCTATGCCATCCTGGTCATGCAGACCGCCTGGCTCAAGGCGTACTTCCCCCGCGAGTACATGGCGTCGGTCCTCACCAGCTACATGGGCAAGACGGAGAAGATCGTCCACTACGTCAGCTCCTGCAGGCACGAGGGCATCCAGGTCCTGCCGCCCGACATCAACGAGTCGGGCAAGGACTTCACGGCGACGCCCGAGGGCATCCGCTTCGGGTTCGCGGGCATCCGCGGCGTGGGCGAGGGCGTGGGCGACGCGATCATGGCCGAGCGCAGCCAGGGGGGACCCTTCAAGAGCCTCCACGACTTCGTGGACCGCGTCGACTCGAGCCAGGCCAACCGTCGCGTGGTCGAGGCGCTCATAAAGAGCGGCGCCTTCGACTCGACCGGCTATCCCCGCAAGCAGATGATGAGCTTCGTGGACAAGAACGACCCCAGCAACATCATCGACGCCGCCGCCAAGCGCCAGAAGGACCGCGCCTGCGGACAGAGCTCCCTCTTCGACATGTTCGCCGACGTCGAGGGCTCGGGCTTCGAGGACGAGGTGCCCCCCGCGAACGGTGACGAGTGGGACCGCCACACCAAGCTCGCCCAGGAGCACGAGGTGCTGGGCATCTACGTCTCGGACCACCCGCTCAGGCCCTTCGAGTACGCGCTCTCGAAGGCGCGCGACTACACCATCGCCGAGATAGAGGAGTCGGAGGAGGTGGTCGACCCCTTCACGGGCGGCAGCTCCACCCGCTTCCGAGTCCCCGAGGGCAAGCCCATCCGGCTCGCGGGGATGGTGCCCACGGGCGGCGTAGCCAAGAAGGTCACCAAGAACGGCGACCAGATGGCCATCGTCACGCTCGAGGACATGGAGGGCGAGATATCCCTCGTCGTCTTCCCCAAGACCTACAAGGAGTGCGCCGCGGCGCTGGAGGGGGACGTGGACCCCGAGACCGGCGAGCGTATGGGCGACGTCTTCATCAAGGTCACGGGCAAGCTCGAGCGTGGGGACCGCGGCAACCAGATCATCGCGAGCTCCATCGTGTCGATGGAGCTCAGCGAGAAGACCAACCGGCCCAAGGTGATCGAGGTCAGCATGAGCTCGCGGATGCTCTCGATGGCGCGCATGGAGCAGCTCCAGGCCATCCTCGCCCGCTATTCCGGGATGGATAGGGTGGAGCTCCTGGTCGAGGCGGTGGGAGGTGACCTGATGCGCATGGAGCTTCCCGCCCGCGTCGACGCGCGCAACATGGTGCTCATGGCCGAGGTCGAGGACCTGGTGGGCTCGGGCGGGGGAGTGCGCGTCGCCTAGGGGGTCATGCCAATAATGTTATGAGATTACTGACATTTCTTGCGCATAGCTGCGTGCGCGCGGGGGCATAATGGAAGCGATGCCCGAGGTGGTAGGGGCCACCTGCTCGACGAGCGTGGGCAGAGAAGAGAGGATGAGCCATGCCTGAGGCCAAGTTCTATCGCTGCAACACCTGTGGGAACATCGTCGCCCTCATCAGGAGGGGCGGTGGCACCCTCAGCTGCTGCGGCTCCCCCATGGAGGAGCTCGTCGCCGGCTCCACCGACGCCGCCACCGAGAAGCACGTCCCCCAGGTCAGCGTCGAGGGCGACCAGGTTGTCGTCACCGTCGGCTCCGTCGAGCACCCCATGCTCGAGGAGCACTACATCCAGTTCATCGCGCTGGCCACCGAGGACGGCGTCACCGTCAAGTACCTGAAGCCCGGCATGAAGCCCCAGGCGACCTTCGCGAAGCCCGCCGGCGCCCTCACCGCCTACGAGTACTGCAACCTCCACGGCCTCTGGAAGGCCGAGGCGTAGGCCAGGCTCTGGCAGCTGCAACGTCGGCGCGGCGGCCTCGCATCGGGGTCGCCGCGCCTCCTTTTCGCCGCCCGGCCCCAGGCGGCCGGGAACGTGATCGGAGGTAGGTCGGATGAGGATGGGAATCGCCCAGATGGGAAGCAGGCCGGGCGACCTGCTGGGCACTCCGGGCAGGGTGGCTGCCCTTTCCGAGCGTGCCGCGGCAAGGGGCGTCGACCTCCTGCTCTTCCCCCTGCCCCTGCTCTCGGGTCCGGAGGGCACGACCGCCCCCGCCGACCAGGAGCCCTTCGCCTCAAGCCTTCTGCTGGCGCTCTCCGACCTCTCCCGCGAGGTCGCCTGTCCCTGCGTGGTGCCCGCCGTCATGAGCCTCGGCGACGTCTCCCAGGCCGAGGCCTTCCTCCTCGAGCGGGGCCGCGTGGTGCCGCTCGGGGTGCCCGCCTGGTCGGGCGACGCCTCGCTTGGGGTGCCAGGTGGCGCGTCGGAGGAGGCGTCGACGTCGGCGGCGCCTCCGGCGCTCGAGCTCTCCGGCCTCCGTCTGGGGCTCGCCCTGAGCTACGAGGACCTGGACGACTACGACGACCATGACCGCGACCTGGACGCGGTGGTGTTCCTCTCGCCCTATCCCTTTGCGGCCGACGACCCCAGCTCCCCCCTTGGCGCAAACGTCCTGGGAGGGCGCTTCGCCGCCGACGCCGCCGCCACGGGCGCCTGGGTCGTCGCCGTGGGTGGGCTCGGGGGCTACGGCGAGCAGGTCTACACGGGCGGGAGCTTCGTCATGACCCCCGAGGGCGAGCTCGCCGCCCTCGCCCCCTCCTTCGAGGAGCAGCTCCTCGTGGCGGAGCTGCCCGCGCGGGGGGACGAGGTGGTCCTGCGGAGCCCGGTCGAGCCCGAGCTCTTCGACGAGACCCTCTTCATGTGGCAGGCCCTCTGCCTCGGACTCCGTGACTACGTGCGCAAGCTGGGGCTTCCGGGGGTCGCCCTCGTCCTGGACGGCAGCCTGGGCTCGAGGCTGCTCGCCACCCTCTCGAGCGACGCGCTCGGCCCCCAGAACGTCCACGCCCTCCTGCCCTCCCTTGGGGGAGAGGCGCGCGAGCGCTCGTGCAGGAGGCTCGCCCGTGAGCTCGGGGTCGACCTCGTCGAGCTGCCCGGCATGGCCGGCCGCGGCCGGGAAGGAGCCCTCCCTCGCCTGCTGCCCTTCGCGCAGCTTGCCGCATATGCCCAGGAAGGGGGGCTGTTGCCCGTGGGCTTCCTTGACAAGACGGGCCTCTCGCTGGGCGGGGGCACGTCCCAGCCCGGTGTCCTCCTGCACCCCCTGGGAGACGTCTACCTCTCTGACGTCGTCGCGCTCGCGCGGCTGAGGAACGCCATCAGTCCCGTCTTCGGCGAGCTTGCCCTCACGGAGGGGGAGCTGCCCCGCGTCGAGGGCGTCGAGCCTCCCCGGGGCTCCCGTGCGCGCGAGGACTGGGTGGCGCGCGTCGACGCGGTGCTCTGCGAGCGCATCGAGTGGATGCGGCGCCCCTTCGAGCTGGCCGAGGCGGCGGGGGTGGACGATTCGTTCGCACGCGCCGTCCTCGCCGCATACGAGTCCACCGCCGCGTCACGAGCCGTCCTCGCCCCCTGCCTGGGCGCCAGCACCTGCCCCGTGGAGGACGCCGCGGCCCCGCTTCCGTTTGCCTGGCACGACGCGGCGGGTCCCGTCGAGTCGCCCCTGGAGCTGGCGCAAAGGCTCTTCTCCCCGCGGGACGACCCGAGGGGCGGGCGGACGGCCGCCGCGTCACCACGCGCGGCCGACGGCGAGCCGGCTGGGCCGGCGGCCGAGGGGGACGACGAGGCGCACGCGCAGGAGGCCCCCCGCGCCTTCGACGAGGCGATCTCGTATCTGAGGGACTTTGGCGTGGACGCCGGCTTCGGGATCGTCGACGACGCGACGCCCTTCTCCGGCGGGCGCCAGGGCGGGGGACGTGCCGACGGGAGACGCGAGTGGTCCGGCCCCTTCTCGGACAACTGAGCTCTGGGCCGGGAGGCCGCGCCCGCTCTGCTATCATAGAACGCACGTTCTAGATTGGAGTGCGGATGGTGATAATGGGCATCGACCCCGGGCTCGCGAACACCGGCTGGGGCATCGTCGAGACGCGGGGCCCGGTGTGCCGCGCCCGCGCGTACGGCTGCATAAGCACCCCCGCATCGGAACAGCTCGACCGTCGCCTGGGCAGGATCTATGCGGAGATATCCGACGCCATACAGGCCTACCAGCCGTCCCAGCTCGCCATAGAGAAGATCTTCTTCGGAGAGAACAGCCGCTCCGCCATCGCCACGGCCCACGCACGCGGGGCGGCGATTGTCGCCTGCGCCCGGGCGGGGCTCGAGGTGGGGGAGTACACCCCCATGCAGATCAAGCAGGCCGTGGTGGGCACCGGCTCGGCAGACAAGTACCAGGTCATCTACATGGTCCGCACCCTCCTCGCGCTCGACCACGACCCCAGGCCCGACCACTGCGCGGACGCCCTCGCTGCGGCGGTCTGCCACGCCAACCTGACCCGTACGCGCCACATCGTGCAGGACGGGGCGAGCGTCCAGGTGCTGGAGCAGCTCGAGGCGCAGGCCGAGGCCGACCGCGAGGAGGCGCGCCAGGTCACCGCCGCCGCGACGGCCGCCCACGTGGCGGGCGCTCGGGGTGCGTCGGGGATGGGCCGCTCCCGTCAGAGTAGGAGGAACTCCCAGTGATCTCTCAGCTTACGGGCAGCCTCTTGGAGGCCCTTCCCACGCGCGTCGTGCTGGACGTGGGCGGGGTGGGCTACGAGCTTGGCGTCTCCGCCACGACGGCGGCGTCTCTGCCCGCCGTGGGCGAGGCGGGGGTGACGCTCCTCACGCGCCTCCTGGTGAAGGAGAGCGCCCTCGAGCTCTACGGCTTCGCCACGAGGGAGGAGCGCTCGGTGTTCGACCGCCTCGTCGCCGTGTCCGGCGTCGGCCCCAAGCTCGCGCTGGCGGTCCTCTCCACCTATTCCGCCGCATCGCTCGCCACCATCGTCGCCACCCAGGACGCCACGCGCATGGCGCAGGTGCCCGGCGTGGGCAAGAAGAAGGCACAGCGCCTGCTCATGGAGCTGCAGGACGTATTCGCGAAGGATGCGGAGCTCAGAGGGCTCGTGGGCATGTCCGAAGCGCCTGCCTCCGACGTCCCGCTGCCCCAGACGAGCGAGTCCGTCAGGGACGAGGCCGGCTCTGCCCTGCTGGCCATGGGCTTTACCCCCCAGGAGGCGGAGCTCGCCCTCCAGGGGCTTGGCGAGGCTGGCGTCACCACGATCGAGAAGGCCGTCGCCTACGCCCTCAAGAGGCTGGGGGGTGCTGCCTGATGTGGGAGAACGGGCGAGACGACCTCTTCGACGACGTGGCGGACCTCGAGCGAAGGGCGGGCGGCCCCCGGTCGGTGAGCGGCGAGCTCACCGAGGACGACCTGGACGTCGAGCGCAGCCTGCGCCCCGTGACGCTCGACGAGTACTGCGGCCAGGAGCGCGTGCGCCAGAACCTGCGTGTGCTCATCGCGGCGGCGAAGGACCGTCACGAGACCCTCGACCACGTGCTCTTCTCGGGCCCCCCGGGCCTTGGCAAGACCACGCTCGCAAACGTGGTGGCCCATGAGATGGGCGCCAAGATCAAGACCACTTCCGGTCCCGCTATCGCGCGCACCGGCGACCTCGCCGCCATCCTCACCAACCTCGAGGAGGGCGACGTCCTCTTCGTGGATGAGATCCACCGCCTGAACCACCAGGTCGAGGAGGTCCTCTATCCCGCCATGGAGGACTTCTTCCTTGACATCGTGATCGGGAAGGGCCCCGCAGCCCGTTCCATCCGCCTGGACGTTCCGCACTTCACCCTGGTCGGGGCGACGACGCGCACGGGCCTCCTCACCGGCCCCCTGCGCGACCGCTTTGGCATCAGCTACCGCCTCGACTACTACAGCATCGAGGAGCTTGCGGGCATAGTCGTCCGCTCGGCGCAGATCCTGGGCGTGCGGATAGACGCGCAGGGCGCGGCCGAGATAGCCTCTCGCTCGCGCGGCACCCCACGCCTGGCGAACCGCCTCCTCAAGCGCGTGCGCGACTACGCGCAGGTTAAGGCCGAGGGGAGCATAAGCTGGGACGTCGCCGCCGAGGCGCTCACCTTCTTCGAGATAGACGAGATGGGCCTCGACTGGATGGACATCAAGATCCTCGACGCGCTCACGCGCACGTTCAGGGGTCGCCCCGTGGGCCTGACCACCATCGCATCCGCCGTGGGGGAGGACCCCTCCACCCTCGAGGACGTCTACGAGCCCTACCTGCTCCAACGTGGCCTCATCATTAGGACGCCCCAGGGGAGGCAGGCGACGGAGCTCGCCTTCGAGCACCTCGGCGTCGTCCCGCCCGCAGGTCCCCGCTGACACCTGCGTCCCACCCTCGCGTTCGGTGGGCCGATGCCCGCCACGTCTCGTCTGCAAGTCGGGCTGCCTAGGTAATAGACTGTCCTCTGTTGACCGCAGCCCGACGTTGGGAGACCGACATGCTCCAGCACGACTACCTGCTCGAGATAATCAGCCAGTTCGTCGACGTCGCGACGGCGGCCCTGAGGGGCGCCGTCATGGACGGGGACGTGGAGTCCGCGGGGCAGGCGGAAGACGCCATCGCGGGACTCCTCGACCTCGACCCCGAGGTCGCCCTGCAGCTCTCGCCAGACTCGCTGGTGACCATGATGCTGCTCTCCGGCGTGGCGGACTCGCTCGCCGGCTACGTCGCCTACACCCTGAGGAGGCTCTCGGGAGCCTATGCGGACATGGGCAGGGCCGCGCTCGCCGAGCTGCGCCTCGCCCAGGCGCGCGCCGTCGAGGAGAGCTTTGGCTGCGAGCCCGGCGCCGTCCCCGAGGAGTTCGCGAGCCTCGATGCGGAGCTTTCGTGACCGACTGGGCGATGTGGTCTACTAGCCCATGCCTCCATGGCTTGTTCCTCTCGCCCGCATGCCGTCGCGTCGCCCGGCGCAAGGGAGACGAGCGGCCATAATATGATGGAATAAAACGCTGTGGCCAAACCCTCTCAATCTGCCAGGCGCCTCGCCTTAAGGCAAGGGGAGAGTGACGGAAGGGAACGTCAGTGAGACTGAGATACCGCCAGGTGACCAGGGGCCAGGGGAAGATCTTCCAGAGGCTGACCGTGGAGGGGAAGGGCTCGGCCCTCGGGTCTCTCGAGGTCCGCTCGACCACGAGCGAGGGAAACGTCGTCCCCTCCTCCATCTACAGGCTGGGAGAGGAAGAGTTCGTCATCGTCGTTCCGGTGCTCGACCTGCCCCAATGCGTCGAGCTGTTCTCCGTCTCCGCCGACGGTGGTCGCAGCCTCCTCGATTCGCATAACGTCAGCCCCGGCTGGGCGAAGAACAAGTCGAGGATCAACACCGCCCTCAAGAACGAGGAGGCGGAGTCGATCAGGAACATCGACAGCAAGAATCGGCTGAACAAGTCAGAGATCACCATCGACAGGGTCTGCTTCAACGCCTGGGACAACAACGACATCGTGCACATCAGCGTCGTCAGCCTCGCCCCGCCCCGCCATGACTGGGGGGAGGTCCCGGGGCTCGTCCTGCTCGACTCCAACGGCAGGGAGGTCCAAGATGGCATCGCCGAGCCCATCGTCCTGAGCGACCGCATCGAAGAGAGGGGCTACTACTCGAGGCGTCACGTCACCTACTCCGTACGCATCGCCCGCGACCTATGGTCGTTCGTGGTCTGGGTCAGGCCGCGGGATGGGGAGGACTCCTTCGTCACAATCCAGGACTTCGAGCTCCAGGCCTGGCGTGACAGGTGGCATTTCGACACCCTGAGCGCAGACTTCGACGAGGCATACCCCGAGTGGTTCCGCTCTCACAAGGCATCCCGGAGCCTCCTCGAGATCCAGAGGCGCACGAGGCTGGCCATCCAGCCGCGCTTCTCGATCGTCGTCCCCGTCTTCAACACGCCGATCCCCTTCTTGGACGACATGGTGGGCTCGGTGCTCGGCCAGTCCTATGAGGACTTCGAGCTCCTGCTCGTCAATGCCAGTCCGGACAACCGGGAGCTCGCCGACCGCATAGCCCGCTACGTCAATGCGGACCGGCGCGTCAGGGAGCTGACCCTCGACGAGAATCTGGGAATCACGCTCAACACGAACCAGGGGATCCTCGCTGCCAGCGGGGACTTCGTCTGCTTCCTGGACCATGACGACGTCATCGAGCCGGACCTGCTCTTCTCGTACGCCGAGGCGGTGAACCAGCGCCCGGACACCGACCTGCTGTACTGTGACGAGGACAAGTTGCAGGAGGGGACCCTCGTCAGTCCCTTCTTCAAGCCGGACTGGAACCCCGACCTCCTCTGCTCCTGCAACTACGTCACCCACCTCCTGGCGGTGAGGAAGTCCGTCCTGGACGAGCTCGAGCTGCCGGGCAGGGAGTTCGACGGCGCCCAGGACCACAACATGACCTTCCGCATAAGCGAGCTCGCGCGGCACGTCCACCATGTGCGGAAGGTGCTCTATCACTGGAGGATCCACCCCGGCTCCACCGCCGGTTCCCCCGACGCGAAGAGCTTCACCTCCAATGCCGGCCAGCTGTCCGTCCAAGGGCATCTCGACCGCTGCCACATTCCCGCCAAGGCCGTCATCCGGCCCAAGTTCGACAACATCTTCCAGCTCGACTTCGAGCTCGAGGAGGAGCCGCTGGTCTCGATCGTCATCCCCAGCCGCGACGAGTCCGGAATGCTGGGACGTTGCGTCGACTCCCTCTACCGCTCGTCCTACAAGAACTTCGAGGTCGTCATCGTGGAGAACGGCTCTCGCGAGCCCGAGACGTTTGCTCTGTATGACTCTCTGGCGCGCGAGCACGAGCGCGTCTCCGTGGTCACCTACCCCCTGCAGGGCGACGAGTTCAACTTCTCCAAGCTGGTCAACTTCGGCGCGAGGAGGTCAAAGGGGGACCTCATCCTCCTGCTGAACAACGACACCGAGGTCGTCTCCCCTGGATGGCTGACGCAGATGGTCGGGAGGTGCCTCCGTGACGACGTCGGCGCCGTCGGGGCCAAGCTCCTGTACCCTGACGGCACAATCCAGCATGCCGGGGTCTCGTTCCACCTCACCTTCCCGGACCACCTCGGACAGCTCATGCCGGACATGTCGCCAAACTACTTCAACCTGCTGAACTTCACCCAGGACGTCACCGCGGTGACGGGGGCGTGCCTCCTCACCAGGCGGGAGCTGTTCGACAGGCTGGGCGGCTTCGACGAGACCGACTTCACGGTCGCGTACAACGACGTCGACTACTGCCTGCGGCTCGGGGAGCTTGGCTACCATGTCGTCTATTGTGCGGAGTCCGTCCTGACGCACTACGAGTCGGTCTCCAGGGGGTCGGACCTGGGCGGCGAGAAGGCGGTTCGGCACTGCGCGGAGAGGGCGAACCTCCTCAGGCGGTGGCCGAGCTACTTCGTCGAGGGCGATCCCATGCTGAGTCCCTACATCGCCAAGGACGGAAAGTACCGAAAGCTAAACTTTCTAATATAGTCTCCAAACAACTGGCCAAAGTTTCGAGAGGAGCCGTCATGAAGGGCATCATCCTTGCGGGAGGGAGCGGGACGCGCCTGTACCCGCTCACGACGGTCACGTCCAAGCAACTTTTGCCCGTGTACGACAAGCCCATGATCTACTACCCGCTGTCCACGCTGATGCTTGCGGGAATCAGGGACATCCTCGTCATCTCGACCCCGCGCGACCTGCCGAACTTCAAGAACCTCCTGGGGGACGGCTCCGACTTCGGCATCTCGCTCTCGTATGCGGAGCAGGAGGTGCCCAACGGGCTCGCCCAGGCCTTCGTCATCGGGCGGGAGTTCGTGGACGGGGGTTCCTGCGCCTTGGTCCTGGGAGACAACATCTTCTACGGCAACGGCCTCACCCAGCGCCTCCGCAAGGCGGCCCGCTCGGCGGCCGAGGGGCGCGCCACCGTGTTCGGCTATCGCGTGGACGATCCCGAGCGCTTCGGCGTCGTCGAGTTCGACGAGGGTTACAACGCCGTCTCCATCGAGGAGAAGCCCTCCGAGCCCAAGAGCAACTACGCCGTCACGGGCCTCTACTTCTACGACGAGCGCGTCAGCGACCTGGCCGCCCAGGTGAAGCCATCCGCTCGCGGCGAATACGAGATCACGGACCTCAACCGCATGTACCTCGAGGACGGGTCGCTCGACGTCATCACCCTGGGTCGTGGCTTCGCCTGGCTCGACACCGGAACCATGGGTTCGCTCTTCGAGGCCTCGCAGTTCGTGCGTACGGTCGAGACCGCCCAGGACCTGCCCGTCTCCGTCCCCGAGGAGATCGCCTTCGAGAATGGCTGGGTGAGCCGCGAGCGCCTGCTCGAGTGCGCCGAGCGCTACGGGAAGAGCGACTACGGCCGCCACCTGCGTGACGTGGCGGAGGGAAGGATCGTCCCGGGTGGAGAGTAGGCACCTCGCGCGCGAGGGCGGACACGGAGCCTCCCCCGAAAAGGGGAGGCTCCTCCTTGTCTCGACGCTCCTCAAGCTCGCGTGCTGCGCGTCCCTCTGCCTCCTGGCCCTCGTGGACGGGCACATGGCTCAGGGGCTGGTCGGCATGCTGGAGGTCCTCGTCATATTTGCGCTCACGCTCGCGCTCATGGGACGGGGGCGCCTCCGGATGGTCGCCCAGCTGCTCAACGACGCCATGGTCCTGCTCGTCGTCGTCCAGCTCGCGGTGCTGCACTTCGCTGGCTCGTACGTGACGATGGTCATGCTCGCCAACGTCGACTCGATCGAGGACCTCGCGGGCAACGCGGGGCCATACCTTGCGGCTGCCGCCGCGGCGATCGCCATCTGCCTGCTTCCCGTCGCCCCGCGCGTCCCACACAGGCCCCTGGGACTCTCCCTCCTCGCCCTCCTGCTCGCAGAGGCCGCTGCCGTCACGGCCATGGGGCCAGGTGGCTCGCCGCTGCTCGGCTGCGCGAGCCTCGTCTCGCAGGCAAGGGAGAGGGCGGCGTACGCCGAGCGCCTCTCGAGGATGTCCGACACCTCGTCAAGGTACTTTCGCCCCGGGCTGGACAGCCATGTGAGCAGGGAAGACGACCTCCCCAAGAGGCCCAACGTCATCCTCATCTTCACTGAGGGTCTCTCTCAGGAGGTCATCGACGACGAGCGTGACGTGATGTCCAACGTCCGGAGCTTCCAGGGCCAGTCCGTCTCGTTCGAGAACTACTACAACCACAGCTTCGCGACCTATCGCGGCCTCTCCGGCCAGCTCTTCTCGGGATACCAGTACGACAACTACGACGCGAACGCGCTGGTGTCGCTTCCTCAGGCGCTCTCGGGCCTGGGCTACGTCACGCGCTTCATCAACACGGAGCCCAATAACGAGCAGTTCACTGACTACCTCGGCACTCTGGGCTTCGACGAGGTGGTCGGCGAGCCTGGGACGTATTCGGGCATGGCGGCAAGCATGTCGGACGGCGAGGCGTACGAGCGCCTCTTTGACCTTGCCGAGGAGCTCGAGGGCGGGGACGAGCCCTTCTTCGCGGCCATATACACCTTTGGCACCCATGCGTCCCTCGACTCGGTCGACAGGCGCTTCGGCGACGGCGGCGACGCCGTGCTCAACAAGTTCCATGACGCGGACCACCACTTCGGGCGCTTCATGGAGCGCTTCCTCGCCAGCGGGATGGCAGACGACACGATCGTGGTGTTCACCGCAGACCACGCATCGTTCGCCGAGCGGGGGTTCGTCACCGCCTTCCCCGAGTCGTCGTACCGGGCGGAGGCCATCTCTGACATCCCCTTCTTCATCTATCACAAGGGGGTGGCGAGGAGGGCCATAGACGCCGGCGGCAGGAACTCGCTCGACTTCGCGCCCACGTTGATGGACTACCTTGGGCTTTCCGCTCCCAACTTCTTCCTCGGGACGAGCCTGTTCGAGCGGGATGGGAACCTCTACGACACGACCTTCTATGACGTGGACGCCACCCTGAGCACGAGGGGAGGGGTCGTCTCGGAGCTGGACGAGGATCGAGCGAAGCAGTTCGAAGAGGGGCTCTCGGGCTACCTCGCCGCGAAGCTGCCGAAGGATGGGCCGGGGACCGACGTCTGATGACTGTATGGGCGGGGCCGTGCGCGTGGCAGGGACGTGACGAGAGGGGCTAAAGTAGGTGCACGATGCCTTGTTGCGCTATGAGACCCACCATCCGAGGAGCCGCCCATGGCTGAAGTGGCCAACGTGAAGCTAGCGAACGTACTCCTGGACGAGAGCGTCCAGTTCCTGCAGGAGCCCACCCTCCTCCACCGTTCCACCGCGCTCGTGCGGCGTGCGGAGGGGGAGGGCCCCGAGGCATGGGCCCTGGAGGGCCCGGGGACCCATGACTTCACGACGTTCTTCAACGCCCTCTCGGTCTCCAAGTGGCGCAGCTACACGGTCGCCAAGGAGTTCTTCCTCCACCTCGAGGCCAAGGGGGCGGCCTTCAGGCTGCTCCAGTCCCGCGCCGACGTCTTCAGCTGGGACGTCGAGCTGGTGGGGGGGAGCGAGCTCGACGTCCCCGCGTCGGACGAGTGGCACAGCGTCGAGCTCCGGATGGAGAACTCTGACGAGGACGTGATCGAGTCGTTCGTCATCGTGCAGGAGGGCGAAGGGCCGGTCTTCATTCGCAACGCCCACTACTTCGCCAGCGTTCCCGCTGACGGCCTGCACGACGTGGAGCTCGCGCTGTGCACGACGACCTTCCGCAAGGAGGAGTACGTCGAGCGCAACGTCGAGCTTGCCAAGACGCGCATACTGGCCTCGGACGAGCCTATCGCCACGCACTTCACCATGCACATCGTCGACAACGGCCGCAGCCTCGACGCCGAGCGCCTTCAGGCGGAGCGCGTGCGCGTCCATCCCAACGACAACGTGGGCGGGTCGGGCGGCTACGCGCGCGGCATGATCGAGGCGCTCGGCCAGAGGCCCAAGGCGACGCACGTCATCCTCATGGACGACGACGTACTCATCTCTCCCGAGAGCATCCTGAGGACCTACAACCTCCTGCGCATCGTGAGCGACGACCACGCCCAGGACTTCGTCTCCGGCGCGATGATGGACCTCTTCGAGCCGGACGTGCGCTGGGAGGACACCGGCTTCGTCACCTTCTCGGGCGACTGCGTCCCCCTCAAGCCCGCCCTGCGCATGGGGCAGCTCCACTCCGTCGTGGCCAACGAGGCCATGGGCGCCCACCCGGAGCTCTCGGGCAGCGAGGACCAGTCCCAGCAGTACGGGGGGTGGTGGTACTGCGTCATCCCCGTCACCGCCATCGAGCGCCATGGCCTGCCGCTTCCCCTCTTCGTCCGCTACGACGACATCGAGTACGCGCTGCGCTGCCGCGCCCGCTTCATGACCATGAACGGCATCTGCCTCTGGCATCCCTCCTTCGTGAGGCGCTACAGCGCGGCCGTCGAGCGCTACCAGGTGACGCGCAACTCCCTCGTCGCCCAGTACGCCACCGGGGTCGCCCCCCAGTCCGACTTCCTGCGCAAGGCCTACCACCTGGTGCAGCTGGAGCTCAAGAAGTTCAACTACACCAACGCCGAGCTCGTCCTCGACGCCCTCGAGGACTTCCTCAAGGGGCCCGCCTTCCTCGAGGAGCGCGGGCGAACCGAGAGGGCCTTCATGGAGGCGAACCGCCGGGCGGAGAGGCTCCTGCCCTTCCCGGAGCTGAGGCGCCAGGCCGAGGAGGAGGGCATAGACCTCTCCCTTATCGCACAGGTGGACGCCCAGAAGGACAGCGACGTGGTGGAGAGGCGCAGCCTCCGTCAGCGCCTGGAGGACTTCGCCACCTTCAACGGCCAGCGCCTCGACCTCGGCTACGTCCAGAGGGGGAGCTCCGCCATCATCGACGTGGCGGGATGGCTGTACCCCGCAGACCAGATAAGGCGCAAGGACACCATCGTCGCGGTGGACCTCGAGAACCAGCGTGGGGTGATCCGCCACATGGACCGCCAGCGCTTCAGGGCCGTCTGGGAGCGCTACAAGCGCGACGCCAAGGAGATCGAGCGCAACGGCGACCGCCTGCGCGAGGAGTACGCGGAGGCGAGCAGGCGCTTCGTGACGCAGGGGTTCTGGAGGGGCTACCTTGGGATCGACTAGCTCCGGAAGGGGGAGGGGCGCCACCTACCTCCTCCTGCACCTCCTCCTCGTCCTCTACTCCCTGTGCAGCATCTTCGGCAAGCTCGCCGCCGGACAGGAGTTCATGAGCCTGGGGTTTGTCCTCTACTACGGCGGGATGATCCTCGTGCTGGGACTCTACGCCCTGGGGTGGCAGCAGGTCATCAAGCGCCTGCCGCTCACCACCGCCTATGCCAACCGGGCCGTCACGGTCGTCTGGGGCATCGTCTGGGGCGTCCTCCTCTTCGGCGAGCGGCTGAGCCCGCAGAAGGTCGTCGGCGCCCTCGTCGTCCTCGTCGGCGTGGCTCTCTTCGCGACCTCGCCTGACGGCGAGGGGGAGCAAGGGGGCGAGGCCTCGTGAGCGGCTCGGTCATGGCATACGCCGGGCTCAGCCTCCTCGGGGTGTTCGTGAGCTCCGTCTCGCAGGTCCTTCTCAAGAAGAGCGCCCTGAGGGGGCACGAGAGCGCGCTGCGCGAGTACCTCAACCCGCTCGTCGTGGTCGCGTACGCCCTCTTCGTGGGCGCGACGCTGCTCTCGGTGCTCGCGTATCGGGGCATCCCGCTCTCCATGGGCTCTATCCTGGACGCCACCGGCTACGTGTACGTCACCCTCTTCGGGGTCACCATCTTCCACGAGCGCATCACGCCCAAGAAGGGGCTGGCGCTCGCCCTGATCGTCCTGGGCATCGTCATCTACTCCCTGGGCCTCTCGTAGACCGGAGGTCCGCTTGGGTCTAGACTGTGACGGCCCCCAACCCACCTGAGCCCCCTGGGCAGTTTGGAGCGTCATGCTGGTCTCCATAGTCATACCCTGCTATCGCTCGAGCCAGAGCATCCGTGCCGTCGTGGGGCTCTGCTCCGAGGTGTTCGAGGGGCTCGCGGGCTACGACTGCGAGTTCGTGCTGGTGGACGACTGCTCCCCCGACGACACCTTCTCGGTCATCTCGCAGCTCGCGCGCGAGAGGGACGACGTCCTCGCGCTCACCCTCATGCGCAACTTCGGCCAGCACAACGCCCTCATGTGCGGGATGAACTACGCCCATGGCGACCTCGTCATGGGCATGGACGACGACCTGCAGACCCATCCCTCGCAGATTCCCGTCATCCTCAAAAAGATGGAGGAAGGCTACGACATCGTCTACGGCGTGTACCGGGAGTCCGCGAACGGGCCGCTCAAGAACCTCAGCAGCTGGCTCAACAAGACGTCGGCGCAGGTCCTGCTCTCTCGTCCCAAGGGGCTGGAGACGAGCAACTTCTGGCTCATCAGCCGCGCGGTGTGCGACCAGGTCATCAAGTACAAGAACTACAACCCCTACGTCGAGGCGCTCTTCGGCCGCATGACCAACCGCATCGGCAACGTGACGATCGAGCACCACGAGCGCGAGCATGGCGCGTCAAACTACACGCTCGGGAAGCTCGTGAGGCTCTGGCTCTCGTACTTCAACTACACGGTGCTGCCCCTGCGGGTCATGTCCACGCTTGGCGCCGCCACCGCTCTGGCGGGCTTCCTGTTTGGCATCGTCTCGCTCGTGCACAGGCTCCTCGACCCCGGGGTGCCCATGGGCTGGACGTCGCTCATCTGCGTCATGCTGTTCTTCTTCGGCATGGTGCTCCTCGCCCTGGGCATCATTGGCGAGTACCTGGGGGACATCGTCCTGTCGCTCAACAGCTCCCCGCAGTTCATCGTCCGCGAGGCGGTCTCGTCCTCGCGTGAGGCGGCCTCCCCCTCGCGTGAGGGCCGGCAGGGTCGCTAGGACCGCTCGCCCTGGCGGCCCTGTCCCTCGCCTGCATCCCCGTTCATGAGGGCGATCTCCTGCGAGAGGCGCTCGACCTTGTCGGTGAGCCTCGAGACGTCAGAGGCGAGGCCGAAGAGCTTGAGCAGCATGAGGGCGATGATCGTCACGAAGACGAAGTTGCTGGGAGAGAGGAACCCCAGCCAGCCCGAGACGAGGATGGCCACGCCTGGGAACAGGGCGAGGAGCACCAGGACGAGCATCGAGACCACCCAGTAGACGGCGTCCGCGACGCGGATCTTCCTCTTGCTGATGCGACGCAGGACGAGGGCCAGGGCGAGGAGCGTCCCGACGACGAGGCTGATGCGAAGGGTGAGCGGCATGTCTCTCCTCACCTGAACCATTGGAATAGAAGAAGCGACAGGCAGGTGCGCGCCATGTACGAGAGCGAGCTGGAGAGCCTGAGGTAGCTCGTGCCGCCCTGCCTGTCCCGCATCACGGTGGGGACCTCCACCACCTTCGCACCCCTGCGGATGAGGTAGGCGATGGTGTCGGGCTCCGGCGAGAGGTCGAAGCTGCGCGAGAAGTGCTCGATCATCGACCTTGAGTAGAGCCTCATGCCCGAGGTCGGGTCCCCGATGACCTGGCCGGTCGTGAGCCGTATGAGCAGGGTGATGAGCTTCGCGCCAAACCCGCGCAGGCCCACGGCGCTGCCCCCCGCCACGACGCGCGAGGCGATCACGATGTCAGCGTCGCGCTCGGCCATCGCCTGGACCATGGAGGGTATGTAGCTGGGCACGTGCTGCCCGTCGGAGTCGAACTGGACGGCCGCGTCGTAGCCGTGCTCGAGCGCGTAGTGCATGCCCGCCCCGAAGGCGGCGGAGAGGCCACAGTTGACGGGCAGGTCGATGTGGTTCAGGCGCAGCTCGTCGCAGATCTTGGGCGTGTCGTCGCTCGAGCCGTCGTTGACCACCAGGTAGTCGATGTCAGGGCAGGTCGAGACGAGCTCCCCTATGGTCCGCGCCAGGCATTCCTGCTCGTTGTAGGCGGGGACGATCGCTATGACCCGGGGCGTCCCGCCCCGTCCCGTGGCGCCCACGCTAGCGGACGATCCCGTTGCGGGCCGCCCTGTCGGCCTCGCCCAGGACGTCGATGGCGGCTATCTTGGACGAGAAGTACTCGCTCAGGCGGGCGTCCTCCATGATGGGGGTGAAGAGCTGGAGGTACTTCACGCCGGAGTGGGAGTTTATCTCCATGATGCGCGGCCCCTTGTCCGTCACGCAGGCGTCGAAGCCCAGGTACTCGCAGGCGCGCACCTTGAGGGATATGCGACGCATCATCTCGAGCATCTGGGGCCAGCAGTCGATCTGCCCCTCGGCGAGGGTGCCGCTCGTCGGGTGCTTGGGGGAGTCGACCACCTTGGCGGCGTACACCACCTTGCCCCCTCCGTAGCGCCCGCACGAGAGGTCCACGCCCACGTTGTATGAGCAGATGTCCGCCGTCGTGGGGGCCTGGTAGTTCGCGGAGCTCCCGGTCTCGTCCACGCCCACGGCGAAGCGGAGGTAGGAGGCGGCGGGCACGGGGTCGATGCCCGTGGGGTTGAGCACGAGGACGCGCATGGTGTGGATGAGCGGGTCGATGGCCGCCAGCTGGGCATTGGGATGGATGAACTCGGTGAACACGTAGTTGGGGTTCTCGGCGACGAAGCGCCCCACGCCCTCCGCCCCCACGGGCCTGCCGTTGAGGAGGTAGCTCCCGTCCTCGAACGCGAGCTTGAAGAAGCCGTTGGCCTCGCTGCCGTTGCAGGGCTTGCAGGCCAGCTCCCCCTCCCGTCGTAGGCAGGCGAGGAAGCCCTCCATTCCCGCTCCGTCGCCCTCTCCCAGGGGCAGCAGGTGCCCGCGGGAGCTGTAGTAGTGGTAGCGCGGCAGGTACTGCGCGAGCTCGGAGTCGCTGAGCAGCGCGTTGAGGGTGAGCTTGTCGTTGATCCAGATGCGCTGCCAGTCGTTGAGCGGCCAGAGCCTCCAATAGTCGTAGTCAGAGAGGTAGCTTCCGAGGTTGGCGTCGCTCAGCCCGTAGGCGTAGGCGGACTCGGCGCAGAAGCCGTGCGCGTGCGCCCACTCGAGGTAGTCGGCGTCGAAGAGCCCGCTGGCGCGCTCGGTCTCGAGGATGCCGAGGTAGCTCGCGGCCATCCTCTTCGTGAAACCGTCCGCGAGGAGGTCCTCGAGCTTGGGTAGCGCACTCTTCATTCTGTCTCTCATCTGTCAACTTCTCCGGCGTTTGGGCGTATGAACCTTAGATACTATACAATGAGATGACCACTAACGAGTGCGACGCGCGTCCCCAGGCTGCCTCGGGACGCGCGTCTCGGTTTGGGAAGAGGACCACTTGCCCGCTAAGGACCTGAAGTCCACAACGCTCAGCTCGCTCTTCTGGAAGCTCTTCGAGCAGGGTGGCACCGCCGTGGTCACCCTTGTGGTCCAGGTCGTCATGGCCCGGCTGCTCTCCCCGGCGGAGTTCGGCGTCCTGGCGATCATGCTCGTCTTCGTCAACGTGGGCAACGTCATAGTCCAGAGCGGCCTCAACACCGCCATCATCCAGGTTCCCGACGCCAGCGAGGCCGACTTCGACACCGTCTTCTGGATGAGCCTCGCCATCTCGGTCGTGCTCTACGTGGCGGTCTTCTGCCTCGCCCCGGCCGTGTCCTCCTTCTACGGCATGCCGCAGGCCGTGACCCCGCTGCGCGTGCTCGTCCTGGTGCTCGTGGTCAACGCCTACAACTCGATCCAGGAGGCGATCGTCGCCCGTCGCCTCGAGTTCCAGAAGACCTTCCGTGCGACGGTCACGGCAGGGGTCGTCTCGGGCAGCGCCGGCGTCGTCGCCGCCCTCCTGGGCGGCGGCATCTGGGCTCTCGTCGTGCAGCAGCTGCTGCAGCAGGCCTGCAAGTGCCTGGTGCTCGCCCTCCAGATCCCCTGGAAGCCGAGGCTGCGCTTCGAGCGCGACCGTGCCCTGCTCCTGTTCCGCTTCGGTTGGAAGCTCCTCGCCTCGGGGATTCTCGAGCAGGGCTACCAGAGCCTCTCCGACCTCCTCATCGGCAAGGTCTTCTCCAGCTCCGAGCTCGGCTACGTCTCGCAGGGAAAGAAGTACCCCTTCGCCCTGGGCGCGATGCTCGACGGCGCCATCCAGCCCGTCATGCTCTCGGCCGTGGCCCACGTGCAGGACGATGCCGCGCGGGTCAAGCGTCTCGCCCGCAGGGCCCTCAAGACCTCCACCTACCTCATCGTCCCCGCCATGACGCTCTTCGCCGTCGCCGCGACGCCGGTCGTGCGCATCGTGCTGGGCGAGGCGTGGCTCCCCAGCGTCCCCTTCGTCCAGCTCTACTGCGTCGTGTACGCCATGCTCCCCATCCACACCACCAACCTGCAGGTGCTCAACGGCATGGGGAGGAGCGACCTCTTCCTCAGGCTCGAGGTCGTCAAGAAGGTGGTGGGCATCGCGGTCCTCTCCTTCACCACCTTCGTGCTCAGGGACCTCCACGCCATCGTGAGCGGGTACATCGTGGTCGCCCTCCTCTGCACCTTCATCAACGCCTCGCCCAACAAGCGGGTCATCGGCTATGCCTACCTCGAACAGGTGCGCGACATCTGCCCCGCCTTCCTGCTCGCCCTCGCGGCCGCGCTCGTCGCCTGGCCCGTCTCTCTCCTGGGCCTCGGCGACCTGCCCACGATCCTCCTCCAGGGCGTGGCCATGCTCGTCGCGTACGTCGGCTTCTCCGCCCTCTTCCGCGTGGAGGAGTTTTTCTATCTCCTTGACACGCTGCGAGAGCTTAGGATGGGAAGGGCCGGCTGATGGGCGCGGCCATGCCAGCGCCCGGGTTCGTCAAAGTGCACGCAAGGTTTGGAGAATTCGCATGTCTGCTAAGACGATATTGGTGACGCGCTCGTCGATGCCGCCGCTGGACGAGTACGTGCGCGAGATCGCGCCGCTCTGGGAGTCGCACTGGCTGACCAACATGGGCGAGAAGCACCAGCAGCTCGAGGCTGAGCTCGAGTCCTTCCTGGGCGTGCCCAACGTGGCCCTCTTCACGAACGGCCACTCGGCCTTGGAGTGCGTGCTCGAGGCCATGGACCTGCACGGCAAGGTGATCACGACGCCGTTCAGCTTCGCCTCCACCACCCATGCCCTGGTGCGCAAGGGCCTCACGCCCGTCTTCTGCGACATCAGGCCGGACGACTACACCCTCGACGCCTCGAAGCTAGAGGCACTCGTCGACGACGAGACCTGCGCCATCCTGCCGGTCCACGTCTACGGCAACCTCTGCGACGTCGACGCCATCCAGGAGGTGGCGGACCGCCATGGCCTCAAGGTCATCTACGACGCCGCGCACGCCCTGGGCGTGAGCAGGGACGGGGTCTCTTCCGCGTCGTTCGGCGACGCCTCGATGTTCTCGTTCCATGCCACGAAGGTGTTCAACACCATCGAGGGCGGCGCCATCTGCTTCCGTGACCCGAGCCTCAAGCCCCTCCTCGAGCAGTGGAAGAACTTCGGCATCACCGGCACGGAGTCCGTGGAGTACGTGGGCGGCAACGCGAAGATGAACGAGTTCTGCGCCGCCATGGGCATCTGCAACCTCCGCCACCTCGGGGAGGAGATCGCGAAGCGTGCGCGCGTCGTGGGACGCTACCGCGAGCGCCTCTCTGAAATCGACGGCCTGACGCTCTGCGCGGGACAGCCGGGCGTCACCCCCAACTACGCCTACCTTCCCGTCCTCTTCGACCCCGAGGCCTTCGGGGCCACGCGCGACGACGCGTACGAGGCGCTCATGGCACGCGACGTGCACACGCGCAAGTACTTCTTCCCCCTCATCAGCGACTACGCCTGCTACGCGGGGCGCTTCGACTCGTCGCTCACGCCCGTGGCCCAGAGGGTCTCGAGCCGCGTCCTCACCCTCCCGCTCTATGCGGACCTCGCCCTGGAGGACGTCGACCGCATCTGCGACGTCATCCTCTCCGTGAGGGTGGGGTAGATGGAGCAGAGCCCGCTGCTGAGCGTCGTGGTATCGGTCTACAACCACGGCGGCTACATCGAGGAATGCCTGCGCAGCATCGCCTCCCAGAAGGTCGACTTCCCCTTCGAGGTGCTGGTGGGGGAGGACTGCTCCACCGATGACAGCAGGGAGGTGCTGCGAAGGCTCGAGCCCGAGCTGCCCGACTGCTTCACCATCCTCTATCGCGAGCACAACATGGGGGCCGTGGCAAACGGCGAGGACCTGTACGCGCGCGCGAGGGGCCGCTACCTCGTCGACTTCGAGGGCGACGACTTCTTCACCTACGACGGCAAGCTCGCCGAGCAGCTGCGCTTCCTCGAGGGGCATCCCGACCACTCCGCCGTGTACACCAACTGCCTCGTCGTGGACGCGCTGTCGCGACCCAACGGCGAGCGCTATCCCGAGTGCGTCGACGACGAGTACAGCTACCGCGAGAACTTCTACTACTGCCTCCCCGGACAGAGCGGGACCCTCATGTGCCGCAGGGAGGAGTACTTCGCGGCTCGCGACCGATTCAACGAGCTCAAGGGGTACGACTTCTACCCCGGCGACCGCCGCAACGCCTTCCTCTTCCTCACCATGGGCAAGGTGCGTTGCGTCCAGGAGCGCTGGAGCGCCTACCGCCACGTCAGGAAGGGTGGCTCGAGCTACTCGGCCACCAGGCAGAAGGACGCGGCCTTCGCGAGGAACGAGGTCCTCTACGGCAAGGCGCTCCTCGACTACGCCCTGCGCTACGGGGACGAGGAGGCCCAGTCCTGGGCGCGCCTGACCTGCTATCGCCTGCGCTTCAAGTGGAGCCACGGCTCCAGGAGGGTCGAGCGCATGGGCGAGGTGCTCCGTGACGCGCTCCGGGAGAAGAGCCCCCTCTCGCTGGTCCTCGCCCAGCCGCGCTGGTATGCCGGGCTGCTCGCGAGGGTGCTCAGGGGGCGCAGCATCAACCTCTAGCCCGCCGCTGCCTAGGCCTTGGAGTTGCTCGCCTGCGCGCGCGAGTAGACGAGGTTGATGGCGCGCGCAACGGGCGTGGGCCAGAACCTCTCGAGCATCCTGAGGTCCTCCTCGGTGCGCGTGTTGTCCCGTATGAGCGCGCTCGTCTCCGAGCCCTCGTGGATCCTGTGGTGCATGAGCACCTCGCGGTCGTAGACGAAGCTGCCCTCGAGGCGGGAGAAGCGCTCCCACGCGTCCCAGTCCAGGTTGCTCCTCATGTCGGCCCGGAAGGGCGCGTTGGGAAGCAGGGGGAGGTTGAGGGTCACCGAGGGGCAGCAGATCGCCGAGCCAAGCGAGAGGACCCTCCGCTTCGTGCGCAGGTCGTCCGCGGACCCCGACCACCCGATGGGGGAGAGGAGCCGGCGCTTCACGCGGAGCAGGCGGTTGTCGTCCACCTTCCGTCCCTCGCGCAGCTCGCCGTAGTTCGTGAAGAAGATCAGCGGCCGCTCCACCGCGGCCATGCCGCCGAGCATGTGCTCGGCGTAGCCGGGCTCGTAGGTGTCGTCCTGGTGGGCGAGGGTCAAGAGCGGGGTCTGCGACTGGCTTACGGCGAAGTTCCAGTCGCTCGCGATGCCCGGCTCGGCCTCGTTTGCGCGGAGCTCGAGCCCGTAGCGCCGGGCCACCGAGCGTATGTGCTCGTTGGGCGTGGAGGTGGACACGAAGACCCTCGTGCGCACGGTCTGCGCCAGGAGGGACTCCACGCACTCGGCGAGGTAGGGGCTCTCGCCGTACGCGAGCACGGCGAAGCTGTGGTCATCGCTGGTGAGCAAGGGCGCCTCCCAAGGCCTTGCCCGTCCCCGGTGTCGCGCACGGGCTCGCGCGCGGCGTGGCATCAAGGAGGGCTCGTGTGAACTCTCTGGTACCGTCCCCGATCCCACGGCACCTTAGTCTAAAATGAAACGATAGCATCATCCTGGCAGGGGGTCTATTTGCCAGCAATGAGAAAGGACTTCGCCATGAAGAAGCGACGCAGCCCGATTCTGGCGGCGACCGTGCTGGCCTCGTTGGCACTCTCGCTTGCCGTACTGGTCACCCCGGCGCATGCCGCCTCGTACAACAACGTGTACCGCATGTACAACCCCAACTCCGGGGAGCACTTCTACACGGTGCAGCTCCCCGAGGCGAAGCACCTGCTCCAGGTGGGCTGGCGCTGGGAGGGCGTGGGCTGGGTGGCGCCCGCCACGTCCGGCACTCCCGTGTATCGTCTGTACAACCCCAACGCGGGCGACCATCACTACACCACCAGCGTGGAGGAGCGCGACCACCTCGTCGAGCTCGGCTGGAACAACGAGCCGGTGGGCTGGTACTCGGAGGAGTCCTCGAACTCGAAGGGCATGCTGAGGGAGTACAACCCCAACGCGAAGAGCGGCGCCCACAACTTCACCACCTCCCGCGAGGAGCACGACTACCTGGTTGGGCTGGGCTGGAGGGACGAGAGCGGCGAGGGCTATGCCTGGCGTGCCTCCAACAGGGATGCGGCCCCCATCGAGTCGTTCTCCGTCCAGAGTCCCGCCTGGGGCAGCCTGCAGACCGTCACCATTGGCAAGGACGCCAACGTGGCGAAGCGCGTGGACGTCCCCTTCGAGGAGAAGAGGGACGAGTACGTCGCCAACGTTACGTGGTCCAACCACGGCGCCTATCTCAACCGCATGAAGTCCCTCGCGAACCAGATAGGCAGTCCCACCGAGTACTTCCTCGCCTGCGACTACGATCTCTGCCGCGTCACGGTGCTCGAGCGCAAGAACGGGAGCTGGGAGGTCATCAAGACTTGGAACTCCAACATGGGCGGACACACCTTCAAGGGCGTCTGGCACATCAGCCACAAGCGTAAATGCGACTGGAATCACGACTACTTCGGCAAGGGCTACAACGACTGGGCGAGCTGCTACATAGAGTCCTTCTTGCCCGATGATACGGGTCATCTTCAGTATGTTGGTGGCAAGGGCTACGACGACGGGCAGACCATCCACTCGACGGGCTACAAGAGCACGGGCTACGACAACTACGGCTGCATAGGTCTCCTGTGGGAGAACGCCAAGTGGGTCTACGACAACGCTGCCCGCAACGTCGCCCCGAGCGACGAGAACGCCTATCACGGAACCAGCCAGGGGACGACGGTCTACGTCTTCGACGAAAGAGGTCTTAGATGAGCTATTCCTGCTTTGGAGTCAGGCGCAGCCTGCTGGGGCTGATCGCCCCCGTCGCTCTGGGCGCCACCCTCGCGCTCACTCCCGCGATCGCCCGGGCCGAGGAGCCCGCCGTCGCGGCGGCACAGGGCCCCGAGGTCGTCGCCACCTCCCAGGCGACAGAGTCGGCGCCGTCCGACTCCGTCGTGGGCGAGGCCCCTGCGGCCGTGACAGGCGCATCGGAGGCAGACTCGTTTGTGGCAGCTCCCGCAGTGGGAGCCAGCGAGACGGCGGCGAAGCCGGAAGATGCGCCGACGCCCGTGGAAGAGGGGAAGGGGGACGAGCCCAAGCAGATCGTCTCAGATGATGCGCAGGCCAGCGCTGCCACGCCTTCCCCCTCGTCAGAGGATGCCTCCAATGCGGGCGACCCTGCGACGGTGGACGCCTCCGCCAACCCCGCGGGCGACGTGACGGCCAAGGAGACGGCGGGCGAGCCCGCCACGGATGGGGCGGCCACCGATAAGAAGGCTGCGGAAGCCGTCGCGCCAGCCACCGAGGCGGATGCGAGCGCCTCCGACGCCAAGGCGAGCGCCGCAAAGCCGGACGTGGGCGACCAGCTTGCAAAGGGCATTGCGACGGCCAGCTCCCCCGATGGTGCGAGGTCGCCGCTGAAGCTCTCCAAGCTTGCCGTGGAGAAGCAGCCCGCGAAGGCTCAGGAGGCGGATGCCAAGGCGAAGACGGAGCCCGCGCCCAAGAAGGCGGCGGAGTCCGCGCAAAAGAAGAAGGAGGAGGAGGCATCGAAGCCGGCGGTCAAGTACGCCAACATGTACCGCCTGTACAACCCCAACTCCGGCGAGCACTTCTACACCTCCGCGCTTGGGGAGGCCAGGCACCTCTTCGAGCTCGGCTGGCGTTGGGAGGGCGTGGGCTGGGTCGCCCCCGAGACGTCCAAGGCACCCGTATATCGCCTCTACAACCCCAACGCGGGAGACCACCACTACACCACCAACAAGGGCGAGCGAGACCAGCTCGTGAGGCTTGGCTGGAGGAGCGAGGGTATAGGCTGGTACTCCGACCTCGACAAGGACTCCGTGAGCGTCTGGCGCCAGTACAACCCCAACGCGAGGAGCGGCGCGCACAACTTCACAACCAGCACCGTCGAGAAGGACCACCTCGTGAAGGTGGGCTGGCGCGACGAGAAGATCGCTTGGAACGCGTCCAACCAGGACGTGCGGGCAATCAAGGGCTTCTGGGCGGTCTCCTCGGCCTGGGGGAGCAGGGAGCGCTACTGGGTCGGCGCCGACGCCGACATCGCCCGCTCGCGCTTCGTCACCCCGAGCGAGGGTGCTGGCTACTATGCCTACGCAAAGTCGGACGGCAAGATCTCTCGCGGCAAGGTCAAGGTCGGCTCGAAGGTCCTCCTCTCCAACAACGAAGGCAAGCTGACCACCCAGACCTCCTGGCTCATCACCAAGGTATACGACGGAGGCAACCAGCGCTACTACCTGGCAAAGGACACGGGAGACGGCTACTCCTACGCGAAGACGGGCTTCTTCAAGGCTGCCCTCGAGGGGACCACGACCCAGCTCTGGTTCTTCGGCCATCCGTCCCAGGGTTACGTGACCCGTGGCGCGTATCGCGCCAGCAACGGCGTGATCGTCTCCGACTACGTCAATGGCTCCCTTGCCGAGAACTACGAGAAGCCCGGCATGGTCGTAAGCAAGCGCTACGATGGCCAGCCCCAGCGCTATTACCTCGAAAAGGCCAAGGACGGCCACCTGTATGCCCGTGTCGGGAAGTTCAAGGTCGGCAAGACCGACTACTACGGCAGGGAAGACACCGGCTACGTCGTCCGTGGCTACTACATCAACCCCAAGGGCGAGGTCTACTTCGGCGACAACGACGGCAAGCTCACGAGCGGCTGGCTCTCCGCCGCCGGACTGCGGGCGTGGCGTCGCATAGCGAACTACGGCAGTGCGACCCAGTACATCCTCGTCGTGGACTCTGACGCCTGCAAGACCTTCGTCTTCCAGGGGAGTGCCGGCCGTTGGGTTCCGAGGTTCGAGTGGCTGGCTGGGGTCGGCCTCACGAAGTACAACAACGGCAACGGGACCCCCAAGAGCGAGTACTACACCCTCGGTGGCGACAACGCCAGCTACAACGCCAGCGGCAACGGCGAGTGGAGGCGCTACTACTACGAGAAGGACGACCTGTACTACTTCTCGGGCTTCGTGCTCGACTGTGGCTTCCACTCGACCATCCCGAGCCTTGGGCCTGCGGAGAACCAGGTCGGTCGCAAGATCTCGCATGGTTGTGTCAGGCTGCTCATACAGAATGCCAAGTGGATCTACGACAACTGCGCGCGGGGCACGCGCGTGGTGAGCTACTAGCTCGTCAGAAGCAGGGCGTGGCGGGGCTGTCGGGAGGAATCCTGGCAGCCCCGTTTCTTGTGTCTACACGCCTTATTGAGGACGGACCACGTCTGTCCGTGGGAGTGGCGTCGACTACCTCGCCACCTTGCGCCTGCCCACAAGGCAGAGCGCGAGGCACGATGCCAGTCCGGCGAGGCTCATCAGGCAGCCCACGCCCAGGCCGGCGGGCGTGAAGCCGAGCTGGACGTGATGCTCGCCTGCGGGCAGGAAGAAGCCGACGAAGCCGTAGTTCGCCCTGAAGCTCTCGACCTCGCTGCCGTCGACCAGCACCTTCCATCCGTCGGCGTGGGGCACGGCGACGCAGGCGACCGCATTCGTCTTGGCAGACGCGCTGGCCTCGAGCGAGCCGTCCGTGGCTCGCGTGAAGTCCCCGAAGTCCGCTGCTCCGTCGCCCTCGTCGGCTCCGGGAAGCCTGCCTGCCTGTTCCGTGGAGGCCACCTCGTCCGGGACGATCACGGCCTTCTTCAAAAGGGCGCGCCTCTCGCCCGCATCGGGCAGCGCGTTGGCCTCTCCCTCGCTCACGACCGCCTGGCGCAGGCTGCCCAGGGAGCTCGCCTGGGCGTTCTCGTACACGTAGACGCTGCCTATGCGCTCGCGCAGCGACGCCCAGCTCGATCGCATCGGCTCCTTCGAGAGCACGTAGCGCAGGTTGAGCAGGGCGGGCACCCCGTCGGCGTCCGGCGCGTGCCTGTAGGCGTACTCCATTATGCTGCCCTGGCCGTAGGCCTCGGGCCACAGCCTGTCGAGGAACTCCCTGAGGTCGCTGTCTATGGTGCTGTTGTAGGTGGTGGCGGAGGGGTACGACTGCGCCAGCGAGTCGTTGTAGTGCGTCCAGTCCACGTACAGCTTGTCCACCCTCCAGACTCCCGGGTCCTCCTCCCTTAGCTTTTCCAAGGCGTCGAGCGTGTCCTTGTCCTTGGCGCCAAGGCTCGGCATGGCGTCTGGCTCCAGCGTGCCGCGCAGGTTGGTCACGAAGAAGGCGTCGCCCACCGAGGAGGCGAGGAGGGCGGCGACCAACGCGGTCTGGGCAAGACGACCCGCCCCGTCCCAGCCGGACCTCCCCACCGCCCACAGGCTTCCGGCGACGCACGCCGACGCCGCGGCGAAGAGCAGGCAGACGAGCCTGCCGTTGAGGGTGTGCGCGAGCGACCAGGCGACGACGAGGGCGGTCAGGGCCAGGGAGGCGAGAAGGAGGGGGCGTGACGTGCGCCCGGCAAGCACGCGCCTCTCCACCGCCACGGACATGACGAGGCAGACGGGGAGGGCGAGGACGAAGCTGCTTCGGTAGTTCACGTACGCCATCGCGTTGAGCAGCGTGGGAAGGAGCTGGTCGAAGAGGTAGAGGGCGACGAGGACCGCAGAGAGCGTGCAGAGGACGCGCTCCCTGCGGCTCCCCTCGTCATGGAGCCAGGAGAAGAACTGCCCGAGGAGCATGAGGCAGCCGGCGGAGTAGCCCAGCGCCGGGAACTCGTAGGCGAAGCCACGCTGGAAGTTCGTGCTCGCGAGGTCGACCACGTCGGGGGTGAAGCCCACGGCGCCCGTGTTGACGAGCCCGCTTCCAAGGAAGCGGCTGAGGACGTAGGGCAGCCAGTTCGCGGGCACCGGCGCGAGGGCGGCCGCGAGGCGCGCGGGCAGGGGGGAGCCTCCCGTGACGCGGCCCGTCTCGTCGAGGAGGAAGAGGGCGTAGGGCAGGAAGAGCACGCCCGAGAGCAGCAGCCCGCAGGCGACCGCCGCAGCGACCCACGCCAGCCCCTTGAGGTACGCCGCCACCCCGGGAGACTTGACGTGGAAGGGGAGGCGAAGGAGCACATAGAGCGCTGCCGCGACGAGCGACATGAACGCCGTGTAGGCGCTCCAGCCCACTGCCACTGCTACGACGGCGGAGACGAGCAGGAGGCGTACCGACGTCCGCCTCTGCATGAGGAGCTCGAGCACGAGGACGAGCGCCGTGAAGACGACGAAGGCCGACCCCAGCCAGTAGTGCTGCCCCCAGAGGACGAGGTAGCCGGAGAAGGCATAGAGGAGCGAGCTCAGCACGCGCGCCAGCCTGCTGTCACAGAAGCCCACGAGGAGGTGGTCGAAGAGCAGTCCGGCACAGACTATCCTGAGGGCCTGCACCACGACCAGCACGAGGGCGAGCCTTCCCTCCCCAAGCGCGAGGCCAAGGGGCACTAGGACGAGGTTGAAGGGGTCGAAGAGCCAGGACTGGAACGAGGTGACGCCCGTTCCCAGGCCGTAGTCGAAGTTGAAGGAGAGGGCCGACCCCTCCCTCACGCGGCCGATCAGGTTGAGGTAGAAGGGGACGTACTGGTCTATGGTGTCCGTCCCCGCGTCCCCCGCCCCGTACACGAAGAGCCTGCCGCCCATGAGCATGGCGCCATACACCAGGGCGACGCCCAGCGCGAGCCCGCAGCAGAGGACAGCCAGCTCGCGTGCGTCGCGCCTTCCCGACACGTCCCCCTCCCGCGCGAGGAGGCGCGGCGCGAGCGACGCGAGGAGGAGCGAGAGGGCGGAGATGGGAAGCTCGAAGGCGTAGTCGGCCCAGTTCAATGGGATGCTCCTCTGAGGAAGGGGGACGCGGATTCATCACTGCTATCATATTCTCCATCCGACTGTCCATGCGGTGATGGGAGCGCGCAGTGTCAGAAGACCGACATCGTCTGGTCGTGCTGGGGTCGATGGACGAGTTCGTCCCGCTGGTGAGGAAGGCCCGGGAGCGCGGCTGGCACACAATCGTCTGCGACGGGTATCCCAACACCCCCGCAAAGCTGATCGCCGACGAGTCGTACGACGTCGACCCGCGCGACGCGGACGCCGTGGCGCGCCTCTGCGCCGAGGTCGGCGCCGACGGCATCGTGAGCTCGTACTCGGACCTGCTCGCGGAGTGCTGCGCGAACATCGCACAGCGTGCTGGGCTGGGCTGCCCGCTCCCTCCCGACCGCCTCGCATACCTGCGTGACAAGTCGCTCATGAAGGGGATGTTTGACGAGCTGGGGATTCCCTATCCCAAGACCGCCAGGGTGAGGAGGGGACACGTCCGCGAGGACCTCGAGGGCATGGGCTTCCCCTGCGTGACGAAGCCCGCCGACGCCTGGGGGTCGCATGGCGTGAGGGTCTTGGGGGACGCGCGGGAGGTGGAGGCCGCCTACGACGAGGTGGCCGGCTACTCGGACGCTCCCTACATCTTCGTCGAGGAGTATGACGACGGGCTCGAGTTCAACCTCATGTCGTGGGTCGTGGACGGCCGCCCCGTCGTGCTCGAGGTCGCCGACCGGGAGAAGAGCGACGACGGCGAGGCGACGGTCCCCTGGGTGAGCCGCATCGTCTACCCCAGCGCGCACACGGACGACGTCCTGGGCGAGGCGACGGAGATGCTCCAGAAGGTGGCAGGCTACGTCGGGCTCCTCAATGGCCCCCTGTGCATGCAGTTCTTCTGGGCCCCCGGCAGGGGCGTCAGGGTCTGCGAGTGCACGGGACGCATCTTCGGCTATGAGCACGAGCTGCTCGAGTACGCGAGCGCCGGGGCCGTCTGCGTCGAGGACCTCCTGCTCGACAACGTCTATGACCCCGTCGCCGTCTCGTCCCGCCTCGAGGGGCATGACCCCCACCTGGCCGACGTCGCGGCGGGCCTCTACTTCCACGGAAGGGACGGCCGCGTCGCCTCCGTGGGTGGGCTCCCCGACGAGTCCGACCCCCTCGTCAAGGAGACGATCGTCTACTACCGGCCCGGGGAGATCATCTCGCACCAGGTGGGCGACAAGCCCTATGCCGCCCGCGTGTACCTCTGCTCCCCAGACCGCGGGGAGCTCGACCGCAGGACCGACGAGCTCTTCCAGAGCGCGAGCATGACCGACGGGCAGGGGAGGGAGCTCCTCCTCAGGAACCGGCGGAAGGTCCCGGAGGGCACCGCCTAGGCTGCCGGCCCCACGATGCGTCCCCTCTCGCCCAGTCCACGAAGACACCAGGAGTTCACAGGATGATTGACTTCAACGTACCCCCCTACGTGGGAACCGAGATGCAATACGTGAGGGAGGCGGCGGAGAGGAACCACAAGATCTGCGGTGACGGCCCCTTCTCGCTCAAGTGCCACAAGTGGATGGAGGAGCGCTTCGGCGCGGAGAAGGTCCTCCTCACCACCAGCGGGACCTCCGCCCTCGAGATGGCTGCCGTCCTCTGCGACCTCGAGCCGGGTGACGAGGTGATCCTGCCGAGCTTCACTTTCTCGTCCACCGCCACGGCCTTCCAGGCCGTGGGCGCGACCCTCGTGTTCGTGGACATCCGACCCGACACCATGAACATGGACGAGGAGAGGGTCGAGTCCGCCATCACCGAGCGCACCCGCGTGATCGTGCCCGTGCACTACGCCGGAGTCTCCTGCGAGATGGACCGCATCATGGACATCGCCCGCAGGCATGGCCTCCTCGTCGTCGAGGACGCCGCCCAGGGCGTCATGAGCAGCTACCACGGGCGGGCGCTCGGGACCATCGGCACCTTTGGCTGCTACTCCTTCCACGAGACCAAGAACTACTCCATGGGCGAGGGCGGCGCCATCGTGATCAACGACCCCGCCTACATCGAGAGGGCCGAGATCATACGCGAGAAGGGCACCAACCGGCAGCGCTTCTTCCGCGGGCAGGTGGACAAGTACACCTGGGTGGACCGCGGCAGCTCCTACCTCCAGAGCGACCTCAACGCGGCCTACCTGTGGGGTCAGCTCCAGGCGGCGGACCAGATCAACGACGACCGCCTTGCCACCTGGCATGCCTACCGGGACGCATTCGCGCCCCTGGCCGAGGGGGGGCTCGTGGAGCTTCCCGTCGTCCCCGAGGGCTGCGTCCACAACGCCCACATGTTCTATCTCAAGTGCCGCGACCTCGGGCAGCGCCAGGAGCTCATCGCCCACCTCAAGAAGCGTGGGGTCATGGCCGTCTTCCACTACATCCCCCTGCACAGCTCGCCTGCTGGCCTGCGCTTCGGTCGCTTCGACGGCGAGGACCTGCACACTACGCGCGAGAGCGAGCGCCTGGTGCGGCTTCCCCTCTACTTTGGCATGTCCGCCACGGACCGCGCCGTGGTCATCCGCGCCGTGCTCGACTTCTTCGAATAGGGGCACCCATGGAGCAGAGGGTCGCGCTCGTCACGGCAATAGGGTCCTTCTCGGCCGAGGCAGTGGTCCAGGGGCTGCACGACCAGGGCGTCAGGGTGGTGGGCGTGGACGTCTACCCACGGGAGTGGGTGGCGCAGAGCCTCTTCGTGGACTCCTTCCGCCAGGCCCCCTTCGCCTCGTCCGAGGCGAAGTACTCCGCCTTCGTGCGGGAGGTCTGCGCCAGCGAGGGGGTGGGGCTCCTCCTCCCCCTGACGGACGTCGAGGTGGACTTCTTCAACGCCCATCGCGACCTGCTGGCTGACTTGGGCACGAAGGTGCTCATCTCCCCGGCGTCCGCGCTCGCCCTCTGCCGCGACAAGCGTGCGATGGCGGAGTTCCTCAAGGGGTCGAAGTCCGGCGTGCGGGGCATCCCCACCGTCCCCCTCGCACCCCTGGACGGGCGCTATCCAGGGCATCCCGTGGTGGTGAAGCCGCTCGACGGCAGGAGCAGCCAGGGTCTCACGCGCGTGAGGGGGCCGGAGGACTGGCGTGCGGTCTGCCCTCCCGACCCCGAGCGCTACATCGTGCAGCCCCTCGTCGAGGGGCCGGTCGTCACCGTGGACGTCGTCCGCGACCAGTGCGGATCGGCCGTCGTCGCCGTCCCGCGAAGGGAGCTCCTGCGCACGCCCAACGGGGCGGGAACGTCGGTGCGCATGTTTCACGACGACGCGCTCGTTGCCGCCTGCCAGGGGTTGGCGGACGAGCTTGGCGTGGTGGGCTGCGTCAACTTCGAGTTCATAGAGGAGGCGGAGGGGGCATACCGCTTCCTCGAGTGCAACCCGCGCTTCTCGGGCGGCGTGAAGTTCAGTTGCATGGCCGCGTACGACTGCGTCGCCAACCACCTGAGGGCACATCTCGGCGAGCCCATCGCGGGGCTGGGGGAGTACGAGGACTGCTTCATCGCCCGCAGGTATAGCGAGTTCGTGACGTCGAGGCCCTGACGTTCGTCCTGCCGTTCTGGTGCCTTCGTGCCCGTTTGGCCAGCACGCGGTGCCTTGTCCTACACTCTTGGGGCGCAACCATCCCGTCCCATACTTGAGAGGTGCTCATGCAAGAGACAGTCAGCTCCGGAAACTTCACCTTCACTCCCACGTCCATCGAGGGAGTGACCGTCGTCGACTGCAAGTCCTATGGTGACGCCCGCGGCTACTTCATGGAGACCTACAAGCGCTCCGACTTCGTGGCGGGCGGGATCGACGCCGACTTCGTCCAGGACAACCAGAGCTCCTCCACCCAGGGCGTGCTGCGTGGCCTCCACTTCCAGATCGACCACCCCCAGAGCAAGCTGGTCCGCGTCGTGGAGGGGGAGGTCTTCGACGTCGCTGTCGACCTGCGCGAGGGCAGCCCGACCTTCGGCAAGTGGGAGGGCGTGGTCCTCTCGGCCCAGAACCACCGCCAGTTCTTCGTCCCCCGCGGCTTCGCGCACGGCTTCTACGTGCTGAGCGAGACGGCGGTATTCTGCTACAAGTGCGACGACGTCTACCATCCCAACGACGAGGGCGGCCTCATGTGGGACGACCCGACGATAGGGGTCGAGTGGCCCCTGGTCGAGGGTGTCGAGGTCAACCTGTCCGAGAAGGACACCAGGCATCCCAGCTTCTCCGACTACTGCTCTGCCCGCGGCATCGCCCGCTAGCGAGGGAAGGAACGCCCATGAAGATTCTGGTAACCGGCTCCCACGGCCAGCTGGGCAACGAGCTGCGCCGCCTCATCAAAGAGGGCCATTCCGAGATCGGGCCCATTCCCGAGGCCTACGCGGGCGCGGACGTCGACTACATAGACATCGAGGACCTGGACATATCCGACGCGGCGGCCGTCGACTCCTGGTTTGACGTCCATGGGCCGTACGACCTCGCCATCAACTGCGCCGCGATGACCAACGTCGACGGCTGCGAGGCCAACTTCCCGACCGCCTTCGCGGCGAACGCCCTGGGCCCCATGAACCTCGCCCGCGCCTGCTCGCGACAGGGGGCGACGCTCGTCCAGGTCTCCACGGACTACGTGTTTCCCGGCAACGTCGAGGGCGAGCGCCTCGAGTCCGACGTCCCGGCGCCCATCAGTGCCTATGGGCGCTCGAAGCTGGCGGGGGAGGGCCTTGCCCTCGCCGCCAACCCCAGGACCTTCGTGCTTCGCACGGCCTGGCTCTATGGCTACGTGGGGAAGAACTTCGTGAAGACCATGCTGCGCCTCGCCGAGACGCACGACCGGGTGACCGTCGTCGACGACCAGATGGGCAACCCCACCAGCGCGAACGACCTCGCGCACGAGATTCTCTCGCTTGCGGTGACTGGGGATTACGGCATCTACCACTGCACCAACGAGGGCACCTGCTCCTGGGCCGACTTCGCCCAGGCGACCTTCGAGGAGTTTGGCAAGGGTTGCGGGGTCGTCCGCTGCACGAGCGAGGAATACAAGCGGGCCAACCCCGCCTCCGCAGACCGTCCCCGCTTCTCGGCGCTCAGGAACGCCCGTCTGGAGGCGACCATCGGCAACCAGATGAGGCCGTGGAGGGAGGCGCTGCGCTCCTATCGCCAGAACTTCGACGAACTTGCCGGATAAGCCCATGGGAGTGGTGCACGATCGCAGGACGCATGATGGCCTGGAGAGGTGCGGACGCGGGACGAGCATGGCGTTTGTGTTCGTCTCTGCACGTGATGGCCTGCGTCCGTAGAATCTAGGGAAGAGAGACCGCCCGAAGTTGGCCAGCTTCCCGATCAACGCTTGGAGGAACCCCTTTGAAGACCTACCTCGTCACCGGCGGCGCCGGATTCATCGGATCGAACTTCGTGCTGTACATGCTGCGCAAGCACGACGACATCCGCATCGTCAACGTGGACGCCCTCACCTATGCGGGCAACCTCGAGAACCTCGCCTCCATCGAGGGCGACGACCGCCACGTCTTCCTGCACGCGGACATCCGCGACGAGAAGGCCATGAGCGACGCCCTCGCCACTTATCAGCCCGACTACGTGATCAACTTCGCCGCCGAGAGCCACGTGGACCGCTCCATCGCGGACCCCGGCATCTTCGCCGACACCAACGTGATGGGCACCGTGAACCTGCTCAACTGCTGCCGCGCCGCCTGGGACGACGGCAAGGGCGGCTTCGGCGACCACCGCTACCTGCAGGTGGGCACCGACGAGGTGTACGGCACCCTGGCCATCCCGGAGAAGATCAACCCTGACGGGAGCCCCGCCGACCCCGAGCATACCGACTACTTCCGCGAGACCACGCCGCTCAACCCGCACAGCCCCTACAGCGCGTCCAAGACCTCTGCCGACCTCTTCGTCAAGGCCTATCACGACACCTACGGCTTCCCTGCGGTCATCACGCGCTGCTCCAACAACTACGGGCCCTTCCAGTTCCCCGAGAAGCTCATCCCCCTCATGATCCACAACGCGCTGAACCACAGGGAGCTTCCCGTGTATGGTGATGGGCTCAACGTGCGCGACTGGCTCTATGTGGACGACCACTGCAAGGCCATCGACATGGTCGCCACGGGAGGCCGCCTGGGCGAGGTCTACAACGTGGGCGGGCACAACGAGCGCGCCAACATCTACATCGTGAAGACGATCATTGCCGAGGTCGCCAAGGTCACGGGCGACGAAGCCGTGAACGAGGGGCTCATCCGCCACGTCACCGACCGCGCCGGACACGACCGCCGCTACGGCATGGCGCCGGACAAGATCCGCGAGGAGCTGGGCTGGTACCCCGAGACCCCCTACGAGGAGGGCATCGTGAAGACCATCCGCTGGTACCTGGACAATCCCGAGTGGGTCGACCACGTGACCAGCGGCTCGTACCAGGAGTACTACGCGAGGATGTACGGCGGCAGGTAAGACCGCTTTCCGGTGGAGTCTGATTTGTGGGGCATTCCGTGGGAATGCCCCATTTTCTTGAGCCGGCGCGATTGTTGCCCAGAACCTCAGGGCAATGGGGTACACTAGCTCCTGTGACTAGGTGTCACAATGTATCGCGCGACAGCGCAGCGCTTCGCCCCTCGGGGCAAGAAAGAAAGGCACGACATGGCACAGGGTACTGTTAAGTGGTTCAACCCCGACAAGGGCTATGGCTTCATCTCTCGCGAGGATGGCGACGACCTGTTCGTCCACTACTCCGAGATCCAGATGGACGGCTTCAAGACTCTGGACGAGGGCCAGGCTGTCGAGTTTGACATCACCACCGGCCAGAACGGCAAGCTCCAGGCTTCCAACGTTCACAAGATGTAAGTGCCCTGCAAAACAGCAGGTAGAAGGCTTGCATAAGGCTTTCGTGCCCCAATTCGCCCATCACGGCGGGTTGGGGCGCTTTCTTGCGTCGTGATTCCGTCCATCCGTCGGCTAGGCGACGCTCACGACGTCGAACGCGTTCGACTCTCGCAAACCTGTGACGTCGAACGCGCGCGCCTCTCGTCTCAAAACGTCGAATGCGTGATAGTTGCATCCCAAAGCGCCCAACGCGTGCCAATTTCGTCCCGAAGCGCCCAACGCGTGTGTTTCTTGCCCCAAAGCGTCGAACGCGTCTGAGACAATCGCGCCAACTGGGCAAACGCGGTGGCCTCAGACGCGTCGGACGCTTTCGCCGTTTCGGGGGACGCGTTTGACGTTGTCGGCATGTCGATAGACGCGCCGGACGTCGTCGTCACGCCGAGAGGCGCGTCGGACGCCGTCGTCACGCCGAGAGGCGCGTCGGACGTAGTCGTTACATCGAGAGACGCGTCGGACGCCGCCGGCCTCTGCCCGCCCGAGCTCCGACCTCCGACCTCTGCCGGGAGGGGGGCACCTCGCCTGGGGCGGATATACTTCTTCTTGAGCGGCGACGGCAGACTGGGAGCGAAGCGTGAGATGTGTTGCGATGTGCAGGGGTCTGGGCGTGGGCTACGCCTGCGTCCTCCTCGACCGTCCGGCCGGGATGCTGGAGGCCAGGGTATCCACCCATGCTGGTGACGAGGTCCCCTCTCGTTGCCTTCCCGTCGGACCGGGCGTGCGCGAGACGCTCTGCCACCATGCCGCCGCAGGCTGCGTATGGGTCGTAGTGCTCCCCCTCCTCTCCACGGACTGCGACATTGCGCTCGAGTCTCCCTCTGGGGAGAAGGGCCGCCTGAGGTTCTCCGCTCGCGGCTCCAAGCTGCAGTCCCGTCTCCTCACCCTGCGCCATCCCCAGGTGGCGTCGGCCATTCGCGGGATCGAGCGCAGGGCTTCGGGGGCGACCGCCTCCCTCAGCGTCAGGGAGGTCTGGCCCAAGGGGGATGACGTCGCCGTGTGGCGGCTGGGCGCGACCTTCCCCGAGGAGGGTGCGAGCGGGCCCGAGCTCGAGGTCCTCTCGTCCGACGCCTCTCGGCAGGTGCATGCCAGATGGCACCTGCTCGAGGACCAGCTGGTGAGGGATGCGGTGGGTTCCCGCCGCGTCATGAGCTTCTCCCTGGAGCTTCCCCGCAACCTCGACCACTTCTGCGTGGTCGTCCGCGTGGGGGAGAGGAGCTGCTTCGCGGGCATGCACCCCAACGTCGCCACCTCCCACTGGGCCAGGACGAACGAGCGCCTGGGCGCGGCGTACGCCGATCCCGCCTACGAGCGCTGGTTCGAGGCCCACCGCGCGACCGACGCAGAGCTTGGCCGCCAGCGCCGGGACTGGAGGGACTCCCTTGGCCCGGACGCGCCGCTCGTCTCGCTCGTGATGCCCGTGTACAGGACGCCTGCCAGCTTCCTGAGCGAGGCCGTGGGCTCGGTCCTCGCGCAGTCATATCCCAACTGGGAGCTCGTGCTGGTCAACGCCAGCGGGCCCTGCGACTCCGTCGACCAGGTCCTGGGTGCGATCGACGACCCCCGCATAAAGGTCGTGGAGGTGGAGAACCGCTCGATCGCGGAGAACACGAATGCAGGTATAGCTGCCGCAACGGGCGACTACGTCGGCTTCATGGACCATGACGACGTGCTGGAGGGAGACTGCCTCTGGTGCTATGCCCAGGAGGTCGCCAGCAACCCCGAGGTCGACCTCCTCTATTGCGACGAGGACAGGCTCAGGGACGGGCACCTGCACGGGCCTGCCTTCAAGTCTCCTCCCAGCCTGACCAAGTTGCACGGCCACAACTACGTGACGCACCTCCTCATGGTGAGCAGGAGGGTCCTCGACCTCACGGAGCGCTCTGGCGCGGACGTGGCGGGCGCGCAGGACTTCGACCTCACCCTCAAGGCCTTCGAGGTCGCGCGAGACGTCGTGCGGGTCCCGCGGGTGCTCTACCACTGGAGGGAGCACGGGGGCTCCACGGCGGGAGGTGGCGACCAGAAGCCCTACGCCCACGTGGCAGGCAGGATCGCGCTCGAGCGTCACCTTGCCCGCCGCGGTCTCGTCGCGAGCGTGGGCGACGGGCCCCTGCCCTACACCTATCGCGTCCGCTACGACCTGGGCGAGGAGCCGCCCCTGGTGAGCGTCATCGTGCCCAACCGCGACCACGCGGGGCTTCTGGGACGCTGTGCCAGGAGCCTGCTCGACCGCACAGACTACCCGCGCCTCGAGCTGGTGGTGGTGGAGAACGGGAGTTGCGACCAGGAGACGTTCGACCTCTACGAGAGCCTTCGGCAGGACCCGCGCGTGCGCGTCGTGAGCTGGCAGCCGCGCCACGAGGGCGAGTTCAACTACTCCGCCATCGTCAACCTGGGGGCCTCGCACGCCCTGGGAGACGTGCTCCTCTTCCTCAACAACGACACGGAGGTCATCGACCCCTCCTGGATGTCGGAGCTGGTGGGGGAGCTCAGGAGGCCCGAGGTGGGAGTCGTGGGGGCCAAGCTCCTCTACGAGGACGACCTCGTGCAGCATGCGGGCATGGTGGCCAATGCCAACTGCGACTTCGCCCACGTCAACCAGAACCTGGCGGCCGACGCGCTGGGATACGGCTACTCCGCCGGCCTGCCCGGCGACTTCTCCATGGTGACGGGCGCCTGCCAGGCGGTGAGGCGCGAGGTCTTCGACGAGCTGGGGGGCTACGACGAGGAGCTGGCAGTGGGCTTCAACGACGGCGACTTCTGCCTGCGGGCGCGCGAGGCGGGCTACGTGGTCGCGTACACGCCGTATGCCCGCCTGCGACACCGGGAGTTCTCGTCACGCGGGCGCGAGTCCGTGGACGTGGGCATGCGTCAGCGCTACCTGAGCGAGAAGGCCCTCGTCGTACGGAAGCACCCTGGCTTCTTCGCGAAGGGGGACCCTGCCGTCGACCCCAACCTGGACAGCTTCAGCGACTACTTCCAGCTGAGGCACGACGAGGCATAGGGTGCCGCCCCGAGGGTGCCGCCCCGCCCGGGTGCGCCTAGCGCCCCGCCCCGCCCGTGGCGTCCCTGAACGCTCGCAGGGGAGAGGTGATCGCCCTGCCTATCTTGAAGGAGGCCGACTCGGTCACGCACTCCAGCTCGCCCGCTAGGGCGTCAAGGCCCAGCCTGGCGAACGAGAGGTCGGTCTGCGAGCGCCGGACCTCCTCCTTCTCGAGGGCGAAGTAGCGGAAGAGGAGCTCGTCCAGGGGCAGCTCGAGAATCGCCTCGCAGCGGTCCCAGCGGTCGGGGTTGATGGCGTCCTCGCGTGCCAGCTGGTCGAAGCGCAGCTCACGCAAGCCCTCGTCGTGCATCTTCTGGTAGATCGCGGAGAAGCCCTCGAGGGAGCGTGCGCGCCGGAGGTTCATCGCGACGCCCTCCGTGACCCAGTTCACGAAGGACTGTCCGTACAGCTCCCAGGTACCCTCCCCGTCAATCTGGTCCCTGAGCTCGACGAAGGCGTCGTAGAAGTCGAGGGGGTACGAGTCGCTCGTGAAGAGGGCGCTTCCGGGGTTGTTCACCCGGTAGCGGTGGAGGGGGCGGTCAAGGAGCGCTATCCGGTGCGCCTCGGTCAGGGCCCTGCAGGTGAAGAGCAGGTCGGCCGTGCGGTGGACGTGCTGGAAGCGGAGCCCGCGCCCTTGCACGAAGCTCGCGCGCCAGAGCTTGTTGTGCACCCAGTTCTGGAAGGAGTTGAGTATGCGCTGGGGGTGCTCGTGCGGGTCGAACACGTCCGCGCCTATCCAGTCGACGTCGAAGCACCAGTGGAAGTACCTGAGCTCGCCCGTCTGGTCGTCGAGCTCCTGCGTTCGGAAGACGACCAGGTCTGCGTCGGTCTCCTCCCCGCGGGCGATGGCCTCCTCGAGGAGGGTGGGCTCCATGAGGTCGTCCGAGTCGAGGAAGTAGAGCCATTCTCCCCTGCAGGCGGCGCGACCGGCGTCGCGGGCCACGCCCTCGCCGCCGTTGGGCTGGTCGATGACGCGGATGCGCGGGTCGGTGGAGGCGAGGCGCTCGAGCAGCTCGAGGGTGCCGTCGGTGGAGCCGTCGTTGACCAGGACGAGCTCGAAGTCCCCCATGGTCTGGGCCAGCGCGGAGGCCACCGTCTGCTCGATGTGCCGCACCGCGTTGTAGCAGGGTATGGCTATGGACGCCTTGGGCATGTGGGGTTCTCCGTTCGAAGTCTACGGTCCCAAACAGTCTAGACGAGCCCGTGCCGGGGTTGTATCGTCGCACGCGGCCAACGGAGGGCGTGCAATGCCATGTCCCCGTTCCTTGTCCAGAATTGGACCTTGGCCCTTGTGCGGCCGACGACTGGCGCGGCGTGCCACGCGTCGCTTGCCAGAGGGTAGACTCAGGTCGCTGAGCAAACGTCGACTTTGGAGGACGCATGACCGAAGAGGAGCTCAAGGGACGGCTCGACGCATATGTGGACGAGGTCTGGGAGGATGCCGTCGAGGACATCCGCTCGCTCGTGAGGATTCGCTCCGTCGAGGACCTCGGGGCGGCCGCGCCAGGCATGCCCTGGGGACCGGCCAGCCACGACGCCCTGGTGCAGGGCCTCAAGATCGCCGAGCGCCTGGGCCTGGAGGCCCACGAGTGCGAGGGCTACATCGGTTATGCGGACTTGCCGGGCGACTCGAGGCGACAGATCGCCACCATCGCGCACACCGACGTCGTGCCCGAGGGTCTGGGCTGGACCGTCGACCCCTTCGACGTGACCCGAAGGGATGGCTACCTCATCGGCCGCGGCGTCCTCGACGACAAGGGCCCCCTGGTCCTCTCGCTCTATGCTGCGCACTTCTTCAAGCGCCTTGCCGATCGCACGGGCAAGAGGCTGCCCCGCACCCTTCGCTGCATCGTGGGCAACGCGGAGGAGACCACGATGGGCGACCTCAAGTGGTACCTCGCCCACTACGACGGGCCCGACTTCTGCTTCTCGCCGGATGCCGACTTCCCCCTGATCTGCGGCGAGAAGGGCGTCTTCCATGGCCACTTCACCTCCGCGGAGGCCTTTGGGGGCGAGGGGGAGAGCCGCATCGCCTGGATGGATGGCGGCACCGTCGCCAACGCCATCCCCGGTCGTGCCGAGGCGCTCGTGCGTGCCGACGCCCCCGCCCTTCCGGCGGCCGAGGGCATCGAGCTCAGGGAGGAGCCCTCGGGCCTCGCCCGCATCGTCGCCACGGGCAGGGGAGGGCACGCGTCGCTTCCCGAGGGGACGCTCAACGCCATCGGTCTGCTCGTGGGCTACCTGCTCGACAACGGAATCTGCAGCGCGGGCGAGAGGGGCTTCCTCGAGCTCCAGCACGCCCTCTGCGCCTCGGGGCACGATGGCGCCGCGCTGGGCATCAAGACCTCGGACGAGAAGTTCGGCCCCCTCACCGCCATCGGCGGGACCGTGCGCGCGGTGGGTGGCCGTCTCGTCCAGACCGTGGACAGCCGGTATCCCACGAGCATCGACGGCGACGCCATCCGCGAGCGCCTGGGTGCCCTCGCCGAAGCCCATGGCGCCAGCTTCGCCGTCGACCAGGACAAGGTGCCCTTCTACATCGACCCCCAGAGCCCCGAGGTCCAGTGCCTCCTCAGGAGCTACGACGACTACGCGGGCGGCAGGAGCGAGGCATTCGTGATCGGGGGAGGCACCTACGCGCGCCTCTTCGAGAGGGCCTGCGCCTTCGGTCCCCACGAGCCCAAGGAGGAGGTCCCCGACTGGGTGGGACCCGAGCACGGGGCTGACGAGGGCGTGAGCGAAGAGAGCCTGCGCCGTGCGCTCAAGGTCTACGTCCTTGCCATCTGGAGACTCATGCAGCTCGACTAGCCGAAGCCGGCATTCCCGGACGAGCCTGCCTCATTGCGACCCGCCCGTGCGCCTGGGCGTGCGTGCGGGTCGCCTACAGCTCGATGCCGCGCCAGTCGTCCAGCCAGAGCTCCGCAGACTCCCTGAGCGCCTCGACCTCCTGGGTCGGGTCGTCGCAGCGCACCCCGCAGGTGAGGAAGCCAGCCTCGCGCGCGGCGCGCGTGCCGGGCACGATGTCCTCGAAGACGATGGTCTCCCGCGGCTCCCCGCCGAGCTCGTCCGCGCAGGCGAGGTAGATGTCGGGCTCACTCTTGGGCACCTCGACCTCGCGGTTCGTGACCAGCACGTCGAAGAGGGACCGGAGGTCGACCCTCTGCATGCTCAGGAGCACCTCGGGGTCGTTGGTCGTGGCGAGTCCCAGGGGGATCCCCCGGGACCTCAGCTCCCGCAGGTAGCGCAGGGCGCCGGGCCTCAGGCTCGCCTGCGTCTCGTAGAGCGCCCGGCCCAGGCGGTTCCACTCGTCGCAGATGTCCTCCACCGTCTCTTCCAGGCCGAAGCGCTGGATGGTGTAGGCTGCCCCCGCCGCAAACCCCAGCGCGTTCATGGCCTGGGGGTAGTCCTCCTCGTAGGGAAGCCCGCGCGAGCTCAGGAAGACCTCGTCGACCTGTCGCCAGATGCCTGCCGTGTCGCTTAGGGTCCCGTCAAAGTCGAATATCGCCACGGAGAAGCGGGGAGGCCAGAGTTCCTGCGGTGCCATGGGGCTCCTCTCGGATTCTTGCGCGACGTCCTGCCGCGTGGGCGTGCGACCCATTGTAGCGGCAGCTTCGCCAAGGGGTCGCGCCGACGGGCGCAATGGCCCCCGCTTGCCGTACCGCGCGCGAGGTCGCCAGGACATGCCGGCCATCAATGCTACCCTTGCAGCGTTTGCAATAACGAGGCGTCTCTATGCGAAAGGAGACAGGATGGGCGACGAAGAGCTGAAGCAGGAGGTCCACCAGTACGTCGAGGACGTCTGGGAGGACGTCGTCAAGGACATCGAGTCCCTCGTGGCCATCAGGTCCGTCGAGGACATGGGCAACGCGAGGCCCGGCATGCCCTATGGTCCCGCACCCTACGAAGCGCTGAGCGAGGCGCTCCGGATCGCCTCTCGCCTGGGCCTTGACGCCCACGACTGCGAGGGCCGGATCGGCTATGCGGACCTCGAGGGGGACTCGCCCAAGCAGATCGCGACCATCGGCCACACCGACATCGTCCCCGAGGGGACCGGCTGGCACTACGACCCCTTCAAGGTCACCCGCAAGGACGGCTTCCTCATCGGTCGCGGCGTCCTCGACGACAAGGGCCCCACGGTCCTCTCGCTCTATGCGGCCAAGTACTTCGTCGACAAGGTGGCCGCCACGGGCAGGAGGCTGCCCTACACCCTGCGCTGCATCCTCGGCAACAACGAGGAGACCGACATGCGCGACGTCGAGTGGTACATCGAGAACTTCGAGCAGCCCGAGTTCCTCTTCACGCCCGACGCGGACTTCCCGCTGATCTGCGGCGAGAAGGGTGGCTACTCCGCCACCATCCGCTCGGGCAGGGTCTCTGACGTGATCGTGGACTTCGACGGCGGGACGGTGGGCAACGCCGTCGCCGGCGAGGCCGCGGCCGTCGTGCGCGCCAGTGCGGCGAGCCTTCCCGCGGCGGAGCGCATCGACGTCGAGGAAGCGGGGGAGGGCCTCGCGCGAATCGTGGCCCACGGCATCGGCGCGCACGCCTCGACTCCCGAGGGCTCCATCAACGCGATAGGCCTCATCGTCGACTACCTGCTCCAGAACGGGCTCTGCGGCGAGGGCGAGCGCGAGTTCCTCGAGCTCGAACGCCTCGTCTTTGGCTCCACGGACGGCTCGACCCTGAACATCGCCGCGACGGACGACCTCTTCGACCCCCTCACCTGCATCGGTGGCACCATCCGCACCAAGGACGGCGTCTTCGAGCAGACCATCGACTCCCGCTATCCCAAGTCCATCACCTCCGACAAGATCACGGCTGAGGTGGGCGCCCTCTGCGAGGCACACCACTGCAGCCTGACCGTCGATCTCGACATGGTGCCCTTCTACACCGACCCCGCCGCCGAGGGCATCCAGACCCTGGTGCGCACCTACAACGAGTACACGGGTCGCAACGACCAGCCCTACACCATCGGAGGCGGGACCTACGCGCGCCACTTCAAGGCCGGCGGCGCCTTTGGTCCCAACGACCCGCACTTCCCCATGCCCTACTGGGTCGGGGCCGAGCACAGCGCCGACGAGGGCTTCGAGGAGGCGCAGTTCAAGCGCGCTCTCGAGATCTACATCGTGAGCATCGCCAGGCTCATGGAGCTCGAGTTCTAGAGGCGCGGCCAAGACGTGGCCTCACGCGTGCGCGGCCGGGGTGGGAATCGTCCTGCTTCGGCCGCGCCGTTTGGCTGAATGGTTCCTGTCATTTCCATGCCACGGCCTACACTAGGAGAGGTGTGGAAAATTTTTTGATCGAAAGGACCCTCACATGCGCTTAAAGGGTGCTCAGGGGCTTGCCTGCATCTCTGGTGCGATCCTTGCGGCGGCGCTGCTGCCCACGTCCCTCGCGTGTGCCGTCGAGCCGGCGACGTCACCGGCCTCGGGAGGCCTCGGCGAGGTCACGGCGTCCGCCCCCACGACGTCGGACGAGGAAGGGGGCGCAACGATTCCGGACGAGCTCAACCGGCCCGACGGGCCTGAGGGGCCGGCCGCTTCCCCCCAGGGGGACGCGAAGGCATGGGATGGGGCGGGTGCGCCGGGCACGGCGGAGGATGCCGTGGTCCACGTGGCGCCCGTCCAGGAGGAAGGCCCCGCAGCCTCCGACGAGAAAGAAGCCCCCGCAGCCTCCGACGAGGGGGAAGGCCACGCAACCGAAGGCACTGCCCCCGAAGTGGCCGAGGGCGAGGCGGCGACAGCTCCCGAGGGGGGCGTCGTGGAGACGCGGCCCTCCGCTGCCCCCGAGCCGATGGAGGCCAAGGAGCCCGTCCTGATGGCGCGCGAGCTCGCCGCCCCTGCCACGAACTCCGGCAAGGCCAAGGCGACGTCGCGGGCAACGGCCACGGCGCAGTCGGCGAAGAAGGCGCCGACCGCGCCCGTCGCGCAGCCCTCCGCCAAGCAGGCTCTGGCCGAGGGGAAGGAGTCGACCCTTTCCTACGACGACGTGCACCGCCTCTACAACCCAAACAGCGGCGAGCACTTCTACACCACCTCGCCCAAGGAGCGCGACAACCTCGTGCACGTGGGCTGGCGCTACGAGGGCGTCGGCTGGATCGCGCCCAGGACGGGCCTCGACGTGTTCAGGCTCTACAACCCCAACGTCGGCGACCACCACTACACCCTGAGCGACGAGGAGCGCAGGACGCTCGTGCACGTGGGCTGGCGCTACGAGGGCGTGGGCTGGCATTCGGCAGGGAAGGGCGGCGTTCCCCTCCTGCGCGAGTACAACCCCAGCGCGAAGGCGGGCGCGCACAACTTCACGGTTTCCAGGAACGAGGACTCCCACCTGACCTCCGTGGGATGGAATGGCGAGGGGGTCGCCTGGTATGGGGCGGCCACCTGCGCCGCGGCGTCGGTCGGCAGCGAGGGGGGCAGCCATGAGGTCCGCTCCACCCAGTTGGACGGCGGGAGCTACCTCTTCCTTCCCTCGCACGCGACGGACGAGACCGTCGTGCGCTTCACGGACTGGGCGGGAGACCTGCTGCGCCCCTACGTCCAGCAGGGCGGGAGGGAGTCGAGGGTCGATGGCCCCCTCACGCTCGCGGCGCTGAGGAGGCTGGGAAGCGCCAACGGCCAGGGGGACCTGTCCCTCTCGCTCAGGATGGCGCCCAGGCTGAGCCCCCAGAGCCTGACGATCATGCGCTCCGCCAGGATCGAGACCATCTACCTGTCGAGCGAGGACGCGAAGGCGAGGGGCCGTGCCTACGTCGAGGCCGACCCCAGGCACGAGCGCAAGGCGAAGGTGGTCGTGAGCGCGGTCGACGCCCGTGGTGGCGTGATATACGAGAGGGACGACGCGTCAAAGGGCAAGCTCTCGACCGTGAAGGGCAGGGGCAACTCGACCTGGGGCATCGGCAACAAGAAGCCGTACCAGGTCTCGCTCAGCAAGAAGGCGGACCTGCTCGCGACGGGCAACAAGGAGAACCAGTCCAAGAAGTGGGTGCTCCTCGCAAACGCCGCCGACCCCACGCTCATGCGCAGCAGCATAGCCTACGACCTTGCCCGTGAGCTGGGCATGCTGGGCGTGGAGTGCGCCCCGGTGGACCTGTACTACGACGGCGAGTACCGCGGCAGCTACCTCCTCACCGAGAAGGTCGACGTCGGGTCCGGCCGCGTGGACATCCACAAGCTCGAGGACGACTACAAGAAGGCAAACGAGGGCGTTGACCCCGACTCCCTCCCTGCCGCCATACGCAAGGGCGCAGGCGGCCTCGAGTATTCCTGCGTGCCGGGGGTGCGCGACCCCAAGGACCTGAGCGGCGGCTACCTGCTCGAGCTGGACGACGCCTGGCACAAGGGCGAGAAGAGCTGGTTCTCGACCCAGCATGGCCACTTCGTGCTGAAGAACCCCGAGGTGGCCTCGGAGAAGGCGGTGCTCCACGTGGCGGCCGCCATGCGCGAGGCCATGGCAAACGCCGACAAGGGGCGCTTCAACCTGAGTGACGGCTACTCCTTCGACCTCGACTCCCTCGCCAAGACCTACCTGCTGAACGAGCTCCTCAAGAACGTCGACGCATTTGGGACGTCGACCTACTGCTATCTCGACGCCGGGAGCAAGACCTTCGTCTGGGCCCCCGTCTGGGACTTCGACTCCTGCGGCGGCACCCGCACCGACCACTATGACTCGGAGTTCTCGCGTTATGAGGGCTTCAGCCTGATCAACGGGGCCTGGGTGCCCAGGATCGCGGCCGTGCGGAAGCGCATGGGGGAGGTCTATGGGGGCCAGCTCTCCCCGCTGGTCGACAAGGTCCTGCTGGGTGGCGGCTCCGCCCGGGGTGGGGAAGGGCAGTTGCGCTCCATCGCCTTCTATCGCGGCGAGCTTGCCGCCTCAGAGCGGATGAACGAGACCGTCTTCGGCATCACGCACTTCGATAACACGGTGAGGCCCTTCGACAGCTGGGCCGGGAACGTCGACTACCTGACGACCTGGGTCAGGAACAGGAATGACTGGCTGCGTGATGGCATCTCCCATGCCGGCTCGCCCAACGCGCCGTTCGTGTACCAGGGCTTCGACTACGGCATGGTCTTCGACTGCGAGTACTACCTGGCGTCCAACCCCGACCTGAGGGCTGCCTTCGGCGGGAGCCCCGAGGCGGCGCTCGCCCACTTCGCGGAGTTCGGCATGAGGGAGGGGAGAAGGTCGAGCCGCAACTTCGACGTGAGGGCCTACCGTGCCGCCAACCCCGACCTCGACCGGGCCTTTGGCAACGACCTCTCCCAGTACTACCGCCACTATTGCCAGCTTGGCTTCAAGGAGGCGCGCCCCGTCCGCTAGGCTCTCCACTTCGGAGCCCAACGAGCAGCAGGCCCCTTGGCATGGCCTCGAAGCCCCCGCCCACCCCTTGGGATGGGCGGGGGCTTGCGTCGACGGATGCGCTCGGGGAAGGGACTCGGCTATGCGTCGGGAGCGTCCTCCAGGGAGCGCAGGATGCCCGTCAGCACGTCGCTCGGGTCGAAGCGGTTGAGGATGCTCACGAAGCTACGCGCCACGGGGAAGACCTCCGCGTCCACGGACGCGCGGGCGCAGTCCTGGAACGCCTTGCTCATCTCTGGGGTGGGCGCGAGGGGGATGTCGTTCTCCTCGAGGAGCGCCTCGGGGTCGCCCGCCTGGAACTGTCCCCCCAGGCCGACGAGCGCCAGGCCCTGAAGCCCCATGCCCTGCGCCTGGGCGAGCCTCGAGAGGTCGAGGCGGGGGAGGAGCCTTAGCAGGTGCCTCACGCAGGCCCCGGCGAGGGCGTGCTCCCCCCTCTGGCCCAGCAGCCAGGCAAGCGAGAGGTACGACCCCGCGATGCCCTCCGGGTCGTGCGCGAGCGCGAGCCCCTCCTTGAGGACCCTCTCGGCCGCCTCGGGCCCCTGGGCCTCGAGGGTCGCGCGTGCCAGGGCGAGCTGGGCGGAGCGGTCCAGGGGGGCGAGCTCCACCATCCGTCTCGCCTCGCGCAGCGCGTCCTCGCCCCTGCCCGCGGCGACGTGGCAGCCCGCGAGGAGCGCGTGGCACTCGAAGTAGGCGTCGGGCACGAGCATGAGCGAGACGCCGTCCCTGCCGTAGAGCCGGTTGTAGAGCGTGCGGTCGACGAAGTTGGCGAAGTAGCGCCAGACGACCCTGTCCGCGTCCTCGTAGCTGCCGGCCGCGTCGACGGGGGCCAACGCCGCCTCGCAGAGGGCCCGCGCCTCGTCGAAGCGGCCCTCCGCCATGAGCTCCTGGCCCTTGGCCGACGCCCTGGTGAGCGCGTCCCCGTTCAGGAACTCGTCGCCCACGCTGATGGCGTCCTCCTCGAGCGAGCCGTCCACCAGCTTGGTGACACAGCGCTCCGCCGCGGACCTCACCAACGGGTCGGGGTCGTCGCCCGCCAGCTCGAGGATGGTCTTGACGTTCTTCTCGACCGAGCCGTCCTGGGAGGCGGGGACCAGCCTCCTCATGATGTCGAAGGCCAGGACGTTGCGCTTGTCCCCCTCCTCGATGGAGAGCCCGTAGACGCGCTCGCAGCCCAGGGCGCGGGCCACGGGCTTGCTGAGCCTGCGGGTGCTGAGCGAAGGCGGGAGGTGTCGCATGGGAGGGCAGAAGCGCCCCTCGGCGAGGCTGAACCCCTGCCGCACGGGACGGAGGACGCCGTCCTCCACGCGTATGACGGGGACGAAGGGACGGAAGCTGCGCTCGAGGTCGTCCAGGCGCTCGAGGTCGAGCCGCGCGAAGCGCCAGCGGTCGAAGTCGACCGAGATGTAGCAGCGATGCGTGCTCGCGCCGTTGACCACGCCGGCGAACCAGACGTGGAGGACCTTGGACGAGCTCCGGAAGGCCGCCGCGGCGAGGAGGATGGCAAGGCGCCTGGCATAGTCAGAGGCCGCCTGACGGCGCATCTGGCGGGTGCTGGGGACGACGCCGAGCCCGCTCACGAACATGGACGAGGGGAACACCGACTCCGGCGTGAGCTCGACCTGGATGGCGACGTTGCCGTCGGAGACGTTGCAGCGGAAGTCCGCCTCGAGCCGGTAGGGGAGCTGGAGGTTCTCGATCGCCGAGGAGATGGCCCTGCGCACCGTCCACTCGCCGTCGGGGAGCTCGCCCTCCTGGAGAGGCACGGGCTGGTCGAGGGGCGGCATCTGGGCGCAGATGGAGCTCGCCAGCTCGCGGTCGAGCTTGTAGCAGTCCTCGACGCTCACGTTGCCCGGCTCGTCGAAGTAGCTGGCCGCATAGCGGACGGAGTTGAGCGCCGCCTCGATGGCAAGCACGCGGAGCTTTGCCAGATAGGGAAGCTCCGGCTCTAGGATGCGCAGGTAGATGCCCTGGGTGGACGAGAGCACCGCGACGTCCACCTGTGGGAGGCGGACGTCCTTGGAGAAGAGCCCCGCCTCCTCGAGCCTGCGTGCCAGGTAGAGCTCGAGGCCCGAGGGACGTGCCACGACCTGCCCGTCCTTCCGCACGCGTGTCGTGCGGAAGGCGAGGGGGTCGAGGGCGCCGGGGGCCTCGGGGTCGCCTCCGTCGGGGAGGGGCGTCTCGTCGCCCCTCCCCTCGACTCGTGCCTGGCGCGTGCGTATGTCGCCCACCAGGGCCTTGAGGAGGCCGAGGGGGTCGGTCGTGGACGCGAGGGCCCGCGCGAGCGAGGGGTAGTCGAGCTCGGAGCGCAGGGCGTCCCCGCTGCCAGGCTCCCCGCCGCGCGCGTCGCCCGAACGACCCTCCTCCGGGGCTTTCGCGGCGTCGCTTCGGGCCATCGCCTGCTCCCAGGCGGGAGCCGCGGCCTCGATCGCGACCTCGCCGCCGACCTCGGGAGCGCTGACGACTGCGGTCGTGACGGGGTCCCCGCCCTCCGCCTGCTCGCCGGTCCCGAGCCCGTCCACCCGTGGGGACGTGGCAGGCGGCTCGTGCCTTCGTGCCGCGTAGGCGAAGAGGCCGAGCCCCAGCCCCGCCGCCGCGGCGCTGGTCGCGACCAGACCCCAGGCGAGGCTCTGCATGGCAAGCGCCTGATGTCCCGCGTAGGCGAGGCAGCCTGCGAGCGCGCTGGCGGGGATGGCCAGGAGCAGCCCTCGGGCGGACATGTTGTGGTGACGTTCCTGCATTGTTCTCCAAACGACGGGTCCCCTCCCCCGGTTTATACCCAGGGAAGGGGACCAGCTCGGCAATTCGCAACAAGGTCACGTCAGGGGCTGGCAGGGGGGCAGGCCTAGGCGTCTCCCAGCTCGGTCGGCCAGACGCAGCCCTCGGGGAGGGTGGCGTTGCCAGACTTGATGTCGTCGGGGATGGAGCTGTCGGAGGCCAGGAGCTCGTTGATGGTGACGAGGGTGTAGCCCTGCCCCTGAAGGCTGCTGATGATGGTGGGGAGCGCCTCGACGTCCTGGTCGCGGTTGCCGCCGCCGTCGTGCATGAGGATAATCGAGCCCGGCGCGATGCCGTTCAGGGCGTTTGCCGCGATCTTGTCCGCGCCGGGCCTGCGCCAGTCCTCGGAGTCCTGGTTCCAGATGACCGAGCACGAGAGCAGTCCGCCGGACTTGAGCCAGGTGGACTCCTTGAAGGCGCCGTAGGGCGGGCGAATCACGGTGGTGCCCACGCCGTCGGTATCCCGGATGGCGTCGAAGGTCCTCTTGAGCTCGTCCCTGAGCGTCGCCTCGTCCAGGGTCGGGAGCTCCGGGTGGGTGTAGGAGTGCGACGCCACCTGGCTCCCCTGGGCGACGACCGCCTTCGACAGGTCGGGGTACGCCGCCACCTGGCTGCCCAGGTTGAAGAAGGTCGCCCTGGCGCCGTATTGGTTGAGGATGTCCAGGTAGCGCTGGGTGTACTCGCTGGGACCGTCGTCGAAGGTGAGGGCGACGAGCTTCTGGTCGTTGTCGGGCTTCACGTTGTGGAGCATGATGACGCAGTCCTGGACCTCGTCCACGGTGGTGTCTGCGGTCTCTCCCGAGGTGGTGCCGGTGCGGGTCTCGACCCTGCCGGGCCTGCCCCACTGCGACACGTAGGCAACGGCGCCGTAGCCGCCCTGCATGAGCAGCTTGGGCTGGACCTCCCTGGTCGTGGCGCTGTACTCCTCGCTGCGGTCGGCTCCGTCGCCGATCTGGATGTCGTCGCCCGCCTTGGCGCGGTATGAGCCGATCTGGTCCTGGTCGAGGTCCGCGCCGTTCACGCGGGCGGAGAGGGCGAAGCCCTTGCCCTGCTCGAGCACCTTGCCCGAGACCGAGACGAGGTTTCCGGCGTTGGGCGAGAGGGACGCGGCGTCCCTCACCTGCTCGAGGGTAGCCCCCCTCGTGACCTTCAGTCCCTGCCCGTTCACCTTGACCTGGACGGGCCTGCTGGTGGCGAACCAGACGCCGCCTCCTCCCAGCGCGGCCACGACGGCGAGTGCGATGGCGTTGCGGCGGGTGAGGTTGGGACCGCCGGGGGCGGCCGTGTCCCTGGGGCCGGCAAGGGGCCGGGAGCTGCGGTGGGCGCTCCCGTAGGTGGCGGTGGGGATGTAGTGGCTCGCTCCGGTGGAGGTCGCCGTGGGCTGCCGGCGGTGCTCGCCGTCGTGGCTCGTATGATGACGCTGCTGGGCGTGGGCCTGGCTGCCGCGGGCGAGGGAGTCCGCGTCCCTGCGGGTGGTTCCCTTGCGGGGGTGGGGAGTGCTGCTCATGGGACCGCTTCCGTTCTGCTGCGTTGGTGCCCTACATGTTCAATCAATCTAACACGCAGAGCCCGCGCCCCTCCCCGGATTCGGTCGTTTTGGGGCGATTGCATAGGGTGCATACGGGGCGGCGGCTCTGGCCGGAGGCTAGATCCGGCGGATGAGGAGCCCGCTCCTGAGCTTGGGCTCGAACCAGGTCGACTTGGGGGGCATGAGGCGTCCCGCGTCGCTCACGGCCATGAGCTCGCCCACCGAGGTGGGGAAGAGCGAGAAGGCCGCCCCACCCGCGCCGGCGAGCTCCTCGAGCCTGCCCGTCCCCTCGACCCCGCCGACGAAGCGGATGCGTTCGCTCGTGCGCGGGTCGTCGATGCCCAGGAGCGGCCCCAGGACGCGGTCCTGGAGTATGCCGGCGTCGAGCCGCGCCACGGGGTCACCCTCCGGGAGCGTCTCGTGGTCCCTGAGCCTGAGGCCGTGCCAGGAGCCTCCCACGAAGAGGCCGAACTCGTGCCGCGCGCCCGGGACCGCGAAGGAGGGGCCCTCTCCCATGAGGTCGAAGCCGGCCTGGCCGAGGCCCCGGAGGAGGTCCTCCGGCGTGAGTCCGGCGGTGTCGAACAGGACGCGGTCGTAGGGAAGCACCCTGAGCTGGCTCGCGGGGAAGAGCACCGAGAGGAAGAGGTCGTAGGGCCTCTCGTCGCCCTTGGCGCAGGCACCCTCGGGGCGCCCGTCGGCGCGCCTGCGCTCGAGGCTCAGATGGACGGCGCTGGCGGCGCGGTGATGGCCGTCGGCGATGTAGGCGCAGGGCACGGTCTGGAAGCAGGCGCGCAGGGCCTCCACGGCAGCGGGCCGCGCGATGCGCCACATGGTCTGGCGGACGCCCTCTCCGTCCGTGAAGTCGTAGAGGGGGCTCGCCTGCGTGGCGGCGCGGACGAGGACGTCGATGGCGTAGTTGTCGCGATAGCAGAGGAAGATCGGCCCCGTCTGGGCGCCCGTCGCGCGGATGTGCTCGATGCGGTCCGCCTCCTTGGCGGCGGTCGTGCCCTCGTGCCGGCGGATGGTCCCATCGAGGTACTCGTCCACGGCGCACGCGCAGGCTATGCCGGTCTGCGCGTGCCCGCCCTGCTCCAGGCGCCAGACGTAGTAGCAGGGGGTCGCGTCGCGCAGGAGCGTGCCGTCCTGCGCGCGCGCCCTGAGGAGCTCGGCCGCCTTGGCGTAGACCTCGGGGGCGTACATGTCCTGGTCGGGCGGGAAGGCGGTCTCGGGCCTGTCGATGGCGAGGAAGGAGTCGGGGTGCGCCTCGACGTACGCCGCGGCGGACCTGCGGTCGAAGACGTCGTAGGGAAGGCTCGCGAAGCTGGCGGCGCGCTCCGGCGTGGGCCGCAGGCAGCTCATGGGCTCGGCTCTCATCTGCATTCCTCCTTGCAGCTCGTCAGGTGGCGCCCGCGTGGGCCGCTAGGCCTGGGCCGGCCTGATCACCCTGATGCGGTACACGCCGGGGATGGCGCGCAGGCGGTCGTAGGTCTGGCGGTCGAGGGGGGAGTCGGTGTCCACCAACGTGTACGCGTGCGCGCCCCGCGAGGCGTTGCTCATGCGCTGGATGTTGGTGCCCGTGCCAGCGAGCGCGGCGGTGAGCTGGCCGATCATGTTGGGGACGTTGGCGTGGAGCGCCGCGAAGCGCCCCTGGCCCTGGCAGGGGCCCATGTCGCAGTCGGGGTAGTTGACGGAGTTCCTGATGGTGCCGTCCTCGAGGTACGCCTTCATCTCGCCCACGGCCATGCGGGCGCAGTTCTCCTCTGCCTCGTCGGTGCAGGCCCCCATGTGGGGCGTGATGAGGGTGCGGGGCATCCGGGTGGTCTTGGGGGTCGCGAAGTCGCAGACGAAGCAGCCGAGCTTGCCCGACTCGAGGGACCTGGCCACGCCGTCCTCGTCCACGACGTCCGCGCGGGCGTAGTTGAGGAGCATCGCGCCGTCCGCCATGAGGGAGACCTGCTCCTCTCCCAGCATGTGGACGGTGTCCTCCTTCGAGGGGACGTGCAGCGTCACGTAGTCGGCCCCCTGGCAGAGCTCCTCGAGGCTGTCCACCCGCTTGACCTCGCGAGAGAGCTGCCAGGCGTGCTCGACGGAGAGGTAGGGGTCATAGCCGTAGACGTCCAGACCCAGGTTGATGAGGGCGTTGGCGACCTTGGAGCCCACGGCGCCCAGGCCCACGACGCCGGCCTTGCGCCCGATGGCCTCGTGGCCCACGAAGGCCTTCTTGCTGCGCTCGCTCGCCCTCACGATGTCCGGGTCGCCGGCGTTGCTGCGCACCCAGTCGATGCCGCCCGCGGTGCCGCGGGAGTTGACCAGGATCATGCCCACGACGAGCTCCTTCACGGCGTTGGAGTTGCCGCCGGGCGAGTTGAACACCACGATGCCGCGCTTGGCGCACTCCTCGAGCGGGATGTTGTTCACGCCGGCGCCCGAGCGCGCGACGCAGCGCACGGAGGGGCCGAAGTCGATGCCGTGGATGTCGCTGGCCCGCACCAGGATCGCGTCCGCCTGGCTTATGTCGTCGGTCTTCTGGTATCCCTCGCCAAGCTCCGCCTCGCCGTCACGGGTGATCCTCTTGGCTATGTTGTCCATCACCTTCACGTAGCGCATGCCTTCTCCTTTGGTCTGCGACCTTCTCCTTGGTGGGGGCGCGGGACGCCCCGCAGGTGCCGGGCACGTCCCGGCTAGATGGGCCGCGTGCGCGGCAGGTGCCTCGCCTCGAAGTCGGACATGTACGCGAGGAGCGCGTCGACGGCCTCCTGGGGGACGGCGTTGTAGCAGCTCGCGCGCATGCCGCCGGCGAGGCGGTGCCCCTTGAGGTTCGCGATGCCCCTCTCGGCCGCCCCCGTCACGAACTCCCCGTCCAGCGCCTCGTCGCCCGTCCTGAAGCAGACGTTCGCGATGGAGCGGTGCCCGGGAAGGACGCTGGGCGAGAAGAGCGCGCTGTGGTCGAGGTAGTCGTAGAGTGGTCCGACCTTGGCGAGGTTGCGGGCCTCCATGGCCTCGAGCCCGCCCTGCTCCTCGACCCAGCGGAAGACCTTGCCGCACACGTAGATGCCCCAGCAGTTTGGCGTGTTGAGCATGGATCCCCTCTCCGCCTCGAGGCGAAAGTCCATGTAGCTGGGGCAGACGCCGAGCGCGGGCCCGTCCTGGACGAGGTCGTCGCGCACGATGACCACGGTGACGCCCGCGGGGCCGGCGTTCTTCTGCACGCCTGCGTAGACGAGGCCGAAGCGGCTCACGTCCAGGGGGAGCGAGAGGAAGCAGCTCGAGACGTCGGCCACGAGCGGCACGGAGCCCGCGTCGGGGAAGTCGCGCATCATGTTGCCGAATACGGTCTCGTTCTGGCAGAGGTAGAGGTAGTCGAGGCTCTGGTCGAGGTCCGAGGGGAACTCGGGCACGCGGTCGAAGCCGGTGCCCTCGCTCGAGGCGACCACCTCGGCGCTGCCGTACCTCCGGGCCTCCTGGCACGCCTTCTGGGACCAGTTGCCGCTCACCACGTAGCCCGCCCTGCCGTGGCGCATGAGGTTGAGGGGGACGCCCGCGAACTGGAGGGTCGCGCCGCCCTGGAGGAAGAGAACGTGGTAGTTGGCGGGGATGCCCATGACGCGCCTGAGCGTCGCCTCGGCGTCGTCGATGATGGACTGGTAGAGCGGCGAGCGGTGGCTCATCTCCATGACGGACATGCCTGACCCCCGGTAGTCGAGCATCTCTTCCGCGCACTCGCGCAGAACGGGCTCGGGAAGGGCCGCGGGACCCGCAGAGAAGTTGAAGACGCGTGCCATCTGTCCTCCAGACCTGGACGCCAACGTGCGCACTCAGAGCCATCGTAGCGCGCCCGGCAGATGTCGCGCCACGCGCGGCCCAAGGCGACGGCAGCTTGTAACCTTGCGTGATGGCGGGCGCGAGGGGGGCAGGTTGGGGCGGCCCAGACGCTATCATGGACGGGCGAACACGAGGAGAAGGGAACGCGCCCATGCAGGATCAAGAGGCCAGGTCGGTGGGGACCGCCATGGGAGGGGCCACCCTCGCCGAGCGCGGATGTGTCCTTTTCGACTTCGACGGGACGCTCGCGGACTCCAAGCCCCTCATCGTGGGGACGGCCACCAGGGTGCTGCGCGACTTCGGCATCCCCGAGCGTGAGCTCGAACGTGCGGGCGAGCTCGTGGGCCCGCCCTTCCCCCAGGCATTCAGCCTGGTCTTTGGCCTCTCGGAGGGGGACGCCGAGGAGGTGACGCGCAGGTATCGGGAGATATACGAGTCCCTGGGGCCTGCCGCCTGGCCCGTCTTCGGGGGCATCCCCGAGCTCCTCGGGTCGCTGCGCGCCGCGGGCAAGAGGCTGGGAATCGTCTCGTCCAAGAGGACCCGCCTGCTCAGGAGGGCCGTGGCGGACAACGGCATCTCCGACCTCTTCGACGTCATCGGGGGAAAGGACGCCGACCACGGCATCTCGAAGGCGCAGACGATGAGGGACGTCCTGGGCAGGATGGGGCTCGCCGCCGCCGACGCCGTCATGGTGGGCGACAGGCACTACGACGTGGAGGCCGCCAGCGCCTGCGGCGTGCCCTGCGTGGGCGTGGTGCTGGGCGGCACCGGGACCGTCGAGGAGCTCGAGGGGGCGGGTGCCGTGGCCGTGGCGCGGAGCGTGGCGGAGCTGTGTGGCCTGCTCTTGGGATAGACCGTCCGTCGACGGGACGCGTCTTGCCCGTCGACGTCTTGGGTACAAGGGCGGCATGTTGGAGGGGCGCACGGGCGCCCCGCGGCCGAAAGGGGTTCGCAATGGCAGGGATCGACGATTTTGGCGAGGTCGTTCGCAAGGCGTTTCTGGCCGGCGTCGGCGCCGTCGCCCTGGGGGCCGAGAAGTCCCAGGGCATGATCGAGGACCTGGTCAAGAAGGGCGAGCTCACCGTCGAGCAGGGCAAGGCCCTGAACGAGGAGCTCAAGCACAAGGTGAGCCAGGCGTCGAACGACACATCCGACGCCCTGCTCAGGGCGAAGCTGCGGTCCATGAGCCCCGAGGAGCGCGCGTCATGGCTGGCGCATGCCCAGGAGGTCGCGGACGACCTCGACGCCCAGCGCGTCGAGGTCGAGGTCGAGTCCGAGGAGGTCGTCGAGGACGACGCCGAGGATGATGCCGAGGCCGGCGGGGAGCCGCAGGACGCCGAGTAGGAAGGTCCCCATGGCTCAGGGCGAGAGGGACCAAGGCACGCAGGTCAAGGGGGCCACGGGAGGCCGTGGCCCCCTTGACGGCTGGGGGCCCTCCGAAAAGGGACCGTGGGCTCCCGTGCGCGACGACACCATCGGCCTTCTGGGGGGATTTCCCGGCGACGCCCGGAGGTACCGCATCTCCCGCCTGAGCAAGGCCGCCCGCCTGCGCGAGATTCTGGCCATCGCGAGCCACTACGACATCCTCCACGGTCTCACGCCGGTCAGCTTCCGGCAGCTCCTCGAGGAGCTGGGCCCCACCTTCGTGAAGGCGGGGCAGATCCTCTCCATGAGGTCGGAGATACTCCCCGAGAGCTTCTGCCAGGAGCTGACGCGCCTCAGGACCGACGTGGAGCCCATGGACCGCGAGCTCGTGCTCCAGACGCTGCGCGCGGAGTACGAGACCCCCATCGAGGAGATCTTCGACGCCATAGACGACGTGCCGCTGGGCTCCGCCTCCGTGGCGCAGGTCCACAAGGCGCGGCTGGTCAGCGGGGAGACGGTGGCCATCAAGCTGCAGCGGCCCCACGTCCAGGAGATCATGGCGCAGGACATCTCGATCATGCGCTCGCTCGCGCGCCGCGCGCAGGGCCTCATGGGCGACGACCAGTTCCTCGACCTGCAATCCGTGGTGGACGAGCTCTGGCAGTCCTTCCGCGAGGAGACGGACTTCCTGGTGGAGGCCCACAGCCTCGAGGAGTTCCGCCGGAACAACGCGAGCTGCCGCTTCGTGGACTGCCCGCGGCCCTTCCCCAGGCTCTGCACCGAGCACGTCGTGGTGATGGACTACGTCGAGGGCATCCCCTTCGACGACCGCGAGGCGCTTCTCGCCCAGGGCTATGACCTGGAGGAGATAGGCACCAAGCTGGTCGACAACTACACCCAGCAGATGATCGACGACGGCTTCTTCCATGCGGACCCGCATCCCGGCAACCTCGTGGTGCGCGACGGGAAGATCGTCTACCTCGACCTGGGCATCATGGGAAGGCTCTCGTCCCACGACCGCTCCGCCATAGCAGACATGGTCTCTGCCGTCGCCGCCCGCGACAGCGCGGGCCTCAAGGCGGGGCTCCTGCGCTTCTCGGTGTCGGACCTGAGGGACGTCGACCACGCGAGCCTGCTCGCCGACCTCGACTCGATCATCGCGGACTTCGGCGAGGCGGACCTCGCGGAGCTGGACATCGGGGCCTTCCTCAACTCGCTCATAAGCATGGCGCGCAGGAACGGCATCGAGCTCCCCGGCACGGTCACCATGCTCGCGCGCTCCCTCGTCACCCTCGAGGGGACGGTGGACGGCTTCCTGCCGGACGCCAGCATGGTCGACATCGTGCGGGCCCACATCAAGGCCCACACCAGGCCACTCGACCTCGCCAAGGGCGAGCTGCGCTCGTATCTCCGGGAGTCCGCCTCGGCCTCGCACGGCCTGCTCAGGGCCGCGTCCCAGGCCGACACGGCCATGGAGATGCTCACCCGCGGCCAGCTGCGCATGAACCTCGACCTCCCCGGCACCGAGAACCCCATCAGCGACATGGCCCACGCCGCTGACCGCCTGACCATGGGCATCATCATCGCGGGCCTCTTCATAGGGTCCTCGGTGGTGTACTACGCGCGCATCCAGCCCGTCATCTTTGGCATACCGGTCATCGGCTTCGTGGGCTACGTGGTCGCCCTGGTGCTGGGGCTCTGGCTGGTGCGGCAGATCATGCGGGAGTCCAGGCGCTAGGCGGGAGGGCGCGACGTCCCTCGCCCCCGTCCAAGTGCTGGCCTTGCGAGGTCCTGCTTCCCCGTGGCTAGGCTGCGGTCTGCATGTCATCCGTCGTCGTGCTCGTCTCCCAGATACTCGTCATGTTCCTCCTCGTGGAGGTCGGCTTCTGGCTCTACCGCAGCGGCCGCATAGGCGACGTTGGCAGCCGCGACCTGGGAAACGTCCTGGTGTACGTGGTGCTCCCTGCCGTCATCGTGAACGGCTTCAGGGTCCCGCGCACGCAGCAGAACGTGGAGGGCCTCCTGGCCTCGACGGCCGTTGCGGCGCTCGCCATGCTGCTCTGCCTGGCAATCTCGCGCGCGTGCTTCAGGGACGACCCCATAGGGAGCTTCGCCGCGGCGTTCTCGAACCCCGGCTTCTTCGGCATCCCCCCTGGTCATCGCCCTCCTGGGGCAGGAGGCCACCTTCTTCGAGGCGACGTACATCGGCTTTCTCAACGTGCTGCAGTTCACCTATGGCGTCGCGCTCATGACAGGGTCGACCGACTCGGTCCGGCCCCTCGCCGTCCTCATCGCCTGTGCCTGTCCTGTGGGGTCCAACGTCGCCGTCTACGCGCAGCTGCACGGCAAGGACTACCGCTACGCGGCGCAGACGGTCGTCGTCTCCGCGCTCCTCTCCATCGTGACGATACCTGCCCTGGTGTGGCTGGCGGAGACCATCTGGTAGAATCGGGCGCCGCGGGGCTGCTGGCGGCACTGGGGTTGCGTTCCTCTCGCGCGACGGGGGGTGCCAGTCGGGGCGGAGCCGGCGCTCCTCGCGCACGGTGGGGCTGCGATTCGTCCTGTACTGCCCTTCTTTTTGGGGGAGGGCCAGGCACGCCGAGCAAAGGGCAGACCCAGCGGTCCGCGGACGCCGATGGATCACATGCTCCGTGGCGCAGCGAGCTCCGACGGACCTAGCGCACCCGCTCCGCCCTGCGCGCGGCGCGGGCCTCCATCACGATCGCCCTGAGCTCGGGCAGACGCGTGGGGTCCATTGCCGGCACGCCCTCGAGGCGGTAGGGAAGGCCGAGCCTCCCGTACTTATCCCTCCCCATGGTGTGGTAGGGGAGGAGGTCCAGGCCCACGACGTTGTCCCAGTTCCCCAAGAGCCTGCCCAGGCCCCTGAGCTCCTCCTCCACGTCGGTGATGCCAGGCACCACGACGTGCCGCACCACCGTGGGGATGCGCCTGCGCGCCAGCTCGTCGGCGAGCGCGAGGGGCGCCTCGGGCCCCGAGCCGCAGAGCCTGCGATGCCCTGCGGGGTCGCTGTGCTTGATGTCCAGGAGCACGAGGTCGCACTCGGCGAGCACGGGCGAGAAGGGCTCGGGACGCTTGGGGTCGAAGGTCGCCCCCGACGTGTCGAGGCAGCAGTGGATGCGGCCACGGGGGCTCCGGTGCGCCGCACGGAAGAGGTCCGCCACGAAGCGGGGCTGGGCCAGGGGCTCCCCTCCGCTCACGGTCATGCCGCCCCTCCGGTAGAAGGGGCGGTTCCTCTCGAAGCGCTCGAGGAGCTCGCCCACGCTGGCCTCGCTCCCGCCCGCGTAGTCCCAGCTGTCGGGGTTGTGGCAGTAGGCGCAGCGCAGGGGGCAGCCCTGGAGGAAGACGACCATGCGGCAGCCCGGTCCGTCCACCGTCCCCATGCTCTCGACGGAATGGACCCGCCCGCGGCTGGCGAGCGGGTCCGAGGCCTGGGGCAGCAGGGTCCTCTCGACCTCGTCCAAGGCCTAGAGCGCCTCGTGGAAGGTGCGGCCGATCACGTCGTCCTGCTGTTCGCGGGTGAGCGAGTTGAACTTCACCGCGTAGCCCGAAACGCGGATGGTGAGTTGTGGGTACCTCTCGGGGTGGGCCTGGGCGTCGAGGAGGGTCTCCTTGGTGAAGACGTTCACGTTGAGGTGGTGACCGCCCTCCTGCGCGTAGCCGTCGAGCAGCCCTACCAGGTTGTCCACCTGCTCCTCGGGGATGTCCGAGCACTTCATGGGAGTCCTTTCTTCGTGGTCTGTCGTGTGCGTTGGCTTGGGGCTCGCGGCGCCGCCTCGCCCTACGGACGGTCTGCCTGGCCCTCGCCGGCGGAGGCGTCGGCGGCGCAGGCGCAGTCGACGTGGGACTCAAGCGAGAAGTCGGCCTTGGAGAAGTCGATTCCCGCGATGTTGACGTCTCCCAGGTCGAGCTCGTCGGGCGAGAACATCACGCCGCCGTGCTTGCCCAGGGCGTCGGGCACGATCGAGAAGGTGTTGGAGATGCCGTCCTGGGCGTCGCGGAAGGGGAGCTTCGCCACGGACGCCAGCGAGGCGACGGCGCCGTGGGTGTCCCTCTGGTGCATGGGGTTGGCCCCGGGCGCGAAGGGCTGGCCGGACCTGCGGCCGTCCGGCGTGTTGCCGGTGGCACTGCCGTACACGACGTTGGAGGTGATGGTGAGGATCGAGGTCGTGGGGACGGCCCTGCGGTAGGTGTCCGTCTCGCGCACGTACTTCATGAAGACCTCGACCACGTCGCGGGCGATCTGGTCCACCCGGTCGTCGTCGTTGCCGTACTTGGGGAAGTCGCCCTCCACCTCGTAGTCGGTGACGAGGCCCGTCTCGTCGCGCAGCACGCGCACCCGGGCGTACTTGATGGCGCTAAGCGAGTCTGCGACGACGGAGAGCCCGGCGATGCCCGTGGCGAACCAGCGGTGCACGTGCTCGTCGTGCAGGGCCATCTGCAGGCGCTCGTAGCAGTACTTGTCGTGCATGTAGTGGATGATGTTGAGGGCGTTCACGTAGACGCCGGCGAGCCAGGCCATCATGTCGCGGTACTTCTCCACCACGTCGTCGTAGTCGAGGTACTCGCCCTCCACCGGACGGAACTTGGGGCCGATCTGCTCGCCCGTCTTCTCGTCGCGTCCGCCGTTGATGGCATAGAGCAGGCACTTCGCGAGGTTCGCGCGGGCTCCGAAGAACTGCATCTCCTTGCCGATGCGCATCGAGCTCACGCAGCAGGCGATGGCGTAGTCGTCACCGTGGTAGACGCGCATGAGGTCGTCGTTCTCGTACTGGATGGAACTGGTGGCGATGGATATCTTGGCGCAGTAGCGCTTGAAGGGCTCGGGCAGGCGGGTGCTCCAGAGCACGGTGAGGTTGGGCTCGGGGCTGGTGCCCATGTTCTCGAGCGTGTGGAGGTAGCGGTAGCTCGTCTTGGTGACCATGGAGCGACCGTCCACGCCCATGCCGCCTATGGACTCCGTGACCCACTGGGGGTCGCCGGAGAAGAGCTCGTTGTACTCGGGAGTGCGCGCGAACTTGACCATGCGCAGCTTCATGACCAGGTGGTCGATGACCTCCTGCACCTGGGACTCGTCCAAGAGCCCTCGCGCGAGGTCCCTCTCGGCATAGATGTCGAGGAACGCGGAGTTGCGCCCGATGGACATGGCCGCGCCGTTCTGCTCCTTGACGGCGGCGAGGTAGCCCATGTAGAGCCACTGGATAGCCTCCTGGAAGTCCTGGGCGGGGCGGCCCAGCTCCAGACCGTAGATGCGCCCGAGCTCCCTCAGCTCCTCGAGGGCGCGCGCCTGCTCGGCCAGCTCCTCGCGATGGCGTATCACGGCCTCCGTCATGTGCTTCTGGGTGCCCGCCTTCTCGGCCCTCTTCTCTGCGACGAGGAAGTCCACGCCATAGAGGGCGACGCGGCGGTAGTCGCCTATGATGCGCCCGCGCCCGTAGGCGTCGGGGAGCCCCGTGATGATGTGCGAGTGGCGGCAGGCGCGCATCTCGGGCGTGTAGACGTCGAAGACCCCGGCGTTGTGGGTCTTGCGGCGCTTGGTGTAGAAGTCGACGATCTGGTGGTCCACATGGTAGCCGTGGCTCTCGCAGGCGGCCACCGCCATGCGTATGCCGCCGTCCACCATGAGGGCGCGCTTGAGGGGGCGGTCGGTCTGCAGCCCCACGACCCTCTCGAGCGGGCGGTCTATGTAGCCGGGCCCGTGGCTCGTGATGGTGCTCACGACGTCGGTGTCCATGTCGAGCACGCCGTCGTGCGCGCGCTCCTCCTCGAAGAGGTCCATGACCTCGTCCCAGAGCCTCCTCGTGGCCTCGGTGGGCCCTGCGAGGAACGACTCGTCGCCGTCGTAGGGCGTGTAGTTCCTTTGGATGAAGTCCCTGACGTCCACGTGGCGCTCCCAGTTGCCGCCGACGAAGCCTTCCCATGCCTTCTGCATCGCACGCTCCCAAGGGTCCGTTTGCGGGCGTCCCCTGCGGCGCCCGTACTGTTAGCTCTATCTAACCTACCAGAGTCCTTTGCGAGGGGTGAGACCCAGTCTAAACCAGTCCATCTGGGATTAGCACAACATATTGTTATTTAATTTCTGTGAAACACCACATATTGCATATAAATTAAACCAATTGCTTCAGAAGCAGATGAGGGGGAGAGAGGCGTCCCCTTCGATCCTCCCTCGTCTCGCGCCAGGCGTCAGGTGTGCATGGGATGAATCTCCCCGTCTCCGCCTAGGTCGGGGCGTTCTGGGTAGAACCAGCAGGTGAAAAATCGCGCGCGAGGGATGGTCTGCCATGCTCCAGCTCAAGAACATACGCAAGGCCTACGTCACCGACTCCTTCACCCAGGTGGCCCTGGACGACGTGTCGGTGACCTTCAGGGACAACGAGTTCGTGGCCATCCTCGGGCCCTCGGGCTCGGGCAAGACCACCATGCTCAACATCCTGGGCGGCCTCGACCACGCCGACTCGGGCGACATCGTGGTCAACGGGACCTCCACCAAGGACTTCGGCTCGAAGGACTGGGACACCTACCGCAACCACCGCGTGGGCTTCGTCTTCCAGAGCTACAACCTCATCCCGCACCAGAGCATCCTCTCCAACGTCGAGCTCGCCCTCACGCTCTCGGGGGTGGGCCGCTCGGAGCGGCGCGCGCGGGCGAGGGAGGCCCTCGAGCGCGTGGGGCTCGGCGAGCACCTGCACAAGCGCCCGAGCCAGCTCTCCGGCGGGCAGATGCAGCGCGTGGCCATCGCACGCGCGCTGGTGAACGACCCCGACATCGTCCTCGCCGACGAGCCCACCGGCGCCTTGGACAGCGAGACCGGCGTGCAGGTCATGGACATCCTGAAGGGGGTGGCACGCGACCGCCTCGTCGTGATGGTCACGCACAATCCCGAGCTCGCCGAGGCCTACGCCACCCGCATCGTGCGCGTGCGCGATGGTCGCATAGAGGGTGACAGCGACCCCCTGCGCCCCGAGGGGCTGGGGACGGCGCGCGCGGGCGCGTCGGGAGCCATGGCCGGCGTGTCAGGTCCTGCCTCGGCCACCGCCGGACCAGGGGAGAGGGACGCCTCCAAGCCTGGCAGGCATGCCTCGATGTCGTTCGCGACGGCCCTCTCGCTCTCGTTCAACAACCTCATGACCAAGAAGGGGCGCACCTTCCTCACCGCCTTCGCGGGCTCCATCGGCATCATCGGAATCGCTGCCATCCTCGCCCTCTCGAACGGCGTGAACGGATACATCAAGGACACGGAGGAGAGCTCGCTGGCCTCCTATCCGCTCACCATCACCAAGAGCAGCTTCGACGTCTCGAGCCTGCTGGGCTCCGGCATCGCGGGCGGCAGCTTTGGCGGAGAGGCGCAGCAGGCCTCGGCAGACGCTGGCACCATCGGCCAGGACAAGGTCATGACCGACATGTTCGCCCAGGTCAAGAACAACGACCTCTCGTCCTTCAAGGCCTTCCTCGAGGGCGGGCAGAGCGGCATCGAGCCCTACGTCAACACGATCAAGTATTCCTACGGCGTGACGCCGCAGATCTACGAGGCCGACACGAGCGCGGGCGTCACGCGACTCAACCCCTCGGAGGTGACCACCAAGATGGCGAGCGGGGTCATGGGCTCGGCCCTCACGGGCGGTACCACCAACTCCTCCTTCAACGAGCTCGTGAGCGACCAGAAGATGCTCGACGACCAGATGGAGGTCGTCGCCGGCAGCTGGCCCAAGGCGGCGGACGAGGCGGTCCTCGTGCTTGACGCCAACGGCAGGATCAGCGACTACACCCTTTACAGCCTGGGCTTCTATGACACCGAGGCCATGAACGACATGATGAGCCAGATGCTGGGCGGCAAGGAGGTGGAGGTGCCCGACGACTACCGCGACTTCAGCTACGATGACGCGATGGGCATGAGCTTCAAGGTCGTCCCCGCCACCGCCCTCTACCAGAGGAACGACAGCACGGGTGGATGGACGGACATGTCGGCCGACGACGGATTCCTGCGCTCCGCGGTGGACGAGGGGCTGGACCTGCGCGTCGTGGGGGTGGTCAAGCCCCGGAGCGTCAGCTCCTCGAGCCTCGTGCGTGAGGGCGTCGGCTACACCGCGGCCCTCACGAACGAGCTCATCCAGGAAGCCGCCGACTCCGACATCGTGAAGGAGCAGGTCGCCAAGCCCGACACCGACGTCTTCACCGGCAAGAGCTTCGAGGAGCTGCAGCAGAAGCAGGGCAAGGAGCTTGACATGGGCTCCCTCTTCACGGTCGACGAGTCGGCGCTCAAGAGCGCCTTCTCGTTTGACGCGAGCGCGATTTCGGGCCTCTCGTCCGGCATGGACCTGGGCTCGCTCGACCTCTCGGGGCTCGCGCCCGACGCCTCGGGCTTCGACATGAGCTCGGTGCGCCTGGACACCAGCCAGCTCTCCGGCGTGTTCAGCGCCCAGAGCATGGCCGCGCTCATGGCGGGGGCGCCCAGGTTCGACCTCGCCAAGAGCGGCATCACCGACGCGCTCTCGGGCCTCTCCGACGAGCAGCGCGCCCAGCTTGGGGACGAGGCCAACGAGCTCGGCTCGGGCTTCGCCGCCTGGGCGGGCAGCAGGCTCGTCCCCTCGGACGGGGCACAGGTGGACTACGCCTCCCTCGTCCAGGAGTACCTGCAGACCGACGCCGCCAAGGCGACCATCGCCAAGCTCCAGGAGGGCTTCGGGTCGAGCATGGGCGACGTGGCCGGCCAGGCCATGCAGAAGTACCTCCAGGAGCAGCTCGCACCCTACTTCTCCAACGCGATGCAGGCCCTCGTGAGGCAGGCGGCGCAGGTCATGGCCACCCAGCTCGCGAGCCAGCTCCAGACCCAGATGGCGGCGGCCACCTCCAAGCTGGGGACACAGCTCTCCGACGCCATCGCGGGCAAGATCCAGAGCCAGATGTCGTCCCTCTCCTCCGCGCTCCAGAGCGGCTTCTCGGTGGACGCCGGCGCCTTCTCGCGCGCCATCAAGGTCAACATGAGCCAGGACGACCTGAGCTCCCTCCTGCAGAACTACATGAACGCGGAAGACCTGAGCTACGACGCCAACATGAGGAAGCTAGGCTACGCGAGGCTCGACGACCCCGAGTCGATCAGCATCTACCCCCGCGACTTCGACGCGAAGAAGTCGGTGGAGGGGGTCATCGACTCCTACAACCGAAGCGAGGAGGCCGCCGGCAAGCCCGACTCGACCATCCAGTACTCCGACCTCGTGGGCGCCCTCATGAGTTCCGTGACCGACATCGTCAACATGATCTCGACGGTGCTCATCGCCTTCGTGTCCATCTCGCTCGTGGTCAGCTCGGTGATGATCGCCATCATCACCTACATCTCGGTCCTCGAGCGCAAGAAGGAGATCGGCATCCTGCGCGCCATGGGCGCCTCCAGGCTCAACGTCGCCAACATCTTCAACGCCGAGACCGTGATCGAGGGGCTTCTCTCGGGCGTCTTCGCCGTCGGCCTCGTGTACCTGGCCTCGGTTCCCGTGAACGCCTTCGTGCTGGGCTGGAAGGGAGTGCCCAACATCATGGTCCTGCCCTGGCAGAGCGCCCTCGCGCTCGTCGCCATCAGCGTGGGGCTCACCCTGGTCGCCGGGCTCATCCCCTCGAGCATGGCCGCCCGCCGCGACCCGGTGGAGGCGCTCAGGAGCGAGTAGCGCATCACGGGCGTGGCCGGCGGCCTCATGACGCCCCGTCGGGACGTCCGTGCGTCGGGTCCTCCCTGCGTGCGGACGTTCCCTTCGACTGGTATTTTCTTGTTTGGGCATTGCGGGGCCGTCGCGCGGCCCACCTTGCCGATTCCAAGCACTTTTGCAGGCGAGAGGGGACGCATGGCGCAGATGCAGGAGGAGAGCGGCCTGGCGGCGGAGCGCGCCCGCAGGCTCTTCGTCGACACGCCTCCACTCAGGCTCTTCCTCGTGGCGGCGGTCCCGGGGGCGGCCAGCATGCTCGTGTCCGCCCTCTACAACCTTGCCGACGGCATCTTCGTGGGGCAGCTCCTGGGGCAGCAGGCCTTCGCCGCGGTCAACCTCGCCATGCCCTTCGTCATCCTCAACTTCGCCTTCGGCGACATGATCGGCGTGGGCTCGTCCGTTCCCATCTCGATCAGCATGGGAAGGGGTGACGACGAGCGGGCCAACAACATCTTCAGCTGCTCCGTCCTCCTCAACGTCCTGCTGGGTGCCGTCACGGGCGCGGCTCTCTTCCTCGCAGCCCCCGCCATCATGGCGGCCATGGGGGCGACGGGGGAGCTCGCCTCGATGGCGGTGGACTTCCTGCGCGTCTACGCGGCCTTCTCGCCCATCACGGTGGGGATGTTCGCGGTCGACAACTACCTCAAGGCCTGTGGGAGGATTCGCTCCTCCCTCGCCCTCAACGTCTTCATGGCGGTGTTCGGCGGCGTGGTGGAGTTCTCGCTCATGTACTTCCTGCACCTGGGGATCCTGGGGGCCGCCTTGGGCTACGCCCTCGCCATGGCGGTCTGCACCGTGCTCGCGCTTCTGCCCTTCGCCCTGGGGAGGATGCAGCTGCGCTTCGTGAGGCCTCGCCTGAGCTGGGCCCTCGTGCGGGAGATCGCGGCCTCTGGCATGCCTACCTTCCTCAACAACGTCGCCGGCCGCGTCACCTCGATCGCGCTCAACGCGGCCCTGCTCCTTCTGGGTGGGGAGTACGCGGTCTCTGCCTACGGCCTGCTCATGTACGTGGACGGCTTCGTGTTCCCGCTGATCTACGGAGTCTGCGACTCGCTGCAGCCCTCCGTGGGGTACAACTGGGGCGCTCGCCGCCAGGACCGCGTCGTCGCCATCGAGCGCTGCGTCTTCGCCGCCTGTGCCGCCATCTCGCTCGCCTCCGGCGTCGCGATGGCCCTTCTCCCGCGCGAGCTCACCCTGCTCTTCATCTCTGACCCGGCCCCCGAGCTCATGGCCCTCGCGACCGTCGCCTTCCGCGTGTTCGCCGTGTCGTTTACCGTGAGGTGGTTCTCGTTTGCCACCCAGGCCCTCATGACGGCCATCCAGATGTCGAAGCTGGCCTCGCTCCTCTCGGTGTGCAGCGCGCTCGTGTTCCCCCTCCTCGAGCTCCCGCTCCTCTGGCCCCTCGGCCTCACGGGGCTCTGGCTCAACTACCCGGTCATGTCGTTCCTCTCGCTCGTGCTCTCGCTGTGGGTGCTCCTGGCGTTCCGGCGCGAGCTCAGGCTGGAGGCGGCATAGCATGGACGCCAAGGGCGGCCTGGGACATTGTGACTACGCACGCTTCGCACGCAAGGGGATCGAGGAGCTTGCGGGTGAGTGTGCGGTGGACGCGTTCCGTGCCACGGGTCCCGGCGGGCAGGGCGTCAACACCACCGATTCCGCAGTCCGCATGAGGCACCTCCCCACGGGCATCGTGGTGACCAGCAGGGAGTCGCGCAGCCAGTACCAGAACCGCCTGCTCTGCCTCCAGAAGCTGAGGCGGGAGCTCCTGCGCCGGTCGGTCCCGCCCAAGCAGCGGCATGCCACCAAGCCCAGCCGCGCCGCCCGCCAGAGGAGGCTGGACGAGAAGCGGAGGCGCTCCCAGCTGAAGTCGCGCCGCCGCAAGCCCGGTCCCGACGACTGAGCTTCCAATATAGGAACACATGTTCTATACTCTTGTGGCATGGAAGGGCGAGAAGGGGAGGCTCACATGTTCAGGCAGTCCAGCGAGTACAGGGTGGCGGCGTTCCTTGCCGAGGGCTTCGAGGAGTGCGAGGCGCTCGTGGTTGCCGACCTGCTATTCAGGGCGGGCATCCCCTGCGATAAGGTCTCCGTCGCGCCCGGGCTCACGGTCGTCTCGAGCCATGGCGTGAGCGTGGGCTGCGATCGCAGCGTCTGCGACGAGGACTTCGACTTCTCTGGCTACGACCTGCTCTTCCTTCCCGGGGGCATGCCCGGGACGAAGAACCTGCGCGCCTGCGGGCCCCTGTGCCAGGCGCTCGTCGAGCACGTGGGACACGGCGGCGACGTCGCGGCGATCTGCGCGGCGCCCTCGGTGCTGGCCGAGCTCGGGCTCCTCGAGGGGCGCAGGGCCACGGGTAATCCCGGCTTCCAGGAGGTCCTCGTCGAGCACGGGGCGAAGCTTCTCCAGGACGCGGTCGTGGAGGACGGTAACGTCGCGACGAGCAAGGGGCTGGGTACGGCCATCGAGCTCGGGCTCGTCCTGGTCCGCCGAATCCTGGGCGACGAGGCCCAGGAGAGGGTCAAGGCCGGCATCGTGTACCAGGGCTAGGCCACATGCGGGCAAAGACGTGCCCGTGGCCCGATGGGGGAGGCGAGGCCGCCACCGGGTCACGTCGCCAGTACCTGGTCATCGACCTCAAGAGCTTCTATGCTTCGGTCGAGTGCGTCGAGCGCGGGCTTGACCCCATGACCACCAGGCTCGTGGTGGCCGACCCCACACGCACGAGCAAGACGATATGCCTGGCGGTCTCGCCCGCGCTCAAGGCCCTGGGCGTCCGCAACCGCTGCCGCGTGTTCCAGATTCCGCCCTCGATCGACTATCTCATGGCGCCGCCCCGGATGTCGCTCTACATCGAGCGCTCGGCTGACGTCTATGCCGTCTACCTGCGTTACCTCTCTCCCGACGACATCCATGTCTACTCCATAGACGAGGCCTTCCTGGACGTGACGGGCTACCTCGAGCTCTACGGCTGCAGCGCCCGCGAGCTGGGCGAGCGGATCCGCGCGGACGTCGTGAGGACGACGGGCATACCCGCCGCCTGTGGCCTGGGGACCAACCTCTACCTCGCCAAGGTCGCGCTGGACATCACGGCGAAGCATGACCCTGGCTTCTTCGGCGAGCTGGACGAGGAGGGCTACCGCGCCACGCTCTGGAACCACCGGCCTATCACCGACTTCTGGCGCGTGGGGGCGGGTACGGCCCGGCGGCTCTCCGAGCTGGGCATCCATACCATGGGGCAGGTCGCCAGTTACCCGCGTGAGCCTCTCTATCGCATCTTCGGCATAGACGCCGAGCTGCTCATAGACCATGCCTGGGGCAGGGAGCCCGTCACGATCGCGGACATAAAGGCCTATCGGTCCCAGAGCAAGAGCCTGAGCAGCGGGCAGGTCCTGGGCGACGACGTTGGCATCGAGGGCGGCTTGGTGATCGCGAAGGAGATGGCGGATGCCCTCGTCCTCGAGCTGGTAGAGAGGGGGCTTGTGGCCTCGTCCCTCTCTCTTGCCCTGGGGTATCGCCTTAACGGCAGGGAAAAGGCCGCCCTCACGTCCAGCCACGCCACGGCCGAGGGCGAGCACGGGCGGCGGGTGCGCTGGGGGGAGTTCGCGGATGGCGGCTCCGTCCGCCTTCCCGCCCCCACGAGCTCGCTGCACCAGGTTTGGGCTGCGCTCGAGCCGCTCTTTCGTCAGGTGGCAGACCCGGGTCGGCCCATACACCGGCTCACCCTGACCCTGGGTGACGTGCACGGGGCGGACGAGCGCGGGCTCCAGCTGAGCCTCTTCCGGGGGGAGGGGGAGTCACCGCGCGAGCGGGCACGCCAGGAGGCGGTGAGCGCGGTCAAGCGGAGGTTCGGCAAGAACGCCCTTCTGAGGGGGCTCGACCTCCTGCCCGACGCGACGGCGCGCGAGAGAAACGCGCAGATAGGGGGCCATCGCAGTGGATGAGTTCTATCTGAGGCACCCGCGCATGCCGCTTTCCGAGCGTGCCAAGATCTTCATTCCCTTCGAGCCCCTCAAGGGCTTCAGGGAGGCCCTGGACGAGCGGGAGCGACGGCTCACCCTGAGCGTTCGGCCCGAGCTCTCGGACGAGCGGGGCGCGGAGCTCTCCCGCCGGCTTGCCGACCTGGGGAGGGGAGATGCCGTCGTCGTGCGCTATCACGCGGAGGGTGAGACCAGGTCAGCCGAGGGGCCCTTCCTCGGCCTCGACGAGGGGCATGGCCTCCTGCTGGCGGGAAGCCTCCGGGTCCCGCTCGCCTCGGTGGTGGGCATCGAGGGGGTGCGGGACCTTCCAGAGTCCCCATAGGTGGGGTTCCCGCACTTTGGAAGTCGGGGCGGTACGGCAGCAAGTGCGTGGGAATACTGGGTGTAGGAATCGACGTGCGACGGAGCCGCCTTGGCGTGGTTCGCACGAGAGAGGGGGTCGTGACGTTGCTCAGGCTCGTTGCCATAGAGGTGGGAATGCTGGGGCCAACCAGGCAAGGCGTTGCGTCTGCGGAGGAGCTGGACGCCTTGGGACGCCTGGAGGCGCTTGGGGCTCGCGTCGTCCTCCTCTGCGGGGGTGGCAGGGAGGAGCTCTCTGCGCTCCTGGGCGGCAGCCGGGACCTGGCGCCCTTAGCCGTCCTGGACGGCGGCGCGATGGTTCTGGACGGGGGCCGCGCGTTCCCGCCTTCCGAGGCGCGGGGCTTCGAAGGCGCGGTGGGCTGCCTGCTCGCTACGCATGGGCTCGGCTGGGAGGACGCTGCCTTCCTGGGGGAGTCCGCCGCGGGGCTTGGCTGCATGCTCCGGGCGGGGTGCTCCGCCACCTGCGAGGACGCGCCGGGAGTGGCTCTGGAAGCAGCCCGCTACGTGATCGGCCCCCGGAGCGAGGGAAGCGTCGCCTCCGCCCTGGGGGAGTTCGCGGACGGCATCGAATGGGGAGAGGAGCCCTCGTTCGTGCGTCGCGAGAGGGAGGGACGCCCGGGCCTTGGCGACGGCGAACCCCTGGAAGAGCCGCGACGCGGTGGGGTGGCCCTCCTCCTGCTGGGCCTCGTCGTTGCCCTGGCGGCCGGTAGGTTCATGCTCGTCTCGCTCGAGCGTGGGGTCGTTCTGGCCCTGTCGTCGGTGCTGCTTGCCCTTGTCGGAGTCGCCCTCTTCTACTTGGGCGTCGGTCGCATCCGGGATGCCAGGGGGCCTGGCGGCAGGGTCTGAGCCCCCTCTCGCCAAGAGGCGCGTCCCCATGGCCGAAAATGCGGCGGCCCTAAACCTCCCTGTGTCATGATGGGGCCGGGAAGGGGGTCCGTGTGGCATTCATCGAGTTCAGGGACGTATGCAAGACCTACAGGATGGGCGACGTGGAGGTGCGGGCCGTCGACGGGATGAGCTTCTCCATCGAGCGGGGCGAGCTCGTCGTCATCGTGGGACCCTCCGGCGCGGGCAAGACGACCGTCCTCAACATGCTGGGGGGCATGGACTCTTGCAGTTCTGGGACGATCGAGCTTGACGGACAGCTCGTGAGTGGCATGGGGGAGCGAGAGCTCACCCAGTACAGACGGCACGACATAGGCTTCGTCTTCCAGTTCTACAACCTGGTGCAGAACCTCACCGCCTTGGAGAACGTCGAGCTCGCCAGCCAGATCTGCCGCGACCCTCTGCCTGCGGCCAGGGTTCTCGAGCAGGTCGGCCTGGCAGGCCGCGCGGACAACTTCCCCTCACAGCTCTCTGGCGGCGAGCAGCAGCGCGTCGCCATCGCCCGTGCCCTGGCGAAGAACCCCAAGCTACTCCTCTGTGACGAGCCGACGGGCGCCTTGGACTTTCGGACGGGCAAGCAGGTCCTCAAGCTCCTGCAGGACAGCTGCAGGGTGGACGGGCGCACCGTCGCCATCGTGACGCACAACCTCGCTTTCACGGGCATCGCCGACCGCGTCATCCGCGTGCGCGAGGGGCGTGCCCAGAGCATAGAGACGAACGAGTGCCCTGTCGACGCGCTTACGGTGGAGTGGTAGCCCCATGCCGGGTGGGCCCGACAAGGCCAGGTCGACGCGCCGTGGGAGGCGCCTTGCCTTCTGGGTTGAGCTCGCGCGCGGCGTGAGGGGCTCCCTCGGCCGCTTCCTCGCCATCATGGGCATCGTCGCGCTGGGGTGCGGGTTCTTTGCCGGCCTGCAGGCGAGCGGTGCGGACATGAGGCTCGCCGCCGACCGTTACTACGACGAGACGAGGCTCTGGGACCTGCGAGTCATCAGCACGCTGGGGCTCGACGTCGCCGACCTCGAGCGTCTGGCGGAGGTCGACGGCGTCGAGGACGTCATGCCCTCGCGCTCCGTCGATGCCATGGCCCGCCTGGGCGACGAGCAGCTTGCCGTCCGGATCAGCTCGATTAGGACGGGAAGCGCGGAGTCATCGAGGCAGCTGGGCAGCGGCTCCGTCGAGTCGGACGACGACTCCTACCTGAACAGGCTCCTTCTGAGGAGCGGTCGCTGGCCCGAGGGTCCGGACGAGTGCGTCGTCTGCTCCGACGCCCCGGTGAAGGCAGGTGAGGGCCAAAAGGTCGACGTCCTCTACGGCGGCAAGGGCTTCGCGGACCTCTTCGAGGCGCGCAGGCTCGAAGTCGTGGGCACGGTCAGCTCCCCCGTCCATCCCTACACGGGAAGCCTTGGGTCGACCAAGCTGGGAAGCGGCTCGATCGAGCAGCTCGTCTTCGTCGGCGAGGAGGCCTTCAAGGACGCGAGCCCCTACGGCGAGGCATACCTGACGGTGAGGGGCGCACGCGAGGAGCTGAGCGAGTCGGACGCCTACTTTGACGTCGTGGGCAGGGTGAAGGCGGCGCTCGAGGGGAAGGCCAGCGTCCTCGAGCGTGAGCGCCAGGAGGACCTCAGGGCGAAGGCCCAGTCGGGGCTCGACGAGAAGTGGGCGGAGTACGAGGAACAGCACGGCGAGACCTACGGGAAGCTGGCTGAGGCGAAGGCGGAGCTCGACGATGCCGAGAAGAGCATCTCCAGCGGTCGGGCGTCGCTCGATGCGGGCCAGGCCGAGTACGAGGAGGGCCTCTCCACCTACCGCGACCAGAAGGCGGACGCCGAGCGACAGCTCGCGGACGCCCAGGGGCAAATAGACGAGCAGCGCGACCTCCTCGACCAGAAGGAGGCCGCACTCGCGGCGGCAGAGTCCGAATGGAGGGAGGGCTACGACGCCCTGTCCTCAGCCCTTGCGACACAGGGGATGGGCGGGAGCGCCTCGGAGCTCCTCGCGGCCCTCGACGACCGCCTTGCCCAGTTGGCCTCGGCACGCGAGCAGCTCGAGGCCTTGAAGGCCCAGAGGTCCCAGATCGAGGAGGCGGCCTCGCAGCGGGAGGCACTCGTGGGGGGCATAGCTCAGGCGAGATCTGCCGTGGAGCGGCTCGAGGAGGCCAAGGAGCTCCTGCAGGAGGGCTTCACGCCCCAGATGCAGGAGCAGCTCGACCAGGCGAGGGCGCAGCTCGAACAGCTCGAGCAGAGTCTGGCCGGGCTCGATGCCAGCGTGGCGTACCTTCCGGAACTCGAGGCCGGCATCGCCACAATCGAGTCCCAACTTCCCTCGGAGCAGGAGCTCGAGGCACTTGCGGCCGCCCGCGAGTCTGCTGCGAAGCTCGTGGACTCCGAGTCCCGGCTCGTCGAGGGGCGACGGCAGCTCGAGGACGGAAGGGCGCGCCTCGACGCCGGGCAGGCCGAGCTCGACCAGAAAAAACGTGATGCCAACGAGTCTTTGGCCAGCGCAAAGGACAAGCTCGACGTAGCGGCGCGGGAGCTGGCCTCCTCCCGCCAGAGGCTGGACGACGCGCGGGCGCGTTACGAGGAGGGGCTGGCGGAGTATCGCAGCGGTAAGGACGAGGCTGGCAGGCGCTTCTTTGACGCCCGCAGGCAGCTCGAGGACGCGCAGGAGAAGATCGATTCCATCGAGCTGCCCGACTTCTACGTGCTCGACCGCGGCCAGAGCGAGGGGGCGGCGACCTACAGCGCGGACAGCAAGCGCATCGACTCCATAGCCAACGTCTTCCCCCTCTTCTTCTTCCTCGTGGCGGCGCTGGTGTCGCTCACCACCATGACGCGCACGGTGGAGGACGAACGCATGCAGATTGGCAGCTACAAGGCCCTGGGGTACGGCAAGGCGCAGATCGCGCTCAGATACCTCCTCTATGCCGGGCTCGCGGCGGGGACGGGAGCCGTCCTGGGGATCGCGCTCCTCTCCCAGCTCCTGCCCCACATCATCATGAGCTCGTACTCGATCATCTACGCGCTACCGCCGCTGGGGTTCCCCCTGCCTGTCGAGCCGCGCTCCGCCCTCCTCGCGGGCGGCCTGGGCGTGGGCGTGACCCTCCTGGCGACCTGGGCGGCCGTCATCAGCAGCCTGCGCGAGACCCCGGCGTCTCTCCTCCTCCCGCGTGCCCCCAAGCCTGGCAAGCGCATCCTGCTCGAGCGCATGGGCCCCCTCTGGGCGCGCGTCTCGTTCTCGTGGAAGGTGACCCTGCGCAACCTCTTCCGCTACAAGCGCCGCCTGCTCATGACGGTGATCGGCATATCGGGGTGCGCCGCCCTCCTGCTCGTCGGGCTGGGACTGCACGACTCCATATGGGACATCATCGACAGGCAGTTTGGTCCCATCGTCCATTACGACACCACGGTGGGCCTGAGCGCCTCCGCCGACGAGCTGGACGTGAGCTCGGTCGTCGACTTCCTCGAGTCCACGGGCGAGGTGGAGGACCTCTGCCGCGTACAGGAAACGAACATGCAGGCTACGGGCCCCGGGGAGGGCAGCTCTGCCACCGACACCACGCGCGTGAGCGTGGTGGTCCCCCGCGCGTCCGCCGAGTTGCGCTCGCTCGTGAGCTTCAGGGAGCGTCTGGGCGGCGCGCGGGTCGACTTCACGGACGACTCCGTGCTGGTGAGCGAGAAGCTCGCCACCCTCTGCGGCGTCGGGGTGGGGGATCAGGTCACCGTCTACGAACAGGACGAGGTGGGCAACGCCGTGGGCGAGGGCCTGCGCCTCACGGTGACCGGCGTGGTCGAGAACTACGTCGGGAACTACGTCTACGTGGGGCGCGGTGCCTGGTGGCGCGCGCGGCAGGAGGTCCCCGCCTTCTCGACCATACTCGCCAACTGCACGAAGGACCCGGAGGCCCGCAGCCAGATCGCGCGCGAGCTGCACGGGTGGCACGAGGTCTCCACCGTGCTCTTCAGCGAGGAGACGATAGACACCTACCGGAGCATGCTGAGCGCGGTGAACGCCGTGGTCGTGGTGCTCGTCGTATCTGCGGCGGCCCTCGCCTTCATCGTGCTCTACAACCTGACCAACATCAACATCGGGGAGCGCGTGAGGGAGATCGCGAGCCTCAAGGTCCTGGGCTTCACCCGGCGCGAGGTATACGTCTACATCTTCCGCGAGATCTGGATCCTCTCGCTTCTGGGGGACGTCCTGGGGATGTTCCTCGGGGCCTGGCTCGAGAACTTCGTCGTCACCACCGCCGAGGTCGACTACGTCATGTTCGGCCGCGAGATACACCCGCAGAGCTTCGCCGTCGCCTTCGCGCTCACCCTGCTGTTCACGGGTCTGGTGCTCCTGGCGATGCGCCACAAGCTCGACGGCGTCGACATGGTCGAGTCGCTCAAGAGCGTCGAGTAGCCGAGGCCCCGCGCCCGCCCTGGGCAGGCGCGGGGTCCATTGCGGGGCAGTCCCTACCTGCCCAGGGCCTCGATCCTGCCCAGGAGTTCGCTCCCGCGCTCGTGGAGCATGAGGGCGCTGCCGTGGCGGGCGAGGGAATCGGACCCATGGTTGGCGACGAAGCCCATAAAGGTGGGGTCGACCGCCAGGTGGGTGACGAAGACTAGCAGCTCCTGGCCCTCGCCGAAGCAGCCGTCGAGGAAGTCGAGGGCGTGGTCGAGTCCCCGGGCGCAGCTCGTGGCCTCGGCCTCGAGCTCGCGTGCGTGCTCGTCGAGTCGGGACGACAGCCGCTCCGCCACGCGTTGCGCGTCCGTCTCGGGGCGCCGCTCGGACTCTATTCGGGCGAGAAGCGCCCGCAGCCCCTCGAGGAGCTCCTGGCGCCCGGCGAGCCTCAGGAGCCTTCCCTCGGGAACCCCTCCCTTGGAGCGTGCCTCCGCAAGCTCGTCCTGGGCCTTGGCCGCAAGCGCCGCCAGCCTCCCGGCTCCTCCCTGCGCGGCGGGCGTACCGGCGTCCCCCTCGCGCAGGCCGAGCTCCGATCTCACGTCGGAAAGGGCGAGCTCCCGGGCATCGACCGCGTGTGCCTGGGACACCAGCGCGTCCAGGAGGAGGTTCACCAGCGCGACGCGCTCGTCGAAGGGCGCCCTGGCCGCCCTACCGCAGATGTCCTCGCCCGCGCTTCCGGAAAGTATGTCCGCGACCTTGTAGTCGTCCTGGTACTTCTCGAAGAGCCTGAGGTAGAGCGAGAAGTCCTCGCTGACCTGCTTGTCCTGGAGGTACTGGGAGACGAGCTCCTGGCCCGTCTCGATTCCCTCGTGGGCGTAGGCGAGGAGCATGCGCGAGAGGTCCTCCCAGCCCCGTGCCGTGACCATGCGCGTCCCGTTCACGCTTGCGCGCACCTTGTAGAAGTTCGCGGGCTTGCTGGAGAGGTAGGTGGTGATGGCCGGGTGCACCCCATGGGTGACGGCGTAGTCCATCCACACCTCGAAGTCGGGCTCCACGTCGATGCGCTTGAGGCGGTCCATCATCGCGGGGTCGAACTCCCGCGCCGCCCGGTTGTACTCCGGTGGGTTGCCGGCGCAGACTATGGCCCAGCCCTCGGGCAGGCGATGCTGGCCGAAGGTCTTGTATTGGAGGAACTGCAGCATGGCGGGCATGAGCGTCTCGCTCGCGCAGTTGACCTCGTCCAGGAAGAGGATGCCCTCGTTGACGCCCGTGGCCTCGATGCTGTCGTATGCCGCCGCGACGATCTCGCTCATGGTGTAGCGGCTCACGCGGTAGGTCCTGCCCCCAAACTCCGCCTCGGCGATGTAGGGGAGCCCTAGGGCGCTCTGTCGCGTGTGGTGCGTGATGGAGTACGAGACGAAGTTGACGCCCAGCCTGTCGGCGACCTGGGCCACCACGGCGGTCTTGCCCACGCCGGGAGGGCCCATCACTATGATGGGCCGTTGCATCTGGGGTGGCACGAGATAGAGCCCGTGCTCGTCCTTTGCCAGGTAGGCCCTGACGGCACCCTCGATCTGTTCGGTCGCCGATCGTATGTTCACGTTTCTTCCTTCCTCGGAGCGCGTCTGGCTCCCTGTTGCGCGCTTGCCCGCCTGGTCGTGCTGGCGCTCGCTAGTAGACGGAGAGCGACTCGAACTCCCCGGGATGGAGCGTGATCTGCAACGCCCAAGGTGGCACCAGCTCGGGACGGTGGTCCTCGTCGTAGAAGACGAAGGTCGTCTTGTAGGGCGGCATCCGGTCGGGGTAGATGCCCCAGCCGTCGGTGAAGTAGATGAGGCCCTGCAGGTCGTCGAACTCCCCGTTGGCGAGGAGGTCGTTCACGTAGCGGAAGGCGGGGCGGAAGTCGGTGCCGCCGAAGCCCCTGAGCTTGATGTCGCGCCTCCAGCGGTCGAGGTCCGCGACGGAGGATATCCGCACGTCGCTCTGCACGCGCAGGTCCGCCTGGATGATGTGGATGTTGGTGCGGGCGGCCCAGCTTGACTCGCTGCTGAGGACGTCGAAGCTGGCATCGACGAACTGCTGCACCACCTCGCGCGTGACCGAGCTCGAGGTGTCTATGACCAGGGCGAAGTCGCGGATGCGCCGCTCGTCCCTGAACTCGAGTGGCTCGACGAGGGGCGTGTCTCCATAGAGTTCGAGTCCGTAGGTGTAGAAGACGTAGTCGAACTCGTCCTGCGAGAGGCGCATCTCCTCGTTCTGGACGGCGAACTGCCGCAGGAACTCGCGGTAGTCCACCCGTTCGTGGGAGGAGACCTCGAGCTCGCCGACGAGCCCTCCCACGCGCTGGCCGCTCTGCCTCGAGAGCGTCTGCAGGTCGACGCGGATCGACTTGGCCGCCTCCCTCCATTCCTCCTCCCGCCGTGCGCTCTCCGCGGCAGGGTCGCGGGCCGGTGCCTGCTGGGGGCGCGGGGAGCCGTGGGCAGGACCCTCGGCCTCGGAGGGCCCCTCTCCCTTGACGTCCCCCTCGTCCTCGTCCCAGATGTCGTCGCGGTAGTCGCCCCCGCTTCCGTGCCCGTCCGAGCCTGCGGAGCCCTGGTCCTGGCCCTGCGAGCTCCTGCGGCGTTGGGAATCCGCCTGGCCGTCGGAGGGGCCGTCCTGCGCGTCCGCCCCGTCGCCCTCGTCGGTGGGCTGGTCTGCCGCACGGGGGTGCCAGGGCGCGTGGTCGTCCACGCGGAAGAGCTCCTCCCAGACCTCGCGCATGTTGTCCCAGCAGCCCCTGCGCAGGCGCCCATAGAGCCTCTCGGTCGTGACGCGCCCTTCGAAGGCGTCGCGGAGCTGTTCCATCACCGCGGCGATCTTCTTCCCGCGCTCTCCCTCGCGCGGGCCCACCAGCTCGGTGGAGAGGCCCTCGGCCACGATGTTGGCGGCGAGGTCCCATGACCTTGCGTCCACGCTGGCGTCTACGAAGGGATGCAGGAGCAGGCAGTGCACGAAGAGGTGGGCGATCTCGTGGACGGGGGGCTCGTGCGTGGCGCGGAACTCGTCGAGGATGCGGGTGGGGTCGTACCAGAGCGTCCCGCCATCGGTCGAGAGGGACGTGCCCCCCAGCTCCCGGGGCGCCAGCTCGAGCAGGCCCATGCTGGAGGCGAGGAAGGGGTTCTGGGCGAGGAGGGCGTCTCGGGCGAGCGAGACCACCTCCAGCGCGAGGGCGTCCCTCTCGCCTTGGGCCCCATCGTCTTCCCCTGCGTCAGGGAGAGGCCCGGAAGGAGTCGAGACGATGTGGCTGGGCTGGGACGACGCAAGGCCCTTGACCCTTCGCGAGGGGTTTAGTCCCACGTCGTCCCCAAGGGCTTGCCTGGCGGCCGCGGGCCGCAGGGCCGCCGCGTCGCCCACCCCCTTGAGCCGTGCCAGCAGCCAGGCTACGGCCTCGGCGCGGCCCGCCTCGCTTGCCGCCCGGATGGCCTCCCGGAGGTTTCGCTCGGTCATGGTGCGCGGCCAGGATTCGAGCAGCCCGAGCTCGTCCAGGAACGAGTTCCTGGCGCAGCAGACCAGGACGGCACGGTTCTGCTCCTCGCTGCCCGCGCTGAGCAGGGGCACCATCGAGCGCAGCAGCTCGCCGTCCTCGCGGAGCCACCCGAGGGCGACCAGCCTTCCCAGGAAGACCTGGGGTTCCGTTTTGCAGACGAAGGCGACGATGGCCGGGTCCGCCCGGGGGACTATGAGGTTTCCCAGGACGTGCTCGATGTTGGAGTCCCCCATGCCGCGCTCGCGATGGAGCTCGAGGAGCCTTCGCGCAAGCCCCAGGCAGGTTCCGGCCACATCCTCGTCGCGCCGGTCGGCATGGCGCAGGGCCTTCCAGGCCTTGACGGCGCTGGCGCGCAGCAGGTCGTCGAACACCGTGGCGTCAAAGAGCCCCTCCTCGGCCAGGCGTGCGACGAGCCCGCAGCTGGCGGCGAGGTCGACCTCTGGCGCATAGGGCGGCCCGGCGAGCTGCTCCCTGCCCGTGAAGGGCTCGAAGACCTCGGTCGAGACCGTGGGGTCCATGTTGTTCACGAAGAGGGTAGGACTCTCTCGCACGAGGTCGAAGCGGGTGAACACCCCCTCGTGGGGGAGGAGGGAGCGAATCGCGCGCGGGTGCCGGACGCCTCCCAGGAGGTCCACGCCCCGGGAGAGGAGCAGGCGAGCCACGTCCTCGCGGGCGCAGCGCAGGGCCAGCGCGAGCGCCCAGCCGCTGTAGGCGAAGTCTCCCGAGAAGGCCTGCCAAACTGCCTCCACCACGGAGGCGTCCGCCATGCAGCAGGCGCGCTCCAGGAGGTCCACCGCCTCTTGGGCGGAGAGCTCGCGCCGCACGTCGGCGAGGGCACGGCATGCCGTCGCCGCACGGGAGGAGTGACCGCTCCGGATGAGCTTGCGCGCCTGCTCGAGCATGTCTCGTGCGTTGCGTTCCGCGCTCGTCTGGGCCATGTCCCTCCCTTTTTTGGCTTACTATCTCACACGAGACTCGCCCCGCGTCCGCGCGGTTGGCCGACGCTGGGAGAATTCGCATGATACGGCTTGTTCTTTGCGACATGGACGGCACCTTGCTGCCCTTTGGGCATCAGGAGGTCTCCGCGCGGACGATTGCGGCAATCGAGGCGCTGCGACGGGCGGGAATCGGCTTCGGCCCGGCAAGCGGGCGCGAGCTCGAGGACGTGATGGGCTTCTTCGGCAAGGGAAGCGTCACCATAGAGAACGGCATCCTCGCCAATGGCAAGTACGTCTTGGCGGGTGGCGAGGTGGTGTACAGGCGGGAGCTCGACCGCCATGCGCTCCAGAAGGTCGTCGACTACGCCGCGAGCCAGCGTGACTGCGGCCTGGTGACCCATGGGCCGGCCCGTTCCGACGGGAGCGCGGAGCGCCTGCTCCTGGGGGCGAGCGCCGAGGAGGCGGCGGGGATGCGCACCAGCGAGGGCGGGCGCGTGGACGTCACCCTTGCCCCCGAGCTGCCCGACTGCCCCATCCTCACGGTGGGCTTCCTCTGCAGCGGCTCCACCACGAGGTTTGCAGAGGTCCGCCAGGAGCTTGCCGTCGCGGCGCCGGAGCTCGACTTCGTCTCTCCCGCCCCCGGTTTCCTGGACGTCATGCCCCGCGGCTGGAACAAGGGCACGGCACTTGACCTCCTCCTCGAGGCCCTTGGGCTCGCGACGGACGAGGTGGCGTTCTTCGGGGACTCCGAGAACGACCTCGCCCTCATGCGTCGCCTTCCCAACTCGGTCTGCGTGGAGAACGGCAGCGACGAGGCGAAGCGAACGGCGAGCTTCCACATCGCCCGCGACCTCGACGACGCTCCGGCACGGGTCATGGAGGCCATCGCGCGGAGCGGAGGAGACCTGGCCATTCCCGACGAGGTCTCGAGGGACTAGGTGGCTCGCCCTCCCGTGGCGTTTGCAAAAGGCCCCTCTCCAAACAGGGCAGGCAGGAGGGCATGGCGCAACTTCCTTGTCGCCTGCGGCCTTGCCGTCGCCCTGGGCGTCCTGGCCACCGCCCCCTATGGGGTGCCCGGGGCGCAACCCATGGCCGCGAGGTCCCAGACGTCCCCCTCGGAGGACGGCGATCCGGGGACTTCCATCGATGCCGCGTCGACGGAGCCGGGCGCTCTCGCCTACACCAGCTGGTCGGAGCAGGAGAGCCCCAACTACGTTCGCCTGGTCGGCACGGCCGAGGTCGCAGAGCCGCTCGAGCCGGGGAAGGTCGTCTACGAAGGACTGGACGCGCTGGGGAGGACGGGTCGCGTGCGTGCGTGCATCACGCGTCAGATGATGGACGAGGGTCGTGCCAGGGCGCGTTCGCGCTCCCTCCCAGACCCATCCGGGTGGCCCTCCCACAACGAGGAGGCATCCATCGAGCTCCCTGACGGGCGCATCTACCACGGCTGGTTCTGGAACCGCAGCCACCTGCTCGCCAAGTCCCTGGGCGGGAGCGACGAGCTGCAGAACCTGGTCTGCGGGACGAGGATGCAGAACGTCGGCGCCAACGACGGGCAGGGCGGAATGGACATGTTCGAGTCGGCCATCCGCAGCTGGCTGGAGGTGTATCCCGACGTGAGCGTCCAGTACGTGGCAACGCCCCTCTACGAGGGGGACGAGCCCATCTGCCGCTCGGTCATGGTGGACGTCCTCTCGTCTGACGGGCAGATCGACGAGCGTCTCGAGGTGTACAACGCCGCGAAGGGCTACCGGATCGACTACCACACGGGCGAGTTTGCCAGCGTCTCCTAGCTGGCGTACCCCGCTTGCCGCTCCCTTCTGCCCCGTGCATATCTTGTCCTGGAAGGCATCCGGAAACCTATCCTTGGACTCACGATCACACATTCCAGGTTCACTTCCTTGCAAGGGGGAGCTCATGCTGCGCAGGCTTTGGAAGGGCTGGGCGTTCGGCTTTGCGGGGAGCGTCTTTCGCTGGGCTTGTACGGGAGCCTGTCTCCTCCTCTCATTTTGCTTCCTTCCCAGTCTTTCCTCGCTGCTCTTCGTTTTGGCGGCGTTCTTCCTTGCTCCGGTGAAGCAGCTATCGAACCGGCTGCCTCACCTTCGTCGAGGAGACTTCGACGCGCGCGCCTGGGCACGTAGGGCGGGACGCTACTGGCTGCCGGCAGCCCTCGCCCTCTTCCTTACGGCCTGCTACTCCGCAGGGGCGAGCACTGTCCAAAACAGCGGGGAGGCTCCCTCGACGGAGGGGCGGACGGACGAAATGCAGGCAAGGCTGGATGCGGTGAATCTCACCCCTACGACTGGGGTGCTCGAGTACTCCGACCTTCCCGTTGATCCCCTGACTCTCGTGAGATGCTCCGACGAGGGCGCGGAGGTCTCCGCCTCTGGCGGTATCGACCTTAGGAGGCTCGGGCGACAGGAGCTGAGCTATGTCATCCACCTGGGCGACAAGACGAAGGAGCAGAACGTCGCCTTCGAGGTGCGTGACACCCGCGCTCCCAACATCACTCTCGCACAGGACGTGCTGGGGATTGTGCAGGGGGATGGCCTCGACGTGGCCTCCAACGTGAGTGTCACGGCAGATCCGGTGGATGGGGCTCTGCCACGCGTGGAGGAGGAGCCAGTCCCCAAGGGAAGCCAGGATGGGAAGAACTTCTACGAAGTGGGCTGGTACCTCATCGACGGGTCGGTTGACACCAACGTTCCGGGCAGCTACGAGCTCGTGGTCAGAGCTTGCGATGCAAGCGGAAACAGCGCCAAGAAGTCCTTCAGAGTCGAGGTGTCCTCCAAGCCAGAGGAGAAGTCCCCCGATGCCTCCACGGCCCAACAGGAGGCCTCATCAGCCCAGGAACCGACTTCGGTAGTCCCCGCGTCAGAGCCCCAGACCCAGACATACGTGCTCAACACCCATACCCACAAGTTTCATCGCGAGGGATGCCGCGACATTAGCCGAATGAAGGACAAGAACAAGAAAGTCGTGGAGTCGACGCGCGAGGAGCTCATCGTCCAGGGGTATAGCCCCTGCGGCCACTGCAACCCCTAGCGGAATCTCCCGCCTAGTCGTCAGCACATGGCTGCGTCTGAGAATGACCTGCCCTCTTCCCTTGTGGGGAGTTGCCACGTGCGCATTCTATTTTTAGAATGCGCACCCCCATATGCCGACCTGGCATTTTGAGACGAAGCGCGCATTCTAAAAATAGAATGCGCGCTTCGCTGGCAATCCGTGCGAGGCGCTCGAAGCGGGCGCCCCAGGGCAGCCGGGAATTGGCCAGTGGCTCGCGGCCCATAGCCCATGGCCCGTGGCCCGCGGGTTCGGCCGTCGCCGGCGCTACCTGCGCTCGGGCACGCGGGTCATCAGGACGAAGCCGATGACGAAGAGCACGACGATGGACAGCACGCCCAGAGACCCGCTTCCCGTGACCGCCGTCATGGTGCCCACGATGAAGGTTCCCAGGATGGCGGCGTACTTGCCGAAGATGTCGAAGAAGCCGAAGTACTCGTTGGCGTGGTCCTTGGGGCAGAGCTTTCCGAACTCGGAGCGCGAGAGCGCCTGAAGCCCGCCCTGGAAGAGTCCCACCATGATGGCGAGGAACCAGAATTCGGCGGCGCTGCGGAGGAAGAAGGCGGCAAAGAGCGTGATGAAGGTGTAGCCCGCGATGCCCACCAGGATCATCTTGCGGGTGCCCACCCGGCTGCCCAGCTTGCCGTAGGCGATGGCCGAGGGGAAGGCCACGAACTGCGTCACCAGCAGGGCGAGCACGAGCTGGGTGCCGTCGATCCCGAGGTCGGACCCATAGCTCGTGGAGAGCTTGATGATGGTGTGCACGCCGTCGATGTAGAAGAAGTACGCCAGCATGTAGGTGCGCAGGGCCTCGTCTCCGCCGATGCAGCGCAGGGTCGAGCCGATGCCCCGCACTGCCTTGGAGAGGGCGTGGCTCTCGAGCGGCTTGTAGTGGGTCTGCTCCACGTCGCGCAGCATCGGGATCGTGAAGGCGAGCCACCAGGCCGCGGTGACGGCGAACGAGATCTGCATGGAGGTCTGCAGCGCCAGGCCCAGCCGCTCGCGCAGGAGCACGACGGCGAGGCAGACCACGAAGGGCACGCAGCTGCCGATGTATCCCCAGGCGTAGCCCTGGCTCGAAACCTCGTCCATGTGCTCGTCGGTGGTCGCATCGACCAGGAGCGCGTCGTAGAACACGATCGACGAGTTGAGCATCACCGACGAGATGACGTACACGACCAGGAAGGCCATCGCGTTGGTGGGGAACCCCATTCCCACGGTGGCGACGACGCCCGTGAGCACCGTGCCCAGGACGAACTTCTTCTTCATGCCCTGCATGTCGGCTATGGAGCCGAGGATGGGCATGAGCAGGGCTATGACCAGGGAGGCGACGGTCTCCCCGTAGCTCCAGGCCACGAGCGCGGGCCCATCGGCCAGCGACTTGAAGTAGATGGGGATGACGCTCGTCGCGAGCAGCACGAGGGCCGAGTTGCCAACGTCGTACATGATCCAGCTCTTCTCGGCCTTCGTGAACCTGGTGCGTGCCATCTCTGCTCCCTCCCAGCAGGGCCCATCGCGCATTTCTTGCATATTGTATGTGCGCCCTCGTACGCGATCCCCGCCGCTCAGGCCCAACGGCCCCTCACCAGGGCTCTGCGGCGGGGCCGGGGCACCCGGTGGGCACGGGTCCAAGTGCCCCTTGCATCGCAAGGTGATAAACCGCACCATGGGTGGGACGACGGAAGGAAGGAGCCACCGTGCCCGCGATTCTCACCCACGACTTCTTTGGCAGGGACGCCTACGCCGACGTCTTCTCCCGCCTGGGCCTGCTCTCCGTCGAGGAGCACGATGCCTTCTTCCTGGGCAACCAGGGCCCGGACCCCCTCTTCTACCTGGTGGCCGACCCCCGCGTCTCCAAGGGCAACCGCGTGGGTGGCCTCATGCACCACGCCCGCCCTGCCAAGCTCCTGCTCTCGCTCCATGACGCGCTCTCGATGCTCACGCGCGAGGAGCGCCCCGTGGGTGAGGCCTACGCCGCTGGCTTTCTCTGCCACTACACGCTCGACCGGGCCATGCACCCCCTCGTGTTCTTTAACGAGTACGCCATCTGCGACGCCGGCGTGGACGGGCTCGACCGCTCCGACGGGGGAGAGGTGCACGCAGAGATCGAGCGCGACCTGGACGAGATGGTGCTCTATACCAAGACGGGCAAGACGGTCGCGGACTACAGGCCCTACGAGGAGGTGCTGCACGCCAGCGACCAGACCCTCGCCATCATCGACAAGCTGTACTTCTACATGGGCCTCTGGACCTACAGCCGCACCCTGGACCTCGACTGCTACACGCGCGCCGTCAAGGCATTCAGGCTCATGCAGCGCCTCTTCTACACCCCCCGCCAGGGCAAGGCCCGCGTCCTTGCGCCATTGGAGCGCCTCGTCGGCCACAAGCGCTACTCGCTCTATGGCGCCATGGCGCATCGCGTGCGGGCCGAGAGGACCTCGGCCTTCGACAATCACGACCACCATGTCTGGAGCCATCCCTTCGTGGAGGGCGTCTCGAGCACCGACAGCTTCTGGGACATATACGAGGACGCCCTGGAGGAGGTCTTCGACAACGTCACGACGTTCTTCTCGCCCTCGTTCGACTACGCGGCGAGCCTGCGCCTCTCCCGCGACCTCAACTTTTCGGGCATGCCGGTTGACCCGGACGACCCTGATGCCGGCGAGTAGGGAAGGCGGCGCTCCCGCAGCATGACCAGCCTTGCCACGCGCCATGTGATGCAGGCCAACAAGAGCGAGGACACCAAGCCCGAGCTCAGGGTGAGGGAGGCCCTGCGCGCCGCGGGCTACCCCGGCTATCGCCTGCACTGGAAGAAGGCGGCCGGGAGGCCCGACATCTGCTATCCCGGCCGCAAGGTGGCGATCTTCGTGAACGGCTGCTTCTGGCATCGCTGCCCCCATTGCGACCTGCGCATGCCCAAGTCCAACGTCGAGTTCTGGGAGGCGAAGTTCAACCGCAACAGGGCTCGTGACGAGCGTGACCAGGTCCTGCTCATGGAGGACGGCTGGACGGTGGTCGTGGTCTGGGAATGCCACCTCAAGGGCGAGCGCTTCGAGCCCACGATGCGCGATGTGGTGACGCAGGTCGAGCGGGCGGGCGGTGCCGGAACGCACGCGGGGCGCATCGTGGAGGCCGGGTCCCTGCCGGGCTGGAGGCTCAGGACCATAAGGTCGGGCAGGCACGCGTCGGGGCACTACCGCTAGACTGTGAGACATTGCCAGGCAGCGCCGTAGCCAGAGGGGCGACGCACTGCCACCTGAGGAGGGACGCTCGTGTCAACCTACGTGTTCTCGGACGTGCATGGGCACCTTGCCCCCCTCGACCGCCTGCTGGAGCGCATCGCCCCCGGCGAGGGTGACAGCCTCTTCATGCTAGGCGACATGATCGACCGCGGGCCCGATCCCGTGGGGGTCATGCGCTGCTGTCGCGACCTCCCCGGCTGCACCGTCCTCATGGGCAACCACGAGGACCTCCTCCTCTCGTGCCTCGAGCAGCCCGACGACCCCATCCGCCAGTACAACTGGCAGACCAACGGCGCGGCGAGCACCCAGGCGGGCCTCGACGGGCTCGACGAGGCGTCGCGCACCGAGCTCCTCGGCTGGGTGGAGCAGCTTCCCGTCTGCGCCATCACCCAGGTGGGCGAGAGGCCCTACATCCTGGTGCACGCGGGCATCCGCGCCGACGGGCTCTCTCCCCGCGAGTCCTGGGACGCCCAGGCGCTGCTCGACCTCCTGGACCGGCAGCTCGTGGACGACCTCCTCTGGATCCGCGAGGACTTCTGGGGGCGGTCCACGAACCTCCTCGACGAGGCGGGGCGCGGTCCCATCGTGATCGCGGGCCACACGCCGACGGCGTACCTGGACGGCATGGCGGACCTGCCCGAGCGGCCCTCGAGGGCGGATGACGGGCTCTGCCAGATGGTCAGAGTCGGGGCCTGCGAGGCCACGGGCGGCGTCTCGGACCGCTGGGACATCGACTGCGGCGCCGCGGGCGGCGCGGGCTTCGGGAAGGTCTGCATGCTGCGTCTGGATGATGGCATGGAGTTCTACGAGCCCGTCCGCGAGGGAGAGTAGCGTGCCCTCCGGCCGTGACGCCGGGAGGGGCGCGACCCGGCCGCTGAGGCACGTCGAGTCCCCGCTTCCCGCCGTCTTCGACGCGGACTCCAGGGTGCTCGTCCTGGGGAGCCTCCCCAGCCCGCTCTCGCGCGAGAGGGGCTACCACTACGGGAACCCCCAGAACCGCTTCTGGCGCGTGCTCTCCGCCCTCTGGGATGAGGAGCCTCCCAACAGCGTCGAGGGTCGCCGGGACCTCCTGCGCCGCCATCGTCTTGCCCTGCATGACGTGCTGGCGAGCTGCGACATCGCGGGGGCATCAGACTCGTCCATCGCGAATCCCGTCCCCAACGACCTCGGGCCCATCCTCAGGGCAGCCCCCATCTGCCGCGTGTTCTGCACGGGCTCGACTGCGGCGCGGCTCTACCGCCGTCACGTCGAGCCCGTCCTGGGCGTGCCCTGCGTGGCGCTGCCCTCGACGAGCCCCGCCAACGCCCGGTGGCGCCTCGACGACCTGGTCCGGGCCTACGCCGTGGTGCGCGAGGCCGCGGAGGGGAGCGACCCGCCCTGCCTGTCCCGGGACGCGGTGGGCGGGTAGCGGCCCCGCTACTGGCTTTTTTGCGCCAACCTTGCCTGACGTCGGCACGCTCTGAGAGAATGTCAGTGCCCAACGGCGATGACCGCAGCTCAAATGAGAGAGACGTCGATGAGGCTTCGTGACATGGACATGACGCCCGGATCGCAGCGGACGCTTGCCTCGGCGAGCGCGCGCGAGCTCCTGCATGGCGCCCTGAGGACGAGCGACGAGGGAGAGGGCTGGGTGCGGCCCTGGCGCTTCTCGCCCATCCAGATGCGCGCCCTGGGGAGCTGCCAGGCCTGGCACCCCGGCCTGTACCGCCAGATGGCCCGCACGACCGCCGGCGTGACGCTCGAGTTCACGACGGACTCGTCAGAGGTCGCCCTCGAACTCCTGCTCGACGACGAGCCCCGGGGCACCCGTGCGGTGCTCGATTACGTGGACCCTGAGGGGGAGGCGTTCCCTCACGACGGCGTTTCCTGCGAGGTGGACGGCAGGCACCTGGGCCTGCGACAGCCCTCCGGCGACGACGACTGCGTGGTCTTCTCGCTCGACGACCCCGACGCCGCCCCGGCCGATGGCGTCATGCAGCTCCCCGGCATGGGAGACACGCACCACGTGCGCATCTGGCTTCCCTGCCTGCGCGGATGCCGGCTTCGCGACGTCGTGGGCAACGGGAGCTTCGTGAGGGGGGTCGCCGCCCGTCGGGAGCTCCTCGTCCTGGGGGACTCAATCGCCCAGGGGTTCGTCTCGGACGACCCCTTCCAGGCCTGGCCCGCCCTCCTGGCGTCCCGCCTGGACCTGGACCTCGTGAACCAGGGCATAGGTGGGCAGGTGTTCCAGCCGGGGACGCTCCTGGGGCTCGCCCAGGCGGTCGACCCCGCCTGCATCGTCGTGGAGCTGGGGGCAAACTATCGCTACGAGCCCTGCCGCGAGCGCCTGGTGACGCGCGACGTCAGGGGCTACCTGCTCGAGCTCTCGCGCCTCTGGTCCAGGGTCCCCATCTGGGTCATGTCGCCCCTCTGGCACGACGAGGAGGCCTACCCCTCCCACTCCATGAGCTGCTGGCGGAGCGTGCCCCTCTTCCTGGCGGCCCACTGCGCCCCGCACGACCAGATGACCCTCCTGGACGGGGGGCGGCTGCTGGACCACAGGGCCTCGCTCATGGCGGACGGCTTCGAGCATCCCAACGCAGAGGGCTCGCGCCAGCTCGCACGCAGGCTCTGGGTTCGCATGATGATGCGGCGAGGCGACGTGGAGGAGCGCCGCACGCGGGCGCAAACCCTGCTCGAGGGCGCGCCGCGGCGCTGCTTCCCCCTGCAGGAGGAGCTGAGGAGGGGCATCGGAGAGGTGCTGTTCGCGGAGGAGGGCTGCGTGGCCCTCTCGCTGGTGCCCGGCCAGGTCACCATCTGGGGCCGCGACCGGGAGCTCGCGCACGACGTCCTGCTCATGCTGGACGACGTCGAGCTCGTGTACTGCCTCGAGCCGGCGCTCGTTCGCGACGTGTGCCTCACCCTGGGGCTCGAGTCCGTGAGCCCCGTGAGCATCTGCGTGTGTCAGGGGCGGCCCAAGCCAGCGGCGAAGGGGCACCGTCCCTCTCGTCCGCGCGAGGTCCGTCCCCTTGACGCCTCCTTCGCGAGTGTCGTGAGGGAGCGCTACTCCCACCCGGAGTACCTGCGCCAAGGGGAGCTCGAGGGGCTGCTCAAGCAGGGACTCCTGCTGGGGGGCTTCGAGGGCGGCGAGCTGGTGGGGTTCGTGGGCGAGCACCCCGGTGGCTCCATGGGCATGTTGGAGGTCTTCCCCGAGCACAGGGGCAGGGGCTGGGGAGAGGCGCTCGAGCGCGCCAAGATCGAGGACCAGCTGGCGCGTGGCCTCAGGCCCTGGTGCGAGGTGTGGCCGGAGAACAGGGACTCCCTCAGGCTGCAGCGACGCCTTGGTCTCAAGGTCCAGGCTGCCAACGAGAGCTGCTACATATCCCGCGCTCCCGAGGCGGGGGAGGTGGTCGCGCCTGAGGGGGCCGGCGACGGCTGGGCCCACGGTGCGGGCGAGGAGCCCGCGCAAGGTGGAGATACCGCGCAGACGGACGAGCCACCGGCATGTGCGGGGGACGGCCCCAGGCACTAGGTCCCAGGCTGCTCCTATACTGGGCGTCAGAGGACAGCTATCACATGGCTGACGTCGCCCAGGTGCAGCGCGGAGGCTCGCGTCCCTGACGGTCGAGGCCATGCCGGGAGGGACCATGCAGACCAACAGGCTGGCGCCGCTGCTCACGGGGCGCCTTTCCGACGAGGCGGCCGCGCGCGTGCGCGAGCAGCGCGCGTCGGGCACGCTCTCGCACTACGCGACCTCGGACCTCGCGGCGATCCGCCGCGACGACGAGCGCGACCAGGACAGCGCCCTGCGCCCCGCCTTCGTGCGCGACACGGAGAAGATCCTCCACATCCCCGCCTACAACCGGCTCAACGGAAAGACCCAGGTCTTCTCGTTCAGGCCCAACGACGACCTCTGCCGCCGCGGCCTCCACGAGCAGCTCGTGGGCAGGGTCGCGCGGGACATCGGCCGCGCCCTGGGGCTCAACCTGGACCTCATCGAGGCCATAGCCCTGGGCCACGACCTGGGGCACACGCCCTTCGGCCACGTGGGCGAGAAGTGCCTCAACGACGTCTTCCACGAGCGCACGGGGCGCTGGTTCTTCCACAACGTGCAGAGCGTGCGCGTGCTCGACCGCCTCTACGGGCGCAACCTCTCGCTCCAGACCCTCGACGGCGTGATCTGCCACAACGGCGAGTTCGAGCAGCAGCGGCTCGAGACCAGCGGGCTCACCAACTTCGACACCTTCGACCGCGTGGTGGCGGGCTGCTGGGAGACGGGCGAGTATGCCATCGGGCGCCTGCGCCCCATGACCCTCGAGGGCTGCGTCGTCCGCGTGTCGGACATCATCGCCTACGTGGGCAAGGACCGGCAGGACGCCATCCGCGCCGGCATCTGCGACGAGGACAGCTTCGACGACGGCCTGGGAGGCGCCTACAACGCGTGGGCGCTCTCGGCCTTCGTGGCCGACGTGGTCGAGAACAGCCTGGGCAAGGACCGCATCGCCCTGAGCGTGGAGGGGTTCGCCGAGCTCAGGCGCGCGAAGCGCGAGAACTACCAGAAGATCTACCGCTCGGCGGAGGTCAACGGCGACTTCTCGCGCGAGGTGGGGGAGTACTTCCACCGCCTCTACGAGCACGAGCTGGATGCCCTGGCCGAGGGTGACGAGGGCAGCGCCGTGTTCCAGCACCACGTGCTCCCGCTCCAGCGGCACCTGGGCCACTACGGGCGCGAGTACGACTGGGAGACGGACCCCGACCAGACCGTCTGCGACTTCATCAGCGCCATGACCGACGACTACTTCGTGGCGATCTGCCAGGAGACCTTCCCCGAGGCTAGGTCGCTCTTCCCCAGGCGGCGCTACTTCGACGGCGTGCGGGCGTAGAGGGCCACATGGACACCCTCTTCTCAAGCGTCGAGCGCTACAAGCGCAAAGCCAACGCCCCTCTCGCCGTGCGAATGCGGCCCCAGACCCTCGACGAGTTCGTGGGCCAGGAGCAGGCCGTGGGGGAGGGGTCGTGGCTGAGGCGGGCCATAGAGCACGACACGCTCTCGTCCGTCCTCCTCTACGGGCCCGCCGGCACGGGCAAGACCACGCTCGCGTGGATCATCGCCAATGGCACCCATGCCGAGTTCGTCGAGGTCTCGGCCGTGACGGGCACGGTGAAGGACCTCCGTCGCGAGGTGGACGCGGCGGAGAGCCGCCTACTCGTCCAGGGAAGGCGCACCATCCTCTTCGTGGACGAGATCCACCGCTTCAACCGCTCGCAGCAGGATGCGCTGCTGCACGCCGTGGAGGACCGCGTGGTCGTCCTCGTGGGTGCCACGACCGAGAACCCCTACTTCGAGGTCAACTCAGCGCTCATCAGCCGCTCGCGGGTGGTCGAGCTCCAGCCCCTCGACGACGACTCCCTGCGTACGCTGGTTCTGCGGGCGGTGGCGGACCCCCAGGGCCTGGCCGGGGCCTTCACCATCGAGGACGAGGCCCTGCGTGACGTCGTGACCCTGGCTGGCGGGGACGGTCGGGCCGCCCTCACCTCCCTCGAACTCGCGAGCCAGATGGCGCTCCCCACGGGCGACCCCGCCGAGGCGGACCCGGCCCATCCCCTCGCCATCACCTCCGAGCACGTGCGCGAGGCGAACCCCCGCCGCGGCCTCAGCTACGACAAGTCCGGCGACATGCACTACGACGTCATCTCCGCCTTCATCAAGTCGATGCGCGGGAGCGACCCCGACGCGGCCCTCTACTGGCTCGCCCGCATGATCGACGCGGGCGAGGACCCCAAGTTCATCGCGCGCCGCATCTTCATCCTCGCCTCCGAGGACATAGGCAACGCCGATCCCCAGGCCCTCCTCGTGGCCGAGGCCGCCTTCAGGGCGACCGAGGTCATCGGATACCCGGAGTGCCGCATCAACCTGGCGCAGGCGGCCACCTACATGGCGCTCGCCCCGAAGTCCAACGCCGCCGAGGCGGGCGTCGACGCCGCCCTGCGCGAGGTGCGCGAGGGGCCACGCCGGGAGGTGCCCAGCCACCTGCGCGACCGCCATCGCCCGGGTTCCGAGGGCTATGCCGCCTACCTGTACCCCCACGACTTCCCGGCGGGTTGGGTGCCCCAGCAGTACCTTCCCGACGGGCTCTCGCGGGGAGACTTCTACCATCCGGGGCCGAGGGGCTGGGAGGCCTGGCGCGTGGAGGCCTCGGGAAGGGACCGTCTTGACGCGCAGGACGGCCGTCCTGGCCAGGACGGCACGAACGGCTAGAATTGGACCCGACCACGTGGCCGCGCCGTGCGTTGCGGCCCACGCACTAGGGAAGGGCAGGTCATGGACCTCACACCTCTTGGCATCTTGATCCTGGTACTCGTGGCCGCGGCGATATGGGCGGTCGTCGAGCTGGCGTTCACCCTCAGGAAGGCCCGCTCCTCCGTCGAGGAGGTGACGAGGTCTGCGAACGAGACGATCGAGCAGGTGCAGCCCATCATCTCGAAGCTGGACGGGGTCATGGACGAGCTGCAGCCCGCGCTGAAGCAGGCCGACCCCATCGCGGCGAAGCTCGACGTCGCCGTGACGCAGGCAAACGTCAGCCTCGAGCGCGTGAACGGCATCCTGGGCGACGTCTCCACCGTGTCCGGCACCGCCGTCGGCGTGACCGACGCCGTGACCAAGGTCGCCAACAACGCGGCGAACTCGGTGAACGGAATCGTCTCACGCCTCGCCCACGTGCCTGGCGAGCGCGGCTCGGCCAAGCTCGCCCCCGCTGACGACGCCTCGCTTGCGGATGGACCGACTGCCACGCCGCATCGCGCCAAGGAGCCCACGGGGTACGTGACCTACGGCGGCCCCAAGGGTGACGACCCCAAGGATGGCAGCCCCAAGGCACAGGGGGCGGCGGGCGAGGGCGGCGACGCCACCACGAACGAGGGCGACGCCGAGGAGTAGCATCGGCCTCCTTCCCAGCCGAGGATCGACCACACACCACGCGGGCGTCGCCTGACAGCGCCCCTGACAAGGAGAGAAATGACCGAGAACATGGTTCGCCTGAGCGTTCCCGCCGAGGCGAAGTACGCGCGCGCCGTGCGCATGACCGCGGCGAGCCTCGCCGTCGCCTGCGACATGAGCGTGGACGACGTGGAGGACGTCCGCATGGCCGCCGAGGAGGGCTTCGTCTACTGCTGCGCGACCCGTCCCGAGTCCTGCGACATCAGCTTCCGCCTGGGCGAGCGTGCCGTGCGCATGGACTTCGTGCTGGGCGAGGGCGAGCCCGACGAGTCGGAGGGGGGCGCAGGGGAGGATGGCCTCGAGATGGTGGGCCTGCTCCTCTCGGCCATCTGCGACGAGTTCGACATCACCGAGGAGGGCGTCCTGCACCTCGCGAAGGGCACGGTCGTTGCCCATGCCTAGCCTCGACGCAACGTCCGCCTCGGCCGAGCGCCGCCGTCGTAGGAGCTCCGCGCGCCTCACCCACGGCAAGCTCGCCTGGGACAAGGGGCGCACGCGCGAGCTCTTCCGCCGCTACAAGGAGGAGGGCGACGAGGAGGCCCGCGAGCAGCTCATCGAGAGCCACCTGAACCTGGTCCGCTTCCTCGCGTCCAAGTTCAAGAACCGCGGCGAGCCGCTGGACGACCTCATCCAGGTGGGCTCCATCGGCCTCATCAAGGCCATCGACCGCTTCGACCCCGAGCGCGGCCTCGAGTTCACGACCTTCGCCACGCCCACCATCACGGGAGAGATCAAGCGCCACTTCCGCGACAAGGGCTGGTCGGTGCGCGTGCCCCGTCGCCTGCAGGAGCTCTCGGCCAAGGTCAACCAGGTGACCGACGAGCTCACGAAGGAGCTGCAGCGCAGCCCCTCGGTGGAGGAGATAGCCCGCGAGCTCGACTCCACGGTGGACGAGGTGCTCGAGGCGATGGAGTCCTCCAGCGCCTACAGCTCGGTCTCGCTCGAGGCGCCGAGCTCGGGTGGGGACGACGACAGCCCCTCGGTCCTGGACCACTACGCCAGCGAGGACGAGGAGCTCGCCTCCTCTGACGACCGCATGGTCATCGAGGACACCATCCGCGACTTCTCTCCGCGCGAGCAGGAGATCATACGCATGCGCTTCATCGACGGCCTCACCCAGGTCGAGATAGCGAAGAAGCTCGGCATCTCCCAGGTGCAGGTGTCGCGCCTCCTGAGGCGCACGCTCAAGAAGGTCCAGGAGAAGATCGACCCCGAGGGGCTCATGCGCTAGGCCGGAAGGGAGCCCTCATGCCCCAGACCGACGCCCACGACCGTGGCGCCAGCGACGAAAGGGCCCGCAGGGTCGCCCTGCGGGCTTGGGCGACCGTGGGCTGCCTGCTCGCCGTCTGGCTGGCCAGCCGCGCGCTCGTGATCGTGTGGCCCGCGGTGGAGCTCCTCATCGTGGGGGTGGTCGTCGGCTTCGTCTGCAGCCCCATCACCAACTGGCTCGAGGGGAGAGGAGTGGGCCGCGCGCTCGCCGCGCTCGCCTCCCTCCTGCTCGTGCTCCTCGTCGCGTCCCTCGTCTTCGTCCTGCTGGGACCGCCCTTCATGAGCCAGCTGCTCGAGGTCCTGCAGAGGACGCCCGTGTACGTCTCGCAGCTGCGCGCGACCATGGGCGGGTTCTGGGAGTCCTTTGGCAGCGACAAGACCGTAGAGGTCCAGCAGAGCCTCGACCAGTTCGTGACCGCCATATCCAACCTGGGCCTCAACACCTCCTCCGAGCTGGTGGAGCGGCTCTCCAGCGGCATCGTGCGCAACGCCGTCTCTGCCGTGGGAGGGCTCTTCACCCTCTTCCTCGGCCTCGTCCTGGGCTACTGGTTCGCGAAGGACTACCCAAGGATTGCGCGCGAGCTCATGGTCATCGCCGGCCCCGCGCACGGCAGGGACCTCTCGGTGCTCCTCGCCGTGATGAGCCGGTCCGTGGGCGGCTACATGAGGGGCGTTACCATCACCTCGCTCGTGGGCGGGCTCCTCGCCTTCGTGGGCTACGCGCTCATGGGACACCCCTACGCGGGGCTCATGGCCATCGCGATGGGCGTGTTCCACTTCGTGCCCGTGGTGGGGCCTTGGATCGCCTCCGCCCTCGCCGTGCTGCTCGCGCTCTCGGTGAGCCCCGTGCTCGCCCTCGAGGCCCTGCTCGTGTCGGTGGTGGTGCAGAACCTGACGGACAACGTGGTTTCTCCCCTGGTCATGCAGTCGTCGGTCAAGGTGCATCCGGCGCTCTCGCTTCTGGGCATCGTGATCGGCAACGCCTTGGGCGGGGTCTTGGGCATGGCGCTGGCGATACCGCTCACCGCCGCGGCCCGCAGCGTCTTCGTCTACTTCTTCGAGTCGAAGAGCGGACGGCAGCTCGTCTCGTACGACGGGGCGCTGTTCAGGAGCACCCCCTTCCGCGACGAGGAGGGGCGCATCGAGCCCTCCTTCGACGCCCTGGACGACGACCGCTTCTTCGAGAGCACGCGGCTGGTGAGCCCCGAGGGCCTGCATGCGGTGCGGCCCGAGCCCCGGCCGGACGCGGCCGGGGTCGGCCTGGGGGCGCGGGTGCAAAACGTCGCGCGGCATGCCATGCGCGGCAGGTCTGGCGCAGACGATGAAGAGAAGTAGCTGAGTGGCAATTCCCAGCCGCGCTCGAAGGGCGCGCCACGTATGATATATGGGTTGGCTCGGCGCCACCGCCGCGAGTAAAACCACAAGGAGAAGCATGAGCAGCTCTGACTACAAGACCATGACCACCGCGCAGATTCGCAGCGACTTCCTGCGCTTCTTCGAGGAGAAGGGCTGCAAGCTCTATCCGTCCTCCTCGCTCGTCCCCGAGGACCCCTCGCTCCTCCTCGCCAACGCCGGCATGAACCAGTTCAAGGAGTACTACCAGGGCACCAAGACCATGAGGGAGATAGGTGCCACCTCCTGCCAGAAGTGCCTGCGCACGAACGACATCGACAACATCGGCGACTCCCGCCACCTCTCGTTCTTCGAGATGCTGGGCAACTTCTCGTTCGGCGGCTACACCAAGGCCGATGCCATCGCCTGGGCCTGGGAGTTCATCACCAGCCCCGAGCACCTCGGCCTTCCCGCGGACCGCCTCTACATGACCGTCTTCGAGGACGACGACGAGGCGATCGAGCTCTGGCACGCCCAGGGCGTCGCCTATGACCACATCTCGCGTCTGGGCGAGGAGGACAACTTCTGGGCCGCCGGCCCCACCGGTCCCTGCGGTCCCTGCTCCGAGATCTACTTCGACCAGGGCCCCGACTTCGAGGGAGAGGCGCCCGGCGACGACGGCGACCGCTACCTCGAGTTCTGGAACCTCGTGTTCACCCAGTACGACCGCCAGGAAGACGGCTCCATGCCCGAGCTGCCCCACCGCAACATCGACACGGGAATGGGCCTGGAGCGCATCGCCGCGATCATGCAGCACGAGGGCTCCAACTACGAGGGCGACGTGCTGCGCACGCTCATCGGCGTGGGCGAGCGGCTCGCAGGTGTGACCTATCACGAGTCCGGCTCCGTGGACAAGAGTCTGCGCATCGTCGCGGACCACAGCCGCGCCGTCTCGTTCATGATCGGCGACGGCATCCTGCCCTCCAACGAGGGGCGTGGCTACGTCCTGCGCCGCCTGCTGCGCCGCGCCGTCTACCACGGACGCCTCCTGGGCATCCAGGGACGCTTCCTCTCCAGCTACGTCCACGAGGTCACGAGCCTCATGGCGGACGTGTACCCGCAGCTGGTGGAGAACGGCGCCCTCATCGACGGCATCGTGAACGCCGAGGAGGAGCGCTTCGGCGCAACCCTGGACGCCGGCGAGACCATGCTCAAGGCCGAGCTCGAGTCCCTGGGCGAGGGGGAGGACCTCTCGGGCGCCGTGGCCTTCAAGCTGCATGACACCTATGGCTTCCCCATCGACCTCACGCGCGAGATCTGCGCCAACTCCGGCCATGGCATCGACATGGGCGCCTTCGACAGCGCCATGGAGGCCCAGCGCGAGCGCGCCCGCGCCACGGCCAACCGCGACGCCTGGGGCAAGGCCAACAACGTGTGGGTCTCCCTCTCCGACCGCATCGCCCAGACCGAGTTCGTGGGCTACGACAGCGACGAGCTCGAGGGCGCCCGGGTGCTGGCCCTCGTCCGCGACGGCGAGGAGGTCCCCTCCGCCACCCTGGGGCAGAGGGTCGAGGTCGTCCTCGACCGCACTCCCTTCTACGCCGAGATGGGCGGCCAGGTGGGCGACACCGGCAGGCTCCTGGCAGAGGGCCTGAGCCTGCAGGTCACTGACACACGCCACCACGAGGGTGGTCTTGTGGGGCATGTGGCGGAGGTCGTCGCGGGTGAGGTGGCCCAGGGCCGCGAGCTCCGTGCCGTGGTCGACCACGGCCGCCGCGAGCTCATCCGACGCAACCACACCGCGACCCACCTCCTGGACGCCGCGCTCAAGCAGGTCCTGGGCGAGCACGTGAGCCAGGCGGGCTCCCTCGTCGCCCCCGACCGCCTGCGCTTCGACTTCACGCACTTCGAGGCCATGACCAAGGACGAGGTCGAGCGCGTCGAGGGGCTGGTCAACGCGCAGATTTTCGCCGCCGAGCCCATCGTGACCAGGATCATGGGCATCGAGGAGGCCAAGGCGTCCGGTGCAGTCGCCCTCTTCGGCGAGAAGTACGGCGACGTCGTGCGCGTGGTCTCGACCGGCGAGTCCGAGAGGCCCTTCTCCCGCGAGCTCTGCGGCGGCACCCACGCCCGCAACACCGCCGACCTCGGCTTCTTCAAGATCGTGAGCGAGAGCTCCGTGGGGTCCAACGCCCGCAGGCTCGAGGCCGTGACCTCCGCCGGCGCCATAGAGTACGTGGACGAGCGCCTGCAGCTCCTGGAAGACGTCGCGGCGTCGCTCAAGTGCCGCCCGTCCGACCTCAAGGCGCGCGTCGAGGCCCTGGAGGCGGAGCTCCGCGAGGCGCGCAAGAGCCTGGACGCGGCCAAGGTGGGTGCCTCCAGCGACCAGCTGGCGCAGGCTATCTCCTCCGCGGTCGACCTGGGCGGCTACCGCTGCGCCATCGCCCGCGTCGAGGGCCTCTCGGGCAAGGAGCTCCGCAGCGCCTGGGACACCATCCGCGACGGCATGGGCGGGCAGAAGGCCGCCTGCGTCATCGCCTCCGCCACGCCAGACGGCAAGGTCGCCCTGCTCGCGGCAGCGACCGACGACGCCGTCGCCCTGGGCTTCTCCGCCGGTGCATTGGTCAAGGAGGCCTCGCAGCTGGTGGGTGGCCGCGGTGGCGGAAGGCCCAACATGGCCCAGGCAGGCGGCACCGACGCCTCCGGAATCGACGCGGCGCTGAAGGCCGCCCGAGAGATGCTGGGCGCCTAGCGGCATGCGGGTCCTCGCCCTCGACATAGGGGAGGTGCGCATCGGCGTCGCGGCGAGCGACGCGAGCGGAAGCATCGCCTCTCCCGTCAAGGTGCTCCCGGCCCAGGAGGTCCTCCAGAACGCGCGCAGCTTCAGGCGCATCCTGGAGGACTACGAGCCCGAGCTCCTGCTGTGCGGCCGCCCCCTCACCCTTGCGGGCGAGGAGGGTCCCCAGGCCGAGCGCGTCATGGAGCAGGCGAGGGGGGTCGCGGCTTCCTGCGGCCTTCCTCTGGAGTTTGCCGACGAGCGCCTCTCGTCCAGGGAGGCCAAGCGTATCCTTCGTGAGCAGGGGTACGACGAGCGCTCGATGCGCGGGCGCGTCGACATGGTGGCGGCGTCCCTGTTCCTGCAGGCCTGGCTGGACGCCCGAGTAGATTAGGTCCCTGATGTCTAACAACCCGACCCGCAACGGATCGCACTTCTCGCCCGAGCCCTCGAGTCGCGGCTCCCGGCCCGTCCGCGGCGGTGACACGCGTCGCTCGCGGGGGTCCTCCACGCCCGACCGCAGGGCGGGCTATGCGGGAGGGGTCTCGCAGCGGAGCGTCAGCGCGACCCGTCGCGCTGCCGGAAACGCCGGCTCTCATGCCCGTGGCGAGAGGCCCGGCGGTCCGCGCCGTCGCTGGCCCAAGGTCGCCTTCATGCTCCTGGTGGTCTGCGGCCTGCTCGTGGGTGCGGGCACCCTCGCCTGGCGCCACTTCTCGTCCTCGGGCAAGGCGGGCGGCTCCGTCGCCGCCGGGCAGAGGGTCACCGTGACCATCCCGGAAGGCTCGGGCGGCAGCCAGATAGCCCAGATCCTCCTCGACGCCGGCGTCATCGGCGACAGCGGTGAGTTCTTCAAGGCCGTTCAGGCCCAGGGCGCGGAGTCGAGCATGAAGAGCGGCTCCTACGACTTCCTCACCGGCGCCAACGTGTCCGAGGTCGTGAGGCAGCTCGTGAGCGGGCCCAACTCCGCGGCGGGCAAGCTGACCATAGCCGAGGGCCTCACCCTCCAGAAGACGGCGGAGGCCGTCGGCTCGAGCGGCATCGGCGTGTCGGCCGAGGACTTCCTCAACCAGGCAGAGGCCTCCAACTACGTCGCCGACTACCCCTTCCTCGCACGGGCCGCCAACGACTCGCTCGAGGGCTTCCTCTTCCCCAAGACCTACGACTTCGGCGGCACTCCTGCGACGGCGGACTCCGTCATCCGCGCCATGCTCGACCAATATGGGCAGGAGGTCGCGAGCCTCGACCTCGCCTCGGCGGAGGCGAGAATCAAGGAGACCTACGGCATCGACATGAGCGACTACGGCATCCTCACCCTCGCCTCCATCATCGAGAAGGAGGCCCTGAACGACGAGGACCGCAGCAACATCTCGTCCGTGATGTACAACCGCATGAGGGAGGGCATGGCCCTGCAGAGCGATGCCACGATGGGCTACGTGACGGGTGGTGCCGTGAGCGCCGACGACCTCAAGACCCAGAGCCCCTACAACACCTACCTCAACGCGGGGCTGACCCCGACTCCCATCTGCTCGCCCAGCCTGGCCTCGATCAAGGCCGCGATGGACCCGCCCAGCACCAACTACCTCTACTTCTGGATCACCCAGAGCGAGCACGTCTTCTCCGAGACCTACGACCAGCACCTGCAGGCGATCTCCAATGCCTCGTAGTCCCTTCGAGGCAACGGCCTACGTCGCCTCCGTTGATCTCGTCGACGTCGGGCGCCTCGCCTCCGAGGGGGTGCGCTGCGTGCTCCTGGACCGTGACAACACCTGCGTGCCCCGCGACGCGAAGGTCGCGCCCCCGCAGGTCCTCGACTGGCTCGGGCGCGTGCGGGAGGCGGGAATGGCGACCTGCGTCGTCTCGAACAACTTCCATTCCGCCGAGGTCGAGCGCTCGGCCCGCGAGCTGGGCTGCGAGGTCGTGCATCACGCCATGAAGCCCCTGCCCTTCGCCGTCCATGCCGCGCTGCGCAAGGTGGGCGTCCCCGCCGAGCAGGCCGTGCTCGTGGGCGACCAGGTGTTCACCGACGTCGTGGCGGGGAACCTCGCGGGCGTGCGCGCCGTGCTGGTCCGGCCCCAGTCCACCCAGGACCTCTGGTACACGCAGCTCCTGCGCGTCGCGGAGCGCGCCGTCCTGCGCGGCCGCCGGTTCAGGGGGGAATAGCCCGGGACTCGGATGCTAGAATCGTCACGAAAGACATCTTTCCTCTCGAGAGGCTCTATGGCATCGGCTGGCGGGTACGTGGTCCACGAGGACTGCGACCACATCTTCTTCGTGGGCTTTCACGGAGCGGGCAAGTCCACCCTGGCGCGCAACCTGGGCGGGCTCTTCCGTCGTGACTACGTGGACACCGACCGCATGGTCGAGCGCATGCGCGGCCTCAGCGTCTGCCAGATCTTCGAGCGGGAGGGCGAGGAGTCGTTTCGCCGGGACGAGGCGAAGGTCCTCAGGGGCCTCCTCTCGCGCAAGTCCCTGCTCGTGAGCTGCGGGGGCGGCATCGTGGAGGGGCGGGAGAGCTGCGAGCTCATGCACCGCATGGGCACGGTGGTCTACCTCGACGGGGACGTCGAGGACTCCCTTCGCCAGCTCAGGCATCCCGAGCTCAGGCCCGACTTCGCCACGGTGGACTGCGCCAGGAGCCTCCACGTCCGGAGGCGGCCCCTCTACGAGGCGACCTCCGACTACACGATAGACATCAGGAACAGGACGTTCGAGCAGGTCTGTGCCGATGCGGCCCAGCTGCTCTGGGAGAAAGGTCTGCTATGAGCGAAGAGGTGCCCGAGCTGGTGAGGCAGTGGGTCTCGGTGCCCGGGGGCTCCTGCGACGTGCGCGTGGGCCGCGACCTCGTCGAGGGCCTGGGGTCCGTCCTCAAGACGGTCTCCGGCAAGCCTGAGGTCTGCGCCGTCGTGGTGCCCGAGGGCTCCGACGAGACGCTGGTCGAGCGCCTGCGCAGGCAGGTCACCGACGCGGGCTTCAGGGCGGCCCGCGTGGACGCCCCCTCGGACGGGTCGGCCCGTGACGTCGGAGCCCTCTGCGAGCTCATGGCGGCGCTGGGCAGGGTGGGAGTCACCTCGGACGACCTCGTGCTCGCCCTGGGGGATGCCGACGAGCTCTCGCTCGCCCAGGCGGCCTGCTCGGTCTGGTGCGGCGGGGTCCCCCTGGCCGCCGTGGCGCTCGACCTCGCGGGCATGCTCCTGGTGCCTGCCTCGCCCCGCGCGCTCGACGTGGGCGGGAGGGAGGAGGTCGCCAGCTTCAGGCTGGGCATCCGCTACCTCTTCTGCGACCCCCTGGTGATGGACCTCTCGCTCGACTCGGAGGCCACGCGCCTCTCGCTCGCGCTGATGGTCGCCACAGCCGTGGCGGATTCCAGGCCGGCGCTCGAGCACCTCTGGGACGCCACGCCAGAGATCATGGGGGGCGACGAGGACGTCCTGCTCGAACAGGCCCTCTCCCTGCTCAAGGCCCGCGGGAAGCTCGCCTCCTCGACGGCCGTCGCCGTGCGACAGTCGCTCTTCTACGGGCAGGACTTCGTGCGCGCACTGCGCCCGCTGGTCCCCGCGGCATCCGAGGCGGAGCTCCTGGGAGAGGCCCTTCGCTTCTCCGCCCGCATCTCGGCCGGCGAGGGCAAGCTCGACGTGGACGACGTGCTGGTCCAGGACGAGCTGCTCGAGCGCCTGGGCATCGAGCCCATCGTGTGCGAGCTCGAGCCAGGGGCCATGGTGGAGGCCCTGAGGAGGGAGCGCTTCGCGCGCAGCAACCGCTTCCTCCTGGCGCTGCCCCAGGCCGTGGGGCGCGTGAGGCTCTCCTCCGTCGACGAGGGCCTGCTCGCCGAGCATGCCGCCGCCTGGTGCGACGCCCACCTGCCCGAGGAATAGAAGGATCGAACTGCCGCTGCGGGACGGGCGACGCACCCACGCGGCAGAGGACGCTTAGAGAGGAATCGAACATGGCAGATGCAAAGGCCTGCGCGGGACGCGTCGAGCGCTTCCGCGCGCTCATGGGGGAGCGTGGCTACGACGCCGCGATCCTGAGGAACAACCCCGACCTGCGCTGGCTCACGGGTGCCGAGCGCACCTTCGACGACGAGGTGGCGCACACGGCCGTCGTCACGGCCGACGGGCTCTGGCTCCATACCGACTCCCGCTACTTCAACACCTTCCAGGAGCGCCTGGGCGCCGACACACCCTGGCAGATCGACATGGAGCTCGTCGACCCCGCGGAGTGGGCGGCGCGCGTCGTCTCGATGGCGCACGCCCGCGTCGTGGCCATCGAGGACAGCTGCAGCCTCGCCTTCTTCGACGCCTTCAACGTTGCCTGCGCCAAGCAGTCGACCGCCTGCCTCGTCCCGCGCATGCACGGCGACATCGTCGGCCTGCGCATCGTGAAGGACGCCGAGGAGGTCGAGCTCATGCGCCACGCCCAGCGCATCACCGATGCGGCCTTCGAGCACATCTGCGGCTTCGTCAAGGCGGGCGTGACCGAGCAGGAGATCAAGGTCGAGCTCGAGAACTACATGCTCACGCATGGTGCGGACGCGCTCTCGTTTGACACCATCGTCGCCGCGGGGCCCAACGGCGCCAACCCGCATGCCCAGCCGGGCGAGTACGTGGTCCGGGAGGGCGACATGGTCGTCATGGACTACGGTGCCGGCTACCACGACTACCACTCCGACATGACGCGCACCGTGTGCGTGGGCGAGCCGGGGGAGGAGCAGCGCCGGGTCTACGACGTGGTTCGTCTCGCCCACGAGACCTGCGCCCGCGAGGCAAGGCCCGGCTGCATCGGCAGCGACATCCACAACCTGGCCGTCGAGGTCATCACCGACGCCGGCTACGGCGACTACTTCAAGCATGGCCTGGGCCACGGCGTGGGGCTCGAGATCCACGAGCAGCCCAGCTTCGGCAGGCTCTACGACAAGCCCGTCCCCGTCGGCTCCGTGATAACCATCGAGCCGGGCATCTACCTGCCCGGTCGCTTCGGAGTGCGCCTCGAGGACTTCGGCATCATGGGGGAGGACGGCTACCATCCCTTCACCAAGTCCGGCCACGAGCTTCGCGTGGTGGGGTAGCGCACGACAGGGCAACCCGGCGCGCGGCGGGTCGACCCGGCAGGGGAGGCCCCGCCCGCTGCGTGCTATTCTTCTTTGCTAGCCGCGAGGGCATGCCCCTCGCGCAGACCTGACCAGCCCGAAGGTCGCGCGCGCTCAAGACACGAGTGCCAACGCGTGCCCCGGGCCAGACGAGAGGAAGTACCCGTGGAAGAGATGCCCAAGACCTACGACCCCCAGGCCAGCGAGCCCGCGCTCATCGACCGTTGGGTCTCTGCAGGTTGCTACCAGCGCAGCAAGGGCGTGGGAGACTGCACCGTCGTGATTCCGCCCCCCAACGTCACGGGCATCCTGCACATGGGGCACGCCATGGACGACACCATCCAGGACGCTTTCGTGCGCTACAACCGCATGAGGGGCCGCTCCACCCGCTGGATCCTGGGAACTGACCATGCCGGCATCGCCACGCAGACCAAGGTGGACAAGAAGCTCAAGTCCGAGGGCATCTCTCGCCTTGAGATCGGACGAGAGAGGTTCCTCGACGCCTGTTGGGACTGGACGCACGAGTACGGCGGGACCATCGTGAGCCAGATTCGCCGCATGGGCTGCTCGATCGACTTCGACGACGAGAAGTTCACCATGAGCCCCGAGTTCTCGAAGGCCGTGCGCAAGGTCTTCGTCGACTGGTACCACGACGGGCTGATCTACCGCGGCAAGCGCATCGTCAACTGGTGCCCCAGCTGCCGCACCGCGATCTCGGACGACGAGGCGGAGTACCAGGACGAGAAGGGTCACCTCTGGTACCTGCGCTACCCCCTGGCGGAGCCCGTGGACGGCGTCGAGTACGTGACCGTGGCCACCACCCGCCCCGAGACCATGCTGGGCGACACCGGCATCGCCGTGAGCCCATCCGACCCCAAGAAGGCGGGGCTCGTGGGCAAGACGGTCATCCTGCCCATCATGGACCGCGAGATCCCCATCTTCTCGGACTGGCACGTCGACGCCGGCTTCGGCACCGGATTTGTCAAGGTGACCCCCGCGCATGACCCCAACGACTACGCCATGGGCCAGGCCCACGGCCTCGAGCAGATCAACATCTTCGACGAGACCGCGCACGTGGTGGAGGGCTACGGCGAGTTCAGCGGCATGGACCGCGACGAGTGCCGCAAGGCCATCGTGGCCTGGTTCGAGGAGCATGGGCTCCTCGACCACGTCGAGGAGCTGGACCACTCCGTCATGCACTGCTACCGCTGCGGCACCGCCCTCGAGCCTTGGCTCAGCGAGCAGTGGTTCGTGGCCGTGGACAAGCTCAAGGAGCGTGCCTGCGAGGTCGTGAGGGACGGCGAGGTCAGGTTCCACCCTGACCGCTGGACCCAGACCTACCTCACCTGGATGGAGAACCTCAAGGACTGGTGCATCAGCCGCCAGCTCTGGTGGGGCCATCGCATCCCCGTCTTCTACTGCGACGACTGCGGCTGGCAGGACGCCCTCATGGAGGACGTGGACGTGTGCCCCCACTGCGGCGGCCACCACGTGCACCAGGACGAGGACGTGCTCGACACCTGGTTCAGCTCGCAGCTCTGGACCTTCGCCACGCAGGGTTGGCCCGACCACCCGGAGCAGATGGAGGGGCACCACCCCACCAAGGTGCTGGTCACCGCGCGTGACATCATCGCCCTCTGGGTGGCGCGCATGGTCATGAGCTCCCTCTACTTCACGGGAGAGGTGCCCTTCCACGACGTGTACATCTACGCGACGATCCTGGCCAAGGACGGCAGCCGCATGTCCAAGTCCAAGGGCAACGGCGTCAACCCCATGGAGCTCATGGAGAAGTACGGCGCCGACGCCATGCGCTTCAACCTGCTGACGCTCATCACCAACAACCAGGACGTCAAGTTTGACGCGAACATCGACAAGAAGACCAAGGCGCTCATAGACAGCCCCCGGACCGAGCAGGCGCGCGGGTTCGTGACCAAGATCTGGAACGCGAGCCGCTTCGTCCAGATGAACCTCGACGGCTACGAGCCGGGCCCCGCGCTCGCGCAGACCCCCGAGGACGCCTGGATGCTCAGCCGCCTCGCTCGCGCCGTGCGCACGGCGACCTCGCAGCTCGAGGCCTACGAGTTCGGCGACTACGCCCGTGACATCCAGTCCTTCTTCTGGAACGAGGTCTGCGACTGGTACATCGAGCTCTGCAAGGGCCGCCTCCTGGACGGTGTCGCCGCGGAGCGCCTGCAGGTCCAGCGCAACCTGGTCTTCGTCCTCGACGTGAGCATGCGCCTGCTCCACCCGGTGATGCCCTTCGTGACCGAGAGCGTGTGGGACATGCTTCCCGCCTCCGCCCTGGACGACCATTCGAGCGAGTTCCTCATGACGGCCGCCTGGCCCGAGCCTGAGGCGCTCGCGGGCTTCGTCAACGAGCGCGCGGAGGGGGACTTCGAGTTGGCCAAGCGCCTCATCTCGCAGGTGCGCTCCACGAGGGCGCGCTATCGCCTCTCTCCCAAGGAGGAGCTGCGCGTCGAGGTGAGCTGCGGTGGGCAGCAGACGGTGGACGTCCTTTCTGGCCAGGCGGGCTTCATCCGCAAGGTGGGCCGCGTGAGCGAGCTGGTGCTCTCCGTGGCCGATGGCTTCGCCAAGCCCGAGGGTGCCGTGGTGGCGCACGAGGGCGACTTCGATGCCTATGTGCTGGTGGGGGAGCTGGTTGACCTCAAGGCCGAGGCCGCGCGCCTCGCCAAGGACCTCGCCAAGGCCGAGAAGGACCTGGGCAGCGTGACCAAGACCCTGACAAACGAGGGCTTCGTGGCCAAGGCGGCGCCTGAGGTCATCGAGAAGAAGCGCAGCCAGCAGGCCGAGCTCGGGGCGATGGTGGAGGCGCTCAGGCAGCAGATTGCCGACTTCGCCTAGCCACGCCGCTCGCGGAGTTCCGGCTACCTCAGGCAGATTCGGGCGCCCTGGCACCTTGCGGTGGCGGGGCGCTCTGCTATGGGTGTAAAATTCCGAAAATTGACAAATTTCCAAACGGGCCTCGTGCCCTGGAAGAGGGGCCTATGAGCCGCGTGAGTCGCAAGGAAGCCGTCTTCTACGACCACTTCAGGGCGTCGTCGAAGATGATCGTCGAAGCCGCGGAGCTCTTCGTGAGGATCGTGGGGGAGTGGCCGAGCTCCAAGCCCCTCATCCCCCTGATGAAGGAGTTCGAGAGCAGGCACGACGAGCTCACCGGACAGGCGATGGACGAGCTCAACCGCTCCTTCATCACGCCCTTCGACCGCGACGACGTATTCCAGCTCATCACCCTCCTGGACGACATCGTGGACGGCATGGAGGGGGTCTCGGCGCGCTTCGCCATCTACGACGTCAACGTGATGATCGCCCCCGCCAAGGACATGGCCGACCTCACCCTGGCCTCCGCCCGCGAGCTCCAGACCCTCTTCGAGCACTTCGACAGGTTCAAGAAGGATCCCGTCGTCACGCAGCAGATGCGGCGCGTCAACGAGCTCGAGGACCAGGGCGACGTCGTCTACCGGGAGGCGCTCGGCGCCGTCTTCGCCGCCCACGACGACCCCATCCACACCCTCAAGTGGAAGAGCCTGCTCGACAAGATGGAGGACGCGCTCGACAACTGCAAGCACGTCTCCAACGTCGCCCATAGCGTGGTAATGAAGAATGCCTAGCCCGCTGCTCGCCGCCGTGCTCGTCATCGCGTTCGCCTTCGAGTTCATCAACGGCTTCCACGACACGGCGAACGCCATCGCCACCACGGTGTACACGCGCGCCCTCTCTCCCCGGGTGGCCATCCTGAGCTCTGCGGCCATGAACTTCGTCGGCGCGCTCACGAGCGAGAAGGTCGCCATGACCATCGCCACGGGCCTGGTGAGCGTGCAGCTGGGACTTCACGTCATCCTCGCCGCCCTCCTGGGCGCCGTGGCCTGGGACCTCTTCACCTGGTGGTTCTCGATTCCCTCGAGCTCGAGCCACGCCCTCATCGGGAGCCTCATCGGCGCGACCATGGTCTTCACGGGGGGACCCCAGGACGTGATCTGGGAGGGGGTTGTGGACAAGGTCGTGATCCCCCTCTTCACCTCGCCCCTCATCGGCCTGGCCCTGGGCTTCGTCTTCATGAACCTGGCCTTCGAGGCCTTTGCCGACGTCACGGCCCATAACGCGAACTCCTTCTTCCACAAGGCACAGGTCGCCTCGTCGATGTTCATGGCCTACAGCCACGGCAACAACGACGCACAGAAGACCATGGGCATCATCACCATCGCCCTTGTCTCGGCGGGGATGCTCGATGCCGGGGCCGGCGTGCCCCTCTGGGTGAAGGTGCTCTGCGCGGCGATGATGGCCCTGGGGACCGCCATCGGCGGGCAGCGCATCATGAAGACGGTGGGCCAGGGCGTCACCAAGCTGGAGCCCGCCATCGGCTTCGTCTGCCAGACGGCCTCTGCCATCGCCATCGAGGCCATGACGGCGCTGGGCGCCCCCGTGTCGACCACGCAGGTGCTCACCACCTCGATCATGGGTGCGGGCAGTGCCAAGGGCATCAAGAACGTGCGCTGGGGGGTCGCCGGCAGCATCGTGACCGCCTGGGTCGTGACCCTTCCGGCCACCATGTGCCTGGGCGCCCTCTTCGCCCTCGTGGCGGAGCGCTTCTAGGGCTCTCGGGCGAATTGCACGGCATCCCGAGCCTTCCCATAAATAACTTAATACGCAGGAAACCATCGGCGTCCGCCCAACTGATATAACCAACAGCATCGAGACGCCTGCCGCCGCCCTGCGACGCGTTCAGAGAGGATTGCCATGAACAGCCTCAGCAGAAGGTCCTTCCTTGCCCTCGCGTTGGGGGGCTGCTCCTCGTTCGCCCTTTCTGCCTGCGGAAACGCCGCCGCTCCCTCTGTGGGGGGCTACAAGGTCGGCGTGCTGCAGCTCACCGAGCACGCCGCGCTCGACGCGGCCAACGCCGGCTTCGTCCGCGCGCTCGACGAGTCCGGACTGAGCTACACGATCGACCAGCAGAACGCCCAGAACGACCAGTCGGCCTGCCAGACCATAGCCTCCAAGCTGGTGAACGACGGGGATGACCTCATCCTGGCCATCGGCACGCCGGCCGCGCAGGCTGTCGCCGGAGCCACCGACCAGATTCCCGTCATCGGCACCGCCATCACTGACTTCGCCGCCTCCGGCCTCGTCGCCTCCAATGACGCGCCGGGCGGCAACGTCACGGGCACCTCTGACCTCACTCCGGTCGAGGACCAGTTCGACCTCCTGGTCAAGCTCCTCCCCTCCGCCAAGAGGGTGGGCCTGCTCTATTGCACCGCCGAGTCGAACTCCGACGTGCAGGTGTCGCTCGCCGAGGCCGCCGCAGCGGCACGCGGTCTCGAGACCCAGCGCTTCTCGGTGTCGAGCTCGAACGAGATCCAGCAGGTCGTCGAGTCCATGGTGGGCAAGGTGGACGCTGCCTACGCCCCGACCGACAACACCATCGCCGCGGGCATGTCCACGGTGTCGATGGTGGCCATCGAGCACAAGATCCCGTTCATCGTGGGCGAGAAGGGCATGGTCGACAACGGGGGCCTCGCCACCTATGGCATCAACTACGACCAGCTGGGCTACAAGGCCGGCCAGATGGCGGTCAAGGTCCTGAAGGGCGAGTCCAAGCCGGCGGACATGCCCATCGAGCACCTCGCCGCGGAGGACTGCACGCTCGCGACCAACCAGGCCACGGCGGACGCCATCGGCGTGGACCTCTCCGTCCTCGGGGCGTAGCCGTCGCGAGGGGGCTCGTTCCGCCGCGGACGCGGTGGGACGGGACAGTTTCTGACGTTCGTCGTGTGCCCCGGGGCGACCCGGGGCACATCGCAGGTTTGGGGGTAGCATGCTGCCAGCTCTAACGGGTGCCGTCTCTCAGGGAATCCTCTGGGGCGTCATGGTGCTCGGACTCTTCGTCACCTACAAGATGCTCGACATCGCCGACCTGACGGTCGACGGCAGCTTCGCCCTGGGCGGCTGCGTCGCGGCGGTCGCCTCTGTCTCGCTGGGGCTCGACCCGCTGGTCGCGATCCTACTGGGCATGCTCGCCGGCGTGGTCGCGGGCCTGGTCACGGGGCTTCTCCACACCGTCTTCGACATACCGGCCATCCTCGCGGGAATCCTGACCCAGATCGCCCTCTGGTCGGTCAACCTGCGCGTCATGGGCAAGTCCAACACGCCGCTCCTCAACGTCGACACCGTATTCACGCGCATCTCGCGCCTTACGGGCCTCAACCAGGCGGCATCGGCCATGGTGGTGGGGCTCGTGGTCGCCGCGGCGCTGGTGGCGGCGATGTACTGGTTCTTCGGGACCGAGATCGGCTCGGCCCTGCGCGCCACGGGCAACAACGAGGACATGTGCCGCGCCCTGGGCGTCGACGTGCGCGTCACCAAGCTCATCGCGCTCGCCCTCTCCAACGGCCTGGTGGGCCTCTCGGGAGCCCTCATCTGCCAGAGCCAGAAGTACGCGGACATCGGCATGGGCACGGGCGCCATCGTCATCGGCCTCGCCGCCATCGTCATCGGCGAGGTGCTGGGGCGTCTCACCCCCGGCAAGCTCCAGGCCTTCGGCAGCCGCCTCACCTCGGCGGTCGTGGGCTCCGTCGTCTACTTCCTCATCAGGGCCATCGTGCTCCAGATGGGCCTCGACGCCAACGACATGAAGCTCCTCTCGGCCGTGATCGTCGCCCTTGCCCTGGTGGTACCCACCGTCGTCGAGCGCCAGCGGCAGAGGCGCTCCTACTCGAAGGGAGGCGAGCGCTGATGCTGCGCCTCACCAACGTCAGCAAGACCTTCAACAAGGGCACCGTCAACGAGAAGCCCGCCCTCGTCGGCGTGGATCTCCACCTCGAGCCCGGCGACTTCGTCACCGTGATCGGCGGAAACGGCGCCGGCAAGTCGACCCTGCTCAACGCGATTGCGGGCGTGTTCCCGCCCGACTCCGGCACCGTCCAGATAGACGGCACGGACGTGAGCCTGCTCTCCGAGCACCAGCGCGCTCGCTACCTGGGGCGCGTCTTCCAGGACCCCATGCGCGGCACCGCCGCCGACATGCAGATCGACGAGAACCTCGCCCTGGCGCGGCGTCGCGGGGAGGGCAGGGGCCTCTCCTGGGGCATCGGCAAGGCCGAGCGCGCCGAGTACGCGGAGCGTCTCGCCTCCCTTGGCCTGGGCCTCGAGGACCGCCTGAGCTCCAAGGTCGGCCTGCTCTCGGGCGGGCAGCGCCAGGCGCTCACCTTGCTCATGGCCACGCTCAAGAAGCCCAAGCTCCTGCTTTTGGACGAGCACACGGCGGCACTGGACCCCAAGACCGCCAAGAAGGTCCTCGAGCTCACGGCCCAGGTCGTCGAGAGGGACTCCCTCACCACCCTCATGATCACGCACAACATGAACGACGCCATCCGCCTGGGCAGCCGCCTGATTATGATGCACGAGGGCCACGTGATCTACGACGTGAGCGGCGAGGAGAAGCACGCGCTCAAGGTCCACGACCTGCTCCTCAAGTTCGAGGAGGCAAGCGGCGGCGAGCTCGCCAACGACCGCATGCTCCTGAGCTAGCCGCGCGCCGACGGACGGGGGGTCTCATGAGGAAGATGGGCATCGTTCTGGCGACGGGCGAGGCAGGCATGCACCACTTCACGGACGTGCTCGGGGAGGAGCTGGGCGAGACCGCCGCGCAGGTCGAGCGCTCGTCCGTGGATGCCGCTCTGACGAACGCCCTCGCCGGCGAGGGCGACAGGGAGGGCCTGGTCGCGCTCCTCGCCCCTGCGGTCGAGTCGCTCGAGCGTCGTGGCTGCGAGCTCGTCGCGATCGTGGGAGCCGACGCGCACCTCGTCCTCCGCGAGTTGCGGGGTACGACCAGCGTGCGGCTGCTGAGTGTGGTCGAGGCCAGCTGGAGGAGAATCGTCGCAGCGCGGTATGTGCGCGTACTTCTCCTTGGCACGTCCACCACCATGCGCGAGAAGTTCTTCAAGTCGCCCATCGCGGCGAGCCACGTTCCGGTGTTCACGCCCAACGACGAGGACAAGGAGTGGGTCGACGCCGTGATCGGGCGCGTGTCCGGGGGAGAGGAACCCTCAGCGGACGACCTGGCACGTTTTGACGAGCTCGTGGGCGAGGCGGTCGAGCATGGCGCCCAGGCCATCGTGATGGCCGCGCCGGAGCTCCTCGCGCTCACGCGGGGTCGAGAGCTTGCGCTCCCGGTGGCCGACGCCCTGGGGGCTCAGGCCCAGGCGCTCGTGGACGAGGCTAGAGCCAGGTAGCGCGTGCGCCGCGAGGCTAATCCAGGAACTTGTCCAGCTCCCTGTCGAGCAGGGCGTTGCGTCTGACGTGGGGGTGCCGTACGAGGATGCCGCGTGCCATGACCATGTCGACCTCGCGAAGCGCCTTGAGGTCCTCGAGGGGGTTCCGCGCACAGACGACGAGGTCGGCGTCCTTTCCCTCCTCGACGGAGCCCGTCACCCTGTCGATGCCCGCGAGCCGGGCGTTGCCGAGAGTTGCGGTATGCAGGGCGAGCGCATTGCTTGCGCCCACGTACTTGTGGAAGTAGACGAGTTCGCGCCAGAAGTCGTACTGGGCGATCCAGGGGCAGCCCACGTCGTTGCCGAGCGCCACGGGCACCCCGGCGGCAAGTGCCGCCTTCGAGCACTCCCTGATGCCGTCGAAGACGACCTTGCCGTTGAACTGGGCCATCTCGGAGGCGCCTGAGACGCTTCTGTCGAAGAGCGCATAGGGGAGGGCGGGGGAGAGCGTGGTCACCAGGAAGGAACCCCTCTCGGCGAAGAGGGCCATGGTGTCCTCGTCCGGCCTGGCGCCGTGCTCGATCGAGTCGACGCCGCCCTCGAGTGCGGCGCGGACGCCCTCGGGAGACTCCACGTGCGCCGCCACGATGCGACCGCGCGCGTGCGCCCGGTCGCAGCAGGCACGCACCATCTCTGGAGGCATCTTCATCTCGCCGGGCTCTCCCTTGGCCCGTGCGTCCATGACCCCGCCGGTAATCATGAGCTTGACGAGGTCCGCGTTCTGGTTGCAGGCGGCATCGACCGCGGCCAGGGCCTCTTCGACGGTCGTCGCCGCGACGGCGACCGATCCGGCCATGTGCCCTCCCGGCACCGAGACCGCCTCGTTGGCGGCGAGGATGCGCGGTCCGATCCTCCTGCCTGCGGCGATCTCGTCCCTCACGCGCGTGTCGAGGTCGCGCAGGCCGCCAACGGTGCGCACGGTGGTCACGCCGCCCATGAGTGCGGCCTTGGCGAACCCGGCCACCATGAGGTGGGCGACGGCCGCGCCGACAGGAGTGGCAAAGATGGCGTCCACCGTCTTCTTGGGGTCCTTGCCACCCGACTTCGGGCTGCCGTTGCCCGCGAGGTGGACGTGCATGTTTATCAGGCCGGGCAGCAGGAATCTGCCCCCGAGGTCGACCACGCGGTATCCGGAGGGGGCCGTGCCCGCATCGACGGACTCGATGCGTCCGTCCGCGACGAGTACGCAGCGTCCCTCCTGGGGTTGAGCCTCGAGCGTTCCGTCGATCACGGTGGCATTGGCAAATGCGTATCTCATGGCCCCTCCTCGAAGTCAGCGCTGCCATCGTAGACCTTCCGAGTTTCGATGGGCTAGGAGGCGGGGTTCTTGTACCAGACACTTTTCCCTTTGCCTGCATTGCAGCAGGATGGCGCGCCTCCTTCCCTGTGACGCATGCTTCGGGGTGGAGTAAGCTCTCCTCGATGTGAATTGGGTCCTGGGGGAGGCACATGGAGGACAAGGAAGTCACCGTGCGCAAGAATGAGCTTCGCAAGCGGCTCAAGCAGGCGCGCAAGGACTTTGGCTCCGAGGCGCGAGAGCGTGCCGATGCCGGCATCGCCTCCCGCGTCCTCTCTCTGTCCGAGTGGCAACGCTCCCAGATCGTCCTCGCCTACCTTTCGGTAGGCGAGGAGGTGGACACACGCGGGCTCGTACGTCAGGCGTGGGTAGCTGGCAAGGTCGTTGCCATCCCCCGTGTGGTGCCCCACACTCGTCTCATGGAGTGGTATCGCATCGACGACTTCGACCGCCTCGAGCGCAGCTCCTTTGGCGTGGAGGAGCCCCTTGCGGAGCCAGATCGCCTTCTGGACGTCGCGCGCGAGGCAGAGGCGGGCGGGAGCATCCTCGCCGTCGTGCCTGGCCTGACCTTCGACGGCCATGGCTTCCGCATGGGGTACGGGGGCGGCTTCTATGACACGCTGCTTGCCGATTTTCCTGGCACTTCCGTCGGCATATGTCGCGAGGCGCAGCTTACCGATAACCTGACAGCCATGGGCGCGGTGGGGGAGCATGACCTGGGCGTCGACGTGGTAGTGACGGAGCGGCGCACCATCGAAACGTCCGAGAGCCCCTGGTCCAATTGGGTGCGAGAGAAGGAGGGCCAGGCATGACCATGGAGAAGACAACGGCGGCACATGGTGGCGCGCGGCGGGCCGAGGGCGCAACGCTGCGGCCCATCCTCATAGTGGAAGATGACAGCGCCCTCGCGGGCCAGGTAGCAGACCTGCTGGGGCGGTATCGCTACCAGTGCCGCGTGGCGGACTCGTTCGATGACATAGACGCCCAGGCCCGTGCCCTCGACCCCTCCCTCGTCCTGCTCGACGTGAGCCTGCCCCGCTACGACGGATTCTTCTGGTGTCGTCGCATCCGCGAGACATCGCACGTCCCCATCGTCATGGTCTCGGCTCGTGATGCCGCGTCCGACCAGGTGCGTGGCATGGAGGCGGGAGCTGACGACTACGTGACGAAGCCCTTCGACCTCGACGTGCTGCTCGCCAAGGTGCAGGCGCAGATGCGCCGCAACTATGGGGAGCTCGCACCTGCCACAACGGAGCTCGAGTCCCTCGCTTGCGACGGGCTCGTCTTTTTCCCGGGACTCCTCAGGGCGGAGTACCAGGGCTCAACGATCGAGCTCACCGCCACGGAGGCAAGTCTCCTTGGATGCCTGATGAGGGCATATCCAAAGACGGCTGCGCGTGGAGACCTGTACATGGCCGCGTGGGACGGGGAGGGCTTCGTGGAGCCCAACACCCTGAACGTCAACATCCGCCGGCTTCGCGATCGCTTCTCCAGTGCGGGCATTCCCGCCCAGATCAAGGTGGTGCGCACCGTTGGCTATCGTCTCTACATGGGCGGAAGGCCATGAGGCTCTTCCTCAGGGATCATCTGGACGTCATGGCCCTCTTCCTCCTCGAGTCCGTTGCCATAGCCCTTGCCTTTCACTTTGGCCGAGGCTTCGAGACGGCCGCAGGCATCGCCTACTTCCTCTTCGTGGCGGCATTCGTGCTGGCGGTGTTCCTTGTCGTGCGATTCGCGCGCAAGCGGGCGTTCTACGAAAGCCTGGAAGAGGACGTCGAGACCATGGAACAGCTGGTGGGGCGCCATAGCGGCGACCCCGTCACCGAAGCGTACGTCACAACGCAGGCGTGATGCCTACCGCAGCTACCAGCGCCAGCTGAACGAGCGAGACGACGAGATGCTGCGCTGGCGGACGCATGTCATGCAGTGGGTGCACCAGATGAAGACGCCCGCGAGCGTCCTGCGCCTCATGGTTCAGAAGGACCCCGGGCACATGGACTCGTTCGGTGCGCTCTGCGAGCTCGATCGCATGCAGGGGCAGCTCGACCTCATCCTGAGTCTCGTGCGCATGGAGCGCATGCAGGCCGACCTCACCATCGAGGACCTGTCCCTCAAAGAGGTGGTAGAGGCCGTTATTGACAAAGAGAGGCGCCTCTTTGCGCAGAGGGATGTCTTCCCCACTGTAGGCATCGACGCAAGCCTGCGCGTGCGCACCGACAGGAAATGGCTCGCGTTCGTCATCGAGCAGATACTGCATAACGCCGTGAAGTATTCGGACGTGGGGTCGTCGATCGAGGTCGGCGCGGGGGAGTCGGACGGAAGCGTGGAGCTCAGCTTTGTCGATCACGGCATTGGCATCCGCCCGCGCGACCTGCCGCGCATCTTTGACCTCTACTTCACGGGGAGCAACGGACGCGATCACGACCAGTCGTCAGGCGTCGGACTGTACGTGGTGAAGCGCGCGCTCGACGAGCTTGGGCACGAAATAGAGGTGAGGTCTGAGGTTGGGCATGGAACCCGAGTGGACATAGTTTTCTAGCGTCGCCCCCGACTCGCGCCCATCATCCCCCTTGTGCAAAAGTGACAGGGGCTGTCATCTTTCGTCACTCCACTCGATAGCGCCCCTCACGTGCCGTTTCGTATTCTGCTTGCAGCGAATCGGAAAGGAGAACCTCATGGCGATTCTCACCATCGAGCACGCGAGCAAGATATACGGAACCGGAGTTCAGGTGCGTGCCGTGAACGACCTGTCCATGAAGATGGAGGAGGGCGAGTTCGTAGCGATCATGGGGGCGTCGGGATCGGGAAAGTCCACGCTCCTTAACCTCATCTCGGGCATCCTCCCGCTCAGCTCGGGAGAAATTCGCATCGACGGGCGCGACATCTCCCACCTGGGCGAGCCCGAGGCGGCCGAGTTCCGCCGCAACGAGCTCGGCTTCGTCTTCCAGGACTTCAACCTGGTGGACACGCTCACCATCCGCGAGAACATCATGCTCCCACTCATGTTGCGCCACGTCCCGCCTGCACGCATGAACGCCGCAGCCGAGAGCATTGCCGCGAGCCTTGGCATCGGCAAGATCCTCGACAAACGGACGCATGAGGTGTCGGGAGGTCAGGCGCAGCGTGCCGCCATCGCCCGCGCCATCATCCACAGCCCACGCCTCCTTCTTGCCGACGAGCCCACGGGCAACCTCGACTCGGCGGCAGCCGAGGGCGTCATGCGCATCTTTGCCGACCTCAATGCGCGTCGGGGCACCTCCACCATCATCGTCACGCATGACGCCAAGACCGCAAGCTTCTGCACGCGCGCCATCTTCATCAAGGACGGTTGCATCCTGGAGGAGCTGTACCGCGAGGGAGACGGGCTGGCGTTCTACGACGAGATCCTGAACGTGCTCAAGTTCATGGGGGCGAAGTAGGATGAGCTTCTTCAGGTTTGCCCTCAACAACGTCATGCGCGACAAGGAGAGCTACGTCGCGTTCTGGCTGAGCAGCGTGTTCTCGATCGTGGTCTTCTTCGTCTTCTCCGCCAACATGAACCATCCGCAGCTTGCGCAGAGCGAGAGCGTGCAGGACATCATGCGCCTCGCCATCGCCTTCATCGCCGTGTACTCCCTGGGGTTCCTGGGGCTTTCGCTCAGCGCCTTCCTGAAGCGCAAGCGGCGCCTGTACGGGGCCCTCCTCACCATGGGCATGACGAGGCGCCAGGTCGCCCTCTCGATCGTGCTCGAAAGCCTCCTGATTGGCGTGAGCGCCATCGCCGCAGGACTCGTCATCGGGCTTGTCTTCGGGCATCTCATGGTCATGCTCATGGCCCGCATCATCCATGTTGCCGACATCGCATACCAGTTCCCGTCCGCGTCCATCGTGCAGACCGTCGTCACGTTCTCCGTCATATTCCTGGTGGCGAGCGCAGCGCAGGCGCGCGGGATATGCAGACGTCCCATCGTCGACCTGCTTGCCGCCAAGGTCGACGAGAGCCGCGAGATGCGCTTCTCGAAGCCCCTGGCCGTCCTGGGCATCGTCCTGCTCGCCTGCGGCTGCGGCACCTGCCTGTTCGGCGTCATCCCGTCCGTGCGAACGTTCGTGGAGTCCCACGACGCGCTCGTCGACGTCATACCCTGGCTCATCATCGCGTCCACGCTCGCCGGACTCTTCCTCGCGTACCGCCAGTTCTCGTTCCTCGTGATCTCGCGCGTCGCGCGGTCGCGCTATTACCTGAGGGAGGGAAACGCCATCTGGGTCTCCGGGCTCAGGGACCGCCTCAAGGGGTCGGTCACGACGATGTTCGTGTCGACCCTCATGCTCACGATGTCGTTCAGCGCCATCGTCGTGTCCCTCGCCCTCGTCACGACGGTTCGCGCCGACATCACCAGGGACATCCCCTTCGGAATCGGGTACTTCTCGTATGGCGACAACGCGCGGGAGTCGTCAGACGTCAGCGAGATCGAGGCCGAGCTCGCCAGCCATGGCGTGGCGTACGCGAAGGACTCCTACGGCATGCTGCAGACCGAGAAGACCATCTTCGGGAACAAGTTCGTCGCCCAGAGCTCATACGAGAGGCAGTCGGGTAGGACGCTCTCGATCGAAGACGGACAGGCGGTTGACGTCTCCGGTGCGGCCGAGCCAGAAAGCTCGGTGGAGGTGCCAGGCGGCCGGGCGCTGGAGGTCGTCGGCACGTCCACACCCATACTGGACACCGCCAAGCGCAGCGGCAGTTACGTGGTGAGCGATGCGGACTGGCAGATGCTGCAGGACACGGGCAGCCTTGTGGACGTGAGGGCCTTCACGTTTGACGTGGATGACGATGCCCAAGCCCAGGAGGTGCGTACCGCCTGCGAGCGCATACGCAGCACGATAGGCGTGGGCCTCGGGGACGGGAACGACTTCCTCTTCATTCCTCGCATAGAGACCATCTTCCTGCAGGAGTACTCGTACGAGATGTACACCTACATCTCGCTCATGCTGGCCGTCATCTTCATAGTGGCTTCCATCAGCCTCGTCTACTTCCGGCTGCTCTCCGACGTGCGCGAGAGCCTGCCCGTCATGCGCAACCTGAACCGCATGGGGCTGTCCCTGGCACAGGTGCTGCGCATCCAGAAGCGCCAGCTGCAGCTGCTCTTCTCCCTGCCCATTGGGTTCGCAGTCGTGCTGACGGGCTTTGCGATGGCGTTCCTCATCAGCATGGACGTAGCGAGCGCACATGTCTACGTGCGCATGGCTGTGACCATGGTTCCCCTGCTCGCGCTGGAGGCCCTGCTCTTTGCAGCGCTGGACACCCGCTTCAGCGGACAGGTGAAGGCCTTCGTCCGTCCGCGGGACTAGTTGACTCAACCCTCGAAAAGGTCAACTCGCGCTCGCTTGAGCGGTAGGCACCAGCGCCAGAGAATGGACTCGCACGGAAGAGGGGAGCCATCCTGAAGAGGGGAGCCATCATGCAGAACACAAGCGCGACCAACATCGGGGCTACCATCGCGCGGGCACGCCATGCCGAGGGGCTCACGCAGGAGCAGCTCGCGGACCTCCTTGGCGTGACGAAGGCTGCCGTAAGCAAGTGGGAGCTTGGGCTCAGCCTGCCCGACGTGGCGCTGCTGCCGAGCATAGCGGCACAGTTTGGGATATCGCTTGACGAGCTGTTCGATTGGGACTCCCAGCTGGACGAAGGCCAGGTCAGGGAGACGGCGGCGAGAATTGCCCTGCGCGCCAACGACGACCCCGAGGGTGCCTACGCAGAGATCAGGTCGGTGACGGCAGAGCACCCCTTCTGCCTGCCTTGGCTACTCCAGGCAGCAATGTTCTACCTTGGTCGGAGCGCGGCGGATCCCACGCGAGCCGACGAGCTGAGGGATAACGCCTTCGACTGCCTCGACCGTGTCGAGGCTCGCTCCGAGGACGCGAGGCAACTCGCCCTGGCGCGCTTCATCAGGACGGGGTTCCTTCGCAGGCAAGATGACAGGTTGGGGGAGGCGATTGCCCTGCTCGAAGGCATCGTCGGAGCAACGCCCATAGGAACCTCCTCGGTACTTGCCTCCCTGTACGAGCAGGGCGGGCGAGCGGAGGACGCCGCGTCTCTTCGCGAGCGCGACCTGTTCTCGAGCCTTGGCGGGGTCATGGGCAGCATCTGCGCCCAGCTGCTGGCCCATCCGTCCAAGACGCAGGTGGATGCGCTTCGCAAGGCTGGGAACGCCCTCGTGTTGGGCCTTGAGCTGGAGGAGCACCTGCCCGAGACTGCCCTTACCTTCTGGGCCGGGGCAGCGGTGGCTTCGGCCCAGCTGGAGGAGGCCACAGAGGCGGCATCCTACCTTGCCAGTTTTGCGGGCCTGGCGGAGAAGGTCATCTCTGCGGCAGAACGAGGCGAGAGATTCCCTGCCGGTCCCCTCTTCGAGCACGTCTTCGCCCCCGGCAACGCGGCAGACATGGTGCGACCCCCGGCATCAATGGTGAGGAAGGGCCTTCTTTCCATGGTCGAGGGCCGCGGCGAATGGAGCTTGGTCGCACAGGATTCCAAGGTCGCGAGAGCCCTTGCCCGCATAAGGCAACTCTAGCAAGCGCGACGGGCGCCGCACGCACAGAGCACTCGTACGCGCGGCCTGCTCCACCCAGGGCGCCCTGTTATCCTTGCGGGCAGCCGCCCGGGGGCATTGCCATCGGCGAAGCCCAATGCGTGCCGGAACACGCCATCGTATGGGTGATTCTGCCTATTGCCCCCACGCGCCGAAGCTTGGGTGTGTGGCTCGGGCATTCCGTTCAATATGATTGTCATTGTCGTACCACCTGCGGGCGGCTGGTTTCATCGGCGCAAAATGACCAACCCTGGCGCAGGAGTTCTTGCCAAAATGGCGTGGGGAGCCGGGGCACGTTCCCTAGCATGTGTCCCGTGAGTCCAAAGGCGAGCGTTGCGTCCGGAGAAGGGGAGTAAGCGATGGCAAAGTCAGACATCGAGATCGCACAGGAGGCTGAGATTCGGCCCATTGGCGAGATTGCCGAGAAGCTGGGCCTCACCGACGACGAGCTCATCCCCTACGGCCACCACATGGCCAAGGTGGACGTCACCAAGATGGCCGACAAGCCCAAGAAGGCCAAGCTCGTCCTCGTGACCGCCATCAATCCCACGCCCGCCGGCGAGGGCAAGACCACCATCTCCGTCGGACTGGCCGACGCCATGAACGCCCTCGGTCACAAGACGATGCTCGCTCTGCGCGAGCCCTCCTTGGGTCCCGTCTTCGGCGTAAAGGGCGGCGCGGCTGGTGGTGGCTATGCCCAGCTCATCCCCATGGAGAACATCAACCTGCACTTCACCGGCGACTTCCATGCCATAGAGAACGCCAACAACCTGCTGGCCGCCATGCTCGACAACCACATCAAGCAGGGCAACGAGCTGGGCATCGACCCGCGCCGCATCGTGTGGAAGCGCGCGATGGACATGAACGACCGCCAGCTGCGCAAGATCGTGGACGGCCTGGGCGGCGTGGCCAACGGCATGCCGCGCGAGGACGGCTTCGACATCACCGTGGCCTCCGAGGTCATGGCCATCTTCTGCCTGGCCACCGACCTCATGGACCTCAAGGCGCGCCTGGGGCGCGTCGTGGTGGCCTACACCTTTGACCGCAAGCCCGTCACCGCACACGACCTCAAGGCGGAAGGCGCCATGACGGCGCTGCTCAAGGATGCCATCTCGCCCAACCTGGTGCAGACCCTCGAGCACAATCCCGCGTTCGTGCACGGTGGCCCGTTCGCCAACATCGCCCACGGCTGCAACTCCGTCTCTGCCACCACCACGGCCATGAGGCTCGGCGACTACGTGGTGACCGAGGCTGGTTTCGGGGCCGACCTGGGCGCCGAGAAGTTCTGTGACATCAAGTGCCGCCTCGCGGGCCTCACGCCCGACGCCTGCGTGGTGGTCGCCACGGTCCGCGCGCTCAAGCACCACGGCGGCGTGGCCAAGGCCGACCTCAACGACGAGGACCTCGAGGCCCTCGAGGCGGGCCTGCCCAACCTCCTGCAGCACGTCGACAACATGAAGAACGTCTACGGCCTGCCCGTCGTGGTGGCCATCAACGCGTTCCCCACCGACACCAAGGCCGAGCTCGACCTCGTCGAGGCCAAGTGCAGGGAGCTGGGCGTGAACGTGGCCCTTTCCGAGGTGTGGGCCAAGGGCGGCGAGGGCGGGCGTGCCCTGGCCGAGGAGGTCGTGCGCCTCTGCGACGAGCCCTCGGACTTCCATTTCTCCTACGAGCTCGGCGGCATCAAGGAGTCCATCGAGGCCATCGCCAAGCGCGTGTACCGCGCCGACGGGGTCGACTTCACCACCTCTGCCGAGAAGCAGATAAAGCAGCTCGAGGACCAGGGCTTCACCAACATGCCGGTGTGCATGGCCAAGACCCAGTACTCCTTCTCCGACGACGCGGCAAAGCTCGGTGCGCCCAAGGACTTCCGTATCACGGTGCGCAACGTGAAGGTCTCCGCGGGCGCCGGCTTCGTCGTCGCGCTCACTGGCGACATCATGACCATGCCCGGCCTGCCCAAGCGGCCCGCGGCGGAGGGAATCGACGTCACCGAGGACGGCCGCATCGTGGGCCTCTTCTAGAGCGTCGCCTTCGCCGTCCGCGCGGAGCGCGCGCTGTGGGAACATCGACGGGGTCAAGCAAAAGCATCCTGGGTGCCGGGAGCCCCTGCCCCGGTGCCCAGGCGTCGTTTGGAGCAAACATGGAAGACCGCCTAGCGCAGAGGAGCTGCGAGGACTTCTCGCACGACCTCGCGTCCAGGGTGTCGAGTCCCGCAGGCGGCGCGGCCGTCGCCTACGTCGCCTCCCTGGGTGCCGCCCTGGGCTCCATGGCAGCAGAGTTCACCCTGGGCAAGTCTCGCTACGCCGATGTGGAGGGGGAGGTCAGGGAGGCCCTGGACGAGCTCGGGCGGATCCGTCTGAGGCTCGTCGAGCTCGTGGACGAGGACGCCCGCTCGCTCGAGCCTCTGACCCGAGCCTACGCCCTACCCGCGGGCGACCCCCGAAGGCCCGCCGCCCTCGAGGCGGCAGGCCGAGGCGCCTGCGAGGTCCCCCTCGAGCTCATGGGACTCGTCGCCCGGGCGATCCCGCAGCTGGAGCTCCTGGGTGAGAAGGGCTCGCGGCTGCTCGTCTCGGACGTGGGCTGCGCCGCGGCGCTCTGCGGGGCGTCGCTCTCGGCGGCGAGCCTGAACGTCTACGTGAACACGCGCTCGCTCGTGCGGCGCGACGTGGCGGATGGGCTCGACGCCCGCTGCGATGCGCTCCTGGCGCAGTGGGAGCCAAGGGCCGAGGCGCTGCTGCGCGCGGTCACGCGCGCCTTGAGGGAGAGGGGCTAGCATGTCCAGGGAACTGAGGGGTGCCCCCGTCGCCGCAGCCATCGCCGAGGGGCTGCGCCGGCGCGTGGATGCCCTCGCCGAAGCCGGGAGGCCACCCGTGCTGGCGGTCCTTCGCGTGGGGGAGAGGCCCGACGACCTCAGCTACGAGCGCGGCCTCCAGAAGAGGGCGGACGCGCTCGGCATCGGCCTGAGGAGGGTCCTGCCGCCCGAGGGCTGCGGCCAGGGGGAGCTGGAGGCGGCCATTCGCTCCGTCAACGAGGACGACGAGGTCTCCGGCTGCCTCATGTTCCGTCCGCTTCCCGCGGGGCTCGACGGGGAGGCTGCCTGCACCCTGCTCGCTCCTGGGAAAGACGTGGACGGCGTCACGCCTCTCTCGCTTGCCAAGGTCTTCTCGGGCAGGGGACGTGGCTTCGCGCCCTGCACGGCGGAGGCGGCCCTGCGTCTCCTCGACCACTACGGCATCGGGCTCTCGGGCAGGCGCGTGACCGTCGTGGGGCGCTCGCTGGTCGTGGGACGTCCGCTGGCGCTGCTGCTGCAGGCGCGTGACGCTACCGTGACGCTCTGCCACAGCAGGACCCGTGACCTCGCCGCCGCATGCCGCGGGGCCGAGGTCCTCGTCGTCGCCACGGGCAGGCCCCGCATGGTCGGCGCGGACTTCGTCACTCCCGGCCAGGTGGTGGTGGACGTGGGCATAAACTGGGACGGCGAGGCGGGCAGGCTTGTGGGCGACGTCGACTTCGACGCGGTGGCGCCCCTCGTCTCTGCCATCACGCCGGTCCCGGGCGGGATCGGCTCCATAACGACGGCCGTGCTCATGGAGCACGTGGTGAGTGCGGCCGAGCTGCGGCACTGATTCAGACGTTGACGGTGCATGGCGCCGCGCCCGCGCGCGGCCGGAGGGAAGGCAGGTGCATGGAACGGGACGAGGCCCAGGTGGCGCATGGGATAGACAGGCCGCGCGTGGAGGCGGCGATGAGGGAGTTCCTTCTCGCCATAGGGGAGGACCCCGACCGCGAGGGGCTCAGGGGCACCCCCGACCGCGTGGCGCGCGCCTGCGAGGAGCTCCTGGGGGGATACGCCGAGGACCCGTCCTCCCACCTGCTCAGACAGTTCCAGGAGGGCCACAACCAGGAGCTCGTCATAGTGAGGGACATCCCCTTCGCCTCCCTGTGCGAGCACCACGTCCTCCCCTTCGTGGGCAAGGCGCATGTCGCCTACATCCCCCGCGACGGTCGCATCACGGGACTCTCGAAGATAGGCCGCTGCGTGAGCGGCTATGCCCGCAGGCTCCAGGTCCAGGAGCGCCTCACCGCACAGATCGCCGACGCCATGGTCGACGCGCTCGACCCCCTGGGCGTCCTCGTCGTCCTGCAGGCGGAGCACAGCTGCATGACCATGCGCGGCATCAGGAGCGCCGGCTCGCAGACGGTCACCTCCGCGGTGCGCGGCGCGCTCAAGAACGACGCGCGCACGCGCGAGGAGGCACTGAGGCTCCTCGGGCTCTAGGGGGCGAGCCTCCGCCCGTGGTGGGGCATGCGGGCCCTCTCACCCCGGGCCTCCCGGTCTCCGTCCGCCAAACGTCGCCGCATGCGTCCATGTCGCGAACACGAAGGAAGGCAAGACATGTACCGACTCCCGTTTCCCGTTCCCGAGCTGAGCTACGATGACGCGCTCGGCGTCCTCCGCTCGACGCTCAGGCTGGGCATCAGCCCCATGCTCGAGAGCGTGGAGGACATGCTCGCGGAGCTCGGCAACCCCGACCTGAGCTTCCGCAGCCTGCAGGTCGCGGGCACGAACGGCAAGACGTCCACCTCCCGCTACGCGGCGGCGATCCTGCGCGGGGAGGGCCTCAGGGTGGGCCTCTACACCTCGCCCGAGCTCGTGAGCTACACCGAGCGCTTGGAGCTGGATGGCTCTCCCGTCGTCGAGGCGGACTTCGCCCGCGGGGTCGCAGCGGCCGCCGAGGCGGGCCAGCGCGTCAACGCCCACCGCGCCGACCTGGGCCAGAGGCCCTATGACATCACCGAGTTCGACCTGCTCACCGTGGGCGCCTGCGTCGCCTTCGCGCTTCTGGGGGCGGAGGTCGTGGTGCTCGAGTGCGGTATGGGCGGGCGCTGGGACGCCACCACGGCCGTGGGTTCCATCGAATCCGTCGCCGTGACGGGCGTGGGCCTCGACCACACCCGCATCCTGGGCGACACCCTCGAGAAGATCGCGGGCGAGAAGGCCGCCATCATCCGCTCCGGCAGGAGCTGCGTGCTGGGCGTGGGCACCGCCACCCCCACGAGCGTCGAGGACGTCTTCCTCCGGCGCTGCGCCGACGAGGGCGTGGTGCCGACGCTCCTCAGGCCGCGGAGGCTCGAGGACGCGGTGGGGGAGCTCCATCCCGGACTGCCGCGCACCCACGGGGACCTTCCCCATGCCAGCTACGAGGTCCTGCGGCGACCGGGGCGCATAGGCGGATCCCTGGTGTTCGACGTCACGACCCCGCGCTCGCGCTACCGCGAGCTCTCGGCCCTGAAGCCCGTCTACCAGGCCGCCAACGTGGCCTGTGCCGTGGTGCTCTGCGAGGACTTTCTGGGACGCGGGCTCGATTCCGAGGCGCTCTTCGAGTCCGTGGTCTGCTGCCCCACGCCCGGCCGCTTTGACGTGGTGCGCGCCGACCCCGTGGGACTCATCGACGCCTGCCACAACCCGCAGTCCGTGGGGGTGTTCCTCTCGGCCGTGAGGGAGGTGGCTCCCGAGGTGGCGACGAGTCCCACCCTGCTCTGCGCCGTCCTGGCGGACAAGGACGTGGACGGGATCGTCGGTCTGCTTGCCCCGGAGTTCCCCCGCGTGGTCGTCACGCAGACGCGCTCGCCGCGCGCCCTGGCGGCGCACGAGCTTGCCGAGCGCTTCCGCGCCCATGCCGCAGAGCCGGTGGGGGAGTATGCGAGCTGCGGAGAGGCGCTGGCCGCCCTGGTGGGAGAGGCCTTCGTCGCCTGTGGTTCCATCACGCTTGCGGGAGAGGTCGCGGCCGCCCTGCGCTAGCCATCTGCTACAATTGCCCGAGCTACCCAAATGGGTCATGGCGCGAGCATGTCCGTCCGCGTGGCGCCGTCCTATGACAGCAAAGGAGCACAGCCTTAATGTCAGACCTACTTGACCAGCTCATCACCCCTGAGGTGCGCATGGTGCTCTACCTCATGGTCGCCTGCGTCGTCATGCTCTATATCCTCTCCATCGTCTACGTCATCCGCGACGCCCAGCGGCGCGGTGCCGAGCCCTGGTGGCTCTGGGCGATCATCTCGGTGATCCCCATCGTGGGCCTTCTCGCCTACGTGATCCTGCGCCCCAGCAGCTACCTGGTCGACCGCGAGGAGCAGGACCTGGACATCGCCCTGCGCGAGCACCAGCTCTCGCACTACGGCATCTGCCCCAAGTGCGGAGCTCCCATCGACCGCGACTTCGTGGTCTGCCCCATCTGCAACACGCAGGTGCGCAACGTCTGCCCCACCTGCCACCGCCCGCTCAATGCGGACTGGAAGGTCTGTCCCTACTGCCGTACCCGCATCCAGTAGCCCTAAGGCCAACGTAGTTCCGACGCCAGGCGCCTCCGTCACCGCGACGGGGGCGCCTGACTTGTGCGCGACGGACCGACGGCGTCGTGCGGCCCGCTTCGTTACGCATGCGTTTCGATGGGCGGGAAGGTACGTGACGTCGTTCTCGCGCGCCCCACCCCGGGGAATAAGGTCCCGAGAAAAGCCGCCGTTCCGATGCGGCGCAGAAAGGAAGCGCATGTACCTAGAGAACATCCATTCGCCCCAGGACGTGAAGGCCCTCGCGAGCGACCAGCTGCCGGTCCTCGCACAGGAGATCAGGGACGCGCTACTGAGGCGCGCCGCGGCGCACGGTGGGCACTTCGGCCCCAACTTCGGCTTCGTCGAGGCGACGATCGCCCTGCACTACGTGTTCGACTCGCCTCGCGACCACTTCGTCTTCGACGTCTCGCACCAGACCTACCCGCACAAGATGCTCACAGGGCGCGTCGACGCCTACCTCGACCCCGCGCGCTACGACGAGGTCAGCGGCTACAGCAACCCCGCCGAGTCGGACCACGACCTCTTCGAGGTCGGCCACACCTCGACCTCCATCAGCCTGGCACTGGGCCTGGCCAAGGCCCGCGACCTCGCCGGGAGGCACGAGAACGTCGTCGCGGTCATAGGCGACGGGTCCCTCAGCGGGGGAGAGGCCCTCGAGGGCCTGGACGTCGCCGGCGAGCTGGGCAGCAACTTCGTCATCGTCTTCAACGACAACCAGATGTCCATCGCCGAGAACCACGGCGGCATGTACGCGGGCCTCGCCCGTCTGCGCGAGACGGGGGGCAAGGCGGAGGACAACCTCTTCCGGGCCATGGGCCTCGACTACCGCTACGTGGCGGACGGCAACGACTGCGCGGCCCTCGTCGCCGCCTTCGAGGAGGTCCGCGACATCGACCATCCCGTGGTGGTCCACGTCAACACCCTGAAGGGCAAGGGCTACGCCCCCGCCGAGCAGGACCCCGAGCCCTGGCACTACAACGCCCCCTTCGACCTCGCCACGGGGCGTCCCCTCCGCCAGGGCTCCGGCGAGGGCTACGGCTCCATCACGGCGCGCTACCTGCTCGAGCGCGCCAAGTCGGACCGCGACCTCCTCGTGCTCGCCGCCGCAGTGCCCGGCACCCTGGGCCTCGGGCCCTCCCAGCGCCGCGAGCTCGGCTCGCACTACCTGGACGTGGGCATCGCGGAGGAGACCGCCGTCGCCCTGGCCTCCGGCGCCGCCAAGGCGGGCGCCCACGTCGTCTTCGGGACGCAGGCCACCTTCCTGCAGCGCGTCTATGACCAGCTCTCGCAGGACCTCTCCATCAACCACAACCCCGCGACCATCGTGGGGGCGAACGCCTCCGTGTGGGGCATGAGCGACGTCACGCACGCCGCGTTCTACTCCATCCCCATGGTCGCCAACATCCCCGGCATCACCTACCTTGCGCCGACCAACGTGGAGGAGTACCTCTCGATGCTCGACTGGTCGCTCGACCAGAAGGAGGGGCCGGTCTACATCGCGGTCCCTGCCGGTTCCGTACGGCATGCCCCCGAGGGCACGACGCAGCGCGGCGACTACTCCCAGACCCGCTGGGAGCACGCGCGCGAGGGCAAGGGGGTCGCGATCCTCGCGTTGGGGGACTTCTTCGGCCTGGGAGAGCGGGCGGCGGACCTCCTCGCCGAGCAGGGCGTCGACGCGACGCTGGTGAACCCGCTCTTCGCCTCGGACCTCGACGAGGGGACGCTGGACGAGCTCGCCCGCACGCACGAGCTCGTCGTGACCCTCGAGGACGGCTCGGTCGACGGGGGCTTCGGCCAGCGCGTGGCAGGCCATCTCGCGGCCGACGCCTCCACGAGGGTGCTGGTCCGCGGCTTCGCCAAGGCGTTCTACGACCGCTACGACGCGGACGAGCTCCTGCGCGAGGTGCGGCTCGCCCCCGAGCAGGTCTGCGAGGACGTTCTGGCCCAGCTGGGGGCATAGCCACCGCGCGGGGCGGGCGAGAGGGGCGTGCGTGCGCGGTCGCGGATGGCTCCTCTCGCCCGCGTCGTCCATGTGGCCTCCTTGGGGCGATGGGTTCCAAGTGCGCTGTCTGGGCTGACCGGAGGCCCAGGATGTGGTAAACCTTTGCCCTGTAGCCAAACGGAGGTTTCCCAGCATGCTCTCTTGCAACAGGCCAGCGTCTGCCAGCTCCACCCGAACTCCGACTATCTAGGCGTCTGTCCCTTCACGGCAGCGAGCTGCCTGCGGCAGGCGCCTCAATCGCTCGACCCCAGAGGGCGGTCGGGCGTTTTTCTTGTCCCGACGAGCATGGCAAGCGAACAGCTGCGAGGAACGACCAGCTGCAAGGAAAGGTTTTCTCACCATGAAGGCACTCTTCAACGACGGCCGCGTGGACGAGGTCCCCGAGGACGAGGAGCTCCACGTCATCCGCCACTCTGCCGCGCACATCATGGCGCAGGCCATCAAGCGCCTGTACCCCGAGGCCGACTTCGCCTACGGCCCCGCCACCGAGAACGGCTTCTACTACGACATCGACCTGCCCGAGGGCCAGAAGATCACCGACGAGGACCTTCCCGCCATCGAGGCCGAGATGCGCAAGGTCGCCAAGGAGAACCTCAGGTTCGAGACCTACGAGCTCCCCCGCGCCGAGGCCATCGAGCACATGAGGGAGCGAGGCGAGAAGTACAAGGTCGAGCACATCGGCGACCTCCCCGAGGACGCGCGCATCACCTTCTACAGGCAGGGCGAGTACGTCGACATGTGCGTGGGGCCCCACCTCATGTACACCAAGGCCCTCAAGGCCTTCAAGCTCACCGGCGTGTCGGGCGCCTACTGGAAGGGCGACAGCTCCAACAAGATGCTCACCCGCGTGAGCGGCACCGCCTTCCGCAGCAAGGACGAGCTCGCGGCCTGGGAGTACATGCTCGAGGAGGCCGAGAAGCGCGACCACCGCAAGATAGGCCGCGAGATGGACCTCTTCATGATGAGCGACGCCGGTCCAGGCTTCCCCTTCTGGCTCCCCAACGGCATGCGCGTCAAGAACGCGCTCATGCAGTACTGGCAGGAGATGCAGGACGCCTACGGATACGAGCAGGTGCAGACGCCCATCATCCTCTCGCGCAAGCTCTGGGAGACCTCGGGCCACTGGGACCACTACAAGGAGAACATGTACACCACCCTCATCGACGATGAGGACTACGCGGTGAAGCCCATGAACTGCCCCGGCGCCTGCCTGATCTACAAGAGCCGCCCGCGCTCCTACCGTGACCTGCCCCTGAAGCTCGCCGAGGCCGGACTCGACCACCGCCACGAGCTCAAGGGCGCCCTGCACGGCCTCTTCCGCGTGCGCGAGTTCACCCAGGACGATGCCCACCTCTTCATCCGCCCGGACCAGATCACCGAGCAGGTGACCGACACTGCACACCTGATCACCACCTACTACGCGCAGTTCGGCTTCCCCTACCGCGTCGAGCTCTCCACCCGCCCGGAGGACTCCATGGGCTCCGACGAGGACTGGGAGCAGGCGGAGGCGGGCCTCAAGGAGGCGCTCGACTCCATGGGCGTCGAGTACACGCTCAACGAGGGCGACGGCGCCTTCTATGGCCCCAAGATCGACTTCCACCTGCAGGACTGCCTGGGCCGCACCTGGCAGTGCGGGACCATCCAGCTCGACTTCCAGCTTCCCCAGAACTTCGAGCTCGAGTACACTGCCCCCGACGGCAGCAAGCAGCGCCCCATCATGATCCACCGCGCCGGCTTCGGATCCTTCGAGCGCTTCACCGGCATGCTCATCGAGCAGTACGCCGGAAAGTTCCCCACCTGGTTGAGCCCCTGCCAGGTCAAGGTCCTTCCCGTGTCCGAGAAGGCTCGCGACTACGCCAAGGAGGTCGGCGAGAGGCTGCGCGCCGCCGGCATCCGCGTCAAGGTGGATGAGCGCGACGAGAAGATCGGCTACAAGATTCGCGAGGCGCGCTCCATCGACCGCGTGCCCTACATGCTCATCCTGGGCGAGAAGGAGGCGGAGGCGGGGAACATCAGCGTCCGCGACCGCACCAACGAGACCCACGAGGCGACGCTCGACGAGTTCGTTGCCAGCGTGACGGCAGAGATCGCCGAACGTCGCGGCTAGGCGTGGGGGGCCGTCCTCAGAGCGAGGTCGAGAGGGGCTTCTCCCAGAGGGTCGGGGCACGGCGCACGCGCGTCGTGCGCGCCGGCTCCCGGGAGGGGCTCCTCTCGCGTCTGTGCCTGCCCGGGGACGCCCTCGTGGTGCCGACCCTCGGAGGCATGCCCGTGGGGGTGCCGGACCTGCGCGTCCTCGCTCCCGAGGCGCGGGGGCAGGGCAGGGCGGTCGTGGCCGACAACACGCTCGCGAGCTCCTTTGGCGCGGCGCCGCTCAGGCGTGGTGCGCACCTGGCGGTGGAGCTCCTCGACCCCGTCCTGGGAGAGGGCGCGGGTCTGGCCGCGGTGAGCCTCTCGCGCGACTCGCGGCGCGTCGCGGGACTGGACGAGGCTGTGGACGCGCTCGACGGCGCGAGCGCGGGGGAGCTCGAGGCGCTCGTGGCGGCGCTTCCTGCTTTCGACCTGCGCCGACGTGCCGCGAACGACGAGGCGATGGTCGTCGCCTGCTACCTGCGCTGCCATCCCGCCGTCTCGGGGCTGCGCTATCCCGGGCTTCCCGATGACCCAGACCACGAGGCTGCGGCGGCATTGCTCTTCGACGGATTCGGGCCCCTCGTGGACTTCCGGCTGGCGGGGGAGGCCTCCTGGTGTCGCGTCGCCTGCGGCGGGGGAGACGCACGGGGGCTCGTGGCACGGCTGGAGGCACGGCTGTGCCGTCAAGGCTGCTGACCCCGGGCGTTCCCGCCGCCCTCTTGCTCGCCTCGCTGCCGAGATGGGGCTGTGGGCCTGGCAGTGGGCGGCGGCGGGGTATGGGGCGCTTCTGGCATCTTGCCCTTTCGCCCACGACGCCTCCCCATGCGTTCTTCCTCCCGTACGTTCTTCTTGCCCCCGACGTTCTCTATGCACATCTCTGAAATCGCTTCGGTCCCAACTGGGATTTTGTGAGCGAGAAGTAAGAGACTTGCATAGAGAACGCCTGCAGGGGCGCGACGGCTTGCATAGAGAACGCACGGTGGGCCGCGACGGCATAGAGAACGCCTGCAGGGGCGCAGCTGCTCGCATAGAGAACGCGCCAGGCGAGAGGGACGCGCGCTCCGTCGCCGCATGGCGTCAGTGGCCTCATTGCCTTGCGGCCCAATTGCGCCACTGGGCGCCAATTAGGGCCCACTTGTACATCATTTGATAGACAACCGCAGGTAAAGGTGCAAATCTGAAGCGCTTAGGCCTGTCTTTGCGCATATCCCCGCAAGGCTTTTTCGCTATGATTAGGACCGTACGTAGAGCCCTACGTAGACGGCATCACCGACTGCGGTGCCCTACCTCACGCGAAAGGGGAAGCATGGCAAAGGCCGAGAAAGTCATCGACAGCGTCGATGCCCTGGCAGAGCGTATCGCGCAGATGCGCGTGGCCCAGGCCGAGTTCGCAACGTTCACCCAGGAGCAGGTCGACAGGATCTTCTACGAGGCCGCCATGGCGGCCGACAAGGCCCGCATCCCGCTGGCCAAGCTCGCGGTGGAAGAGACCCACATGGGCCTCGTCGAGGACAAGGTCATCAAGAACCACTACGCGGCGGAGTACATCTACAACAAGTACCGCAACACCAAGACCTGCGGCGTAATCTTCGAGGACAAGGCCTACGGCTTCAAGAAGATCGCGGAGCCCATCGGCATCATCGCCGCCGTCATCCCCACCACCAACCCCACCTCGACGGCCATCTTCAAGACGCTGGTCTGCCTCAAGACCCGCAACGCCATCATCATCAGCCCGCACCCCCGCGCCAAGCAGTGCACCATCGAGGCCGCGCGCGTGGTACGCGACGCCGCCGAGGCGGCAGGCCTGCCCAAGGGCATCATCTCGTGGATCGACGAGCCCTCGCTCGCCCTCACCAACGAGCTGATGCACTCCTGCGACACCATCCTGGCAACGGGCGGCCCCGGCATGGTCAACGCCGCCTACAGCTCGGGCAAGCCCGCCCTGGGCGTCGGCCCCGGCAACAACCCCGCGATCATCGACGACTCCGCGGACGTCGAGCTCTCGGTCAACTCGATCATCCACTCCAAGACCTTCGACTACGGCATGATCTGCGCCACCGAGCAGAACGTGATTGTCCTCGACGGCGTCTACGACGCGGTCAAGGCCGAGTTCGAGAAGCGCGGCTGCTACTTCCTGAAGGGCGAGGAGGCGGACAAGGTCGTCAACCTCGTCATCAAGGACGGCGGCGCGGTCAACGCCGCCATGGTGGGCCAGTCCGCCTACCACATCGCCTGCGAGGCGGGCGTGGACGTCCCCAGGTCCACCAAGGTCCTGATTGGCGAGACCGAGTCCGTCGAGCCCTCCAACCGCTGGGCGCACGAGAAGCTCACCACCATCCTGGGCATGTACCGCGCCAAGGACTTCGACGACGCCATCGCGAAGGCATCGCGCCTGGTCGCCGACGGCGGCTACGGCCACACGAGCTCCCTCTTCTGTGACGTGCGCGAGACCGAGAAGCTCGAGAAGCACCAGAATGCCATGAAGACCTGCCGCATCCTGGTCAACACCCCCGCTGCCCAGGGCGGCATCGGTGACATCTACAACTTCATGATGACCCCGTCGCTCACCCTCGGCTGCGGAACCTGGGGAGGCAACTCCGTCTGCGGAAACGTCGGCGTCGCCAACCTGCTCAATGTCAAGGACGTGGCAGAGAGGCGTGAGAACATGCTGTGGCTCCGTACCCCCGAGAAGGTCTACTTCAAGAAGGGCTGCATGCCCGTCGCCCTGGACGAGCTGGGCACGGTCATGGGCAAGAAGCGCTGCTTCATCGTCACCGACCAGTTCCTCTACAAGAACGGCTTCACCAAGCCCATCGAGGACAAGCTCGACCAGATGGGCATCGTGCACTCCAGCTTCTGGAACGTCGAGCCCGACCCCTCGCTGCAGTCCGCGCTCGAGGGCCTGCAGCAGATGAAGGCCTTCGAGCCCGACGTGATCATCGCCATGGGCGGCGGCTCGGCCATGGACTGCGGCAAGATCATGTGGTCGATGTACGAGAACCCGGACGAGAAGTTCGAGGACATGTCCGCCGACTTCATGGACATCCGCAAGCGCGTCTACACCTTCCCCAAGATGGGCAAGAAGGCCTACTTCGTGGCCATCCCCACCTCCTCGGGCACCGGCTCCGAGGTCACGCCCTTCGCCATCATCACCGACAAGACGACCGGCGTTAAGTGGCCCATCACCGACTACGAGCTCATGCCCAACATGGCCATCGTGGACACGGACAACATGATGACCCAGCCGCGTGGCCTCACCTCGTCCTCTGGCGTCGACGTCCTGACCCACTGCCTCGAGGCCTACGTGTCGGTCATGGCGTCCGACTACACCGACCCCCTGGCACTCCAGGGCATGAAGCTGGTCTTCGACTACCTGCCCCGCGCCTACGACAACCCGACCGACGTCGAGGCCCGCGACCACATGGCGAACGCCTCCTGCCTGGGTGGCCTCGCCTTCGCCAACGCGTTCCTCGGCATCAACCACTCCATGGCGCACAAGCTGGGCGCCTTCCACCACATCCCGCACGGCTGGGCCAACGCGGTGATCCTCACGCGCGTCATGCGCTACAACGCGGCCGAGCGCCCCACCCGCATGGGCACCTTCCCGCAGTATGACCATCCCAAGACCCTGCACCGCTACGCCGAGGCCGCCCGCTACTGTGGCGTCACCGGCAAGGACGACCAGGAGGTCTTCGAGAAGTTCGTCGCCAAGATCCAGGAGCTCTTCGACTACGTGGGCGTCCATCGCACCATCGCCGAGTACGGCGTGGACGAGAAGAACTTCCTCGACAACCTCGACGCCATGGTGGAGCAGGCCTTCAACGACCAGTGCACCGGCGCGAACCCCCGCTATCCCCTGATGAGCGAGATCAAGGAGCTCTACCTCGATGCCTACTACGGCCGCGAGCCTAGCTCCTACGAGGACTAGCGCTGCGGGAGGTCGAAGGAAGCAACGATTCGTGACCCACGAGGAGGATCGCAATGAAGCTGTCTGACGGCAAGGTCGAATTGGTGCGTCGTGGCAACAAGGTCGTCTACCACGATGGTGACAGGCTCGTTAAGGTGTTCAACAGCGAGAAGCCCGCGGCCGACGTGTTCAACGAGGCCCTCAACCTCGCGCGCGTCCAGGGCGTGGGCATCCGCGTCCCCGAGGTGCTCGAGGTCTCCCGCGTGGAGGAGGGCGAGCACAAGGGCTCCTGGGCCCTTGCCACCCGCTACGTCCACGGCGTGACGCTGCTCGAGGTCGCCCAGGGCGATCCCGAGGGGAGGGGGCGCTACCTGGAGCAGCTGGTGGACCTCCAGGCGGAGGTCCACTCCTTCGAGGCACCCCTGCTCAACCGCCAGAAGGACAAGCTGGCACGCATGATAGCCAGCTGCAAGGGCATCGACCCCTCCGTGCGTTACGACCTCGAGATGCGCGTCGACGGGATGAAGCCCGGCATGAGGGTGTGCCACGGCGACTTCGTCCCCTCCAACGTGATCGTGAGCGAGGACGGCAACGAGCTCTACGTCTGCGACTGGGCGCACGTCACCGCCGGCCTGCCCGAGCTTGACGCCGCCATGACCTACCTGCTCTTCAGCCTCGAGGACCCCGAGCTTGCCGAGGAGTACCTGGTCATCTACTCGCGGCGTACCGACACGCCCAAGCAGGTCGTGCACTACTGGCTGCCCGTCGTCGCCGCCGCGGAGCTCTCGCGTAACCGCAAGGTCAACGAGGAGAAGCTCGCCGGTATGGTCAACGTGGGCGACTACGAGTAGGCAACGGGGCATGGCCCGCCACGTGAGTTAGGGATGCAGGGGACCCGGAGAGCCTTTCGGGTCCCCTGCGCATGACGCCCCAGCAAGGACAAGGCCCGAAGGAAGGGGAGAGATGCGCGCAAAGACCACTCGAAGGGGACTTGCCAGGCTTGCCTGCCTGGCCTTCGCCCTGGTGCTTGCCGTGGGTGCGGGGCTCTCGCTCGCTGGATGCAAGCAGGCGGAGGAGCAGCTCATACGGGCTGGCCTCACGCAAAGCCTGGACGCGCTCAAGAACCCGAGCAGGGAGTCGCTGGAGCCTTACGTGTCGCAGCTGGGGCAGGACGGCGTGAGCAGGCTCGAAGGCTATGGGATCGACGTGTACGACCTTGCCGCGCACGTACTCAAAGGCTTCGACTACCAGCTGGGGGACGTGAGCGTGGATGGTGACACGGCGACCGCCGCCGTGCACGTCAAGGGGCGCGACCTCGCCCCGGCGCTCGAGGCGACCTGGTCGGGCTTTTCCTCCGGCGAGGGGATGGCCGAGCTCGTCTCGACCTACCAGGACGGCGGGGAGGTCGCCGTGGCGCAGAAGCTCCTCTCCCGCTTCTACGAGAACCTGGACGCAAGTGACGCCCAGGTCGAGGGTGACGTTACGCTCGACCTGGTGAAGGGCGAGGATGGCTGGCAGCCCACGAAGGATGACGCCCAGAGGATGGCGGACGTCCTGTTCGGCAACATCGACCTCTCGTCCCTGGAAGCGCTCGTCTAGGCGTCCGGCACCTGGGCAACGATACGGGTCGCAGACCGAAGCAATCTGCATGTTGCGGCGATTGGCGAAGACGCAGATTCTCGACGTCTTCCATCGCTCTGTGCCTCCTGCCCTCGTTTTATTGAAAAAGCCTGGTAAGAGCTCTGCCAAAGACTTTTTGCAGCGCCGCGGGACCTTCAGGTGACCGCCGTCAAATGCATTTGGCTGCGTATGGCCTAGGATGTCCCTACCTTCAGGAGCAGGGCGACGAGGGCGTCGCCTCGAAAGGGGACGCATGGAACTCGGGAGCCTCATCAAGCAGCACCGCAGTGGCAAGGGCATGTCCCAGGACGACCTGGCGCGCGCCATCTTCGTCTCGCGCCAGACCGTCTCCAACTGGGAGACGGGCAAGACCTATCCCGACGTGCAGAGCCTCCTGCTGATGAGCGACTTGTTCGGCGTCTCCATAGACCAGCTCGTGAAGGGAGACATGGAGATGATCGATGCGGAAATCGAGAAGGCGGCGAAGAGGATGAAGATGCTTGCCCAGGTGATGTGGGTATTCGCGCTCTTCGCCATCGTGGTGCCGACCTTGGGCCTTTTCAGGTGGGGGTGGCAGACGGCACCCTCGCTCGTGATCCTCGTGCTCGGGTGGGGCATCGCGATGGCGGCGGCGATCGCCATCGAGAAGATCAAGAAGAGCTACGAGCTCGTGACCTACCAGGACATAGCGGCGTTCATGAACGGGGAGACGTCGAAGGGGCGCTCTGACGAGGCGGCCCTCGGCCACAGCCACCCGCTCCTGGCGAGCCTCGCGAAGGTGGTGGTCGGCGCCCTCGTGGGAGCGGCGATTGCTCTAGTCGCGATCTTGGTGGCTAAGAGTCTGTAGAGGTACGCGCATGTGCCTCGCCTTTTGTGGTGTCGCGACCCTGCTCGTCCGTGAGCCGAGCAGGGTCGACGCCTTCGGCTCAGACATGATTTCACACGGATAATGCGACCGAGCCCTTTCTTCGCACGGCTCCCGCCGTCGATGGCCGTGGGCTAGTCGTGTCCCTCCAGGCCCCGTGGCTCAAGCTGACGGTAGGTCAGGTACTCGAAGGGCACGCCCCCCGCCGTGACGCCACCCTCCTCGCGCGACTCGATCCTCCAGCCAGGAAGGTCGTCGAGCCGGGGAAACCAGGCGTCGGCCTCCGCCTCGACGTAGTTCATCGTCACGTAGGCGCGCTCGCACCAGGGTAGGAGCTCCTGGTAGACGCTCTGTCCTCCTATGAGCCAAACCTCGTCGGGAGTCGTGTCCGCGACGAGGCCCAGCGCCTCCTCGATGCCGCTCGCGACCTCCACGCCCTCGGGCAGGCCCCCTGTCCCGCGCGTGAGCACGACGTTGCGGCGTCCCCTGAGGGGGCCACCGGGGAAGCTCTGGAGGGTCTTGCGCCCCATGATGACGGTGCCGCCCATGGTGAGCTCCACGAAGCGGCGCATGTCGGCGCGGTTGCGCACCAGGAGCGCGCCGTCGCGCCCTATGCCCCAGCTGGGGGTGACGGAGACTATCGCGTTCATGCCCTCGCCCTAGACCGCGATGGGGATGTTCTTGACCTGCGGCCCGTGCTCGTAGCCCTCCACGACGAGGTCGTCGGTGGTGAAGTCGTAGAAGTCGTGCACCTCGGGGTTCAGGCTCACCTTGGGTGCAGGGTGGGTCGGGCGCGAGATGAGCTCCCGCACGATGTCCACGTGGCGGTCGTAGATGTGGGCGTCGGCGATCATGTGCACGAGCTCGCCGGCCACCATGTCGTTGGCCTGGGCGACCATCATGAGCAGGAGCGCGTACTGGCAGACGTTCCAGTTGTTCGCGGCGAGCACGTCCTGGCTGCGCTGGACGAGCAGCATGTTGAGGGTCGGCCTCTCGTCGCCCTCCGCATGGGTCACGTTGTAGATGGCGTTGAAGGCGCAGGGATAGAGGTTCATCTCGCTGAGGTCGCCGAAGGTGTACAGGTTGGTCATGATGCGGCGGGAGTAGGGGTTGTTCTTGAGGTCATAGAGGACGCGGTCCATCTGGTCGAAGTCGCCTTCGGGGTAATGGCTCCTCTGCGCGACCTGATAGCCGTAGGCCTTGCCTATGCTGCCGTCCTCGTCGGCCCACTCGTCCCAGATGTGGGAGTGGAGGTCGTTGATATTGTTGGACTTGCGCTGGTAGATCCAGAGGACCTCGTCCATGGCGCTCTTGAGGGCGGTCCTCCTCAGGGTGAGGGCGGGAAACTCCTCCCGCAGGTCGTAGCGGTTGCACACGCCGAAGCTCTTGATGGTGTAGGCGGGACTGCCGTCCTCCCAGCGGGGCCGGACCTTCTGGCCCTCGGTGGTGCTGCCGTGCTCGATGATCTGCCTGCACATGCCAATGAAGATGTCGTCGGCCTTGCTCATGCGCGCTCCTCTCGCCTTGCGCCCTGGATTTTGGTTGTGGCGGCACGTCGCCGCCCTCGTTGGCCTAGCCTCGCTGGATGGGGGATGACCCGAGGTCCTGGTCGTCGCGGAGGAGCTCCTCAAGCTCCCGGACGAGATCCTCGTCGTCTTCGTCGGTCTCCCAGGCATTCCCTCCCGAGCCCTTCATCTGGGCGAAGGCCCTGAATTCCCTGTCGAGGGCGTCACCCACGACCTGGGCGGCGCAGCCACCCAGGTAGGAGAAGACGAGGATGGCCAGCAGGAGGCCCAGGCCGGCTATGACGAGGGGCTTGGCCCCCGAGTTCGCGTTGTCAGGCGAGGTGGTGCCCGAGGCGGTCTCTATGACCTGTGGCCCGCTTTCGGTGACCTGAGCCTGCTCCTCCATGCACACCTCCTCTGTGGGCTGGCTTCCCATGATACCCGAGGCAAGGCGTCACGTCGCATTTCCTCGGGGTGCCTGTAGCCTAGAGATGGCTGGACTCGAAGACGGAGTCCCACATCACGCCCAGCGTCATGATCAGCCCGTGGTCCGCGGGAAGCCAGTCGACGTCGGTGAGCTCGTCCCGGCCCAGCCAGCGGAGCTCGCGGTGCTCGCGAAGGACGGGCTCCTCATCCTCGGCGAGGCTGCACACGAAGCAGTCCATGTCCAGGTGGAAGCCGGGATACTCGTAGTCGACGCTGTCGAGGTACCAGATGGTGGAGAGCTCGCACCCCAGCTCCTCCCGCACCTCGCGCCTGAGGGCCTCCTCGCGCGACTCGCCCTCCTCCACCTTGCCGCCGGGGAACTCCCATCCCTCCATGCCATGTCCGCGCCGTGCCGCCAGGACCTTCCCGCCGCGTTGGACGATGGCACAGACGACCTTGGTTTTTTCCATTCACGCACCTCCGGGCCCTCGCGATGGGTATCAGTGGTTGGTATGCGGAGCCCATTCGATTCTATAGCGCGGAGGTATCGCGACATGTCAGGGGAGCAGGTCGACTCGGAGGGGGGCCAGGAGCTGAGGACGCTCTTGGAAAGGGACGAGGGCGAGAGGGACCGGACCATCGTTCGCGCGAGCGAGCTGGCCATCGCCGGCAACGTCGTGCTCGCGGCTTTCAAGGCGGTCGTGGGCGCCCTCACGGGCTCCATCGCGATCGCGCTCGACGCGGTGAACAACCTCTCGGACGCCCTGTCCTCGCTCATCACCATCATCGGGACGCGACTTGCCTCCCGTCCGGCCGACAGACGGCATCCCTTTGGCTACGGCCGCGTGGAGTACCTCTCCGCCATCGTGATCGCGGCAATAGTGCTTGCGGCGGGCGCAAGCTCCCTCAAGGAGTCTGTCGCGTCCATCCTGGACCCCGCGACGCCAGACTACTCTGCGGCGTCCCTCGCCATCGTCGCGGCGGCGGTCGTCGCCAAGCTCCTCATGGGAAGACACGCGAGGTCGGTGGGCAGACGCGTCTCTTCCGACGCCCTCGTCGCCTCCGGCACCGACGCATCCATGGACGCGGCCATCTCCGCGACGACCCTTGCGGCCGCCCTCGTCCATCTCGCCACCGGAGCGCACCGGAGCGCGCCTCGAGGGATGGCTTGGCGCGCTCATCTCGGTCATCATCCTCAAGAGCGGCGTCTCCATGCTTCGAGAGACCCTCTCCAAGGTGCTGGGCGAGTGCGTCGACGCCGGCGTCTCGCGTCGCGTCAAGGAGGCGGTCGAGTCCGTCGATGGGGTGCGTGGCGCCTATGACCTCCTGCTGAGCGACTACGGGCCCCAGCGCCTTCAGGGAAGCGTGCATGTGGAGGTGGATGACCGCCTCGCCGCCCCACAGATTGACGCGCTCTCCCGCGCCATCCAGTCACGGGCGTTCGAGCGATGCGGGGTCATCCTGACCACGGTCGGGATCTATGCGACGAACGATTCGGGGTCGGAGGTCCTGAGGGACCTGCGCGAGGGGGTGGAGCGCATCGTGTGGCCCCACGAGCACGTGGCGCAGATGCACGGGTTCTACGCAAACGAAGAGAGGCACACGGCGCTCTTCGACGTGATCGTCGACTTCGACGACCCTGACAGGATGGGGACCTACGAGGCGATCCGTGCAGAATGCTCCGAGGCATATCCCGACTGGAGCTTCACCGTGGGGCTCGACTCGGACGTTTCGGACTAGGATGGGGGGGTCGTCGCCCGGGGATGGCGACCCAGATGGCGAGGTGCCGCATGTACAGCTTCGATGGCAGGGTGCGTTACAGCGAGTGCGACGAGGACGGGAGGCTGTCGCTCCTGGGCCTTGTCAACTACCTGCAGGACTGCTCGACCTTCCAGTCGCAGAGCCTGGGCATCGGCCTTGACTTCATGGCCGCGCACCACTTCGCGTGGTTCATCTCCGCCTGGCAGATCGAGATTGACGAGCTCCCGCGCTTCTTCGACCCCATCGTGGTCTCCACCTGGGCGTACAGCATGAGGCGCACCCAGGCGGGTCGCTGCTTCACCATCTCCTCGCCCGAGGGGAGGACCTACGTCCAGGCGGACTCGCTCTGGTTCGTGTATGACACCGAGGCAAAGTCACCCGTGCGCATACCGGAGTCCCAGCTGGCATATGCCGAGGACACGCCCCGGCTCGACTTGCCACCCACCAAGAGGAAGCTCGAGGTCGAGGGACCGTACCGAGAGACGCGTCCCGTGACCATCGCCGAGCAGCACCTCGACACGAACCGCCACGTCAACAACGCCCAGTACATCCAGCTTGCCTGCGACGCGCTGGAGGAGCTGGGCGAGGCCTTCGAGCCACGGCGGATCTGCGTGCAGTACCGCCAGATGGCACTTCTGGGGGACCTCGTGGCGCCCCGGGTCCACCGGTGGCAGGACGGCGCCTGCGTTGACCTCTCGGACGGCGGCGAGAGGAGCTACGCCGTGGTCCGGCTCTCTCGCTAGGGGCGCACCGGCGCCCGCTCGCCCTGTGGCCTGTAGCGGCTGAGGCCGTCCACCACCAGCTTGCAGCAGGAGGGGAGGGCCCGCGCCTCGTATTCGGTGACCCCCTCCGTGACCAGCTCGCCGTCGATCTGCATGGGCATGGGCTCGCTCGAGCGGACGTGGACCCTCTCGCCTGAGAAGTGCTCGAGGTATGGCCTGCCCAGGTGGCTTCCCGCAGGGTCGACGAGGCTTGCGAACATGGGCCTGAGCAGGTGGACGGCGTCTTCGGTCTCGAGCACGATCACGTCGAGACGCCCGTCGTCCATGCTGCTGTCGGGGACGATCTCCACCTCACCCTGGATCATGGCGCAGTTGGCGACCATGCAGGCGATGCCGTCACGCTCGTGACGCTCGCCATCCACCTCTATGGAGAAGTGTGATACCTGCGGTCGGATGTTCTTCAGCGCCGCCGCGAAGTAGGCCGCCTCCCCCATGCTCTGCTTGTTGGGAACGGCGGCCTGCATGAGGCGGGCGTCGTAGCCTGTCCCGGACATGACGCCGAATCCGCACACGTGTGCGCCGGAGGGGTCCTCCCAGCTCAGCTCGCCGAGGTCGGTGCGCGCCCAGAGGCCGCGCCTGCAGGCCCGGGCGATCGCCGCGGGCTCGGCGGCCGATCCCAGGTTGGCGTGCAGGAGGTTGGCCGTGCCCGAGGGGAACACGCAGCTGAGGACGTCGCGGCCCCTGAGCTCCCAGAGGAGGCCGGACACCGTGCCGTCCCCGCCCGAGAGCACGACGAGGTCGAAGTCCTCCGCGTCCGCGAGGCACTCGCGCCCTCCTCCCGAGCCGGGCAGCACGCGCATCACGCACTCGTCGCCCTGTTCGAGCAGGGCGCGCTCGAACTCGAAGACCGCGTCCGACCCGAAGCCGGAAGCGTTGTTGTGGACTATGAGGCTGCGCATGCTGACCTCCGACGGCCTTGAGTATGATGGTGGGGCCGGCGAGGGGCCGGCCGACGGATACAAATGTATCCGTTTTTGGCGACAAGACATGAATCGAGCGTGCGTGTACATATCTGACGCGGAGGGGCTCGCGCGTTTCTGCGAGCGCGCCTCGGACTCCAAGGTGCTGGCGGTGGACACCGAGTTCCTGCGCGAGAGGACCTACTTTCCCCGGCTCTGCCTGATCCAGGTCGCGACCGCCGACGAGTCGTGTGCCGTCGACCCCATCCTCATCGAGGACCTCACGCCCCTCAGGAGGCTCCTCGAGGACCGCTCCGTCACCAAGGTCTTCCATGCGTGCACGCAGGACCTCGAGGTCATCCTGGACGGCATGGGCTGCGTGCCCGCGCCGGTCTTCGACACCCAGCTCGCCGCTGCCTTCCTGGGGCATCGCCAGCAGATCGGCTACGGTGCCCTCGTCGAGGCCTGCTGTGGCGTGCGCCTGCCCAAGGCGGAGTCGCTCACCGACTGGTCCCGCCGCCCCCTCGACGCCGAGCAGCTGCGCTACGCGGAGGACGACGTGATCTACCTCCCGCGCATCTATGAGCAGATGGTGTCGGAGCTCGCCCGCCGCGACAGGCTGGCCTGGCTCGAGCCCGAGATGCGCTCCCTCACCGACCCCTCGCGCGTCGAGCGCGACCCCAGGGATGCCTACCTGCACCTCAAGCGCTCCAACTCCCTCACCCGCCGCCAGCTCTCCGTCGCGCGCGAGGCCTGCGCCTGGCGCGAGCGGGAGGCGGCGCGCAGGAACATCCCCCGCAAGTGGGTGGTCTCCGACGAGGTGCTCGTCGAGCTCTGCAAGAGGGCGCCCAGGGGCGTGGACCGGCTCAGGCGCATCCGGGGCACCGAGCAGCTCCCCACGCGCGACGCCGAGGAGCTCGTCGCTGCCGTGGGGCGCGGTCTCGCCTGCGATCCCGACGAGATGCCCCTCCGCCCGCACCGCGAGCGCCCCTCGTCCGAGACGGAGAGCGTTCTGGACCTCATGTACTCCCTCCTCAGGCTGGTCTCGGAGCGCAGCGGCGTCGCCGCCCAGCTCATCGCCACGAGGGAGGACCTCCAGGACTACGTCTCTGACCCCGCCTCCTCCAAGCTCTCGCGCTCGTGGAGGGCGGAGCTCCTGGGAAGCCAGCTCTCCCGCCTCCTCTCGGGCGAGATGGGCCTCACCGTCAAGGACGGACACATCGAGCTTCTCTGAGCGACCTTGCCGATTGTGTCCCAGGACTGTCGTAGGATGGGCGCAAGACAGCGCGGGCGGATGGGGTACAAGTGCTCCATGTCACCGATCGGATGGGAGGCAGGTCGTATGCCAATGGGCATGTATTACGGTTACGGTGCGGACCTGGGCTACCTGGGCGTGGTCCTGGTCTCGCTCGTCCTGGGGCTCCTCACCCAGAGCTACATCCAGTCCACCTACAGGAAGTGGTCCAAGGTCCCGTCCACCCTGGGCGCCACCGGGGCTGAGGTCGCCCGCCGCATGCTCGACTCGGGCGGGGCGCATGGCGTGGGCATCACCAGGGTGGAGGGCCACCTCACGGACTACTTCGACCCGCGCGACAACCAGCTGCACCTCTCGGGCGAGAACTACGCGCAGGGCTCGGTCGCCTCGGTCGCCGTGGCCTGTCACGAGGCCGGGCATGCCGTGCAGACCGCCAGGGGCTATGCCTTCGGCAGGCTGCGCTCGGCGCTGGTGCCCGTCGTCAACGTCACCCAGCAGGCGTGGGCGGTCGTCTTCATGCTGGGCGTCTTCCTGAGCCTCTCCGGCCTCGTGCGCCTGGCCATCGCCCTCTTCGCCTTCTCGGTCGTCTTCCAGCTCGTCACCCTCCCCGTCGAGATCGACGCCTCGCGCCGCGCGGTCGCCTACCTCTCGGCGAACGGCCAGGGGCTCGACGGGCGCGGCGCCCGCCAGGTCCTCACCGCCGCGGCGCTCACCTACGTCTCGGCGGCGCTCGTCTCCATCCTGCAGCTCCTCTATCTCCTGGGACGCAGCGGTGACAGGCGCTAGGGAAGGGGCCCTGGAGAGTGGCTCCCAGCCCATCTCCGTGAGCCAGGCGGTGGGGCTTGCCGCCGCGGCGGCGGACGCCATGCCCACCCTGCTCGTCAACGGCGAGGTGACGGGGTTCCGAGGCCCCAACGCCCGCTCGGGCCACTGCTACTTCCAGGTGAAGGACGACTCCTCCGCGATGGACGTCATCGTCTGGCGCGGGAGCTACGCCAAGTCCGGCGTGCGGCTCAGGGACGGGCTCCAGCTCGAGATGCAGGGCAGGTTCAACGTGTACCGGGGGAGCGGCAGGCTCTCGTTCGTGGCGTCGCGCATCAGCGTGGCGGGCGAGGGGCTCCTGCGCCAGCAGGTGGCCCAGCTCGCCCGCAAGCTCGAGGCGGAGGGACTCATGGCCCCGGAGCGCAAGCGCCTCATACCGCGCTTCTGCCAGCGGGTGGCCGTGGTCACCTCCCTCTCGGGCTCGGTCATCGACGACGTGAAGCGCACCCTCGCCCGCAGGAACCCGCTCGTGCAGGTCCAGGTCGCCGGCTGCATGGTGCAGGGGCCTGGGGCCCCCGAGTCCATCATCCGTGCCCTGGGGGTCGCCGCCGCGGCCCGTCCCGACGCGATCCTCCTGGTGCGCGGTGGCGGCTCCTTCGAGGACCTCATGACCTTCAACGACGAGGCGCTCGCCCGCGCCGTCGCCGCCTGCCCCGTCCCCGTCATAACGGGCATCGGCCACGAGCCGGACACGTCCATCTGCGACATGGTGGGCGACCGACGCACCTCGACGCCCACGGCGGCTGCCGAGTCGGTCGCGCCGGGCATCGACGAGGTCGAGCTGCAGATCTCCGAGCGTGCGAAGCGCCTCGTCCGCAGCATGTCCTCGACGCTCGCCCTGAGCGGACAGGCGCTCGACGGGCTGGGGGCGCTCGCCTCGCGCTCTCTCGCCGCTCGCCTCGCCCAGCTCCGCTCGGGGGTCGAGGCCCTGGGCAGCAGACGCTGCCTGAGCGACCCTGAGGCGACGCTGCGCGACCGGGAGCTCCAGCTCGTGCAGACCGAGCAACGCCTGCACGACGCCGTCCCCCGCGGCCTCGCCATCGACGCCGAGCGCACACACAGGCTGGCAGACCGCCTGCGCGTGGGAGGGGAGGGCCTCCTCTCTCCCTTCGACCACCAGACCCTGCGCCTCGCGGCGACGCTCGAGGCGCTCTCGCCCCTCAAGGTCCTCACGCGCGGCTACGCCATAGCCCGCGACGCGCAGGGACATGTCGTGACCGACGCCGCGGGAGTGGGCGCCGGAGACGAGCTGCGCCTCCTGCTCGCGCACGGGAGCGTCGGCGCGCAGGTGACGGACGTAAGCCTTGACACGGCGAGGCAGCTCGCCTCGCGAAAGGAGTAGACCCATGGAAGAGAAGGCATCGTACGCCGACATCGAGCAGCTGAGCTTCAAGGAGGCGTCGATCGAGCTCGAGCAGATTGTGCGCTCCCTCGAGGCGGGTGACCTGGAGCTCGAGGAGTCCCTCAGCCGCTACGGTCGCGGCGTGGAGCTCCTGAAGAGCCTGCGCAGGCGCCTCGCGGAGGCCGAGCAGAAGGTGCAGCTGCTCGTGGACTCGACGGAACCCGCCGCCGTCGCGGACACCACGGCCGCGCCGTCTACCGCCTATCTGGACGAGTAGCCGCCGCGTCCGGGCGCATCGCGCCATGCCAGCGGGAAGCAACAGACATCTGGGGAGAGGAACGGCCATGGCCATCAGGGACGACTGCATCTTCTGCAAGATCGCCAACCACCAGATCGAGTCCGACTACGTGTACGAGGACGAGCTGGTCTGCGCGTTCAGGGACATGAGCCCCCAGGCGCCGACGCACGTCCTGGTCGTCCCGAAGAGCCATCATGAGGACATCCTCGACGGCGTCGACGAGGCGACCTTGGCCGCCCTCGCGCATGCCGTGGGCGAGGTCGCGCGCGCGGAGGGCATCGACAAGACGGGGTTTCGCGTCATCACCAACACGGGCGATGACGCCGGGCAGACGGTCCACCACCTGCACCTCCACGTCCTGGGCGGGGAGTCCCTGGGCGAGGGCCTGATCGCGAGGTCCTAGCGTGCCGTCGCATGAGGAGGCGGCCGCCGAGCGACACGCCCGCGGCTACAACTGCGCCCAGGCGGTGGCGTGCAGCTTCGCCGACGAGCTGGGCATGGACGAGGCCTCCCTCTTCAGGGCTGCCGAGGGACTGGGGCTAGGCATGGGCGGCATGCAGGCCACCTGTGGTGCCGTCGCGGGTGCGTGCATGGTTGCCGGCCTCCTCAACAGCACGGGCGACCTGGACCATCCCAACAGCAAGGCATCCACGTACCGTCTCTCGCGTCAGATTGTGGAGCGATTTGGCGAGGCAAACGGATCGACCACCTGTTGCGAGCTCAAGGGGGTGGGGACGGGAACGGTGCTCGCGCCCTGCACGAAGTGCGTCAGCGACGCGGTGAGAATCGCCGAGGACGTGCTCCGGGAGGCGCGCACGCGCCAGGCCTAGCCCGTGACGTCCTCCCATGGCTGGCGGAGGGCTATGATAGAAAGAGTTTGTGCCGATTGGGCACACCGCCTCGAGAGGAGATCCATGAACGTCCTAGTCATCAACGCCGGCAGCTCTTCGCTCAAGTACCAGCTGCTCGACACCAAGACCCGCCAGGTCTTTGCAAAGGGCAACTGCGAGCGCATCGGCATCGACGACTCGTTCATCGGCCACCAGGAGAACGACGGCGAGAAGCAGAAGCTCGAGGTGGCCCTGCCGGACCACAAGACCGCCATCCAGCACGTATTCAAGATCTTGGACGAGGCCGGCTTTGACACTTCGAAGATCGAGGGCATCGGCCACCGCGTGGTCCAGGGTGGTTGGTACTTCCCCGAGTCCAAGGTCGTCACCGACGAGACCCTGGGCTGGGCCCGTGAGGTCGCTCCTCTCGCACCCCTGCACAACTACGCCGAGGCAGACGTCATCCAGATTTGCCGCGAGCTCTTCCCCAGCATCGGTAACGTGATCGTGGCGGACACCTCCTTCCACTACAACATGCCCGAGAAGGCCTGGCGCTACGCCCTGCCGCGCGACGTGGTCGACAAGCTGCACATCCGCAAGTACGGCGCGCACGGCACCTCGCACCGCTTCATCTGGAAGACCACCAACGAGTTCCTGGACGGCGACGTCCACAAGCTCGTCTCCTGCCACCTGGGCTCCGGCGCCTCCCTCGCCGCCATCCAGGACGGCCGCGTGATGGACACCACCATGGGCCTCACCCCGCTCGACGGCCTCATCATGGGCACCCGCTGCGGCAGCGTCGACCCCGCCACCGTGTTCTATCTGCAGCGCGTCGGCGGCTACACCGTCGACGAGGTCGACACCATGATGAACAAGCAGTCCGGCCTGGCGGCCCTCAGCGCCGTCTCGAGCGACTCCCGCGACATCGAGGAGGGTGCCGAGAGGGGCGACGAGAACTGCAAGCTCGCGCTCGAGATGTTCTACTACCGCACCTCCCAGCTCGTCGCCGAGATGGCCCAGTCCATGCATGGCTTCGACACCATGGTCTTCACTGCGGGCATCGGCGAGAACTCCGACATCATGCGCCTTGGCGTCGCCAAGGAGCTCGAGTGGCTCGGCGTCAAGATCGACGAGGAGGCCAACAAGGTCCGCTCCGGCGAGCCCCGCGTCATCTCTGCGCCCGACTCTAGGGTCAAGGTCCTCGTGGTTCCCACCAACGAGGAGCTCATGATCGCCATGGACGTCGAGGAGCTCCTGGGCAAGTAGTCTCAAGCCAAAACGCTTTGCAGAGACGGCCCGGCGGGATTTCCCGTCGGGCCGTCTCTGCAATGCGGGCGCGTTTCCTTCGCCTGGCGGGGCCCATTCCTACCCTCGCTATGTCGAGTGCGCAAGCTGAAACCTTAAGGTTGCGCATTCGACGTCCCTCTCCCCAGTGTTTTCCCAGTTGAGAGGAAGCCAGCGTCTCTCGAGTGTGCAACCTTAACCCTTCAGCTTGCGCACTCGCGAGGCCTGGTCGGCCTGTATAGTCGAGAGTCTTGAGTTGCTGCGCTACTGCGGGCGAGTGCCCTTCGCCTGGCAGGGCCCTGTCGTGGCTCCTCTTACTTGCCAAGCCCGCCCTTGCGCCAAGGAAGCCATCCCAGGATGCCCCGCGACTCTGGCTCGTGCGTGGGGGAGAGGTACTGGTAGGCGAGCCGTTCCTCTCCGTTGGAAAGGCAGATGACCCCGCAGCGCCTGAAGCCATGCCTCTCGAGCAGCCCCTGCATGGGCAGGTTGAGCTCGTGGGTGTCCATGCGCAGGCTGTCTGCCGTCTCGCAGAGCCAAGCCATCATGAAGGAGCCGACTCCGTTGCCCTGACGAAGCGAAGCGTGGCAAAGCGGTGCACGACGAAGTAGGGGCCGTCGTCCAGCCAGTCTCCATCGTCGATTCGCAGGTAGCAGGGGTCTGGCCCCGGCGCGAGGACGAAGCATCCGACGACCCCCTCGCCCTCCTCCTCGCAGACCATGAGTGTGCCGCGACTGAGCTCCGACGTCAGCTCCGCCCTCGTGGGGAAGGAGCGTTCCCATTGTGGGTTGCCCCGTGCGCGCATGAAGGAGCGCGACGACTCGAGCGCGTGCATGACGTCGTCAAGTTCGTGGACCTCTGCCGGCCTGATGCGTCGTTCCGACATGACGCCCCTAGAAGGGGGTGACGACGAAGGAGAGGCGGTCTGTCTGTCCGGGCGAGAGGAGCCTCATGCCCCGCTTGTGCTCGAACACGTCGTCCTCGTCCTCCGCCGTGGCGCAGCCCGTCCAGGGCTCGAGCGCGACGAAGGGCGCGTCCCCGGCGGCAGACCAGACGCCGAGGTAGTCGAATCCCGCGAAGTCGACCCTGATGCCGTGTCCCTCCGGCCCCACGAGACGAACCCGCCTCTGCGGGACGTCCTCGAAGACCAGGGTGTCGACGTCGAAGGTCCTGTGGGTCAGCGGCAGGACGGAGCAGCCGTCCAGGAGGGGGAGGCGGTCCTGGAAGTCGAGGAGGCCGGTCGAGACGTCGATCCGCGGAGCGGCGTAGGTCCAAGGCTCGGCGAACTCGAGGCGGTAGGCATCGAAGCCATCGGAGGCTCCCACAGCCGGGACGTTGAAGGCGGGATGGCCCCCCAGCACATAGGGAAGGTCGTGCGAGCCGGTGTTGGTGACCTCGAAGCCCTGCACGAGCGAGCTCTCGTCGATGGCGTACGAGAGGCGCAGCCTGAAGTCGTAGGGGAAGGACCGGCGCGTCCCCTCGTTCGACTCGAGCTCCAGGAGGACGCGGTTCTCCTCCCGCTCCACCAACGAGAACTCCTCGTTGCGGGCGAGGCCGTGCCTGCCGAGGCGTATCTCTCCCCGAGCGCTGGTGGCGTGGTCTCCCCTGAGGTTGCCCACGATGGGGAAGAGGACGGGCGCCCGGCGGGGCCACCAACGGGGGTCTCCCTGCCACAGGCACTCCGTACCGCCCGCCTTGAGGCTCATGAGCTGAGCCCCAAGCCTGCTGACCTCGGCCTCGATTTGACCAGAGGAGATGCGTGCCGTGTCCTCCATGCCGTCCTCCCGCCCCGAACGCTTGAGTTGGATGCAGTAATATGTGCAATGTGTGAGCACATAGATAGTACATCCCCCAGGCAAAGGAAGGCTCAGGCATGCACAAGAGAAAGCTGTTCCCGCTCGCGTCGTTCGTGGTGGTCCTCCTCGCCCTCGCCCTTGTCGGCTGCGCTGGCGCGCCGTGGCAGGGGCAGAATGCGACGGGGTCCCAGGGAGTGACCGCGGTGCGCGTCGGCTCCCTCAAGGGTCCCACCTCCATCGGCCTCGCGTCCTTCATGGACCGGGCGGCTGGTGGCGGCACCGCGAACGCCTACAGTTTCACCATCGCCTCCTCCGCCGACGAGATCGTCCCCTCCGTCGTGAGCGGTGACCTCGACGTTGCCTTGGTTCCCGCCAACGTCGCCTCCGTCCTCTACAACAAGACCAAGGGGGCCGTCTCGGTCATCGACGTCAACACGCTGGGCGTGCTCTCCGTCGTGACGGGCGACGAGGGCGTGTCGAGCCTCGCCGACCTCGCCGGCAGGACGGTCTACATGACCGGCAAGGGCACGACGCCCGAGTTCGTCATGCAGTACCTGCTCCAGAAGTCGGAGCTTGCAGACAAGGTGACCCTCGAGTTCAAGAGCGCCCCCACCGAGGTCGTGGCCGCCCTCGTGGCAGACCCGTCCGCGGTCGGTGTGCTGCCCCAGCCCTACGTGACCGCGGCAACCTCGAAGAACCCCTCGCTGCGCGCTGCAATCGACCTCAACGACGCCTGGGCGGCGACGGGCGAGGGCGCCACTATGGTCACCGGCGTCACTGTCGTGCGCAACGACTTCCTGAGGGACCACCCGGCTGCCGTGGAGGAGTTCCTGAAGGAGCATGCGGCGTCGGTGGATGCCGCCAACTCCGACCCCGCTGGCGTCTCCCCGAAGGTGGTGGCCGCCGGGATCATGGACAACGAGAAGGTCGTCGAGAAGGCCATCCCCGCCTGCCACCTGGTCTGCCTGACCGGCGGCGAGATGGAAAGCGCGCTTTCGGGCTACCTCGGGGCGATCGCCTCCGTCGACGCCAGCTCCGTGGGTGGGAGCCTCCCTCCCAAGGACTTCTACTTCCAGGGCTAGCCCTTGAGGGGAAGCCGCTCCCATAGGCTTGCCTCGTGGCTCGCGGCCTGCCTGCTCTGGCTTGGCGCCTGGCAGGTCGCGAGCCTCCTCGTCTCGAGCGAGCTCCTGCTGCCTGGCCCCCTGGCCGTGCTCGGGAGCCTCGCGCGCCTCGCTGCCGCAGGGACGCTCGTCCGGGTGGGGTCGGCGACGCTCGCGCACGTCGCCCTGGGCTTTGCCGCCTCGCTCCTCTTGGCCCTCCCGCTGGGATGGGCGCTCGACGCCTTCCCCGCCGTCCGACGCGTCGTCCTTCCCGGCGTGACGGTGCTCAAGAGCGCCCCCATCGTGTGCGTCATCGTCCTGCTCCTCCTGTGGTTCGGGGCGGCGCGCGTCGCCGAGGCGGCGGTGTTCCTCGCCTGTTTTCCGCCCCTGCTCTTTGCCGTCCTGGAGGGGCTGTCCGAGCTAGACCGAGGGATGTCGTCGCTCCTCTCCGTCATGAGGGTCCCCCTCTGGAGGCGTCTCCTCGCCAGCTTTTGGCCGCAGGTGCTCCCCTTCGTGGTCGCCGCCTCCCGGAGTGCCGTGGGGATGGCGTGGAAGGCCGCTGTGGCCGCCGAACTCGTCGGCTCATCCCTGGGCAGCGTGGGGGAGCGCGTCTTCCAGGCCAAGCTCCTGCTCGAGACTTCGGACGTCTTCGCCTGGACGGCGCTGGTCATCCTGGCGTCGAGGCTCAGCGAGGCGCTCGTCGTGGCGCTGCTGGAGGCCTCCGGCCCGCTCTGTCGCAGCCTCTCCCTCATGGGCCTGGGGCGAGGGGGCGGAGGAGAAGGGCGTGCCCTTCCGCCCCTGACGTCCATCGTGGCCAGGGGGCTTCGCTTCTCGTATGGTGGCCCTTCCGTCATCGAGGGACTCGACCTCGAGCTCGCGCCCGGCTCGCGCGCCTGCCTGAACGACGCCTCCGGCTCGGGGAAGACCACCTTCCTGCGCCTGCTCGACGGCGTCCTCGCTCCCACGGCGGGTGAGCTGCGCGGAGGCGCGCCCTTCTCCGTCCAGACCCAGGGAAGCCTCCTCGTCGACGAGATGGGGGCGCTCCAGAACGTCCTCCTCTGCGCGCGCGGCCGCGCGCGCGACGAGGTTGAGCGCACCCTGGCGGAGGCCCTTCCCGGCGTGGATCCCCTTCGACCCGTGGGCGAGCTCTCCGGCGGGCAGCGCAGGCGCGTCGAACTCGTGCGCGCGCTCCTCTCGCCCTCGAACACCGTCCTTCTGGACGAGCCCTTCGCGGGGCTCGACCCAGACGCGCGCAGGCGCTGCCGCTCCCTCGTGGACCGGCTCCTCGGCGGCCGGACCCTCGTCATGGCCTCCCACGACGAGGGGGACCTGCGCGCCCTGGGCGCGCGCCCCCTCTCCCTGCGCCCCACGCGCTAGCGAGCGGGCGGACCTGGCGCCGGCCCGTCCCATGGCGCGTCCCTCGTTAAGCTTTGTTAATAAACTCCCGGCACCTCCGGCCTTCCCATATGCTGGACGGGTTGAACTCCCGCGGCGCCGTGTCCCAGCCCGTGCCCGCGGCCATGGAGAAGGAGGTGGGTCATGATTCAAGACCAGCTTGCTGCCTGCGGTCTTGTCAACTGCAGGGGTGCCATCCAGGTGGACGCGGCCCCGGCCGTCCTGGTGGAGAAGGCCCTGCTCGCCAACGAGGGTCGCCTGACCTCGCGCGGCGCCCTGTACGTGGAGACGGGCCGCTACACCGGTCGCTCCCCCGAAGACCGCTTCATCGTGGACACACCCGACGTGCACGACGACATCGCCTGGGGCGCCGTCAACCGTCCCTTCGACGTCGAGGGCTACGAGAGGGTCAAGAAGGCCGTGGTCGACCATCTGAGCACGCGCGACCTCTATGTGGTCCACGCCATCGCCGGCGCCGATCGCCGCTGGTGCCGCAAGTTCCTCGTGGTCTGCGAGCGCGCGAGCCAGGCCCTCTTTGCCCGCCAGCTCCTGGTCAGGCCGTCTAAGCGCCAGCTGGCGGACTTCGAGCCCCAGGACTTCAGCGTCCTCGTCGCCCCCACGCTACGGCTGGACCCCGCGACCTACGGGACCCACTCCGAGGCGGTCGTCCTCATCAACTTCCAGGAGCGCGAGGTCCTCATCGCGGGGACCATGTACTCGGGCGAGATCAAGAAGTCCATCTTCTCGGTCATGAACTACCTCATGCCCCTCGAGGAGGGCGTCCTGCCCATGCACTCCTCGGCCAACATGGACCCCGTCACGGGCGAGACGGCCGTCTTCTTCGGCCTCTCCGGCACGGGCAAGACCACGCTCTCGGCCGACCCGGACCGCATGCTCATCGGTGACGACGAGCACGGCTGGGCGGAGGGGAGCGTCTTCAACTTCGAGGGCGGCTGCTACGCCAAGGCCATCCGCATCTCGTCCGCGACCGAGCCCCAGATCTACAACGCCATCCGCTTCGGCAGCATCTGCGAGAACGTGATCGTGGACAACGCCACCCGCAAGCCCGACTACTTCGACGGCACCCTGACCGAGAACACGCGCGTGGCATACCCCATCGACTTCATCGACAACGCCCAGGTCATGGGCCAGGGGCGCTATCCCAACGTGATCATCTTCCTGACCTGCGACTCCTTCGGCGTGCTCCCGCCCATCTCGCGCCTGGACAAGAACGGCGCCATGTACCACTTCCTGAGCGGCTTCACCAGCAAGGTCGCGGGCACCGAGCGCGGGGTGGACGAGCCCCAGCCCACCTTCTCGACCCTCTTCGGCGAGCCCTTCATGCCGCTCTCGCCCCTGCTCTATGCCGACATGTTCGGCAAGAAGATCGACAAGGCCGGCACCAGGGTCTACCTGATCAACACGGGCTGGACGGGAGGTCCTTACGGCGTGGGCATGCGCATGGACCTCGCTTCCACCCGCCTCATGGTCTCGGCGGCGCTCAACGGCTCGGTCGAGGAGGCGGAGTTCGTCCACGACCCCGTGTTCAACGTGGACGTGCCCCAGCACATCGAGGGTGTTGACAGCCGGGTCCTGAATCCGCGTGGAACCTGGGCGGACAAGGCCGCCTATGATGGCGTCGCCCGCCAGCTCGCGAGCATGTTCGTGGAGAACGCACGCGAGAAGTACCCCGACATGGACCCTGCCGTGAGGGCCGCGGGACCCAACCCCGCCTAGCGCCGTCGGCTCCCGGGGCCCGCGTGCGGCGTTGGCTCCCGGGGGCCGGCCCCCGTCGGAGCCTGTGCCACGTTCCGGTGCGACGGCACCTCCGACCTCGGCCGCGCGCCCCTCTCGCCTGGCCACCCATCCCCGCTTTCCTTCCGCTGGTTCCCTCGCAACGGCCCCCTCGGTCCCCAAACGACAGCCCTTGGCCCATCCTTAGCTATACATTCAGGTGCGTGGCCAGGGGAGAGGAACGCGGCCACGCTCAGGCCGGGCGCGGGCGCGCCCCAGACCATAGGGGGGGCAGATGGCTCGATTTCATCTGTTGGAACTGACTCCCGAGCAGAAGGTGATGGACGAGCTGCATGCCTCGGTGGGCAGGCGGCTCGAGGTGAGCTCCCTCGCCCCTTGCCCGGTCGAGTTCACGATGTCGTTCGTCAATATGTGCGCGACACAGAGCTGCGGCAAGTGCACGCCCTGCCGCGTGGGGCTCAGGGCGCTCAGGCACCTCCTGAGCGACGTGCTCACGGGCACGGCGACGATGGCGACGATCGACGAGATCGAGCGGCTCGCCCAGACGGCCTACCTCTCGAGCGACTGCGCCATAGGCTACGAGGCCGGCGCCATGGCCCTGAGGGCCGTGAGGGGCTTCAGGGACGACTTCGTGAGCCACGTGAGCCACAACTCCTGCGCGAGCGCCCTGGCTCCCAGCGTGCCCTGCGTGGCGGGGTGCCCCGCCGGCGTGGACGTGCCCGGCTACCTCGCGCTCGTCCGGGCGGACAGGTGCGCGGACGCCGTCCGCCTCATCAGGAAGGACAACCCCTTTCCTCTGGTCTGCGGCCTGGTCTGCGAGCATCCCTGCGAGAGGAACTGTCGTCGCGGGATGGTGGACGACCCCATCAACATCCGCGCGCTCAAGCGCTTTGCCTGCGAGCACGAGGGAACTCCCGAGGAGCCCGCGCGTGTCGCTTCGACGGGCAAGAGGGTCTGTGTGGTGGGGGGCGGTCCCGCCGGCCTCAGCTGCGCTTACTACCTGACGCTGATGGGGCACGAGGTCACGGTCTTCGAGGCCCGGCACCATCTGGGCGGCATGCTGCGCTACGGCATCCCCGCCTACCGCCTCCCGCGCGAGCGGCTGGACCAGGAGATCGGCTGGATCGTGGGCCAGGGCGTCACGGTCCGCATGGACGAGAAGGTCGACGCGGTCGGCCTCGCGCGCCTGCGCGAGGAATACGATGCCGTCTACCTGGCCATCGGCGCCCATGGCGACAAGAAGCTGGACATAGCGGGGGAAGGGCTGCCGGGGGTCGAGAGCGCGGTGGACATGCTGCGCTCCATCGGCGACGGAGAGATGCCCGACTTCTCGGGACAGCACGTCTGCGTCGTGGGCGGCGGCAACGTCGCCATGGACGTCGCGCGCTCCAGCGTGCGCTGCGGCGCCGAGCGCGTCTACATCGTGTACCGCCGCCGTGCCTGCGACATGACGGCGCAGGACGAGGAGATCGAGGGCGCCCGGGCCGAGGGCTGCGAGATCCTGGAGCTCAACGCCCCCGTCCGCATAGAGGCCGATTCCGAGGGCAGGGTCGCGGGGCTCGTGGTCCAGCCCCAGCTCATCGGCGGGCACCGCGGGGGCAGGCCGGCTCCCCGACCTGCCTCGGCGTCCGAGCGCACCATCGCCTGCGACCGCGTGGTCGTCGCCATCGGCCAGGCCATCGAGTCAGCCCCCTTCGAGGGGCTGGGCATCCCCACCTCCTGGGGCCGCATCTCGACCCAGACCGACGCGAGCATCCCCGAGCTCGAGGGCGTCTTCTCGGGCGGGGACTGCCAGACGGGTCCCGCCACCGTCATCAAGGCAATAAACGCCGGCAAGGTGGCCGCGGGCAACATCGACAACTACCTGGGTTTCGACCACAGGATCGAGCTCGACGTCGACGTGCCCGCACCCCAACTCGAGGACATGGGGCACTGCGCCCGCTGCGAGACCATCCTACGGGAGGCGGGGGAGAGGAAGCGGGACTTCGAGGAGATAGAGCGCGGGCTCACGCCCGAGGAGGCGCTGCAGGAGTCCTCGCGCTGCCTGCGTTGCGACCACTTCGGCTTCGGAGCCTTCCGTGGGGGGAGGGAGATCCAGTGGTAGGACACGAGCACGAGCAAGGCGAGAGGGACGTCGCGACCAAGGCGGTGAGCCTCGTCGTGGACGGGACGCCCGTCACGGTCCCCGCAGGCACCAGCATCCTAGGCGCCTGCCGCGCCGCGGGGTCCAAGGTCCCGACCCTCTGCTACCTGAGGGAGCTGAACGAGATCGGCTCCTGTCGTGTCTGCGTCGTGGAGGTCAAGGGCCGAGAGCGCCTCGTCGCCTCCTGCAACAACTGCGTCGAAGAGGGGATGGAAGTCCTCACCAACAGCCCCAAGGTGAGGTGCGCCCGCCGCGAGAACGTGCTCCTGCTCCTCTCGCAGCATGACGCGACCTGCACGACCTGCGTGCGCTCGGGCAACTGCTCGCTGCAGGAGGTGTCAAACGACCTTGGCCTCGTGGGCATGCCATATCCCACCATCCTTCCCCATGGCTCCTGGCCGCAGGGCTTCCCCCTCATACGCAACAACGACAAGTGCATCCGCTGCATGCGCTGCATCCAGGTCTGCGACAAGGTCCAGGCCTCGCACGTCTGGGGGATCACCAACCGCGCGACCCACACCACGGTGGACGTGGCCGACGGGGCCAGCATCCTCAACGTGGACTGCACGCTCTGCGGCCAGTGCATCACCCACTGCCCGGTGGGTGCGCTGCGCGAACGCGACGACGTGTCCCGCGTCTACGACGCGCTCCAGGACCCCGAGGTGACGACCGTCGTCCAGATAGCCCCCTCCGTGCGCACCTCCTGGGGCGACCATTGGGGCCTGGGGGAGACGGCGGGCATGGGGCGCCTCGTCTCCGCCCTCCGTCACATGGGCTTCGACTACGTGGTCAACACCGACGTGGCGGCCGACCTCACCATCATGGAGGAGGGCACCGAGCTCCTCCGCCACCTGGGCGAGGGCCGTCCCTACCCGCTCATGACCTCCTGCTGCCCCGCTTGGGTCCGCTTCGTGAAGGCGCACCACCCCGAGCTGGTGGACGACGTGTCCACCAGCAAGAGCCCCCAGCAGATGTTCGGCGCCGTGGTGAAGAGCTACTACGCCCAGCTGCTGGGGCTCGACCCCCACAAGGTCTTCTCGCTCTCGATCATGCCCTGCGTGGCGAAGAAGGCGGAGTGCGCCTATCCCAACATGAACGACGCCTGCGGGGACCCCGATGTCGACTGCGCGCTCACGGTGCGCGAGCTCGAACGGCTCCTGAGGGCGGACCACGTGGACGTGGCGAGCCTCGGGGAGGAGCCCTTCGACGAGCCGTTGGGCGTGGGGACAGGCGCGGGCATCATCTTCGGGGCCACGGGCGGCGTCATGGAGGCCGCGCTCAGGACCGCGCACTACCTGGTGAGCGGGAGGCCGCCCGAGGACGACATGTTCGGCGACGTGAGGGGCCTCGAGGGATGGAAGGAGGCCAGCTTCGACCTGGCGGGGACCACGCTCAGGGTGGCCGTCGCTCACGGGCTGGCCAATGCCGACGCCCTCTGCAAGGCGCTGGTCTCGGGAGAGGCCCAATACGACTTCGTCGAGGTCATGGCCTGTCCCGGCGGTTGCGTGGGCGGCGGCGGGCAGCCCATCCACGAGGGGCAGGAGCTTGCCGGCGTGCGCGGGCAGGCGCTCTACGGCTTCGACAGGCGCTCGGAGTGGCGCAACTCTTACGAGAGCCCCGCCGTCAGGCGCTGCTACGAGGAGTTCTTCGGAGAGCCCAACTCCGAGCTCGCCGAGGAGCTGCTGCACACCGACCTCCGGGCTTGGAAGATGCCCGCGGAGTGGATACGCGAGGCGGAGTCCGCCCCGGACGCGGCGCTGGCGAGACGCTAGGCTTCCAGGCACGGGGTTCGCCAGAAAAGGAGGTGGCCCCTCTCACCCATGTGGGCGAGAGGGGCCACGTTCGTCCTGGAGTCTGTGCCGGAGGGGCTACTCGGCCATCTGGGCCTGGACGGCGGTGATGGCGACGACGCCCACGATGTCGTCGGCGGAGCAGCCGCGCGACAGGTCGTTGACGGGCTTGGCGATGCCCTGGAGCACCGGGCCGTAGGCCTCGGCGCCGGCGAAGCGCTGGACCAGCTTGTAGCCGATGTTGCCCGCCTCGAGGTCGGGGAAGACCAGGATGTTGGCGTTGCCGGCGACCTTTGACCCGGGGGCCTTGAGGGCGGCGACGCTCTTCACGAGGGCGGCATCGAGCTGGAGGTCGCCGTCGAGGGCGAGCTCGGGGGCCTTCTCGTTGGCGAGGCGGGTGGCCTCCTGGACCTTCTCGGGGACCTCTCCCTTGGCGGAGCCCTTGGTGGAGAAGGAGAGCATGGCGACCTTGGGCTCGTCGCTCATGAACTGCCTCCAGGTGTTGGCCGAGGCGATGGCGATCTCGGACAGCTCTTCGGCGGTGGGGTCGATGTTCAGGCCGCAGTCGGCGAAGAGCAGCGTGCCGTCCTGGCCGTACTCCGCCTTGTCGGTGCACATGATGAAGAAGGCCGAGACGAGCTTGGTGCCAGGGGCGGTCTTCAGGATCTGCAGCGCGGGACGCAGGGTGTTGGCGGTGGAGTGGCAGGCGCCCGAGACCAGGCCGTCCGCGTCGCCCATCTTCACCATCATGGTGCCGAAGTAGGTGGCGTCGTCCATCTGCTCGCGGGCCTGCTCGATGGTCACGCCCTTCTTCGCGCGCAGCTCGGCGAACTTCTGGGCGTATGCCTCGTGCTGCTCGCTGGTCCTGGGGTCGATGACCTCTGCGCCCTCGACGTCGATCTGGGAGGGGTCACCCAGGATGACGAGCTTCGCCAGGCCCCCGGCGACGATCTTCCTGGCCGCCTCGATGGTGCGGGGGTCCTCGCCCTCGGGCAGGACGACGGTCTTGACGTCGGCCTTGGCCGCATCCTTCATGCGCTGCAGAAACTCGCTCATCGACTCTCCTTCTGGTTGGCTTCCTCTGCCCCGGGGAGGCCACCGTCCCCGAATCGTGGGGCGTGACCTGGCTTTTGGGTGCAATCCTTCCCATTATAGGGCGGCGTGATAGAATCGACCAAGGAATCGAGCCGTGGGCAGTGGCCTGCAACTCGATTTATTTGTGCGCAGTGCCCACGCGAAGCGCGGGACGCCCATCGAAGGGAAACGACCATGAACCTCAACGCAGGCCTTCCGGACGACTTCAACCCCTCCTCCTTCGACGTGATCGTCGTGGGGGCCGGATACGCCGGTGCCGTCTGCGCGCGTCGCCTCGCCGAGGCCTGTGGCTCCAAGGTCTGCATCCTCGAGCGCCGCGGCCATGTGGCGGGCAACGCCTACGACTACAGGGACGAGGCGGGCGTCCTCGTGCACAAGTACGGCCCGCACATCTTCCACACCGCCGACGAGCGCGCGTTCCAGTTCCTCTCGCGCTTCACCGACTGGACGGAGTACCAGCACAAGGTCCTCGCCGACGTGCATGGCACCCTCATGCCCGTCCCCTTCAACCACACGTCCCTCAAGCTCGCCTTCGGCGAGGAGAGGGGAGAGCGGCTCTTCCAGAAGCTCGTCGCGACCTTCGGCATGGACAAGAAGGTCCCCATCATGGAGCTGCGCGAGAAGAACGACCCCGACCTCTCCGAGGTGGCGGACTACGTCTACGAGAACGTCTTCCTGCACTACACGATGAAGCAGTGGGGCAAGACGCCCGACCAGATCGACCCCTCCGTCATGGGCCGCGTTCCCGTCTTCGTGGGCGACGACGACCGCTACTTCCCCCTGGCGCCCAACCAGGGCATGCCCGCCGACGGCTACACCGCCATGTTCGAGCGCATGCTCGACCACGACCTGATCAAGGTCTACGTGGGCGTCGACGCCCGGGACCTCCTCAGCACGGCGGACGGCGTGGTCAACGTCTGCGGCAGGCCCTTTGGCGGCGAGGTCATCTACACCGGTCCCCTGGACGAGCTCTACGGCTTCGACCTCGGCGCACTGCCGTACCGCACGCTCGACATGGTCTTCGAGACCCTGGACATGGACCAGTTCCAGCCCGTGGGCACCGTCAACTACACCGTGAGCGAGAACTTCACCCGCATCACGGAGTTCAAGCACCTCACCGGCCAGGTCCTCCCGGGCAAGACGTCCATCATGCGCGAGTACTCCCGCAGCTACATCCCCGGCGTGGGCGAGACCCCGTACTATATCATCAACGAGCCCGAGAACCTCGAGCTCTACCGTCGCTACCGCGACCGCACGAGCGGGCTCGTCAACTTCCACGTGGTAGGCCGCCTCGCCGAGTACCGCTACTACGACATGGACGGCGTCACCGCCTCCGCTCTCGAGCTCTCCGACGAGATCATCTCCAACCACTAGCCGAGGGTCCCGGTCGAGGTCCGATTGATGTCGCAGACGAGTCAGAAGAAGACGATCAGCTTTGGCGTGCCGTGCTACAACTCCGCCGAGTACATGGACCATTGCATCGGGTCCATTCTCGAGGGTTCGGGCCACGCCGAGGACGTCCAGATCGTCATCGTGGACGACGGGTCCACGAAGGACGACACGCTGGCCAAGGCCCGTGAGTGGGAGGGCCGCTTTCCTGGCTTGGTGAAGGTCGTGCACCAGGAGAACGGCGGGCACGGAATGGCGGTGCTCGCCGCCCTGGAGGCTGCGGACGGCACCTACTTCAAGATCGTCGACTCCGACGACTGGGTCGACGAGGAAGCCCTCCAGGCCCTGCTCAAGACCCTGCGCGAGTTCATCGCCTACGAGACGCGCGTCGACCTCGTGGTGACCAACTACGTGTACGAGCATGCGGAGGACGGCAAGCAGAACGTCGTCGACTACGGGTTCGCCCTTCCCAAGCGCAAGATCATCGGGTGGGACAGGATCGGCCACTTCAACATGGCCCAGAACATGTTGATGCACGCCCTCTGCTACCGCACCGACGTGCTGCGCGACGGAGGGGTGCCCATGCCGGCGCACACCTTCTACGTGGACAACATCTACGCCTACGTCCCCCTGCCGCGCTGCCGCACCCTCTACTACCTGGACGTGGACCTCTACCGCTACTTCATCGGGCGGGAGGACCAGTCGGTGAACGAGGACGTGATGGTATCGCGCATCGACCAGCAGCTTCGGGTCACCCGCGTGATGATGCGCGCCTACCATCTCTACGACGACATACCGAGCCGTCGCCTGCGGAGCTACATGGTGGGCCACTTCACCCTCATGATGGCCGCCTGCTCCATCTTCTCGAAGCTCTCTGACGATCCCTCCGCCATGGACGACCTCGACTCGCTCTGGAAGGAGCTCCGGCAGTTCGACGCGCGCATGTACTGGAGGGCGCGCAACGGGCTCGTGGGCATCGCCATGAACCTTCCCGGAGAGGGTGGCCGAAGGGCCACGGTCGGCATCTACCGCATCGCCCGGAGGCTGGTCAAGTTCAACTAGCCGTCCTTGGCGGACGCCCGCCTCATCGGGGCACCCAAGCGGAATACTGCGCACGATAGCGTCGAATTGTGAAGACGCGTGACGTTTGCCCAGATGATTCTCACTCTGGAAAGATACCGTGCGCAGTTTTCTAGCCTGTCGAGCCGTAAAAAGGCCCACCTGCGAGGCGGATGGGCCTAGTCGCACGACGATCGGCCTGTCAACACCTCACTCGAGGTCGCTGACGGCAGGGAAGCCGTAGGCGCCCTCGGCGGAGCGGACGCCATCCACGATGGCCTCCTCGAGCGCCCTCGTGGCGAGCATGCCCACCTCGTCGACCGTCGCCTCGACCTCTCCGGTCGCCATCACGAAGATGGTGTCGCCGTCGTTGGTGGTGTGGGTGGGCTTGATGGCGTGCGCGTAGGCGTCGGCGGAGATCTGCGCCACCTTGGTGGCCTGGGCCTTCGTGAGGGAGGCGTTGGTCACCACGCAGGAGATGGTCGTGTTGGTCCTCAGGAAGGGCACATGGTCAGAGTGGGCCGCGAGTGACCCCGCGAGGTCGAGGGGACGGCCCTCGTTTGACAGGGTGCCCGCGACGGGGATTCCGTCCTTTGGGTCGACCACGTTCCCGAAGGCGTTCACCGCGGCGATGGCGCAGCAGACGAGTTCGCCGGAGCCTGCGGTCGCCCGTCCTAGGCCGCCCTTCATCGCGTGGGCGGGCCCGCGGAGCTTGCCCACGGTGCAGCCGCAGCCAGCGCCGTGGTTGCCCGCCTCGAGCTCACGGTCCCTCTCGTCAAGCGCACGGGCCACGGCGAGCGCGCCCTCCGCCGTCCCCGGACGGACGTCGGGGGAACCACAGGCGAGGTCGAAGACGCAGGCGGAGCTCACGATGGGGACGACGCCTACTCCGACGTCGAGGCCGATGCCCCTGCGCTCGAGCTCCTCGGCCGCTCCGCAGGCCGCCGCGAGCCCGTAGGCGCTGCCGCCCGACAGCACGACGCAGTGGAGCTTGCTCACGGTCTCCTCGGGCCTCAGGAGGTCCGTCTCCCTCGTGGCGGGGGCTCCCCCTCGCACGTCCACGGCCCCCGTCGCCCCCTCGGGGCAGACGATGGCCGTGCATCCCGTGCCCGCCTCGTGGTTCGACACGCTCGCCGCGAACACGCCCGCAATGGGGAAGGCGGCTCCGTCGATCCTGCTCACTGCGCTCCTCCTAGCACTTGGGCCGCGAGGTCCACCTCGTCGCCCAGCAGGTCCGAGAGCTCGCGGACGAGCCGGGAGACGGGAAGCCCCACGACGTTCTGGTAGTCACCGGCTATAGAGCGTACCAGGAAACGGCCGCGCCCCTGAATGCCATAGGCACCGGCCTTGTCGAGCGGCTCACCGCTCTGGGCATAGGCATCGATCTGGGTGCGCGTGAGCTCCCAGAAGGACACGGTCGTCGTCTCGACGAAGGAGGCCGGGCGGGGAGAGCCGTGCTCGGGCAGCGCTGCCAGGCAGACGCCGGTCGAGACCCGCGACTCCCGCCCTGACAGCTCCCTCAGCATGCGGGCCGCGTCATGCGTGTCCCTAGGCTTGCCCAGGACGTCCCGTCCGGGCATCCAGACGACGGTGTCCGCGGCGACCACGGCCTGGCAGCCGGAGCGCCCGGGTGCTTGGAGCTGGGGGAGGGCAAGGCAGGCCTGTGCCTTCATCCTCGCGAGGCGCTCGACGAGGGCGACGGGAGACTCTCCCTCCTGGCGCGTCTCGTCGACCTCAGGTGGGAGCACGAGGAGCTCGAACCCCGCCTCCTCCAGCAGCTGGCGGCGGCGGGGCGAAGAAGATCCCAGTGCGATGCGCATGCTGTTCCTCCAAGAAAAAGGGAGCCGCGTCAGCGGCTCCCGGGCGTCACGCTCGTTGGTAGCTGTGCTACTCGACGGTGATGGCGCTGACGGGGCAGTTGTCGGCGGCCTCCTGGGCGCTGTCCTCGTTCTCCTCGGGGACCTCGTCGACGATGACCTCGGCGACGCCCTCGTCACCGATGGCGAAGACCTCGGCGCAGGTGGACTCGCAGAGACCGCAGCCGATGCAATCCTCGTTCACAGTTGCCTTCATGGTGGTTTCCTCTCACTCTGAATCCGAACCCAGGCCCCTTACCCAAGTTCTCTAGACCCCTTTGTACTATTACTTCGCCCGGAGCGCTAGTGCCAATGTGGGTAGCGCGCGAGCCACTGGGGCTCGTCCGTCCAAAAGGGACGCCATACGCATGGGCCCACTTCGGGTTGGGCGTGGCGGCCGAAGGTCATCAGCGTCTCATGAATCCGCAACAGCCCAGCTCCGAAAGCGCACGGAACCCCATTGACCGATAAAAGGCCTTGGTCTTCTCGTTGTCGTCGGTCGCAAGCTCTATCTGGCGCACGTCGCCATAGCGGTCGAGCACGGCCTCGACTAGTGCCGTGCCGACTCCCTGCCGCTGCCTCTCGGGGTAGACCAGGACATCCTGGATGAACACAATGGTGAAGCCGTCGCCGACGGCCCTGATGACGCCAAGCAGCTCGTCGCCTTCGTAAGCGGCCAAAACCAGCAGAGAATGCACGAAGCCGTTTCGCAGAGCTGCGGGGTCTCTCGTGTATGCCGTCCAGCCCACCGCATCATAGAGCGGCTGTATCTCGTCCTCGCGATAGTCCGTGTACTCCCTTATCTCCATCTGCCACCCCCAGATTCCGACTTCCCCTGCGGCGTCCGGCCCACAGCACGAGCCCCAAGGCACCATCCGGCCTCTTAGAGGCCCTCGGGCCTCAGCCCCGGGCCCTCGACAGCAATGTCACGCACTCGACGTGGAAGGTCTGGGGGAAGAGGTCCACGGGAGTGATGCGGACGGGGGAGAAGACCCCCCTCTCCCCGAAGCGCGCGAGGTCGCGCGCGAGCGTCGCCGGGTCGCACGAGACGTAGGCGATGGCGCGCGCCGGCTGCTCGCTGAGCCGTTCCACCACGTCCTCGGCAAGCCCTGCCCTCGGCGGGTCCACCACGATCACGTCCGCATCGGAGTCCGGGAACTCGCGCCCTGCGTCCCCACCCACGGCGTCGACGTTGTCGAGCCCCGCTCGCTCGAGGTTGCGCCTGAGGTCGCGGACGGCGGGTCCGTATGACTCGACGGCGTCCACCCATGAGACGCGTCGCGCCAGGGGCAGGGTGAAGGTGCCCGCCCCGCAGTAGAGGTCCATGGCGACGTCGCCCTCGTCTGGGTCGAGCCCCTCCATCACGAGTTCGACCAGTCGCTCGGCGCCCTTGGTGTTGACCTGGAAGAAGGAGGGGGCGGAGAGGAGCATTGTCCCACCCGCGACCTGCTCGCCCCAGCAGCCCGCGCCCGAGAGCCGCTCCACGCCCGTCACGCGCCGGGCCTTCTTGGGACCCTTGGTGAGCACGCGCACGACCGAGTTCGCCCTTGTCGCCTCCTGCAACACCTTCGCGACCTGCGCCCGGGGGAAGGGGCCGGGATCGGTCCACAGGGCAATCTCGACCTCGCGCGTGCGACGGGAGGCCCTGATGCCCACGCGGTCGATGTCGAGCCCGTGGGAGTTGGAGAGGTAGCTCAGCGCGCCGGCGACGGACTTGGTGAGCTTGGAGTGGCGGGCGTCGAGGAGGGGGCAGGAGTCGACCTTGACCACACCCGTCCCGGACCTGTCATGCATGCCGATCAGGCTGCGCCGTCCGTGACGCTCGAAGGCGAGCTCGACCTTGTTGCGGTACCCCCAGCGCTCGCCGGGGGACTCGCAGGGCGCGACCAGCGACTCAGCCCGAGCGGGGTCCATGTGGCCGATCCTCACCAGCGCGTCCACCGCGCTGGAGCGCTTCTGCTCCAGCTGGGCGCCCTCGGAGAGCCCCGCCCAGGGACAGCCGCCGCAGACCGGGACGAGGGGGCAGGCGGGGCGCACCCGCATCTCCGAAGGCTCGAGCACCTCGGTGACGACTGCGTGGGAGAGGCTCTTGCCGTCCTGGTCCACGCGTGCGCGCACCAGGTCCCCGGGAACGCCACCGCTCACGAAGACCGCCTTCCCGTCGTCGCGATGGGCGACGGAGTCGGGCCCGTAGGCCATCCTCTCGACCCTGAGCGTGAGCTCCCCTCGCACCTCTTCTGCCACCGGTTTCCCTCCAAGGCTCGTGTCCCGGTCACTTCCGGGTCCCAGAAGATTCTAGCAACTGGCGACCGCCCGCCTCCCGCCCGGAGTGGCGTGATTCGCAGTGGTGAATGAAAATGAAAATCTATAGTATATTTATGGAAGGTATATTAGATTGAGTCAAGGGGGTGAATAGGCGTCTTAAGTTCAAAAAATAATTTAGGAAATCAGAAAATTAGTTTTGCCAAATCATAAAATAGCAGGTAAATATAGGTGATAATCAAAGCAAGAAATAATGGTGCTACCGCTTAGGGATCCAAAGGGACCGTTCCCGCGAAAGTCGCGATTGTGGGTGAGACGCATAAATTGATTGGATATAGTCTGTCTTGGCGTTATTCTGGTCTCGCCGGGATGCCTCCCGTGCGAGAGGACTATCGGTCTAGTGCCAGACACTGTGCTGGCACAGAAAGAGTAGGAGGAACCATGGCTAACGGGCTTTATGTCCACAGCGAGATTGGCCCCCTGAAGAAGGTCCTGCTTCACCGCCCTGGCGAGGAGCTTCTCAACCTTCCCCCCGACGAGCTGGGTCGTCTGCTCTTCGATGACGTGCCCTTCCTCGAGGTGGCCCAGCAGGAGCACGACCGCTTCGCCGAGATTCTGCGCGAGCAGGGCGCCGAGGTCCTGTACCTCGAGAAGCTGGTCGCCGAGGCCCTGGACGCCGCCGGCTCCCGCGAGGAGTTCACCGAGCAGTGGCTCGGCGAGTCCGGTCTGCGCGGCACCCACACCCGCGCCACCGTCAAGGAGTTCATGGACTCCATCACCGACACCCAGGCCTTCGTCGAGAAGTGCATCGCGGGCATCCGCAAGAACGAGCTCGAGCTTCCCACCAAGTCGAGCAACCTCCTTGCCGACCTCGTGGGCTATGACCAGGACAGTGAGTCCGACCTCCTGATCGACCCCATGCCCAACACCTACTTCACCCGCGACCCCTTCGCGATCGTGGGCAAGGGCGTCAACCTGAACCACATGTTCTCGGTGACCCGCAACCGCGAGACCCTCTTCGGCAAGTACATCTTCCGCGACCACCCCGACTACAACGACGCGCCCCTGTGGTACCGCCGCGACTCCGCCTACCACACCGAGGGTGGCGACGTCCTCAACATCAACGCCCACACCCTGGCCATCGGCATCTCGCAGCGCACCCAGGCAGCCGCCATCGACGCGCTCGCCCAGCACATGTTCTGGGAGAAGGGCGACGAGTGCGAGATCGACACGATCTATGCCTTCAACATCCCCGTGTCCCGTGCCTTCATGCACCTCGACACCGTCTTCACGCAGATCGACGTCGACAAGTTCACCATCCACCCGGGCATCATGGGCACCCTGCAGGTCTTCAAGCTCACCAAGGGCGCCTCTGAGGGCGAGGTCAAGATCGAGGAGATGAACGACACCCTCGAGCACGTCCTGGCCAAGGCCATGGGCCTCGATGCCGTCAAGCTCATCAAGTGCGGTGGCGGCGACCCCGTCGCGGCGGCCCGCGAGCAGTGGAACGACGGCTCCAACACCCTTGCTGTCGCACCTGGCAAGATTTGCGTCTACCAGCGCAACACCGTCACCAACGACGTGCTCTACAAGGAGGGCCTCGACCTCCTCGTGGTTCCCTCGGCCGAGCTCTCCCGCGGCCGCGGCGGCCCCCGCTGCATGAGCATGCCCTTCGCCCGCGAGGACATCTAGCCTCCTAGGCAATCCCCCGAATCCGGAGATGACCCCGTCGTCTCCGGATTCGGGCTGTACATCGGTTCGTTACCCCGGTTTTTAGGTGCCGGCGACATGAGGCCGCCGGCAGACAGAAAGGACAACGCATGGGCGTCAACCTCCGCGGCCGCAGCTTCCTCAAGCTCCTCGACTACTCCTCCGACGAGATTCGCTACCTTCTCAAGCTCTCCGCCAACTTCAAGGACATGAAGCGCGCCGGCGTGCCCCATCGCTACCTCGAGGGCAAGAACATCGTCCTCCTCTTCCAGAAGACCTCCACGCGCACCCGCTGCGCCTTCGAGGTCGGCGCCTCCGACCTCGGCATGGGCGTGACCTACCTCGACCCCAACTCATCGCAGATGGGCCACAAGGAGTCCACCGAGGACACCGCCCGCGTCCTCGGCCGCATGTTCGACGGCATCGAGTACCGCGGCTTCAGCCAGGCCCAGGTCGAGGAGATTGCCGAGAAGAGCGGCGTGCCCGTGTGGAACGGCCTCACCGACGACTTCCACCCCACGCAGATGCTCGCTGACATCCTCACCGCCCAGGAGGAGTTCGGCCAGGACCTCCGCGGCCGCAAGCTGACCTTCTTCGGCGACTGCCGCAACAACGTCGCCAACTCCCTCATGGTCGTCTGCGCGAAGCTCGGCATCAACTTCTGCGCCTGCGGACCCAAGGAGCGCATGCCGGAGGACGAGCTCGTCGCCACCTGCCGCGAGATCGCCGCGCAGAACCACTGCGAGGTCGTCCTCACCGAGGATCCCCACGAGGGCGCCAAGGACTGCGACGTGCTCTACACCGACATCTGGGTGTCGATGGGTGAGTCCTACGACCTCTTCGGTGAGCGCATCAAGCTCCTCTCGCCCTATCGCGTGACCAAGGAGCTCATGGCCGAGGCCAAGCCCACCGCCATCTTCGAGCACTGCCTGCCCTCCTTCCACGACACCAACACCACCCACGGCAAGGAGGTCGCCGAGGAGTTTGGCATCACCGAGATGGAGGTCACCGACGAGGTCTTCGAGGGGCCGCAGTCCCGCGTCTTCGATGAGGCCGAGAACCGCATGCACACCATCAAGGCGGTCATGTACGCCACCCTCTGCTAGACGGCTCCGCCCCGACCTCCCCGCCATTTGGCGGGGAGGTTTTTTCTGGTGGGGGGAGAAGGTCCCCTCCCTTACTTTTTTGCAGCCGTCCTATCAGTTTTTCTTTGCGATGCGACGTTTAGATTCACGAATATATGCAGTTTGTTGATTGTGGAGCATATGTGGATACAGAAGCGTCGCTTGTCTTTCGCTTTTGGTCAGAGCAAGGTCCTTACCCCGTCCAAACTGCGACTTTGTTGCCCTAAGTCCAGTAGTCCATGAGCTTGAAAGGGTGTGAAATCTGGCAAAGGGTTCTTGTTAAAGATGACTGGCAGCGTCATACCATTCGGGGACTATTGAATAACGCTCACCCTTTGCCGATTTGCCCCCGCATTCAAGATTTGTACAATCTTGGGAGAACTTGCGGGATTTCTGTTCAGTTTTGGTTTCGTAAGGTTTTCTGTTCCATACGACAGGCGTCTTGGACGCCGAAAGGAGTTGCGGTCATGTCAGATTCGACAGCGCAGCCTAAGAAGAAGAGGGAGATGCTCTCGTCCTTCTCCATCATCTTCATCCTCCTGGCGGTCGTGGCCGTCATCACGGTCATCCTCTCCGGGTCGACCGACGCCGTGACCGGCGCCACCCTGGCGGACTTCGTCATGGCTCCCGTCAAGGGCTTCGGCGACGCCATTGACGTCTGCCTCTTCGTCATCGTCCTGGGCGGCTTCCTCGGCATCGTGAACAAGACCGAGGCCCTCACCACCGGCATCAACGCGCTGGTGCGCAAGATGAACGGCAACGAGCTCAAGCTCATCCCCATCCTGATGCTGCTCTTCGCCGTCCTGGGCTCCACCTACGGCTTCTGCGAGGAGACCGTCGGCTTCTACGCCCTGCTCTCCGCGACCATGATGGCCGCCGGCTATGACTCCCTGACGGGCGCCATGATGATCCTGCTCGGCGCCGGCGTCGGCTGCCTCGGCTCGACCGTCAACCCCTTCGCCACCGGCATCGCCTCCTCCGCGCTGGTCGACATGGGCATCGCCGTCGACCAGGCCGTGGTCATCGGCCTTGGCCTCGTCCTCATGCTCGTCACCTGGGCCATCGCCGTCTTCTTCGTCCTGCAGTACGCCAAGTCCGTCAAGGCCGATCCCTCCCGCACCCTCATGAGCTCCTCCGAGCTCGCCTCCGCCGAGGAGTCCTATGGCACGGGCGAGGGCGAGGCCGTCAAGGCCGAGCTCACCGGCAAGCAGAAGGGCGTCCTGGTCTTCTTCGCCGCCGCGTTCCTCGTGATGATCATCGGCTTCGTGCCCTGGGAGGACCTCGGCGTCGACGCCTTCGTGGCCGGCTCCGCCTCTCACGACGAGACCACCGAGGTCACCGCCGCCGACATCGTCGAGCAGTACAGCAGCGACAAGCTCGGTGACCTGACGCTCAGCCCCGAGTCCGTCACCGGCGAGCTCAGCTCCTCCGTTACCGACAACGCCGGTTGGTCCGCCTTCCTGACCGGCACTCCGCTCGGCCAGTGGTACTTCGCCGAGTCCACCACCTGGTTCCTGCTCCTCGCCATCATCATCGGCATCGTGGGCGGCCTCTCCGAGCACGAGATCGTCAACGAGTTCATGGCCGGCGCCGGCGACATGATGTCCGTCGTCCTGATCATCGCCGTCTCCCGTGGCGTCTCCGTCCTCATGAGCTCCACCGGTCTCTCGGACTACTTCCTGAACGCCGCCGCCGAGGGCCTCTCCGGAACCTCCGGAATCGTCTTCACCATCGGCTCCTACCTGCTCTACTTCGTCCTGTCCTTCCTCATCCCCTCGACCTCCGGCATGGCCACCGTCTCCATGCCCATCATGGGGCCCCTGGCCGTCAAGCTGGGCTTCAACCCCGCGGTCATGATCATGATCTTCTCCGCCGCCTCCGGCGCCGTGAACCTGATCACCCCGACCAACGGCGCGATTATGGGTGGCCTGGCCCTCTCGCGCATCGAGTACGGCACCTGGGTCAAGTTCGCGATCAAGGTCGTCGCGACCATCGCCGTGGCCTCCATGGTCATCCTCGCCATCGCGATGCTGGCCATCCCCGCGGCCGCGTAGGTCAGACCCACATCGTGCTTCGGCTGGGAGGGCGTCCCTTGGGCGCCCTCCCTTCTTGTGCGGGAACCTCCTCGGGCCTATGCTTCTGGAAGCCGCCGCCCTTCCTCGGGTGGGGCCGGAGGGGGGAGGGGCATGACCGATGCGGAGCTCTACAGGGTGGCCCTTGACAGCGCGCTCGAGCTGCCTGGGAGCGTGGCGGGCTGCTTCTCTGACGGATGGGAGGACGTGCGCGTCTGCGGCAAGTGGTTCGCCCTCCTGACCGACCACGGCGGACAGCTCGTGAACCTCAAGGCCGAGCCGGACGACGTGCTCGAGCTCACGCATGCGTATCCCTCCATCACACCCGGCTACCACATGAACAAGCGGCACTGGGTGAGCCTGAGGGCGGGGGAGGACCTGGACGAGGCGCTGGTCAGGAGGCTGGTCACCGACTCCTACCTTCTCGTGGTGTCCAAGCTCCCCAAGAGGCTGAGGCCCGTCGACCCCGACTCTTTTCCGCGCGGGTGACCCGGGGACTCGGGCATCTAAGCACAAGCAAGCAGACCGAACGAGAGGGGACACGACATGGACAAGGAACTCTTCGACTACACGGCCCAGAAGGTGGACGAGCTGCTCGCCGCCTCGTCGAGCTCCGAGGGCACGCTGAAGGCCGCCCAAACCTGGAAGGACGCCGTGGCGGGCGGGATCGACGACGAGGCACTCGACGCGCAGACCAAGCTCCTCCTGGACGCCTTGGACGAGCATCACACCACCATCGACGAGGTCATTGCGTTCGCGTCCGGTCCGGCCCGCGAGCTCTTCGGCGAGGAGGCCGCAGGCCAGCTCCTGGTCCACCAGCAGGAGCGCAAGGCCGAGGGCGCCCGCTACTGCGACTGCGCCGCCTGCACGGCCGCCCAGGAGCTCCTGGCGCGCCACGGCCGCCCCGTCCTGTAGGCCGCCTGTTGCCCATGGCCTGACGCCCAGGCAACTGGACGACACGAGGGGTATCTCGCTCGAGCGTGCTGGGGCGGGGTACCCCTCGGCTTCTATGGCCCTTGCCGCCCTACGTGAGGCTAGGCGGGCCGAAGCTGCACCTCGGCCCCCAAGGGCTTGAGGTGGCCCCTCCGCACGAAGTAGCGGCCGTCCTCGAAGAAGACGGTGCGCCTCGCGCCTCTGCGCCCCAGCACGAGCTCCCAAGCCCGGAAGGGGCGCACCCCCGGTCGTGGCGCGGGCGAGACCTCCCTCGTGGAAGTCACCTGCAGGCTGCAGGCGTGGGGTTGGTAGGGCCAGTGGAGGGCCGTGAACTCCTGGTTCCCGTTGGTGTCCACGAAGAACGAGACCGCCACGTAGGCGCGGTCCTCCTCGTGGGGTGGCGTCACGTACACGGCTCCTGCGCCCCTCTCCACAGATACGAACATCTGTACTGCAACTGACCCTTAGGCTAGCAGCGGGGTGGGACGGGAACACCTGCGCGTCGCGGGTGGGGGAGTCGCACAGAAAAAAGTCCCGCCCCGCGTCGATGTCCGAGGACTGGCGCGGGGCGGGAGGGTTGCCGGCGCGTGGGGATGCGAGGTCCTAATAGACCATGCCCATGGCCTCGCGCACCTCGTCGAGGGTCTGGTCGGCGATGGCGTTGGCGCGGGCGTTGCCGTCGCGCAGCACGTCCCTCACGTAGTCCAGGTCCTGCTCGAAGGCGTGCCTTCGCTCGCGGATGGGGGCGAAGTAGTCGTTGACGGCCTGGGTCACGTACTTCTTGAGCTGGCCGGAGCCGCCCATGCCAATCTCGTCGGCTATCTCCTTGGGGTCGCGGCCCGTGCAGATGCCCGCGGTGGTGAGCAGCGCCGCCACGCCGGGGCGCGCCTCGGGGTCGAAGGTGATGTTGCGCTCCGAGTCGGTCTTGGACTTCTTGATGAGCCGCGCGGTCTCGTCCGCGCTCATGCAGAGCGAGATCGCGTTGCCATAGCTCTTGCTCATCTTGCGACCATCCAGGCCCGGGAGCAGGGGGGTGGAGGTGAGGAGTCCCGCCACGCTGGGGAACACCTTGCCATAGCGCTCGTTGAAGCGGCGGGCGATCTTGTTGGTGACCTCGATGTGGGGGAGCTGGTCGCGGCCCACGGGGACGACGTTGCCCTTGCAGAAGAGGATGTCGCAGGCCTGGTGCACGGGGTAGGTGAGGAGGAGCCCGGTGAGCGCGTGGCCCGAAGCCTCCTGCTCGGCCTTGACGGTGGGGTTGCGCTCCATCTCGGCCTCGGTCACCAGCGAGAGGAAGGGCAGCATGAGCTGGTTGGCGGCGGGGACGGCGGAGTGCGCGAAGATCATGGTCCTCTGGGGGTCGATCCCGCAGGCGAGGTAGTCCATGACCATGTTGAAGACGTTGTCCTGGATGTGCTCGGTGCTGTCGCGGTCGGTGATCACCTGGTAGTCGGCGATGATGATGTTGGTGCGCACGCCCATGTCCTGCAGGCGCACGCGCTCGCGGATGGTGCCGAAGTAGTGGCCCAGGTGGAGCCTGCCGGTGGGCCGGTCGCCCGTGAGCATGTTGTAGCTCTGGGGGCGGGCCTCGAGGTCCTCCTGTATCTGGTCGCTGCGCCTGAGCGCGGCCTCGTAGCTTCCCTCGTTGGGCATGGGTGCTCCCTCGCGTCGTGTCTGCAAACTCCCCTATGGTACGGCAAGGCCCCAGGCCAGCGCCAGCGGGACGCGAGGGCGGCCGTCGCGTCCCGACTGGCTGCCGACGTGCGGCGGCTAGCGCATGGGCGGGCTCTCCCTGAGGACGGCGCGCGCCTCGGGCCATCCGGGGCACCAGCGGTCCATGAGGGCGTAGAAGCGCGCGCCGTGGCTGGGCTCGAGGAGGTGGCAGAGCTCGTGGGCCACGACGGCGTCCAGGCAGGCGAGGGGTCGCAGCGCGAGCTCGGTGTTGAGGGTGATGGCGGCGGTGCGGACGTTGCAGGAGCCCCAGCGGCTGCTCATCCAGCGCACGCGGAGCAGGCTGCAGCGGACCCCCATCTCCGCCTGCCGGCGCTCCAGGAGGGGGAGCGCGGCCTCCTTGAGCTCCCCCTTGAGCCAGGGAAGGAGGAGCTGGCGCAGCTCCTCGCCGGCGGGCCGCCAATCGGCGAGGCCAGGCTTGCCCAGGTCGTCCGGCCGAGGCGCGTGCGGACGGACGACGAGCTCGCCCGCGACCCTCTCGACCTGGGTGTGCCGTCCGGCCGCCGGCTCCACCCTGAGGGTGACCCGCTCGCCCAGGAGGTCGAGCGCGCCGCCGTCTTGCCAGCGCTCCCGCTCGGCCCTGTCCCTGAGTCCGTTGCGCTCCAGACAACCGTCCACCCAGGCCCGATGGGCACGGACAAAGCGGGCGAGCTCGTCCGCCGGCACCCGCGACGGGGCGCTCAGGCGCACGCTGCCGTCGGGCCTCACCCTGAGGCTGACGCGACGCACGCCTCCCCGAACGAGCTCGACCTCCAGCCCGTCCACCTCGAGCGTTCTGCTGGTGGACACATGCCCCCTTCGGTTTCCATGGCGCTTCGCATGCGCATCAGGCTGCGCGATGTGCCAATATTGTAGTGTTGGCAGGCGAGAGGGGAGCACCATGGCGAGCAGTTACGGCGAGGATGCCAGCAAGAGCGCTCTGAGGGAGGGCTACCTGGCGATTCGTGACCGGATTGCGCCAAGCCATCGCGAGCGCCTGGACGCTGAGATACGAGCCCACCTCCTGGCCCTTCCCGCCTATGCCGAGGCGCAGCTCCTGCTCTCGTACGTTCCCTTCAGGGACGAGATAGACACCCGCCCGATCATGGAGCGCGCCTGGGCGGACGGGAAGCGCGTCGCCCTGCCGCGATGCGTGCCCGGGTCGGTGTCGCTCCAGTTCTTCGAGGTGACGAGCCTCGACGGGCTTCGCCCCGGAGCGCGCGGCGCCCTCGAGCCGCCGGCGCGGGGGGAGGCGCTCACCGCTCGGCAGATGCTGGGCTCCGTCTGCCTCGTTCCCGGTCTCGTGTTCGACGCGGACGGATACCGGATCGGCTACGGCGCGGGCTACTACGACAACTTCCTCGCCGTGTACCCGGGCACGAAGGTGGGGCTCGCCCACAGCATGCAGGTGAGCGGGAACCCCCTTCCCGCAGACGAGCACGACATAGCCGTCGACGTGCTGGTGAGCGACGGCGCGGTCTGGAGCTGCCGTCGCTGGTAGGGAGGGCGCGGGAGACGCGAGCCGGGCGCGACCGAGAGGGGTGCGCCCCTTGGCCAGACCTCCTTGCCCCGGCCGTCCCGCGGCTAGCCGCGGGTGATGCCCAGGTGGTCGGCAAGGATGCGGATGGCCTCGCGATATCCCCCTATCCCCATGCCCGAGACCGTCTCGATGCAGGCGGCGCGCACGTAGGAGCGCCGGCGGAAGTCCTCGCGCTCCTCGAGCCTCGAGATGTGGACCTCGACCGCGGGGATGCCGACCGCCTTGAGCGCGTCGAGCAGGGCGATCGAGGTGTGGGTGTAGGCCGCTGGGTTGATGACAATGCCGTCCGCGCTCCCGTAGGCGTCCTGGATGGCGTCGACGAGGTCGCCCTCGTGGTTTGACTGGTAGCAGTCGCAGTGGGCGAACCCCTCCTCGCGAGCCGCGTCCGCGCAGAGCTCGAGGAGGGCGGCGAAGTCCTCCCGGCCATAGATGCCCGGTTCCCTGATGCCCAGCATGTTGATGTTGGGCCCGTTGATGACCAGGAGGCGGGGGCCGTCCTCGTCCTCGTAGCCGTCGAAGTCATCCGCCTGGGGCGCGTCATCCATGCCGCTCAGGAGCGCCTCGATCTCATCGGCGCCCTCGGCCTGGTGGCTGTGGAAGGCCGGGTCGCTGAAGCTGGGGCGGGAGTGACGCTCGCCGACGGCAGCCTCGACCTGACGGGGGACGGGGTCCGCCGCGGGCGTGGCCACGTCGGGGTGGGAGGAGCGCCTACTGGGGGTGAAGCTCACCTGCAGGGGGCTCCCGCCATGGCTGAGGTCCGCGAAGGGGGTCTCGTAGCTCGCGGGCAGCCCGGTGAGCTCCGCGAAGGACTCGAAGACCTGGCCCACCGAGTTGGGCCCGAAGACCACCTCGATGCCGTCGCTGCCGCGTCCCACGATGCCTAGGACGCCCTCGACCTTGCAGAGCGCGTTCTTGTCGACGAGGGATGGGTCCCTCACGACGAGGCGCAGGCGCGTCATGCACAGCGTGTTTGCCGTCACGTTGGGGGTGCCCCCCACGAGGTCGAGGACCTCAGACGCCGTCTCCCTGCTGGTCATGCGCGAACCTCCCTGATCCTTCGTCCGATGGCGGCAGGGCGCTCGCCGTCGGACGGTGCGACATACAGACTTTAGCCCACAAAGGAAGGGTGCCGTGGCACCTTGCGCGCGAGCGGGGCTAGGGGGCGGTGGGCGGAAGCAGCCCCAGCAGGCGGGCGACGAGGCGCGCGTCCCCCGCCGCGCTGCCAGTGCAGCGGATGGAGAGGTCCGCCCACTGGCGGTAGAGGGGGTCGCGCTCCCGGGCGAGCGCCTCGACCCCCCGCGCGCCCGAGAGGGGACGGCCCGCGCTCGAGAGCTGGTCGAGGGGGCGCTCCAGCAGCACGATGCTCGCGTTCTGGTGCAGGAGCCCGTAGTTTTGCTCCCTCGTGACGATGCCGCCCCCGCAGGCGATGACCAGGCCGGAGCGCCTTCCGTAGCTGCGCGCGACCTTGGTCTCCTCCTCCCGGAACGCCTCCTCGCCCCTGAGCGAGATGAGCTCCGCGGCGGACATGCCCAGCTCGATCCTGAGGGCGTCGTCCAGGTCGACGAAGGGCCGCTCGAGGAGGCGCGCGAGCGCCCGGCCGGCCGTGGTCTTCCCCGCGCCCGGCATGCCGATGAGGCAGACGTTGGCGCTCGCGCGCATGACCTCGCCCTCCACGGCGCGTGCGAGCCCCTCGTCGATCGGCCTTCCCTGGAAGAGCTCGGAGGAACGCAGCGCCTGGCCCACGAGCATGGGGAGCCCGGTGGCACAGGGCAGCCCCAGGCGCTCGGCGGCAAGGCAGATGCCCGTCCTGAGGGGGTTGTAGACGACGTCGAGCACGCCCCTGAGCCCCGGCATCCGACCGAGCTCCCCCCGTCCAGCGGGCTTGCGGGGCAGTCGGGATACATTCCGACGGGCGTGGCGTTCACCACGAGCGCGGCGTCTGGGTGCCTCCCGGCGAGACCGTCGTAGCGCTCCTCTCCCGTGCGCGAGACGACCACCGCCTTGGCGCCGGCGTCGGCGAGGGCGGCCTGCACGGCCTGGCTCGCACCCCCGGACCCGAGCACCAGCGCCTCGCGGCCGCCGAGGATCCCCTCGGGCTCGCCTCCCAGCCGCTCCAGGCAGAAGCGTCGGAGCATCCAGGCGAAGCCGGCGAGGTCGGTGTTGTGGGCGAGGATGCGCCCGCCCCTCCTCACGAGGGTGTTTGCCACGCCCAGCCGTCGCGCCTCGGGCGTGGCTTCGTCGGCGAGCTCGAAGGCCCGTCTCTTGTAGGGGATGGTCACGTTGAGGCCCTGCCAGCCACCGAGGAGGAGGAAGTCGTCGAGCTCCTCGGGCTCCCGCTCGAAGAGCTCGTAGGAGGGGAGCCCCAGCGCCGCGTGGATCGTGGGCGACCAGCTGTGGCCGAGCCTCCTACCCAGGAGGCCGAAGCGACCGCCCGACCCGGCCGCCACCTACACTACCTCCGAGTAGCTTCCCAGGTAGCGGACCTCGTCGCAGACGTCGCCCAGGGTCAGGAGGAGCCGGCGGAGCTCGGGCGCCCCGACGGGGCACTCGACGTCGAAGTAGAACATGAACTCGAAGTCGCGGTCGGGGATGGGCCGGCTCTCGAGCTTGAGGATGTTGATGTCAAGCGCATGGAGCTTCGAGAGCACGCGGTAGAGGGAGCCGGGCTCGTGGCTCACGACCAGCATGAGGGAGCTGCGGTCCGCGCCGGGGTAGATGCGCAGGTCCCTCGTGATGCAGGCGAAGCGCGTGTAGTTGTTGTCACGGTCCTGGACGCTGCGAGCGAGCGTGTCGAGCCCATACAGCTCGGCGCAGGAGCGCGAGGCGAGGGCGGCCACGTCGTCACGCTCCGACTCGGCGACCATCCTCGAGGCGATGGCCGTGTTCTCCACCACGTGGGTGCGGACCCCATGGAGGGACGAGAGGAAGCCCTCGCACTGGCTGAGCGCCTGCTCGTGGCTGTAGACGTCAGAGATCGACTCGAGTCCGCAGCCCGGCTTGGCGAGTAGGTTGTGGTCGATCTTGAGCCGGCAGCTCCGCACCACCTTGAAGTCATGGCGCATCATGAGGTCGTAGACCTGGTTGACCGAGCCGGCGGTGCTGTTCTCGACGGGGAGCACGCCGAACTCGCAGTAGCCCTCCTCCACGGCGCGGAAGACCGCATCGAAGCTGTCGAAGAAGCTGATGTCGGCGTGCTTGAAGAGGCGGTCGCAGGCCATCTGGGAGAAGGCTCCCTCGACGCCCTGGCAGGCGACGTAGGCGTCCTGGGGGAAGTAGCCCGGGCCGTCCTTGAGCGCGGCGTCGACGCGGTCCAGGATGGGGCCGGTGTCGTAGTTGCGCTCCCCCTGCCGCATGCGCGACGCCTCCATGAGGAGCTGCATGAGCACCTCGGCGTATGACTTCAGCTCGGGTGGCACCTCGGCCGCGGCGGAGGCGACCACCCTGCGCTCGCGCGAGCGGTCGAGGATGGGAAGGCCCCTCTCCCTCTTGTAGGCGGCCACGCCCTCGGCGCAGTCCATGCGCTCTTGGAAGAGCGCGAGCATCTGGTGGTCTATGGCGTCGATGCGCTCGCGCAGGCGGGCGAGGTCCTCCATGGTCTAGTCCCTTCCCTCGCCAAGCGAGAACTGCGCGCCCTCGGGGGGGAAGGCGAGCCATGAGTCGAGCAGCGCCAAGGCGCAGACGGCCTCGGCGACGGGCACCGCGCGCGGGGCGATGCACGGGTCGTGGCGTCCCCTCACGCCGAGGCGCGCAGGCTCGCCCGAGACGAGGTCGACGGAGTCCTGGGGGCGGCCGATGCTCGAGGTGGGCTTGACGGCGAGGCGGAAGAGCACGGCCGCCCCGGTGGAGAGGCCCCCGAGCGCCCCACCGGCGTTGTTGGTGGAGGGAACGGGCCGTCCCCCCTCGAGGCGGTACGGGTCGTTGTCCTCGCTCCCGCGCAGGCGGGCGGCGCCGAAGCCCCGGCCGAACTCTATGCCCTTGACGGCGGGGATGCCGAAGGCCGCGCGCGCGATGGAGTTCTCGAGCCCGTCGAACATGGGCGAGCCCATCCCTGCGGGGAGCCCCGTGGCCACGCACTCCACCACGCCTCCCACGGAGTCGAGGCCGCGCCGCGCCGCATCGATGGCGGCGAGCATGGCCCCCTCAGCCGAGTCATCTATCACGGGCAGCCCGCGCCTGCCCTCGAGTCGGTCCATCTGCCGCTGCAGCCTCGCGCGGGCGTCGGGGGAGTTGTCGAGCGCCTCGAAGGGCTCGTCCCTGACGCCCGCGACCTCGGCAAGGTGGGCGCGTACGCGCACCCCGCGCGTGGCGAGGGCCTGCAGGGCGATGCCGCCCGCGGCGCAGAGGGGGGCCGTGAGGCGTCCGGAGAAGTGGCCGCCTCCCGGGACGTCCTGGTTGCCGTGCCACTTTAGCTGGGCCGGCAGGTCGGCATGCCCCGGACGGGGGACGCGGCGCAGCTCGTCGTAGTCCCCCGAGCGCGTGTTGGTGTTCTCTATGACGAGGGCGAGGGGCGCCCCGCAGGTCGCGCCGTCGGCGTTGAGGCCGGACACGATGCGGGGGAGGTCGGCCTCCTTGCGCGGCGTCGCCCAGGGCCCCTGGCCAGGCGCGCGGCGGGCCATGAGGCGGCCCAGTGCGTCCATGTCGACCAAGAGCCCCGAGGGGAGCCCCTCGACCACGCAGCCGATGGCCTCGGAATGCGACTGGCCGAAGACGCTCACCCTGAGCGCGCTGCCAAAGCTCGAAGGCATCCCTCAGCCCTCCCTCTTCTCCGCGACGCCGCCCAGGGCGGCGAAGTCCTCCCAGAAGCCCGGGTACGACTTTGACACGCACTCCGCCCCGCGGATGGTGGTGGGCCCCTCCGCGGCGCTCGCGGCGACGGCGGCCATCATGGCGATGCGGTGGTCGTTGTGGCTCTCCACGACCCCGCCGCGCAGGGCGGGGGCTCCCTCGACGACCAGGTCGTCACCCTCCGTCCGAACCCGCGCGCCCATCGACCGGAGCGCGTCACCCACGCTCTCCAGGCGGTCGGACTCCTTGAGCCTGAGCCTGCCCGCGCCCGCGAAGCGCGTCTCTCCCGTCGCGTAGGCCGCGACGGCGGCGAGCGGCGGGACGAGGTCGGGTATGTCCGCCACGCCGACCGTCCTGCCCAGGAGAGCGTCGTGGCTGCAGCAGGCCTCGGAGCCCGCGCGGCGGATCCTCGCCCCCATGGCCGCCAGCGCCGCGAGCACCGCGCGGTCGCCCTGGCAGCTTCCCAGGTCGAGGCCCCTCACGCAGGTGCCGCCCCCAAGCGCCCCGGCGGCGAGCCAGAAGGCGGCGTTGGACCAGTCGCCCTCGACCGCGAGCGTCCCGGTGGAGCGCAGGCGCGAGCCGGCGGGGACGCGGAGGCTCGTGAGCGCACGCCCCCCCTCCTCGACGCGCTGCGAGAGCACGCGCACGCCGAAGGCGGAAAGGGCCTGGATGGTCATGTCCACGTAGGACCTGGACTCGAAGGGGTCCTCCACCAGCACACAGACGCCCTCGTCGAGGAGGGGGGCCGCCATGAGGAGCCCGCTCACGTACTGGGACGAGACGTCGCCCGGGAGCCTGAACTCTCCGCCCGCCAGGCCGCCGCTCACGAGTGCGGGGAGGCGCCCCCCTCCCTCGAGCCGGGCACCGTGGGCCACCAGTTGCTCCCAGAGGGGGGAGAGGGGCCTCTCGGCCAGTCGTCCTGCCCCCACCATCCGGTAGCTGCCGCCCAGGGCGCAGGCCACGGGCAGGAGGAAGCGCAGGGTCGAGCCCGACTCGCCGCAGTCGAGGGTGGTGGGGGAGCCCGTCCCTGCGGCGGCCCGCACGGCGTCCCTCGCCAGGGGGGAGACGCGAAATCCCAATCGGGTGCGGGCGACCCTCGCCCCAAGCGCCCTCGCGCAGGTCACGGTGGCGTCGATGTCGCGCGAGCTCGTGGCGCAGTCTATGTCGCTTCGACCCTCGGCGAGCGAGGCGAGGACGAGCATCCGATGCGCCACGGACTTCGACGCCACGGCGTCGACGCGCCCCTCGAGGGGACGTGGGTTTATGGTGACGTCCAAGCTCTTCTCACCTAGTCCCTTCCGCAGCCGAGCTCGATGAGCTCGCGCAGCCCGTCGAGGCCCACGGCCCTGACCTCGACCTTGCCTGGGGCGAGGGGGACGACTACGTTCACGGAGTCGGCGTGCCTCTTCTTGTCGTGCGCCGCGAAGCGCATGAGGTCGTCCGTCGGCACGTCGGTGCCCGTGGGCAGCCCGTGCGCCCGCACCGCCCCCTCGACGAGCGCGGCAAGCCCCTGCTCGCTCCAGCCCTTGCGCTCGCAGGCGCGGGCCATGCAGCAGAGGCCTGCGGCGACGGAGCTGCCATGTCCCAGGGCGAAGCCGCTCGCCGCCTCGATGGCGTGCCCGATGGTGTGTCCCAGGTTGAGCGTCTGCCTGAGGCCGCGCTCGCGCTCGTCGTCGGCGACCACGTCGCGCTTGATCCTCACGTTGCGTGCCACCAGGGCCGTCATCCTCCCGGGCTCCAGCGACTCGTTGGCGGGGTGCTCGGTCAGGTCCCGGAGCATCTGGGGGCCGTCCAGGACGGCATGCTTCACGACCTCCCCACAGGAGTCGCGCAGCAGCCCGGCGGAGAGGCTCTTGAGGCAGTCCACGTCGGCGAGGACCAGCGAGGGCTGGAGGAAGGCGCCGGCGAGGTTCTTGCCCGCCTCGAGGTCGATGGCGGTCTTGCCGCCCACGGAGGAGTCGACCATGGCGAGGAGCGAGGTGGGCACCTGCACGACCTGGCAGCCGCGCAGGTAGAGGGCGGCTGCGAGTCCCGCCATGTCGCCCGTGACGCCGCCTCCCAGCGCCACCACCACGTCGTCGCGGGTGAGCCCCAGCCCGGCGATGCCCTCGAGGAGCGCCGAGAGAGTGCGGACGTTCTTCGACGCCTCGCCTGCGGGGAAGGTGAGGAGGCCGGCCTCGTAGCCAGCAGCGCGCAGGCTCCCGAGCGCCGCCTCGGCATAGAGGGGGGCGACGTTCGAGTCCGAGACGACGCAGGCCCTCTGGCCGCCGCAGGCGGCGCGGGCGAGCCGTCCGAGCCGTCCGAGCACCCCGCTCCCCACGGTGACCTGGTAGGAGCGGGAGGGCGTGTCCACCGCTATGGAGACGGCGTCGCTCATCGCCTCTCAGCCTCCCTCTTGAGCCGGTCGCCCTCGGCGAGGAGGGCCTCGAGCCGCTCGCCGTCCCTGGCGTCCAGGGCGTCCTTGTACTGCTGCAGGCTCTGGACGATGCGGCCTATCTCCTCCGAGAGGTGGTCGGCGTCGTCGAGGAAGAGCTCCCGCCACATGGGGGCGTTGAGGCGGGCCACGCGCGTCAGGTCCTTGTAGGACCCGGCCGAGAAGCCCCTGTGGTCCTGTGCCGTGGGGCTCTTCACGTAGGCGTTGGACACCACGTGCGCCAGCTGGGAGGTGAAGGCGATCACCTCGTCGTGGTGGTCGGCCGTCGAGAGCGTGTAGGAGCCGAAGCCGCAGGGCTCGAGGAGGGCCTGGAGGCGCTCGAACACGTCGAGGCGGGCGAAGTCGTCCATCGGCGGCGGCACCACGACCATGGGGGCGCCGCGGAACATGTTGGCCCTGCTGTGGGCGAAGCCCGAGTGCTGGGTGCCTGCCATGGGGTGGCAGCCCACGAAGGTGAAGGGGCGGCCTTCCGCGATGGCGAAGCAGCGCTCGCAGATGACGCGCTTGACGCCCACCGTGTCTATGACGATGGCCCCGGGCGAGACGAGCGCGGCCTTCTCCTGCAGCCAGTCGATGGCGGCCTGGGGGTAGCCGGCGAGCACGATGAGCTCGCAGCTTCCGATGGAGTCGTCGTCCAGGACGGCGTCGATGGTCTCGATGAGGGCGAGCTCGGTGGTGGAGCTCGTCCGGTTCCAGCCGAGCACCTCGCGCCCCGCGGCGTGCATGGCCTTGGCGAAGGAGCCGCCCATGAGGCCGAGCCCCACGACCCCCACGCGCCCGGGGACGAAGCGCGCCCCGCCCGCGCCCGTCACTCGTCCCCCTCGCCGAGGTCGGCGCAGACCGCATCGCGGATGAGGGCGATCCTCCTCATGGCGTCGCGGAACTGCGTGGGCGTGAGCGCCTGGGCCCCGTCCGACCAGGCCTTCGAGGGCTGGTCATGGACCTCTATCTCGAGGCCGTCGGCCCCTGCCGCGCAGGCGGCGTAGGCGATGGGCCTCACGTAGCGAGTGTGGCCCGTGGCGTGGCTGGGGTCTCCCACCACCGGGAGGTGCGAGAGCCGGTGCAGCACGGGGATGGCGTTCATGTCGAAGGTGTTGCGGGTCCGGGTCTCGAAGCTGCGGATGCCGCGCTCGCAGAGGATCACGTTGGGGTTGCCCTCGCTCATGACGTACTCCGCGGCCATGAGGAGCTCGTCGATGGTGCCAGAGATGCCGCGCTTGAGGAGGATGGGCACCTGGGTCTTGCCCACCTCGCGCAGGAGGGGGAAGTTCTGGGAGTTGCGGGCGCCGATCTGCATGACGTCGATGCCCTTGTCCAGGAAGAGCTGGACGTCGCGGGGGTCCATCACCTCGGTCACGACGGGGAGGTCGAGCTCGCCTCCTGCCTCCATGAGGAGGTTGAGGCCCCTCTCGCCCATGCCCTGGTACGAGTAGGGGCTGGTGCGGGGCTTGTAGGCGCCGCCGCGCAGGAGCCCCGCGCCGGCCGACTTGACGGCGCGGGCGATGTCCATGAGGTTCGCGCCCTCGACTGAGCAGGGGCCGGCGATGACCTGGAAGTTGCCCCCGCCCAGGAGCACCCCGTGGCCGCAGTCGACGACCGTGTCGGCGGGGTGGAACTTGCGGTTCGCCTTCTTGAAGGGCTCGGACACGCGCCTGACCTGATCGATGATGTCCATCGACTCGAGGAGGAAGGGGTCGATCCGCGTCGTGTCGCCGATGATCCCCACGATCGTCTCGTTCTCTCCGTGCGAGACGTTGGTCCTGAAGCCGCGGTCCTCTATCCAGCTCACGAAGTGGTCGAGCTGCTCGGGGGTGGCGCTTTCCTTGACGATTGCAATCATGTGCGGGCCTTTCCGGGCCAGGGCCCAGCGAGTTTTTCATCGATGCTACTACAGCGGGCCGATGGCCCCGGTGCCTTATCCAAAGCGTTACACCGGCGGGGGAGGCGGGCCTGTGGAGCTTTTGGTCTTGCGCGCGCATCCGCCTGCTTGGTCTATACTTCCGTGCCATGGCCCCGTAGCTCAGTGGATCAGAGCGTTCGCCTCCGGAGCGAAAGGCCGTGGGTTCGAGCCCCACCGGGGTCACCAAGCAAGCTCGAAGGGCCGATGGCGCAAGCCGGCGGCCTTTTTCATGCCCAGAGCCTTGGGACAAGCCGTCCGGGAGGTCGAGTGACGACGAACCAGAGCAACGGGGTGCCCCGCGCGGGCGCCGGTGCGGAGCGGGGGCTGAGCTGGGAGGAGGCCCGTCGGCTCGAGGCGCAAGGCAAGTCCAACGCCGGCACCACCGTCCGCACGAGGTCCGTGCGGCAGATCGTGACGGAGCACCTCCTCACCACCTTCAACTGCATCAACCTGATCATGGCCCTGCTCGTCGCCGTCACGGGCGAATGGCGCAACCTGCTCTTCATGGGCGTCGTGCTGTCCAACCTCGCCATCGGCATCCTGCAGGAGCTCAGGGCGAAGCGCATGGTCGACCGCCTCTCGATCCTCACCGACCAGCCCGCAAGGATTCTGCGCGACGGCGAGGAGGCCAGGGTTCCCAGGGAGGGAATCGTGCTCGGCGACGTCATCCTCGTCTCGCACGGGGACCAGGTCCCCGCAGACTCGACCGTGCTCTGGGGCGCGGCGAGCGTCGACGAGTCGCTGCTCACGGGCGAGAGCCGCCTCGTTCCCAAGGCGGCGGGCGACGAGCTCGTCGGCGGCAGCTTCGTCGTCTCGGGCTCCCTCGGGGCGCGCGAGGCGCGCCGCCGCCGCGGTCGCCCGCTCGAACTCCGGCGACCAGAACGCGACCAGCGCTGCCGTCTGCGCCTGGGCGGACGCCGAGGGGGTCGCGGAGGAGCCCGTCGCGCGCTCGGTCCCCTTCGACTCGTCCCGCAAGCTCTCGGGCTGCGTCCTCGAGGGCGGCGAGGCCTTCGTGATAGGCGCGGCCCCCTTCGTGCTCGGCCGGGAGCGCGCTGCCGCGCTCGACGACGTGCGGGTCGACCCCATGGAGCGCGTGCTCGTCGTGTGCTCTTGCGACGGCTTCGACGTGCGGGGCTTCCCGTCGGCGAGCCGCGCCTCCTGGGTCAGGTCGTCCTGCGCGACGAGCTCAGGCCCTCCGCGGCCGACACCATGTCCTACTTCGTCGCACAGGGGGTCGAGCTGATCGTCATCTCGGGAGACGACGCGGCGACCGCCTCCGCCATCGCCGCGAGGGCGGGGGTGCCCCGGGCGGGGGCCGCCGTGGACGCCTCTGGCCTCGACGACGAGACGCTCGCGCGCAGCGTGCGGTCGGGACGGGTCTTCGGCCGCGTCACGCCGGAGCAGAAGCGCACGCTGGTGCGTGCCCTCCAGGCGGAGGGCGGGACCGTCGCTATGACGGGCGACGGCGTCAACGACATCCTCGCCCTGCGCGCGGCGGACTGCTCCGTTTCCTTCGCCTGCGCCTCCGACGCCGCCCGAAACGTCTCTGACCTCGTCCTCGCGGATGACGACTTCTCTCACATGCCCGAGGTGGTGGCCGAGGGCAGGCGCTCCATCAACAACCTCCAGCGCTCCGCGTCGCTCTTCCTCGTGAAGACGGTCTTTTCCACCGTCGTGGCGGCGCTCTGCGTGGTGCTCCCGCCGTACCCCTTCATACCCGTGCAGATGTCGCTCGTCTCCACGGCGGTCATCGGCATCCCCTCCTTCGTGCTCGCCCTCGAGCCCAACCACGACCGCGTCTCGGGCCGCTTCCTCGACAACGTGCTCAGGAGGTCGCTGCCCGCCGCGGCGGTCATCTCGCTGGGCCTCCTCGTCGCGCTCCTCTCGCGCGGCATAGACCAGATGAGCTTCTCCGAGTCCTCGGCCATGTGCATGGCCATCGTCAGCGTGGTGGGCTTCGCGCTGGTCTGGCTCATCTGCCATCCGCTCAACGGGCTGAGGGTCGCGCTCCTCGCGTTGGTCGTCGTCGTGGTCGCGGGCGGAAGCCTCGCGTTTCCGGACTTTTACAGGCTTTCTCCGCCAAGTCCTGCCATGCTTATAGTGTTGGGCGCGATTTCGCTGGCGTCATGGAGGCTCTTCGGCCGGCTCTTCGAGCGCTCGTGCTCGGACGGCCGCGTGGCGGGGGCGGTCGTGCGCCTGATGGACAGGATGACTGGAGGCAGCTCTCATGGGTTTGCAGAAGATTGACGCAGCCGCGTTCGAGGCGGCGGTGGCGGAGGCTCGCGTGCCGAAGGCGCTGGCGGCTGGTGGCGTGGAGCGCAGCTACATCGACGTCTCGGGGATCCCCGGCGCGCGCCAGATTCCCCGCGCCCTGGTCGTCCTCCTCGAGAACTGCGTGAGGAGGGCCGCGAGCGACGAGGACGCCGTGAGGCTCGCGCGTCGCGTGGTCGAGGCGGGCCTTGCCGGCACCCAGGGCGAGGAGATCGACTTCATGCCCTCCCGCGTGCTCTTCCAGGACTTCACCGGCGTGCCGGTCTTCGTCGACTTCGCCGCCATGCGCGACGCCATGGCCGAGCGCGGGGGAGACCCCGCCGCCGTGAGCCCGCAGATTCCCTGCACCCTGGTCGTGGACCACTCCGTCATCGCCGACCACACGGGCGCGGAGGGGTGCGTCGCCCAGAACCAGGAGCTCGAGGCACGGCGCAACCACGAGCGCTTCTCCTTCCTCAAGTGGGCCGCCGGCTCCTTCGACAACGTCCGCATCGTCCCGCCCGGACGCGGCATCTGCCACCAGCTCAACATCGAACGCTTCTGCGAGGTCGTCTCGCGCGACGCCCAGGCGCCGGCGGGGTCGCAGATGGCCTGCTTCGACACGCTCGTCGGCACGGACTCGCACACCACGACCGCGAACGGGCTCGGCGTCCTCGGTTGGGGGGTGGGTGGCATCGAGGCGGAGGCCGCCGCGCTCGGCCAGCCCATCTCGATGCTGGTCCCTCCCGTGGTCGAGCTCAGGCTGCGGAGCCACCTCCCGGACGGGGTGAGCGGCATGGACCTCGCCCTCACCGTGGCGCAGCGCCTGCGCGCCGAGGGCGTCGTGGGCTGCCTCGTGGAGGTGACGGGGGAGGGCGCGGCGACCCTCAGCGCCACGCAGCGTGCCTGCGTGGCCAACATGACCCCCGAGTACGGCGCCACGACGACCCTCTTCCCCGTGGACGAGGCGGCCATGGACTACCTCGCCCTCACCGGCCGCGACGAGGGCGAGCTCGCCTTCGCACGGGCCTTCCTGGAGCGGGAGGGCGTCTTCGGCGGCTCCGAGGGCAGGCGCTACTCCCGCAGCGTCGAGCTCGACCTGACTGAGGTCGAGCTGAGCCTTGCCGGTCCCTCCCGCCCGCACGACCGTCTGGTGCCCTCCGAGCTGCGCGCGCGCTTCCGTGCCTCGCTGGCGGAGCACGGCCGCGAACCGGGCCTGGCCAGGAAGGTGACCGTGGGCGACCGCGAGTTCGAGCTCGGGCACGGGACCATGGCGATCGCCGCCATCACCAGCTGCACCACCGCGACCGACCCGGCGATGATGGTCGCCGCGGGCATACTTGCGCGCAAGGCGAGGGGGAGGGGGCTCTCCGCCAAGCCCTGGGTCAAGCGGATTCTGGCGCCGGGCAGCCACGCCACGACGCTTTTGCTCGAGCGCGCGCAGCTCCTCGCCCCCCTTGCCGAGCTCGGCTTCGCCACCTGCGGGTACGGCTGCATGAGCTGCATCGGCAACTCGGGCGACATCCTGCCCGGGCTGCATGCCGTCGCGGACGAGCTGGAGCTCGCGAGCGTGCTCTCGGGCAACCGCAACTTCGAGGGGCGCATCTCTCCCGACGTCGCCCAGAACTACCTCTGCCAGCCCGCCCTCGTCGTCGCCTACGCGCTCGTGGGCAGCGTGGACGTCGACCTCTCGCGCGAGCCCGTGGCCGTCGGCCCCGACGGGCCGGTCATGCTCTCCGAGCTCCTTCCCACCCAGGCCGAGATAGACGACGCCCTGGCCTCCGCCCTCGACGGGAGCCTCTTCGCGGAGGGGGGCCGCCGCCTCTTCGAGGGCGACGCCTCCTGGGCGCGCATCGACTCCGGCTCGTCCGACACCTTCCCCTGGGACCCGGACTCCACCTACGTCCGGAGGGCCCCCTACTTCGACGCGGACCAGCGCGGCGGCACGCCCGCCATCAGGGGCGCGCGCTGCCTCGCCCTGCTCGGCGACTTCGTGACCACCGACCACATCTCTCCCGCCGGCTCCATCGCGCCGGATTCTCCCGCCGCCCGCTATCTGGGCGAGAGGGGCGTGGCCCCCGAGGACTTCAACAGCTACGGGAGCCGTCGGGGCAACCATGAGGTCATGATGCGCGGGACCTTCGCCAACGTCAGGCTGAGGAACGCCCTCGCGGGCGGGAGGAGCGGAGGCTGGACTCGCGACCTGCTCGACGGCGAGGTCAAGAGCATATACGACGCCTCCTGCCACTACAGGGCCCAGGGCGTGCCCCTGGTCGTCCTCGCAGGCAAGCTCTATGGCTCCGGCTCCAGCCGCGACTGGGCGGGCAAGGGTCCGGCCCTCCTGGGCGTGCGTGCGGTGCTGGCGCAGAGCTTCGAACGCATCCACCGCTCCAACCTGGTGCAGATGGGCGTGCTGCCCCTCCAGTTCCATGAGGGGGAGGGCGTCGCGGAGCTCGGCCTGGACGGCAGCGAGTCGTTCGACGTCGAGGCGATCGACTTCTCCCGGGGGCTCCCCGACGAGCGCGACTGCGAGGTGGTGGCGCGTCGGGCGGACGGCAGCGAGCTGCGCTTCTCCTGCGTCGCGAGGGTCGACACCCCGCTCGAGGTGCGCTTCATGACTGCCGGTGGCATACTGCCCTACGTCCTCGACAGCCTCTCGTAGGCCGCCTCGCCCGGAAGAGCCAAGGAGTTCCGCCATGATCTGTCCCAACTGCGGGTCCAACGTGCCTGACGGCTCGGCGGTCTGTCCCGCCTGCAGGGCCGACCTCGGCATGACGGTCTCGATGCCGCGCCAGGAGGGCCGCTGGTGTCCCAACTGCGGGGCGCTCGTGGGCGAGGGGGACGAGGTCTGCCCCTCCTGCGGGATGCCGCAGGAGCCGGCGTGTGGCGACGGCGCGAGGGCGGCGGACGGGTGCGTCCCCCGTGAGGCTTGCGGCGAGGAGTCCCCTCTGGGCGAGACCCACTCCATACCCCGCATCGAGAGCGCCATCCCCTCGGAGGAGGAGCTCGCCCTGCCCTCCGCCCAGATGGACCGGCTCCCCAGGCTGCGCGTGCTCGTGCTCGCCGTGGCATGCGCCCTAGTCGTGGTGGGCGGGGGAGTGGTGCTGATAACGCATCCCTGGGACCCCGCCGCCAACGACATCCGCGCCAAGGAGGACGCAGACACCTCCATGGCCGGCTTCCCCGGCCTGGTCAAGCAGCTCCAGGGGCAGGACGCAGGGAGCGGCTCGGCCAGCGGCGCCATAGAGAGCGGGGACGAGCGCACCCTGAGGCTGCTTGGTGACGTCTGGGGGCAGCTCGGGGAGCTCTCGGAGAGGCTCGACCAGAGCCAGGACGAGCTCGTCTCGGGCTACGCGAGCTCGTCATCGGACGAGCTCCTGGCCGGAAAGGCCCGCGCCGACCAGCTCTCCATCGACATCAGCAACCTCATCTCGTCCCTGTCCGAGATAGACGTGACCTCGGGGACCTACGCCGAGGACAAGCAGAACCTCACCACCTTGGGCAACTGGCTTCGCAACCGCATGGACGCGGTCTCGGCGGGATGGGCGAAGGCCGTCTCGTTCCAGGACCCCTCCCAGCATGCGGACGAGATCCTCTCGACCGTGAGCGCCGACGGGGGCTCGCCGGCCGAGTCCTTCAAGGCACTCTTCGACCAGGGCTATGCCCAGTGGGAGCCCAAGGAACGCCCGTCGCGCCCCTGACCGCGCTTCTCTGCCGAATGTGTGAAAGGGACCCCCTGCTGGTAGAATCAGCAGATGGTCCGCATGCTCCGTCGAGCCCGACCAAAGCCCGAATCATCTGCGTCCCAGGAGGTTGAAGCCATGGGATTCTTCTCTGACCCGCTCTATACGCCCAGCTACGAGCTCGAGGGGGGCGAGGTCGCCGTCCTCACCACCAGCAAGGGCACGATCCGCGTCGCCCTCGACGGCGAGGGGGCACCCGTCCACGTCGCCAACTTCTGCGAGCTCGCCAGCTCGGGCTTCTACGATGGTCTCAAGTTCCATCGCTACGTGCCGGGCTTCGTGATTCAGGGCGGCTGCCCCAACACCCGCGACATGACCCCCGAGCAGGTTGCCTCGGGCATGCCCGGCCCCTCCGGCATGCCCGGGACCGGCGGACCCGGCTACCGCATCCGCCAGGAGTACAGCACCAACCCCCGCAACAGCCACGTCGACGGCGCCCTCGCCATGGCGCGTTCCCAGGACCCCGACTCCGCAGGCTCGCAGTTCTACTTCTGCCTGGGCGCGCAGCACATGCTCGACTCGGGATACACTGTGTTCGGCACGACTCTGGAGGGCATGGACGTCATCTCGGCCCTCCGAGCGGGTGACGTGATCGAGTCGGTGCGCATCGAGGTCGAGGACAACTAGGCGCCTTGCGCGCGGCGATAAGGAGCGAAACGTGAACCAGCAGGCTTTCGAGGCAGGGAAGAGCGCCTACAAGCAGGGCAACCTCGCGGAGGCCCTCGCCCAACTCTCTTCGGCCAAGGGACCAGGCGAGGTCTCCGGGACCATCGACCACCTCAGGGGCAACTGCCTCATGCGCCTCGGGCGCTATGCAGAGGCGGCCCAGGCCTACGCGGACGCCCTGGGCGACGCCTCGTACGGCCATGCCGGCGCACTCGCCTGCAACAGGGGCCGCGCCCTCCTCGCCGCGAACCGCCCCCAGGAGGCCGTGGCCTCCCTCACCCTGGCAACCCAGGACGAGCAGTACTCGACCCCCTACAAGGCCTACGTGGCCCTGGGCAACGCCTACAAGCGCCTGGGCAACGTCCGCGAGGCCGGCGTCGCGTACCGCAGCGCCGCCATTGACGAGGCCAACCCCGACCCCTCCTCGAGCCTGCGCGAGCTGGGCGGCTGCTTCATGCAGATGGGCCGCGCGGTCGACGCGGTCGAGGCCTATCGCACCGCGCTTGACTTCTCGACCCCGCTCGCGAGCCAGAGCGCCATCTACGGCGACCTGGGCCTTGCCTACGTGGCGGCCAACCGCATGGCGGAGGCGGTCGACGCCTTCGGGCATGCCACGGCAGACGGCTCCCACACCCTAAGCCCCGAGGCCAACGCCGCCTTCGAGGCCGCGAAGCGCGCCGTCGCGGCCATCGCCGGCAGCGGCCCCTCCGAGACGGACGCCTTCCTCGCGGCCGCGGGCTATGGCAGCGCCGGCTACGATCCCCTAGACCCGACGGGCTCCACCGGCGAGTTCATGCCTTCGCCCGAGGACACCGGCTTCTTCTCGGTCAGCGAAGAGGACCTGGTGCAGCAGGAGCGCAAGGAGCGCAAAGTGCGCCGCAAGCGCAGGCACCCCTTCCTCCGCTTCCTGCTCGCCCTCGTCGTCGTCGCCCTCATCCTCTGCGCTGGCGGTGGCTACGCGTACTGGCGCGGCTACGGCTGGCCCACCCAGGAGTCCGTGGTGAAGGAGCTCTTCTCCACGGGCGTGACGGGCGGCGACGTGGCGTCGTACCTCTCCGGCTCGGTCTCGGACGAGGCACGTGCCCAGATCAAGGCCGTGCTGCCGGGTTCCGTGAGCTCGCTCAGCATAGACGGGGTGGACCAGTCCATGGCCGCCTCCAAGGTCCTCGCCACCGCCACGCTCCCCGCGGGCGGCCAGCAGAGCTACACCGTCGAGCTCGTGCGCGACGGCATCGGCTGGAAGGTGAGCGGCGTGAGCGCGTCCTACGCCTCCCAGCAGGGGACGGCTGCCACCACCAGCGCCTCGAGCGACGCCGCGGCCACGGCCGCAGGTTCTGCGGGCGAGCCTGCGACGAGCAGTGACGCTGCGGGGACCTCGACCGGCAGCATCGCGACCGACTAGCGTCACCTTGGGACCGTCACGGCAACCATTCGATAGGAACAGGAAGACAATGCCGATTCTCGACTCACTCTTCGGCGAATATGACGGCGACCTCGCCATCGACCTCGGCACGGCCAACACCCTGGTGGCGGCACGCGGGCAGGGCATCGTCCTGAACGAGCCCTCCGTCGTCGCCATCGACCAGAGCGCCGACCGCGTCCTGGCCGTGGGCGCCGACGCGAAGCGCATGATCGGCCGCACCCCCGGCTCCATCATCGCCGAGCGCCCCCTCAAGGACGGCGTCATAGCCGACTTCGACGTCACCGAGGTCATGCTGCGCTACTTCATCGAGAAGGCGCGCGGCACGCGTCGCTATCCCTGGTCGCCCAGGCCCCGCGTGGTCGTCTGCGTCCCCTCCGGCGTCACGTCCGTGGAGAAGCGCGCCGTCTTCGAGGCCACGATCTCTGCCGGCGCGCGCCAGGCCTACCTCATCGAGGAGCCCATGGCTGCCGCGATCGGCGCGGACCTCCCCATCGAGGACCCGACGGGCTCCATGGTCGTCGACATCGGCGGCGGTACCACCGAGGTGGCCGTGATCGCCATGGGCGGCATCGTCGTCTCGCAGTCCATCCGCACCGCCGGCGACGAGTTCGACCAGACGATCCTCGAGCACGTCCGCGACGCGTACAACCTCTCCATCGGCGAGCGCACGGCAGAGGACATCAAGATCAAGGTCGGCTCCGCGGCGCCCCTGGCGGAGGAGCTCGACGTCGAGGTCAACGGCCGGGACGTCATGAGCGGTCTGCCCAAGACCGTGCGCATCGAGTCCGAGGAGATCCGCCGCGCCCTGGACAAGCCCCTCGACGAGGTGACCAAGGCCGTCAAGGACGCCCTCGACGTCACCCCGCCCGACCTCGCCAGCGACCTCATGTACTACGGCGTCCTCCTCACGGGCGGCGGCGGCCTGCTCCGTGGGCTCGACCAGCGCCTGCGCGACGAGACGGGCGTGCCCGTCAACGTGAGCCCGACTGCGCTCGAGAACGTCGTCAACGGTTGCGCGAAGGTCCTCGAGGCCAATGCGCTCTCGGGCGGCTTCGTCCAGAGCGCGGGGCTGTAGGCGACCATGCAGCTCAAGGGGGGCGGCCTGAAGGGCGCGCCCGGCATACGGCGAAACGAGCCCGAGTCCGGCATGCGCCTCATGGTGGCGCTCGTCGCCCTCTCGCTGGTCATGTTCACGGTGAGCGCGCGCGAGTCGGGCGGCGGCTTCTTCACCACCCTGCGCGGCGGCTTCTCGACCATCGCCATGCCCATCCGCTACCTCGGCTCCGCCGTCACCGTGCCCTTCCAGGGCCTGGGCAACGTGTTCGCCAACCTCACCGCGGACCAGGCGACCCTCCAGGAGCTCCGCGAGCAGAACGAGCAGCTCACCACCCGCAACGCCGAGCTCGAGGAGGCGGAGAAGACCGCGACGCGCCTCCAGGACCTCCTCGCCCTCAAGAGCAGCTACAAGCTGCAGTCGACGGCGGCCCGCATCATCGCGGGGTCCACGGACTCCTGGAGCCGCACGGTGACCATCGACAAGGGCAGCGCGTCCGGGCTCGCCGTGGGCATGCCCGTGACCAACTCCGCCGGCGCCATAGGGCAGATCATCGAGTGCGGGGCGACCTCCTCGACGGTCCGCCTCGTCAGCGACGAGAACTCGTCCGTCTCGGCCATGGTTCAGTCGAGCAGGGCCCAGGGCATACTCAGGGGCTCTCCCGACGGGTCCCTCCGCCTCACCCTCATCGCCACCGACCAGACCGTCGCCGTGGGGGACACCGTCGTCACGAGCGGCCTCGGCGGCGTGTTTCCCAAGGGGCTCCCCCTGGGGAAGGTCATAAGCGTCAACAAGACGGAGGGGGCCCTCTACTACGAGATCGCGGTGGAGGGGACCGGTGCCGCGGAGGGCTTCGAGGAGGTGCTCGTCGTCACCTCGCTCACCGAGGACCAGGAGGCGACGGCGGAGGACATCAAGGCCGCGGACGAGCAGGACAGCTCGGCCACGGCTGTGGCGGCCGAGAAGGCCGGCTCGGCCAAGGACGGTGACGCCGGCACCTCGGCCGATGGCTCGGACGCGGCGTCGAGCGACGGGGAGTGAGGGGGCGAGCATGCAGGTAAACGACAGCAACAGGAACCGCAGGAGCATCGCCCTGCTCGCGCTGGGGTGCCTCGTCCTCCAGCTCGCGCTGGCACCCAACCTCGCCCTCGGCAACGGGCGCATCAACTTCGCCCTCGTGTTCGCGGCCTACATGGCACTGACGATCGGGGGGCGCACCGGCGTCGCCTGCGGCTTCCTCGCGGGCCTCGCCTTCGACCTCTGCACCACCGGACCCGTGGGGCTCATGTCCCTCCTGCTCACCGTGGCCTCCTTCGCCATGGGCATGGAGGAGCGGAACCGCCTCGCGGAGGACCCCTCGGGTTCGGTCGTCCTCTTCCTGCTCGCCGCCGCGGCCACCACCCTCGCCTACCACCTGGCCATGTTCCTCGTCGGGCAGGCGAGCTCGCTCTTCGACGTGCTGTTCCTGAGGACCCTTCCCACGCTCCTCCTGAGCGCCGTCGCCTTCCTGCCCTTCGCCTACGTGGGCTCGCGCTCCGGCGGCTCGCCCCTCTCGCTCGGTGGCGGCTCGCGCGGCCTCCACGGCCGCAAGGGCAAGGGCGGCGGCCGCTTCGACCTCGGAAGCCTGTAGGCGCCACCTTGAGTCCCATCCTCGTCGTCATAGTCATCCTGTCTCTGGTCCTGGTGGCCCTCCTCGTCAGCTTCTTTCTCGTGGGCAGGGGAGAGGCGCGCTTCACCTTCGACATCGGCGGAGCCTCGCCCAAGGCCTCGGGCGGCTCGGACACCTCCTCCGAGACGGGCTTCAAGACCCGCTTCTTCGGGCTCGGCGTCTTCTCGGGGTCCATCATCGCGGTCCTCCTCGCCCGGCTCTGGTCGATGCAGCTCATATCGAGCGACGACTACGCCTCCCAGGCGGAGTCGAACCGCACGCGCACCATCTCGGTCGCCGCCCCGCGCGGGCGCATCCTCGACCGCAACGGCGAGGAGCTCGTCACCAACCGGGCGAGCCTCACCGTGGTCGCGAAGGGCGACGTGGCGGACGACGACGTCGAGGTCCGGCTGCTCGCCAACCTCATCGGCATGCCCGCCATGGCGGTGAGGCGCAAGATCCAGAACAGCTCCGCCGGCGCCCAGAACCTCAGGACGGTCGCGGTGGACGTCTCGCGCCGCGTGGTCGCCTACATCGACGAGCATCCCTACCTCTTCGAGGGCGTGAGCGTCGAGCAGCGCACCCAGCGCCTCTATCCCAAGGGGAGCCTCGCCGCCCACGTCCTGGGCTACACGGGCTCCATCACCGCCGAGCAGGCGGAGCAGCTCGACTCCAACGCCACCGAGGGCTCGATAGAATACGAGCTTGGCGACACGGTGGGGCAGGCGGGCGTGGAGTACCAGTACGAGTCGGTGCTCCAGGGCGTCAAGGGCGAGCAGAAGGTCTACGTCGACGCGGACGGCAAAGTCCTCTCGTACTCGAGCGCCGTCGAGGCGCGGAGTGGCTCGGACGTCATCCTCACCCTGGACGCGGGCGTCCAGCAGGTCGCTGAGGAGTCCCTCGCGCGCAACATCAAGGCGCGGCGTGACGCGGGGTGCTCCGAGTGCTACGGCGGCTGCGCCATCGCCATGGACGTCACCAACGGAGAGATCATCGCCCTGGCCAGCGAGCCGACCTTCTCGCCCAACGTCTTCGTGGGCGGCATCTCGACCGACGACTGGGACAAGCTCTCGTCCGAGACCTCCTACAACCCGCTCGTCAACCGCGCCATCGCGGGGCAGTACCCCTCCGCCTCGACCATCAAGCCCCTCTCGACCTTCGCCGCGCTCGACTACGGCATCGCCACCATGGGCTCGCACTTCAACTGCGAGGGCTACTGGACGGGGTTCGGCAAAGACTACGGCCAGTACTGCTGGAACCACGACGGCCACGGCGACATGACGCTCCAGACGGGCATCACCTATTCCTGTGACGTCGTGTTCTACGAGATCGGCAAGGGCTTCTTCTACTCCAACGACAAGAACGGGCTCCAAGACACGTTCAGGAAGTGGGGCCTGGGCTCGAACGAGGGCATAGACCTGCCCGGCGAGGCGGCGGGGCGCGTTCCCGACGCCGACTGGAAGTGGGAGCACTATAGCTACGCCGACGACGATGCGCGCTCCTGGCAGGGCGGAGACAACACCAACCTCGTCATCGGCCAGGGCGACCTCCTGGTGACCCCGCTGCAGATGCTCTGCGCCTATGCCGGCGTTTCCACACGCGGCAAGGTCTGGCAGCCGCACGTTCTCAAGGCGGTCAAGTCCTCGGTGGGCACTGGCTCGGTGGTCGACTACAAGCCCAGCGTGCTGCGCGAGGTGCAGGAGGACCCCTCCTACATGGACCTCGTGCATGCCGGCCTCGTGGGGGTCATCTACGAGGAGTCCGAGGCCCAGGCCTCGCACTTCACCAACCTCTCGCACAAGGTGGCCGGCAAGACGGGGACGGCCGAGACCTCGCGCTCCAACCCCACCGGCTGGTTCGTCGCCTACGCGCCGGCCGACGACCCCAAGTACGTCGTCGCCTCGCTCATCGAGTACGGAGGCTACGGCTCGGAGGGCGCCATGTACGTGGTCCGCGACATCCTGGGCCAGATCTACGGGGAGCCCGACTCCTCGACCGCCGTCGACTCGTCCGGCGTGCGCTAGGGAGGAGGAAGGATGCCCCAGCCGCTTTCCGCACAGCAGCCCCAGGGCCTCTTGGCCCAGCTCCAGGCCCTCATACCCCGTGGCATGCGCCAGCCGGTGAGGGGAGGTCGGTTCTACCTGCCGCAGCTCCTCTCGGCCCTCGCCCTGGTGGCCTTCGGTGCGGTGGTGATCTGGTCGGCGTCCCTCACCATCGCCAACGCGTCGTTCGCGCGGCACCTCGTCGGCATCGCCATCGGCCTCTTGGGGGCCTACGGCATGTACCGCTATGACTACCGCGCCCTCGCAAACATGTCGAAGGCCCTGCTCGTCGCCGACGTCATCCTCATGCTCATGCCCAGCGTCCCCGGCCTCGGCGTGTCCGCCCTGGGCATGACGGGATGGGTCAAGGTCCCCCTCATCCCCCTGCGTTTTCAGCCCTCCGAGCCGGCGAAGCTGGTCACCATCTTCCTCATGGCCTCCCTTGGCGCGGAGTACAACGGCAAGATCGAGTCCCTGCGAGACTACCTCAAGCTCTGCGGGATACTGACCATCCCCTTCGTGCTCATCCTCACCCAGCCCGATCTCGGGACGGGCCTCATCATCCTGGTCACGGGCGCGTCGGTGATCATCTGCTCCGGTGCCCGCCGCACTTGGGTCATCGCCACCATCGCGGGCATCGTGGCCATGGCGTCGCTCGTGGTCGCCACCTCGATGACGCCAGGACTCCCGCACGTCCTGAAGGACTACCAGCTCAACAGACTCATAGTGTTCGTGGACTCGTCGGTCGACCCCTCCGGCAACGGCTACAACCTCCAACAGGCGAAGATCGCCGTCGGGTCGGGGGGCCTCCTGGGCAAGGGCGTCGGCAACGCCAGCCAGGCTGCTGGGGGCTTCCTCCCCGAGGCCCACACGGACTTCGTCTTCGCCCTCCTCGCCGAGGAGTTCGGCTTCGTGGGGTCGGTCGCCCTCCTGGCCCTCTTCGGCGTCACGATCCTCTCCACCATCCTCCTCGCCCAGAAGGTCGAGAACCCCTTCGGCAAGCTCATCCTGGCGGGCGTGGCCACCATGTGGTCGTTCCAGCTGCTGCAGAACGTGGGCATGTGCATCGGCATCATGCCCATCACGGGCATCCCCCTGCCCTTCATCAGCTTTGGCTCGTCCTCCATGGTCTCCCAGCTCGTCTCGGTGGGCATGGTGCAGTCCGTGTGGCACCATCGGACCAAGGTGAGCTAGCCTTCCGGAGGGGTCGACTCGTCGGGGCACTTGGCAGTACGTCAAATTCCGAGCACGGGAGCGTGGGCATGGCGGGCAAGAAGCGGGTCAGCGTCGGCGACGTCGCCGACATCCTGGGGGCGGGCAGGCAGAGCGAGCGCAAGCGCTCGGAGGGCGTGCGCGTCGGCGTCGTGGTCGCCCGCGACGCCCCGCCGTCCGTGGTCTCCTGCGTGCGCAGCCGCTTCGTCCCGGAGCTTCCCGGCGGCCACGTGGAGGTCCTTCCCCTGGGGGAGGAGCCTGCCCCCGGGACCGACTGCGCCCTCGTGCTCGCCGGCGCGGACGCCCCTGCGGCGCTCGCCGCCGCCAGGCGCATCGCGGGGCGCGGCGTACCCGTCGCGATCGCCGTGGAGTCGGTGCTCGACCGGGCCGAGGAGGCCATGGAGCCGACGGACCTCGTGAGCTACGTAGCGGGCGCCAACGACGACGCCTTGGGCGACGCCATCGCCGCGTGGGCCGTCGGGGCCTGCGGGGAGAAGGGCATCGCCCTCGCCGCCAACTTCCCCTTCTGCCGCGCCGCCAAGGTGAGGGAGCTCGTGCGCGCCTGCGCCCTGGGCAACGCCGCCGTCGGGGCGGTGGGGATTCTCCCCGGCGCCGACCTCCCGGTGATGACGGCGAGCCAGGCCAAGCTCGCCCTGGACATCGCCGCCGCCTGCGGCCGTCCCCTGCGCCTCGAGCGTGTGGCCGACCTCGCGGGCGTCCTGGGGGCGGGCTTCCTCTACCGCGCCATCGCGCGAGCCCTCGTGGGGCTCGTCCCCGGCATGGGCTGGGCCCTCAAGGCCGGCGTGGGGTACGCGGGCACCGTCGCCACGGCACGGGCGATGGAGCTTCGCCTGGGCGCCCGGGAGCTCCCTCCCTCCTCCGCCCGCGCTCGCGTCGGACAGACGTTGGAGGGGCTCCGCGACATCGCGCGCGAGCGCCTCTCACGTCCCGCGCGGGCTGGCGTCGTCGACGGCGATGCCGAAGACCGTTACCTGACCCTCCGACAGGGGCGCGCATGAGACTTCCCAGACAGGACCTCTACCACCGCATCGAGCCCCTGCTCGCACGCGTGGAGAAGCCGACCCGCTACCTCGATCACGAGTGGGGCGCCTGCGAGGACCAGGAGGGCCCCTTCCACGCCTGTCTGATCTATCCGGACGTGTACGAGGTGGGGCAGCCCAACCTGGGGCTCGCGATCCTCTATCGTCGCCTCAACGCCCAGGAGGGCATGTCGTGCGAGAGGTCCTACCTCCCCTGGGTCGACATGTCCGCCCTCATGCGCGAGTCGGGAGTTCCCCTGCTCTCCCTGGAATCCTCCGCGCCCGTCGCCTCCTTCGACGTGGTGGGCTTCACGCTCGCCCACGAGATGGCCTGCACCAACATCGTCGAGGCGCTCGACCTCGCGGGCGTGGCGGTCAGGGCCGCGGAGCGGGACGAGGACGACCCCGTCGTCATCGCCGGCGGGCCCTCGGTCTGGAACTGCGAGCCCGTCTCGCCCATGTTCGACGCGATCATCCTGGGCGACGGCGAGGACGCCATCGTCGAGGTCTGCGCCTGCGTGCGAGACTGCCGGGCGCGAGGCCTCGTCAAGAGGGAACTGCTGCTCGAGCTCTCCCGCATCCCCGGCGTGTACGTGCCGTCGCTCTATGACGTCGTCGTGGACGAGGGCTCGACGCGCTGGGGCTACGCCGTCCCCAAGCCCGGGAGCGGCGCGCCCCAGGTGGTCACCAAGCGCTGCGTCGCCGACTTCGCGGCGACCGACCCCCTTCCGCAGACCATCGTCCCCTACATGGGCATCGTCCAGGATCGCCTTGCCGTCGAGGTGCTCAGGGGCTGCGCACGGGGCTGCCGCTTCTGCCAGGCGGGCATGACCTACCGCCCCGTGCGCGAGCGGCCCCGGGCGCAGGTCGTCGAGGCCGCCGAGAGGGGGCTTGCGATCACGGGCTATGACGAGGTCTCCCTGACCTCCCTCTCCACCACCGACCACTCCGGTTGCGCGGCGATCCTTCACCAGCTGAACGCAGACCTCGCCGGCAGCGGCGTGCGCGTCTCGATTCCCTCGCAGCGACTCGACTCCTTCGGCGTCGAGATGGCGGCGGAGGTGGGTGGCGCCCGGAGGGGAGGGCTCACCTTCGCCCCCGAGGCAGGCAGCCAGCGCCTGCGCGACGTCATCAACAAGAACGTGAGCGAGGAGGACATCGAGCTCGCCGCCCGCAACGCCTTCGAGGTCGGCTGGAGGCGGGTGAAGCTCTACTTCATGATGGGGCTTCCCACCGAGACCGACGAGGACGTCGTGGGCATAGCCTCCGTCGCCCAACGCGTCCTCGACATCGGCCGCGAGGTGGTGGGCAGGGGCTACAAGAGCGGGGTCTCGGTCTCCATCTCGGTCGCGGTATTCGTCCCCAAGACGCACACGCCTTTCCAATGGTCCGCGCAGCTCGGCCGTGACGAGGTGATCCGCCGCCAGCGGCTCCTCCTCGCCTCCACGCACGACAGGGACATCAAGGTCTCGTACCACGACGCCGACGTCTCCCTCGTGGAGGCGGTTCTCTCGAAGATGGGACGCGCCGGCTTCGACCTGGTCATGGCCGCCTGGAGGCATGGCTGCCGCTTCGACGCGTGGACCGACCAGTTCGACTTCCAGCGCTGGCTCGACGCGGGTCGGGAGGTCGGCGTCTCGCTCGAGGGCGTCGCCTCGGCCCCGATGTCGCTCGACCAGCGCCTGCCATGGGACCACACCTCTCCTGCCGTCTCGAAGGGCTTCCTCAAGAGGGAGTGGAGGCGCGCTGCCGCGGGCGTCACCACGGCCGACTGCACCATGGAGAGCTGCACGGGTTGCGGGGTCTGTCCCACGTTGGCGGTCTCGAACCGCATCGAGGGGGTCCGCGATGGCAAGTAGGGCAGAGCAGCACAGGTTGCGCGTCCGCTACGGCAAGGACGGCCGCCTCGCCTACCTGGGCCACCTGGAGGTCCTGGCGACGATCAACCGCTCCGTCAGGCGCTCCGGCCTGCCCTTTGCCGTGGGCAACGGCTTCGCGCGTCGCATCCGGCTGCAGTTCTCGCAGGCGCTGCCGGTGGGGGCGTCGTCAAGGGGCGAGTACTTCGACCTCTTGCTCACGGATCGCGTGGGGGAGGGGGAGGCGCTCACGGCGCTGCGTGCCGCGACCCCCGCCGGCCTCGCCCCGCAGGCGCTCTGCTACGTGCCGCACCGGCTTCCCGCGCTCGAGGCATGGCTGTCCGACTCGCTCTGGAGGGTGGAGCTCCTGGGGGAGGTGGTGCCGGCGCAGCTCGGCGACGCGATTGTCGAGCTGCGGTCCAGGGGGAGCCTCGAGTACCTCAGGGGGGAGAGGCGCAAGGTCGTCGACCTTGGCAGCGCCCTCAGGGACTGGGATGTCGACGCGGGTGGCCGCGAGCTCGCCATCGTCACGCATGCGACCAACGAGGCGTCGCTCAGGCCTGCCGTCCTGCTCGACGCCGCCTTCCGCCTCATGGGGCTCCGCCCTCCCTCGCTCAGGGTCTCCCGGGAGGCCCAGTGGCACGTGGGCGACGACGGCTCGAAGCTGGACGCGCTGGGCCCCTGGGAGTAGGCATTGCAGGCGTGGCCCTCTCGCCCCGCTCCGCCATCCACGCGCCAACGCGTTCTCTGCATGTTGCCCACGCGCCAACGCACGCGCCGCGAGTCCCGCACGCTCTTGCGCACAGGCGGGCCGCTGCCCAACTGGGCAAACGCAAGCACGACCGTGCGTTGGAGCGTGCCTGCCGGAGAAGGCGTGCGAAACGGCGTGCGCGATGGGGTGGCGGCGCCTCGGGGCTGGACGCGCCGGGTCCCGGGGAGTAAGCTTCGCGCAGGCGGGGGCCGCTGTCGTGGTTGGCGTGTGAACCCATACTTTCTGTTGACCGAGCAGGTATTCGCTAGTAAGATGTACGACTGTTGCACTAGGACCAGTATGAAGGGCTAACACATGTACGCAATCGTTACCACTGGTGGCAAGCAGTATAAGGTTGCCAAGGGCGACATCATCGATGTCGAGAAGCTTGACGCGCAGCCTGGCGACAAGGTCGAGCTGGATGTCCTCATGATCAATGACGGCACCAAGACCATCGTTGACGCTGCCACCCTCGAGGGCCAGAAGGTCACCGCCGAGGTCGTCGATCAGTTCAAGGACAAGAAGGTCATCGTCTTCAAGCTCCACAAGCGCAAGCGCTACCACCGCACCAAGGGTCACCGCCAGAACCTCACCAAGCTCCAGGTCGTCGCCATCCCCGGCGAGGCCGGCGAGGCTGCCAAGTCGGCCTCCACTGAGGAGTAGCCACCCCGGCACACAGTTTCTCTCCCTTGACTAGATAGGCAGGTATCACAATGGCTCACAAGAAGGGTCTGGGCTCTTCCAGGAACGGTCGCGACTCCCACGCGCAGCGACTCGGCACCAAGATCTATGGCGGCCAGGCCATCAAGACTGGCCAGATCATCGTCCGCCAGCGCGGCACCCACATCACCCCCGGCGAGAACGTCGGTCGCGGCAAGGACGACACCCTGTTCGCGCTCGCCGACGGCACCGTCGAGTTCACCAAGGGCGCGAAGCACTACGTGCACGTCCGCACCGCCTAGCACCGCATCCCTCGGGACCCTTCGGGGTCCCTTCTTTGTTTCGGCATTGAAACGGCATCGCAGCCGTGTGTCCCCGCGCGCAAGGGCTGCGATAGGGTTGCATCCAGCAGTCCAGACCAAGCGATGGGAGGAAGCCATGTCCAGCAGCAAGCAGAGCGTCGTTCGCAGGAACTGGTGGTGGCAGGCCCTCGTCTCGTCCGGTCGACTCTGAGTCGCGTCACTGCCGCATAGCAACCGAGCAGGGACCCCCGGGTTGACCGGGGGTCCCTTTTTCCGTTCCAGCAAAGAAGCAAAGTCAGAAGGAGAGAACACCATGTCCACTCAGAACCCCGAGGTCAGGACCGTACGCCCCATCGCCAGTGGGGCTGGTCTCGACATCTCCTCCCTCATGCTCCTCGCCACGCTCCTTGCCGCCGCGTTCATCCTCAACATGACCCTGGGCAACGCCCTTGCAATCGTCGGCATCAAGCCCCAGTTCATCATCGCCGCCTACTGCCTCGCCATCGTCGCTACCAGGCCCAGCCACCCCCAGGCGGTCGTGCTCGGGCTGCTCTCGGCCGTCGTGTGCCAGGTCACGACCTCCATCCCCGGCCTCAACTTCGTGACGGAGTCGATGGGCGCGCTCGCCATGTCCTTGCTCGCGGGCAGCGCGCTTTCCAAGGGCAGGGCGATGCCCCTCATCGCAGCCTTCGTCGCCACGCTCGTCTCGGGACTGCTGTTTGCTACGCTGGGCAACGTGGTCATGGGGGCGAGCATGGCGACCACCCTCGTCAAGCTTCCCATCGTCGTGGGCACCGCCGCCTTCAACGCCGTCGTCGTCCAGCTCCTCGCTCCCGTCGTCACGCGCGCGTCGCACCGCCGGTAGCCGCGCGGAACCAGGCCATCCCAACAAGAGAAAGGCTCACGAGACCATGCCAGAGAACAACAACGCACCCCGCACCTTCGTCAGCAGCGCGCAGGACAAGGCCGGCAAGCTCGACGTGGCGTCCCTCGTCCTCCTCGCCGTCCTCATGGCGGCGGGCTTCGTGCTCAACATCACTGTGGGCAAGGCGCTCGCGATCACGGGCATCCAGCCGGAGTTCGTCATCTCCGCCTACTGCCTCGCCATCCTCATCCTGAGGCCCAGCCTTCCCCAGTCGGTGCTCATCGGCGTCCTGGCGGCCACCGTCATCCAGCTCACGACGTCCGTCCCCGGCCTCGAGTACCTCTGCGACATCCCTGGCGGTGCCATCATGTTCCTGTTCGCGCAGGCCGTGGCGCGACGTGGGTCCGCGGGCGTCCTTCCCCTCGCGGGTGCCTTCGTGACCACCACGGTCTCCGGCCTCATCTTCGCCACGGTCGCAACCGTCGTCGTGCTGGGTGCGGCGCCCTCGTCCGTCGTCGCCATGCTTCCCGTCGTGTTCGGCACCGCGCTTGCGAACTGCGTCATCGTGCAGGTACTGTATCTCCCGCTCAAGAAGGCGGCCAAGCGCTAGTCGTCCGATCGTCACCATCGCCCGAGCGCCCGCCAGCGCCCGGGCGCAGTCATGCAGGCGAAGCCGGCTCTGGAGGTAGCGTGTCTCAGCAAGGTCCCACAAATCCCCTCATCAGCCTGGACAGGGTCTCGTTCACCTACGAGGGGGGAGGCTCCCCGGCGGTGGACGACCTCTGCCTGGACATCGTCCCGGGCGACTTCCTGGGTGTCATCGGGCCCTCCGGCGCGGGCAAGACCACCCTCTGCTCGGTCCTCTCCGGTGCCGTTCCGCATCACTTCGCCGGCGAGTTCAGGGGGGTGGCGACGGTCTGCGGGATGGACAGCTGCGAAGTGGGGCTCACCGACGTCTCGCGCAAGGTGGGCTCCGTCCTGCAGGACATCGACGCCCAGATGGTCGCCTCGAGCGTCGAGGACGAGATGCTCTATGGCCTCGAGAACTTCGGCGTGCCCCACGATCAGATTCCCGGCCGCATAGGCGAGGCGCTCGCCACCTGCGGCATCTCCGGGCTCCTCCACCGAGAGGTCGCCACGCTCTCGGGCGGCCAGAAGCAGAAGCTCGCCATCGCAGCCATCCTGGCCATACGTCCCTCGGTGATGGTGCTCGACGAGCCCACCGCGGCCCTTGACCCCGCCTCCTCCCTCATGGTGTTCCAGACCCTGCGCGAGCTCAACCGGCGCGAGGGCATCACCGTCGTGGTCGTCGAGCAGAAGGTGGCCCTGCTCTGCGAGTTCTGTCGTCACGTCGCCGTCCTCAGGGAGGGGAGGCTCGCCCTCCTCGGCTCGCCGCGCGAGGTCTTCTCCCACTCCGAGGAGCTCAGGAGCATGGGGGTCGACAGCCCACGCGTCACGCGCGTGTCCAACCTCCTGAGGAGCCGCGGACTCGCCCGCGAGGGGGACGTGAGCCTCACGGTGGGCGAGGCGGCGGCGCTCGTCTCGCGCGTGGTGGGGGAGAGGGGCTCCCTGGCGCGGGCGGCCACTCGGCCTCCCCTGCGCCTTGAGGGGGGTCGCAGGCACGGCGAGCCCACGGCCCTCGAGCTCGCGAGCGACCCCATGCTCACGTTCGACCACGTCGGCTTCAGCTACCCGGGTGGGACGGCGTCCGTCGAGGACGTCTCGCTCGAGCTGCGCCCGGGGGAGCTCGTGGCCGTGGTGGGGCAGAACGGCGCCGGCAAGACGACCGTGACCAAGCTCATGAACGGCCTCCTCAAGCCCTCCTCCGGACGCGTCACCATCGCCGGGCTCGACACCTCCCGTGCCCGCACCAGCCAGATCGCGCAGCACGTCTCGACCCTCTTCCAGGACCCCGACCGCCAGATCTGCAAGGAGACGGTGGTCGAGGAGGTCGCCTTCAGCCTCCAGCTCCTCGGGACGCCCGACGCCGAGGCGCTCTCCCGCGCGCGCGACTGCGTCGAGCACTTCGGGCTTCCCGCCGAGGCCGCCCCGTTCTCGCTGGGACGTGGGCAGAGGCAGATCGTCGCCCTGGCCTCCGTCGTGGTCACCAACCCCGAGGTGCTCATCTTGGACGAACCCACGAGCGGGCTCGACTACCGCGAGTGCATGACCGTCATGGAGGCGGTCGAGGTGGCCCGCTCGAGGGGCTGCGCGGTGGCCATGGTCTGCCATGACATGGAGGTCGTCTCCGACTTCGCGACCCGGGTCGTGGTCATGACGGACGGGCGGGTGCTCGCCGACGGCCTCCCGGGCGAGGTCTTCGCCGACGAGGGCCTGCTCGCGCGCGCGTGCGTCGCGGCCCCGCAGGTGACCCAGCTCGCCCGCAGGCTCTCGGCCGACGTCTCTTGCGGGTACGAGGGCGTCACCGAGGTCCATGACATCGTCGCCGTGACGGAAGGGCTGGTGGGCTAGATGGCGTCCGTGCTGGACTACTCCGAGGGCACGACCCTGCTGCATCGCGCGAACCCCGTGACCAAGGTTGTCCTCGCCGTCTGCGTCTGCGTGGCGACCTTCCTGGCGCAAGGCTACGGCATGCTCCTCGGGGTGCTGCTCTTCCTGGTCGCCCTGGGGGCCTACGCGGGCATCCTGAGGCGCACCCTCGCGCTCCTCGCCGGCTTCCTCTCGCTCGGCGCGCTCATGCTCCTCGTGCAGACCGTGGTGGTGCGCTCCGGCACCCCGCTCTTCCTCTGGGTCACCGACCAGGGCCTCGACCGCGGTGCGCACGTGGCCCTGCGCCTGGTCGCCTTCGCCCTCCCGCTGGTCATGATGCTCTCGCTCACGAGGCTCACCGACCTCGCCAATGCCACCGTCGAGGTTCTGCACGTGCCCTACCGCTATGCCTTCACCATCACCACGGCCCTGCGCTTCGTGCCGATCTTCTCCCAGCAGATGGCCAAGATCGTGGAGGCCCAGACCGCGCGCGGCGTGGACTTCGACACGCCCAACCCCCTCCGCAGGCTCCGCCTCATGCTCCCGCTCGCGGCCCCCCTGCTCATCTCCTCGGTCGCCCGCGCGGACGACACGGCGCTCGCCGCGGAGGAGAGGGGCTTCTACCTCAGGGGCAGGGAGTCGTCGTACAAGCGCTACCCCTTCTCTGCCGTGGACGTCGCCTGCCTGCTCCCGGGCGTGGCGCTCGTGGTGCTGGGGGCGCTCTTCTAGCGTCCCCACGTCCCGATGCTCTACCATGGCATGACCACGAGAAAGAGAGGATCATGCCCACCAACACCTTCACGGACCTCTGCCGCATCAACGTCAAGGGCGGCGACGGCGGGGCCGGCTGCATGTCCTTCCGTCGCGAGGCCTTCGTTCCCAAGGGAGGGCCGGACGGCGGCGACGGCGGCAATGGCGGAAGCGTCGTCCTCGTCACCGACCCGCAGCTCTCCTCGCTCATCGACTATCGCTACAAGCACCACTTCAAGGCCGAGAGGGGCACGCACGGCCAGGGCGCCCGGCGCCACGGCCGCGCGGGCGATGACCTCGTCCTGCGCGTCCCCCTGGGCACCGTCGTGCGCGAGCTCGACCCCCAGACCATGGAGCCCGCCTACGAGATCGCCGACCTCACCCAGCCCAGCCAGCGCGTGGTCGTCGCTCCCGGCGGCGCGGGCGGCAGGGGCAACATACACTTCGTGACCTCGGTGCGCAGAGCGCCCGCCTTCGCCGAGAAGGGCGAGCCCGCGCTCGACCACTGGATCGAGCTCGAGATGAAGCTCATGGCCGACGCCGCCCTCGTGGGCATGCCGTCGGTGGGCAAGAGCTCGCTCATCGCCCGGCTCTCCGCCGCCCGTCCCAAGATCGCGGACTACCCCTTCACCACGCTGGTCCCCAATCTGGGCGTCGTGAGGGCCAGGAACGGGGCCTCCTTCGTCGTCGCCGACGTGCCGGGGCTCATCGAGGGGGCCTCCGAAGGCCGCGGCCTCGGCCACGAGTTCCTGCGGCACATCGAGCGCACGGCGCTCATCCTGCACGTCGTCGACCTCACGGGCGGCTACGAGGGGCGTGACCCCCTCGAGGACTACCGCACCATCAACGCGGAGCTCGCCGCCTACGCGGAGGAGCTCGCCTCCAGGCCCCAGATCGTTCTCGCCAACAAGTGCGACATGCCGGGCACGGAGGACGCGCTCGGGCGCGTGAGGTCGGCGGCGGAGGCCGACGGCCACGCGTTCTTCGCCGTGTCGGCCGTGACGGGCGAGGGACTCGAGGACTTCACCACCGCGTGCGCGGCGGAGGTGGCCGAGCTCAGGAGCAGGATCGAGCCCACGACCATCCTCCCCGACTTCAACGAGGCCGTGGAACGCGAGCGCCAGCGCCGCGACCGGGCGGTCCAGATTCGCATGGAGTCCCGCGGCATCTGGCGCGTCTCGGGCGGGCTGGTCGAGCGCATGGTGGTCCAGACCGACTGGGACAACGACGAGGCCATCGCATACCTCCAGCACCGCTTCGACCGCATGGGCCTCGACGCCAAGCTCGCGGCGGCGGGCTGCCAGGCTGGGGACGAAGTGCGCATACTGGGCTTCGCCTTCGACTACGAGGGAGAGGGCGCGCAGGACGCGTACGACGAGCTCGAAGAGGAGCTCGCGACCTCGGACGAGGAGGGCGAGTAGGGGTGGCGGACCTTCCCACGCGCGTCGTCTTCAAGCTGGGCTCGTCTACCCTGGTCGCCGGTGACGGCAGTCCCGACCTGGGGCTCATCGCCTCCGTCTGCGACCAGGTGGCCGAACTCGTCGCGCGCGGCGTAGGGGTGGTCATCGTGTCATCCGGCGCCGTCGCCGCGGGCATGGGGCGACTCGCCGTCAAGGAGCGGCCCCGTGACATCCCTGGGCTCCAGGCCTGCGCCTCGGCGGGGCAGGCCGCCCTCACGGAGGCCTATGCCGTCGAGCTCGCGCGCCATGGCGTCGCCTGCGGCCAGGTCCTCCTGACCCGTCGCGACGTGACCGACCGCGACGGCTACCTCAACGCGCGCAACACCCTCCAGCGCCTGCTCGAGCTGGGTGCCGTTCCCGTGGTGAACGAGAACGACACGGTGTCCGTGGCCGAGTTCGCCTTCGGCGACAACGACACCCTGGGCGCCATCGTGTCCACGCTCGTCTCGGCGGACCTCTACGTGATCCTCTCTGACGTGGACGGGCTCTACACCGCGAATCCCCAGGAGGACCCCGACGCGCGGCTGGTCCCCCTGGTGCGCGAGCTCACGCCGGAGATAGCCGCCATGGCGGGCGGCTCCACGAGCTCCGTGGGCACGGGCGGGATGGCCACCAAGCTCCGTGCCGCGCGCGCCTCCGTGGCGGCCGGCATCCCCCTCGTGATCTGCCGGGGCCGCGAGGAGGGGGTGCTCCTGCGCGCCGCCTGCGAGGAGGGGGTGGGCACGCGCTTCGAGCCCGGCGAGGGAAGCCACGAGGGGGCGCGCAAGCTCTGGATTGGACTTGCGGAGGTCGTGCGCGGGACCCTGGTCCTCGACGACGGCGCACGCAGGGCGGTCGTCGAGTCGGGGGCGTCCGTGCTCCCGGTCGGCGTGCTGAGGGCCGAGGGCGAGTTCGAGGCGGGCGACGTGGTCAACGTCGTCGGCGCGGACGGGGCGCTCGTCGGAAGGGGAGTGACCCGCTACTCGTCGGACGAGATGGCACGCGTGCACGGCCTGCGCCTCGACGTGATCGCCCGCTTCATGCCCGAGAAGGACGGCCAGCCCGCCATCCACCGCGACGAGCTCCTCGTGCTCTAGGAGGGAAGCATGACGAAGCCACCCGTTCCCCGCAGCTCCGAGCCCCTCTCCTTCGACTACCTGCAGCCTGGGGAGGTGGAGCACATCGCCGAGGACGTCATCCGCAAGGGGGACCTGCCCATCCTGGGGCAGGACCCGGCGCGGACCTACCGCATCGGCATCATGGGAGGCACCTTCGACCCCATCCACAACGGCCACCTCGTGGCAGCCGAGCAGGCCTTCGACGACCTGGGTCTGGACGTGGTCGTCTTCATGCCCGCCGGTCGCCCCGCCTTCAAGCAGGACCGCGCCGTGACCTCGGGCGAGGACCGCTACGCCATGACCCTCCTCGCCACCTCCGACAACCCCCACTTCGTCGCGAGCCGCTTCGAGGTCGACCGAGAGGGCGTCACCTACACGGCCGACACACTCGAGCGCATGCGTGCCATCTACCCGGACAACGTGGAGCTCCACTTCATCACCGGTGCGGACGCCATCGCAGAGATCGTGACCTGGCGCGACGCGGGGAGGATCGCTCATCTCGCCAAGCTCGTGGGCGCCACCCGCCCCGGCTACGACCTCAGCCGCGCCCAGCGGGCGATCGCCGAGTCCGACTTCGACTTCGACGTGACCTACCTGGAGGTGCCCGCACTCGCCATCTCGTCCAGCTACCTGCGCGAGCGGGTGCGCGGCGGGCAGAGCCTGCGCTACCTCACCCCCGACCCGGTGACGGGCTACATCCACAAGCACAAGCTCTATGGGGTCAGGCCCACGCGCTACGGCTCCGTGGCGGGAGGGGACGACCTTGGCTACTGAGCCCTCCGGGACCGGCGTGGACTACGACGAGGGACAGGCGTCCTGCCTCGAGCGCCTCGAGGGCGACCTCCGCGCCCGCATGGCCGTGGCAAGGCCCCGCCGCCTGGAGCACTCGCTCTCGGTGGCTCGCTGCGCCGAGTCGCTGGCGCTCTCCTACGGGGTGGACCCCTTCCTGGCGCGCGCCGCGGGGACCCTGCACGACTGGGACAAGGTCCTCACCGACGAGGAGCTCCTCTCCGCGGCGAGGGACCTGGGCATCGACCTTGGGGTCGACCTGCACCTCGTCCTCCCGCTCCTGCACGGGCTCACGGCGGCCCGCGAGCTGCCCGGGCTCTATCCCGAGCTCCCGCCCGAGGTGTTCCGGGCAATCGGCCTGCACACCCTGGGCTCGGCGGACATGACGGCCCTCGACATGATCGTCTTCGTCGCGGACGGGATCGAGCCGCTGCGACCCGCCACCCCCGGCATCCAGGCCACGCGTGACATGGTCGCCGCCCGCGCCCCGCTCGACGAGGTCTACTGGAACGCCTTCGCCGGCGGGGTGGAGTACGTCGTCAGGACCCGGAGGTACCTGTATCCGGGTACCATCGAGGTATACAACGCGCTTGCCCTCGCGCACGCTCGCAAGGGCCGATAAACAAAGAAGGGAAGGCTGCACATGCCCGCAACCCCGCTCGAGCTCGCCCGCATCGCCGCCACCGCCGCGGACGAGAGGAAGGCCAGCGACATCGTCCTCTTGGACCTCTCGTCCGTGTCCGACGTCTGCGACTACTTCCTCGTCTGCAGCGCCTCGAGCAAGCCCCAGGTGGATGCCGTGGTCGACCACATCGAGGAGAAGCTCCAGGCGAACTGCCACGCAAAGCCGCTCTCGGTCGAGGGAAAGGCGGCGGGGAGCTGGGTGCTCCTCGACTTCGGTCCCCTCGTGGTGCACGTCTTCAAGCCCGAGACCCGCGACTTCTACCGCCTGGAGCGCCTCTGGGGAGACGCCCCCCGCCTCACGCTGGGGCTCGAGGGCGAGGCGGCCGGAGGGGATTCGGCCGGCCTCGGGGCGACGGGCGAGTAGGGGAGCCGCTACCGGCCCCCGCCGTTCATGGGAAGCGTGTCCGAGCCTCCGTCCCGGAGCCTGAGGTCCCTGCCGTAGGAGATGGCGTCCCTGCCGAAGCGCCTCCGCACCTCGTCGGTGGCAAGCGAGAGGCCCCTCAGGTCGCGCTCGTCGCCCTTCTCGTCCGTGAAGAGCGAGAGCTGCTCCGCGGCCCCCTCGCCGAAGTCGCTCGCGCCGACGCCGACGAGCCTTATCCCGAGTCCCGGGGACCAGAGCCCGGAGAGGAGCCCGCGCGCGCAGGCGGCAAGCCTCCTCTCGTCGTCCGTGGGCCTTGGCAGCGCCCTCTGCGCCGTTCGTGCGTGGAGGTAGTCGAACTTCAGCTTGAGGGTGACCGTCGAGGCGCGGAGCCCCCGCTTGCGCAGCCGCTCTCCCACGAGGGCAGAGACCTGGCCTATGGCGGCATCCACCTCCTCCCTCGTGAGAAGGTCGTGCGAGAAGGTCCGCTCGTTCGAGACGGACTTGGCCTCCTCGGGCCGCGCCGTCTCTCTGACGGGGCTTCCCTCCATCCCCCTCGCCCTTCTCACGAGCTGGGGGCCTACGCTTCCCAGGGCGCGCCGCATCTCTGCCTCGTCGCGCAGGGCGAGGTCGCCGAGCGTCCTCACGTCGAGCTCCTGGAGCCTGCGCTCGGTCGCGGGGCCTATCCCGCTCATGGCCCTCACGGGAAGCGGTGCGAGGAAGGCGGCCTCCGCGCCGGGCGGCACGACGGTGAGCCCGCGCGGCTTCTGGCGCTCGGAGGCGATCTTCGCCACGGTCTTGCTCGTTCCCAGGCCGATCGAACAGGTGATGCCCAGCTTTCGCACGCGCAGCTGGATGCGGCGGCAGATGTCGAGGGGGCTCTCGCGCGACCATCGCCCTGGGGTCACGTCGAAGAACGCCTCGTCGATCGACACCTGCTCCACGAGGGGGGTCTCGTCCTGGACGATTCCCATGACCGCCCGCGAGAGCTCGCGATAGCGGTCGAAGCGGCCCGGGGTCCAGATCGCGCCGGGGCAGAGCCGGCGCGCCTGCCAGGACGGCATGGCCGAGTGGACGCCGAAGCGACGGGCCTCGTAGGATGCCGTCGAGACGACGCCCCTGCGCTCGGGGGAGCCCCCGACGATGACGGGGAGCCCCCTCCAGTCGGGATGGTCGAGCTGCTCCACGGAGGCGAAGAACGCGTCGAGGTCCAGCAGCCCCACGGCAGGCCCCTGCCAGGGGAGGCCCAAGGATCGGTCCTGCTCCCTCCCGCTTCCCTCCGCCATGCGCCGGCCTCCCCTAGAAGGTGACCGTGAAGGTGGTTCCGGACGCCTCGTCGCTCTCGGCGGCTATGCCGCCGCCGCATGCCTCGGCGACCCCCTTCGCGATGGCGAGGCCCAGCCCGAAGCCGCCCTCGTCCCCGTTGGTCCTGCTCCGCGCCCGCTCGCTGCGGTAGAAGCGGTCGAAGATGTGGGGGAGGTCCTCCCTGGCTATGGGGGCTCCCTGGTTGTTCACGCTGAGCTGCACATGCCTTGAGCTGCGTCGCAGTCGCACGCGCACGACGCTCTGGGTACGGGCGTACTTGCAGGCGTTGTCTATCAGGATCTTGGCCAGGCGCTCGAGCCACTCGGGGTCGCCCTTGACCTTGAGGCCCGGCTCTATCGAGGTCTCGATGGAGCAGCCGCGCTCGAAGGCGACGGGGTCGAACTCGAGCGCCGCGGACTCCACGAGGTTCGAGAAGTCCACCTCCTCCGAGGAGAGCGCCGAGCCCAGCCCGTCCGTGCCCTCCTCCGCCTTGGCGAGCTCGAGCAGGTCGTTCACGAGGTTCTTCATGTGCTGCGCCTCGTCGACGGTGCTCTCGACCCACCGCGCGTCGTCCTCGGGGATGCGGTCGTCCCGGGCAAGGATCTGCGAGTTGGCCAGAATGACGGAGAGCGGCGTCTTGAGCTCATGCGACGCGTCGGCCACGAAGCGCCTCTGTTGCTCCCATGCCCTCGCTATGGGCGAAATGGCCCAGTTCGAGAGGAAGGACGCCACGGCGAAGAGGATAGAGAGGCTTGCCGCCATGACCACGATGGCGTTGAGCAGGAGGCTCGTGAGGGCGCGGTCAGCGATGGTGGTGTCCACGATGGCGATGCGGATGTTCCCCTGGTCGGTGACGGCGCTCTTCCACACGACGTGGAGGTCCCCGATGCGCTCGCTCGTCACACCCTGGGTCAGGGCGTCGTCGATGACGCGGGCGAGGACGGGGCCGCTGATGTATGCCGGCGACTCGCTCGTCTGGAGGACGACGCCCTTCTCGGAGACTTCCACCACCACGGTGAGCATGCCGCCCACGCGCGCACCCTCCGAGCCTATGACGGGCAGGGGGCTGAGGCTCCCCTCGAGCCCACGGTTGAGGGACTCCTTCACGAGGTTGGCCTGGGTCGTGAAGGAGGAGTAGTACATGAGACCAAGGACGCTCGCGAGGACGGTCCCCACGAGCGTCATCACGATCACCATGAACTTGCGCTTGAGCCTCTCGAGCACGGCTGCCACCTACTCCCTGGGCAGGTCAAACTCCTCGAGTCGATATCCCAGCATGCGCAGGGTGGTGATCTGGACCTTCGAGTGGATGTGGCCCAGCTTCTTGCGCAGGAACGAGATGTAGGCCTCGACGGAGTTCTCCGACGCCTCTCCGTCGGTGCCCCAGACGCGCACCAGCAGGTCCTGCTTCGAGACGACGCGGGCGGTGGAGCCCATCAGCATCTTCAGGACCTCGAACTCCTTGCCCGAGAGGTGGACGGAGCTGTCGTTGCAGCTGAGGTCATGGGTCGCGAGGTCCAGCGTGAGGTCCGCGAAGCTGACCTCGTCGATCACGACGTCGCCCTGGCGACGGGTGAGCGCGCGCAGGCGGGCGAGGAGCTCGGCGTCCTCGAAGGGCTTGGTCATGTAGTCGTCCGCACCGGCGTCCAGGGCCTCGACCTTGTCGGAGGTCGAGGCGCGGGCGGTGAGCATGAGGACGGGCACGGAGTTCCCCTCGTGGCGCAGCTCGTGGACGACCTGGACCCCATCCTTGCCGGGGAGCATGACGTCCATGACGACCGCGTCGTACATGCCGCTGAGCGCGGACGAGAGGCCGACGTTCCCGTCGTACGCGGCCTCGGCGTTGAAGCCGCCGCCCTTCAGGATCTGGACGATGGCGTCGGCTAGGTTGCGCTCGTCTTCCACAACCAGAATGTTCATGGGATTCTCCATCTTTCGGGCACAGAGGCTATTGTTCGTTTTGGGGGACAAATACCATCCGATGGTACGTTAAGGACCTTAAGGGCCACTTAACGCAGGCCCAGAACGAAACACAATCGCCTGGGAGCGGGGTGCAGTTCACAAAAACTGCACCTTGCGCCCCTTGGGCGCTGTCGTATCATATTGCCTGCTTTTGTGTGGCTATGCGGTGCATTCATTCAACTACCACGGCGCCGCTCGTCTGAAGGAGTTCTACTTTGGCAGTCAAGATTCGTCTCGCTCGTCACGGTGCCAAGAAGCACCCGTTCTATCGCGTCGTCGTCGCCGACGGCCGCATGCCCCGCGACGGCCGTTACATCGAGCTCGTTGGTCGCTACAACCCTCTGACCTCCCCCAAGACCATCGACCTCGACCTCGAGAAGATCGACGAGTGGGTTGCCAAGGGTGCCCAGCCCACCAACGCCGTCTCCCACCTCATCGACGTCGCCCGCTCCGGCGAGCCTGCGCCCGAGAAGAAGCAGAAGCTCTCCAAGAAGGCCGCCGCCAAGGCTGCCGCCGCAGCCACCGAGGCCGAGTAGGCATCGTGTCCGAGGAAGTCAGCGAAGTCGTCGAGTCCGAGGACGTCCCGGGGCAGGTCGCTTCCGACAGGGTCGCCGACCTCGTCGAGTACATCGTCTGCGGGCTCGTGACCAACGAGGACGCGGTGTCCCTCGACGTGACCGACAGCGAGGGCTCGGCCCTCATCGAGGTCAGCTGTGCCGAGGAGGACGCCGGCCGCATCATAGGCAGGAGGGGCCGCACCATCAAGGCCATCCGCACGCTTGCGCGCGCGCTGGGTTCCAGGGTGGGCACCTCCGTCGAGGTAGAGGTCCTGGGATAGGCCTTGCACCCACGCTACAGGGCCATAGCCCGTGTGGAGAAGACGCACGGCAAGAGGGGGGAGGTCGTGACGGTTTCCGTTCACGGCCTTCCTCCTCTGCTGCGCGAGGGGCTCGAGACCTTCGTCGTGCCTCCGGCGCTCAAGGGCCCGCGCATGCGGCGCGTCCTCTCTGCGGACGAGGGCCGAAGCGGCCAGCTCGTCTCCCTCGAGGGGGTGGGGGACATCGACTCCGCCTCCAGGCTCGTGGGCAAGCTCCTCCTCGCCCGCGTGGGGGACCTCCCCGAGGGCTATGCCCTCCACGACGCGGACGTGCTCGTCGGGCGGCCCGTCCGCGACGTCAGATGGGGTCGCCTGGGCTCCGTCGTCGAGCTCATGAGGGGGCCGGCCAACGACGTGTGGGTCATCGACGGCGGGCCGCATGGGGAGGTCCTGCTCCCGGTGGTGGATTCCGTCGTCAGCGAGCTCCCGCCCGAGGGGGAGATATTGGTCGACGCGCCCGAAGGCCTGCTGGGGGAGGTGGGGAATTGAGGTTCGAGACGCTCTCGGTCTTCCCGGACCTGTTCGCCCCCTACCTCGAGACCTCCATCATGGGGCGCGCCCAGGCGAGGGGCATCTTCGAGTTCGAGTCGTATGACCTGCGCGATTGGACGCACGACCGCCATCGCACGGTAGACGACGCGCCGTTCGGTGGCGGCCAGGGCATGCTCATGAAGCCTGCCCCGATCTTCGAGGCGGTCCGCGACATCAGCAAGAGGCACCCGGCCCGCCCTCACGTGGTCTTCTTCACCCCCTGCGGCAGGCGCTACGACGAGTCGGTCGCCGAGCGCCTCTCGCACGAGGAGAGGGTGCTTCTGGTCTGCGGGCGCTACGAGGGGATGGACGAGCGGGCCTACGAGCTCGCGGACGAGCGCATCTCTCTGGGCGACTACGTCCTCACCGGCGGCGAGCTCGCGGCGCTCGTCGTGATCGACTCGGTCGTGAGGCTCCTTCCCGGTGCACTGGGCGACGAGATGAGCGCCCGGGACGAGTCCTTCTCTGACGGACTGCTCGAGTATGCCCAGTACACCCGCCCGTCGGAGTATGAGGGCAGGGGGGTGCCCGAGGTCCTCCTCTCGGGAGACCACGCTGCCGTCGCTGCATGGAGGCGCAGGAACGCGGTCGAGCGCACGGCCCTCTGGAGGCCCGACCTGCTTGACGGGGCCGAGCTCACCGAAGAGGAGCGCGCCCTCGCCCGCGCCGTCATCGAGTCCTCTGGGGAAGGAGGAGCCAAATGAGCGACGACACGCCGCATCGCATGCCCTTCGCCCTCGAGCTAGTGCTCTGCGTCGTCGTGGGCCTGGGCATCGCGTTCCTCGTCCGCAGCTACGTGGCGGAGTTCTACCTGGTGCCCTCGGGCTCCATGCTCGAGACCATCCACGAGGGGGACCGCCTCCTGGGAGAGAAGCTGAGCCTGCGCGCGAGCGCGCCCAAGGCGGGCGACGTCGTCACCTTCGACGACCCCGACGATGCGGGCACAACCCTCATCAAGCGCGTGGTGGCCGTGGGAGGGCAGACGGTCGAGCTTCGCGACGGGGTCGTCTACGTGGACGGCCGCGCCCTCGACGAGCCCTACGTGATGGGCAAGCCGAGCTATCCCCTCCAGCAGCACTCGCGGCTGCTTGACGCGGACGTCAGCTACCCCTACGTCGTCCCCGAGGGCAGCATATGGGTCATGGGGGACAACCGCACCAACTCGCTCGACTCGCGCTACTTCGGCGCGGTGAGCGTGGAAAGCGTCACCTCGAGGGGCCTCTTCATCTACTGGCCCCTCACGGACGCGCGCTGGCTCTAGGGTCGGCAGCGCACGACATCGATGGGAGAGGCAAAAGGCATGAGCGAGAAGGCGTTGACCTTCCAGGACATGATCCTGGCTCTTGAGCACTACTGGGCGGAGAAGGGCTGCACGGTCATGCAGCCGTACGACAGCGAGGTTGGCGCGGGCACCTTCCACACCGCGACCACGCTGCGCTCGCTGGGCCCCGGCTCCTGGAGGACCTGCTACCCCCAGCCCTGCCGCCGTCCCGCCGACGGGCGCTACGGTGAGAACCCCAACCGCCTGCAGCACTACTACCAGTTCCAGGTGCTCATGAAGCCCTCTCCCGCAGATTCCCAGGAGCTCTACCTGGGATCGCTGAGTGCGATTGGCCTCGACCCCAGCAGGCATGACGTCCGCTTCGTCGAGGACGACTGGGAGAGCCCGACCCTAGGTGCCTGGGGCTTGGGATGGGAGGTCTGGCTCAATGGCATGGAGGTGACCCAGTTCACCTACTTCCAGCAGGTTGGAGGCATCGAGGTTGATCCCGTCCCGGTCGAGATAACCTATGGCCTCGAGCGCATCGCCATGTACGCCCAGGGCGTCAACTCGGTGTACGACCTGGTGTGGAGCTACCTCCCCGACGGAACCCCCATGACCTACGGCGACGTCTTCCTCGAGAACGAGCGCGAGTTCAGCGCGTACAACTTCGAGGTCGCCAACGTCGAGATGATGCGCCAGAAGTTCGACGACTACGAGGCCGAGTGCCACTCCTGCCTCGAGGCGAGGCTCCCGCTTCCCGCATACGACTGCGTGATGAAGTGCAGCCATGCCTTCAACCTCCTCGACAGCCGCGGAGCCCTCTCGGCCGTCGAGCGCGCGAACTACATCCTGCGCGTCCGCACCGTCGCCAAGGCCTGCTGCGAGGCCTACCTCGAAGAGGTCGCCGGAAAGGACGCAAACGCACAGAAGGGGGAGGTGGCCTAGATGGCACAGACGCGTGACTTCCTGCTCGAGATCGGCTGCGAGGAGATGCCCTCCGCGCCCCTCATCAACGCGACCCGCCAGCTCGGGGCGCTCGTGAGCAAGGGGCTCGACGAGGCGGGGCTCGCCCATGGCGAGGTCCGTCCCTGCTCCACCCCGCGCAGGCTCAGCGTGATCGTCCGCGACGTCGCCGCCCAGACCGAGGAGGTCCACGAGGTCAAGCGCGGTCCGGCGGTCAACATCGCCTTCGACTCCGACGGCGCTCCCACGAAGGCGGCGCAGGGCTTCGCGCGCAAGCTGGGGCTTGCCGCCGAGCAGCTCGCGCGGCGCGTGGACGCGGACGGCCGCGAGTACGTCTTTGCCGAGAAGAGCATCCCCTCCCGCCCCGCGTCGCCCATCCTCTCGGAGCTCTCCGAGCGCGTCATCGGCTCCCTCGAGTGGCCCAACTACCGTAGCCAGCGCTGGGGCAGCGAGCACGCGAGCTTCGTGAGGCCCATCCGTTGGATCTGCTGCCTCTTTGGAGAGGACGTCGTCCCCGTGAGCTACGCGGACGTGACGAGCTCGAACACCACGCGCGGGCACAGGGTCCTGGGTCCCGGCGAGCACGTCGTGCCAAACCCCGCCCAGTACGAGTCCGTCCTCGAGTCCGCCGGCGTCCTCCTCGAGGAGCGCAGGCGCGCGGTCATCATGGAGGGCGTGCGCCGGGTCGAGGAGGAGCGCGACGGGGCCCACGTCGACACGCCCAGGAAGGTCCTCGACGAGGTCGTCAACCTCTGCGAGTGGCCCACCGTGCTCGTGGGCACCTTCGACGAGGAGTTCCTCCGCGTCCCCCACGAGATCATCTGCGAGTCCATGCTCACGAACCAGCGCTACTTCCCGATCTACGACGTCGCGGGCGAGCTCACCCGCGAGTTCGTCGTCGTCTCCAACACGGCGCCCGAGAACTCCGGGCGCGTCGTGGACGGCAACGAGCGCGTGGTCCGCGCCAGGCTGGACGACGCGAAGTTCTTCTACGAGGAGGACCTGAAGCGCCCGCTCGAGGACTACGTGGAACGACTCTCCAGCGTCGTCTTCCAGGAGAGGCTGGGAACCGTGCTCCAGAAGGCCGGCCGCATGGAGGCGCTGGCCCCCGAGGTCGCCCGCGAGGCCGGTCTGGACGACAGGCGCGCCGCGCTCGCCGGGCGCGCGGCGCGCCTGGCCAAGGCCGACCTCGTCACGCAGGCAGTGGTCGAGTTCACGAGCCAGCAGGGTGTCATGGGCGGCTACTACGCCCAGGCGGCGGGGGAGGACGCTGAGGTGGCGGACGCCGTCCGCGAGCACTACCGTCCACGCTTCGCCGGGGACGAGCTCCCCTCGGGCGAGGTCGGCAAGGCCGTCGCCGTGGCGGACAAGCTCGACACCATCTGCGGCATCTTCGCCATAGACGAGCCACCCACCGGCTCCTCCGACCCCTTCGCGGTGCGGCGCGCCGCCATCGGCGTCATCGCGCTCCTCCGCACGCTCCCCGAGGTGTCGCTGCGCCGCCTCATCGGTCTCTCCCTTGACGCATACCTGGCGCAGGGGCTCGACTTCGACGCCTCGTCGGTCGCCGGCAAGGTGGCGGACTTCTTCGCAGGTCGCCTTGCCACCATCGCCCGCGACGACGGCGTCTCGGTCGACGTCATCGAGGCCATCTCGTCCGTGGGCGTCATCGACCCCGCCGAGTTCCTCGCCCGCGCGCATGCCCTCGAGGACGCCCGCGCCAAGCAGCCCGAGCTCTTCGACGACCTCGCCACCGCCTACGCCCGCGCCGCCCACCTCGGCGACGCCAGCCTCGGGAGCGAGGTGGACCGCTCCCTCCTCGGGGAGGCGGAGCTGCGCCTCCTCTCTGCCTGCGAGGATGGTGGGCGAAATGTGGAGGAGTGCCTCTCGCGGAAGGACTTCGAGGGCGCCTGCAAGGCTCTCGCCGAGCTAAGGGAGCCAATCGACCGATTCTTTGATGACGTGCTCGTCATGGACGAGGACACTCTGGTAAGAGAGAATAGGCTGCGCCTTCTCAACCGCTTCGCCGGCGTCTTCTCCGACGTGGCCAACGTCGGCGCACTCTCTCGCAGGAAGTAGGCAAGGCCCCGCCCCGGCGGAGGTCGAGACGGGGTGCTAGAGGGCCCCATAGACAGGGAGGCAGGCCCATGGCCGAAGACAGATTCGACGACCCGCTGGTGTTCGAGGACGTCACGCCCATCGTGTTCGTCATATCGGACGCGCGTGGCAAGACCGCCGCGGGCGTGGTCGAGGCGGCGGCAGACCAGTTTGGTGACGACGCCGTCATCATCAAGACGCTCGGCAACGTGAACTCCGCAGAGATGGTGAGCGACTACCTCAACAGGAACCTCGACGAGGACGTGCCCATCGCGGTGTTCCACACGATCGTGGACCGCAACCTCCGCCGCGACATCCGTCGCGAGCTCGACAAGAGGGGCATCCCCTCCATCGACCTCCTGGGTCCCGCGATCACCGTCATCTCCACCCTGACGGGGGAGGAGCCGCACTATCAGGCGGGCCGTCGTTCCAGGACCGAGGTTCACGAGGCGTAGCAAAAACTGGTCCCTAGTATAGGGCAAAGCATGCTCGTCTAATTGTCCAATCTACGGAAGGCTGATTTGCCCCGATGATTGGACGAGGTGTACCTTGCCTGTTTTGGTCGATAAAATAAGTCAGAGTTAGTGAGGGCACCTGCCGTTTGCACGCGCAGGTGTTCTTTTGGAAGGGGCCGGGACCTCTCGCGCCCAAGGAAGACCTTGAAGGAGTGCTATGGCTGAGAAGCATGTGTATCGCTTCGGCACGGACGAGAACGGCAACAACGTCACCGAAGTCGCCGGCAACACCGTCGAAGAGGCGAAGTGGATCACGGGCGGCAAGGGCGCCAACCTCGCCGAGATGGCCAACATCGGCCTGCCCGTCCCTCCGGGATTCTCGATCACCTGCCAGACCTGCGTCGCCTACTCTGAGAACAACGTCTGGCCCGAGGGCGTCCTGGACGAGATCGACGAGTATCGTCGCGACCTCGAGAAGCGCATGGGCAAGAAGCTGGGCGACAAGGAGGACCCGCTGCTGGTCTCCGTCCGCTCCGGCGCGCCCTTCTCCATGCCCGGCATGATGGACACCGTCCTGAACCTGGGCCTCAACGACGACTCCGTCGAGGGCCTCATCAAGCAGACCCAGAACGAGCGCTTCGCGTGGGATTCCTACCGCCGCTTCGTCCAGATGTTCTCCAACGTCGTCATGGGCGTCGACGGCCAGCTCTTCGAGGACGCCATCAGCGCCAAGAAGGCCGAGAAGGGCGTCAAGCTCGACACCGACCTCGACGCGGCCGACCTCAAGGACCTCACCGAGACCTTCAAGGCGATCTTCGCCAAGAACGTCGACTCGCAGGCCCACCCCGAGGTCGCCCCTGACGGCGTCGCCTCCTTCCCCCAGGACCCCTATCTGCAGCTGCGCCTTGCGGAGCAGGCCGTCTTCGGCTCCTGGAACACCGAGCGCGCCATCCTCTACCGCAAGCAGAACAAGATCGACGACAGCCTGGGCACCGCGGTCAACGTCCAGGTCATGGTCTTCGGCAACAAGGGCGAGACCTCTGCCACCGGCGTGGCCTTCACCCGCAACCCCGCCGACGGCACCAACGAGCGCTACGGCGACTTCCTGGTCAACGCCCAGGGCGAGGACGTCGTGGCGGGCATCCGCAACACCGAGCCCATCGCCGACCTGGTCAAGATTCCCGCGCTCAAGGAGGCCGGCGAGCAGCTCTTCCACGTGTTCGAGATCCTCGAGGACCACTACGCGGACATGATGGACATCGAGTTCACCATCGAGCAGGGCAAGCTCTGGATGCTCCAGACCCGCGTCGGCAAGCGCACCGCGCTCTCTGCCCTCAAGGTCGCCATGCAGATGGTCGACGAGGGCCGCATCACCAAGGAGCAGGCGCTCCTGCGCGTCGCGCCCGACCAGCTCGACCAGCTCCTGCACCCCCAGTTCGACCCCAAGGCGAAGGTCGACGTCGTCGCCAAGGGCATGAACGCCAGCCCCGGTGCCGCCGTGGGTGCAGTCGTCTTCTCCTCTGACGCCGCCGTCCACTATGCCAACATTGAGAAGCCCTGCATCCTGGTGCGCTGGGAGACCACTCCCGACGACCTCAAGGGCATGGTCGCCGCCGAGGGCATCCTCACCTCGCATGGCGGAAAGACCTCCCACGCGGCCGTCATCGCCCGTGGCATGGGCGCTCCCTGCGTCTGCGGCGCCGAGGCGCTGAAGATCGACGCCAAGGCCAAGGAGGTCGCGATCTCCGGCACCGACATCGTGCTGCACGAGGGCGACATCATCTCCATCAACGGCACCACGGGCGACATCATCGTCGGCGCCGTGCCCCTGACCCGTCCCGAGCTCACCGGCGACCTCGAGACCATCCTCGAGTGGGCCGACGAGGTCCGTCGCGACGCGTCTCGCGGCCGCATCTTCGGCGTGCGCACCAACGCCGACAACCCCGAGGACGCCCAGCTCTCCGTCGACTTCGGCGCCGAGGGCATCGGCCTCGACCGCACCGAGCACATGTTCCTGGGCGATCGCAAGCAGATCATCCAGTCCTTCATCCTCGCTGACACGGACGGCCAGAAGCAGCAGGCCCTCGGCCAGCTCCTCAAGGCCCAGACCGGCGACTTCGAGGGCATGTTCAAGGCCATGGACGGCAAGGCCGTCATCGTCCGCCTGCTCGACCCGCCCCTGCACGAGTTCCTCGACGACCCCCGCGAGCTCGCCGTCGAGATCGCGCACTCCGAGGGCCGCGGCGAGAACGAGGTCCAGCTCAAGGCCATGCGCGCCCGCCTCTCCCGCCTGGACTCCTTCCAGGAGGCCAACCCCATGCTCGGACTGCGCGGCTGCCGCCTCGGCATCGTGTACCCCGAGCTCAACGACATGCAGGTCCGTGCCATCGCCGGCGCCGCCGCCAAGCTCAAGAAGCAGGGCCTGAACCCCAAGCCCGAGATCATGGTTCCCCTGATCTCCAGCGTCGAGGAGCTCAAGCTCGTCCGCGGCCAGATCGAGTCCGTCGTCAAGGCGGTCTCCGAGGCCGAGGGCGTCGAGCTCAGCATCCCCATCGGCTGCATGATCGAGCTCCCGCGCGCCGCCGTCACCGCCGACGAGATCGGCCAGTACGCCGACTTCTTCAGCTTCGGCACCAACGACCTCACGCAGACCACCTTCGGCTTCTCGCGCGACGACGTCGAGAGCGCCTTCATCCCCCAGTACCTCAACAAGAAGATCCTGCGCTCCAACCCCTTCGAGACCCTCGACACGGGCGTCGCGAAGCTGGTCGAGATGGGCGTCAAGGGCGGCCACAAGGCCAACGAGACCATCATCTGCGGCGTCTGCGGCGAGACCGGTGGCGACCCCGAGTCCATCCAGATGTACTACGACCTCGGCCTCGACTACGTGTCCTGCTCGCCCTACCGCGTGCCCATCGCACGCCTTGCCGGCGCCCAGGCCAAGATCAAGTCGAACGGCGGTCCCGCCAAGCTTGCCTAGGAGCAAGCGTGGCATCACAGTCCTGACGTGAGGGAGGGGGCCGACGTGCCCCCTCCCTCGTCGTTTGCGGGCGGGCAGAGCAAGGAGGCTTTCCCATGGGAGCTGTCATACGTCGCAGGGACCTGGAGGCCCGCGAGCACGAGTTGCTGAGTCCCCATGCGAGCTTCAGCGACGAGAGCCTCGGCAGGGCGCGTCCCGAAGAGGCGGACCCCCTCAGGACCTGCTACCAATGCGACCGCGACAGGGTCCTGCACAGCAAGAGCTTCAGGCGCCTGGCCAACAAGACGCAGGCGTTCCTGGCGCCCGAGGGCGACCACTACCGCACGCGCCTCACGCACACTCTCGAGGTCGCCCAGATAGCGCGCGACATAGCCCGGCCACTCGGACTGAACGAGGACCTCACCGAGGCCATCGCCCTGGGACACGACCTCGGCCACACCCCCTTCGGACACACGGGCGAACGCGCCCTCTCTCGTGCCATGGCACTCCATCGCGGCATCGATCCCGAGAGCGCGGAGGGAAGGGCGCTCTTCGAGCACAACGCGCAGAGCGTTCGAATATTGGAGAGGCTCGAGAAGGGAGGCAGGGGACTCAATCTCTCGAGGGAGGTCCTTGACGGCATCCGCTGCCACAAGGGCGGCCTTCGCGCCGCGACGCTCGAGGGGCGGGTGGTCGCCCGTGCAGACCGCATCGCCTACGTGTGCCATGACATAGACGACGCCGAGCGCGCGGGACTGCTCTCGGAGGACATGCTCCCCGTGCGGTACCGCGACTGCCTGGGACACTGCTCCTCCGAGAGGATCGAGACCATGGTGCGCGACGCCGTGACGACCAGTGCCGGTGCAGACGACATACTCATGTCCGAGCCCGTGTGGCAGGCCATGATGGGTCTTCGCGAGTTCCTCTTTGAGAACCTCTACACGCGCGGCGACGCTAAGTACGAGGAGCCCAAGGCGAACCGCATGATCGGAGAGCTGTTCGACTACTTCATCGCTCACCTGGACGAGGTGCCCGCCGAGTACAGGGGGCTCGAGCCCGACCGACCGGACGTCGAGGTCGCCGACTTCGTGGCAGGCATGACCGACCGCTATGCCGTGCGCATATACGAGGAGCTCAAGGTTCCTCATGCCTGGAGGGCGCCTGAGCTCCATAGGGACCTGTAAACGGCGGGCGCATGATACGATGCCTTGGACGCGGAATCTGCGGGGGAGGCGGGCATGGTCCAGGCGAGCGTGGATACATTCGAGACCACCCGCGCGAGGCTCCTTTCGGTCGCGCGGGACGCCTTCCTGCGCAATGGGTTCCTGGGCGTCTCCCTGCGTTCCATCGCGGCGCTGGCACAGGTCACGACCGGTGCGATCTATGGCCACTTCTCCAGCAAGGAAGACCTCTTCGACCACGTGGTGGCGCCATCCGGCGACGGCCTCTTCTCCCTCTATCAGGCTCTCATCGACGAGTTTCTCGCGTTTCCTCCCGAGATGCGCTCCTTCGACGCCATGCTCGACTTTGAGCTCGAGGCGCGTACCCGCATCGTCGACTTCATCTACGACCATCCCGAGGACTTCCTCATCATCGCCAGGGGATCCGCGGGCACGCGCTGGGAGGGTTACCTCGATCGCTTCGTAGAGGCGGAGAAGTCCAGCACCGTGGAGTACGAGGCGACAGCGGGCGGCCAGCTGGAGGGGATCGACGGGATGCTGCTCGAGGTGCTTGCGCGCTACCTCGTCCAAGGCCTCTTCGAGCCCCTCCTGCGTGGGCTCTGCCGCGAGGACGCACAGGCCTTCGCAAGGAGGTTCGGACTCTTCTTCCATCACGGCTTCCAGGCTCTCATGGAACCTGGCCAGACGGCCTGACCTAGTCCCAATCGGACTTTTTTCGCCTGCTTCCCCCCTTGCCTCCCAATGAAATAACGTTGTTATAACCTAGAGATAGTCTTGGTTAACTTAAGTTGGGAGGAAGCATGGAAGAAAGGGATGCTCGGGACACCGACACCGCCACGGCGATCGCGTCGGCGAACCCCCTGGCTCGTCTCCTCGATTGGGCGGGTCCCGGCGGCAGGGCGCTCTACGCGCTCTCCGTCGTGCTCGCCGTCGTGGGGGTGGCGGGCAGCGTGCTGCCGTACTTCGCGGCAGGCCAGATGGTCGTGGGCGTTCTGGAGGGGGAGCGCGACCTGTCTTTCTACCTGGGCTGGTGCTCTCTCGCCGCGGCAAGCTACGCGGCGTACGTGGTCTTTCACTACGCCTCCACCTCCATATCCCACGTGGCGACCTTCAAGACCATCTCGTCCATCCGCAGGCGCCTCGCGTCGAAGCTCGCGCACGTCCCCATGGGCTACGTCCTGGACACCCCCTCTGGGAAGCTCAAGAACGTCATGGTCGAGAAGGCCGATGGAATAGAGACCACCCTTGCCCACGTCGTGCCCGAGATGACGAGCGACCTGCTCGTCCCCGTGGTGGTAGTGGTCTACCTCTTCACGCTCGACTGGCGCCTCGCCCTCGTCTCCCTTGTGACCATCCCCGTTGGTGCTTTCGTGTACGGCCAGATGATGAGGGACTACGAGCAGTGGTACGGCAACACGGTGGCCACGGGCAACGAGATGTCGTCCGCCGCGGTGGAGTACGTCAACGGCATCGAGGTCATCAAGGCCTTCGGGCGTTCCGCGAGCTCCTACGAGAAGTTCTCGAAGGCCGTGTGGGCCTATGCCCACTCCTTCATAGACTGGATGGCGCACTGCCAGATCTGGTCGGACATGGGTCTGGCCATCATGCCCGCGACCCTCGTCGGCGTGCTGCCCGCAGGCTGCCTCCTCGTTGCGTCGGGCCAGGTCAGCACATCCACGTTCGTGCTGTCCGCCATCCTCTCCGTGGGCATCTTCCCCCCGCTCTATGCTGCCATGAGCTTCATGGACGCGCTGGCGCAGGTGGGCACCACGGTCTCGCAGATAGCCGAGGTCCTCGACCAGCGCGACCAACAGAGGGCCGCGGCCCCCTGCGCACGGCTCGACGCGAGGGGGGCCGTCGGAATCGAGCTGAGGGGCGTGCGCTTCTCGTACGGCCGCAGCGAGGTGCTCCACGGCGTCGACCTCACGGTCCCTGCAGGCCAGGTCTGCGCGCTCGTGGGACCCAGCGGCTCGGGCAAGTCCACCATCGCCCGCCTCATGGCAGGCTTCTGGGATGCCGACGAGGGACAGGTCAGCCTCGGGGGCGTGCCGCTCGCCGAGCTCTCCGCAGACCAGCTCGCCCATGAGGTCGCCTACGTGTCCCAGGACAACTACCTCTTCGACGCAAGCGTCATGGACAACATCCGCATGGGACGGCCTGACGCCACTGACGACGAGGTCGTCGAGGCCGCGCGCAGCTGCGGCTGCCACGACTTCATCATGGGTCTCGACCAGGGCTACCAGACCGTGGTGGGCGGCGGGGGAGGCCACCTGTCGGGTGGCGAGCGCCAGCGCATCTCCATCGCGCGCGCCATGCTGCACGACAGCCCGGTGGTCATCCTGGACGAGGCCACTGCCTACACCGATCCCGAGAGCGAGGCCCAGGTCGAGGAGGCGGTCTCCAGGCTCGTCGCGGGGCGCACGCTCGTCGTCGTCGCGCATCGCCTGTCCACCATCACCGACGCCGACCAGATCGTGGTCGTGAGCGACGGGCGCATCGAGGCGACGGGCACCCACCAGGGGCTCATGGGGTCCTGCGGGCTCTACCGCTCAATGTATCAGGCTCACATCGGAGCCCGTGACATCGCCGTCACCAGCTCGAGGGGGGAGTAGTCCCATGATCTCGACCATTCTCAAGTACTTTCGCTTCGGGGGAAGCCATGCCGGGCGCCTGTGGCGGGGCATGGCGTGGTCTCTCGCCAACTCCGTCTTCGAATCGCTGCAGATACTGGCCCTCGCCCTGGTGCTGTCGGCTGCGGCGACGCAGTCCCTCGGACCGTCTGTCGCCGTCTCGGCCTTCGTCGTCATGCTCGTCTCCATCGCGGGCAGCGCCGTCTGCGCCCATTTCAAGAGCGAGAACTTCTGCGACGGCAACTTCTCGATGTGTGCCGAGAAGCGCGCGGAGATAGGCGACCACATGCGCTACCTGCCCATGGGCTACTTCAACGCCAACAGCTTGGGCGAGATCGCCAGCACGATGACGAACACCCTCGACGACGTGCAGAACGTGGGCGGCCTCGTCTACACCAACGTCATCGCCGGCGTGACCCTCTCCGTCGTCATGGCCCTCATGCTCGCGGTCATGAACCCCCTCTGCGGGCTGGTCGCCATCGCCACCATCCTCGTGGTCCTGGCCGTCAACGCCATCATGCAGCGCGCGTCGCGAGCCGTGTCGGACAGGCGCGTGAGGAGCCAGCGCGCCATCGTGGGCGCGGTCCTCGAGTACGTCCAGGGCATCTCGGTCGTGCGCGCCTTCTCGCTCCTGGACGGGGCCGAGAGCAGGATTGACGGCGCGATAGCGGACTGCGAGCGTGCGAACCTCGCCCTGGAGCTGAGCTTCATCGCCTTCATGGTGCTCGAGGCCGTTGCGTGCAAGGCGGCGAGCATCCTGATGTGCCTCCTCTCCGTGAGCCTCTGGGTCTCTGGCGCCATGGAGACGGGGGCCTGTCTCACCATGATCGTCGCGTCGTTCATCGTGTTCGCCAAGCTCGAGCTGGCGGGCTCCTATGCCAGCCTCCTGCGCCAGATCGACGTGAGCATGGACAAGGTCACGGACCTGCTCGCCACTCCGCCGATGGACGAGGGGGCGGGCCTGAGCTCAGGCGATGGCTTTGGCATCGAGCTCGACGACGTCTCGTTCTCATACGGGGAGCGTACCGTCGTCGACCACGTGTCGCTCTCCATACCGGAGGGGACGTCCTGCGCCATCGTGGGTCCCAGCGGCAGCGGCAAGACGACCCTCTCGCAGCTCATGGCCCGCTTCTGGGACGTCGGGTCGGGCAGGGTCCTCGTGGGCGGGCGCGACGTGCGAGACTGGGAGGTCGACGCGCTGCTCTCCAACTTCTCCATGGTCTTCCAGGGTGTCTACCTCTTCGACGACACCATCGAGAACAACATCAAGTTCGGTCGTCCTGAGGCCACGCACGAGGAGGTCGTGGAGGCCGCGCGGCGCGCCTGCTGCGACGACTTCGTCGGGAGGCTCGCGGAGGGCTACGGGACCCGCATAGGGGAGGGCGGCGCGACCCTGTCGGGCGGCGAGCGCCAGCGACTGTCCATCGCCCGGGCCATCCTGAAGGACGCCCCCATCGTGGTTCTGGACGAGGCCACGGCGAACGTCGATCCCGAGAACGAGCTCGAGCTCCAGCGCGCCATTGCCGAGCTGAAGAGGGGGAAGACCGTCATCATGATCGCGCACCGGCTCAAGACCGTGCGCGACGCCGACCAGATCGTGGTCCTGGATGCCGGACGCGTGGTGCAGCGGGGCACGCACGAGAGCCTCATGCGGGAGGAGGGCATATACCGCGACTTCGTCGGCATGCGCGAGCGTGCCATCGGATGGAAGATAGCACGGGGCTAGACATGCCGGGCGTTGTGGTGAGTTTATGCCCCGGGGGGCGAGGGCCCCGAGACGTCCTTGCCCCCCTGCGAGGCATGGCATATAATCGCACACCGTGTGTAAAGCTATGTGCCGCCGCTAAGGCCACGGCACCTCTAGAGACGAGGAAGAACATGGACTACATCCGCGCAATCGAGCGCCAGCAGATCCGCGAGGACATCCCTCAGGTGCTGGTCGGCGACAACGTCAAGGTGCACTACCGCATCAAGGAGGGCGACCGCGAGCGCGAGCAGGTCTTCCAGGGTGACGTCATCCGCCTGAGCGGCTCTGGCGCACGCGAGACCTTCACCGTTCGCAAGATCAGCTTCGGCATCGGCGTCGAGCGCACCTTCCCCCTCCACAGCCCCAAGATCGCCAAGCTCGAGGTCGTCCGTCACGGCGACGTCCACCGCGCGAAGCTCTACTACCTCCGCGACCGCGTGGGCAAGGCAGCGCGCATCCGCGAGAAGCGCTAGTCCGTCTGGATTTGCCTCTTCGGGCCGTTCCGTTTCCTCGGGGCGGCCCTTTTTCTTAGACCAGGCCTCGACCGGGGGAGACGACCATGCCAGCCTCAAGCCATGCAGCCAGCGCCCGGGAGGTGACGGCGCTCCTGAACGATGCCGACGCCTCGGAGCTCGAGGCCCTTGTCGCGCGCTATGGCGAGGACCCGCGCAAGCAGGTGCGGCACGCGGTCGCCTCGGCCCTCAGGCGCAGGGACGCGGCCCTCAGGGAGCGCGAGCGCGTGGAGGAGATGTACCGCCTCCAGCGCGAGCTGGGGGGTGACGGCATGGTCCTGGGCGTGGACGAGGTGGGCAGGGGCTCCATCGCCGGCCCCCTCACCGTCGCCGCGGTGGCGCTTCCCGTGTTCCCCATGGTCTGGGGCATCAACGACTCGAAGCAGCTCTCTCCCGCGCGCCGGGAGGTGCTTGCCGCGCGCATCGCGGAGGTCGCCCTGGCCATCGGGATCGCCCACGTGGAGCCTGCGTCGATCGATGCCGTGGGGATGTCCGCCGCGCTGCGCATGGCCATGGCGCAGGCCATAGGGGATGCTGGGGTCGAGCCCGACTGCGTGCTCATAGACGGCAACCCGGTCCACGTGCATCCCCGCGAGAAGACCCTCGTCAAGGGGGACGCGCGCGTCGCCTGCATCGCCGCTGCGTCCATCGTCGCCAAGGTCACGCGTGACGGCATCATGGTCGCCTACGACCGCGTGTATCCCGGATACCACCTTGCCCGGTGCAAGGGCTACGGCTCTGCGGAGCACATCGCGGCCATAAGGGAGAAGGGCCTCTCTCCCATACACCGCGTCTCGTTCTGTGGAAACTTCCTGGAGACGCCCCCTCTCTTCTGACACCGCCTGTCGTTCTGGCGCCCACCTGCCATGCAGGCCTTCCTGCCGCCATCAGCGCACCCAGCCCGTGCTCGTTGACTTTCCTATCTGTCACGCAGCTGACCGCAAGCTGCCGACGAGCTTCCCGCGAGCCTCCTCGGGGATGCTTGCCCTCCCATTGGACGAGCGGAGGGAGACGCACATGGACGACCAGAGGGGCTTCAGGCAGGTCTTCGGGGCGGGGGTGCCGGACGGCGAGTTCCCCCTGGACGACGAGCTGTGCCCGGGCCTTTCGGATTCCGACGGCTGCCTGGACGAGGCAATCGACCCGCATGACCTGGGAGTGCTGGGCGAGCGCCTGGCGGCGGCCTACCTGCAGAGGCGGGGCTTCGAGCTCCTCGAGGCGAACTACCGCTGCCGCTTCGGCGAGGCGGACCTCATCGCCCAGATCGACGACGAGACCGTGCTCGTCGAGGTCAAGACGAGGCAGGTCCCCGCCGGCATGGAGGAGGGCATTCCCGAGCTCGCGGTGGACTTCCAGAAGCGCCAGCGCTACCGCAACATCGCGCTGAGCTACATGCTCCAGAATGGCGACGTTCGCTACATCCGCTTCGACGTGATCGCCATAAACGTGACGGGCACGCGCTGCGCCCACCTGCGACACCTCGTGGCCGCGTACGCATGGGACGAATGATGGCCGGGGACTCGCTCAAGGTGAGGAGCGCCTGCATCCGCGGCATCGAGGCGCAGCCCGTCACGGTGGAGGTGTCGCTCTCGGGTGGCATCCCGGGCTTCACGATGGTCGGCATGCCCGACTCGGCGGTGCTCGACTCGCGCTCGAGGGTGCGCTGTGCGCTCAGGGCCTGCGACTACAGCATGCCCCGGCTCCACATCACCGTGAACCTCGCCCCGGGGGAGATGAGGAAGACGGGCACGGGCCTCGACCTGCCCATAGCGGTGGCGATCCTCGCGGCTACCCGCCAGATACCCAGTGCCGGGCTCGAGGGCTGCCTCTTCGTGGGAGAGCTCGGCCTGGACGGCTGCGTCCGCCCGGTGAGGGGGCTCGCGGCCTACCAGGGGCTCGCCCAGGGGCTCGGGCTGGAGCTCGTCTTCTCCTCCTTGGGGCCCGAGCCCGCCGACCTCAGGGCGGGGATGAGGGGAATTAGGACCCTGGGTGAGCTGAGGTCGGGCGTGGCGCGGCTCTCGCCCGCGCCGACACCGCCTCCCGTGGTGGCGCCCGAGGCGCCGGGCGCGCCCGGGCCGGACTTCGCGGACGTGTACGACCAGGAGGAGGCCAAGCGTGCGATCGTCGTCTCTGCCGCAGGCGGCCACGGCATGCTCATGGTGGGCCCTCCCGGCGCGGGAAAGTCCATGCTCGCCCGTCGCGTCCCGGGGATACTTCCCCGGCTCACGCCCCAGGAGCGCAAGGAGGCGCTCCTCCTCACCTCGGTGGCCGGCCAGGACGTGGAGGGCATCTGCAGGGGAGAGAGGCCCTTCCGCGCACCGCACCACTCCATCTCGCTTGCGGGGCTTGTGGGAGGCGGGAGGCCCGTCATCCCCGGGGAGATCTCGCTCGCCCATCACGGGGTCCTCTTCCTGGACGAGCTCCCCGAGTTCGCCTCCAACGTGCTGCAGTCGCTCCGCCAGCCCATGGAGGAGGGGGTCGTCCGGCTCGTGCGGGTGGACGGCGTCTACAGCTTCCCCTGCGACTTCCTGCTCATGGCGGCGGCGAACCCCTGTCCCTGCGGCCATCTGGGAGACCCCGGCCATGTCTGCAGCTGCCCGCCCGGAAGGGTGGAGCGCTACCAGTCGAAGATAGGTGGCCCCCTCATGGACAGGATCGACCTCCACGTGGACGTGAGGCGCCCGGAGTCACGGAAGCTGATTCGCTGCGCCGAGGGGCTGAGCAGCGAGAGCATGAGGGAGCAGGTCCTGCGCGCCCGCGCCTTCAGGAGGGACCGCGAGGCGAGGATGCCGTCCGGGCCCGGCCAGACGCTCGTGGGCGCGCTCTCGTTCGAGCCGCGCGCCCAGGCCGCCCTCGAGGGCATGGCCTCCAGGCTCAACCTGGGAGGTCGTTCGATCGTCAAGCTGGCTCGGGTCGCGAGGACCATGGCGGACCTGGCCGAGCGCGCCTCCGTCTCGCGCGAGGACGTGCTCGAGGCGAGTGCCTACCGCTGTCACCTTGGATGATGGGAGGACGCATGGAAGAACGCTGGGAGCTTGCACGGGACGACGAGGGGTACCCTCCCGCCTTGCTTGACCTGCCAGACCCGCCCCAGAGGCTCTACGGGCTGGGGGACGCCGGCGCGCTGTCCAGGCCGTGCCTGTCGGTGATCGGGGCCAGGCGGGCCACGCCCTACGGCCTCGCCGCCGCTCGTCTGGCCGGCCGCGTCGCGGCGCAGAGCGACGTCGTGGTGGTGTCCGGCGGCGCCATGGGCTGCGACGCCGCGGCGGCGCGCGCCGCCCTCGACGCGGGAGGCCCCACGGTGGTGGTCTCGGGCTGCGGGGCGGACCTCGTCTATCCCAGCAGCTCGTCGGACGTGTTCGCGCGCGCCCCCAGGGAGGGTGGGGCCGTGGTCTCGCTCGAGCCCTGGGGCTCTCCGCCGCGGCGCTACGCCTTCCCCAAGAGGAACCGCGTCATCGCGGGGCTGTCTCGCTGCGTCTTCATCGCGGAGGCGGGGGAGAGGTCGGGGACGCTGGGCACCGCACTCGTGGCCGACCAGATAGGCAGGGACCTCTATGCCGTGCCGGGCAGCATCTTCTCCCCCGAGTCCGCCGGGGCCAACCAGCTCATCTCGGAGGGGGCGGGCATCATATGCTCCGAGCGTGACCTCGAGCTGCGCATATCCATGGACTACGGCGCGCTCAGGCTCGTGGGCGAGGAGCCGTTCCGCATCGAGGGCAGGCTCCTGTCCGCCCTGGTGGGGGAGCCCCTGCGTGCCGACGACCTCGCGCGCCATCTCGGGGAGCCGGTGACGGGCGTGCTCTGTGCCCTGGCGGACTACGAGTCGCGCGGCGTCGTGGAGCGCCTGAGGGACGGACGCTACAGCCTCTCGTCCGAGGCCTACCTCACGCAGGCTAGAATGGACGGATGATCGGGCTGCCGGCGGGTGCCGGCGAAGGGGGGGTCGTGCGGTGGCAGACAGGGTCACGGTGGTCGGAGGGGGCCTGGCGGGAAGCGAGTGCGCGCTGCAGCTCGCACGGAGGGGGGTCGAGGTGACCCTCTGCGAGCAGCGTCCGCTCGCGAGCTCGCCGGCGCACCATGGCGACGGCTTCGCCGAGCTCGTCTGCTCCAACTCCCTCAAGTCCCTGCGCCACGACAGCGCCGCGGGCCTCCTCAAGGAGGAGCTCGACTCCATGGGCTCCGTCCTCCTGGGGCTCGCGCGCAGGGCGCAGGTCCCCGCCGGCGGCGCCCTCGCCGTGGACCGAGAGCGCTTCTCCGCCCTCGTGACGGAGGCGATCGAGTCCTCCCCCCTCATCACGGTGAGCAGGGGAGAGGTGCGCGACATCCCCGACGGGCCCTCCGTCATCGCCGCAGGCCCCCTCTGCTCCGACGCGCTCTTCCAGAGGCTCTGCGACGTGCTGGGCGGCGAGCACCTCTCGTTCTACGACGCGGCGGCACCCGTGGTGGACGCCGAGTCGCTCGACCGGGACAAGGTCTTCTCGCAGTCCCGCTACGAGGAGGAGGGGAGGGGCGACTACCTCAACTGCCCCATGGGCCGCGAGGAGTACGAGGCCTTCTGGGAGGAGCTCGTCGCGGCGCGGCGCGTGCTCTCGCACGACTTCGAGCAGAGCGACCTCTTCAACGCCTGCCAGCCGGTCGAGGAGGTGGCGAGGACGGGCAGGGACTCGCTGCGCTTCGGGGCGCTCAAGCCGGTGGGACTCACGGACCCCTCGACGGGCAGGAGGCCCTGGGCCGCGGTGCAGCTCAGGGCGGAGAACGCCGAGGGGACCGCCTACAACCTCGTCGGCTTCCAGACCAACCTGACCTGGGGCGAGCAGAAGAGGGTCTTCCGCATGATCCCCGGGCTCGAGGGGGCGGAGTTCTTCCGCTATGGCGTGATGCACCGCAACTCCTTCGTCGACAGCCCGCGCGTGCTGGACGGCAGCTTTGCCATCCCGGGGACCAGCTGCAGGCTCGCGGGACAGATCACGGGCACCGAGGGCTACACGGAGGCGATCGCCTCGGGGCTCCTCGCCGCGCTCAACAGCTTCGCCGACCTCAGGGGCTACGAACGCGTGGGCCTTCCGCGCACGGGTGCCCTGGGCTCGCTCGTGAGCTACGCCACCGACCCCAAGACGGAGCCCTACCAGCCCATGCACGTCAACTTCGGCCTGGTTCCTCCCCTTGGGGGCGGCCGCATGAAGAAGAGGGAGCGCTACCAGGCATACGCGGACCGCGCCCGGCGCGACCTCGACGCCTACCTCGCGACGAGGCCCGAGCTCTTCGCGGGGGCGCTCTCGTAGTGGGCGGCCCCGTCCCAGCCCGACAGACGGGAGGCGCCCCGCCGCCGCGGGCGGCCGAGGATCCGGCGGCGTCGCGCGACGCCGCCCAGGACCGCTTCGAACGGCTCGTGGGCGACTCCGTGTCGCAGTTGCGAGAGCTCAGGAACCTCTCGCCCCAGACCGCGCGGGGCTACGCGAGCGACCTCGGCTCCTTCGCCTCGTGGTGCCGCAGGGAGGGGGTCGACCCCCTCCGCGTGACCCATCGCGAGCTCCGCTCCTACATGGCCGAGCTCGCCCAGGCGCGCTATGCGGGCAGGACCGTCGCCCGCAGGCTCTCGGCCATCCGCGGCCTCTACCGCTGGCTCCTCAGGGAGGGCGAGGTGGAGCAGGACGTGGCCGCCGCCCTCGCGAGCCCAAGGCTCGCGCGCACGTTGCCCAAGACCATGTCCGACGAGGAGGTCTCACGCCTGCTCGACGTCTGCGAGGACGACGAGCTGGGCATGAGGGACCGTGCGTTCCTCGAGCTCCTCTATGCCACCGGCGCTCGCATATCCGAGGTGTCGGCGCTCGACCTGGGGGACGTGGACCTCGGGCAGGGACAGGCCAGGCTCTTCGGCAAGGGCTCGAAGGAGCGCATCGTCCCCGTCCACCGGCTCGCCGTGTCGCGGCTCGAGGAGTATCTCGAACGCTCCCGTCCGCTGCTTGCGGCAAGGGGACGGGGGGCGGCGGGAAAGGCGCTCTTCCTCTCGACCCGGGGCAGGCGCATGAGCGCCGACGCCCTGCGCACGACCTTCGAGCGCAGGGTCGCGCAGGCGGGGCTCGACGCCGGCCTCACCCCGCACGCGATGCGCCACAGCTTCGCGACCGAGCTCCTCAACGGCGGCGCGGACCTGAGGAGCGTGCAGGAGCTCCTGGGGCACAGCAGCCTCTCCACGACCCAGATCTACACGCACCTCTCGGCCCAGAGGCTCAAGGACGCCGCGAGGCAGGCCCATCCCAGGGGGGAGTAGCCTCGTCCGATCCCGCGGGACCCCGGTGGGCATCGTGTGTGCGAGCGCGCATTCCTGCTGGCATCCTCATGCCAGAGCTGGTACTATGACTTGCTGTCGTGTGCTCGCACGACATCCATATCACACGCGTGACGACTCGCAGGCCACGGTGCCCGGGACAACAGCCAAGTCCAGGGTGGCCCCAGCGGGGGTGACCTCACGCGGAGGCCAAACCAATGGAGGTTAGACATGGCTGTCAAGATCAACATCCGCACCCTGCTCGAGGCCGGCTGCCACTACGGTCACCAGACGCGCCGCTGGAACCCCAAGATGAAGCCCTACATCTTCGGCGAGCGCAACGGCATCTACATCCTCGACCTCAAGCAGACCGTCATGGACGCCGACAAGGCGTACACCTTCCTCAAGGACACCGCCGCAAAGGGCGGCCGCGTCCTCTTCGTCGGCACCAAGAAGCAGGCCCAGGAGCCCATCGCGGCCCAGGCCGAGCGCTGCGGCATGCCCTTCATCAACCAGCGCTGGCTCGGCGGCATGCTCACCAACTTCGTGACCATGCGCTCCCGCATCGACCGCATGGAGGAGCTCGAGGCCATGGTGGAGGACGGCCGCATGGCCGCCCGCGGCAAGAAGGAGCAGGCCGTCCTGACCAAGGAGCTCGAGAAGCTCCAGCGCAACCTGGGTGGCGTCCGTGACATGAAGGCCCTGCCCCAGGCGCTCTTCGTGGTCGACACCAAGCGCGAGGAGATCGCAATCCGCGAGGCCAACCGCCTGCACATCCCCGTGGTCGGCCTGCTCGACACCAACTCCGACCCCGACGTGATCGACTATGGCATCCCCGCCAACGACGACGCCATCCGCTCCGTCAACCTCATGTGCGAGCTCGTGGCCGACGCCGTCCTGGCTGGCTCCGGCAAGGAGCAGATCTCGGTCGAGGAGATGGCCTCTGGCGAGACCACCCCTGCCGTCGAGGTCGAGGCCCCCGCGGCCGAGTAGCACTTCCCTTTCCGCAGACTCACATCCCCAAAGGAGGGGCACAACATGGCACAGATCACCGCCGCTATGGTCAAGCAGCTGCGCGAGATGACCGACTCCCCCATGATGGAGTGCAAGAAGGCCCTCGTCGAGGCCGATGGCGACATCGAGAAGGCCGTCGACGTCCTGCGCAAGATGGGCGTCGCCAAGGCCGTCAAGCGCGCCGGCCGCGACACCAACGAGGGCACCGTCGCCACCTACATCTCTGAGGACGGCAAGCTCGGCGCCATCCTCGAGCTCACCTGCGAGACCGACTTCGTGGGCACCAACCCCAAGTTCACCGGCTTCGCCGCCGACCTCGCCAAGGTCGTCGCAGAGAACGACCCCGCCGACGTCGAGGCGCTCAAGGCCTGCAAGATGGGTGACGCCACCGTCGCCGACGAACTGACCGAGATGATCCACGTCATCGGCGAGAACATGAAGGTGGCCCGCTTCAAGCGTGTCTCCGTCGAGTCCGGCGCCCTTGCCAGCTACATCCACCTGGGAGGCAAGCTGGGCGACATCGTCTCCTTCGGCTTCGCCAACGACGCCACCGCCACCGCCGACGAGTTCAAGAGCTTCGCCCACGACGTCGCGATGCAGGTCGCTGCCTCCGCTCCCGTCGCCGCGCGCCGCGAGGACGTCCCCGCAGACGTCGTCGAGCACGAGAAGGCCATCTACATGGCCCAGGCGGCCGAGTCCGGCAAGCCCGAGTTCATCCAGGAGAAGATGGCCGTCGGCAAGCTCGAGAAGTTCTACAAGGAGTGCGTCCTCACCGAGCAGGAGTTCATCAAGGACTCCTCCACGACCATCGCCGAGCTCGCCAAGGGCGTCAGCAAGGCCGTGAGCGACGACGTGCAGATCCTGGGCTTCGAGCGCTTCGCCTTCGGCGAGGAGTAGGCCGGGAGACCTCCTGCCAGGACAGACGCGAACCTTGGGACCCGTGCCTCGGCGCGGGTCCCTTTTCTCATCAAGGTTCCCGCCGTTTCGCCGTCCCCGGCAGCCTGCGCCGCAGGTAGGGTCTCTCCCTCTGTTAGAATCAGTGGGGTCAGACGTCCGTCGGGCCCTAGCGATTGCCTGTCTCTGGAGGTCACATCTTGGATAACTACAAGTACAAGCGCGTGCTTCTCAAGCTCTCGGGCGAGGCGCTCATGGGCTCCAAGGACTTCGGCATCGACCCCGAGGTCCCACGGCTCATCGCCAAGGCGGTCAAGCCGGCCTATGACGCCGGCGTCCAGATCGCCATCGTCGTCGGTGGCGGCAACATCTTCCGTGGGCTCTCGGGTGCGGCGGCGGGCATGGACCGAGCTCAGGGCGACAACATGGGCATGCTCGCCACCGTCATCAACTCCCTCGCGCTCCAGGACACCTTCGAGCACAGCGGCATGATGTGCCGCGTCATGAGCGCCATCGAGATGCACCAGGTCTCTGAGACCTACATCCGCCGCCGTGCGATCCGCCACCTCGAGAAGGGGCGCATCACCATCTTCGCCGCCGGCACCGGCAACCCCTACTTCACCACCGACACCGCCGCGGCGCTGCGCGCCTGCGAGATCGGCGCCGAAGTCCTCATGAAGGCGACCAAGGTGGATGGCATCTACGACAGCGACCCCGTCAAGAACCCCGACGCGAAGCGATTCGAGAGCATCAGCTACATGGAGGTCCTCAACCGTGGCCTGCAGGTCATGGACGCCACGGCAACCGCCCTCTGTCATGACAACCACATGCCCATCATGGTCTTCGACCTGCTGGGAGACGACGTGTTCGGCCGCGCGCTCCGCGGCGAGAGCGTCGGCACGACCGTAGTAGACGAATAGGAGAGCCACACATGAGCGAGTACACCGACTTTGCCAGGAAGAACATGGACAAGTGCCTCGACGTCCTGAGGGGCAACTTCGCCAAGGTGCGCACCGGACGCGCGAACGCGCACGTCCTCGACGGCATCAAGGTCGACTACTACGGCCAGGCGACCCCCATCACGCAGCTCGCCGGCGTCAAGGTCCCCGAGGCCTCCATGCTCGTGGTCGAGCCCTGGGACAAGACCGCCCTCAAGTCCATCGAGAAGGCCATCGAGGCCTCCGACCTCGGCATCACCCCCTCCAACGACGGCATCTCCATCCGCCTGCCCTTCCCCAAGCCCACCGAGGAGCGCCGCCGCGAGCTCGTGAAGGACTGCAACAAGTACGCGGAGGAGGCAAAGATCGCCATCCGCAACGTGCGTCGCGACGCAAACACCCGCGCGGAGAGGGACGAGGAGCTCTCGGAGGACGACGTCGCGCGCGAGAAGAAGTCCATCCAGAAGGTGACCGACTGCTTCGTGGAGAAGGTCGAGGAGATGCTCAAGTCCAAGACCGCCGAGGTCATGGAGATCTAGCTTGATCATCGACCAGGAAAAGCTCGAGGAATACTACGCGAAGCCCCCGGAGGACGTCTCGCTGAGGGACGTTGACCTCTCGAGGGTGCCGCGCCACGTCTCGATCATCATGGACGGCAACGGCCGCTGGGCCCAGGCGCGCGGCCTCAGCCGCCCCGAAGGGCACGTGGCCGGCGTCGACTCCCTGCGCGAGGCCGTCACCACGAGTGTGAGGCTCGGCGTCGACGTGCTCTCGTGCTACGCCTTCTCCACGGAGAACTGGAAGAGGCCGCAGAGCGAGGTCGACCTCCTCATGCACCTCTTCGCGACGACGCTCGTCAGGGAGCTGCCGCTCTTCCACCAAGAGAACGTGCGCCTGCGCTTCTTCGGCGACCTCTCCGCCCTGCCCAAGGAGACCTTCGACGTCTTCCAACAGGGCCTCGACGAGACCGCGGACCACACGGGCATGACCTTCGTCCTGGCCGTCAACTACGGCTCGCGCGCTGAGATTGCCCGCGCCGCGCGGGAGGTCGCCCAGGAGGTGGAGCGGGGGAGCCTGCGCGCCGACGACGTGGACGAGGGGCTTCTCGCCTCGAGGCTCTACACCGAGGGCCTGCCCGACCCCGACCTCCTGATAAGGACCTCCGGCGAGCTCAGGCTCTCCAACTACCTGCTCTGGCAGCTCGCCTACACCGAGTTCTACGTGACTGACCTCTACTGGCCCGACTTCGACCGCTGGGAGTACCTCCGTGCCGTCAGGGCCTTCCAGTCGCGCAGGCGTCGCTTCGGGGGTGTGGAGGCCAAGTGAGCGGGGAAGAGGAACGGCGTCCCTCCTCGGATTCCCCCCAGGAGACGGCGCCTGGCACGACCGGCATAGAGCGGGCGATCAGCTGGCTCGAGCGCAAGCGTCGCTCGAAGGAGGACGCGCGCGTCGCCGGCGAGCTGAGGGGGCAGCTGGCCAGGGGGTGGACCGAGAAGGTCCTGACCCGCACCACCACCGGTGCCATCTACTTCGTCGTGATCGTGGTCGTCCTCTTCTGGGGTCGCGTCCCCACGACGGTGCTGGTCGCCTCGATGGCCTGGCTCTGCTGCTCGGAGTTCTTCCGCATGGCGCGCATGGGCGGGCGCATGCCCAACGAGGTCTTTGGCCTCACGGCGTCCGTGCTCTTCCCGCCTGCGGCGCTCCTGCTCGGCACCGAGGGGCTCTTCCTGGTCCTGGTCCTGCTCCTCGTCGCCTGCGCCTTCTGGTACGTCGCGACGCCGCGCGCCAACATATCCGACGTGGCCCTCACGGCCTTCGGGCCGGTCTACACCTCGCTCACGTTCTCCTGCGTCGTGCTCATCCGTAGCACGGACCCCGGCTCCTCGGGGGGCCTCCTCACCTTCGGCGTCATGGGCTCCGTCTGGCTCAACGACGCCATGGCGTACTTCGTGGGGACGCGCTTCGGCAGGCACAAGCTCGCGCCGAGGATCTCCCCGCACAAGAGTTTCGAGGGCTTCTGGGGCGGCCTCGCCTCGAGCGTCCTCGTCTGGGGCCTCCTCGCCCTGCTCGGCGTGAGGGGCGTGACCTATCCCCTCGCCCTTGCCGGTGGCCTCCTGGTCGGCACCATCGCCGTAGTGGGAGACCTCTTCGAGTCGCGCATCAAGCGAGGCGTGGGCGTCAAGGACTCGGGCGACTTCATGCCCGGGCACGGTGGCCTCCTCGACCGCTCGGACTCCATGCTCTTCGGCTGCGTGACGGCATACCTCGTCCTTCGTATGGGAGGAATCCTGTGAACATATTCGAGGACACGGCCCCGAGCTCCCCTCGGCGCTGGCCTCTGCGCGTCGCCGTCATGGGCGCCTCGGGATCCATCGGGACCCAGACCCTCGACGTGTGCCGCAAGCATCCCGACAAGCTGCGCGTGACCGCGCTCTCCGTCCACTCGTCCTGCGACCTGGCCGTCCGCGCCGCCCGCGAGTTCGGCGCCTCGCACGTGTACGTGAGCGACGAGGGCCACGCCCATGACGCGTCGCTCGAGGGCCTGCCCCGGGGCTGCGAGCTCCGCGTGGGCGGCCGCTCCCTCGAGGAGGTCGCCTGGCTCGACGACGTGGACGTGGTGGTGAACGCCCTCGTGGGCTTCGCCGGCATCCGCCTGGGGCACGAGTCGCTCAGGGCGCACAAGATCCTGACCTACGCGAACAAGGAGTCCCTCGTCGTGGGGGGCGACCTCCTCATGCCGCTCGCCCAGCCCGGCCGTCTCCTTCCCATAGACTCCGAGCACAGCGCCATCTACCAGTGCCTCGTGGGGGAGCGCAGGTGCGACGTCCACAAGGTCTGGCTCACCTGCTCGGGCGGCCCCTTCTTCGGCATGGGCCGCGACGAGCTGGCCAAGGTCACGGCGGCGGACGCCCTCAAGCACCCCACCTGGTCCATGGGGCCCAAGATCACCATCGACTCGGCCACTCTGATGAACAAGGGCCTCGAGGTCCTGGAGGCCCACCACCTCTTCGACGTCGACGTGGACGACGTCAACGTCCTGGTCCACCGCCAGAGCACGATCCACTCCATGGTCGAGTTCTCGGATGGCGTCGTGAAGGCCCAGCTCGGCCCCTCCGACATGCGCATTCCCATACAGTACGCCCTCAGCTACCCCGAGCGCTGGGAGACGCCCTCGGACCGCGTGGAGTACCGCGACCTTCCCGACCTCAGCTTCTCCCGTCCCGACGAGGGGGCCTTCGGCTGCCTGGGCCTCGCCCGTCGCGCGGGACGCGCGGGAGGCACGCTCCCCTGCGTCATGAACGCGGCCAACGAGGTCGCCAACCTCGCCTTCCGCAGGGACGAGTGCGGCTTCCTCGACATCGAGCGCGTGGTCCGCGAGGTCATGGACGCTGCCAGCGTCCAGCCCGTCCAGAGCGTCGAGCAGCTCGAGGAGGTCGACCGCGCGTCCCGCGCGTCCGCGCACCGCGTCCTGGAGGGCTTGCGATGAGCGCCGTCGTCGGGATCCTCTCGTCCGCGTTCTGGGGCGTCCTCGTGCTCTCGCTCCTCGTGTTCGTCCACGAGGGGGGGCACTTCCTCGCCGCGCGCGCCTGCGGCATGCGCGTGACGGAGTTCTTCCTCGGCATGCCCAGCCGCTGGAGGCTCTCGTGGCGCTCGCCTCGCATCGGCTGCGAGTTCGGCGTGACCCCGCTCCTGCTGGGCGGCTACACGAGGATCTGCGGCATGGAGCCCCTGGAAGACGAGCTCCTGGCCCCCTGCCTCTCCCTGGTGCAGCGGCGGGGCAGGGTCAGCGCGAGGGAGGTGGCGGAGGAGCTGGCCATCGAGGAGGACCGCGCCTACGCCCTCCTGGGATCGCTCGCGGACCTCGCCGCCATCGCCCCCCTCTATGACCCGGAGCTGGGCGAGAGGCCCGGCCAGGCGGACTGGCCGCAGAGATTCCAGACCCAGCGCCGCGACGCCATGCTCCTCACCCAGTTCGACTGCGGGCACGACTTCGAGGCGGTGGGCACGACGGGCGAGGGAGAGGCGCGTCCCGTCGACGACGCGGAGGCCTTCCTCGCAAGCGAGCTCTCCCGCACCTATCACGGCAAGGGGCTTCTCGCCCGCCTGGCCACGCTCGTCGCAGGCCCCCTCGTCAACCTTCTGCTGGCCTTCCTCGTCATCACCGTCGCCCTCTCGCTCGTGGGGGTCGAGGGCGTGGTGGACTCCAACCAGATCGCAGGGGTCACCGCGGGCTCCGCCGCCGAGGCCGTGGGCCTCAGGGGAGGCGACGCGATCGTGGACGTGGCGGGGACTCCCGTGAGCGACTGGAGGTCCCTCTCCGCCGCCTTGGACGCCGCCTTGGGAGCGAAGGAGGACTTCAGCCTGAGCTACCTGCGCGACGGGAGGACCTCCACCGTCAGGGTCGAGGTCGGGGAGGGGCTGGGTAGCCTCGGTGTCCTCGCCCAGACCCAGCGCGTCAGGCTCGGGGTGGGCCAGTCCGCCCTGGCGGCCCTCTCGTACGGGCGCGCGGTCGCCCGCTTCGCGCTCGACCTCATCACGCCCGCCCGGACGATGCAGACCCTGCAGGGTACCTCCTCGGTGGTGGGCATATCGGCCATGGCGTCCCAGGCGGCCTCCTCGGGGGCCTATGACCTCGCCCTCTTCGTGGCCATGATCTCCATGTCGCTGGGCTTCATGAACCTCCTGCCCATCCCGCCGCTCGACGGCGGGAAGGTGCTCGTCGAGCTGGTGCAGGCCGCGCTCAGGCGCGAGCTCTCGTCCCGCGCGCAGACGGTCGTGGGCTACCTGGGCATCGCGGTGTTCCTCGTCATCTTCGTCTTCGCGCTCAAGAACGACATCACCCGCCTCGTCATAGGATAGGTGGCAAGCCATGGAAGAGAGAGTCACGGAAGGGCCGGCCGACACCACGGAAGGACGGGCTGGCGCCAAGCCGCGCGCCGTCCGCGAGCTCACGCGCCGGGTCATGGTGGGAGGGGTCCCCGTGGGAGGGGGTGCCCCCGTCTCGGTGCAGTCGATGTGCACCACGAAGACCTTGGACCCCGCCGCCACGCTGTCACAGATAGGGGGCCTCGCCGCCGAGGGCTGCGAGATCATCCGCGTGGCCATCCCCAACGCCGGCGCGCTCGACGGCTTCGGCGAGGTCTGCGCGATGAGCCCCCTTCCCGTCGTGGCGGACATCCACTTCGACCACAGGCTCGCCATCGAGGCCTGCAGGAGGGGTGCCGCGGCACTGCGCATCAACCCGGGAAACATCGGCTCCTTCGAGCGCGTGGACGCGGTGATCGAAGAGGCGGGTTCGGCGGGCATCCCCATCCGCATCGGCGTCAACGCGGGCTCTCTCGACCGCGAGGTCGACCAGAGGCGCGACCTCAGCCTGCCCCAGAAGCTCGTCGCCTCGGCGGAGGCCTTCGTGCGCCACTTCGAGGAGCGCGGCTTCAGGGACGTGGTCCTCTCCGCCAAGGCGCACTCCGTCCCCACGACGCTCGCCACCTACCGCGAGCTCTCGCGCAGGCTGCCCCACGTGCCGCTCCACGTGGGCGTGACCGAGGCCGGCACGCTCCGGCAGGGCACGGTCAAGAACTGCGCCGGCGTGGGGATCCTGCTCGAGCAGGGCATCGGCGACACGCTCAGGCTCTCGCTCACCGCGGACCCCGTCGAGGAGGTGCGCGTCGCCTGGGACCTGCTCTCGGCCCTTGGCATGCGCAGGCTCCACCCCGAGCTCGTGTCCTGCCCCACCTGCGGCCGCTGCCAGGTGGACCTCATCGGCATGGCCGAGCGGGTCTCGGAGCGGCTCCAGGGGGTCGAGGCCCCCATCTCGGTCGCCGTCATGGGCTGCGTCGTGAACGGCCCCGGCGAGGCGCGCGACGCCGACCTGGGCGTCGCCTGCGGCAGGGGCCAGGGGCTCCTCTTCCAGAACGGCGAGCCCATCCGCAAGGTGCCTGAGGGCCAGATCGTCGACGAGCTCTTCCGAGAGATCGAGGAGCGCTACGGCAGCAAGGCCTAGGGACGTTGCCCCTCGTGGGGCGTATCATGTTCTGGTCGACTCGTCCGGACGCGTCCGGAGCAAGGGCAAGCAAGGAAGGAACGCAGGTTGAGAAGCTACGAGAAGATGTCGAGGCTGTACGCGCCCACCCTGAAGGAGGACCCGGCGGACGCCGAGCTGGCCAGCCATCGCCTACTCCTGCGCGCGGGCATGATACGCAAGGGTGCGGCGGGGCTCTACAGCTACCTCCCCCTGGCATGGAGGTCCCTCCGCAAGATCGAGGCCATCATCCGCGACGAGATGGAGGCCATCGGCGCACAGGAGATGCAGGTGCCCATCCTCACCGACGGCGAGCTCTGGCGCCAGTCCGGCCGCTGGGCCGCCTACGGCCCCGAGCTCATGCGCATCACCGACCGCCACGACCGCGGCTTCGCCCTGGGTCCCACCCACGAGGAGACCTTCACCGACCTCGTCCGCGACGAGCTGCGCTCCTACAAGCAGCTCCCCGTCACCCTGTACCAGATCCAGGACAAGTTTCGTGACGAGCTTCGGCCCCGCTTCGGCCTCATGCGCGGTCGCGAGTTCATCATGAAGGACGCCTACTCCTTCAGCGCGACCCAGGAGTCGCTGCAGGAGTGCTATGACCAGGAGAAGGCCGCCTACGCCAACGTCTGCGAGCGCTGCGGGCTGCGCGCCCTCCCCGTCGTAGCCGACTCCGGCCAGATCGGCGGGGACACCTCCGTCGAGTTCATGGCCCTGGCGGACGCCGGCGAGGCCGAGCTCGTGTACTGCGACGCCTGCGGCTTCGCCGCGGACACCGAGGCGGCCACGGCACAGGTCCGCGTCCTCGAGGGTCCGGGGGACGGCGGGCTCCAGAAGGTCGCCACGCCCATCGAGGGCAACATCTCGGCCCTCGCGGCCTTCCTCGGCGTCGAGGAGGCGGCCTGCCGCAAGTCCGTCGCCCTCCAGGCGGAGGACGGGAGCCTGGTCCTGGCCGTCCTCCCCGGAGACCACGAGCTCAACGAGGTCAAGGCCGAGCACGCCTTCGGCCACTACCACATGATGGAGCCGGGGGACCTCGCCCGTGCGGGCCTGGTGGCGGGCTTCATGGGCCCCGTCGGCGTGGCCGAGGGCGTCCGCGTGGTGGCCGACGTCGCCCTGCGCGACTCCACAAGCTGGGTCGTCGGCGCCAACGAGGAGGGCCAGCACCTCCTGGGCGCGCGTCCCGGCCGCGACTTCGAAGTGGACGAGTGGCTCGACCTCGCGAGCGCCCAGGAGGGCGACGCCTGCCCGCGCTGCGGCGCGGCGCTCAAGTCTGCCCGCGGCATCGAGGTGAGCCAGGTCTTCCAGCTGGGCACCAAGTACTCCGAGGCGATGGGCGCCACCTTCGCGGACGAGGACGGCAGGGAGAGGCCCTTCCTCATGGGCTGCTATGGCATCGGCGTGTCGCGCACCCTGGCTGCCGTCGTCGAGCAGCACCACGACGAGCACGGCATCTGCTGGCCCGTCTCCGTCGCCCCCTACGAGGTCGAGGTCATCCCCCTGGACGTGCACGACGGGCTGGTCTGGCCCGTCGCAGACCGCCTTGCCGGCGAGCTCGTCGCCCGCGGGGTCGAGGTCGTGGTGGACGACCGCAAGGAGCGTCCCGGCGTCAAGTTCAACGACGCCGACCTGATGGGCTTCCCCTTCCAGGTGGTCTGCGGCAAGAAGGCCATCAAGAACGGCAACGTCGAGCTCAAGGTCCGCGAGACGGGCGAGCGCAGCGAGGTTCCCATCGAGGAGCTCGCCTCCGTCCTCGCGGGCATGGTCGAGGGGCGAAGGGCCTAGGGGAGAGCCGGTTCTGGGGGAGAGGGACATGGGCTACAGGGAGCTTGCCGCCGCCGCGCGCGGCCACATGGGACCGGTCTGCAAGGCCTGCCCGACCTGCAACGGCAGGGCCTGCGGAGGCGGCGTGCCGGGCCCCGGCGCCAAGGGTTCGGGAACCGTCGCCATCCGCAACTTCGAGGCGTGGGAGCGCTGGCGGCTCGTGATGGACACCCTCTATGCCAGCGACGGCAGCGACCCCGACCCATCCTGCGACTTCCTGGGCAGGCGCCTCTCGCTCCCCCTCATGGTGGCCCCGTTGGGAGACGTGCACCGCCACTACGGTGACGAGCTGGACGACCTGGACTACAACGGCATGGTCCTGCGTGCCGCCAAGGCCGAGGGGACTCTCGCCTGGACGGGCGACGGCCTCAGGCCCGAGGTGCACGAGCGCGCCTGTGGCCTCATAGCCGGCCTCGGCGGCGCGGGCATCCCCACCATCAAGCCCTGGTCGATGGGCGCGGTCCTCAAGAAGCTCGAGCCCGCCCTCGCGGCGCACCCCGCGGCGGTCGCCATGGACGTGGACGGCGCGGGGCTGCCCTTCCTCAGGGGTCAGCAGCCTCCCGCGGGTCCCAAGGACGTGGCCCAGCTCCGCGAGCTCGCGGACGCCTGCCACGGGGCGGGCGTCCCCTTCGTCGCGAAGGGCATCCTGGGCCCGCGCGGGGCGCTCAAGGCGCTCGAGGCGGGCGTCGACGCCATCGTGGTCTCGAACCACGGTGGTCGCGTCCTGGACGGGGTGCCCGCCACGGCGGAGGTGCTCCCGTCGGTCGTGGACGCCGTGGGAGGGGAGCTCTGCGTGCTGGTGGACGGCGGCATCAGAAGCGGCGTCGACCTCTTTCGCGCGCTCGCGCTGGGCGCGGACGCGGCGCTGGTCTGCCGCCCCGTGGCCGTCGCCGCCTTTGGAGGAAGGGAGGAGGGCGTGCGCGCGTACCTCGCCCAGCTCAGGGCGGAGTTCGTGGACGCCATGGCGATGTGCGGGGCGCGAGGCGTGGCGGAGGTCACGCGCGATATGCTCCTTGAGGCGTAGGGCCAGGGACCGCGTACCGCCCGCCAAGCCCCGGGCATGCGACTGCCCCCGTAGCCTTAGGGCCACGGGGGCAGTTCTGTGGGATGACGCCCCTCGGTCGAGGTGGGACGTCCCTCTCGCCCGACGATGCCCCTTTCCTAGCCCAGGGCCACGTCCAGGGTCATCATGACGGTGAAGCCGAGGGCGAACATGAGCACGCCCACGTTGGAGTGCTCCCCCTCGCTCATCTCGGGGATGAGTTCCTCCACCACGACGTACATCATGGCTCCCGCAGCGAAGCTCAGGAGGTAGGGGAGGAGGGGCACGACCTGGCGCGCGGCCATGATGGTGAGGACGGCGCCGATGGGCTCGACCACGCCCGAGAGGAATCCTCCCAGGAAGGCGCGGCCCTTGCTGGCGCCCTCGGCGCGCAGCGGCAGCGAGATGATGGCGCCCTCGGGGAAGTTCTGGATGGCGATGCCCAGCGAGAGCGCGAGCGCGCCGGCGAGCGTTATGCCGGAGTTGCCGGTGAGCCAGCCCGCGTACACGACGCCGACGGCCATGCCCTCGGGGATGTTGTGGATGGTGACGGCGAGCACCATGAGGGTGGTGCGCTGCAGGCGGGTCCTGATGCCCTCCGGCTCGTCGTCCTTCGCTCCAAGGTGCAGGTGGGGGAGGATGCTGTCGAGCAGCAGCAGGAAGAGGGTCCCCGCCCAGAAGCCCACGAGGGCGGGCATGAAGGCGAAGCTGCCCAGGCTGGCGGAGTCGTCGATGGCGGGGATGATGAGGCTCCAGATGGAGGCCGCCACCATGACGCCGGCGGCGAAGCCGGTGAGCGCCCTCTGCACCTCCCGTCCCATCTGCCTGCGGGCGAAGAAGACCATGGCGGCGCCCAGCGTTGTTCCGGCGAAGGGGATGGCGAGCCCCTGTGCTACCTCTGGCATGTGAGTGCTCCTGACGGATGGCGCGTGCAAGACGAGCGGGGCCCGATGGACCCCGCTACAGGCTACCCCTCCGGAGTGGGCGCTATGCCTCGAATTGCGACTAATCTACTGCTATTTTGTCTTCTTCTTCCTGCTGCCGATGCGCTCGAGCGCCGCGGTGTCGCGGCCGGTGGAATAGAGCACGAGCGCTGCCGTCATGACGAGCATGATGAGCAGCAGGTGCAGGGGGAGGCGCGGCGCCTTCTGGGGCGGGACCACCACGACGAAGGAGCAGAAGAGGCTCACAAGCAGCGAGATGGAGGCCGCATCGCGCACGCGCTGCCCCACGGCGACGCCACCCAGCATCGTGAGGCAGTGGATGCCCAGCACGATGGAGCTGGCGGACCCCACCGCAAACGCCCATCGGGCCGCGAGCAGCGGCGTCTGGGTGAGCGAGAGGACGGCCAGGAAGAGACCCATGGCGCCCAGTGCGATGGCGGCGATGGCGACGTACTTGATCTTGCTGAGGTTTGCGCTCATGTGACCTCCGGGGCGGTCGGGAAATACGGACTCGAGCTGCAAGTGTACTAGCCGAGGGGAAGGCTGGGGTCCGAGCTGGGGCCCCAAACGGGCGGACGGTAGCAGGAGGGGCCGCGCAGCCCATTCCTGGTTTGCGCGGCCCCTCGACGCGAGCAGGCCTTTCGCGGAATCGCGCGCAGGCTTCCCTTGGTTTGCGCGCGAGCGCTAGGGGGGCTAGTCCCTCTGGGTCTCCTTGTCGTAGGTCGGGAGGTCGGGGTCCATCGCGGCGGCGACGGCCTCGTCGTGGTTGTTCCTCTCCTCGCCGGTCGTGGCGTCGGTGTAGCTCACGTAGGCCACGCCCTCGTCCATGAGGAGCCTCACGTCCTTGGCGTTTGCAAGGTCAACGTCCCTGACGAGGAAGTAGCTGTCGGGGCCGACGCCGAGCCTGAGATCGTAGCCGCTGGCTCCCTGGACCGAGGCGTAGGCGAGGGTCTTGGTCCCGCCGTCCGCGAGGTCGACCCCGTCGAAGCTGTTCGTCGCGTCGAAGTCCTGGGCGGCGGCGTCCTTGACGGCGATGGAGCTGATGTCGAAGCCGAGGGAGTTGGTGAGAGACACGAGCGTGTCTCCCTTGCCCATGTCTGCCGTGACGGTGGCCTGGGCGTCCTTGCCCTCGTCGCTGGCAGCCGAGCCGCCTTTCCCGTCCGTCGCTTTGGGGTCCTTGGATTCCGTCTGCTGGGCGTCACTTTCGGCGGGCGTCGTAGGCTGCTGCTGGTCGCAGCCTGCGAGTGTCAGGGGGCTCAGGGCCAACAGTCCCGCCAGGGCGATGCTGGCGGCGCGGGGCGCGAGCACGTTCCTTCTCATCCGTGTCCTCCTTGGGCGTTCGGTTTGGGCTGGTCGATCAGAAGCCGGCCTGCGCGGCCTCGTAAAGGCCCTTGGCGAGGGCGCGTGCGACCTTGTCCCGGTTTGCCATGTACTGGCGCATGTCGTAGGGGTTCGTGACGAAGCAGATCTCGAGCAGGGTCGCGGGAAGGCCGTCGTTGCGGCCGCTCACCACGGCGAAGTCTGCGCTCCGTGCGCCCCTGTTGCGCAGGCCCGTGGAGGCGAGCTGCGCATGCATGATGGACTGGAGTCGGGCGGAACGCGGGTTGGGCACGCTCTCGTGGCGGTAGCTCTCGTAGCCAGAGGCGCCTGAGCCATCGCTGGCGTTGAAGTGGATGGAGACCAGGGAGGTGCAGCCGCGGCTCTTGGCGTCTGCCTGTCGGCCTCTGTAGTCGGGGCGGCTCGTGCCCTCGCTGGTGCTCTCGAAGACGTTCAGGCCATAGACCTCGCGTGCGTACTTTGCCATGCGAGCCGTGAGGTCGGCCGTGAGCTCCGCCTCCTGGTAGCCATTGCCAACGGCGCCAGAGTCCCAAGCTCCGCTACTCCAACCGTGCCCGGCATCCAGATAGATGTAGCTCGTCTCCTTGGGATCGATGGCGTAGCCGGCCGCCAGTGCGTACCAGCCGATGCCCTCGGGGCGCCAGCCCAGCCTGACCAGGCTGTCATTCTCTTCCTCGCTGGTCGTGAAGTTGTGAGCGCCCGCCTTGGCGTTGGGGTTGTACTGGCGCAGCAGCGCGACGGTCTCGCCGGAGTCCGAGTACCAGCCTATGCCCTCGTCGTGCCATCCCAGCCTGACGAGGTCGTCGCGCTCTTCGGCGCTGGTGGTGTAGTGGTGGTCGCCCGCGTTGGGGTTGTAGAGGCGATAGACCGGGACGTTTGAGGTCTCTGGCGCGACCCAGCCGACGGATTCGAGCCTCCATCCCAGGGAGCGCAGGTTCGCCACCTCCTCCGCGTTGCTGGTGTAGAAGTGCTCGCCCGAGTTGGGGTTGTAGAGGCGCATCATCTCGATCGACTTGACGGATGCGGTCTTGGCGAGCTTGCGAAGCTGCAGGGGCGCCTCGTCGTGCACGACCTGCGCCTTGCTCGCCACGAGCTCGTCCACGTCCGTGGTCTTGGAGAGCTCCTCGAGCTCGGCCATGGTCGAGCCGCTGTCGTCATCAGCGCCATCGCCGGAGGCGGGTGTCTGCTCGGCGGCCTTGGTGGCGGGCTCCGCTTTGGTCGCCTCCTGCTGGTCGGTCTTTGCTCCGTCGCCTGCGGGCGCGGAGCCTACCTCGGCGTCCGTCGCCTGTGCCTCGTTCTCGTCGGCAGGGGCGGGCGACTTGGCTTCCTCGGGGAGAGGCACCTCCTGGGCGGGAAGCGCAAGCTCCCGCGGAGCCGCAGCCTCACCCGCGTCCTCCGCATCCAGCATGGGCGCGGACGTCTCCGCCTGCTCGGCCGTGGTCTTCCCAGCTACCACGTTCTGTCCCTCCGTGGGCTCGCCCGCCCAGGCGGGCGTCACGCCCATGCCCAGCACGGCCGTGAGTGCCAGGGCGAGGAGGGCCCTTCTTCTCTTCTTGCTCAGTTCCATCTAACCATCCGTTTCGTCGTCGGCGCCAGCAGTCCTGGCGTCAAGCCGCTAAGCCTTGTAGTTGGCGAGCTCGTTCATGAGCGAGGCGATCTGTCCGCCGTAGGTTACCCCGTCCTTTACTCCAGGAACTGCCCACTTTCCGGTGAGGTCGTTGACTGTTGGCGCGACGCCGCGAGTCTTCACGTATTTGAAGCGTTTGTCTACGCATTCATTTATCAAAGGCGCATTGGAGGCATAGGCCTTGAGGTGCTGTACCTGGGCTCTGACGCCAGTTCGAACATCACAAAAACGATTGCCCGGTTCGCCATTGCCCGTGGCACCTAACCCCGCATAGTTGAACTGGTCGGGGCTGACGTCACCGCCATATTGGAGCCAGCCAGTCTCGTGCATGGCTTGACAGAAGACCACTTCGGCACGAATGCCCTCGGCGTTCGCCTCCTCATAGACGATTTGGGCGAAGGTCTCGATGGTGGCTGCTCCACCCTTTGACTCAACCTCTGAGGGGTAGCTAAAGCCGTTCTTCTTGCCCATGGCGCGGTAATACGCAGCCATTCCCGCAGGCGTCGTGGTGCTCACCCCCATGATGGCCCCGTCGACGGCGGGCTTCCCCTCGGCCACGGCGTACCAGGCCACGCCCTCGGCTTTCCAGCCGGCATTGACCAGGTTGTCGTTCTCGGCGCTGCTGGTCGTGAAGTTGTGTGCGCCCGCCTTTGCGTTGGGGTTGTACTGGCGCAGGACGGCGACGGACTTGTTGTCGCTGGAGTACCAGCCCACTCCCTCGTAGTTCCAGCCCTTCTCGACCAGGACGTCCCTCTCCTCGACGCTTGTCGTGTAGTGGTGGTCGCCCGCGTTGGGGTTGTAGAGGCGATAGACCGGCGTCGAAGACTTCTGGGGCGCCACCCAGCCGGAGCCCTCGTGGCGCCATCCCAGGCTGACGAGCCCGCTGGCCTCGGAGGTGTCTGCGGTGTAGAAGTGCTCGCCCGAGTTGGGGTTGTAGAGGCGCTGCATGTCGATGGAGGCGCCGGAGTTCTGCGCGAGGGCGGGGGAGGCCGCTGCCATCCCGATTGCGAGTGCGAGGCAGGCGGATGCCGCCGCAAGCGCGACGCTTGTGCCGGGGGCATGCTTCATGGCGATGTCCTTTCGATAGGCTTAGGCTGAACATTCTAGCAGCGGCATGGTCGAATGCCCTTGACCTGCGCTTTTGTGCGTAAGAGCCACACGTATTTTTCAGTTGTGTGGATATGCCGATTGTGTACGACTCCGCATGGCATGGGGCGGGGGTCGTGCATCGCATATGTCACGCACAAGCTGCTCGTGGTCTGCGCGCCAATTCCCAACGACCTGGTGCTATGCGCCTTTCCCGCGCAAGCCACATGCCATTTGCGCGAGAGGCTGCCGCAACGGGCCGTGCGGACGCGTACCAACGCGCGACCCGAACTAGCCTCCCATATCGCGGCGCGTCCGTCCTGGCAGGCCCCTAGCTGCTCTTTGAATTGCTGTTTTCACCAACATATTGTGCGTGGCACAAAATCAGCAACGAGATGTTGCATGCGTTCGCATGTCCTGGGGCCAAGATATGCTATTGTCACTGGGTCAATTAATCGTGCGCCCCATTTGCGCCGCAACAACGGGAGCAACGATGCAGATAGTCAAGAGAAACGGCTCGACGGAGGAATACGACCCCTCCAAGGTCGGCCGCGCCATCCAGAAGGCCTTCGCCGCCACGTCGGCCCAGCTCGCCGGGGGCGAGCTCGAGGCCCTCGTCACCGCGGTCGAGGCCCGCATGGCCGAGGAGGGCGCCACCACGGTCGAGCAGGTCCAGGACCTCGTCGAGGAGGCGCTCATGCGCGAGGGGCACTTCGCGCAGGCCAAGGCCTACATCCTGTACCGCTCCCGCCGCAGCGAGCTTCGCCAGCAGCGCCGGGAGATCGTGCGGCTCGTGGCTGACGAGGGCCTCTCGCCCGTGATCGCCCGCATCCAGCACGACTTCCTGGACGAGGAGTACGCCACGGCGTCACTCCTCGGCCGCTTCCGCGGCTTTCTCACCGACGAGCTCGATGCCGACGGTCGCCTTGACGCTCTGGTGCGTGCCGCGGTGGAGCTCACCAGCAAGGACACCCCCAAGTGGAGCTACGTCGCCGCACGCATCCTCGCCTACGGACACCACCGCAGGGTCGCGGCCCTCATGGCGGGTCGCTCCGTGGGCTCCTTCTATGACAAGCTGCGCCTTCTCACCGACCTCGGGCTCTATGGCGAATACATCCTCGAGGGCTATACCAGGGCAGAGATAGACGCGGCCCAGGCGCTCGTCGACGACTCCCGTGACGACCTCTTCGACTACGCGGGCATGGACCTGGTCCTGCGCCGCTACGTCATCCGCTCCTTCGAGGGGGAGGCGCTGGAGACCCCGCAGGAGATGTTCCTGGGCATCGCCCTACACCTGGCCCTGCGCGAGGGCCCCGGCGTCCGGCTTGGGTGGGTCGCCCGCTTCTATGACATGCTGAGCCAGCTCAAGGTGACCATGGCCACGCCCACGCTCTCCAACGCGCGCAGGCCCCAGCACCAGCTCTCGAGCTGCTTCATCGACACGGTGCCAGACTCCCTCGAAGGCATCTACCGCTCGGTCGACAACTTCGCGCAGGTCTCGAAGTACGGTGGCGGCATGGGCATGTACCTGGGCAAAGTGCGCGCGGCGGGCGGCTCGATCCGCGGCTACAAGGGCGCCGCGGGCGGTGTCGTACGCTGGATCCGCGTGATCAACGACACCGCCGTGGCGGTGGACCAGCTGGGCGTGCGCTCGGGCGCCGTCGCGGTCTACCTCGATGCCTGGCACCGCGACCTGCCGGAGTTCCTGCAGCTGCGCACCAACAACGGCGACGAACGCATGAAGGCCCACGACGTCTTCCCCGCGGTCTGTTACCCCGACCTCTTCTGGAGGATGGCCAAGGAGGACATGTCGCTGGAGTGGCACCTCATGGACCCGCATGACGTCCTGACCGTCAAGGGCTATGCCATCGAGGACTACTTCGGCGACGAGTGGGAGAGGCGCTACCTCGACTGCGTGGCGGACCCCCGCATCCCCAAGCGCAGCATGCCCATCCGCGAGGTCGTGCGCCTGATCCTGCGCTCCGCGGTGGAGACGGGCACGCCCTTCGCCTTCATGCGCGACACGGTGAACCGGGCCAACCCCAACCCGCACGCGGGCATGATCTACTGCTCCAACCTCTGCTGCGAGATCGCCCAGAACACCTCCGCCATGGAGTCCGTCTCGCGCGAGGTCGTCACCTCGGACGGCGACACCGTGGTGGTGAGCACCACGCGCCCGGGGGACTTCGTGGTCTGCAACCTCGCGTCCCTCTCGCTCGGCCGCATCGACGTGGAGGACGACACCGAGCTCAGGCAGACCGTGCGCTCCGTGGTGCGCGCGCTCGACAACGTGATCGACCTCAACTTCTACGCGTTGCCCTATGCGCGGATCACCAACCACCGCTACCGCTCCATCGGCCTGGGCGTGAGCGGATACCATCACATGCTGGCGAAACGCCACGTCAAGTGGGAGAGCGAGGAGCACCTGGAGTTCGTGGACGACGTCTTTGAGCGCATCAACCGCCACGCCATCGAGGCCTCGAGCGACCTCGCCGCGGAGAAGGGCGCCTACGAGCTCTTCGAGGGCTCCGACTGGCAGACCGGCGCCTACTTCGACAAGCGCGGCTACGTCGGAGGCGAGTGGGACGTGCTGCGCGCCCGCGTGGCCGGGCAGGGCATGCGCAACGCCTACCTCCTGGCCGTCGCCCCCACCAGCTCGACCTCGATCCTCTCGGGAACCACGGCGGGCCTCGACCCCATCATGAGGCGCTTTTTCCTCGAGGAGAAGAAGGGCATGATGCTGCCGCGCATCGCCCCCGAGCTCAGCGTGGGCACCTACTGGTACTACAAGCCCGCCCACCTCATCGACCAGAGCTGGTCGGTGCGCGCGGCGGGCGTGAGGCAGCGCCACATCGACCAAGCGCAGTCCATGAACCTCTACATCACCAACGAGTTCACCATGAGGCAGGTGCTCGCCCTCTACGTCGAGGCCTGGGAGCGCGGCGTCAAGACCGTCTACTACGTGCGCTCCAAGTCCCTCGAGGTGGAGGAGTGCGAGAGCTGCTCGTCGTAGTGGGCGCGCCCCGCCTTGGCCGCGTGCCCGGGCGGGGGCGTATATTCTTGCCGTGCCGCTTCGCTACGCCAGCATCGCTTCGTCACGCCAAACAGAAAGGCAGACCATGGCCATAGAGAAGTCCAGCGCCCTCGTGCGCAAGGCGCTCTTCAATCCCCAGGGGGACATCGAGGTCCGTGACCGCCGCATGATCGGCGGCAACACCACCAACCTCAACGACTTCAACAACATGCGCTACGGCTGGGTGAGCGACTGGTACCGCCAGGCCATGAACAACTTCTGGGTCCCGGAGGAGATCAACCTGGCCCAGGACGTGAAGGACTACCCGCGCCTCAGCGAGGCAGAGCGCAGCGCCTACGACAAGATACTGAGCTTCCTGGTGTTCCTAGACTCCCTCCAGAGCGCCAACCTCCCCAATGTGAGCGCGTACGTCACGGCAAACGAGGTCAACCTCTGCCTGGGCATCCAGACCTTCCAGGAGTGCGTGCACTCCCAGAGCTACTCCTACATGCTCGACACGATCTGCTCGCCCGAGAAGCGCAACCAGATCCTCTACCAGTGGCGCGACGACGAGCACCTTCTGAGGCGCAACACCTTCATCGGCGACAACTACAACGAGTTCGTCGAGCACCAGGACGCGCGTGCCTTCCTGCACGTGGTCATGGCCAACTACATCCTCGAGGGCGTGTACTTCTACTCGGGCTTCATGTTCTTCTACAACCTGGCCCGCAACGGCAAGATGCCCGGCAGCGCCCAGGAGATCCGCTACATCAACCGCGACGAGAACACCCATCTCTGGCTCTTCCGCAACATCATCGGCGAGCTCCAGAAGGAGGAGCCGCAGCTCTTCGACGAGCGGATGGTCGTGGAGCTGCGTGCCATGCTCGAGGAGGGCGTGCGCCAGGAGGTCGCCTGGGGCCGCTACGTCATCGGCGACCAGATTCCCGGCCTCACGGGCGACATGGTGGAAGGCTACGTGCGCTACCTGGGCAACCTCCGCTGGAACGCCCTGGGCTACGGCTACCTCTTCGAGGATGCGCGCCACGAGCCGGAGGACATGGCCTGGGTCAGGCAGTACTCCAACGCCAACATGGTGAAGACGGACTTTTTCGAGGCCCGCTCCACGGCCTACGCCAAGTCCACGGCCCTGGTCGACGACCTGTAGGGGATGTCGTTGCTCTCGCCAGAGTCACAAAGGGGGAAGGGCGGTCCTCGAGTCGAGCTGCCCCTCCTCATAAACGACCAGGAGGTTCTCGCGAGTTATGCGCGCGAGGACGTGGAGGGTCTCTTCCTGCCCTTCCTGTGCGAGCTGACCTCGCTTCGCGACGAGGCGCGGGCAGGCGGCAGGCGGGTCGTGGCCTTCCTGGCAGCGCCTCCCGGCGCGGGCAAGTCCACGCTCGCGAGCTTCCTCCAAGGGCTTTCGTGCGGGCGAGAGGGGCTGGCTCCCCTGCAGGCGCTGGGAATGGACGGCTTCCACCGGCCCAACGTCTGGCTGGACGCGCGCCATGTGGGTGACGACCCCGCCGCCCCGTCCCTGAGGAGCGTAAAGGGCGCGCCCCAGACCTTCGACGTCGAGGTGCTCGCCGCAGCGCTCGCACGCCTACGTGCGGGTGAGGCCCTGCGCTGGCCCAGCTACAGCCGCAGGACCCACGACGTCAGCGCAGACGGACCTTTGGTGGAGAGCGACGTCGTGCTGGTCGAGGGCAACTACCTGCTCCTGGACGAGCCTGGCTGGAGGGGGCTGCGCGAGCTCTGCGACGTCTCCGTCATGCTGCGGGAGGACTCTGAGGTCCTACACCGGCGGCTCGTCGCGCGCAAGGTGGCCGGCGGCTCTACGCCCGAGGAGGCGGAGGCGCACTACCAGAGGAGCGACAGCAGGAACGTCGAGCTCGTGCTGGGCCACAGCCTCCCCGCCGACCACACCTGGCATCTGGGCTGACCACTCGCTCGACCCCGGCGCCGCTCTTCTCGACGCGCTCCCCAGCTCCACTCCATCCCTCAGCTCCATGCCGCTCACCGTCATCCCGTCCAACCCCGCCCCCCCAGCTCCTGCTCCCAGTTCCTGCTCCCGTATCCAGCTCCGTTCTCTATGCCTTTCTCTGAAATTGCCCTAACAAAAGGCCAGTTGACGCCTCGACGAAGTCAGAGAGTTGCATAGAGAACGGGGGAGAGGCGAGTCAGAGTCAGGAAGTTGCATAGAGAACGGGGAGAAGGGCGGCAATTCTCCCTTGAAACAACTAGTTAGGTATAAATTGCCGCGTTCGGGGGAGAAGGACACCAGTCGACAAGAGAAGAACACCGGTCGACAAGAGAAGGACACCAGCCAACGGAATCCGGCCAGTCCGAAGGGAGCGTGACCATCCATGCCAAGCGCCGACGACTACCTCTTCGCTGCCCTGAGCAGGGCCCGCAACCGCATCTTCCGCGAGAGCGCGGCGGAGGTCCGTCCCTCCGGCCTCACACTCACCCAGTTCGAGGTACTCGAGGCGCTGGACGCGCACGGTCCCCTCTCCATGGGCGGGATCCAGGCGGCCATCTTCGGCACCCAGGGCAACGTGCCCCTCGTGGCACGCAACCTCGAGCGCGACGGACTGGTGAGCCTGGGCCGTTCCGACACGGACGCACGCGTGCACATGGTGAGCCTCACCGAGGCGGGCCGCACCCTCGTGCGCGCGACCTACCCACGGGTGATGGGGGCCATCGGCAGGCGGTTCTCTGCATTGGACGAAGGCGAGAAGCGCCAGCTCTGGCTGCTTCTGAGCAAGGTGGCCCGTGACGACGGTCGCGGGCAGAGGGAGGAATCATGACAGCACGAAACGAGGCCACGCCCAACGGTGCGGCGGAGGCCACGCCCAACGCGGCCACGACCGAACCCGCTGCGTATACCGGACGCGGAAGGATGCCCGCCATCTTCGTGGGCCACGGCGACCCCATGATCGCCCTGCGTCACGACGAGCTCACGGAGGGCATGTCACAGCTGGGCCGGAGGGTGGTCGAGGAGTTTGGCACGCCCAGGGCCATCCTCATGGCGTCCGCGCACTGGTACACGCATGGAAGCTGGGTCCAAAGCGCCGAGAGGCCCCGCCAGACCTATGACATGTACGGCTTCCCTGACGAGCTCTATGCCCTCAAGTACGAGCCCTCGGGCCATCGCGCGCTCACCGACGCCGTCCTTGCCACCAAGGGCATCGAGGTCGCGGCGAGCGACAACTGGGGCATCGACCACGGGACCTGGGCGCCCCTCGTCCACATGTTCCCGGGGGCAAAGATCCCCGTCGTCCAGATCTCCGTCAACGGCGACGAGGACGCCCGCTACGCCTACCGGCTGGGCCAGGGTCTTGCCCACCTCCGCGACGAGGGCTACCTCGTCATGGGCTCCGGCAACGTGGTCCACAACCTCTACGAGGCCGACTGGCACAACCCCGGCGGCACGCCCCAGGCCCAGCGTTTCGAGGCCCGCGTCACCGCGGCCGTCGAGGGGCGCGACGACGACGCGGTCCTCTCGTACGCAAGCCTCCCCGACGCGGACTACGCCGTTCCCACGCCGGACCACTTCCTCCCGCTGCCCTTCGTAATGGGTGCCGCAGAGGGCGAGAGGCCCCTGGTGTTCAACCACAAGATCAACCTGGGGTCCATGGCCATGACGGGCTACGCCTTCGGCATGGGTGGGCAGGGGTAGCCCTCGGACGGACACGACTGGCCGGCTGCTCGCTCGCGGCCGACCGCCGCGCCCCCTGTCGGAGCATCTCCGGTCGGGGGCGCGTCCTGTGCTAGGCTCGACTGGATGCAGGGGCCAGGCCGTGAGTCCGGGGGAGGAAGCGTGATCGAGGCATATCGCACCGAGAATCGCGTGACCTCCCGCGTGGAAGACATGGGGGACGGCGCGTGGGTCCGCCTCTGCGCGCCCACGCTCGACGAGGTCGACCTCGTCGCTAGGACCTTCGGCCTCGAGCGCGACGACGTCCTCGCTGCCATCGACCCCGAGGAGAAGGCGCGCGTCGAGTACGAGTACGAGGACGACTCCCTGCTCATCCTCGTCGACGTCCCCTCGGCGGGGGAGACCCACGGCGAGCGCGCCCGCAACACCGTGCCCCTCTGCATCATCCTCACCAAGTCCAACGTGATCACCATCTGCTCCGAGCGCTTCGCGCTCCTGGACGACTTCTCGTCCGGCAAGGTGAGGGGATTCTCCACCTGGAGGCACAGTCGCTTCGTCTGCACCATCCTCCTGCGCCTGGGCGTCTTCTACCAGCAGGTCCTGGCAGACATCGACCGTCGTCGCCTCGCTCTCGAGGGCCGCATGGACCGCTCCATCAGCGAGGCCGACCTCTTCTCCCTCCATGGGCTCGAGTCCTCGCTGGTGTACCTCTCCACCTCCCTGCAGGGAAACGCCAACGCCCTGGGAAGGCTCAGGCGCTGCCCGCGGCTCTTGCGCCACGAGGGTCTGGACGAACTCCTCGAGGACGCCATCGTGGAGCACCAGCAGGCACTCGAGATGGCCCAGATCTACCGCAACGTGATCGACGGCACGCGCGACCTCATGTCGTCCGTCATGGACCTGCGCCTCAACGACGTGATGCGACGCCTCACGGTGATAACGGTCGTCCTCTCTATCCCCACCATCGTCTCGGGCTTCTATGGCATGAACGTGAGCGACGAGTGGATGCCGCTTGCCAACGAGACCCACGGCTTCGTCATAATCTGTGTCGCCACCGCCCTCGTCTGCGTGCTCATCATGTGGCTGCTCAAGAAGAGGCGCGTCTTCTAGGCGCGTTGCAGGTCCGTCACGACCTGGACCGTCACGCCGAAGGTCCCTCTCCATGGGTTTCGCCGGCTCCGCCGCCCTCGACGCGACCGATCCTCTCTCTCATGCTTACCCAAAGGTGCCTACTTCCCGCCACGACGCGCAGGCAGGAGAATCGTACCCAGGGGAGGACCTTGGAACGGGGAGAGATGCAGGCCACGGAGCTGCTTCAGATGCTGAGGGACATGCGGGACGTCTGCTTCGCGACGGTGGACGAGAGGGGACTTCCACAGGTTCGCGTCATAGATGTGATGCTCGTGGAGGACGGCAGGCTCTACTTCTGCACCGCGCGCGGCAAGGACTTCCATGCTCAGCTGCTGCGCTTCCCGCAGGTGGCGATAGCCGGCCTCAACGGACAGTGGCAGTCCGTACGCCTCAGCGGCGAGGCGAAGCGCCTTCCCGATGCCCTCCAGAGGCAGACGATAGACCGCATCTTCGAGCAGAACCCCTCCATGGAGGGCGTGTATCCTGGCGAGAGTCGCTACGTCCTCGAGGCATTCTTCCTCGACTCCGGCGAGCTGGAGCTCTTCGACTTGGGTCGCGAGCCCGTCTTCAGGCAGAGCTTGGCCCTGGGCGGTGGCGCCGTGCGTGAGAAGGGCTTCCGAATCACGGACGCCTGCATGGGCTGTGGCAGCTGCCAAAGGTCGTGTCCCCAGAAGTGCATCGAGGCGGGGGAGCTGCCGGCGTGACTGCCGCGATAGGGCTTGGCCCGCGCCCCGCGCGCCCGGGCTGAGTGCGAAAAATATGCCCCTATCAACGTATCATTTGGCGCGAAACGGGCAGACTCCCAGCGTGCGGAAAGACCAGGGAGCCAAGTCATATGGGAGCTGAGGCACATGGACATAGAGGCAGGTAGGACCTTCTCGCTTGCGAAGGAGCTCGTGGCCCCTCCGGGATGCACGGTCTCCTCCAAGCTCGCGCGGCCCGACGGCGCGCCCCTGGGCTTCGCCCTCGCGGCGGGCACGGACATCAGCGCGGAAAGCTATGCGACGCCCAAGCTGGTGCTCGTGCAGGGTGGCACGCTCGAGCTCTATGGCAGCGGGGGAGAGGCGACCACCCTCGGGGCCGGCGAGCTCGCCGTCACGCCCATCGACGTGCCGGTGGGCGTGCGGACGGGGGTCGGGTGCGGGTACGTAGAGGTGAACCTAGGAAGGGAAGCGCAGATGAACGAGATGCTCAAGGCGGGGGAGGTCCTCAGGCTGGCCGACCTCCTGCCCTACCAGGACGGGTCGATCGTGAACATGGACCTCGCGCACAACGCGGGGATGAAGCTCGCCCTCATGAGCTTCGACGCGGGTCAGGGGCTCAGCGAGCATTCCGCTCCGGGAGAGGCCATCGTCTTTGCCTTGGACGGCGAGGCGACCATCGGCTACGAGGGAGAGGAGCACCTCATCCACGCCGGAGAGAACTTCAAGTTCGACGCGGGCGGACGCCACTACGTGCGCGCGGACAAGCGCTTCAAGATGGCTCTGCTCCTGACGCTGGGAGAGTAGGTGAGGTTCCGGCATCGTACGTGCGCGGCCCGGTCGAGCGAGCTTGCTCTCGCCTGACCGGGCCGAATTGCATGGGTGGACCTTTTCCATGGACGAATCTTGCGTTCGTGGACGCATGTGGGGCATTCCTATGACGATTCTGTCCACGACTGCAAGATCGGGTGCTTCGAAATGTCTGGTTAGGCTAGGTGGGCCGCTAGGGGTCTGGACGTGCTGTCGCGCCGCCTAGCCCTCATGCCTCCAGACGACCTCGAAGCCGTCTTTTGACTCCCTTGCCACGAGCTCGAGCTCGTCCTCCTTGGCTCCCGCCGGGAGCAGCTCCTCGGCGGTGCCCGGAACGTAGCTCGCGCAGGTGCCGCAGCTGCTGCTGAGCGAGCGCGGCACGGGCATGAGCTCCACCTCCCAGCCCGCCTTCTGGCAGAGGCCGCGGAAGCGCATGGCCGCGAAGTGCGAGACGAAGGTGGCGACGAGGCGCATTTGGGCGGCCATCTAGCGCTTGATCGAGATGCGCCAGCCGTCCTCGGCGTCGGCGACCTCGACGGCGCAACCCTGGCTGCGGGCGAAGCGGGCGACGTTCTCGCGTGGGGCGGGGCTGTCCACCAGGACCTCAAGCTCGGAGTCGTCGCACAGGGCGTTGCGGGTGAGGACGACGGGCTCGGGGCAGGAAAGTCCGCGTGCGTCAATGGTCTTCATGGTTCTCCTATCTTTGTCGGGGCCCGGCCGGGAGCGTCCCCGACCAGGCCCGCCGATTCTTGCGAGGGCCCGGGATGTCGGAGGGCTACTCGCTTCTCGAGAGGCTGTTGGCGTAGGCGATGGCGAGGACTACGACGATGCCCAGGATGGTGGCCACCATGCCGTTGAAGGTGGGGCCGGCGGGGCTGGAGGCCAGCCCGAAGTTGTGGCAGAAGGCGGCGCCGACGACGAGGCCCAGGATGGTGATGGTGCTGTCGGAGTTACCCTCGCCCGAGAGGACGGTCTGGCGCAGGGGGCAGCCTCCCAGGAGCACGCAGGAGAGGCCCAGCAGGAAGGTGCCGAGGGCGTTCCAGAGCGCGTCGGTGTGGGCGATGGGCTGGTCGGCGAAGCCGAGCTTGAAGAAGGTGCCGGGGATCGCGGCGGTGAGCACGAGGTTGGTCAACAGGGCGGCGACGAAGACGGCGACGAAGCCCAGGATGAGCTTGCTGTCGCGGAAGAGGATCAGGTCGCGGATGCCGCCCACCATGCAGAGACGGGTGCGCTGGGCGATCGCGCCTACCACGAGACCGGCGACGAGGCTGATGCCCACAGCGGCGTGCAGGGCGCCGGGGCCCTTGCCGGCCTCGGTGAAGTGGATGAACTCGGGCGCGGCGATGAGCAGCACCAGGAGCACGACGGCGATGACGGGCATGACGGAGCCCTCGACGACGTCCATCTTGTGGGAGCGGGCCAGGCTGTAGCCGCGGTTGAGGAAGACGACGCCGCAGGCGATGCCCAGGACGAAGCCCACGATGCCCCAGACGGCGTTGAGGTCGCCGCCTGCGAGGCGCAGGATCATGCGGAAGGGGCAGCCGAGGAACATGAGGGCGCCGACCATGGCGAAGAAGCCGAGCACGAAGCGGGTGACGGGGGCGCTTCCACCCTTGGGGGCGAACTCCTTGTTCGCGACTGCCATGACCGTGCTGCCTAGGATCAGGCCGATGATCTCGGGGCGGATGTACTGGACCGCTGCGGCGGAGTCAAGCCCCAGCGCACCTGCGGTGTCGCGCATGAAGCAGGCGATGCAGAAGCCCATGTTGCCGGGGTTGCCGAAGTACACGAGGAGCGACGCGATGACGCCGATCACCGCGCCTCCCACAACGATCGCCGTCTTCTCACTCTTTGCGTCCACGTTCGTCTCCTTTCCGCCGTCTTCTCACGAGCGTTGTCTTTGTAGACGAATAACGATTTTTTACCGTATGCTGACAATGTTTGAGTTTGCTGAACCTTTCCCGCCAGCGTCACGCGTACAGGGGTGAACGGAAGACATGGGCATCTACCTCGACAACGGGAGCACGACCTTCCCCAAGCCACCCTGCGTGGCCCAGGCGGTGTACGACTACCTCGCCCACGTGGGTACCAACGTGGGACGCGGAGCCTACCAGGATGCCTATGGCACCGAGCAGGTCGTCTTCGAGACGCGCGAGCGACTCTGCAGGCTCTTCGGCGGCTCGGACTGCGCCAACGTGGTCTTCTCGAAGAACGTGACCGAGTCCCTCAACGTCCTGCTCAAGGGCTACCTGCGACCCGGGGACCACGTGATCGTCTCCTCCATGGAGCACAACGCCGTCATGCGTCCCCTGCGCCAGCTAGAGCGCCAGGGCGTGAGCTTCACCCGCGCCCGCTGCGACGGGGAGGGCGCGCTCGACCTGGACGCGCTCGAGTCCTGCATCACCCCCGCCACCCGTGCCCTGGTCATGACGCACGCGAGCAACGTCTGCGGCACCGTCATGCCCGCGCACGAGCTGGGCGCCTTCTGCCGGGAGCACGGCATCCGCTTCTTCCTCGACAGCGCGCAGACCGCGGGCGTGCTCCCCATAGACGTGGGCGAGCTGCACGCGGACGCCGTGGCCTTCACCGGCCACAAGGGCCTCATGGGTCCCCAGGGCATAGGCGGGCTCGTGCTGGCCGAGGGGCTGGGCCTGGAGCTCGAGCCCCTCGTCTCTGGCGGCACGGGGAGCGTCAGCCACAGCGAGGAGCTTCCGGACTTCCTGCCCGACCGCCTGGAGGCGGGCACCCAGAACCTGCCGGGCATCTTTGGCCTGCATGCCGCCCTGGGCTGGATCGCAAAGACGGGCATCGACGCCATCCATCGGCACGAGATGGCGCTCGCGGAACGTTTCATGGAGGGACTGGCCCCCCTGGAGGAGAGGGGCGTCGCAAGGCTGGTCGGAAGGCGTGGCAGCGAGGGGCGCACCGCCGTCGTGTCCATCCAGACGCCTGGCGACGACGAGGCGACCGTCGCAAAAAAGTTGGATTCCGACTATGGAATCATGGTCCGCGTGGGGTTACACTGCGCCCCGTCCGCGCACAAGACATTGGGGACCTACCCCAGCGGCACCATTCGCTTCTCGTTCGGCTACTTCAACACGGCCGAAGAGGTGGATGCCGCGCTAGAGGCGCTTCGAGACATCTTGTAGCTGACATGCGAATCCGGTGAATCCCAGCCCCTCGGGCCTAGGTGACGCATAGCCATACAGAGCGTTCAAGGAGAGGAGCTTCATCATGGCTACGAACGTCAGGATCAACGTGCAGGAGGTGAGCCCCCACGAGGTCCAGCGCCTGGCGGAGGGCTACTACAAGGGCGGCTACTTCTGCGACGAGGCAGTCATGTGCGCCATTCGCGACTGCTTCAAGCTCGACGTGTCCGAGCAGGTCATCACCATGGTCTCGGGCATGTCGGTGGGCGTGGGCAAGTCCGGCTGCATGTGCGGCGCGGCCAACGGGGGCGTTGCCGCCCTCGGCCTGCTCTACGGGCGCACCGAGCAGAACGGCCCGCAGGACCCCAAGGTCGTCAGGTGCATGAGCCTCACCCACGAGCTCCACGACTGGTTCCGCGACAACAACGGCAAGCATGCCCTCTGCTGCCGCGTGCTCACCCGCGAGTTCGACATGGGCCAGGGCGCCCACAAGGAGCAGTGCATCTACTTCACCGGTCTCTGCGCCTGGAAGGTTGCCAGCATCGTCTGCCGCGAGGAGGGCGTGACCAACCTCGACGGCGAGGGAAGCGAGCCCCTCAAGCGCCTCAAGATCGAGGACGTCGTCGCGGTCAAGAGGGAGGCCTTCGTTGCTTAGAAGAGTCCCCCTGCCGCTCGCCGGCGTGATGCTGGGCCTCGTCGGCCTGGGAAACCTGCTCCAGAGCTATGGCGAGCCCATCCGCATGGTCTGCGGGATCCTCGCCACCGTGATGGGAATCGTCCTGGTGGCGAAGGTCGCGCTGTACCCCGAGGACTTCAGGCGCGACATGGCCAACCCCATGCTCGCCAGCATCGCGGGCACCTTCCCCATGGCGCTCCTGCTGCTCGCGGGCTACGCCAAGCCGGTGCTTGAGCCCCTGGGCTACCTCCTCTGGTACCTGGGCCTCGCCCTGCACCTGGCGCTCATCGTGTGGTTCACCGCCCGCCACGTGCTGCACTTCCAGCTGAAGCAGGTCTTCCCCAGCTGGTACATCGTCTATGTGGGCATCGTCGCGGCATCGATCACCGCCCCCGCCATGGGCAGGGCCGACGTGGGGACGGTCGCCTTCTGGTTCGGCGTCGTCACCTTCGTGCTCGTCTCCGTCGCGGTGGCACTGCGCTACCTCCGCGTGGGTGAGCTGCCGGTCCCCGCTCGTCCGGTGCTGTGCATCTGCACGGCTCCCGCGAGCCTCTGCGTCGTGGGCTACGTGCAGTCGGTGACCCCCAAAGACGCTGGCTTCCTCGTCCTGATGGAGGTCGTTGCCAGCATCGTCTTCCTGGGCGTCCTCACCCAGCTGCCGCGACTGCTCGCGCAGGGGAAGTTTGCCCCCAGCTTCGCGGCTTACACCTTCCCCTTCGTCATCACCGCCACGGCGCTCAAGCAGACCATGGCATGCCTGGCGAAGCTCGGCGTGCCCGCGCCCTGGCTGCAGCTGCCCGTCCTGGTCGAGACCGCAATCGCGACGCTTCTCGTCGCCTACGCCCTCGTGCGATACGTCATGTTCGTCTTCGCGGCGGACGAGGCAGGGGACGGCGAGGGACAGAAGGAGGCCCCGGCGAAGGTCTAGGTGCGGTGCAGCATCGCCGCCGCAGGCGTTCGGCCGGGACGGCCCGCAGCGGATGGTCCTCTCGCCTAGACCATGATGCGGTGCAGGGAGCTGGGGCTGAGTCCCAGCTCCCGCATCTCGTCCATGACCAGTGCCTCGTCGGCGGGGTCCGCCTTCCAGACTATGCCACAGCCGGCGGATATCTGGGGCGGCATGGGGATGAGCCTGCCCGGCATGCCGTCGCGCCTGCAGGCGGCCTCCATCGCCATCGCGTCGGTCGTGCGGTCGAACGCTACTATGAGGGTATCCCTGGGAGCGGAGAGGGGCATGTCGTTCCTTCCTGTGCCGGCCTGGGGTGAGGTTCCGTGGACGGGTGCCCCAGGGGCGCCGTGGTCCAGGACATTCTACGCGCGGGAGCCTTTGGCGGCGGACATGCCGCCCCGCGCACGAGCAGGGGGAGGAGGCGACCATGACGGCAAAGAAGGTCCAGCTCACCAAGATGACCAAGGCGGCTGGTTGAGCGGCCAAGATGGCACCTGGTGCCCTCGCTCAGGTTCTGAGCGACCTACCCAACACGTTCAACCCACGGCTGCTCATCGGCTTTGACAGCTCGGACGACGCCTGCGTGTACAAGGTGAGCGACGACACGGCGCTCATCAGCACGGTGGACTTCTTCCCGCCGATGGTCGACGACCCGTACCTCTTCGGCCAGATTGCCGCGGCGAACGCGCTCTCGGACGTCTATGCCATGGGGGGCACGCCCACCCTGGCCATGAACCTGCTCTGCTTCCCCAACTGCCTCGACGTGAGCGTCGCGGAAGAGATCCTGAGGGGCGGGGCGGACAAGGCCAAGGAGGCGGGCTGCACCATCGCGGGCGGCCACACCATCACGGACGACGAGCCCAAGTACGGCATGTGCGTCATGGGCTTCGCGCATCCCGACAGAGTGCTGGCCAACGCCGGCGCGCGGGCGGGGGACGCCCTCGTGCTCACCAAGCGCGTGGGCTCGGGGCTTCTCAACACGGCCGTCAAGGGCGAGCTGCTCGAGCAGTCGGAGCTCGGCGACCTCTATCGCGAGATGAGCACCCTCAACAAGTACGCGGCCGAGGCCGCGCGCGACTTCGACGTGCACGGCTGCACGGACGTGACGGGCTTCGGCCTGGCGGGCCACCTCTGCGAGATGGCCGAGGGCGCGGGCGTCACGGCATGCCTGAGCTACTCCGCGGTCCCGCTCTTCGACAGCGCGGCGCAGATGGCGCGCATGGGCATCATCCCCGGCGGGGCCTACCGCAACGAGGACTACTTCAGGGACCGCGTGAAGGTGGACGAGGGACTTGCCGAGGAGGTTCCCGAGGTCGTCTTCGACCCGCAGTCCTCCGGCGGCCTGATGTTCGCCTTGCCGCCCGAGCAGGCTGACGAGCTGGTGGCGCGCATCCGCGCGACCGGCGTCTCGGCGGCACGCGTGGGAGAGTTCGTGACCCGCGGTGAGGGGGAGCCCTTCGTCAGGGTCGTCAAGTAGGCAAGCGAGCTAGTGGGCAAGCTGTCTTTCGCAAGACGCTGGGACTCTGGTCCCAAGAAGGGAAGCATCACATGAGCAATGAAATCATCGACGTCAACGCCATCGGCGACGCCTGCCCCATCCCCGTGGTCAAGACCATGAAGGCCGTGGCCGCCGCTGCTGAGGGCTCGACCGTCGTCACCTCCGTGGACAACCCCACGGCCGTCAAGAACCTCCAGAAGTTCGCGGGCGAGAAGGGCCTCGCGTCCTCGGTCGAGGACAAGGGCGACGGCAGCTGGCAGGTGAGCATCCAGGTTGGCGCGGGAGCCGCCGAGGCCGCCAAGGAGACCGACCCCGCGGACTACGCCTGCTGCGCGCCCGGCAACGGCGTGGTCGTGGCCATCACGGCCGACCACATGGGCGAGGGCTCCGACGAGCTGGGCCGCACCCTCATGAAGGGCTTCATCTACGCCCTCACCCAGCAGGAGGTCCTCCCCAAGTGCGTCCTGTTCTACAACGGCGGCGTCAAGCTCACCACCGAGGGCTCCGACTCCATCGAGGACATCAAGGCCCTCGTGGATGCCGGCGTCGAGGTCCTGAGCTGCGGCACCTGCCTCAACTTCTATGGCATCGCCGAGAAGCTCCAGGTGGGCGACGTCACCAACATGTACGTCATCGCCCAGCGCCAGATGGAGGCCTCGCACGTGGTCAGGCCCTAGCCAGGCGCGCAACGAGCAGTCGTCGCCCCGCTCGCGGTCCATCCGGGGGTGGGGCGACCCACATGAGGGGAGGACCATGATCTACCTGGACAACGCCGCCACCACCATGCGCAAGCCCCAGGTCGTTGTCGATGCCGTGGTCGCGGCCCTTCAGGACATGGGCAACGCCTCGCGCGGGACGAGCGAGGCCTCGCTCGCCGCCACGCGCGCCGATTACGTTGCCCGCGAGCGCCTGGCCAGGCTCTTCGGCTGTCCCCGCGCGGACCACGTCGCCTTCTGCTCAAACTCCACCGAGGCCCTCAACGTCGCGCTCATGGGGCTGGTGCGCCCGGGCGACCACGTGGTGAGCACCGACCTCGAGCATAACTCGGTCCTGAGGCCGCTCTACCGCCTGCGCGACGAGCGCGGCGTGCGCCTGGACTTCGCCGGGGCGGACGGGGAGGGAAGGCTCGACTACGACGCGCTCGAGCGTCTGGTGGTCGAAGGCACCCGACTCGTCGCCGTGACGCACGGCTCCAACGTCACGGGCAACATGGTGGACGTCAGGCGCGTGGCCGACGTGGCCCATGCCCACGGTGCCCTGGTGGTCCTCGACGCATCCCAGACCGCGGGCGCTCACGACGTCGACATGGGCAGGCTCGGCGCCGACGTGGTCTGCTTCACCGGGCACAAGGGGCTCATGGGTCCCCAGGGCACGGGCGGCCTCTGCCTTGCGGAGGGCGTCGATGTCGCCCCGCTCAAGGTGGGCGGGACGGGCGTCAAGTCCTTCCTCGAGTCGCAGCCCGACGAGTACCCCACCCGCCTGGAGGCCGGTACGCTCAACAACCACGGCATCGCGGGCCTCTCTGCCGCCCTGGGATGGCTGGAGGAGATTGGCGTGGAGGTCGTCCGCACGCGCGAGGACCTGCTGATGCGCCGCTTCTGGGAGGGCGTCCGCTCCGTGGACGGCGTCCGCGTCTACGGGGACTTCGACCAGGCGGAGCGCTGTGCCATCGTCGCCCTCAACGTCCGCGACCACAGCTCCTCCGCCGTCTCGGACGAGCTCTCGCAGCGCTGGGGCATCGCCACCAGGCCGGGAGCGCACTGTGCCCCGCGCATGCACCGCGCCCTGGGCACCATCGAGCAGGGCGTGGTCCGCTTCAGCTTCTCGTACTTCAACACGGAGGACGAGGTGGACGTGGCCATCGCCGCCGTGAGGGAGCTTGCTGCGTAGGTTCTGGCGCCCCTCTCACTTGGTCGTACACAACTCGCCCCAGGTGACAGAAAGTCGTCATCTGTGGCGAGTTGTGTACGGGTTGCACCCCGCATGGGTCCGCTGGCGAGAGGACCTTCTCCAAAATCGCCCTTGACTTTCTCTGCTCATACTGTATATGTTATGTATATACAGTATGAGCAGAGAGGAGACGGGATGGAGGTCGTGCTCTCCAACTCCTCGGGGACACCCATCTACGAGCAGATAGCCACGCAGGTCAGGTCCCAGATCGTCCAGGGCTCGCTCGAGCCGGGGGAGGCCCTGCCCTCCATACGCAGCCTGGCCACCAGCCTCAGGATCAGCGCCATCACGACCAAGCGAGCCTACGCGGAGCTGGAGGCCCAGGGCCTCGTGGAGACCGTGCCCGGTAAGGGGTGCTTCGTCGCGGGCGTGGATCCCGAGCTGCTGCGCGAGGAGCGCCTGAGGTCCGTCGAGGAGGCGCTTGCCCTCGCCGCCGCACGGGCGCGCGAGGCGGGAATCGGGTCGGACGAGCTGCACGAGATGCTCGACCTCGTGCTGGAGGAGGGTGGTCGCTGATGTCTGGACACATGGGACGCAAGCTGGCGCTGGGCACCCTGGACCTGGGCGGGGAGCCCTCGGACCTCAGGGTGAGGGGGCTCCGCAAGTCCTACGAGGGCTTCGAGCTGAGGGGCATCGACCTCGACCTGCCCCGCGGGTCGGTGATGGGCCTGGTGGGGCAGAACGGCGCGGGCAAGACCACCATCATGCGCGCGATTACGGGGAGCCTCGTCCCCGATGCGGGCGAGGTGGAGCTCTTCGGGCACCCCGTTTCGCAGATGGGTTCCGGCGTGCTTCGCGAGGCGAAGGGTGCAATCGGCTTCGTGAGCTCAACCTGCCCCTATCCGGGCGAGCTCAGCGTGGCACAGGTGGCGACCATGCACGCCCTCGCCTACGAGCGCTTCGACTGGAGGCTCTTCCAGGAGCTGTCCGAGCGCATGGGGCTCCTGCCGCACGACGAGTGCCCGCACCGCTCACACGCGGCCCGCAAGCGCGTGCGCGAGCTCTCGCGCGGCATGGGCATGAAGCTGCAGCTGGCCTGCGCCCTCGCCACGGGGGCGCGCGTCCTCGTCCTGGACGAGCCGACGGCGGGGCTCGATCCCATCGTGCGCGAGGAGGTACTGGGCATCCTGCGCGAGTGGATGGAGGCGGGAGACCGCTCCGCCTTGATCTCGAGCCACATCACGAGCGACCTCGAGCACGTCGCCGACTACCTCCTCATGGTGGACGACGGAAGGGTCGTGTTCCAGTGCGAGAGGGACCTCGTGAACGACGTGATGGGAATCGCCCGCCTGAGGGAGGCGGAGCTGGAGCGCGTGCGCGCGGACGGTCTCCTCAAGGGCGCCGGCGCCCGCGTGCTGAGGCGCGACCTGTCCTATGACCTGCTGGTTCCCGACCGCGCGGAGTTCCTGCGCGCCTACCCGCTGCTCGCCTGCGACGCGGCGGATATCGACGAGCTCATGCTGCTCGTCGTCAGGGGGGAGGAGTTCTGATGGCATCCCTGCTGTACGTGGATTTCTGCCTCATGGCGCGGAGGCTTCGCCAGATGCTGTGGGTGACGGCGGTGGTCGTCTTCGTCCCGTTCCTGATCAGCTACGTCTCGGGCAGGGAGACGTCAATCTCTCTCGACCAGATCGTCGCCTTCCCCATCATCGCGCTCTGCATCGCGATGTACTTTGCCCTCGGCTGGGCCTTCGGCGCCGACGAGGCGAGCGGCTGGGAGCAGGGCAGGCTGGCGCTCCCCGTCACGAGGCGGGACGTCGTGCGCTCGCGCTACCTCTTCCTGCCCCTCTTCGGCCTGGTCGTGCTGCTCTTCGTCGCCCTTCTGGCACTGCTCTGTGCCAGACTGCTCCCCCTGCTCATGCCGCAGGTCTCGGGAGAGCTCGGCCTCGGGAGCCTCCTCGGCTTCCTGCTGCTTGCATACCTGGTGCTGCACCTGCTCTTCAGCCTGCAGCTGCCCTTCCTCTTCGCCTGGGGGACTGCCAGGGCGAGGGCGATTGTCGTCCTGCCCTGCCTGGTTCCCTCACTCATGGCCTTGCTTCCGAATGAGACGCTGCAGGGCATGGGAGCGGGGCTGACGGGGGTCGTCGGCGCGCTCGGATGGTGGCTCGCCCCCATCGGCGTCCTTGCATGCGTCGTGGTCTACCTGCTCTCCATGCAGATTTCCTGCAGGCTCTACCAGGGGAGGGAGCTGTAGGGGAGGGGCTTGGACGGGCCGGCTGGGATAACCTCCCAAGGCCGCGCTCGAATGTCCTCGCAACGGTTCCCTTAGCAAGCGAGCGGGCCTGCCGGAAAGCCGGCAGGCCCGCTCGTGCTGTTGGTTCTTCGAAGCCGCGTAGCGTTTCGGAATGGCTACAAGAGGCACCGCCTACGCGCGCACATGATACCTTTTCAAAAACAAATTGAAAGGATTCGGCATGGCAAAGAGGACCCACCTAGCATCTGGAAGCGATTCGGACGCTCTGGGGGCCCGCGACGGCCTGGTCGTGGGGGTAACGCTCTTCTCGATGTTCTTCGGCGCGGGCAACCTCATCCTGGCACCGCTGCTGGGCCTGCGAGCTGGCGTCCAGACCCCCGAGGCGCTCCTGGGCTTCATCGTCTCGGCCGTGGGGCTGCCCGTCCTCACCATCGCCGCCATCGCGCTCTCGGGCACCGTGGGCAAGCTGGGGGATCGCATCCACCCCGTCTTCTCCAAGGTCTTCGCGGCGGCGGCCTACCTGGCCATCGGGCCCTTCCTGGCCATCCCTCGCACGGCTACGACCTCGTTCGAGATGGTGAGGCCGCTGCTCCCGGAGGACGTGTCTCCCGCCGCGGCGCTCGTCGCCTTCTCGCTCGTCTTCTTCGTCGTGGCGTACTTCCTCGCCATGCACCCCAACCGCCTTACCGAGCTCATGGGCAAGATATCCGGCCCCACGCTCATCGTGCTCGTGGTGCTGCTCGTGGCGTCCACCCTCGTGTCGCCTCCGGGCATCCCCGCCACCGTCGCCAGCGCACCCTACGACGAGGCCGCGGGCGTCGCCGGCTTCGTCTATGGCTACCAGACCATGGACGTGCTCGCCGCCCTTGCCTTCGGCTACGTCATCGCCATGAACGTGAGGGAACTCGGCGTCCAGAGTCCCGCGGGCATCGCTCGACAGGTGGTGCGCTCGGGCGTCATTGCGGGCGTTTGCATGGCCGCGATCTACTGCGGCTTCGGCTACCTCGGAGCGGTCATGGGCTCCGCGCTTCCCAATGCGGCAAACGGCGCCGAGGTCATAGCCGGCGCGGCGGCCATCGAGTTCGGGTCGGCGGGGAGCGTGCTCGTGGCGGCGATCTTCCTCGTTGCCTGCCTCAATGTGTGCATCGGGCTCATCTGCTCCATCAGCGAGTACTTCTCGGTCGAGTATGAGCTCATGCCCTACGAGCGCTGGGCGCTGGTCATCGCCGTGCTCTCTTGCCTGCTCGCGAATGTGGGGCTCACTACCATCCTGGAGTACTCGGTGCCCCTGCTCTCTGCCCTGTACCCCATCGCCATCGTGCTCATGGTCATGGGCCTTGCCCAGCGGGGGAGCGGTGAGGGGGGTAGGCTGGCATGGAGGCTCTGCGTCGCCTTCTGCGGCGTGGATAGTGTCATCGTGGCGCTGCGTGACGGCTTCGCGAAGGGCTTGGCGCTTCCGCTCGACCTCCTGCCCCTGGCCGGTCTGGGGATGGGATGGATACTGCCGGCGATTTTGGGCTTCGTTGTCGGCCTCCTCGCAGAGCGCCTGTTCCGCCGCGCCTAGGCTCACGGGGCTCGTGGACGGGATTTGCGTTTGTGTCGACTTTGAACCCCTGTAGGTTCTTTGTCTGGACGGAAAACGCGTTTGTGTAAAGAAAAAGTTGTGTTGTAGTCGCTAGGATCGCTGCATAACCTACACAAACGCGTTTTCCGTCCATTTTTGGTCTGAATTCATCTCCGAATCCAGCACTATCGAACTTTTCGTCCACGCCGTTCGGCGGATTGGGGATCTGACGATCTCAGCCTTCTCTGAAATGATTCCTCAGTGGAGGAGGACGCTATGAACTACCACAAGAGTCAAAGTCCCTTTCTCCTGTTCCCATCGCCAGAGGCGAGGAAGCGGGAGTTTGAGTGGGCCGAAGCGCATGGCTTTGCCATAGCTGTCGGGATGTCGTCAGAGTGAACCCAGAGGCGGAATTCCATGGTTGCTTCGACAGCGAATTGGTTGCCTACATCAAAACACGGTTCAAGGGCTGCGAACTCGCAATAACTGCCTGGTATAAAAATTTTGTCTGGACGGGACGCATCGACTACTCAGGCGCTTGCTTCGCCTTTGGGATAGATGCTGACCTTTTCCTCCCGAGTCTGGCCATGAGCTTGTTAGGAAGCGTGTTAGAAGACAGGGATGTCGACTGGTGGCTGGGCGAATGCGCTAGGCTGCATGCCTCCATGCCGCAATGAACTGCTCGTAGTGCCTGCCGAGCAGTTCGTCAGAAGGTCGGAGGTCCGTGTCCTTGGGCACTGCAATAGGCGTCCCGGCATACCTTTCGTATATTGAGCCCTTGATCGATTCCGCAAGACGTAGCACATGGGTCTCGGGCTCGATGGCAACGAGGTTCGCGTCGTACAGCAGGTGTATGTCTGCCCGAAGTAGGATTCCGTTCTGGACAATCTGGGAGCGACGTCCCCTATAAGGATCAATATGGGCAGCTTGCAGAGCATCCACGACGTTCGTGTCCGAGACCGCGCAGGTGCCTTCGTAGGCTGCCATGAGGTCCTGCCTAAACTTGGACTGTCTTTCCCTCTGAAGGGTCCTTACGTAACGCCTGGCCTCGGGGCTCCTCTCGTCGTTTATGTCCGAGACCCCAAGGTTCTTGGCACGCCTGGCCTGCTCATCGGTCAGTGAGTCAGTGGGGAACTCGAGGAAGGATCCCCTAAGTTCGGTCATTTCGTTCACGGGACCATGCAGTGTGAAGGTTCCGGTCTCAGCGTTGTACTGCTCGACGAAAGCAAGGCCCAGCACGTTGTAGCCACCGTGCCTCTTGTCCCTCACCATGACGCCGACGGGGACTCCGTCCTCGAGGTTGCGCATCAGGTACTCGTTTGACCTGTCTGTGTTCCGCTTGCCTTCCGACGTCGCATGCTCTTGGTAGTCAAGAGTCCAGGTTCCATCCTCTGGCCTAAGGATCACGTCCTTGTCCGCATAGTATCGCTGTCCCTCCGAGTGGACTGAAAGCGCGTACGTGGGCCTTCCGGCCCCCTTCGAAGGGAGCTGCTCGTAGCTCGGATGGTGGATGCCCCTCTGGGAGGCCAGCTTTACCGTCACGTCCTCCGGAGCGTCGCTTCCCATGGGCAGACGTGGAATCGACTTGCCCTCATGTCTCTGAAACCAGTCATAGGCAGCGGCAAACTCGGGAGGTGTGACGGAAAGTGCCCGTTTGAGCGAAAGGATGTTGATCGTGCATTCGATGATGATGTCAGACACGATCCGCCTCCTTACAGCTCAGGTGCACTGAGGTCATGGTACAGCCATTACTCTCCTGCAACACAGCCCCTCGGTGATTGGTACATCACTGCCAAGTTGGACTGCCCTCCAAGTGCATATCACGCTCGCATATGGGAACAACTAACCCTGTAGCCAACCAGGGAGGCAGCGCCATGGCGCAGGTCAAGATCAAGCGCGTGTACGAGGACGCAAGCGACGAGGACGGCTTCAGGGTTCTGGTCGACCGCCTCTGGCCGCGCGGCATGAGCAAGGAACGCCTGCACCCCGACCTCTGGGCCAAGGGACTCGCACCCTCCAACGAGGCGCGCAAGGAGTTCGCTCACAAGGCGGAGAACTTCCAGAGCTTCCGCGCCCGCTACCTCATGGAGCTCGACCAGAGCGACGAGGCCTCGAGCCTGGCGGCGGAACTTCTCTCGCATGACGTCGTCACGCTGCTCTATGCCGCCAAGGACCCCCAGGTGAACCATGCCGTGATACTGAGGGACTGGTTGCTTTCCCAGGCGCGGGCGTCATAGGCGCCTCCCACCGTAGCCATACGCAAGGCTTGCCCGTGGACCGCTGCGGGCAGGAGCAAGCAAAACGGGACGCGCGAACCCCGCTCCGCTGCCCGCGCGCCTACAGCACGAAGAGCATGACGGAGAGCGCCATGCACGCGGCGCCCGCCAGGACGAAGAGGTGCCAGACGAAGTGCAGGTAGGGCACGCCCTTCGCCACGTAGAAGCCCGTGCCCAGCGTGTAGCAGACGCCTCCGGCCACCAGCAGCGCGAAGCCCGGCGTGGGCAGCAGCGCCATGAGCTGGGGGAGCCTGAAGACCACGAGCCAGCCCATGGCCAGGTACACCAGGGCGGACATCCACTTGGGCTGCCTCTCCTTGAGGAAGCACTCCGCCACGATTCCCAGGATCGCCACGCCCCACACCACCGAGAAGAGCACCAGCCCTCCCTCGTCGCGGAGTGTCACCAGCGCGTATGGCGCGTAGCTGCCGGCGATGAGCACGTAGATGGCCGCATGGTCCATGATGCGGAAGACGCGCTTGGCCTTCTCGGGTGTGAGCGCGTGGTAGAGGGTGGAGAAGAGGAACTCCAGGAAGAGCGAGATCCCGAAGACTATCGCTGCGGCGAGGCGGGGGCCGCCCCCGTGGCGCACGGCCACCACTATCATGATGACCAGGGCGGCGATGGAGAGCAGCGCTCCCACCCCGTGCGAGATCGAGTTGGCGACCTCCTCGCCCAGGCTGTACTGGCGCGCCACGCCCCGCGCGCCCTGCCTTGTGTTCTTTGCCATGTTCCGACCTCCCATGCCTCGATCGATCTCTGGGTCCCTGCCACTAGGATGCGCCCACCCGGAGGAGTTTGTCCTCTATTACACCCAGTTGATACAATCTGTTGGTCAGAAAGACGCAAGAAGGGCCCTCGTCTTGTCCACTCCAACGCTCGCTGCAGGCTTCGCCATCCTCGTCGCCTCCGCCCTGCTCGCGATGGTCGCGCCCGAGCTCCCCTGGAACGACCTCCCGGGGTGGATGGAGCCGCGCTACCTCCTCCTCGAGCTCGCGCGCGCCCTCCGAGACCTGGCCCAGATCCAGTACCGCCACCTTGTGGAGAAGGTGCAGTAGCCATGTGCCAGGGGAGAGAGGCGCTCGCATCCGACGCCCGGGTGACCTGCCACCTGCTGGACCTCGAGGGCCTCTGCGCCCTGGGGGAGCCCGCCGAGCTCGCGGTCGCGCTCGAGGGGCGTGCCATGCCGCGCTACCTGGACGTGGCGCGTCGCGCCAAACATCCCGGCGTGAGGGCGGAGGCACTGGGCACGGGGCTCATCCTGGCGGGCTGCCTGGGGCTTCGTCGCGACGCGGACCTCGACGTCGGGCCCCAGGGCAAGCCGGAGCCCTCCTCGGGCGCGTGGCACCTGGGCATATCGCACACGCATAGGCTCGCGGCGGCATGCTCCTCTCCCGCGGTCGTGGGCCTGGATGTGGCGGAGCTGCCAGACGAGGTGGACCGCCTCATGGTCATGACCCTGGGGCGAGCGGGACAGAGGCTCGCCCCAGGGCTCGCGGACGACCCGACAAGGGTCACGCCCGAGGCGTTCGCTCGCCTCTGGACGAGAATCGAGGCGACGCTCAAGGCTGAGGGGACGGGCTTCGCCGCCGACCTCAGGGACCACCAGGACTGGTTCGGGCGCTGGGGCTTCTGCTGGGCGACCGGGCTGGGGCACGTCGTCTGCGCGGCCACGAGGGAGGGGCTCCCCCTCGAGCTCAGGGTCCACGAGCCGCGCGAGCTCTTGGGGGCGGTCCTTGGATCGGTTAACCGGGGGGAAACCTGTCTGCCCTAGGATGCTGCGCCAGCAAGCATACCCCTTTGTCTTTTGGCCGCAGGAGGAGACATGGCAGAGAAGCAGGTCCACCGCATCGCCCTCATTCCCGGTGACGGCATCGGTCCCGAGGTCGTCGCGGAGGCGGAGGGGCTGCTGCGGTCCATCGCCGCGGCAGACGGCGGCTTCGGCTTCGACTTCACGAGCTTCCCCTGGGGCTGCGAGTACTACCTCAGGGAGGGGCGGATGATGCCGGAGGACGGCATCGACCAGCTCAGGGGCTTCGACGCCATCCTCCTGGGCGCCGTGGGCTTCCCCGGCGTGCCCGACCACGTGTCGCTGCGGGACCTCCTGCTCAGGATCCGTCACGACTTCGACGAGTACGTCAACGTGCGCCCCGTGCGCCTGCTCAGGGGGGCGCCCTGTCCCCTCAAGGGCGTCGAGCCCGGGCAGATCGACATGACCTTCATACGCGAGAACAGCGAGGGCGAGTACACGGGGTCGGGATCCTGGCTGTATCCGGACACGCCGCGCGAGGTCGTGATCCAGGACGGGGTCTTCTCCCGCCATGGCACCGAGCGCATCATGCGCTACGCCTTCGAGCTCGCGCGTCGCGAGCACAAGAGCCTCACGAGCATAAGCAAGGGCAACGCCCTCAACTACTCCATGGTGTTCTGGGACCAGGTCTTCGACGAGCTCTCGGCCGAGTACCCGGAGGTGGAGACCCACAGCTACCTGGTGGACGCCGCGGCCATGCTCATGGTGAGGGACCCCGGCCGCTTCCAGGTCGTGGTCGCGTCCAACCTCTTCGGCGACATCCTGACCGACCTCGGGGCTGCCATCAGCGGCGGCATGGGGCTTGCCGCCGGTGCCAACCTCAACCCCGAGCGCGAGTTCCCCTCGATGTTCGAGCCCATCCACGGCTCCGCGCCCGACATCGCGGGCAAGGGCATCGCGAACCCCCTCGCCACGATCTGGTCCGCGGCGCAGATGCTCGAGCACCTGGGGCAGGGGGAGTGGGCGGCTCGCGTCGTGGATGCAATCGAGCGCGTGCTGCAGGCGGGCGACGACCTCACGCCCGACCTGGGCGGGAGCGCCTCCACGAGCGAGCTTGGGGAGCGTGTGGTGCGGGAGCTGCTGGACGTCTAGCCGTTGCGCCCATGGGGTAGTATTGAGTGCGTTCAACGCGATTCCGGGTGCGACCCCGGGGCATCGGAGGCACTCGGTTGGGACAGACCAAGGACAAGATCGAGACCCGCGTGAAGAGCCAGGCGGACCACGACGCCGCCATGGCACAGGCCCATGGCACCGCCACCGCTCCCGTGGGCAGCCCCCAGAACCCGTCCAACGCGATCCTCACCGTGGCAAACGTGATCACTGCCTGCCGCTTCGTGCTCACCATCGTCTTCCTGTCGATGTTCGTCTCCGACATGAACCGCTACGTGGCCCTGGCCTTCTACGCCGTGGCCGCGGTGACGGACTTCCTGGACGGGCAGGTGGCGCGCCGAACCCAGACCGTCAGCTGGGTGGGCAAGATCATGGACCCCATCATGGACCGCGTCCTGCTCTTCACGGGCGTCCTGGGACTCATCATCACGGGCGAGCTGCCCGTGTGGGTGGCCTGCTTCGTTATCGGGCGTGACGTCTACCTCTTCTTGGGAGGCCTGCGCCTGCAGCGCTACCGTCGCCGTCCCGTGGACGTGGTCTTCGTGGGCAAGGCCGCCACGGCCCTCCTCATGTTCGGCTTCTGCGACCTCCTGCTGGGGCTCCCCGTTGTCCGCGGCCTCGGCATGACGAGCCTCCCCTGGCTTCCCGGCCTCAACCACGACCCTGCCTGCTTGGGCATCTTCTTCGTGTACGCGGGGCTCCTCTGCTCGCTCCTCGCCGTGCTGGAGTACACCAGGGCCGGCTTCGCCATCAGGCGAGACGTGCTTGCGTCCAGGGCGGAGGGCGGCGAGGCCCGATGAGGGAGGCTCATGCCCGCGTCGGGTTGCCGGGCCGTGCGCGCCCGAGGTCCCTGGCGCCTCTCGCCTGCGTCCTTGCCCTGGTCGCCTGCCTGGCGCTGCCCGCTCGGGCGCTTGCCGTCGAGCCGCCGGCCCTCAGCGAGGCGAAGAGCTACGAGGTGATGGACCAGGACGGCAACGTCCTCTTCGAGCGGGACGCGCACGAGCACATGGCCATGGCGTCGATCACCAAAATCATGACCGCCATGGTGGCGTTGGACTCGGGCCGTCAGCTCGACGACGTCTGTGACGTCCACGAGGGCAGCTACGTCGAGGACGCCCAGCTCACCGGCTGGAGGCAGGGTGACACGCCCACGCTGCGCGACCTGATGATGACCATGCTCGTCTATTCCGGCAACGACTCGGCGGATGACGTGGCCATCAACGTCGCGGGCAGCACGGACGCCTTCGTGGGGCTCATGAACCAGAAGGCCGCCGAGCTGGGCATGGGGGACACGCACTTCGCCAACCCGCACGGGCTCGAGCAGGACGGGCACTACTCCTGCGCCCACGACCTCGTGGTGATGGGCCGCTACGCGCTCGAGCACTACCCCTTCATAGCGCGGGCCGTCATGACGCGCAGCTACAGCTGCGTGGTGGCGGGCCAGGAGCGCAGCTTCGCCTCCACTGACGACCTCATGGAGAGCTACGGGGGCCTCTGCGGCATCAAGACCGGCGCCGTGGAGGCGGGGACCACCTTCCTGGGCTCGTCGCGCCGCCACGGCCTGCAGCTCTTCAGCTGCGTCCTGGGCTGCCAGACGCACGAGGGCCGCTTCACGGACACGGCCGCCCTCATGGACTGGGCCTACGACGAGTACCTGGGCCAGGTCCACCTGGCGCGCAGCAGCTGGCCCATCAGGGTGGCCGGCTGGTCCTTGGGCTTCTGGGGCAGGGTCGTGGTGACTCCCGAGTGGAGCGTGGGCGGCCGCTGCTACCGCGGCCAGGACGTCTCGTACTCCACGACGCTGAGGGGGGAGGGCGAGCTCAGCGACCTGGGTGGGGCCTTCGGCTACTCGTCCTGGACGCAGGGCGGCCGCAGCGTCGCCCTGAGCTGCCTTCGTGCCAGCGCACGCCCCCTGCGCGTCCCCGCCTTCGCACCCTTCGAACTGCCCCTCTTCTTCGACGTGACCCAACTCATGGGCGCGTAGTCTGGATGTGACCGCATGATGCGAAGCGAGCTGCATGACGAGCACCTGGTGCTGGGCGCCGACTTCCCCGAGGGGGGCGGCGTGCTCGTGGGACCCTCCTCGTACGCCGTCGAGGGCGCGGACGACCCCTTCCGCGGGGGCTGCGGGCTCTGCGACCTCTCGGGGATGTTGGTCCTTCTGGCCTCCGGCGCCCCTGCCGTCCCCTGGGCCCAGGCGGCGTTCGCGGGCGAGCGCCTTGCGGTGGGGGAGTGCTCCTTCCAGCCGGCGCTTCTGGGCGACGGCTCCCTGGCCTCGATACCCCTCCTGGGGCGCACCGGTGACGACGAGTACGCGATCTGGGACCTGAGCCCGCGCTCCCAGACCCTGAGCGCCTGGCTCTCGTTCCTGGCCAACGTGGAGCAGGGCGGCTTCAGGCCCTACGAGGGGCTGGGGACGGAGGACGTCACGGAGCGCCTTGTCCCGCTCGCGCTCTGGGGGGAGTCGGCGGAGGCCGTCCTCCGTGACTACCTGTCCGGCGAGGGCGCTCTTCCCGCGGCCGGCCGGATGGGGGAGCTCCTGTTGGACGGCAGGATCGGCTGCCTCGCCGCCCGCCTGCCACTCGACGGGGAGGACTGCTTCCTCCTCATGGTGCCCCCCGCGCTCGTGTGCAGGCTCTGGAGGAGCCTCCTCTCGTTCGGCTCCGTGACGCCGGTGGGGCATGCCCGCGTCGTCTCCCGCCTGGGGGAGCTGCTTCCCTGGTCGAGGTGGCTTTCGCAGACGGACCGCGTCGCCCCCACGGAGGGCGAGCTCGAGGGGCAGGGCCTCCTGCGCGCGTCGGGCGACTTCGTTGGTGCGCGCGGGCTTCGTTCGTAGACAATCGTTTTGGGACCCCGGGAGAGCGCCTGGGGGCACAGGAGGGAGAGCTGCCATGGGCTACGACTTCAAGACCCACATGAGCAGGGAGAACACAGGATCGGCGAAGTGGGACGCCATGTACAGGCGCAACCCCCGCGTGGGGCACGAGATCGTGCCCCTCTCCGTCGCGGACATGGAGCTGCCCAACCCGCCCGAGGTGATCGAGGCGCTGAGGTCGTACCTGGACGACGCCATCCTGGGCTACACCGACCCCACGGACGCCTTCTATGACGCCTGCATCGGCTGGCAGACGCGCCGCCACGGCTGGACGCCCGCCAAGGCCTGGCTCGTCACCTCCCCGGGCGTGGTCCCGGCGATCTACAACGCCGTGAGCTCGCTCACGGAGGAGGGCGACGGCGTCATCATCCAGCCGCCCGTGTACTACCCCTTCCGCATGGCGGTCGAGCGGACAGGGCGCACCCTCGTGACCAACCCCCTGCGCCGCGTCGAGCTCGAGGACGGCGGCCACGCCTACGAGATGGACTTCGAGGACCTCGCCCGGAAGGCGGCGGACCCCAGGAACCGCATGCTCGTGCTCTGCAGCCCGCACAACCCGGTGGGCCGCGTCTGGAGGGCAGACGAGCTCAGGCGCCTCCTTGACATCTGCGTGCAGAACGACGTCATCGTGGTGAGCGACGAGATCCACGACGACCTCGTGATGCCCGGGCACGCCCACACGACCATCATGCGCGTGGCGGAGGCGGGGGAGTACGACCACATCCTGGTCTGCACCGCCCCCTCGAAGACCTTCAACCTTGCCGGCTGCCAGGCCTCCGCGATCTACGTCCCCGACGAGGCCCTGCGCGAGCGCTTCGAGGCGGGCTTCGCCAAGGTGGCGCTCCGGGAGCTCAACGCCTTCGCCTACGTGGCCACGCAGGCGGCCTACACCCGCTGCGACGCGTGGCTCGAACAGCTCATCGAGCTCGTGTGGTCCAACTACCGGATGCTCAGGGGCTTCCTTGCCGCCTACCTGCCCGAGGTCGAGCTCTACCCGCTGGAGGGGACCTATCTCGCATGGCTCGACTTCGGCTCCTGGGGGCTCTCGAAGGAGGAGCTCGAGGCCTTCATGTGCGAGGAGGCGCTGCTCTTCCCCGACGAGGGCTCGATGTTCGGCCCCGAGGGCGACTGCTTCGAGCGCCTCAACCTCGCCTGCCCCACCGACGTGCTGGAGGCCGCCCTCGAGCGGCTCGTGCACGCCGCCCGCGAGCGCAGGCTGGGCGCCTTCTCGGGGGGAGACGAGCGATGAAGTACTCCGTCCACGCACCGGGCGTGCCCGACGCGGTCGGCCCCTACTCCCAGGGGACCACGGCGGGGCGCCTCGTCTTCGCCGCAGGACAGGTCGCTGTCGACCCCGACGACCCCACGCGCATCGTGGAAGGCGGTGCCGCCGCCGAGGCCGAGAGGATCATCGCCCTGGTGGCGTCGCTCCTCTCCGAGTGTGACTGCACCCTCTCCGACGTCGCCCAGACCACGCTCTACCTGACGGACCTGGACGACCTCCCCGCGGTCGACGAGGTGTACGGGCGCTACTTCGTGACGCCCGCCCCCGCCCGCTCCGTCGTCGAGGTCGCCCGCCTGCCCCTGGGCGCGCTCGTCGAGATGGACTGCGTCGCCTGCAGGTAGCCCAGGCGCAAGCGCTATGATGGTCTACGTACACTCCACATCGAGGGGAGCCGCCTTGACGTCCACAAACAACAGCCCCGAGATGGGCGCGACCGAGATCTTCCGCATGCCTTCCTCCGACTCCACCTCGCCCGACCTCATGGACCAGGCGAGGCCGTCGAGTCCCACGCTCTCAATCGTGAAGGGGCCCCAGACTGGTTCCGTCTTCGAGCTGAGCGAGGACGAGATTAGCATCGGCCGTGACCCCAACAGCTCCGTCTTCCTCAACGACATGACGGTGTCGCGCCGCCATGCGCGCATCGACCTCAGCGGACTCGCCTCCGGATTCGCCACCATCGAGGACCTGGGCTCGCTCAACGGCAGCTGGGTGGATGGCGCCATCGTCAACCGCGCCATGCTCAAGGACGGCTCCACGATCCAGATCGGCACCTTCCGCATGGTGTTCCACACCAACCAGAAGCCGACCAGGATCGAGACCGGGAACTAGGCCATGCCCGACGCCGGATACCTGACGATCGGCAAGGTCGTTCGCAAGCTGCAGGCGCAGTACCCCGACCTCTCCATCTCGAAGGTGCGTTACCTCGAGGACGAGGGGCTGCTCGACCCGTCGCGCACGCCCTCGGGCTACCGCCTGTACTCGCAGCATGACGTGCATCGCCTCGAGACCATCCTCTACCTCCAGAAGACCCGCTTCCTGCCCCTCTCCGTGATCAAGGAGCGGCTCGAGGGCAACGGCTCCGGGCCGATGGGGGAGCAGGACGAGGCATTGGGGCTCCCCAGCTCGCTGCGTCTTCCCAACGAGGACGAGGAGCTTGCGAAGAAGCTCCACCCCATCGACCGCATGCCCGAGGTGCTGGGCATGTCGGTGAGCTTCGTGCGCCAGCTCTCGGACGCGGGCCTCATCGCGCTCAAGAGGTCGCCGCACGGCCGCGACCTGGTGGACGGGAAGGACTTCCCGCTCATCAGGGCCTGCGACGAGCTGCGCCACTTCGGCATCGGCCCCAAGAACCTGAGGCAGTACGTCACGGCCGCCAATCGCGAGAGCGCCATGTTCGAGCAGGCGCTCATCGTGTTCGCCCGCAAGGGCGGAGGGGTCCAGATGGAACTCACCAGCGAGAGCCGCCAGCAGTTCGAGCAGGCGTTCCGCCAGATGCTGAGCCTCACCGGCAACGTGCGGGAGGCGCTCATCCGCAGGCAGGTCTCGCAGACCTTCAGCCAGATGGAGGACAGACAGGACTAGCGCGTCGCCCACCAGGACGACCAAGACGAGAGGAACAGACGTGTCCGACCGCAAGCTCGAAAGCTACATCGTCGACATCCCCGACTACCCCGAGCCGGGCGTGATCTTCAAGGACATCACCCCGCTCCTGGCGGACCCCGAGGGGCTGGCGTCGGCCGTTGACCAGATCGCAGAGCACTACGAGGGCGCCGGCATCACCAAGGTCGTGGGCGCCGAGGCCCGCGGCTTCCTCATCGGCGCCCCCGTCGCCTACAAGCTCGGCGCCGGGTTCGTCCCAGCCCGCAAGCCTGGCAAGCTCCCCCGTGCCGTCTACTCCGAGACCTACTCCCTCGAGTACGGCACCGACGAGCTGCAGATACACAAGGACAGCGTCCGCGACGGCGACAAGGTCCTCATCGTGGACGACCTGGTTGCCACGGGCGGCACCGCCGTCGCCACCGCGCGACTGGTCAAGAAGGCGGGGGCAGAGGTCGTGGGCTTCTCCTTCATCCTCGAGCTTGCCTTCCTGGACCCCCGCAAGACCATCGCCGAGTCCTTCGACCAGGAGGTGTTCACCCTCGTCCAGGTGAAGTAGGTACGGACCTCCCGTCCGCTTTTGCAGGGGTTTCAGGCCGGTGGCCGTTCTGTGGAATGGCAGTCGGCCCTTTGCCGGAATCATAGAATTGACGGGACTAGCCTACGAAAGGAAACGCTCATGCCCAAGAGCCCATTGGCTCGTTCCTTCGGACGCAGGGCCGCCACGGCTGGCCTGGCCGCAGTCCTGGCCACTGCCGGGCTGCTCCCCACCATGGCCCTCGCCGACCCGCAGGCCGACCTGGCCCAGGCGTCCGCGACCATATCGTCCCTCAGCTCGGAGGCGTCCTCGCTGGAGCAGAGCCTGCAGAGCCAGACCGCTGAGCTCGAGCAGACCCGCTACCAGATCGGCCAGAAGCAGAGCCAGATCGAAGAGACCCAGCAGCAGCTCCAGACTGCCAAGGGCGAGCTGGGCACCACGGTGCGAAGCTCGTACAAGAACGGCTCCGTCTCGCTGCTCCAGATAGCGCTGGGCTCCAACAGCATCAGCGACTTCGTCCAGAACGTCTACTATGCCGGCAAGGTGAGCTCGGCGCAGGCCCAGAGCATCGCCCGCGTCAACGACCTCCAGGGCCAGCTCAAGGGCGAGGAGGAGGAGCTCGAGAGCCGCCAGCAGGGGCAGCAGGCCGCAGTCGACAGCCTCAACTCCCAGGTTGCCGAGTACAACTCCAAGCTCGAGCAGGCGCGCTCGTACTACAACAGCCTGAGCGCCGAGGTCCAGGAGCAGCTCGCGGCCCAGGCCGCGGCCGAGCAGCAGCAGGCCCAGGAGAGCGGGGGGCAGGCCTCTGCCGTGAGTCAGGTCATCAGCGAGGCGCACGACGGCGGCACATCGTCTGAGGTGACCCAGGCGGCGGAGACGCCCGCCCAGGCCGAGCAGCAGGATGACGCCCCCTCCCAGGGTCAGGCTCAGAGCCCGTCCCAGGACGAGACACCCCAGCAGCAGCCCCAGACCCGGCAGGCGACCCAGGAGGAGCCAAGCACCTCGAAGAGCGGCGGCGCCTCGGGCGGCGGCCTCTCCACGGCCTACTCCATGATCGGCGTGCCCTATGAGTGGGGTGGCGCATCCGCCAGCGGCGTGGACTGCTCCGGCTTGGTCTGCTACAGCTACGGCTACGCCCGCGGCCGCACCACCTACGACATGATCGACTCGCTCAAGTCCACGGGAGACTGGAAGACCAGCATGGACGAGCTCCAGGTGGGCGACCTCGTCTTCCCGAGTGACGGTCACGTGGGCATCTACATCGGCGGCGGCCAGATGATCCATGCGCCGTATCCCGGCCGCACGGTGTGCATCGCCAGCGTGTACAGCTTCATCGGCGGCGGCAGCTACTAGCAGCCGGCAGCCCTTTGGGACTCGACGACGGGCGGGGGCGGACCAGACGGTTCGTCCCCGCCCGTGGCATGCGTATGATGTTGGGTCGTCCGGTCTTTGGGCAGTTGGTCTTATCTCGACGATTGGCACGGGGCCGCCGCGGCGGCCAGCAGGGGAGGTCACGCGCAGGTGTTCACAGACACGATGCAGGGGGAGGTCAGGAGGCGCTTCTCGCGTCGCTTCCAGATAGACATGGTCTGGGAGGGCGCGCTGGTGGGAATAGCGGGCGGGGGAGTGGTGACCCTCTACCGCATGGCGCTCACGAGGGCGGAGCACATCCTGAGGGGGCTCCTGCCCACCTTCTTCTCCTCCGGCCTCGGGCTGCTGGGATTCGCCGCCCTCGTGCTCGCCTGCTGCCTCGTCGTCGCCGCGCTCGTTCGCTGGGAGCCCTACACCTCGGGTTCGGGCATCCCGCAGACGGACGCCGAGGTCATGGGCCGCATGGACATGCCCTGGCACCGCGTCCTCCTCGCGAAGTTCAGCGAGGGCGTGCTCTGCGCCCTCGCCGGCCTCTCGATGGGCAGGGAGGGTCCCAGCGTGCAGCTGGGGAGCATGGGCGGCAAGGCCGTCTCGCGCCTGCTCAGGAGGAACAGGGGAGAGGAGCGCCTCCTTGTCACCTGCGGGGCCGCCGCGGGCATGTCCGCCGCCTTCAACGCGCCGCTCACGGGCGTGCTCTTTGCCATAGAGGAGATCCACAAGGAGTTCGCGCCGTCGCTCATCGTGTCCGCCATGGCGAGCGCCGTGGCGTCGGACTTCCTCGTGTCACAGGTCCTGGGCGTGCAGCCCGTGCTCAAGCTCGCCTTCATCAAGGACATCCCGCACGACTACTACCTCTATGTCGTTGCCCTGGGCGTGCTCTGCGGGCTCGCGGGTGCCGTCCACAATCGCGGCATGTTCGCATGTACCGAACGCCTGTTCGCTAAGATGGGGGAGTTGCCCCTGCAGCTCAGGCTCGCGATTCCCTTCGCGCTGGCCATTCCCGTCGCCTACGCCATGCCCGAGCTGCTCTGTGGCGGCGACGCCATCGTGGAGCTTCTCTCGGCCCCCGCGGCCGTGCCCCTGGGGACCTTGGCCCTGCTGCTCCTGGGAAAGTACCTCTACACGACGGTCTGCTTCGGGGCGGGGACGCCCGGTGGCACGCTGTTCCCGCTCTGCGTCATGGGGATGCTCTGCGGAGCCGTCTTCGCAGCCTGCCTGACCCGCGTCACGGGCGTCCAGTCGCTCTTCATGGCCAACTTTATGGCCTTGGGCATCGCAGGGCTCTTCGCGTCGGTCGTGAGGGCCCCCGTGACGGCCGTGGTGCTCGCCTTCGAGCTCACGGGCAGCATGGACGCGCTGCTCTCGGTCTCCATCGTCTCCATCGTCTCGTACGTCGTCGCCAACCTCACCAAGACGGACCCGTTCTACGAGAGGCTGCTCTCCAGGCTTCTCGATCTGACGCCCGTCGACCCCTCCGCCAACGGCGAGCCAGGCGAGAAGGTCTTCCATACCTATACCGTGGGTGCGGGCAGCAAGCTCGAGGGTCGCACCCTCAGCGAGGTGGGCTGGCCCGACGACTCGCGCATCGTCACGGTGTCCCGCGCGGGAGTGGACATCGTTCCCAGCGGAGAGACCGTCCTCGAGGCCCTGGACGAGATCCTCGTGATCATGAACACCGACACCGAGGCCGAGACACAAGAGCTGATTCTGGACTACTGCCGCAGCTCGCTCGCCACGGGCAAGATTCCGCGCATCGGGTAGCCTTCTCCTCGGTTGCCCTCTCGTCCGCGCGAGCGGGGGATGGCGGGCGGTGCCCCTTGTGTCCAGCCTCTTCCTGAGTGTCTATATTACTTTACATAAGATATATTATCACGGTTATAGGGGAGAAGAAAAGGAATGCCCCCGCCAAGAGGCTCCTCTGAACGGGGGCATTCCTGTGGATGCGATGGCACGAGGCCGCGAGGGCCCGCTTGCCGGCCTCAGCAGTCTATGGGCTGTCCCAGGTAGGAAGCGACGCTCGTGGCGGCGACGGCGCCGTCCGAGGCTGCCGTGATGATCTGGCGCAGCGGCGTCTGGCGCACGTCGCCCGCGGCGAAGAGTCCGGGCAGGCTCGTCTCCATGCGCTCGTTGGTGACGATGTAGCCGCGCTCGTCCACGTCGACCGACTGGCTCACGAGTTCGGAGGCCGGGATGCGACCCACGAACACGAAGACGCCAAAGCTGCCCTCGTCGAACTCCTCCACGTGGACGTCACCGGTGAGGTTGTCCCTGAAGCTGACGCTCTTGAGGAGCTTGTCCCCGTCGACCTTCACGATGGAGGTGTTGAAGCGCACGGAGACCCTCTCGTTCTGCTCGACCTGCCGCTGCACGGCCGCCTGGGCGCGCAGGTGGTCCTTGCGCACCACCATGGTCACGTGGTCGGCGAACTTGGCGAGGAACAGGGCCTCCTCAGCGGCCGAGTTGCCCCCGCCTATGACGAAGACCTGCTTGCCGCGGTAGAACATGCCGTCACAGGTGGCGCAGTACGAGACGCCGTGCCCACGGAACTCGTCCTCGCCCTCGAAGCCGCCCGGGCGCGGGGTCGCGCCGCCAGCGATGATGACGGCACGTGACTCGTAGCTCACGTCGGACGTGACGACGGCGAACCTGCCCGTCCGCTCGTCCTTGGAGATTGACTCCACCTTGCCCATGACCACGCTTGCGCCGAGTTCCTCGGCCTGCCTCTGCATGGTGTCCGTCAGGGTGAAGCCGTCGGTGTGCGGGACGCCGGGGTAGTTGTCGACCTCGCTGGTGAGGATGATCTGGCCGCCCACGGCCTCCTGCTCCAGGGTCACGGCGTCGAGCAGGGCTCGCGCCGAGTAGATGGCGGCGGAGAGGCCCGCAGGGCCCGCTCCGACGATTACGAGGTCCTTCTGCTGCTTCTGGGACATGGGTTTCTCCCCTCATGGTCTTGTTCGACGTGTCAATACTACCCTATTCAATCGCGCACGATACAACATATGGGAACTTCATGACAACAATTCGTCGCCAGCTTGCGACAAGACACCCGAACACGAGGGGCGTCCCGGCACTTTGCCGAGGCGTCCCGGGAAGACCATGGGGCCTGAGCTGGGGCTTCTCTCCCCTACTCCACCTTCTCGGCGCGTGGGAGGATGAGGTTGAGCAGTATGCCCACCAGGGTGGCGGTTGCCATGCCGGGCAGCGTGTAGGAGCCCAGGGGGATGGCGATGCCGGAGGTCTCCATGCCGACGCCCAGGATGATGACCACGGAGGCGATCATGAGGTTGCGGTTCTCGTCGAAGTCGACCTTGTTGGTGACCAGCATGCGCAGGCCGTTGGAGGCGATGAGGCCAAAGAGCAGGAGGCTCACGCCGCCCATGACGGGCACGGGGATGGAGTTGATGAAGGCGGCGAGCTTGGGACAGAACCCTCCCACGATGAGGGCGAAGCCCGCCGCGTACCAGAAGACCTGCGTGGAGTAGACGCGCGTGACGCTCATGACGCCGATGTTCTCCGCGTAGGTGGTGGTGGGAGGGCCGCCCAGGAAGCCCGAGATGACGGTGGAGATGCCGTCACCGGCAAGGGAGCGCGGGAGCATCTCGCGGTAGTCCTTTCCCACGATCTCCCCCACGGCAAGGAGGTGACCGATGTGCTCGATGACGACGACGATGGCCACAGGCGCAATGAGCGCGATCGCACCGGGGTCGAAGTAGGGCGTCTGCACGGGGGGCAGGCCGATCCAGGCGGCGTCGGCGACGCTCTGGAGGTCGACGAGGCCCAGGAACGCGGCGACCACGTATCCCACGATGATGGCGAGCAGGATGGGAAGGGTGCCCAGGATGCCACCCATGCTCGAGAACACGACGGCGGCGACGAGGGTTATGGCGGCGACTGCGGCACCCTCGGCCACGAAGGCGTCGGTCGAGGAGTTGAGCGCCATCTTGACCGCCGTGGCGGAGAGGCCCACGCCGATGACCACCATGACGGCGGCGACGAGCACGGGCGGGAGCAGGCGGTCGAGCCATCCCGTGCCCACGAGCTTGATTATCCCGGCCACTGCCAGGAACACGAGGCCCGCCACCACGACGCCGGAGAGCGCGGTGTTGAGGTTGCCGGTGGCGGCGGTCGCCGCGAGGATCGGGCTGATGAAGGCAAAGGAGCTGCCCAGGTAGCTCGGGATCTTGTTGCGCGTCACGAGCAGGTAGCAGATGGTGCCGATGCCCGAGCACATGATGGCCACGTTGGGGCTGAGACCGGTCAGGACGGGAACCAGTACGGTCGAGCCGAACATGCTCATCATGTGCTGGACTCCCAAGGGAATGGCGCGACCAACCGACACGCGGTCGTCGACCCCGATGACCTCTCTCTCTTTCTTGTTCAAGCAGCGCTCCTCTCCGTCTTGCGTACGGCATCGGTGCAATGGATGCCCATGAAAAAAGGGGCCCGGTGAGCCGGGCCCCGAGGTGCCAGGGACTCTAGGCAATCAGGAAGTATACAAGGAACGCGGCCGCTGCGACCCACATGAGCGGCTTCACCTTCTTGATGTTGCCCGTGGCTGCGGCGACGAGCACGTAGGCGATGAAGCCCAGGCCGATGCCGCTCGAGATCGAGTACGTCAGCGGGATGCCGGCGATGATCATGAACGCGGGGAAGCCCTCGAGGATGTTGCCCCACTCGATCTCTGCCGCCTCGCTCATCATGAGGTAGCCGACCATGACGAGGGCACCGCAGGTGGCTGCGGAGCTGACGACGCTGATGATGGGGGCGAAGAACGCCGCGACCACGAAGAGGAGGCCGGTCACGACGGAGGTGAGCCCCGAGCGGCCGCCGTCGGCGGCACCCGAGGCGGACTCGACGAAGGTGGTGATGGACGAGGCGCCGAGGAAGCCGCCCGCGGCTGCGGCCACGGAGTCGACGATCAGGATGGGCCTGATGTCCTCGACGGTTCCGTCATCGTTAAGGAACTCGCCCTGCTTCGCCACGGCCATGGCGGTGCCCATGGTGTCGAAGAAGTCGGACATCATGAGCGAGAAGGCGAACACGAGCAGGACGGGCGTGGTGATGACCTTCGCGATGCCCATGACCCCGGTCTCGTCGACCTGGAAGGGGGCGCCGAAGGTGCTGAAGTCGAGGCCCGACACTATGCCCGCCGGAGCGGCGGTGACCCCGAGGGGGATGCCCGCCAGGACCGCGACGATGATGCCCAGGAGCAGCGCTCCCTTGATCTGGAGGCATTGGAAGACGACGGTGGCGACGATCGAGACGAGGCCCACGATGAACAGGGGGTTCGAGATGTCCCCGAAGCTCACGAGGGTGGACTCGTTGGCGACGATGATGCCGGCGTTGGCCATGCCGATCATGGCGATGAAGATGCCGAGACCCACCGAGATCGCGTGACGCAGAGATATGGGGATGGCGTCCATGATAGCCTTGCGCAGGCCACAGAGCACCAGGGCGAGGATGGCGACGCCCTCGATGAAGATGACCGCCATGGCGGCGTGCCAGTCTCCGCCCGCGACCTCGGTCAGCGTGAAGGCGACGACGGCGTTGATGCCCATGCCGGAGGCGCAGGCAAGCGGGCGGTTGGCGAAGACGCCCATGCAGATGGTCATGATGCCGGCACCCAGGCAGGTGGCCGTGACGGCAGCCGATGCGGGGACCCCGGCGGCGGAGAGCAGCGATGGGTTGACGGCGATGATGTATGCCATCGCAAGGAAGGTCGTGAGGCCCGCACGGGCCTCCTGGCCCAGGTTGGACCCTCTCTCGCGCAGCTTGAAGAACGACTCCATGACTACCCCTCCCTCCGCACCCATTTCTCTGCGTCGCCTGGACCGTGGATGCATCGGGAGCAAGCAACGTCGGCCTGGTGGGACCCTATGCTCCCGAGGACCCAAACCCCCCGGAACCCCGGTCGGTCTGGTCGAGCTCGTCGACCTCGACCAGCCGAACGAGAGGGACCCTCTGGATGACGAGCTGGGCTATGCGCTCGCCCTTCGCGATGGCGATTGGCCTCTTGGGATCGAGGTTGATGGCGCAGACCTTGAGCTCCCCGCGGTAGTGAGCGTCGATGAGGCCGGGGGTGTTTGCCATGGAGAGCCCCTCGCGCAGGGCAAGGCCGCTTCTTGGCTGGACGAAGCCGGCGTAGCCCTCGGGGATGGCTATGGCGAGCCCCGTCGAGACCAGGCGGCGCTCGAGGGGCTCGAGGACCACGTCCTCGTTGGACCTGAGGTCAAGCCCGGCATCGCCCGCATAGGCATAGCTGGGTAGGTCGACCGAGGGGTCGAGCCTCTTGATGGGAAGTTCGATCCTGTCGTCACTCATTGATGAGGCTCCGTAACTCTTGGCTGAACTCGTCCAGGTCCTTGAAGTCGCGGTAGACGGAGGCGAAGCGCACGTAGGCTACCTTGTCGATGTCAACGAGGCGCTGGAGGACCATCTTGCCCAGCTCCTCCGAGGGAACCTCCGACCTGCCGTGGTCGCGCATCTCGCTCTCTATGCCGTCGATGAGGGCATCGAGCCTGTCCACGGGCACGTCGCGCTTCACGGTCGCGGCAAGGAGGCCGCGCATGACCTTCTGTCGGTCGAAGGTCTCTTTGTGACCGTCCTTCTTGACGACCATCAGGGGCATCTCTTCCCTGCGCTCGTAGGTCGTGAAGCGCTCGCCGCAACGTATGCACTCGCGCCTGCGTCGGATGGCGTCGTTGCTCTCGGACGGTCTCGAGTCAACGACCTTGGATTCCTCGCAACCACACTTGGGACAGCGCATGTTCCTCCCCTGACGTCATTCTCATAAGGAAAGATAACACAGGAAACCCAGAGATTCGGCACAGAAGGGACATACGGATGCCCCTCCCCCCACGAACGCAAGGGAGGAGGGGCGAGCGGAGGACTCAGGACCTGGGCTACCGGCCTTGGGGCACGACGAGCGACTGGCCTGGTTGGAGGGGTCCCGCACCAAGGTCGTTGTGCGCGTCGATCCAGCGCGAGACCGCCGCGGTGTCCGCGCCGTCGACGTCGATGCGACTCGCTATGCCCCATACGGAGTCCCCTTCCTGCACGGTGACGCTCGCGGGAGAGACGTCCGCGAAGGCAGACTCGAACGCGGCCTGCCGGCGTTCCTGGACAAGCACACCTCCCACGAAGAGGAGCATCCCCACGGCGACGGCGACGGCGAAAAACGAGACCGAAGCCATGAGGGGGAGCCCATGGCCCGTCGTGCTGCGCCCGCGCTCGTCGACTCCCCTGCCGCCCTCGTGGACGACGAGGCGTGGCCTACCGTTGGCCTGGGGCTTGAGCGCGAGAGACCCCTCGCAGCCGTAGCCCGCCTGACCCGCGTAGATCTTCGCCGTTTCCATCCTTGCTTCCTTCCCTCGTGGCTGACGACGTAGTTATACGGGGAGCCCGGGACATAAATGGCCGCTTCAAAACTCAGAACGCATGTACTATACTAGGTACGTACAGTTGTTCGGTCAAGCAAAAACAGAACATGTGTTTCTCTCGCGGCAAGGCCTATTCACAGGAGGAGTGGACATGCCCAAGGACCGGCTCAGCAAGAGGCAGGCTGCCATCTACGAGTACATCTGCTCCTACACGGGCGAGCACGGCTACCCGCCCTCGGTGAGGGAGATCGGCTCCGCCGTGGGGCTTGCCTCCCCCTCTACCGTCCACATGCACCTCAAGGTCCTGCAGGAGCGGGGGCTCATCAAGAGGGACTCCAAGAAGCCCCGCACCATCGAGGTCGTCACCGAGGAGCCGACCGCGACGCATGAGGGCGTACGGCTCGCCGAGGTTCGCCAAGACCCCAGCAGCGGCATCACCTCGCTGCCCCTCGTCGGCCGCGTGGCCGCGGGCCAGCCCATCCTTGCCGAGCAGAACGTGGAAGAGACCCTCTCCCTTCCCACCAGCATCGTGGGTGACGCCAGCTCGTTCATCCTCAGGGTCCATGGCAGCTCGATGATCAATGCCGGCATCTTCGACGGCGACCTCATCGTGGTGAGGGAGCAGCGTGACGCCCATGACGGAGAGATCGTCGTGGCCCTCATCGATGACTCCGCCACCGTGAAGACCTTCTACAGGGAGAAGGACCGCATCCGCCTTCAGCCCGAGAACGACAGCATGGAACCCATCTACGCGAAGAACCCCGCCATCTTGGGCAGGGTGACCGCACTGATCAGGTCTCTGTGACGCCGTCCGTCCGCTGCGAGCGGGCTTGCCCGGCAGCCGCTGGCGAGGACGGGAGCGCATCGCCTGCGCACAGGCGCATACGCGCCCTCGATGCGCTGAGGGGTCTCGCGGTCGTCTCCATGGTGCTCTTCCACCTCTGTTACGACCTGCGCTACCTGTGTGGCGTCGGGATGCCGTGGTTCGGCGGATTCTCGCAGGACCTCTGGCGTGCCAGCATCAGCTGGACCTTCCTCCTCATCGCGGGAGCCATGTGCCCGCAGTCGAGGAACAACCTCAGACGAGCCCTTCGCTACCTTGCCTGTGCCGCCCTCGTCTTCGTGGCAAGCCTCCTGGCCGGCGTGGACACACCCATAAGCTTTGGCATCATCTTCTGCATGGGCGCAAGCACGCTGGCCGCATGGCTCGTCTCGGAGCTGGGACTTCCGAGGGGCAGGCCGGCCGAGGCCCTCCTGCTCTTCCTCGCCTTCCTCCTCGCCCTGGGCATCCCCTCGGGAGGCGTGGGGCTGGGCGACCGCGTGTGGATTGCGCTGCCCAGGGCCCTCTATTCCACCCCGTGGCTCTCTTGGCTGGGCTTCCCGGGACCCACCTTCGCCTCGGGGGACTACTATCCCCTGCTCCCCTATTCCCTGCTCTTCCTTTCGGGGGCGTCTCTCGGTGGGTGGCTCGTGGCGCGAGGGTATCCCGACTGGGTCTACGATGCCACCTGCCCTCCCCTGGAGTTCGTGGGCAGGCATGCGCTGGCCGTCTACCTCCTGCACCAGCCCCTCATCCTCATCGCCCTGGACCTCTGGGCCTAGCTTCCGGCCACGTCCGAGGCGCGCACGACATAGGGGGCCAGGGTCTCTGCCATGCGACTCGACGCCCTGACCGTTGCCATGAGGCCCCCTTGGACGTATTCCTCGCGCACGACCTGGCAGCGCTCGTGGACCATCTTCATGAGGAGTCCCTTGTCGTAGGGGACGAGCGCCGTGATTGTCACATCGTCACGTGACGCTTCCTGGGCGATGCGATAGAGCAAGCCGCGCAGGCCCCAGGAGCCAAGGGCAGAGAGCAGCACCGCGTCGGGATGCGAGGCAGAGAGCACGTTCCTCTCGTCCGCGTCCAGGAGGTCGCACTTGTTGTAGACGACGACGGAGGGAATCTTGTCGGACTCGATGTCGGCAAGCACGTCGTCCACGGCCGCGAGCTGCTTCCGTGCGTTGGAATCTGAGGCGTCCACGACCTTGAGCACGAGGTCGGCGGCCCTGACCTCCGCCAGGGTTGACTTGAAGGACTCGACCAGCGTGGTGGGCAGCTTCTGGATGAAGCCCACCGTGTCAGTGAGGGTGATCTTGCGTCCCTCCTCGAGCTCGAGCCTCCTCGTGGTGGGGTCGAGCGTCGCGAAGAGCTCGTCCTTCGCATAGACCTCCGAGCCTGTGAGCTGGTTGAGGAGGGTCGACTTGCCCGCGTTCGTGTAGCCCACGAGCGCGACGCGATAGATTCCGGAGTCCCATCGGGCCTTGCTCTGGACCCTACGGCGCCCTTCGAGCTCCCTGAGCTCGCGCCTCAGCCACGAAATGCGGTCGCGCACGAGGCGTCGGTCGACCTCGAGCTGACTCTCTCCCTGCCCGAAGCGGCTTCCGATGCCCCCTCGCGTCTGCTCCCCCACGAGGTGGCCCCACATGCCCCTGAGTCGGGGAAGGACGTACTGGAGCTGGGCGAGCTGCACCTGCAGGCGCCCCTCGTGCGTGGTCGCATGCTGGCCGAAGATGTCGAGTATGAGGGCCGTTCGGTCGATCACCTTGGTCGGCTCGCCCAGGATCCTCTCGAGATTCGACTGTTGCGAGGGGCTGAGCTCGTCGTCGAAGATGACGACGTCTGCGCTGAGGTTCCTCACGAGGCTGACAAGCTCCTGCGCCTTGCCGCTGCCTATGAAGGTGCGGGGGACGGGCGAGTCGAGGCGTTGCGTAACGGTGCTGACGACCTCGGCCCCGTCGGTCTTGGCAAGTCTTCCCAGTTCGGCCAGGGAGTCCTCGAGGGGCCAGCCTCCCCTTCCGAGGTCGACGCCCACGAGGATGGCACGCTCCGGGACGGGTACGGTGGAGAGGGGCTCGAACCGGCTCACAGCAGTCCCTCCCCCCTCAGGGTCTCGACGACCTGACGGGCCGCCTCGTTCTCGTCCAGACGGTCATAGTCGAGCGTGCTCGCTCGTCCGTCTCGCCTGATCCAGGCGATCTGGCGCTTGGCATAGCGCCGGGTCCTCCGCTTGATGGCGTCGACCGCCTCCTCGAGCGTGCAGTGCCCCTGCAGGTGGTCGATGAGCTCCTTGTAGCCTATGGCCTGGGCCGCCGTCTTTGAGAGCGCATGTCCCGTCCCCAGGAGGCCGCGTAGCTCGTCGAGGAGCCCGTCTGCCATCATCTGCCCGACGCGCGCGTCTATGCGCGCGTACAGCCTGGCGCGGTCCATGTGGATGGCGAAGATCCTGGTGCGGTAGTGCGGCTCGCGATGCTTGAGCCCCTCGTGCTTGGTGGCGTAGGACTGGCCGAGGTCCACGAGCTCGAGCGCCCTCACGACGCGCTTGAGGTTGTTGGGATGGACGAGCTCCGCGCTGGCGGGGTCGAGCCTCCTGAGCTCGTCGTGGAGCGCCTGCGGCCCGTGCTCGCGCGCGAACTCCTCCCAGCGGGTCCTGCTCTGGCTGGCCCCCCCGGCGGGAAAGTCCATCTCGTCGACGACGGCGTCGAGGTAGAGCCCCGTGCCGCCACAGAGGACGGGCGCGCAGCCCTGCGTGATAAGCCCGTCGACGCAGCGGCGCGCGTCCCTCTGGAAGAGGCTCGCGGAGTAGTCGTCCCAGGGGTCGCAGACGTCCACCATGAGGAGCGGGCAGCGCCTCTGGTCGGGCGGGGTCTTGGCGGTCCCCACGTCCATGCCGCGGTAGACCTGCATGGCGTCGACCGAGACGACGGATGACCCCAGCTGGAGCGCAACGCGCTCGGCGAGCGAGCTCTTGCCCGAGGCCGTCGGCCCCACGATGGCGATCACGGGGCCCGCGGGCGTCATCGCGCCTCGCCCACCATGGGACCGCGCAGGTACCAGGTCTTCGCCTCGTCCACGCGGACGTCGCAGAGCCTGCCCACGAGCTCGGGGGCGCGCATTCCCTCAGGCAGGGGGAAGAGCACGGTCTGGCCCTTGGGACTCCTGCCCATCATCACGGCGTCGTTGCGCTTGGAGCTTCCCTCGACGAGCGTCTCCACGACCTGGCCTCGCTCCCTCTGGTTGGCAGCGAAGGCAAGCTCCTCGACAAGCTTGGCAAGGCGGTCGAAGCGGTCCTGTATCACCTCGCGGGGCGTGTCGTCCTCGATCTTGGCGGCAGGCGTGCCCGGGCGCCTCGAGTATATGAAGGTGAAGGCGGAGGAGAAGCCCACCTCGCGCACGAGCGAGAGGGTGTCCTGGAAGTCCTCCTCGGTCTCGCCGGGGAACCCCACGATGAGGTCGGTCGAGAGGGCGATGTCCGGAATCGAGTCCCTGAGCTCGCGCACGAGATGCAGGTACCCCTCCCGGGTGTAGCTGCGATTCATGGCCTTGAGCACGCGCGTGCTGCCGCTCTGGACGGCCAGGTGGAGCTGGGGCATGACGGAGGGGACCTCTACCATGGCGGCGATCGTCTGGGAAGAGAGGTCCTTGGGGTTGGACGAGGTGAAGCGGATTCGCTCGATGCCGGTCTTCCCCACCTCGCGCAGGAGCTCGGCGAAGCGAGGCTTCCCATAGAGGTCTCGGCCATAGGAGTTCACGTTCTGCCCCAGGAGGGTGACCTCCCTCACGCCGTCCTTCACCAAGGACGAGCATTCGGCCACGACGCGTTCGAGGACGCGGCTGCGCTCGCGACCGCGCACGTAGGGCACGATGCAGTAGGTGCAGAAGTTGTTGCAGCCGGTCATGATGGGCACCCAGGAGTGGAAGCCCTGCGCGCGCTTGCTGGGAAGGTCTGTCGAGAAGCCCCTGCCCTCCTCGCCAACGTCCACCTCGACCTCCCCGGGACGTCCCAGGGCGTCACAGAGGAGCTGGGGCAGCGATGCGAGGGCGGAGGTGCCGAACACCACGTCCACGTTGGGGATCTTCCGGGCGAGCTCGGCCCCGTCACGTTGCGCGATGCAGCCTCCGACGGCGACGACGCGCCTGCCGCTGGGGGGTGCGGGGAGCCTCACGAGGTTGGAGGCCTCGCCGTAGAGGTGCGTGTCGGCCTTCTCCCTCACGGAGCAGGTCATGAAGAGGACGATGTCGGCGTCGTCAGGGGAGTCGACCTGGATGCAGCCGCAGTCGTCTAGGAGGCCCGCGACCCTCTCGGAGTCGTGCAGGTTCATCTGGCAGCCGAAGGTCCTCACATGGTAGTTGAGCCCCACGAGCTGGGGTATGCGCGCCACTAGGAGATCATCTCCTGGGGCTCGGGATTCACGTGCGTCGCCGCCTGGGGGACGAGGCGGTGGACGTACACCGCGATCCTGATCGCCGTGCGCATCTCGCCGTTGATCTCTATGTCGGCGAAGGTGGGGGCGCAGGAGATGTCGACGCCCGTGGGGATGAGGAAGCCGCGGGCGATCGCGAGCGCCTTAATCGCCTGGTTGACGGCACCGGCGCCCACAGCCTGCATGTTGACCGGAACTCCGTCCTTGACCATGCCGGCGACCGCGCCTGCGACGGAGGCCGGAGACGACTTGCTAGAGACCTTCAGAAAATCCATCGATTGACTCCTGTGGAACGGGGGTGTCACGTTTGTCCGCAAGATGCTGCATTTTGCATATGGAGAACATTCTAGGTATTTTGCAGGAGATGCGAAAGGAGGTGCTAGTCCCCCTCGTCCACCTCGAAGGTCACGGTCACCCTGCCATGCGAAACCCGAACCCTCGGCTCTGACGCCAGGCTGAGGTAGTAGCGTTGCGCCAGAGGGGCGAAGTCCCTCTCCATCGTGCGCGAGAACTCGCCCAGGTCCTCGGGGGAGATGCGCAGGCCCCTCCGGTCGCGGACGAGGTCCACCTTACGTCCAGCCCGGCTCGCACGGCGCGACTTCCGGAAGTGGCTGGCAACGCTCCGGACGGGGGTCACCTGACCAGCGAGGATGCGATGGGCCGTCCGCTCGGACATGTCGAGGCCGAGGGACGAGGAGACCTGGAGCAGCTCCCCGGCATCGGCCGCGAGCTTGAGGCGCTCGAGCACGGGCAGGTCGTCGAGCGAGTCGATGAAGAGCAGGGCGCTTCCCTCCACGCTCAGACGCACGTTGCTCCGTGCCGTGGCCACGATCTCGGCAGGAGACCCGAGGTAGAGCTCGCAGCCACGGTCCTCCTGGGAGAACTCGCAGCAGCAGCGGATGATGTTGCGAGGCCCCCTGAAGCCGAGGGAACCACCCTCGTCCTCGACGAGGGTGGGCCAGGTGGATTGGTCGCTGCGCTCCTGGAGCGAGTCCACGTCGAAGACCGCCTGGATGCTCGAGCCCTTCTGGGGGGCCGAGTCCACGACGCGGGCGCTGAGGGCGTTCTCCCTGATGGAATAGAGCGCCATGCCACGGCCGTGCACTCCCCAGCGGTCCAGGTGGACGGAGTCGAGCTTGGAGGTGACGCGCGCGTCGAAGACGCGCTCGTGCATCTCGCGCGGTATGCCCGCCGCGTCGTCGAGCATGGTGATGGTCCGCACGGAGCCCTCGCGGGAGCTCGCCAGATAGATGTGGCGAGCTCCCGCGTCCCGGGCGTTGCGGAGCATCTCTATGACGGCGTCCTCGACCCAGCGAATGTCGTGCTTGGCCTGGCGCCGCTCCGCCTCGGCGACGCGGAGGCGGACGTAGCCCCCACCCAGGCTCTCCTCGACCTTGAGCGAGCGGTCGCCCCCATGGGAGGCGACGAAGCGCGCGAGGTCGGAGGGGTCCTGGGCCATGCTGCGTTCCTACTTGGCTACGCCGACGGCGCGGGACTCGCGGATGACGACGACGCGGACCTGGCCGGGGTACTGCATCTCGTCCTCGATCTGCTGGGCGATGTCGTGGGCAAGCACCGTGGCCTCGGCGTCAGAAATCTTCTCGGGCTCGACCATGACGTGAAGCTCGCGGCCTGCCTGCATCGCATAGGTCCTCTCGACGCCATCGTGGGCGTTCGAGATCTCCTCGAGCTTCTCGAGGCGCTTGATGTAGGTCTCAGCGGACTCCCGGCGCGCACCGGGGCGGGCTGCGGAGATGGCGTCTGCCGCCTGAACGAGCACGTCCAGGACCGAGCTGGGCTCGACGTCCGCATGGTGCGCCTCGACGGCGTGGACGATCTCGGGCCTCTCGCCATAGCGACGACAGAGGTCGGCGCCTATCACGGCGTGCGGGCCCTCGACCTCGTGGTCGATGGCCTTGCCGAGGTCATGCAGGAGGCCCGCCCGCTTCGCGGGTGCCTCGGGGATGCCGAGCTCCGAGGCCATGATCCCGCAGAGGGCGGCGACCTGGATGGAGTGCGAGAGGACGTTCTGGCCGAAGGAGGTGCGGTAGCGGAGCGCCCCAAGGGTCTTCACTAGCTCGGGGTGCAGGTCATGGATGCCACAGTCGAAGGCGGCCTGCTCGCCGGCCTCCTGGACGCGCTCGGAGACGAGGGACTCCGCCTTCTTGTACATCTCCTCGATGCGAGCGGGATGGATGCGTCCGTCCGCGATGAGGTTCTCGAGGGCGACGCGGGCGGTCTCGCGACGGACGGGGTCGAAGCTCGAGAGGATGACCGTCTCGGGCGTGTCGTCGATCACGAGCGAGACGCCCGAGACCTGCTCGAAGGTGCGGATGTTGCGCCCCTCGCGGCCGATGATGCGACCTTTGAGGTCGTCCGAGGGGATGTGGACGGAGGTGACGGTGATCTCTCCGGCCTGGTCCGCCGCGCAGCGCTGGATGGCGGTGGTCACGATCTCGCGGGCGGTCTTGTCGGCCTGGGCGCGCACGCGCTGCTCGGACTCCCTCAGAATCTGCGCCTCCTCGCGCACGGACTCGGCGCGCACGCGGTCGAGCAGCTCCTTGTGGGCGTCCTCGCGCGTGAGGTCGGCGATGCGCTCGAGCTCGGCAGACTGGCGCGCGACGAGGCCGTCGACCTCGACCTTGCGCTTGTCGAGCTGCCCCTGAAGGCTCGAGAGCTGGTGCTCCTTGCGGTCGAGCGAGTCGTTGCGCCTGTCAAGCGACTCCTCGCGCTGCATGATGCGGCCCTCGAGGGCCTGGAGCTCGGCCTTGCGGGCCTTCTCCTCCGCCTCCGAACGCTGCTTGAGCTGGAGTATCTCCTCGCGAGCCTCGATGAGCGCGGACTTCTTGGCGGAATCCGCCTCGCGTCGGGCGTCGTCGTTGATGCGCCGCGCCTCGGCCTCCGCGTCGCTCACCGCCGACTTGGCGGCGATCACCTTGGCGTTGCTCTGGCTGTTCGCGTAGAACCACGCGGCGGCGGCTCCCAGCAAGAGACAGATTGCCCCGATTGCAATAGTCATGGTTGCTCCTCTGATGGTCGTGCGTTTGCGTAGGGTTCAGGAGACCCCCACGTTAGGGGGAACCCGCCATCCAAGGGGCAACCCGTCCACTGGTATGCAAAAGATCGGATAGAGAAGGTCATATAAGACGTCTGTCGTGCATCCGACGGACGAGAGGCAACTCAAATGGCACGATAAATCATAAGTTTAGGCGGCCCATGCGTCAAACAGACGTACGGTGAGCGTCGCCCGTGACGGGCCCCAGCCGGACAAGGAGTCCGAGTGATGGGACCTCAGGACCCTCCGTCGTCCTCGTCCAAGACCCTTCTCGCGGCGCTCGACGCGGCCGCACCGGAGAAGCCGCGGCCCATGAGGAAGCGCACGCACTGGGCGTAGGGGTCCCTCCCCCTGAAGGAGCGACGGAGCGCGACCTCGAAGGCACGCTCGCCCTCGTCCTCGGGGTCAAGGTAGTCGTAGGGCCAGCCGGGAAGCTCGCCCACCTCGATGCCGCGACGGGCGAGCTCGAGCTCGATGCGGCGCCTTCCCCAGCCGGCGGACAGCTTGGACCTCACGAAGACGTCTGCGTAGCGACGGTCGTCTATGAGCTTCGCCTCGGCATAGCGTGCCACGAGCTCGGAGCACAGGCGACCGGGGTAGCCATCGTCCCTGAGCTTGCGCTCCATCTCTTGCGAGGAGTAGTCCCTGCGGTCGAGCAGGGACTCCACGCGCCTGCGCGCACAGTTCCCCTCGACCTCGGAGAGGACGTAGACGAGCTCGGCCCTCGAGGAGGGGGGCTCGCTGCGGTCTGCGAGCGAGCGTTCGAGTGCCTTGGCCACCGCGACGGGTAGGGAGAGGGTCTCCTCTCCCCTCTCCGAGCGGATTGCCAATGTGGCACGGGGCCTCCTCGCCCCGAGCACCGCGGCCTGGCGCTCGGGGAGAATCAGCTTCCAGCTGACGCCCGCCCCCCGTAATTCGACAGAAGGCATGCCAGGAGGCTAGGAGAGCTCGCCCTGCGAGGACGTGTCGAGCGAGACGGGCTCGCCCACGCGCTCGTCGCCCAGCTCGAGGCCGCAGGCCATGCGCACCTTGTGGTCGATCTCTTCCATGAGGTCGGGATTGGCGGCGAGGAAGTCCTTCGCGGCCTCCCTGCCCTGCCCGAGCCTCTCCACGCCATAGGTGTACCAGGCGCCGGACTTCTCGACCACCTCGTAGTCCACTGCCATGTCGAGGAGCGAGCCCTCCTTGGAGATGCCGGTGCCGTACATGATGTCGAACTCAGCCTGCTTGAAGGGTGGTGCGACCTTGTTCTTGACGATCTTGACGCGGACGCGGTTGCCCACGTTCTCGCCGTTGCGCTTGATGGAGTCGATCCTGCGGATGTCCATGCGCACGGACGAGAAGAACTTGAGCGCCCGCCCGCCGGGCGTGGTCTCGGGGCTGCCGAACATGACGCCGATCTTCTCGCGCAGCTGGTTGATGAAGATGCAGGTGGTCTTCGACTTTGAGAGCGAGCCGGCGAGCTTGCGCAGCGCCTGGCTCATGAGGCGGGCCTGGAGGCCCACCGTGGTGTCGCCTATCTCCCCCTCTATCTCGGCCCTGGGCACGAGGGCGGCGACGGAGTCGACGACCACCACGTCTATGGCCCCGGAGCGCACGAGCATGTCACAGATCTCGAGCGCCTGCTCGCCCGTGTCGGGCTGCGAGATGAGGACCTCGTCGATGTCGACGCCGATACGGGCGGCGTATCCTGGGTCGAGCGCGTGCTCCGCGTCGATGAACGCGACCACTCCGCCCAGGGCCTGCGCCTCGGCGAGGATCTCGAGCGAGAGGGTCGTCTTGCCCGACGACTCGGGGCCATAGATCTCTATGATCCTCCCCCTGGGCACGCCGCCGATTCCGAGCGCGGCGTCCAGGGCGAGCGACCCTGTGGGAATCGCCTCGATCTCCAGGTCAGGACCCCCGTCGCCGAAGCGCATGATGGCGCCCTTGCCGAACTTCTTCTCTATCTCTGACGTGGTGGCGTCGAGGACCTTGTCCCTCTCCTCGCCATAGGTCTTCTGGTGCACCTCGCGCGTGACGCTCTTGCTCTTTGCCATGGGCTCTCCTCGCTTGTCTTCGTAGCGAATGGTATACGAACATGCGTTCTGGGTCAACGGTCAAGGACAGCATACGACCGAAGGCTCGCGGGAGGCTCGCTGGCAGCTTGCCGCAGTCTGGCGTCAGCTGCAGGCCAGCCGCGCCCACCCCTCGCGAGCTGCGAAAGGGAGGTCCAGCGAGACGAGGCTGCCAACAGGGGCCGGCCTATGCCGAGGCGGGCGTCACAAGGGCTTCACGCAGGAGGGAGAGCGCGACGTGGACGGCCTTGGCCCGCACCTCCTCGCGACCCCCCTCGAAGCGGCAGAGGCGGGAGGCGCTCGCGCCGTGGGCGGAGGAGACGCCAAACCAGACGGTGCCGACGGGCTTGCCGGGCTCCGCGCCTCCGGGTCCGGCGATTCCCGTGACGGAGACGCAGACGTCTGCGCCCAGCACGCGCCTGGCGCCTTCCGCCATCATCCGGGCGCACTCGGAGGAGACGGCACCCAGGGAGGGCTCGTCGAGCACCTCCGGAGAGACACCCAGGACCCTGCGCTTGACCTCGATGGCGTAGCTCACGACGGCGCCCCGCACGACGGCGGAGGAGCCGGCGACGGAGGTCAGGGCCGCGGACACGAGCCCTCCCGTGCAGGACTCCGCCGTGCCGACGCTCAGCCCCGCCCCGACCGCCGCGGCGACAACCGCCGCGGCCTCGCGTCCCAGCTCCTCCCTGGTGGGAAGGGGGACATCCGACGCCCTAGTCATCGGCGTCCTCCGTGATGTACTTCCACGACTTGGCGAAGTAGTCGACGCCCGACCAGGCGGTGAGGACGACCGCGACCCAAAGCAGGGCGAACGAGACCGCGGACACGACGAAGGCGACGCCCGAGATGGGGATGGCCCTCAGCAGGAGGAGCCCGGAGATCGAGACCATGGTGGTGGCGGTCTTCCACTTGCCGAGGCTGCTCGCGGCGATCACCACGCCCTTGGAGGCGACGACCATGCGCAGCCCCGACACAAGGAACTCGCGGGCGACGACGACCAGGAGCACCCAGGGGCTCACCATCTGCGCCTCGAGGAGGTAGCAGAGCGAGACGACCACGACGAGCTTGTCCGCGATGGGGTCGAGGAACTTGCCGAAGGTCGTCACCTCCCCCCTGCTACGGGCGAGGTGCCCGTCGAGCTTGTCGGTGAGCGAGAGGAGGATGTAGAAGACGGCGACCACGAGGGCCCCCTCGTAGTGGTTGGGGGCCGCCCCCCAGTCCCGCGAGAGTTCGGCCACGAGGAGCCAGACGGGGACGAGGACGACGCGGGCGCAGGTGACGACGTTCGCGGGCGTCCAGATGGACTTCTTGCCCTTGGACATTGGGTGCCTCCCCTACTCTACGATGCTGCCGACGAGCTCGTAGCAGAACGAGTCCTCGAGGCGAACGCGCACGACGTCTCCCACCGCTGCCTCGCCGCAAGGGATGTGCACCGCCCCGTCGCAGTCGGGGGCCTGGAACCAGGCGTGGCCGACGAGCTCGGGGCCATCCTCGCCCTCCTCGACGCCGTCGACGATGACGTCGCAGGTCTCTCCGACGTGACGTGCGGTGGCGGCGAAGCCCAGCTGTTCGGCCACGTCGAGCAGCCGCTGCGCGCGCTCCAGCTTCACGCCCTCGTCCACCTGGTCGGGAAGACTCGCGCCGAGCGTCCCCTCCTCACGGGAGTAGGGGAAGACCGAGGTGTAGTCGAACTCGAGCTCCTGGACGAAGTCGAGGAGCTCGTCGGACTCCTCCTCGGTCTCGCCGGGAAAGCCCACGAGCCCCGTCGTCCTGAGGACCATGCCGGGAATCTGCTCCCTGAGCCGGGCGAAGAGCTCGCGGAGCTCCGGCGCCGACCCGCTCCTCCTCATGCTTGCGAGGACGCGCCCGTTGCAGTGTTGGATGGGGATGTCTATGTAGGGCAGGACCTCGTCCACGTCGCGGATGGTGGCGACGAGCTCGTCGGTCATGCCCTCGGGCTGGAGGTAGAGAACCCTCACCCAGCCGCCATAGGGCCGCACGACCCCCGCGACCGACCTCAGGAGCGAGGCGAGGGTGAGTCCCTCGCCCAGGTCGCTCCCCCAGATGCCGGTGTCCTGCCCGATGAGCACGACCTCTCGCACGCCGCCCTCCATGAGGCCCCTGACCTCGCCCAGGATCTCTTCCTCCGGACGGGAGAAGTAGCGTCCGCGGATGTAGGGGATGGCGCAGAAGGCGCAGAAGCGGTCGCAGCCGTCAGAGATCTTGACGTAGGCGCTCGCGCCCTCGACGGTGCGCAGGACGCGCCCCACGCCCAACGCGACCTCCCCCTGGGGGGCCTCCTTGCCCAGGACGGACCTCACGACGTCGACGATGTCATCCTCCTCGTCGGCGCGCACGAAGGCGGCGACCTCGGGGAGCTCGGAGGGCAGGCTGTCGCCATAGCGGGAGGGGACACAGCCGCACATGACGATGGGGAGTTCCCCCACGCCCCCGCGCGAGCGCTCCGCGAGGTCGAGCGTGGCGTCGATCGACTCGGAGGTCGCCGAGGCGAGGAAGGAGCAGGTGTTGATGATGGCCACATCGGCATCGTCGACGCCCTCGGCCTCGCCGAAGCCGGCGGTCCCGAGGAGCGCCCTCATGCGATCGGTGTCGACCTCGTTCTTCGCGCAGCCAAGGGTGACGTACAGGCAGTTGCTCATGGTTTCCTATCTGTAGTTCGTGAACTGGAGGGGTTGGCCGTAGTCGCCGTCGCGCAGGTGGGAGATGACCTCCTGGAGCACGTCGCGGGAGGCGGAGCTGACCCTCAGCTTGTCGCCCTCGACCGTGGGCTTGCACTTGAGCTTGAGGTCGCGGATGTCCTTGGCGATGCGCTTGGCGGTGTCCTGGTCGATGCCTTGGACGAGGTGCCCGCGCTGCCGCACGGAGGAGCCGGCCGCCGGCTCGGGCTTGTCCCAGCGCAGGGCCGCGAGGTCGATCTGGCGCCTGGCAAGCTTCGAGCCCATGACGTCGATGACCTGGGAGGCCACGAACTCGGACGGGGCCGAGATGGTGAAGACCCCCTCCTTCTTGGAGAACTCGATCGTGGCGCCGGTCTGCCTGAGGTCGTAGCGCTGCGTCAGCTCGCGCGCGGCCTGCTGGTACGCGTTGTCCGCCTCCTGGAGGTCGACGGTCGAGACGATGTCGAAGCTAGCTTCCTTGGCCATGCTTCCTCCCCTTCCTGGTGGTTGAATGCGATGGGTCCCTGGGGCAGCGCCTACTCGACGGTGGAGCCGGAGGACTCGTCACCGCTGGTGGACGCGGTCCCACCCTCGCCTGGCGCGTCCGAGGCCGACGCGTCGGAGGAGGACGTGTCGGCCTTGCCCTTCGCCGTCGACTCCGCGGGATTGGCCGAAGGCTTCGTGCCCTGGATCGTGATGGAGCCTATGCCGGACGACTTCGAGCTGAAGGACTGCTGGGTCCCGTTCTTGGTCACGGTCGCCGCAGTGGTGTCGCTCACCTGCACGGTGATCGACTCCGTCACGACGAAGCTCTTCTCCCAGGGTCCCGTGACCTGCTCGGCGATGACGCTCGTGCCGTCGCTCTCTATCTCGAGCCAGGTGGTCGCCCCGTCGGCGACCTTGACGTCCACCTTGGTCTCGGTCTCGGCCTCCTTGGCCTCCTTCTGGGCCTTGGCGTCCTCGGCGGCCTTCGCCGCCTCGTCCGCAGCCTGGCTGCTCTGGCCCTGCGTGCCGGACGTCGTCGCAGTGGTTTCGGACGACGAGTCGGTGGGCGTCGTGCTCGTCGTGGTGACGGCGACGGAACGGGCGTCGGAGGAGGACGGGGCGCGCACGCAGGACTTGACCGACCCGATGATGATCAGGGTGAGGAGCAGCGCACCCGCGATGACCACGGTTGCCATGGTCCGCCGGGCGTCCGAGAAGTATGCCTCGACGACCCCCACGACTCCCGAGCGCCGTGGGGCGGCGCCCCTCCCCCGCTCCCTCAGGCTCTCCCTTCCCTCGCCTCCGCGGCGCCTCACGTTGGGGCGCTCCGCGCGCGCGATGTTGCGGGAGGAGCGACGCCCCGTGCGCGTGGAGGCGGCCTCATAGGGTCGGGCGTCCCCGTAGCGCAGGTCGTCGGTGTAGGCGTCCGCGTCGACGAGGCGGGTGGTCACCCTGTCGGCGTTGCCCCGGGGCACCACGACCTCCTCGCGGTAGCTTCCGGGGATGGCGCGGCCCTGCTCGGGGCGTCGGCTGCGGTGCGTCCGTGCCCTGGAGCCGGGGCGGCTGCTGACGTCACGTCCCGTGTAACGCCTCGTGGGCGCGGCAGGCAGGTCCCCGCCGACGTCACCGCCCTGGTGGTAGCGCGAGGGACTCTGCCGTTGGTTGACGAGCGGGCTCGACTGCTGGCGCGAACGGACGGGGGAGGTGGTCGCGAAGCCCGTGACGTCGCCCGCGAACCCTCCCGAGGTGGGCAGGAGCCCGCGCGAGCCCTGGTAGGGCCTCCTGGGGCTGGAGCTCCCGGGCACCTCGTAGCTGGCCTCCTCGCCCCCGTGCCTACCGTCACGCCCACGCTCGTAGTCGAAGAGGTCGGAGGAGAACTGCCTCACCACGCTGCGGGGGGACAGGCCCAGGTAGCGCGCGTAGGACGAGAGCATGCCCTGGGCGTAGCCGCTCTTCGGCATACGGCCGAAGTCGCCGTTCTCGAAGGCGATGAGCACGTCCTCGCGCAGGCGGAGCACGCGCGAGGCCTGGGCCACGGAGAGCCCCAACTGCCGCCTTCTGTTGACCAGCATCTCGCTGAAGCGAGGACGCGGCATGCTACACCTCCCGGTACTTCTCCTCCTGGACCCTCAGGTCCTCCAGGCCTTCCTTGTCGAGCAGGACCTCGCGTGGCTTCGAGCCGTCCGGAGGTCCGACCACGCCCTTACTCTCGAGCATGTCCATGATGCGGCCGGCCCTAGCGTATCCCACCTTCAGACGGCGCTGCAGGCCCGAGGTGGAACCAAGCCTAGAGTCCACAACTATCTGGGCGGCCTCCCAGACCAGGGGATCGTCTCCCTCCTCGCCGTCGGAAAGGGGCGAGCCGGAGGGCTGGCCGGGGACGACCTGCGAGAGGATCTCCTCGTGGTAGTCGGGCTCGCCCTGGCTGCGGATGAAGTCCACGACCTCGTTTATCTCTTGGTCGGAGGTGTAGCAGCCGAGGACGCGCTTGGGAGAGAGGCCCCGGTCCTTGAAGAGCATGTCGCCGTTGCCCAGGAGCTTGTCGGCGCCGGTCTCGTCCAGGATGACGCGGGAGTCGATGCCCGACGAGACCTTGAGGGCGACGCGGGAGTCGATATTCGACTTTATGAGGCCCGTGACGACGTTGGCCGAGGGGCGCTGCGTGGCGATGACCAGATGAATCCCCGCCGCGCGGGCGAGCTGGGCGATGCGCACGATGGAGGCCTCGACGTCCTTGCCCGCGACCATCATGAGGTCCGAGAGCTCGTCGATGACCACGACGATGTAGGGCAGCGGATCGGGGGGGTTGTCCATCTCCGACAGCTTGCCCGAGACGCACATCTTGTTGTAGGCGCGGATCTCTCGCGCCCCGGCACGCTCGAAGACCTTGAGGCGCCGCTCCATCTCGGACACCGCCCACTGCAGGGCGCTCGCCGCCTGCCTGGGCTCGGTCACGACCGGGACGTAGAGGTGGGGAAGGCCGTTGTATCCCGCGAACTCGACGCGCTTGGGGTCGATCATGATGAGCCGCACCTGCTTGGGAGTTGTGCGCATGAGCAGGGACATGATCATGGAGTTGATGAGGACGGACTTGCCCGACCCCGTGGTGCCGGCGACGAGCATGTGCGGCATCTTGGCGATGTTGGTGACGACGGGCTTGCCCGCCGAGTCGCGGCCGATGGCCACCTCGAGGGGGCCGCCCTTGGCGTAGGGCAGCACGTCTCCCAGGTGCACGTTCTCGCGCTCCTTGTTGGGGATCTCTATGCCCACGTAGGAGGTGCCGGGGATGGGCGCGAAGATGCGGACCTTCTCGGCGGCGAGCGTGAGGGCTATGTCGTCTTCGAGGTTGCGGATCTTGTTGACGCGCTCGCCCTCGCCCATCTCGACCCGGAAGGTCGTGACCAGGGGTCCGGACACGTAGTCGACGACCTGGCTCCTGAGGCCGAACTCCTGGAGCGTCGCCTGCAGGCGGTCCTTGGTCTCGGACAGCTCGGCGATGGAGGCGGCGCTGGTCGCGCTGTTGGGGTTCGAGCTCAGCATCGAGAGCGGGGGCAGCTGGTAGCCCTCCTCACCCTCTCCCGGTCTCTTGCCCGCCGGCGCGGGGGTGGCAGGCCGGGGCCTCGGTGCCGGCGACATCGCGGCCTGCGCGGGGACCGCCCTCTCCGCGTGCGAGATGGGCGCGTTCCGCGCGGTGAGGGAGGGCTTCTTGGGCGTGGGCCTGGCGTCCTCGGAGCGCCGCGTGCCGCGTCGCCTGCCGGCGAGCCGCTGCGTGGGGGCGACCGCCTGCAGGAAGTCTGGCACCGCGACCTCCTCGTCGGCCCCCTCGACGTCAAGGTCCGCATGCGAGGGCGCGGGGGCGGAGGGGGTCCGCTCCGTCTCCATCTCGAGCCCCTCGATGGGAGGGGTGGTTGCGACCTCTCCCGCGGGGCGCGCCACGTCCAGGTCGATGTTGGGATGGCGAAGCCTCCTGAGGAGCGTCGTCTTGGGCTCGGCAGAGGTCCCGCCATCCGCGCCGTCAGACGAATCCGTCCCGTCGGCACGGGTGCGGCCGCCCCGCGTGAGCACGCTCGTCTTGCGGGCGCCCAGGAAGGTGGTGGCACCCTCTGCGGGTGCCTCGGGCGCGAGGGGATCGGCGTAGTCGGGGTAGGGATCCTCTCCCCCACCTATGGGCGAGCGCCCTGCCTGCCGGCGTCGCACGCGCTCCTGCAGGCCCTCGCGGGCGGATTGGCTGGCCTCGCGCAGTCGGGACACCGCCCCGGACACGGAGAAGCCGCACACGATGGCGCCCGTCAACGCCACGCCGACGAGCACGACGTTGCCCACGGTCCTACCCATGAGGCTGAGCAGCGCCCAGGCTATGGCGGCGCCCACGTAGCCGCCGCGCGTCAGGACCGCCTCCTTGTCGAAGACCAACAAGGGGTCGGCCTCGGTCGCCGCGGCCATGTTGACGGAGAGGAGCCCCAGCACCGCAAGCACCACGAGCAGCAGGCCCAGGGCGACGCGGCTGCCCATGGGCCCCTCGCCGTCCACGAAGAAGGTGAGCGAGAATATCGCGAGCGCCAGGGGCAGCAGGAAGGCACCCACGCCGAAGAGGAGCGAGAGGGTCTCGCCGCAGGCGCGGGTGACGGGAGCGGACGACGGGAGCAGGACCGCGATGCCCAGCGCGATGGCCATCACGAGCAGGGCCACGCCCAGGATATCGCTTCCCACGCTCCCCTTTGCAGGCAGCAGGCGCTGGGGGGAGGAGGCCCTTCCCCCAGCCCGTCTGCCACCGTTCTTCTTGCGCCTACCCTTCTGTGCGTTTGAGCTGCGGTTCGAGGGCATCTAAACCTCCATCACGACCGGGATGACCATCGGTCGCGTGTGCGTCTTCGTCCAGAGGAAGCCCGAGAGGCTGTTGCGCAGGGCCTTGCGGAGCTGCTCGAGGCTGGTCGCGTCCTTCTTGACGCTGGTCTCCATCTGGGACCTGACGCTGTCCTGCGCCTCCTCGATGAGGGCCTCGTCGCCCGAGAAGGCGACTCCCCTGCAGGCGACCTCGATGTCGCGGACCTTGCCGCCCCTGCGCTCGAACGTGACGACGCAGGTGACGAGCCCGTCGGTCGAGAGCTTCTGGCGGTCGCGGAAGACGACGGGGTCGGCGTCCGTGACGGAGAGGCCATCGACGTAGACGATGCCGGACTCGACGGGGTCGCCCCAGGTGACCTTGCCGTTGCGCACCTCGAGCGAGTCTCCGTTGTCGGCTATGAAGATGTGGTCGGCGGGGATGCCCATCTGGGCCGCGAGCTTGGCGTGGGCACGCAGGTGGACGGCCTCGCCGTGGACGGGCGCGAAGTAGCGCGGCTTCGCCATGGCCAGCATGAGCTTGAGCTCCTCCTGGCTGCCGTGTCCCGAGACGTGCACGAGCGTGTTGGAGCGGTCGAAGACGGTGCAGCCGATCTTTGAGAGCGAGTTGATGATCCCCGCGACGCTCTTCTCGTTGCCGGGCACGGGGGTAGCCGAGATGATCACCGTGTCCTCGGAGGTGATGGTGATCGACTTGTGGTCTCCCGTGGCCATGCGGCCGAGCGCGCTCATGGGCTCGCCCTGGCTGCCCGTGCACATGACGACGATCTTCTCGTCGGGGAGGTCTGCCAGGTCGTAGGCGTCGATGATGTCGTCGTCGGAGATCTTGAGGTAGCCCAGCTCGCGCGCGACGCGCGTGTTGGTGACCATGGAGCGTCCCGTGACGACCACCTTGCGCCCCACGGCCACGGCCGCGTCGCAGACCTGCTGGATGCGGTGGATTTGGCTCGAGAAGGAGGCCACGATGACCCTGCCGGGCGCGTTCTTGATGATGTGGCGGAGCTGGGGGCCGACGGCGGACTCGGAGGGCGTGAAGCCCGGACGGGTCGCGTTGGTGGAGTCGGAGAGGAGGAGGTCGACCCCCAGCGTGGCGAAGCGGTTGATGGCCTGGTAGTTTGGCCTCACGCCGTCGATGGGGGTCTGGTCGAGCTTGAAGTCGCCGGTGTGCATGACGGAGCCCGCCGGGGTGCGCATGTAGACGCCCATGGCGCCGGGGATCGAGTGCGTCATCGCGAAGAAGTCGATGCTGAAGGCGCCGAGGTTTAGATGGGCGCCGTTGGTCACCTCGCGGAACTTGGGCGAGTTGATGCGGTGCTCGGCCAGCTTGCCCTCGATGAAGCCCAGGGTGAGCTTGCTCGAGTAGATGGGCACCTTGCGGCCCAGGTCCATGAGGAGGTAGGGCAGGGCCCCGGTGTGGTCCTCGTGGCCGTGGGTGATGATGATGCCGCGGAGCTTGTCCTCGTTCTCGAGCACGTACGAGTAGTCGGGAAGGACGAGGTCGACCCCGGGTTGCTCGTCATCGGGGAACATGAGGCCCGCGTCCACGAGCACGAGGTCGTTCTCGTACTCGAAGGCGGTCATGTTCTTGCCGATGCCGTCCAGACCCCCGAGGGGAATGATCCTCAGGGGACTCTGCTTCTTTGCCATGTGCGTTGGGTTCCTTTCGTGGTGCGGTGGCATTTCATGTATGTGAGACCCGCCTCTGCGGGAAACGTTCCAGACATTCCTCTACCCATTGTAGCTGCCGCCAGTCACCCTTGTCCCTGTGGAGGGCAAAGCGGACGCATCCCACATCTGGGGTCACGGCACAGAAAAGGGACCCGCCGGCAAAGGCCGGCGGGTCCCAGCAGCCCCGTCAGTCGTGGGGCCGGGAGCTATCGTTCGGGACTAGCCCTCGTGGTGTCGACGGGGCTGGCGGCTCGCGGAGCCACCCCTGTCGCCAGGACGGCGGCCGGCACGCTCGCGCCTCTCGCCCTCATGCTCGCGGGGCTTGGAGGAGCGGGCGGGAGCCTCGGGCTTGTCCAGGCGGTCCAGGCTGATCTTGCCCTTCTCGTCCACCTCGAGGACCTTGACCTTGACCTCGTCGCCGATGTTGAGGACGTCCTCGACCTTCTCGACGCGGCCCTTGGCGACGCGCGAGACGTGCAGCAGGCCGTCCTTGCCGGGAAGGAGCTCGACGAAGGCGCCGAAGGGCTGGATGCCCACGACGCGACCGTTGTACTCCTCGCCCACCTCGGGGACCTTGACGATGGCCTTGATGCGCTCGGCGGCCTCGTCGCCCGCGCCGTTGGTGCCGGCGATGAAGACGGTGCCGTCCTCCTGGATGTCGATCGTGGCGCCCGTGTCGTCCTGGATGCCGCGGATGACCTTGCCGCCGCTGCCTATGACGTCGCGAATCTTGTCCGTCGGGATCTGGAGGCTGATGATCTGGGGCGCGTTCTCCTTGGTGGACTCGCGCGGCGCGGGAATCTGCTCGAGCATGGCGTCGAGGATGAACATGCGACCCTCGTGGGCCTGCATGAGGGCCTTGCGCAGGATCTGGGGCGTGAGGCCGGTGGCCTTGTTGTCCATCTGCATGGCGGTGATGCCCTTGGTGGTGCCGCAGACCTTGAAGTCCATGTCACCGAGGAAGTCCTCGAGGCCCTGGATGTCGGTGAGGACGACGGTCTTGCCCTCCTCCTGGATGAGGCCCATGGCCACGCCCGAGACGGGGCGCTTCAGAGGCACGCCAGCGTCCATGAGGGCGAGGGTCGAGCCGCAGGTCGACGCCATCGAGGAGGAGCCGTTGGACTCCATGACCTCGGAGACCACGCGGATGGTGTAGGGGAACTCGTCCTCGCTCGGAATCACCGGGAGAAGGGCGCGCTCGGCAAGGTTGCCGTGGCCGATCTCGCGCCTCTTGGGCGACCCCATGCGCCCGGTCTCGCCGGTGCAGAAGGGCGGGAAGTTGTAGTGGTGGATGTAGCGCTTGCCGTCGACGGGCTCGATGGTGTCGAGGCGCTGCCACTCGTTGAGCATGCCCAGGGTGGCGACGGAGAGCACCTGGGTCTGGCCGCGCTGGAAGAGGCCGGAGCCGTGGACGCGGGGAAGGTAGTCGGGCTTCACCATGAGCGGGCGGATCTGGTCGGCCGAGCGGCCGTCGACGCGCTCGCCGGTCTCGACGACCATCTTGCGCATGGCGTGCTTCTCGAGCCCCTTGAGCTCCACGGGGATCTCGCGCTCCCACTGGGCGCGCTCCTCGTCGGTGAACTCGGCACGGATGGAGTCCTTGAGGGCCTCGACCTTGCCGATGCGCGAGAGCTTGTCGGCGTCCTTGAGCGCGGCCTCCATTTCGGCGTAGTGGGCGAAGACGCGGTCGTGGACCTCGGGGACGGGCACGTCGAGGACGTACTCGCGCTTGGCGATGGGGCCGTTGGCCTTCTCGTACTTGGCGATGAAGGCCTTCTCCTCCTCGCAGAACGCGGCGATCGCCTCTTGGCCGAAGGCCATGGCGGCGAGCATGTCCTCCTCCGAGATCTCCTTCGCGCCGGCCTCGAGCATGCTGATGAAGGTGGCGGAGCCGGCGAGCTCGAGGTCGAGGTCGGACGCGTCGCGCTCCTCGTAGGTCGGGTTCACGAGGAACTCGCCCGTCTCGGGGTTGCGGCCGATGCGCACGCCGGCGAGCGGCCCCTCGAAGGGCACGCCGCCCACGGAGAGGGCGACGGAGGCGCCCATGATGGAGATGGTGTCGACGGAGTTGACCTGGTCGGCCACGAGGGGCATGGCGACGATCTGGACCTCGTTGCGGAAGCCGTCGGGGAAGGACGGGCGTATGGGGCGGTCGATCATGCGGGCCGTGAGGGTGGCCTTCTCGGAGGGGCGCGCCTCCCTCTTGAGGTAGCCGCCGGGGATGCGCCCGACCGCGTACATCTTCTCGATGAAGTCGACCGTCAGGGGGAAGAAGTCGTAGTTCTTGCGCTCCTTCGAGACCACGACGGTGACGTTGACCGTGGACTCGCCGCAGGAGACCAGGCACTCGCCTGTGGCCTGCTTCGCGAGCTCGCCCGAGCTGAGGGCGTAGTGCTTGCCGTAGAGGTCGAACTCGTGCGTAACCTTTGCCATGTTTCTTTTCCTCTTATCTCCGCCTGCCCCGTTGCAGGCGGGCCGTCTAACGCAAGGGAGCGCCCGCAGGCGCTCCCCTCTTGCACGCTTGTTACTGGATGTTGTCGCGGATGCCCAGGCTCTTGATCAGCGTGCGGTAGGCCTCGACGTCCTGCTTCTTGATGTAGGACAGGAGGCGGCGACGCTGGCCGACGAGCATGAGGAGGCCGCGACGGGTGTGGAAGTCCTTCTTGTGGGACTTCATGTGCTCGGTCAGGCCCTTGATGCGCTCGGTGAGGAGGGCGACCTGGACGGCGGCGGAGCCAGAGTCCTTCTCGTCCTTGCCGTACTGGGCGATGAGCTCGGCCTTGCGATCCTTGGTGACTGCCATGTTGCGTTTCCCTTCTTCATGGATGCGCCCCGAACTGGGATGGCCGTCTGGCATGGGCGGGCCTCCAAGTACGGGGTATGACTGGGGAATCATAGCACGAGAAGGGCCACGCGGCCCGCCGGAGGGGCGAGGCCGCGCGCGTTTTGTCCCTTCTACACGCCAGGCACACGATATGGCACGCGAGTCTTACACCAACGTGATGGGCAGGCCGCCGCCGACGTAGGAGGTCCTCCAGACGTTCCTGACCTGCACGCCGTCGGGCGTGTTCGAGTCGATCATCTTCCCGTCGCCGATGTACACGCCGACGTGCCCGGTGTGGTACTTGTCCTGCAGTGGGGAGAAGAACACGAGGTCGCCGGGACGGAGGTCCGGTATGGACGTCTTCCAGCCCGCGCGCTTCTCCACGCCCCACATCTGGCTGTCGTTGCGGTTGTCCTGCTGCGCATAGTAGGAGAAGTAGCCCTGGTTGTGCGAGAGGTTGATCCCCAGGGTGCTGTAGACCCACCATGTGAAGCCAGAGCAGTTGAAGGCGCGCCTGTCGGGATAGTAGGCGCTGTCGTCGTACGAATAGCTGCCGCCGAGCATGGTGCGCGCGGCGCTGACGATCCTCCTGCCGAACTCCTCGCGCGAGACGAGCACGCCGTCGTTGTCGGCGATGGCGACGGTGTCGTCGTGCCAGTCGCCGGGGAAGGAGCCGTGGGTCTTCGCGTAGTAGCGGGAGACCACGTAGGTCCCGCGCACCACGTAGCCCTGGTCCTCCCGGCCGTAGTAGCGCTTGCCGTCGTAGGTGAACAGCCCGAGGCGGGCGCCCAGGAGGCCAGCGCCCACGGAGTCGTCGACGTAGTAGCGCTGCAGCTCGCCGTCGTCGTACTCCCCCGTCACGACCATGCCCCGGGACCAGAGCAGCGCGCCGGTCGTGGGGTTGGCGACGAGCATCCCCTTGCCCTGGCGGAGCTTGCCGCGCAGGATGCTCCCGTCGGAGGCCTGGCCCCAGAAGTGCTTCCCACCCCGCTCGAAGTGGCCGACCCTGGCCAGCGAGAAGCCCTCGCCGCCATCGTGCAGGTAGTACAGCCGCTCCCTGCCGTCCGCCCCCCTGAGCTTTGAGAAGCCCTCGCCGCCCGCGGCGAGGAGCCTGCCGTCGTCGTCCGCCACCATGGCGTAGCCGTCACCGAGGTCCCTGACGCCCCGCAGGATGGAGCCGTCGGAGCTTGCGTAGGCGTAGTAGCCCGCGCCCTCGGAAGGGGTCACGACGCGCTCGCGGGCGAGGAGGGCATCGCTCCCGACCCAATAGCGCTGCTTCGATCCCCAGGCACTAGTGACCATCCAGAAGCCCTTGATTGGCTGGGTGGCCTGCCTAGAGGCGAACCACGCCCTGCCCTCGTCCCTCCATCCGGCAGCGACAAGGTGCTTTGCCTCCTGGGGGCTCACGGTGAAGTTGTGCGCGCCGGCCCTCGCGTTGGGGTTGTACTGCCGGAGGACCGCCGTGCCGTCGTCTCCTTCGGACCTCCAGCCGATGCCCTCGTAGCGCCAGCCCGCCCTCACGAGCCCGTCGCGCTCCCGAGAGCTTGTAGTGTAGTGATGGTCCCCTGCGTTGGGGTTGTAGAGGCGAAAGACCGCCGCGCCGGAATCGGGAGACACCCAGCCCACGCCCTCGTAGCGCCAACCCGCCTCGCAGACCGTCTTGAGCTCCTTCTGGCTGCTCGTGTAGAAGTGCTCGCCTGAGTTGGGGTTGTAGAGCCGGAACATGTTGAGGTACTTGACGGCGGGCTTCTTGCCGGTCGGCTTGTTCGCCACGAGCTTGGGAGCCACGGGCTCGTCCACTTCGGGCTGCGTGGCTTTCACAGACTGGGGGGCCGTTGCCTCGGGCTTGCTGGACCAGCCCTCCTCCTCGCCTGCCGTCCCTGCCCTTGTGACGATGGCCATGTGGGGGCTGGGCGCGGCAGGGCCTGTCTCGATGGTCTCCTCGGGAGCGCGAGTAGGCGCCCCCCTCGAGAACTCGCTCGTCTGCGAGACCGCATGGGTAGCTTCGGCATCCTCGAACGACTCGTGCTCGTTCGGCGTCCCCTGGCCTTCGACGTCAGCTTGAGCCTGAGGGGCAACGACCCTCAGGGGAAATTCAAGCTTTGCTTCCGTGACCTTATCATCCGTTGGTTCCGTCTGACCCTCAGGCACATTTTGAACAGGGGATGCAGGCACGGATACGGGCGCATTGCACGCTTCCCGTGCGTCAAGCAAGGCCCCTTCCGCAGAATCGGTCGTGGACGCCGTGGCCCCGACGTCCACCTGGGATGAGCCGACATCGATGACGCGTTCCGCCTCGTTGGCAAGGGCGGTGTGGGCGCCCATGAGCAGGACGGCCACCACGGCGGCGGAGGCCAGAGCACCACAACAGGCGGGATGGGGCCACGAGAGGCTGATGTGGGCGGATGGTCGGTCTGTTCTCATGGGCTGCTCCAAACGGAGGATCTTCTTTGGGTAGGGACTCATGCAGCAAACTATCTTAAGCCTGTTTTTAGTCTTTTGCAAAGAAGTCCGGGCTCCGCACGTCGCAAAGCATGCCGTACCCGAATCCATCACATACTGAACATGAACTCCAGGGCGCGCAGGCGCGCGTCCAGGTGGGTCGCCGCCCAGGCATGCGCGATGGAGAGGAGCTCCGTGGCTGCCCGCTCGTCCGCCTCGGCCCCCATGAGCTCCCCGAAGGTGGAGCCCAAAAGCGCCCGTAGCCACTGGAACTCGGAGTGGGAGAGCTCCTGGGCGCCCGCCACGCCCCTCGCGCAGCTGGCGCAGAGCGCCCCTCCCGCCACGGGCGAGAAGTGCGTCACGTCCGGGTCGCCGCAGGCTATGCAGGAGTCGAGCTCGGGCATCCAGCCCTCGTGGGCGAGCACCTTGAAGGCGTACGCGGCCACCAGCAGGTCGAGGTGGGGCTGCCCGCTCGCCCGCTCGCAGGAGCCCAGGGCAGCCGAGCAGATGCGGAAGAGGTAGGGGTCCTCGCTCTCCTCGAAGGAGCTGAGGCGCGCGACCTCGGCGACTGCGGAGGCGGCGCAGAGCCGGGCGTAGTCCCCCCTGATGCCGGGGTGCGCGTCGACGGTGACGGCCTCGCTCACCACGTCGAGGCTCCTCCCCCTGGCCATGAGGAAGTCCGTCTCGCAGAAGAGCTCCGAGCGCGAGGCGAGGCGTCCGCCCGGCTTCCGCGCGCCCTTCGCCACGGCCCTCAGCTGGGCCCCCGACTCCCCCAGGATGGTGAGGATGAGGTCCTGCTCCGAGAGCTTGGTGCGGGCGAGCACTATGCCCTTGCTCCTATAGGTCCTGCGCCCTCCCGCCACGGCCTACTCTTCCGCCTCGTAGCCCAGACGGCGGATCTCGTTCTTGTCCCGGCGCCACTGCGGCTGGACCCTGACCTGCAGGTCGAGGAAGCACTGGGCCCCGAGGAGGCGCTCCACGTCATGGCGCGCCTCGGACCCGATGCGCTTGATCATCTGCCCCCCCTTGCCGATGACCATGCCCTTCTGCCCCTCGCGCTCCACGATGATGGTGGCGGCCACCGAGGCGTGGCCCCTCCTGGGCCACGAGATATCCTCGCAGATGACGCCCACGGAGTGGGGGACCTCCTGGCGCATGTTGAGGAGCACCTTCTCGCGCACGAACTCCGCCACGAGCTCCTCGTCCGTCATGTCCACGTCCATGTCGTCCGGGAACCACTTCGGGCCCACGGGCAGGTGGGCGGAGACCAGCCCCACGAAGGAGTCGACGTTGAAGCCCTCCCTGGCGCTCACGACGAGGGCGTCGTCGAAGCGGGCGAGGGAGCGCGCCGCCTCGAGCTGGGACTTGACCTGCTCGGGCCCGGCGAGGTCCGCCTTGGTGACCACGAGGACCTTGAAGGGCGCGCGCGCCGCGTCGACGTGCTTGGCGACCCACTCGTCGCCCCGGCCCACGGGCTTGGTGGCGTCGACGAGGAGGGCGACGACGTCCACGTCGGCAAGCTCTCCCAGAGCAACCTTGTTGAGCTCCTTCCCCAGGGCGTCCTTGGGCTTGTGGAGCCCCGGCGTGTCCACGATCACGAGCTGCGACGCGGGGGTGTTGACCACGGCGCGCATGCGCCGGCGCGTGGTCTGCGCCACGGGGCTCGTGATAGCTATCTTCCCGCCGTAGCAGGCGTTGAGCAGGGTCGACTTCCCCACGCTGGGACGTCCCACCAGCGCGACGAAGCCGCTGCGGAAGTCCTCGGCGGGCACTGTGCCGTCCACGGTCTTCTCGTCTTGCATCTCTCCTCCTTGAAAGGGAAGCCCTAGGGCAGGAGGGCGCGCACGAACACCACGGCGCCCACCACCGCCACCACGACGCAGAGCAGCCACACCGCGGCGGCGGCGATGTCCTTCGCCCGCCCCGCGAGGGGATGGAACTCGGGCGAGACCAGGTCCACGACGGTCTCCACGGCCGTGTTGAAGAGCTCGGCCATGATGACCACCGCGCAGCACAGGAGCACAACGGCCCAGCTCAGCGCGTCGATGTGCAGCACGATGCCCATGGTGAGGGCAAAGGCGGCCCCGCCCAGCATGACCTTGATGTTGCGCTCCTGGCGCACGGCGGTGCGGAAGCCCTGGATGGCGAAGAGGAAGCTTCGTCTGAAGGTGGGGTGGCTCGGGCGCTTGCCGGGGATCATGCGTCGCCGCCTTCCCGGTGGCGGGTCAGGGTCACGTGGTCCACAGGCTGGTCGGTCCTCATCTTGAGGACGATCTGGTCCTCGCGGGCCTCCATGAGCTCCGCCTCCGCGTCCTCCAGGTGGTCGTAGCCAAGGAGGTGGAGCATGCCATGGACCAGGAGCAGGCGGAACTCGTCGCGCGCGGTGGTCCCGAAGCCCGGCGCCTGCCGGGCGATGTACGCGGGCGCGAGGACGATGTCGCCCAGCTCGCAGGGCTCCCCGGGAGCGAGGTCGGGGTCGTCCGGACGCTCGCACTCGAGGCTCAGCACGTCCGTCGCCCGGTCCTGCCCGCGCCACTCGAGGTTGAGCTCGCGCATGCGCCCGTCGGACACGACGGAGACCGACACCATGCAGGGCCTGCCCACGCCCTCCTCGGCGAGCACCAGGTCGCAGGCGGCCTTGATGTCTGCCCCGTCGACGGGCGCGACGACGCCCTCCTCGAACACGAGGTCGTAGCTGTTCTCCATGCTACCTCCTGCCGCCGCGCGACTCGGCGCGGTCGTAGGCGTCCACGATGCGCGCCACCAGGGAGTGGCGGACGATGTCGTTGCGGTCGAGGTCCACGAACTCGATGCCGTCGAGACCCTCGAGCACCTCGCGGGCCGACTCCAGACCGTTGTGGCCCAGGAGGTCGCGCTGGGTGAGGTCTCCCGTCACGACGAACTTGGACGAGAAGCCCAGCCGCGTGAGGAACATCTTCATCTGGTCGGGGGTGGTGTTCTGCGCCTCGTCGAGGATGACGAAGGAGTCGTTGAGGGTGCGCCCGCGCATGAAGGCCAGGGGCGCGATCTCTATGACCCCCTGCTCGATGAGGGAGCTCCCCCGCTCCATGTCGGTCATGTCGAAGAGCGCGTCATAGAGCGGGCGCACGTAGGGGTCGAGCTTCTCCTGGAGGGTGCCTGGGAGGTAGCCCAGCGACTCGCCCGCCTCGACCACGGGACGGGCGAGGACGATGCGCGCCACCTCGCGCCTCTTCAGCGCCGCCACGGCCATCGCCATGGCGAGGTAGGTCTTGCCGGTGCCGGCGGGGCCGATGCCGAAGCTGATGGTGTTTCGCCGCATCGACTCGACGTAGCGCAGCTGCCCCGCCGTCTTTGGCCTTATGGCACGCCCGCGGTAGGTGAGCAGCAGGTCGCGACCCATGTCCGCGGGCTCCTGGGCGCCGTGCGACGCCTGGCCCACGAGGAGCTCCACCTCGTCGGTGGTGGGCACCTCTCCCCTCTCGACCATGTGGATGAGGCGAGAGAACACCGAGACGACGCCGTCCACGACCTCCGCGGGGCCCGAGACCAGAATCTGGCTTCCGCGCACCGAGACCAGGGCGTCGAAGCCCGCCTCTATGCGACGCAGGAGCGAGTCGGCCGGCCCCATGAGCAGGGTCGGGTCGACGGAATCGGGAATGGTGAGTCTGACCTGCGTCGGCTCCATGCTCCTCCAACTGCCTCCGGACGGCGCGCCGTCCCAATCATAGCCGCAACGGCGGCGTCCTACAGCAACGTGCCCACGAGCGTCCCGTCGTCCATGACGGACGTGACGCGGGCCCTCACGAGCGCGTCGAGGGGGGCGGACGGGTCGACCAGGAGGTCGTGCAGGCGCCCGGTGACGGCACGGCCTGGGTACTGGACCACGGCGAGCTCCTCTGAGCCCACTCGCGCGGAGGCGCTCTGGCGGCGCATGCGCGCGGCGAGCTCCCTCATGCGCCGGCCGCGCTTGGCCATGACCCGGGGAGGGACCTGCCCCTCCGCCGTGGCCGCGGGCGTGCCGGGGCGGGCGGAGTAGCGGAAGACGTGCATCTTGGCGAAGGCCATCTCCTCGCAGAAGGCGAGGGACGCCTCGAACTCCTCGTCCGTCTCGCCCGGGAAGCCCACGATGAGGTCGGTCCCCAAGGCGAGCCCCTCGATGCGCTCGCGCGCGTGGAGGACGGTCCTGCGGTACTCTGCCGTGCTGTACACGCGACGCATGCGCCGGAGCGTGTCGTCGCAGCCGGACTGCAGGCAGACGTGGAGGAAGGGCGCGACCCTCTCGCCTCCCCGCGCCATGGCGTCCAGGAGCTCGTCGGTGACGTCGGGCGGCTCGATGGACGAGAGCCGGACGCGCTCCACCTCGGTCTCCCCGAGGATGAGGTCGATGAGGCCCGGAAGCGCGATCTCCCTGCCGTCCTCGGCCTCGCCTCGGAAGCGCCCCAGGTTGATGCCCGTGAGCACGACCTCGTGGCCCCCGCGCGCGACGGCGGAGCGGACCTGCCGCAGCACCTCGCCCACGCCCGTGGAGCGGGAGGCGCCGCGCGCCTTCCAGACTATGCAGTAGCTGCAGCGATTGTCGCAGCCGTCCTGGATCTTGATGCCGGGCCTCATCCTGCCCGTGGGCGTCGGCGTCACGGCGAGCTCGCCCGCGTCCGTCACGCTTCCGGGCTCGAGCCCGAGCCTGGACAGGGCGACCTCGGCGAGCCGCGACTTGTCACGCACCACCTCGATGTTGGGGGCGAGGCCCTCGAGCTCCTCTCCCCTGAGGTTGGCGACGCAGCCGCTCGCGAGCACGAGGGGCGCCTGGGGCAGCTGCGCCACATGGCGAAGCCGCTTTCGGGTCTTGGCCTCCGCCTCGCCCGTCACGGCGCAGGTGTTGACCACCACGAGCTCGGCCGCCGCGGGGTCGCAGAGCTCGAGTCCCGCCCCCTCGAGCTGGCTCGCCACGAGGTCATTCTCGACCCTGTTGACGCGACAGCCCAGGTTGACCAGGGCCACCTTGTGGCGCGTCACTTGCGCCCCTTGCGGCCGCGGCGGCCCCTCTTGGCGTCGTCGGCCCCTGCCTTGCCCGCGCCGTCCCCGGGGCGGGACGAGCGCTGGCCCACGAGCTCGCGGACCGCCTCCATCTGCGCCTCGTCCAGGTCGCGGGGGACCTCGACCTGGACCACGGCTATGAGGCTGCCGCGCGAACGCGAGTTGAGGCGGGGCATGCCCCTGCCCTCGACGCGGATCTGCTGGCCGTGCTGGCAGCCTGCGGGGACCTCGACGTCCACCTGCTCGCCAGCGAGGATTCCGGGGATGGCCTTCTTGCAGCCCACGATGGCCTCGAGGGCGTCGAGGGCGAGGCGGCAGTAGAGGTCGTCGCCCTGTCGCTCTAAGTCCTCGCTGGGCTCGACCTCGACGCGCACCACGAGGTCTCCCGCCGCGTCGCCGCGCAGCCCGGCCTCCCCCTTGCCCCTGATGCTCATCGACTGCCCGGAGTGGACGCCAGCGGGCACGCTGACCTCGACCGTCTCGCGCGAGGGGGTGCGTCCCTGGCCCTGGCAGGTCTCGCAGGGCTTGTCCACCACCTTGCCGGTGCCCCCGCAGTCCGGGCAGGTCGCCTGCGACTGCATCTGCCCGAAGATGGTGCGCTGGACCTCCATCACGCGGCCCGTGCCGTGGCAGCGCTCGCAGGTCCTCTCGTGGCCACCCTCGGCGACGCCGCTGCCGTGGCAGTCGTCGCAGGGGGCAAGGCGCTCGTAGGCGACCGTCTTCGTGCATCCCGCGGCGGCCTCCGCGAGGCTCACGCGCAGCGTCATGCCCATGTCGCGCCCGCGGGTGCGCGTGGCGCGCTGGCCGCCCTGGCGCCCTGCGGCCCCGCCAAAGAAGGAGTCGAAGATGTCGTTTATTCCGAAGCCGCCACCAAAGATGTCGGACATGTCCACGTAGTCGGAGCCGAAGCCGCCGGGTCCGTCGGGCGTGCCGTAGCGGTCGTAGTTTGAGCGCTTGCGCTCGTCGGAGAGGATGGAGTACGCCTCGTTGACCTCCTTGAAGCGCTCCTCGGCGTCCGCCTCCTTGTTGACGTCCGGGTGGAGCGTGCGCGCCTTCTTGAGAAAGGCCCTCTTGATCGTCTCGGCGTCGGCATCGCGCGCGATGCCGAGCACCTCGTAGTAGTCCTTCGAAGCCAATGTCACCAATCCCCAAAGCAGTTGCAGACGTACGAATCGCGGGCAGGGGTCCGCGAAGGGAGGCTATCCCCTGTAGCCGGCGCTTCCCAGCCCCGAGCCGCAGGAGAACATCATCACCAGGAAGAGCGCGAAGACCACGCCCGAGCTCGCGCCGTTGGCGAGCGACCTGAGGCCCGACCTCCACCAGCCTCGCGCATGGGCGAGGCCCTCGCCGAAGGCGAGGAAGGCGCCGACCCCCACGAGCGTCACGATCACGAGGGCGACGGAGCCCAGGGTGTTGGTGAGCGCCCCCAGCACCAGGAAGGGCACGGCGAGCCCCAGCGAGTGGAAGCCGGAGGCCTGCCTCTGGCTCAGCCGCTCGGACGCAACCCCCACGCGGCAGACGAAGTCTCCCGAGGCCTGGCCGTTCGTGCCCGCGTTGCCCATGCCGGGGACGCGGACCTCGTCGCCGTCATGCGAGCCGGCGGGAACCTCGACCACGACCTCGCTCGCGGAGAGCACCCTGCCTGAACCGCCGCAGTTGTGGCAGGGGTCGCTCACGACCCTGCCCGTCCCCTCGCACTCGGGGCACTCCATCTCCATGACGCCGAAGCCGAAGATGCCCGTGAGGTCGACGCTCATGTGGCCGCTACCGCCGCAGGTGGGGCAGGTCTCCGCGTGGTCGCTGCGCACCGATCCCTGCCCGTGGCAGACGTCGCAGGCGACGTAGCGCTGGTAGGTCACGCCCCTGCGCACGCCCTTGCGCGCCGACTCGTCGTCCAGGTCGAGGCGCACGGTGACGTCCGCGCCGACGCGTGGGTTGTAGGAGCGGGAGCGCTGGCCTCCGCGACCTCGCTGGGCCACGTCGGAGAAGGGGAAGCCCCAGCCGAAGGGGAAGCCCCCGTAGCCGTCGGGCGAGGCGCCGGGGGTGCCGCCGTAGTCGGCGGAGGCGAAGGGGTTCCCGGAGCGCATGGCGTCGTAGCGGCGCCTCTTGCCCTCGTCGGAGAGGACGGCGTACGCCTCGGAGACCTCCTTGAAGCGCTCCTCGGCGTCCGGCTCCTTGTTGACGTCCGGATGGAGCTTGCGCGCCTTCTGCTGGAACGCGCGCCTGATCTGCTCCGTCGTGCTGTCCTGTTCCACGCCCAGGATGGCGTAGTAGTCCTTCTCGTTCATCGAGGCCAAGTGCCTGCCCTACCTTCCCCCCGTGCGCCGCCATGGCGACCTGACGTGCGGAACTATACCCCATGGCCGCATGCCGGATACCTCCGCCACGCAGCTTCACGAAGGGCGGTCATGGCTTGGGCGCGCCGCGGCCCTGGCAGCGCGACGTGAGGATCTCTCCCCCGGCGAGGTCCCAGAGGGTCCCGTAGAGCTCGTTTCCCAGAAGCCAGCCACGATGGGTGGGGGCGAGCCTCCCGCCACCGTCCCGGGCGAGAAGCCCGCGCGCGACGCAGTCGTCGAGCGCCGCCTGGACGCGGCCCCCTCCGAGGACGAGCCTCGCGTGCGAGACGAGCGCGGGGTCGAGGCCCCGCGTCATGCGTGCCCCCAGCATGAGGTCCTCCGCCGCCGCCTGGCCCGCATCCAGCTCCTCCACCTCGAACGAGAGGCTGGAGAGCCGCGGGTCCTCCGCGATCGCCCTGCGGCCCGTGAGCACGCGGAGCCTCAGGCGCGCGCTGGCGGGGGCGGGCTCGGGCAGCTGGGGGCAGCAGGCGTCCCTGAGCCTCAGGTAGCCCTCGCGGGCGAGCATCCCCGAGGCGGAGCATCCCAGGCCCAGGTAGGGACGGCCGGTCCAGTATGCCTGGTTGTGCGCGCAGGCGCGCCCTGGCCGGGCATAGCTCGCCACCTCGTAGCGGGAGAGGCCCGCCTCCCCCAGGATCCGCTCCGCCTCCTCCATGAGCTCCGCGGCGAGCCCGTCTTCCGGCTCGTCCATGAGCCCCTCGTCCACGGCCCTGCCGAAGGCCGTCCCGTCCTCGATGGCGAGGGGGTAGACGCTCACGTGCCCGACCCCCTCGCCCAGCACGCCCCGGAGGCTCCTGGCCCAGCTCTCGGACGTCTGACGGGGGATGGCGCACATGAGGTCGCAGGAGACGTCGAGCCCGCTCGAGACGGCGTCCCCCAGCGCCCGAAGGGCCGTCCTTGCGTCGTGCGCGCGTCCCAGGAGGCGAAGCTCCCCGTCGTCGAGGCTCTGGACCCCCAGGGAGACGCGCGTCGCCCCCGCCTCGGCGAGCGCGCCGGCCATCCCCTCGGCAAGGGACTCCGGGTTGGCCTCCACGCTCAGCTCCGCCGCCGCCGTCGTCGAGGCGACGGCGCGCACGAGGTCCGACAGCCCGTCCGTGCCGAGGAGGCTGGGCGTGCCCCCTCCCAGGTAGGCCGTCCTGCAGGAGGAGAGGAGCCCCGCCCCCTTGAGCTCGCGGACCTGGGAGCCGAGGGCGCGGGCGTAGGCGCCCATGAGGGGGTCGCCCTCCCGGGTGACCCAGGAGGCGAAGTCGCAGTAGGCGCACTTGCTCTCGCAGAAGGGCAGGTGGAGGTAGAGGGCCTCTGCCGCCGTGGCGTGGAGGCGGCCCTCCCAGGCGTTGGGCGAGGGACCGTCACCCACGGCGGACGTCCTCCCGGCCCGCGGCGTCCCCACCCGCGAATGCCCTCACCCTGGCGAGGAGCCCGAGGTAGTCGTCCAGGCTCACGCAGCGCATGGCGCCGTCCCGCCAGGCGGCGGCGTGAGGGAGCCCCTTCAGGTACCAACCGGCAAGGCTGCGGGCGCGGGCGAGGTGGCCGCCGGTGGCGTCGAGGAGCCTCACGTGGCATTCGAAGGCCGCGAGGCGCTGGGAGAGGGTGGGCGCCGCAGGCCTCTCGCCCGACGCGAGGGCCAGCGCGGACGAGAAGACCCAGGGGTTGCCGTAGCTCCCGCGGGCCACCATCACGCCCGCGGCGCCCGTCTCCTCGAGCATCCGCAGCGCCGCCCCAGCGTCCTCCACGTCACCCGAGCCTATGACGGGCACGTCGACTGCCCCGGCGACCCGGCGCACGACGCCCCAGTCGGCGCGACCGCGGTAGAGCTGGCTCGCGCTCCTTCCGTGGACCGCGATGGCGGCTGCCCCGGCGGCCTCGAGCGCGCGAGCGAACTCGGGCGCCTGCTCCTCCCCGTCGCGTCGGCCGCAGCGAATCTTGCAGGTGACGGGCACCTGACCCTGCTCGAGGCAGGCTCCGACGATCCTGGCCGCGAGGGAGGGGTCGTCCATGAGGGCGGACCCCTCCCCCTTGCGGGTCACCTTGGGCACGGGACAGGCCATGTTGACGTCTACGAGGGCGAGGCGCGGCCCCAGGCGCTCGGCCACCTCGAGGGCGGCCTCGCGGAACTGCTCGGGCTTCGACCCGAAAAGCTGCACGGCGACATCGGGCTCCCCCTCGGCGGGCAGGACGAGGTCCCAGGTCTTCTGGCCGCCGAAGTGTATGCCGGCGACCGAGACCATCTCGGTGTAGGCGAGGGAGGCCCCGCCCGCCCTCGCCATGAGGCGGTAGGCGCCGTCGGTGACGCCGGCCATGGGCGCCATGAGGAAGGGGTTCTGCGCCAGACGCGCCCGCACGTCCGCCCGCGGCACGGGACGGGCGTCAGGAAGCCTGAGCCCGGCTGGCGTGGCGAGGCCCTCGAGGATCCGAAGCGTCCCCTGGCCCCTGGCCGCGGACGTCACTCGTCGTCCACCTTGAGCACGGCGAGGAACGCCTCCTGCGGCACCTCGACCGAGCCGATGGACTTCATGCGCTTCTTGCCCTCCTTCTGCTTCTCGAGGAGCTTGCGCTTGCGCGAGATATCGCCGCCGTAGCACTTTGCCAGGACGTCCTTGCGCACGGCACGTACGGTGGAGCGGCTGATGATCTTGTTACCGATGGCACCCTGGATGGGCACCTCGAACTGCTGCCGCGGGATTATCTCCTTCAGGCGGTCGCAGAGGCCACGCGCCAGGGCGTAGGCCTTGTCGCGGTGCACGATGAACGAGAGCGCGTCCACCTCGTCGCCCGCGAGCAGGATGTCGAGCTTCACGAGCGGTGACTCGCGATAGTCCGCGAACTCGTAGTCAAGTGACGCATAGCCCTTGGTGCGGCTCTTGAGCTGGTCGAAGAAGTCCAGGATGAGCTCGGCGAGGGGGATGTCGAAGTGCATCTCGACGGACTTCTCGCTGAGGTAGACCATGTCCCTCGTGACCCCGCGGTGGTCTATGGCGAGCTGCATGACCGCGCCCATGTACTCGGGGGGCACGATGACCTTGGCGTTGAGGTAGGGCTCCTCGATGCGGTCTATGCGCGTGACGTCCGGCAGGTCCTGGGGGCTCGTGAGCTCGACCATCTCGCCGTCGGTCGTGAACACGTGGTAGTTGACGGAGGGTGAGGTAGCTATGAGGTCGAGCCCGAACTCGCGCTCCAGGCGCTCCTTCACAACCTCCATGTGCAGGAGTCCCAGGAAGCCCACCCGGAAGCCGAAGCCCAGGGCCACGCTGGTCTCGGGGGACCAGACGAGCGAGGGGTCGTTCACCTGGAGCTTCTCGAGGGCGTCGCGGAGGTTCTCGTACTGCTTGTTGTCTATGGGGAAGAGCCCCGTGTAGACCATGGGCTTCGCCTCGTGGTAGCCCGGGCAGGGCTCGGCGCAGGGCCTGGCCTCCTCGGTGATGGTGTCGCCGGTCTTGACCAGCCCGGGCTCCTTGAGGCCCGTCACCACGTAGCCCACCTCGCCCACCCCAAGCCGGTCGAGCGGGGTCTCGAGCGGGCGCTTGACGCCGACGCCGTCGCAGGTGAAGGAGTCGCCAAGGGCCATCATCTTGAGCTGCTGGCCCTTGCGCACCGACCCGTCGAAGACGCGCACGGTGGCGATGACGCCGCGATACTCGTCGAAGTAGGAGTCCAGGATGAGCGCCTTGAGCGGGCCGTCCGGGTCGCCCTTGGGGGGAGAGACGAGGTACACGATGGCCTCGAGCAGCTCATGGATGCCCTCTCCGGTCTTGCCCGAGACGAGCACGCTGTCCTCCGCGGGAATGGCGAGCTCGTCCTCGATCTCGGCCTTGACCTCCTCGGGATGGGCCGAAGGGAGGTCGATCTTGTTGATCGCGGGGACGATGTCCAGGTTGGCGTTCATGGCGAGGCTTGCGTTCGAGACGGTCTGCGCCTCGACCCCCTGCGTGGCGTCCACCACGAGGACAGCCCCCTCGCAGGCGGCGAGCGAGCGCGAGACCTCATAGGTGAAGTCCACGTGACCAGGCGTGTCGATGAGGTTGAACTGGTAGGTCCCCCCGTCGTCCGCCTCGTACATGACGCGGACGGCATTGGACTTGATGGTGATCCCGCGCTCCCGCTCGATGTCCATGGAGTCGAGCATCTGGGAGGCGAGGTCCCTCTGCTCGACCGTGTGGGTGAACTCGAGGATGCGGTCCGAGATGGTCGACTTGCCGTGGTCGATGTGAGCGACGATCGAGAAGTTGCGGATATGTGAGGTATCGTTGGTAGTCATGCGGATGATATTATCCCAAAGGCTGGTGGAGTGCTATACTGCGCTGGTTGACCTCGCCGTGTCAGGTGTCGGATCCCCCACGTCCTTCACCTCATTAAGTTCAGAGGCCTCAGGGATAAGTACCGAAAGGAACCGCACGTGGCTAACATCAAGTCTCAGAAGAAGCGCATCATCACCGCCGAGAAGGCCCGCGTCCGCAACAAGGCGGTCCGCTCCGAGCTGAAGACCGCCGTCAAGAAGGTTCGCGCTGCCGTCGAGGAGGGTGACGCCACCGTCGCCCAGGACGCCGCCAACAAGGCCGGTCGTCTCCTCGACAAGGCTGCCTCCAAGGGCATCATCCACAAGAACCAGGCCGCCGACCGCAAGAGCGGCGTCCAGAAGCTGGTCAACACCCTGAAGTAGGCCGCTTCCCCTCAAATCGTCGTAACGTCGACGGGCCCGGAGCTGAGTTCTGGGCCCGTCTAATTTATGTCGGCGGACCAAACCTGCCGAGCTGCCCCCTGAAGACATGTCGGGCTCCATCCCGAAAGCGCGACCGGGTCGCGTGGGGGCCTAGGGACGCCCATGGACGACGGTCGCCCGCATGAGCTTTTCCCAGGCGGCCAGGTTCGCCTCGTAGTTCTCCTCGTCGAGCGCCACGCGCCTGGAGAAGCGGGAGAACTCCCTGGCAACCTGGCCAAACGGGAGGTGAAAGCGCCTCTCCATCCTTGGGGCGAGGTATCTTAGCTCCCCGCTCACCCTCCGCGCCCTGGAGTCGAAGTCGTCCCGCCCCGCAAGCCACATCAGCAGCGGCTTGTAGCGGATCCACCCGAGGCAGGCCTTGTAGAACCTCTCCACGACCCTCGGATCCGTGGCCTCGACGCGCCCCAGGCGCAGGGGGAGGTTCCCCTGCAGGAGGCCCGAATACCGCATGAAGCCGTCGTGGAAGGTGTAGACCGGCACGCGCGCGACCTTCTGGTCACCCAACGCTGCCGCAAAGAAGGCATCCTCTCCCCTCGCCCCGCTCGGATTGAAGAACGGGACCGTGCGTGTGCGATCCGTCAGCCCGATGCCGAGGTTCGACCCAGAGATCGGGAGCCCGTCCGTCCTCCCGCGCTCGAGGGCCGTCACCCTTGGCTCCGCGAGCGCCCCGTCATCCGCGTAGGTCACCCCACCGTTCCTCATCACGGCCGACATGCCGTCCCAGTTGAGGATGTCGTTGCTGACGGCGTCGGCGAAGACCCTGAAGTCGTCCTCCGTGAAGTCGTCCGCAAAGCCCATGTGGGGTATGGGCGAGATATGGGCAAGACGTAGCCGCAGTGGTACCCGTTGGTCACGTCAAACGTGCCGAGCGCCTTGACGTGCTCTCGGAAGACGTCTTGGCCGCACCAGTACGCGAGCCCATCCCGGCTCGTCACGGCAAGGGGGTACTCGTCGTCATCCAGGAAGAGGAGCGCATCCATGCCCCTGCCCCTGATCAGGCCCCTCCAGTGGCAGGCATAGGTCTTCAGAACGTTACGAAAGCTCTTCCGACCAGTCACGAAACCGATGGCGATGTCTCTCATCGGGTTAGTCCAACCTCCAGTCCTCGACGTGGCAACCAACAAGCGCGCGGCCACGCGGGATGTGCGCGTTGACTCCGGGGCGCGGCCGCCTCGCGAACCTCAATGGCAGCAGCCGCCCTCGCGGTCGTGCCCTCCGCAATCGCCCTCGTGGCTGCCGCAACCATGGCCGTGCTCGTGGTCGTGGTGGTCGCAGGTGGCAGACTCGAGCTTCACGAGCCGTCCGGAAAGGTACGCGTCCACCGCCGCGTCCGCATCGCCCTCCTGCCCGGGGTACACCTCTATGCCCGCGCGGGCCAGGGCAGCCTGGGCCCCACCGCCGATGCCGCCACAGACGAGGAGGTCGACCCCTCCCTCGGAGAGCAGCCCCGCCAGAGCGCCGTGGCCCACGCCGTTGGACCCCAGCACCCGGGACGAGGTGACCTTGCCTCCCTCGACCTCGTACACCTTGAACTGCTCCGTCCTCCCGAAGTGCTGGAAGACCTTCCCGTCCTCATAGGTGACCGCAATCCTCATGGTTCTCTCTCCCTTCTCAAGCGCCCAGGACCCGTCCCGGGCGTCCATGCCGGGGCGGAGGCGGACGTTTCCGCCTCCCACCACCAGCTCCCCGCCATTCACGAGGAAGTCCGCGACCTTCTTCCGCGCCCGGTCATAGATGCTGGCGACGGTGGAACGGGCCACGCCCATGCGCGACGCCGCCCCCTGCTGGTCCAGCCCCAAGAGGTCGATGAGCCGAATGGCCTCGAGCTCGTCGAGGGCCAGCTCGAGCACGCGCTCGTGCGCCACCCCGTCCGGTGCGAAGCGGAGGTATTCGGGCACCAGGCCCACCTCCCTGACCTTGGGTCGCCTTCCCAGCATGGGACCTCCTACTTAATGGCAAATGTCAGCAAGTAGTATAGGGCTTCTTGGGATGATATGTTGGAATATGTCAAAAGATTTAGAGAGGGCAGATCAGCACGGGAGGCTCCCGTGACGCGAGGGAGCCGCACCACAGACGTCCAGGATGAGGGAGCTGACGCAGCTGCGTGGGTCAGCGCCGCCCTTCAGGGCGGCATCCGCGCCCCCACAGAGCACAAGCGCGCGCTCCAGCTCCCCATCGCCAAACGAGCCGGCCCACCTCTGGTGGTTCTTGAGCTGCCAATCCTGCTTCACGCGGGGCTTCGCTGGCCTCTTCGACCCCTTGCGCCTCACCGCGGGAGTCGCCGCGATCGAGTCATAGGCGAGGAGTTCGCCACCCAGGCCCGCGATGGTGCCACGACGCATGAGCGATCGGGCGCAGACGAGCTCCCGCAGGCGCGCAGCGAGGAGCGAGACGAGCCTGACCTCGGAGTTCGCGGGCATGAGCGCGTACACCGAGAGGGCCCTTCCGGCGTCCCTGTCGCAGACGGCGTCAAGGAAGTCCCAGGGCTTCACCTCCGCCGTCCGGGCGACGTGCTCCACCACGTCCGCGCGCGTGATGGAGCCGCTTGCCCGGCAGAGCTCGCTCAGGGTCTTGAGCTGACCGTCTATCAGGGCGATCGACTCGCCAACGCGGTCGACGAGCTCGCGGGCGGCGGACTCGTCGATCGACATCCCCCGGCGCTGGGCGAGCCGGCGGACCTCCGCCGGGAGCTGCCAGGCCTTCTTTCCGCCGCAGTCGATCACGGCGTCCCTGCCCACCGCCGCCACGGCCTTGTAGAGGCGGGTGGTCCTTGCGAGGGCCTCGGCCACCAGGCAGAGGACGCAGCCGGGATTGGGGTTCTGGAGGTACCCGACGATCGCCTCCGAGCAGGGCTTGGCAAGCTTGTCCGCCCCGTGGATGATGACGAGGCGCTGGCCAGGGCCGACGGGCAGCGTGTTGAGGGAGGCGAGGAGCTCACCCGGCTCGCTCACGGCAGCCGACTCCCGCTCGTCGAGGTTGAAGGCCGCGAGTCCGTCGTCGAGGCGCGCGCGGAGCCTTTCGACGACGCGCCCGGCCTTGACGGAGTTGCTGCCCACCGCCAGATATGCGGGGAGAAGAGCCCCCGATGCCTTTCCTGCCAAGACGACCCCCTTCTGCATGTCAGACCACTATGACACATGGCGACCATGGTGGTCGCCCTCTTCCATGCGGACGCATGACCGGACGAGGGCCAATGCGACCAGGCCCGACCAAAGGAGGGGCTCGACCCCTCCCCAATCCGGAAGTCCCACGGCGGCGAGGGGAAGGGCGGAGAGTGCGCCCACCAGAGCGGAAAGCAGGTCGAAGCAGCATCGGGACACGTCCAGGGGGAGTCGGGCCCAGGGCAGCAGACCCTCGAGCAGGAGCCCGGGGAGGCCTGTGGCGAGCCCGAGGGTGAAGGGGACGACCGCCAGGAGGTTTGAGAGGGGGGCGACCAGCGAGAGCGTCCCGAACGCAGAGCTGCACAGGGGCAGGGTCGAGACCTGGGCGACGAGGCTGGCCGACGCGAGGTCGAGGGTGACGGACGAGAGCTTGGAAAGCGGCCGGGGCAGGCGACGGCGCCCCATGCCCCATGGGGGCGCAAGACGTCCCAGGGCCCGGCGCAGGGCCTGGGACGTCGACCAGGAAAGGAGGCAGAGCCCCGCAACTGAGACGAGCGAGAGTAGGAAGCCCAGGCTCCCGGAGAGCGAGGGGTCGAGGAGCGCCATCACCAACCCGACGAGGCAGAGGGACGACAGCGCATGTCCGCGCCTTCCCAGGAGCTCCGAGCCAGAGGCCGAGGCGGACATGAGAAGTGCCCTCACGGCGGACGGTGGCGCGCCACAGAGCAGCACGAGCGCCATCCCCAGGGAGAGGGAGGCCGCGAGACGGGGCGCAAGCGGCATGTCGAGGCGGAGGAGGAGCGTGCAGGCGATGGAGGTGGCGATGGCCAGATGGCTGCCGGAGACCGCCAGGAGGTGCGACAGCCCGCAGCGGGAGAGCCTCTCGCCCATGCCCCTCTCGCGCGCCAGCGCGGGACTGCCGAGGGCGACACCCGCGATCCATGCCGCCGAGTCGGTAGGTTGGGCGAAAAGCCCCTCCAACCTGTCCGAGCGCCAGGCCCTGAGCCGACCCAAGGGGCCCGGCTGCCAGGACCTGGAGGAGATGGACACGATCCGCAGGCTCCCAACGGCCCCCTGCATCCTGGAGCTCGCGCCAAAGCCATCCTGGTCGAGGGGCGACCAGCGCGTGCTGCAGCGAAGCAGCTCCCCCATCCAAACCCTCTGGGACGAGCGCAGCCAGACGCGGCAGCTCCTGCCCGAGGGCAGCTTCACGCTCGCACGACAAGAGTGGCTCCCCCGCCTGCACACGGAGTCCGACTCCACGAGCAGGGTGCAGCTCGACCCCGCGACGCGACCGAGCTCCGCCTCGCAGAGCCCCATCCCCCGGACAAGGAGGCCCGAGAGCGCCCAGGCGAGGGACGTGGACAGGGCCAGGGTGAGGATGACGCCCGCGACGGGCAGGCGCAGTCCGTCCCCAACAGTGGCCGACGAGGCGGCCAAGACGACCATCGCGCATGACGCGACGACGAGCGCAGTGACGTGGGAGGGAGGCGGGGGCGGCAGGCGGCCACCCAGCACGGCGCGCTCGACGAGGACGCACGCAACCAGCAGGTGGGCGCTCGTGGGAATCTGCGGGCGCGGCATCCCCTCCCCCGCCCGCGCCCTAGATGCAGGCATGGTCCCTGATCCTCTCGAGCTTCTTCTGCCCTATGCCCGACACGCGCGCGAGGTCGTCCACGCTCGCGAAGTCGCCATGAGCCTCTCGGTCCTCGATGATGGCCCTGGCTGTCGCGGAGCCCACGCCCGGAAGCGACTGAAGCGCGGCCACGTCCGCCGTGTTGAGGTTCACGAGCTGGCCCTCGGTGCGACCACCGGTCGGAATGACGGACGCGGTCCCGACCGACCCAGCGGCCTCGCCCTCGTGGGGAACGTGTATCTTATCGCCATCCCTCACCTCGGCCGCGAGGTTGAGGCTCGTGCAGTCGGCGTCGTCGAGAAGCCCCCCGGCTGCCTCCACGGCATCGTTGGCGCGCGGGCTGCGCTTCCTCAGCTCGACGAGCCCCGGACGCGCGACGGCCCCGTCAACGTGCACCAGCACCGCAGCCGGTTCGGGCGCCTCCTGGACTGCGGCGCCTCCCTCGGCGGCCTCCTCCGGGTCTGCCCCAGGCACGCCCTCGGCCGCGACGTCGACCGTGGCGGCCTCTCCCTGGGACGCCCGCCCTCCCATACCCCAGGCGCCGACGCCTGCCGCGAGGAGACAGGCGAGCGCGCACGCCGCGATCGTCCCTCGCGACGGCGCGAGCCCCAACCTCGCGATCGACCCGCCCTTCCTTCCGCCGCCAAATCCCCTTTGTGCCAAAGAGACCACCCCCACCCCCATCTTGGGGGCGGGGGCGGGGCGAAGCGGCGGGAAATAAAACTGGGCTTGCAGCTGGCTGGCGGCATACTTGCAGGCAGCTGCAAGCATCTAGGGCGTCAGCTGGGATTTCTATGCGTTCCGGTCAGGCTCGATCGGGGCCAGGCTCGAGTGCCTCGCCCTGAGGCCCCTGGGGGGCCTGTAGGACGGGCACTGGTCGAAGTCGACGTACTCGGCCTCCTCGACCAGCTCGTCGATCATGGCGTCGTGGTCGAAGGAGTCCCAGGCGGCATGCACCTCGTCCATGCGGGCGTGGGTCTCGGGACGACGCGGCATGAAGAGGGTGCAGCAGTCGTCGGCGGACTGGCTGCTTATGTCGTAGGTCCCGATCTCCTCGGCGCGTCGCATTATCTCCTGCTTGTCGGAACCGATGAGGGGGCGCAGGACGGGCAGGCCCACCATCTCGTTGACCGCGGCGATGTTGTCGAGCGTCTGCGAGGCGACCTGGCCCAGGGACTCGCCCGTCACGAGCGCCTTGGCGCCCTCGAGCCGCGCGATGCGCTCGGACACGGCGAACATGACGCGCCGGTAGGTGATGATGCGCAGGCCCTGGGGCACCGCGAGCGAGATCTCCCTCTGGCGCTCCCCGAAGGGCACGACGTACATCCTCCCCACCATGCCGGAGGGCTCGAGCGCCTGGACGATGTCCTGGCAGAGCCATTCGCTGGTGTCCGCGGTCATGGGACGGCCCGAGAAGTGCACGGGGACGCAGACGGCGCCCCGGCGGCCCACCATCCAGGTCGCGACGGGAGAGTCGAAGCCGCTCGAGAGCAGGGTGACCACCTTGCCCGCCGTGCCGACGGGAAGCCCCCCCACGCCCGGCATGGAGGCCGCATAGACATAGACGCAGCCCTGCACCACGTAGACGTAGACGGTCACGTCGGGATGGTGCACGTCCACCCTCTTGTCGGGGAACTCGCCGCAGAGGACGGAGCCGACGAGACGGTTGAGCTCGAGCGTGTGGAGCTCATAGGTGGTCAAAGAGCGGCGCGCGTGCACCTTGAAGCTCTGGAAGTCCCCCGCCTCATGCAGCGCCCTCACCGCCGCCGCGCTGAACTCGTCGCTGTCGAGCGCGCAGACGTAGGCGAGCGAGACGCGCGCCACGCCAGGAACGCGGGAGACGGCCCTCGCCACCTCCTCGTCGGCGTCGCGACCCTCGAGCGAGACCAGGATGTGGCCGGAGATGCGCCTGACGGAACCGACGGGCCAGTCCCTGAGGGCGCGGCGCAGGTTCCTCACGAGCTGGTTCTCGAAGGTCGAGCGGTTCTTCCCCTTGAGGCCGATCTCGTGGTAATGGACGAAGCAGACTCTTCTCGGCATGCGCTTAGAGGTTGTGCTCGACCTGGGCGTTGGAGCCCTTGATCTGGTTGTCGAACTCGTCCTTGACGAAGCTCAGGGTACCGTCCTCGATCTCGGACATGGCGATGGAGACGGGGTCCTCCCCGGAGATGACGGGCGTGATGTCGTCGAACTCCTGGATGGCCGTCACGCGCAGGTGCTGGCCGCGCACCATGTTGTTGATGTCGCAGGCGCGCTTGGACGCGACGGCGCAGAGGAGGAAGGGGTTCTGCTCGGTCTGGTCGAGCAGGGTGTCGATCTCGGGCTTAGTCACTGCCATCTTGGGAGTTCCCTCCGTTTTTCTCGAATGAATCGATCGTGTCCGCGAGGCGGGCCGCCGCTGCCTCGAGCTCGTCGTTGACGACGCGCGCATCGTACTCGTGCGCGCGCGTCATCTCGAGCCTGGCGTTGGAGAGTCGCAGCCCTATGGAGGCCTCGTCCTCGGTGCCACGGGCGCGGAGCCTCTGCTCGAGGAGCTCCATGGAGGGGGGCTCGATGAAGACGAGCACGGCATCAGGATAGATGCGCCGCACGTTGAAGGCTCCCTGTGGGTCTATCTCGAGCACCACCGAGCTTCCGCGGGCGAGACGGTCGTCCACCTCGCTTCTCAGCGTCCCATAGCGATGCCCGTGGACGTTCGCCCACTCGAGGAAGGCGCCCTCCGCGACGAGGCGCGAGAACTCATCCTCGCCGAGGAAGTGGTACGAAACGCCGTCCACCTCGCCGGGGCGTGGGTTCCTCGTGGTAGCCGAGACCGTCAGGCCCAGGTCGGGACGCTGCCTCAGCACCTGCGAGAGCAGCGTACCCTTCCCCGCTCCTGACGGTCCGGAAATGACGAAGAGTCGTGGGGTCCTAGGCACTACTTGGAGAGCACCTCGATGAGCTGCTCACGCTGGCGAGCACCCAGGCCCTTGACGCGACGGGTGGCGGAGATGCCCAGCTCGTCCATGATCTTGGTGGCCTTGGCCTTGCCGTAGCCGGGAAGGGACTCGATGAGGGCGGAGACCTTCAGGCGGCTGGCGATGGGATCCTCGGAGTTAAGAACCTCCTCGAGGGTGATGTCACCCCTCTTGATCTTGTCGCGGAGCTCAGCGCGCTCATGGCGAGCGGCAGCGGCCTTCTCGAGTGCGGCCTTGCGCTGCTCGTCGGTAAGCTGAGGTAGTGCCATGGTTCCTCCAAACATCGGAAAAATACGTCGTGATCCATACGTCACGGCAAGTACGAGCCGTCGGCGCAAGCCCATAGTTTGCCAATTGACTAGGTATTTTACAAGTCTACAACTGCAGCTTTGTTCTTCAAGGCCATTCTTCTACACAAAATGGTCCCGAATCGACCGCAACCGAAGGGCGCCTAGCCCTCGCAGAGCTCGGAAACGATGGACTCGAAGGTGGCCACGGGGTCTCCCGCCTGCGTGACGGGGCGGCCCACCACGAGCTTCGAGGCGCCGGCCGCAATCGCCGCGGCGGGCGTGGCGACGCGCCTCTGGTCGCCCAGCGCGGCGCCCGCCGGCCGCACGCCCGGGGTGACGATCAGGGCGTCGGGGCCGAGGAGGGCGCGCATCGACGCCGCCTCCTGGGGAGAGCAGACGATGCCGTCCGACCCCGCGCCGACGGCGAGCGAGGCGAGCCGGGAGACCTCGTCCGAAAGATCGCGGTCGATGCCGACCGAGCTCAGCGCCTCCTCGTCCATGCTGGTGAGGACCGAGATGGCGACGAGGCGGGTCCTGTCTCTCCCGCACTCCTCGGCGGCCCTCTCCACGCCCGCCCTGGCCTGGCTCACCATCTGCGCGGACCCCAGCGCGTGGATCGAGAGCATGTCGGCCCCACTGAGCGAGGCGGAGCGCGCGGCCCCGAAGACCTGGAAGGGGATGTCATGCAGCTTGAGGTCCAGGAAGACCCTGAGCCCCCTCTCCCCCATCTCGCGGACGATGGAGGGCCCCTCGGCATAGAAGAGCGTCATGCCCACCTTGACCCAGCGGGCCCTGCCCTCGAGCTGGCCGGCAAGCCGCAGGGCCTCCTTGCGGTCGCAGTCCAGTGCGACGATGACGCTCTCGCGCGCCTCTGACTCGCTTAGCATTCCACGGCTCCAATCAGGTCGTTGACGTCCGCGACCCCCTGGTCGCGGACCCAGTCGGTCAGCTCCGCCAGGATCCTGGGCGCAGAGCTTGGGTCGGTGAGGTTTGCGGTCCCCACGGCGACGCTCGTGGCACCCGCCAGGATGAGCTCCGCGGCATCCTCGCCCGTTCGCACGCCCCCGATGCCCACGAGGGGGAGGCCCACGGCCTTGTGGGCCTCCCACACCATGCGCACGGCTATGGGGTGTATGGCGGCGCCGGACATGCCTGCCGTGGGCCGCGAGAGGCGGCTCCTGCGGCTGCGGACGTCTATCGCCATCGCGGGGATCGTGTTGATGAGCGAGAGCGCGTCCGCGCCCTCCGACTCGAGCGCGCGGGCGATCTCGGACACGTCATGGGGGGCCATCTTCACCACCAGGGGAAGCTTCGTGCGGTCGCGTACGGCCCTCATGACCTCGGCGGCGGCCTGTGGCGTGGCGCCCATGGCCGCACCCCCCTGGCTCACGTTGGGGCAGCTGATGTTTATCTCGAGCCCTGAGGCGAAGGGAGCCAGCTCGTCATAGAGCTCCACGGCGCGGGCGTACTCGCCGAGTGAGTGGCCAGCGACCTGACAGATGACCTGGCAGCCGCGGTCGCGCAGGCCCTGGAGGTACTCCCCGGCCTGTTCGACGAAGGCGGGGATGCCCGGGTTCTGGAGCCCCACCGAGTTCAGGATGCCCGAGTCGACCTCCGCCAGGCGCGGCGCGGGGTTGCCGTCCCAGGGGACGGCGGAGCAGCCCTTCGTCGTTATGGCGCCGAGCAGTGACACGTCAAAGAATCCCTCGAACTGCCAGCCGTAGCCAAAGGTCCCCGAGGCGGTGTTGACGGGGTTCTTCATCCTGATCCCGCCAAGGTCGACGGCCATCCTGGGTTCGCTCACCATGCCAGCTCCTCCGCGTCGAAGACGGGCCCGTCGCTGCAGCAGGAGCGGTAGCCCCCTGCCGCCATGGTCACGTTGCAGCTGTTGCAGGCGCCGAACCCGCAGCCCATCATCCGCTCCGTCGAGACCTGGCAGGCGATGCCCGCCGAGCGCGCGAGCCTTGCCACGCCGGCCATCATGGGCTGTGGCCCGCAGCTCATGACGAGGCCGTAGTCCCTCTCCCCCAGAAGGCGGGACATGGCGTCGGTCGTGAAGCCCTTGATGCCCCGGCTCCCGTCGTCAGTGGTGACGAGCACCGTCCCGGCGCCAAGGGACGAGAGCCGCTCCTCTCCCCAGAGCCTGGAGGCGGTCTGCGCGCCCAGGACGGCGTCGAAGGGGACCCCTGCCCCGGCGAGCATGCCCGCGGCGGCGACTATGGGAGGGGCGCCCACGCCGCCCGCGACGAGGAGGACGCGGACGGGCACGGGCTCCGGCAGCCTCCAGCCATGGCCGCTTGGCCCCACGGCCGTCGAGCGCTGCCCGGGAGCCATGTGCGAAAGGCGCTCCGTCCCCTCGCCCACCACCGCATAGACCAGATCGACCGTCCCTGCGACGGCGTCGGCCGAAGCGAACGAGAGGGGGATCCTCAGGGGGTGGCTGGGGTCCCCCGGAACCTCGAGGTTCATGAACTGGCCGGGCCGAATGGAGCCCGCCAGGGCGGGCGCGCGCAGGACGAGCCGCCAGGTGGAGGTAGCGACCTCCTCGTTCGAGACGACCTCGAACTCGTGCAGCCCCACGCCAGAGCTAGGAATCAACTCGCTACTCCCCGCTACGAGGGGAGGCGCCCCGAGGGACGCCTCCTGTCCGACAGAGGCCCAGGCTAGGCGACGACGCCATCGACCAGGGTGCGGCGACCGTCCACGAAGACGTCCGTGGCGGCACCGACGAGGGTCTGCCCCAGGAAGGCGGAGTTCTTCGAGAGCCCCTGGAGGTAGTCCTCGTCCACCTTGACCTCGAGCTCGGGGTCGACCAGCGTGAGGTCCGCGCGCGACCCCGCCTCGACGCGGACGGGGCGCAGCCTGAGGATGCGGCGCGGGTTGACCGCCATGACCTCGACCAGGCGATCCCAGCTCATGCGGCCCGTGCGCACAAGGTGAGTAAGCATGAGGGGAAGCGAGGTCTCGAGCCCGACGGTGCCAAAGAAGGCTATCTCCCACTCGCAGTCCTTCTCGTGCTGGGCGTGGGGGGCATGGTCGGTCACGACGCAGTCGATCGACCCGTCCAGGATGCCCTCGACCAGCGCCTCCATGTCGGAGGGAAGGCGCAGGGGTGGGTTCATCTTGAGGTTGGTGTCGTAGGCGTCGGTGATGTCGTCCTCGTTGAGGAAGAGGTGGTGCGGGGTCACCTCGCAGGTGACGGGCAGGCCCTCAGCCTTGGCGGCCTTGACAAGGTCGAGCCCCTTCTTCGTCGAGATGTGCGCGATGTGCAGCGGGCAGCCGGTGAGTCGGCAGAGCTCGATGTCGCGATAGATCTCCATCTCCTCGCCCAGCGCGGGCCAGCCGAACATGCCGAGCCTCGTGGAGGCCCTGCCCTCGTTGATGACGCCGTGTGCCGTGAGCGACTCGTCCTCGCAGTGCGCGATGGCCACGCGGTCGAACTGGGAGACGTAGTCCATGCAGGTGCGCATGATGCCGGCACTCTGGACTCCGTGCCCGTCGTCGGAGAAGGCGCAGGCGCCCTCCATCACCATGTCGCCGATCTCGGCCAGGGCCTCGCCCCTCTGTCCGCGGGTCAGGGCCCCGATAGGACGCACGTGGCAGAGCCCCGCGGCGTGCGCGCGGTCGATCTGGTAGCGCACGCCGGTGCCGGTGTCGATCACGGGGTCGGTGTTGGGCATCGTGGCGACGTCGGTGAAGCCGCCGTGCGTGGCCGCGCGGGCGCCGGTCTCGAGGGTCTCCTTGTACTCGAAGCCGGGGTCGCGGAAGTGGACGTGCATGTCCACCAGACCGGGAAGGAGGTACTTGCCGGAGCAGTCGATGACCTCGCAGCCCTCGGGGGCCTCGAGCGACTCCTTGACCGCGACGACCTCCTTGTCGTCCACGAGCACGTCACGGACGTCGTCCAGGCCAAGCTGAGGGTCGACGACGTGGGCAGCCTTAAGCAGAAACGGCATTGTTCTCTCCTCCCAGAAGCAGGTACATCTCGGCCATGCGGGTGAGGACACCGGCATTGACCTGGTCGAGGATCCTCGAGCGCGCGCAGTCGGCCACGTCGGCGTTGATCTCCATGCCGCGGTTCATGGGGCCGGGGTGGCAGATGATCGCATCGTCCTTCATGCGGCTCACGCGCTTCATGTCAAGGCCGTAGAGGCGGTTGTACTCGCGGCGGGAGGGAATCGCCGCGCCCTCCATGCGCTCCAGCTGCACGCGGAGCATGTAGACGACGTCCATGTCCTCGATGACCTCGTCGAGGCTCGCGGTCTGGGGGCAGCCAAACCAGTCGGGGTCGTCCACCTGGAAGGTCGGGGGGCCGACCAGCGTGACGTCGGCGCCCATGGTCTTGAGCGCGGGCGCCAGCGACCCGCAGACGCGGCTGTGCGCGAGGTCGCCCACGATGGCGACCTTCAGCCCGTCCAGGTGCCCGAAGTTCTTGCGGATGGTGTAGAGGTCGAGCATCGCCTGCGTCGGATGCTGGTGCTTCCCGTCGCCGGCGTTGATCACCACGGCGTCGGTGTTCTCGGTGATCTTCTGCGGGGTGCCCGCCAGCTTGGCGCGGCAGATGAACATGTCGACGTTCATGGCGTCGATGGTCTGGATGGTGTCCGCCAGGCTCTCTCCCTTGACGACCGACGAGGTGGAGCCCCCCATGCTCAGGCTGTCCGCCGAGAGGCGCTTCTCGGCCAGCTCGAAGGAGCTCTTGGTGCGGGTGGAGGGCTCGAGGAAGAGGTTGACGATGGTGCGGCCGCGCAGGGCGGGGACCTTCTTGATGGCGCGGTTGTTGACCGACTCGAAGGAGGCGGCCGTGTCGAGGATCTGCGTTATGTCATCGGCAGTGAGGCTGTACGTGTCGATGAGATGCTTGACCGAGAGCATTTACCTGGCACCTCCGGAGTTCTTCTCGCTGTTGACGTCCCAGATCTCGACGCTGTCGCGGCCGTCGAGGGCCTCCACGCAGACGCGCACGTCCTCCTCGTGGGAGGAGGGCACGTTCTTGCCCACGTAGTCGGCTCGGATGGGCAGCTCGCGGTGCCCGCGGTCGACCATGACCGCCAGCTGGACGGTCTTGGGGCGGCCGTAGTCCATGAGCGCGTTGAGGGCAGAGCGCACCGTGCGACCGGTGTAGAGGACGTCGTCCACGAGGACGATGTCCTTGCCGTCGACCGAGAAGGGGATGTTGGTGGCGTGCAGCACGGGCGCGATGTTGCGCATGACGTCGTCACGGTAGAAGCTGATGTCCAACGACCCGATCTGGGGACGCGAGCCCTCGATCCTCTCGATGGCCTCGGCGAGCCTGTTGGCCAGGGTCTCTCCGCGACGGATGATGCCGACCAGCGCGATGTGCTGGGCCCCCTCGTTGTGCTCGATTATCTCGTGGGCTATGCGGGTCACCGCCCGCTCCATCGCCTGGCCGTCCATGATGGTCGCCTTGGGTCTGGACTGTTCCATTGCTCTCCTCCCAGAACTAGAAAAAAATGCCCTGACCGTCTGTCGACGGTACAAGACACCTGGGATGAGGCTATGTAGGGACGCATCGGTCCCGCACCTTACCGGTATCTCGTACCGCGCTTAAAGGTCAAGGAGAACGATACACGAATTCCGTCGGCTGGCAAGGGCGATTCGCCACCCTTGCCAGACCTGCCCCTCGGGCGAAAAAAATCCAGAAATTCATGCTTGCAGGACCGTCTCTCTTGGCTATACTGGTCACCCGTGCACAGCGCACGACGAATTCCCCGGTGGCGCAGTGGTAGCGCAGCTGACTGTTAATCAGCGTGTCGCAGGTTCGAATCCTGCCCGGGGAGCCAGACGCATCAGGCCCGTGGGACTCGTTCCCGCGGGCCTTTTCCATGGGCGGGCCGCATGCCCGTCGCCTGGTGCCGTCTGGCGTTTGCATGAGACCGCCGTTGGTGTGATAGCATCAAAAGGATTAGTGCGAACATGGCATCTACCTGCATGTGGGCAGGCATTTCATACCCAGGAGGAACCTTGGAAGAAGCTCCGAGCACAGGCGTGCCCAAGGCCCAGAGGACATCCCGAGAGGACGCGTGGTATCCCGCCGGCGAGCGCAACGCCTCGATCCTGCGCCAGCTCGTGTCGAAGGACTTCAAGCTCAAGTATCGCCGCAGCGCCCTGGGCGTCGCATGGAGCGTCCTCAACCCGCTCATGATGATGGCGGTCATGGCGGTGGTGTTCTCCGCCCTGGCCGGCCGCTCCGCGGAGGGCATCCCGAGCTTCCCGCTCTACATCATCCTGGGCAACGTGACCTTCTCGCTCATGAGCGAGTCCACGAGCCAGGGCATGTCGTCGATCATAGGGGCTGCGTCGCTCCTCAAGAAGGTCAAGATCGACCGCTGGGTCTTCCCCATCGAGAAGGTCCTCTTCGCCGTCGTGAACTTCGTCTTCTCGCTCATCGCCGTCGCGCTCGTCATGGGCTTCGTGGGCATCTCCCCCACCGTCTACGTCCTGATGCTGCCCCTCCTTGTCCTCTACCTGGGGACCTTCTGCGCCGGCCTCTCGCTGCTCCTCTCCGCCGCCTCGGTCTTCTTCCGCGACGTGATGCACCTCTGGGGCGTCGTGCTCACCGCCTGGACCTATGCCACGCCGCTCTTCTACGCGGAGGAGATCCTTCCCGGCTGGCTCCGCTCCCTCGAGGTCTTCAACCCCATGTACCACTACGTGCGCTACATCAGGGAGCTCGTCCTCTACGGGCGCATGCCCTCCCTCAAGCTCAACCTCGCCTGCGCGGGCTGCGCCGTCGTCTCGCTCGCGGTCGGCGCGCTCGTCTTCCGCAAGAACGAGCGCAAGTTCATCCTCTACATCTAGGAGCAGCTCGTGTCCGAGACCAGCAGCAACGTTTCCGGCGCGACGCCAGCGAGCCCCGAGGGGCCCGGCTGGGGCGTGACCCTCAAGCTCTCGGCCGACACGGTCGACGACGCGACCCCCATCTTCGCGACAGCCCACGTGGAGGGAGCCGTGGAGTGGACGGACCTCGAGTTCCGCTATCGCTGGTCGCTCGACGTGGAGGAGGACGGGCCGCTCCACGGCAGCTCCGGCGTCTACGACGACCAGTCCCAATGGGGCTTCATCCCGCCGCAGACCGGCTCGTTCTGGCTCTGCGTCAGCGTGCGGCACAAGCACACGGGTGTCGTGATGGAGGCGTCGCGCTGGGTCACCGTCCAGGAGGACGAGAGCTTCAGGAGGCCTCCCCTGCCCTCGGCGGACGCGCCCAGCGTGGTCGAGGTCAAAGACGTCTCGATGATCTTCAACATCGCGTCCGAGCAGTTCAACTCACTCAAGGAGTACTTCCTCGCCCTCGCCCGACACGAGCTCAAGTTCAAGGAGTTCCGCGCGCTCGACCACATCGACTTCGAGGTCAAGCGCGGCGAGGCCTTCGGCCTCGTGGGGACCAACGGCTCCGGCAAGTCCACCATGCTCAAGATCATCGCGGGCGTGCTGGACGCCAGCGAGGGCAGCTGCAAGGTCACGGGCACCATCGCGCCCCTCATCGAGCTCGGCGCGGGCTTCGACATGGACCTCACGGCCAAGGAGAACATCTACCTCAACGGCGCGCTCCTGGGGTACCGCAAGGAGTTCATCGACGCCCACTTCCAGGACATCGTCGAGTTCGCCGAGCTCCAGAACTTCATGGACATGCCGCTCAAGAACTACTCCAGCGGCATGGTGGCGCGCATCGCCTTCTCCATCGCGACCATCACCGAGCCCGACATCCTGATCGTCGACGAGACGCTCTCCGTGGGCGACTTCCTCTTCCAGAAGAAGTGCGAGCGCCGCATCAAGGAGCTCGTCCAGTCGGACGGCGTCACCGTGCTGCTCGTGAGCCACTCCATCGACCTGGTGGAGCGCATCTGCGACCGCGTCTGCTGGATCGAGAAGGGCAAGATGCGGATGGTGGGCCCCACCGACGAGGTCTGCGACGCCTACAAGCGGCTGGCCGGCTAGGGGCTGGCCGCGCGCACCAGGCGAGGGCGCGGACGTTCTCGCCTTCGAACCCCTTTGGACGCGACCGGGCGGCGCCTTCGCCCAGAAACGGAAGAGAGCATGACAGACGTGGCCCCGACGAGGACGGCGCAGGACGGCATCGACGTCAGCGTCATCGTCCCCTGCTACAACACCGAGGCCTTCCTGGACCAGGCGCTGAGCTCGCTCGAGGCAAATGACCGCTGCTCGCTCGAGGTCATCGTCGTGAACGACGGCTCCACCGACGGCTCGCTGGCCATCATGCGCGAGCACGAGGCGCGCGACCCCCGCGTGCGCGTCATCGACAAGGAGAACTCGGGCTACGGCGCCAACATGAACCGCGGGATCTCCGAGGCGCGCGGGACCTACGTCGGCATCCTGGAGCCCGACGACTACCTGCGCCCCCACATGTTCGACGTCATGTTCGAGTGCGCCGAGCGCCACGGCCTGCCCGACATGGTCAAGACGCCCTACATACGTGTCTGGATGCCCACGACCCCGCAGGAGCACCTCTACATGTGCTCCTACTACGGTCGCATCAAGCCCGAGGACGAGCCCTTCACGCTCGCGGACTGCCCCCGCCTCATCCAGCACCACCCCTCGATCTGGTCCGCCATCTACCGGCGCGACTTCCTGACGCAGAACGACATACGCTTCATGGAGGTGCCCGGCGCCGGCTGGGTGGACAACCCCTTCCTGATCCAGACCTGCGTCCTGGCCAAGTCCATCGTCTACATAAACGAGCCCTTCTACTGCTACCGAGAGGACCTTCCCGGCTCCTCGTCGGTGCTCAGGAAGGCGGGGCTCTCGTTCGAGCGCTGGAACGACATGGCCGACGTCATCGAGCGCTGCGGCGTCACCGACGAGGGCATCCTGAGGTCCTTCTATGTGATCGGCTTCCGCTACGCGGGTGCCGCCATCGACGAGTTCGGGCTCGAGGTCCCCGAGGTCAGGGAGTGGATCAGCCAGATGTTCAGGCGCATGGACCCCAAGGTCGTGGCATCGATAGTCACGCTCTCGGGCTCCTTCAAGCGCACCTACTTCAGGCTTTCCGGCTACGAGCCGGTCCCCTTCAGCGACCTCCCCTACCTCAGGAGCCTCGTGGGCGAGTTCTTCTACAGCTGGTGCACCAACGGACCTGCCTTCGCCCTCTCGCGCCTGGGCATCTTCGCCCGCAGGCGCGCGGCGGAGAAGGGCCTCGTCAAGCCGACGTCCACGCACTCCGCCTCGATCTAGGATGCGGGGAGAGGGACGTGCCGCCCAGGTCGCAAGACCATGTGAAGCGCAGGGCCCGCAGCCATGTGGCTGCGGGCCCTGCGCTTCGCTGGCATGACTGTTCGACGGCCTACGTCGCAGAGGGGCCCCTCTCCCCCCTCAGGTCCCAGAGGTAGTAGCCCACGACGGAGACGGCCACTCCGCAGGTCACGAAGACGTCCGCGACGTTGAACACCGGGAAGTCCACGAAGCGCGTGGCGAGGAAGTCGGTCACAGAGCCCTGGAAGAGGCGGTCGATCATGTTGCCCACTCCCCCACCGGCGACGCAGCCGATGGCAACGGCAAGGGGCAGCGGGATGTCCTCCCTCCAAACCAGGGCCACGCAGCCGGCGAGGACCGCGATGGCTATGACCACCAGCAGCGGGCCCATGCCGCGCGCCATGCTGAAGGCGGCGCCCGTGTTCTCCACGTGCAGGAGGTCGAGCACGCCGGGAATCAGCGTCTCCCCCTCCCCCACCGGATAGAGGGCGCGCACCGCGGCCTTGACCGCCTGGTCGACCACCACGACGAGGCACACAGCAAGGAGGAGGGCCACGGAGCGCATTCCGCGACGGGACAGGGGCCTCGTGGCGTCCACGTCAGCCCTCCTACTCTGTCGCGCCGACGACGGAGGAGCAGCGCGCGCAGAGTCCATCCTCGCCCAGCTCGCGCCAGTTCCAGCAGCGGGGGCACTTCTCCCCGTTGGCGGGAAGGACCTCGCAGGAGAGCGCCTCTCCCTCGTGGACGCAGACCTCGGAGCACACGAAGGCCTCGGCGAGGTCGGGGGCGCCATCGCCTGCGAGGAGCGCGAAGGCGTCCTTGGTCAGGGTGAGCTCGGCGCGCGTGGCCTGGGTGGTCTTCTCGCTCACCACGCCGGAGGCGAGCGCCTCGTCATAGGCCTTGGTGAAGGCGCCGCGGGCGTCGACAATCGCCTGGTACGTGGCGAGGAGCGGCTCGTACTCCGACGCCTGCATCGGTGCCTGGAACCAGTCGAGGAGCGCGGCGTAGCGCTGGCCGTCGCGCAGGGACTCGGGCAAGAACACCATGGCCTCGTCAGTGGTGTAGGCGAGGATGGGCTGGAAGTCGTGGACCAGCATGGAGAGGACATACGACCAGACGGTCTGGGCACTCCGACGCTCGACGCTGCCGGGGGCGCCGCAGTAGCTGCGGTCCTTCGTCGCGTTGAGGTAGTCGTTGGAGAGCTCGGTGATGATGTAGTCGTACAGGGTGCGGTAGACCACGTTGAACCGGTAGCCCTCGTAGGCGCGCGAGACCTCATCGTGCACCTGGCACATGCGGGCGAGGGCGAGGCGGTCGTACGGCAGGAGCCCCTCGACGGGCAGGCCGTCGGCCGCGAGGTCGAACTGGCCCTCGAGCTCCCCCAGGAGGAAGCGGAGGGTGTTGCGGATCTTGCGGTAGGCGTCGCCCACGTGCTCGAGGATGCTGTCGTCGCAGGGGACGTCGGTCGAGGTGTCGACGGACGAGACCCAGAGGCGCAGGATGTCGGCGCCGCGGGTGTCGCACTCGGCGTTGGGGTCGATCACGTTGCCCAGGGACTTGGACATCTTGCGGCCCTTGCCGTCCAGGGTGAAGCCCTGGCTCACCACGGACTTGTAGGGGGCCACGCCATACGCGCCGACGGAGGTCATGAGCGAGCTCATGAACCAACCGCGGTGCTGGTCGGAGCCCTCGAGGTACATGTCCGCGGGGAACTGCAGGTTGTCGCGGTGACGGCAGACGGCGGTGTGGCTCACGCCGGAGTCCCACCAGACGTCCAGGATGTCCTTGTTGGTCTTGAGATGGTGCCCTCCGCACTTGGGGCAGACGCAGGCGTCGCCCAGGTAGCTGGCGGGGTCCTCGGTGAACCAGCAGTCGGAGCCCCGCTCGCGGAAGAGCTCGATCACGGCATCGAGGGTCTGGTCGTTCATCACGGTCTCGCCGCAGTCCTGGCAGGTGTAGGCGGGGATGGGCACGCCCCAGTTGCGCTGGCGGCTGATGCACCAGTCCGGACGGCCCTCGACCATGGAGCCGATGCGCTTGACGGAGTGCGCGGGATAGAAGTCGACGTGCGAGAGCTCCTCGAGCGCCTGCCTCCTGAGGCCGGTCTTGTCCATGGAGACGAACCACTGGCTGGTGGCACGGAAGATGACCGGGTTCTTGCAGCGCCAGCAGTGGGGGTAGCTGTGGTTGATGTCCTCGTGGAGGATCAGCGCGCCGCGCTCGTCGAGCCACTCGATGATCTTGGGGTTGGCCTCGTTGACCTCCATGCCGCCCCAGGGGCCGCCGGTCCCCATGCCGTCTCCCACGTAGAAGCGGCCGTCGTCGTCGACAGGCATGACCACGGGCACGCCGAAGCGCATGCCGGCGTTGTAGTCGTCCACGCCGTGACCGGGGGCGCTGTGCACGATGCCAGTGCCGTCGTCCAGGGTGACGTAGTCGGCAAAGATGAACACGCCCTCCTCGCCCTGGTCGCCGAAGATCGGCTGCCTGTAGCGGTTGCCCTGGAGCTCGGTGCCCGTCGCGTGCCAGGGCTCGCCGTCGGCGTCGCGCACGAGCTCGACGCCCTCGTAGCCAAACTTGGCGCAGCACCTCTCCTGCAGGGCCTCTGCCATGAGCTCGACCCTGCCGTCGACCCGCACGGCGACGTAGCTCGCCTCGGGATGGAGGATGACGGCGTCGTCGGCAGGAAGCGTCCAGGGCGTCGTGGTCCAGATGTCGACGAAGAGCGAGTCGGCATAGGGCTCGAGGCCGGCTGGCGCGGTGGTCATCCGGAAGCGGACGAAGATGGCGGGCGAGACCTCGTCGGAGTACTCGATCTCCGCCTCGGCGAGCGCCGTGTGGCAGTGGGTGCACCAGTGCACGGGCTTGCGGCCGCGGTAGATGGCGCCCTTGTCGAAGATCGCCTTGAAGATTTCCACGTCGGTGGCGTCATAGTCGTTGACGTAGGTTAGGTAGGGGTTGTCCCACTCGGCGAGGACGCCCAGGCGCTTGAAGCCCTGGCGCTGGGTGTCGACCTGCTCGACGGCCATCTTGCGGCAGAGCTCGCGGATCTTCTCCGTGGGAAGCTGGTTGAACTTCTCGGTGCCCAGCATCTCCTCGACCTTGTGCTCGATGGGTTGGCCGTGGCAGTCCCAACCGGGCACGTAGGGGGTCTGGTAGCCCCGCATGGACCAGTAGCGGTTGATGATGTCCTTCGAAATCTTGTTCTGCGCGTGTCCCAGGTGGATGGGGCCGTTGGCGTAGGGAGGGCCGTCGTGGAGCACGAACTTGTCGTGGCCTTCGTTCTTCTTGAGCATCTGCCCGTAGACGTCGTTGGCCTCCCACTCGGCCAGGCGCTTCGGCTCGTTCTGGGCCAGGCCCGCCCTCATGGGGAACCCCGTCTTGGGGAGGTTCATCGTCTTCTTGTACTCGTTTGCCACGCTCGCGCCCTTCCTCTCGTGCCCTTCGCCCCCGCGCGCCGCGGGTGCGTCCCCTCCGGACGCATGAAAAAAGCGCCCGTCCCTCCTGCTGGGACGAAGCGCTCGCACGACACTTCGCTTGTGACCACCCAGCGAGCGGAAATCCGCCAAACTCGGCTGGCCTGTGACGGCGGCCACTCCGACGGCGCCTACTCGCGAGCGTGCGACCCGTTGCCGGTCGCGCCCGCTTTGGGGCCGCGGCTCCGGGGTGATGTTCTCCGGGACGTGGTCGCGACTTCTCAGCCTCGTCGCTCTCTGTTGGCCACGCTGCCCCGGGTACTCTTCCCCTTCACAGCTTTTGATGGGAGAGATGATAGCACGCAGGCGGTAGCAATGCGCGGGCGAACGGACCCTCCACGCCGGCGGTACGCGGGGCGGTCGTCCAAGGTCCGCCAGGCTCACCACATGCGGCCGGCCGTCGCCTGCCGAGGCCGCCATCTTTCGGCTGCCCGGCCGGCCGTCGCCTGCCAGACCCGCCGCCTTTCGGACGCCCGGTCGTCCATCTTGTCTATTGCCACGCTTTTTGGCGAGAATCGCTCACATTCTGTGGCGAAAAACAAGATGGTGCGTCGGGCGGCTCCTGGCAATGGCGCCTGAGAGGAGGCTGCGGCTCTCGCCTGCGGGCATCGTGCAGCTTCACGCAGGCGCACGACGCCTCCCACAGGTATCTTTGCCTCCCAAGCAAGCACAGGGCACGAGGAGGGGGAGCGGAGATGTCGCGCGACGCGGACCAGAGGATTGGCAAGCTGCTCGACGCCGGAGAGCGCGAGCGCAGACTCGTCCATGCCGACACGAGGGCGGACGCGGCAAAGCTGCAGAGGCTGCGAGCCAAGGGCGCGCTGGTCTCCCCTCATCATGGCCTCTACGTCCGCACGAGCGCCTGGGCCGCGCTGACAGAGCCGGAAAGGGCCCTCTGGAAGATGAGGGCGCTCTGCGCCAGGCATCCCGGCTGGGTGTTCTGCGACGTGTCCGCGGCGCTGGCCCATGGGCTGTCGGTGCCCCTCCGGGAGGTCGGGACCCTCCACGTCCTGAGCAGCCCTGGCTCGCCCACGAGAAGCACCGGAGCAATCGTTCGGCACGCGACGTCGGCACGAGGGGCGTGCTGGAAAGACGGCGTCCACGTCACCGACCTTGCGCAGAGCGTCTACGACTGCCTGAGGAGGCTTGGCTTCAGGGACGGCCTCGCGGTGGCGGACTCGGGCATGGCGGCCATGGGACTGGACGACTGGGAGACCCTCGCCGACCGCCTGATCGCCCTCCATCACGGCGAGCCGGGACTCCGCCGGGCGCTTGGCATCCTGCGGCACGCCGACCCCCGCGCCGAGAGCGGCGGGGAGTCCATCGCCCGCGCAGCGATGCTCGAGCTCGGCTTCGAGCTTCCGGAGCTGCAGGTCGAGGTGCCGGACCCGTTCGCCCCCGGACGCGACTACCGGGTCGACTTCCTCTGGACGCTGCCGGACGGGAACAGGGTCGCCGGCGAGCTGGACGGGCGCGAGAAGTACGTGAACCCGCAAATGACGAAGGGCCGCAGTGCCATCGAGGTACTGGCGGAGGAACGGTTGCGCGAGTCGAGGCTGAGCGCCGCGGGCGTGCGCGTCATGCGCTTCTCGTTTGCGGACGTCTGCAGGCTGGGCTTCTTCGAGTCGCTCCTGGAACGCTACGGCATCCCGCGGCCGGGACGCCCCTCTCGCCTGCGAAGCCCCTTCAGGGAAGAGTGGCGTCCCATGGAGCTTGGCGGCTGGAGGCTGCGCTGCAAGCGGGTCTGGCCGAGGAGCCGGCTGGCGCGCGAGCCGGAAGGTGGCCGCTGACATGGTCGAAGAGCCGCTCCGTACGCGACGGCAAGGCGGTCGATGGGCGGGTCCAGCCATCCATCTTGTCTTTTGCCACGCTTTTTGACGAGAATCGCGCGAATTCCGTGTCGAAAGGCAAGACGGATGGCCTGACGCCACCGGAGCCCGACGCCACACAAGCGCCACGACCACGCAGCCAAGCGGCGCCCATGCCGCCCGTAGGCTACCACGCACGAAAATCCACAGCTTGCGCATTGAAAGAGACGCCGCCGTCCCCAACGATGGGCACATGGCACAAGAGTTCCGCGGCCTCGTCCCAGCTGGCGCGGCCGCGACGGGGAGAAGGGCGGGACACCTTGGCAGGCGAGGCTCTGGAACCGACGGGCACGACGGCGGACGAGGCTCACGGAGGCCCTGACGACCTCCGCTACCTCAGGCTCCTCTCGCAGAACTTCCCCACCATGCGCTCGGCCTTCACCGAGATCATCAACCTCGAGGCCATCCTCAACCTGCCCAAGGGCACCGAGCACTTCATGAGCGACGTCCACGGCGAGGACGAAGCCTTCGAGCACATCCTCAACAACTGCTCCGGCGTCATCCGCGAGCAGGTGGACCGCATCTTCGCGACCGAGCTCGGGAGCGGCCAGCGCGCCGACCTCTGCACCCTTATCTACTATCCCAAGCAGAAGCTCGCCCGCGTGCGCGCGGCGGGCGCCAACACCGACGAGTGGTATGCGGCGACGCTCTTCCGCCTGGTGCGCCTTGCCCGCTACCTCTCGGGCTTCTACACCCGCTCCAAGGTGCGCAAGGCGATGCCCGTCGAGTACGCCTACATCATCGACGAGCTGCTGCACGCCTCCGGCCAGGGAGAGACGAGCCGCCACGAGTACCACGAGCAGATCATCTCGTCGATCGTGGGCACAGGTTCCACCGATGACTTCCTCGTGTCGCTGAGCTCGCTCATCAAGCGACTCGCCGTCGACCACCTGCACGTGGTAGGCGACCTCTTCGACCGGGGCGCGCACGCCGACAAGATCATCGAGCGCCTGATGGCCTACCATTCGCTCGACATCCAGTGGGGCAACCACGACATCTGCTGGATGGGCGCGGCGGCCGGCTCCGAGGCCTGCGTGGCCGCCGTCGTCCGCGCCAACGTGCGCTATCGCACCCTCGAGGTGCTCGAGAGCGCCTATGGCATCAGCCTGCGCCAGCTCGCCCTCTTCGCCGAGAAGACCTATGTGGACTATGACGTCATCTCCCCCATGGAGAAGGCCATCAGCGTGATCCTCTTCAAGCTCGAGGGCCAGCTCATCCAGAGGCACCCCGACTTCGGCATGCAGGACCGCCTGCTCCTGGACAAGATCGACGTGGTGGACGGCACGGTGGCCATCGGCGGACAGGAGCACGAGCTCAGGACCTGCGACTTCCCCACCATCAACACGGCCCACCCCTACGAGCTCGACCCCGAGGAGGCCGAGGTCGTGCGCGGCCTGGTCAAGTCCTTCCGCGCGAGCGACCGCCTGCGTCGCCACGTCGCCTTCCTCTACGAGCACGGCAGCCTCTACCTCGTGCGCAACGGCAACCTGCTCTTCCATGGCTGCCTGCCGCTCGACGAGGACGGGCGCCCCAGCACCGTCACGGGCGAGGGCGTCAAGTACGCGGGCCGCGGGTACATGGACTTCTGCGACCGCATCGCGCGCCGCGCGTGGACGCGGGGGGACCAGCCCGCGCTGGACTGGATGTGGTACCTCTGGTGCGGCCGGCACTCCCCGCTCTCGGGCCGCGTCGTCAAGACCTTCGAGCGCACCTTCGTGGCCGACCGCGCGACGTGGGAGGAGCCGGAGGACCCCTACTACCGTCTGACCAACTCCCCTGAGGTCTGCGAGCGCGTGCTCGCGGAGTTCGGACTCACAGGGAGACACTCGCACATCATCAACGGCCACACCCCCGTGAGGGCGCGCGCGGGCGAGAGCCCCTGCCGCGCCGGGGGGAAGCTCCTCGTGATAGACGGCGGCTTTTGCCATGCCTACCACAAGAAGACCGGCATCGCGGGCTACACGCTCATCTTCGGCGCGGGCGGCATGCGCATCAAGGCGCACGAGCCCTTCCAGGGCGTGGACGCGGCACTCGACCAGAACGCGGACATAGAGAGCGACGTCACCGTCATCGAGCAGGCCGACCGTCCCCTCAAGATCGCCGACACCGACACCGGGCGCAGCATTCGCGCGCAGATCCAGGACCTCTCTCGCCTCCTCGACGCCTACCGCTCCGGCCGCATGGGCGAGGGCAAGCGCCCCTAGGGCGAAGGCGAGAGGGCCCGCATCCCGGCACGAATGCGCCTCGCATGCGATCTGCTTCCGCGGCAGGGGGAAGGCGCCTCTCCCCCGCCCCACTTCCTGTGGAGCGGGGGAGAGGCGCCCCAACTTGGGTATCTAAAGCAGAACCGACCCCTCGCGAGGGGACGGGGGAATCACGGCTCGAACACCAGCACGCGCCCAGAGGCACGGCAGAAGGAGAAATGCCAGATGGAGATGGACAACAGGAAGAAGCGACAGTCGATGATCCTCTACATGGTCATCGCCATCGCCCTGGCCATCGCTGTTCGGACGACGCTCTACCCCAGCATCGTGAGCAGCCAGGTGACCAGCGTCAGCTACAGCCAGTTCCTCGGGATGGTGGACTCGGACGAGGTGAGGCAGCTCCAGCTCGACACCTCGAACGGCAAGATCCGCTTCACCACCGGGGAGGGCGACAGCGAGAAGATATACGAGACCACGCAGTTCCCCGGCGACTCGACGCTGGTTGACAAGCTTCGACAGCACAACGTCGACATATCGGCAAACATCCCCGACCAGAGCTCCGGCGTGTGGCTCTACCTGCTGCTCTCGTATGGCCTCCCTCTGCTCTTCATCTTCGGCGGCGGCTGGCTGCTCAACCGCAGGCTCAAGAAGTCCATGGGCGAGGACGGACCCTCGATGAACTTCGGCGGCGGCTTTGGCCTGGGAGGCGCAGGGCTCGGACGCTCCGGCGCCAAGGAGGTCAAGGGGGAGGAGACCGGCATAACCTTCCAGGACGTCGCCGGCCAGGACGAGGCCAAGGAGTCCTTGGAGGAGATAGTGAGCTTCCTCGAGAGCCCCGAGAAGTACAACCAGATCGGCGCGCGCTGCCCCAGGGGCGCCCTGCTCGTGGGCCCTCCGGGCACTGGCAAGACCCTGCTCGCCAAGGCCGTCGCCGGCGAGGCCAAGGTGCCCTTCTTCTCCATCAGCGGCTCCGAGTTCGTCGAGATGTTCGTCGGCCGCGGCGCCGCCAAGGTACGTGACCTCTTCAAGCAGGCCAAGGAGAAGGCGCCCTGCATCATCTTCATCGACGAGATCGACACCGTGGGCAAGAGGCGTGACGCGGGCCTGAGCACCAACGACGAGCGCGAGCAGACCCTGAACCAGCTCCTGGCCGAGATGGACGGCTTCGACAACCACAAGGGCATCGTGGTGCTCGCCGCCACCAACCGTCCCGACTCCCTCGACCCGGCGCTCCTGCGCCCCGGCCGCTTCGACCGCCGCATCCCCGTCGAGCTCCCCGACCTCGCGGGCCGCGAGTCCATCCTCAAGCTCCACGCCAACGACGTGAAGATGGAGGGCGGCGTCGACTTCGGCGCCGTGGCGCGCCAGACCCCCGGCGCCTCGGGGGCCGACCTCGCCAACATGATCAACGAGGCGGCGCTGCGCGCGGTGCGCATGGGACGCAAGAAGGTCACCCAGACCGACATCGAGGAGTCCGTGGACACCGTCATCGCCGGCGAGAAGAAGAAGTCGACGGTCCTCTCGGAGCACGAGAAGGAGGTCGTCGCCTACCACGAGACCGGCCATGCCATCGTCGCCGCCGTGCAGGACGGCAAGGCCCCCGTCTCGAAGATCACCATCGTGCCCCGCACCTCGGGCGCCCTGGGCTTCACCATGCAGGCGGAGGAGGACGAGCACTACCTCACCACCCGCGAGGAGTACAAGCAGCGCATCGCCGTGCTCTGCGGCGGGCGCGCGGCGGAGGAGCTGATCTTCGGCCACATGACCTCAGGTGCCGCGAACGACATCGAGAAGGCCACCAAGATCGCCCGGGCGATGGTGACCCAGCTGGGTATGTCGGACAAGTTCGGCATGACCGCCCTGGGCGAGACGACCAACCGCTACCTGGGTGGCGGCTCCCAGCTCACCTGCTCGGAGGGCACCGCCCGCGAGGTGGACGAGGAGGTGCGCGCGCTCGTGGAGGAGGGCCACCAGACCGCCCTCAGGACCCTGCGCGAGAATCGCTTCAAGCTGCACGAGATTTCGCACTACCTGCAGAAGAAGGAGACCATCACCGGCGAGGAGTTCATGAACATCCTCAACCGCGACGACGGCTTCGCGCCCAAGTACCAGCAGGACTAGCGCAACGCTCCAATCCCAGGCCCCGCCCTCTCCGATTGGCAAGCGAAGGGCATCAAGCCCACGCTTTCCTATTCGGAGAGGGCGGGGCCCTTTCTGTCGGCACGCTCCTCCAGGTCCGGCGCGAGGGCGGCGTGCGGATGGAGGAGCGTGGGGAGGGGACGAGCCTAGCGCCTCGCGCAGAGCTCCCAGAAGGCGACGGCGCTGCTGGCAGCCACGTTGAGGGAGTCCACGCCCGCGGACATCGGGATGATGGCGCAGTCGTCGCAGGCGGCGAGCGCCTCGCGGCTGAGCCCCCAGCCCTCGCTGCCAAAGGCGAGCGCGAGGCGCGAGTGCTCCTTGAGCGACGTGTCGTCGAGCCGCAGGGCGCCCTCCACGAGCGCCATGCCCGTGACGTGGAAGCCCTCGGAGCGGAGAGCGTCGAAGGCGTCTCCGGGCCAGTCGCCCTCGGCGACGGCCCAGGGAAGCTTGAACACCGTTCCCATGGACACCCTGATGGCGCGTCGGTTGAGCGGGTCGGCACAGCTGGGCGAGAGGAGCATCGCGTCGACCCCCAAGGCAGCCGCGGAGCGGAAGAGGGCGCCGACGTTGGTGATGTCGACCAGGCTCTCGAGCACGGCGACGCGACACGCCCCACGGAGCGCCTCGGCGGCGGAGAGGGGCCGGGGCCTGCGGGCGACCGCGAGATATCCCCTCGACTTGCTGATGCCCGTCACGTCCTGGAGCAGCTCCCGGTCGCAGCAGTAGATGGGCAGTCCGGCTTCCTCGAGCTGCGGGACGCGCCCGAGCAGGGTGCCCAGGTGCCTCTCGTCCACGAGGACGGACTCGAGCTCCAGGCCCTCTCCCACGGCCAGCTCGATGACGTTGAGAGACTCGAGGACGCACCTTGCCTCCAACTCGTCGCGAAGGCTCCTGAGCTGGCGGTCGGTGAGTCGTAGGTAGGGGTCGAGGCGCGGGTCGCCCTCCGTCGCCATGCGAAGAATTGCCATCGTTGCGCCCTCCATTGGAAGAATGCCCTAGCCGAAGGGTACTATTACTCCCTACCCATGCAGCAGGAAATGACGACGTACCAAGGGATGAGGCCATGAGCCTGCAAGAGGACCCCAAGACGACACCCTTCGTGCCCGACCCGGCGCTGAGCTCCCTCAGCCACTCGAGGATCGGCTCGCACTTCTCCCCCTCCGACGGGCCGACGCCCCAGGACGAGATCCCCGGCAGGGGTGGCTCCGGCCGCGCCCCCAAGGTCGCGGCCGCCGTGATGGCTGGTCTCGCCGCGGTCTACCTGGGCGGCGTCGCAGTCTGGTCCAACGTCTTCATGCCCAACACCTCGGTCAACGGCGTCGACGTCTCGCTCGAGACGCCGGCCTCCGTGGCCCGACAGCAGACCGTCGCCACCAGCAGCTACGCGCTCGCCGTGTCGGGCGAGGGACTCGACCTCAAGGTCTCGGCGTCGGACGTGGACCTCAGCTGCGACGTCGACGTCTTCGCCCGCGACGCGCTCGCGCAGACCAACGCCTGGGCCTGGCCCGTCGCCGCGATCAGGGGCAGCAAGGTGGACGTGCGGCCTCAGGCCTCCTTCGACGCATCCAAGCTCGACGAGCTGGTGGGAAAGGCCGTGGACGCCGTTAACGCCCATGCCACCCAGCCCGTGAACGCCTCGGTCGGCTATGACCCGACGAGCTCCGGCTTCGTGGTGAGCCCCGAGAAGGCGGGAACGGCCCTCGACGCCGCGAGCGTGACCAAGGCCGTCGGCTCCGCGCTCAAGGAGGGCGCTACATCGCTCGCACTCGACGAGTCGGCGCTCGTGCAGCCCAGCATCCTCTCGGGCGACGGGCGGCTCGCAGAGGCCGCCAAGACTGCCAACTCCTACCTCGCCGCGACCCAGACCCTCACGGTCGACGGCAATGCCGTCGCAACGGTCGACGCCGGCAGGATCGCCGAGTGGGTCCACGTCCAGGATGACCTCTCCGTCACCCTGGACGATGAGGCCATCAAGGCCTGGACCACGGGCGAGCTCTCGCGCCAGCTCGACACGGTGGGCACCACGCGCACGTACACGCGTCCCGACGGGGTCACCATCAAGGTGAGTGGCGGACGCTACGGCTGGAACCTCAACGGCACCGAGCTCGCGGAAACCCTCGCACAGAACGTGAGGACCGGCAGCGCCACCTCCGTCGAGCTCCCCTGGTCGAGCACCGCCGCGCAGTACGGGAAGCGTGGCGCCGCCGACTGGGGGGACCGCTACATCGACGTCGACCTCACGAACCAGCACGCCCGCATGTACGACGGCGGCAGCCTCGTCTGGGAGTCGGACTTCGTCTCCGGCAACACGAGCCAGGACCACGGCACCCCGGAGGGCGTCTATTCCGTCAACTCCCACATGGGTACCAACCAGACCCTCAAGGGCATCGACGAGGACCACGACGGGGAGCCGGACTACGTCAGCCACGTGAGCTACTGGGTGCCCTTCATCGACAACCTCTACGCCTTCCACGACGCGAGCTGGCGCTCGCGGTTCGGCGGGAGCATCTACCAGACCGACGGCAGCCACGGCTGCATCAACCTCCCCAGCGCGAAGGCAGAGGAGTTGTACGACCTGGCCAAGGTCGGAGACGTCGTGGTGGTGCATTACTAGTCGCCTGGCGAGAGGGGCGCTAGTACCTCTCGCACAGCTAACCTAGACGAGCAAAAGGCCGCACCCCGGAACCCAACGGTCCGAAGCGCGGCCCTCCTTGACCGGGTTGTCTGCGGCGAATGGCGCTAGAACTTCCGACCGCCCTTGCCACCGTACATCTTCTGGAGCGCCGAGAGGTCCATGCCTCCCACGCCGCCGCCCATGCCCATGTTACGCATCATCCCGCGCATCTGGCGCATGGACTTCTTGGAGCCCATGCCGGCAGCCCCCGTCATCTGCCGCATCTTGCCCATCATCTTGTTCATCTCGCCCCATTGCTTGAGGACCTGGTTGACCTCCTGGACGCTGCGGCCCGACCCTGCGGCGATGCGCTTGCGGCGCTGGCCGTTAATCTTCTTGGGCTTGAGGCGCTCCTCCTTGCTCATGGAACGGATGATCGACTCGATGCGCACGATCTGCTCGTCGCCCATCTGGCCGCCCGCCTGCTGCAGCATGCGCTCTCCTCCGGGCAGCATGCCGATCATCTTCTTGAGACCGCCCATCTTGCGGATCTGCTGCAGCTGCGAGAGGTAGTCGTCCATGGTGAAGCCCTCGCGGAGCATGCGCTCGGCGTCCTCGATCTGCTGCTGGTCGGCGACCTGCTGGGCCTGCTCGATGATGCCCACGACGTCGCCCATGCCCAGGATGCGCTTGGCCATGCGGTCGGGGTGGAAGACCTCGAGGGAGTCGGGCTTCTCCCCCATCGAGACGAACTTGATGGGCTTGCCGGTGACCTCGCGGACCGAGAGCGCGCCGCCGCCACGGGCGTCGCCGTCGAGCTTGGACATGATCACGCCGTCGAAGTCGACGCGCTCGGCGAAGGTCGAGACGACGTTGACCACGTCCTGGCCGGCCATGGCGTCGACCACCATGAGGATCTGGTCGGGCTTGACGGCCGCCTTGATGTCGACGGCCTCCTGCATCATCTCCTCGTCGATCTGCAGGCGGCCGGCCGTGTCCACGATCACGATGTCGTTGAGGTGGTCGACGGCCTGCCGGATGGCTCCCGAGGCCACCTGGACGGCATCCTTGCCGTCGCCGCGCCAGACGCCGACGCCGATCTCTCCCGCCAGGGTCGCCAGCTGGTCAGCGGCGGCCGGCCGGTGGGTGTCGCAGGCAGCGAGCAGGGGGCTGTGACCCTGCCTCTTGAGCAGGTAGGCGAGCTTCGCCGCGGCCGTTGTCTTGCCCGAGCCCTGCAGGCCCACGAGCATGATCACGTTGGGCGTGCGGTTCTGCGCCAGGACGAGCTTGGACTCGGTCGAGCCCAGGAGCTGCGTGAGCTGGTCGAGGACGATGCGCACCACGTTCTGCGAGGGCGTGAGGGACTCCATGACCTCGGAGGTCAGACACTTCTCCTTGCACGCCGCCACAAAGCCCTTGACGACGCGGTAGTTGACGTCCGCCTCGAGCAGGGCCATGCGGATCTCTCGCATGGCGACGTTGATGTCGTCCTCCGTGAGGCGGCCCTTGCCGCGCAGCTTGTCGAAGGTTCCCTGGAGGCGGTCGGAAAGGCTGTTGAACATCGTCTACTCCCCCTCTCCCTCGCCCACGAGCGCGCGCGAGAACTCGAGCGCGTCGAAGCTCTGGAGGTCGTCGATTCCCTCGCCCACGCCTATGCGCAGGATGGGGAGGGCAAGGTCATGCGATATGGCGACGGCGATGCCGCCCTTGGCGGTGCCGTCGAGCTTGGTCACCACGAGGCCGTCGAGCTCGAGGGCCTCGTTGAACTCCTTGGCCTGGGCGAGGCCGTTCTGCCCGGTGGTGGCGTCTATGACGAGCACGACCGAGACGGGCATGCCCGCGCGCCTGCGCGTCACCTTGACCACCTTCTGGAGCTCGCGCATGAGCTCGGGGGAGGTGTGCAGGCGGCCTGCGGTGTCGATGAGCACGAGGTCGCAGCCCTCGCGCTCGGCCCTCTCGATCACGTCATAGCAGACGCTCGCCGGGTCGGCGCCGCGCTCCCGCGTGACGACCTCGACCCCCGCGCGCTCGCCCCAGACCTGGAGCTGCTCGATCGCGGCGGCACGGAAGGTGTCGGCGCCTCCCACGAGGCAGGAGCGCCCCTCCGAGCGGGCGACGCCGGCGAGCTTGCCCACCGTGGTGGTCTTCCCCGCCCCGTTGATGCCCACGAAGAGGACGCAGGACGGGAGGTCCCGGAAGGGGTCGCGCTCGGCATGCGCGAACTCCCCCGCTATGCGCTGGGCGAGGGCCTCCTTCAGCTGTCGGGAGGTCCTGAGGCCCTCGCGCGCGGCCTGTTCGCGCAGGTCGTCGGTGACCTGCATGGCCACCTCCGCCCCCATGTCGCCCATCACGAGGCGATCCTCGAGCTCCTCCCAGAACTCCTCGTCCACCTCGCCGCCCATGTAGAAGATCTCGGATATCGCCTCGCGCGAGCGGGTGAGACCCTCGCGCAGCCTGTCGCGAAGACCCATCAGGCCTCCACCACCTTTCCGCTGGCACGGTCGAGGCGCTGGCTCACCACGTGGCTCACGCCGTCGGCCTGCATTGACACGCCGTAGAGGACGTCCGCCTGCTCCATCGTCCTGCGCTGGTGCGAGATGACGATGAGCTGGGTGGAGTCCTTGAGCCGCTCGATGGCGTCGAGCAGCTTGGAGAGGTTGGAGTCGTCGAGGGCGGCCTCAACCTCGTCGAACACGTAGAAGGGCACCGTCCTGGTCTTGTAGACGGCAAAGAGGAGGGCGAGCGCGGTGAGGGACTTCTCGCCGCCGCTCATGAGCGTCATCTTCTGGATGCGCTTGCCGCGCGGCTGGGCCACGATCTCTATGCCCGTCTCGTCCAGGTGGTCGGGGTCGCACATCTCGAGGTGGGCGTGGCCGCCCGGGAAGAGCAGGGAGAAGATCTCGGAGAAGTTCGCGTTCACCTGGTCGAAGACCACCAGGAACTGGCGGCGCATCTTGCGCTCGATCGCCGCGGTGATCTTCTGCAGGGACTTGCGGGCGCTCTCGAGGTCCTCGACCTGCTCGCCGATGTAGTCCGCGCGCTCCTTGAGCCTCTCGTACTCGTCCATGGCGACCTCGTTGACGGGGCCGATGTGGGCGAGGTCACCCTTGAGCCGGGCGACGTCGCGCTCCATCTGGGCGCGGTCGTCGGGCTCGGGGAGCCGGAGGGCGTCGTCGAGGCCCCAGCCGCTGCCCTCTATGGACTGGATGGCGTTCTGGACCTGCACCTCGATCTTGCCTGACTCGACCTTCACCTCGCCCGAGGACTCCCGTGCGGCGTCGAGCTCGCGGCTCGCCTGTGCCACCGCCTCGCGTGCGTCCGAGATGGTCTTCTTGAGGGAGTCGGAATCCGCCTCGGCGAGCGACGCGCGGTCCTTGAGGCGAGCCGCCCAGGCGAGTGCCCGCTCGCGGACGGCCTCGTAGCGCCCGTGCAGGGGCTCCACCCTCAGCTGGAGGACGTCAAGTGCGCGGGCGCTGCGCTCCATGGTCCCCCGCCTCCGGTCGAGGTCGGCGAGCTGGCGCAAGAGCTCCTCCTCGCGCACGGCGAGGTGGTTGCGCCGCTCGGAGACGGTCGCCAGCTTGAGGCGGGCGTCAGACAGCCTGCCCTCGGCGTCGGACTCCTCGCGCGAGGCGCGCTGCCGCTGGGCGGAGACCTCCTCGAGCTCCTCGCCGAGGCTGGCGGCCCGGGCCGTCGCCTCGTCGGCCGCGGCCCTGTGGCGCTCGACCTCCTCGCAGGCCCGGCTCGCCCTCTGGGCGGCGGCCTCGCGGCCCTTGGTCACCTGCGCGCGCTCGGACTCGGCCTGTCGCAGCTGCGCTTCCAGGCGTCCGAGCTCGCCCGTGACGGACGAGAGCTCACCCGCGAGGCGCGCGACCTCGCCCTTTGCCCTGGCGCTCGCCTCGCGTGCCTCCTGGAGCCGCAGCTCGCTGTCCTGGGCGGCCTGGCTGGCCTCCCCCAGCGCCCCCTCGAGCCGGGGCAGGTCGCCCCGGAGCTGCCTGATGCGGCGCTTGCGCTCGAGGGCGCCCTGCTCGGCCGTGGAGGCGTTGCCCACTACCACGCGTCCGTCGGGAAGCGCCATCGCCCCCTCCGCCGTCACGTAGCAGGCCTCGGGATGGCTGGCATGCGCCTCGATGGCGGACGCGACGTCGTCCACGAGCCGCACGTCTCCCAGGAGCCCCGCCACGAGCGCCTCCGCGCCGGCCAGGGGCACGAGCTCGGCGAGGAGCGAGCGGCCGGGAAGGCCGTCGCCGGGGAGCTCCCGCCCGCGACCCTCGAGCGAGAGCAGGGACGCCCGCCCCTTCGCCTTGCTGGAGGCGGCCTCGCGGGCGAGGGCGACGAGCTCCTCCCCCGTGCTCACGACGAGGCCTCCCAGGTCGTCCCCCAGAAGGGACTCGACGAGGCCCTCGAGCTCGGAGGGGGCCTCGACCAGGTCTGCCACGCGGTACCTGATGGTGGAAGACAGCCTTCCGGCCGAGAGGGAGCCGACGAGGGCGCTCGAGTTCTGCGCCTGGCGGTCCACGAACTCGAGGGCGGAGAGGCGGGCGCGCGCGTCCGAGAGCGCGTGGCGGGCGTCGTTCTCCGCCTTGCGGGCGTCGCGCTGCCCGTCCTTGCAGCCATTGATGCGCGTTGCGAGCGCGGCGTCCTCCTCGCGGGCGGAGGCGAGCGCGCCCTCGAGCTCCTCCCTGCGGCCCCTGCGCTCGGAGAGGGACTCTGTGGCGGTGGCGACCCCATCCTCGATCTGGGCGAGGCGGCTCTCGAACATCTGGTCCTCCACCTGCGCGTTCGAGATCTGGTCGCTCAGCTTCGCGTAGGCGAGCGTCTCCTGGTCCGCCTCGCGCTGGGCGGCCCTCTGGTCCGCGGTCAGCTGGGCCTGCCTGGACCCGAGGGAGCGACGGAGCTCCTTCGCCTCCTTTGCTGCGGGGCCGAGCTCCGCCACCTTGCCGCGCAGGTCGTCCGCGAGGGCGCGGGCCTCGAGGAGCTCCCCCGTGACGCGCTCCAGCTCGGCCGCCGCATCAACGCGCTGGCGCTCCAGGGCGGAGAGGCCACGGCGCGTCTCGGAGAGGCGCGAGACCATGTTACGGCCCTTCTCCTCCAAGAGGCGCATGTCAGAGTCCATACGGCCCAGGAGGTCCTGCATGCGCCGACGCTGCTCGCCCAGGTCCCCCACGAAGATGCCCTTCTGCTCCAGGAGGGACTGGTATCGCTCGAGCTCCGCGTTCCTCTCGTCCAGGCGGTACTGAGCAAGCTCGACCGCGGCGTCGGCCTCACGCCCGCGGTCGGCGAGGGCCTGGTAGCGCTGCTGGAGCTGGCGGAGGTCGTCCACGGCGAGCGTGGTCGTGAGGGTGGAGAGCTCGCCCGTGATGCTGCGGTGCCTCTGCGCCTTGTCGACCTGTCGCTCGAGGGGCTTGAGCTGGCGGCCGATCTCGCGCTGTATGTCCTTGGCACGGGTCAGGTTGTCCTGCATCGCCTGGAGCTTGCGCTCCGAGCGGTCCTTGCGGCGGCGATGCTTGCTGATGCCCGCCGCCTCCTCGACCAGCTCGCGCCGCTCCTCGGGCCGGCTCGCCAGGATCGAGTCGAGCTTGCCCTGGCTGATGATGGAGTGGGTGTCCTTGCCCAGGCCGGAGTCGTGCAGGATGTCCGTGATGTCGCGCAGGCGCGAGGGCGCGCCGTTGATGAGGTACTCGGACTCGCCCGAGCGGTACATGCGTCGCGTGACGGCGACCTCGGAGAAGTCGATCGGAAGGGTGTGGTCCACGTTGTCGAGGACGAGCGTCACCTCGGCGAGGCCCACCGCGGCCCTGCCCGAGGAGCCCGAGAAGATGACGTCCTCCATGGCCTGGCCGCGGAGCATCTTGGCGCTCTGCTCGCCCAGGACCCAGAGGATGGCGTCGGATATGTTTGACTTGCCGCTGCCGTTGGGGCCCACCACGACGGTGAGGCCGGGGTCGAAGACCATGTTGGTGCGGTCCGCGAAGGACTTGAACCCCTTGAGCGTGAGCGACTTCAGATACACGTCGAAAGAATCCCTTCCAGGCGCAGGGCCGCTAGTTCTTCTCGCCGCCCGAGGCGGGCAGCTGCCCCATGCGCTGGAGGGCATCCAGCGCCGCGGCCGACTCGGACTCCTTCTTGGAGCTTCCCTCTCCCCTGCCCATGCGCACGCCGTCCACGAGGACGACCGAGGTGAAGGTGGGGCTGTGCGCGGGACCGCGCTCTCCGGCGAGCTTGTACTCGGGGGCGCAGCGGAGGTCGCGCTGGGTCACCTCCTGGAGCCTCGACTTGGGCGAGAGGGGTCTCTCCGCAAGCTCCGGCGACATGTGCGGAGCCAGCGTGCGGGAGACGAACTCGTGCGTCGCGTCGTAGCCGGCGTCGAGGTAGAGGGCCCCGACTATGGACTCGTAGACGTTCTCGAGGGCGGAGTGCAGCCCCCGGGCGCCGGTCCCGCGCTCGGACTCGCCGAAGACGATGACCTCCCCTATGCCGAGCTCGTCGGCGACGGCGCTCAGCATCTTGCCCGACACGAGCGAGATCTTGAGGCGCGTGAGCTCGCCCTCGTCCATGCGGGGGAAGCGCTCGAAGAGGTCGGTGGCGACGATGGCGCCGAGTATGGAGTCACCCAGGAACTCGAGCCGCTCGTACGAGGCCGACACGGGCTTGTTCTCCACCGCGGAGGGATGCGTAATCGCCGAGGTGGCGAGGTTCTGGTCAGCGAAGTGGTGGCCCACTATCTCCTCGAGGCGGGCCACCTGCTTGTGGGACTTCAAGTGAGCGTGCCTCCCTAGGCGCCCAGGACGCTGGCGATGGCGTCGACGGCGTCGCCCAGGGTCTGGATCTTCTGCAGGGAGTCGTCGTCGAGGGTGGAGCCGAACTCGTCCTCGAAGGCGGTGACGAGCTCGAGCAGGTCGAAGGAATCCGCCCCCAGGCTCTTGAACTCGGTTGACTCGTCCAGGCCCGCGGCGTCCGCCTCGAGCTCGTCCGCCGTGAGGGAGACGACCTTCGCCAGTATGTCGGAACGCTCCATGGATCCTCCTCGACCAAGGTGGCGCCATCGCCACCGGCTGCATTCTCCGTCGATTGTACCCTGCTACTGGCCCTGCTGGACCAGGCGGGCGACATTGTCCACAAGCCCTGCCCGCACGGCCCGCGCGCAGGCCAGGGTGCCGTTCATCACGGCGTCGGCGGAGGTGGCGCCGTGGCCGATGAGCACCGGCGCCTTGACCCCCAGCAGGACCGCGCCGCCCTTCTCGTCTCCCGAGAGGCTCGCCGCCACGGCCTTCAGCGCGGGCTTGAGCAGGAGCGCCCCGAGCTTGGAGCGGCCCGAGCTCGCCACCGAGCGCTTGACCTCCGAGAGTATGAACTTGGCGGTGCCCTCGAGGCTCTTGAGTGCCACGTTGCCGGTGAAGCCGTCGGTGACGATCACGTCGTAGCGGCCGGCGAGCACGTCGGTGCCCTCGCAGTTGCCACGGAACCAGTCCGGGCCGGCCTCGGCGAGGGCCTTGTGCGCCGCCAGGACCGCCTCGGACCCCTTGGTGTCCTCGGAGCCGTTGGAGAGGAGCGCGACCGTGGGCTCCGCCACGCCCAGCGCGACGCGCGCGTAGGCGCGCCCCATCTGGGCGAACTGCACCAGCATGTCGGGGCGCGCATCGGCGTTGGCGCCCATGTCGGTGAGGACGGTCTCGCGTCCCGTCATGCCTGGAAGCGAGCTGGCGATGGACGGCCGCTTGATGCCCTTGACGCGTCCGATGTGGAGCGTCGCCGCGGCGAAGATGGCGCCGGTGGACCCGGCGGAGAAGAAGCCGTCCGCCTCCCCTGCCCTCACGCTGGCGCAGCCCCGCACGATGCTCGAGTCCCTCTTGGCGCGCACCGCGTCCGCGGGATGCTCGTCCATGCCTATGACCTCGGTCGAGACGAGCGCGCGCACCCGTTCGTGAGACGCGGCGAAGGGAACCACCACGTCCTCGTCGCCCACGACGAGGACGCTCAGGTCCCCGTCGGCCTCAAGCGCCTTCCCTATGCCCTCGAGGACGACCCTGGGCTCCTCGTCTCCCCCCATGGCGTCAACGCAGATGGTGGTCATGTCCTGCCTCCCCCGTGCCGCTGCGCGGCGTGTACGTCTAAAGAGGGAGGCCGACCCCGGTTGGGGCCGGCCTCCCCAGGCCTCGTCTGTCAGGAGGGCTACTCGGTGACGACGACCTCGCGGTCCTTATAGTAGCCACAGTTGGGGCACACGTGATGCGGAAGCTTAGGAGCACCGCACTGGGGGCAAACGGAGCGTGCCGGAGCGGCGAGCTTGCTGTTGGCCGAACGACGAGTGTGCGTGGCGCCACGGCCCTTTTTCTGCTTAGGAACTGCCATCTTGAACCTCTCTTAGACTCACATCATGCCCGCGCGGTTGCCCGGAGCGGTCTGACCTGCAAACACACAAGGACAAATATAGCACCAGACGCCCCCTTGTGAAGGAGAGCGCACCATTTCCACGGCAAATTGCCTCTAGGCGCCACGGTGCGTCCGACATGGTAGCAAAAGCCGGAGTGCATTGGGGATGACCGCGCCCCACCCAACACCCACCAGGGATGGCAGGCTATGCCCTGAGCGTCGCCCTCAGCCGGCTGGGACGCAGAAGGAGGTCAAGCGCCTCGCAGGGCCCGGGCACCAGCACGTCCGCATGCCCGAGCAGGGCGGCGCACGTGCCCTCCTCCCCCAACACGGCGATTCGGAGCGCGGCTAGGTCGAACATCCCGATGTCGTTGTAGCCGTTGCCGACGCAGCAGACCCCGCCGCCGAGGGAGCGTACGATCTCCTCCTTGCTGAGGCCGGCGGAATCCGAGGGGAAGGTCAGGAGTCTGAGCGGTAGGCCCTCGCAGGCAGCGGAGGCGCTCCCATAGGTGTCGGCCGTCAGCACGATGACGTCGACGAGGTCGCTGAGGAGCGCGATGCGCTCGGCCACGCCCTCGGCGAGCACGCCATCTGCGGCGATGGTGCCGTTGAAGTCGAGCGCCAGGCGATCAATCCTGAGCTCTTCCCTTCCCGGAATGTCAATGCAGATCACGTCGGGCCTCCCGATCCTGGACGGGGAACAAGAAGCTGCCCGGCCAGCTCAGCCGACCGGGCAAGGCGACGAGCGTGGCACGGCCCCCGCCTACGAAAGGTCGAGACCCTTGAGCACGGAGAAGGGATTCGACTCCATGCGAGAGGCCTCCAGCAGGGCGGCATGACCGCAGTTCTCGTGGTTGAGGTTCGTCCCGCAGACAGGGCAGAGCCCCGCGCAGTCCTCGCGGCAGAGGACGACGTAGGGGGTCTCCATGAGCAGGGCGGAGTTGATCGCCTCGCCCAGGTCGATGCTGTGGTCGGGCAGGACGAGCGAGTAGTCGACCTCGTCTTCGTCATCGCCCTCGGGGAGGGTGCCGGGGTCCTTGAAGAGGTAGTACTCGTCCACCTCGCCGTCCACGTCGAACTCGGCGGGGTCGAGGCAGCGGTCGCAGGTGCCCACCACGTGCGCGCGCACCATGCCCGTGGCGAGGATTCCCTCGCCCACGTTGGTGAGGACGAGGTCGTAGTCCATGCCCTCGGGGAGCGAGAACTCGTGCTCGCCCAGGCTGTAGCCCTCCTGGTCGACGTGGCCCGAGAGGGGAAGGGTGTCCCCCGCCTCGGCCAGGCGCTCGTCCAGGATCTGCTTGATCTCTGCCATGGCGCTACCAGGCGACGTCGTTGGTCTGGTTGCGCGGGCCGGAGTTCTCGTCCAGCGTCTGGCGGACGCGCGTGACGGAGTTGGTGAGGGACTTGAGGTTGTCCTCGAGGTGGGCCAGGACGGTGTCGGCGTACTCCTCCGCGTTGTAGCGGGTGTCGCGCTCGTACTGGGCCGCCTTGTCGCGGATGTCGTCGGCCTGCTGCTGGGCGAGGCGCACGACCTCCTGGTCGCCCGCGAGGATCATCGCCTGCTGCTGGGCGTCGGCGATGATGGAGTCGGCCTGCAGCTGGGCGCGCTCCAGGGTCTCCGCCTCCTCCTTGACGATGCGGCGGGCGTCAGAGAACTCCTGCGGGAAGACGCGGCGAATCTCGTCCAGTATCTCGTAGACCTCGTTGGCGTCGACGATCTTCTTGTTGGCGCCCGCGGCGAAGGGCGTCTTGCCCTCGCTCACGATCTGCTCGAGTTCGCCGACCAGGCTCTCGATCTCCTCACCCGGCTGCATACGGGCTCCTTTCGTCATGCTGGCGACCTGACGTGCGCCCCTCGGTTTGGATTCAGGCCGCATCGCTCACATGTTAGCAGATTGGATGAGCTGCCCGTTTGCCGGAAGGCCATTTGCGGGCAGCGTGAAGGCATGGGCGGACGACATGCGGTGGCTGCGCGCCTCTCGCCTAGGTCCTGTAGTGGAGCCTCAGGCGCTCCGCCACCCCCGGGGGCACGAGGAAGCTCACGTCCGAGCCCAGGGAGGCAAGTTCGCGCACGATGGAGGAGGAGACGTAGCCGTACTGGGGGTTGGACATGACGAAGACCGACTCGACGTCGGGCGCCATGTGGCTGTTGAGGTCGGCCTGCTGGAGCTCGTACTCGAAGTCAGTCATGGCCCTGAGGCCCTTGACCACGCCGCCGGCACCGACCTCCCGGCAGAAGGACATGAGGAGCCCCGAGAAGGGCCTGACCTCCACGCCGTGTATGCCCACCTCGCGCAGGGACGAGCGCAGCATGTCCACGCGCTCGTCGAGCGAGAACGCAGGACCCGTGCCACGCTTGTTGACAGAGGCGGCTACGGCGACCGTCACCTGGGGGAAGAGCCTGCACGTGCGCTGGATCACGTCGAGGTGCCCGTAGGTCACCGGGTCGAAGGTGCCGGGCACCACCACGTGCTGGATCCTGTCGTCTGCCATCCTAGGCCTCCTGCGTCTGGAAGAGGGTCACCGTGGTGATTCCGTGGGACTTGCTGCGAACCAGGCGAGCGCCCGGGAGCGCAAGCTCGTCGGCGTCCGTCGAGCGCTCGTAGAGCACGAGGCAGCCCGGGACAAGCAGGCCCCCGGAGCCCAAATCGACCACCATGTCCGAGACCGTGGAGGCGGGCAGGGCATAGGGTGGGTCAAGCACCACGATGGAGAAGGGCGAGCCCCAGATGCCGCCGCGACGGGCCAGCTTGAGCGCGTCGCCGCAGACCACGCGCGCGACAGAGTCCGCGCGGTCGCCTGCGAGCGACTGGACGTTGCGACGCACGCGCGCGGCGCTGGGCCGGTCACGTTCCACGAAGCAGCAGGACTGCGCCCCGCGCGAGAGGAGCTCGAGCCCGATGGCCCCCGACCCCGCGAAGGCGTCGAGCACCCTCTGGCCCGCGAGCTCCAGCCCGCAGGCCGACATCAGCATCGACGCCATGGACTCCCGGGTCCGGTCGGTCGTCGGTCGCGTCACGTCCCGGCCGTCAGGAGCCTCGATGTAGCGGCCCCTCCAGTCCCCTCCCACTATGCGAATGCGGCTCATGCCCGCTCCATCTCCTCGAAGTAGCTTGGGAATCGGTCCCTCACCTCGAGGGCGAGGGGCCTGTCGTCGTCGCCCGAGAGCGAGGGGTCCGCATCCAGGAGGGCGAGGGCGTCCTCGTGGGCCCACTCTGCGAGGGTGGCGTCGGTCGCGAGGTCGGCGACGCGCAACGACACGTTGCTGCCATGCTGCCGGTATCCCAGCACCTCTCCCTCGTGCCTGAGCTCGAGGTCGAGCTCGGCGAGCTCGAAGCCGTCGTCCGTCGACTCCAGGGCGGCGAGGCGCTTGCGGGCGGGCGTGCCCCTCTTGGCAGCGCAGGACAGCCAGACGGAACCCGCCACGGAACCCCTGCCCACGCGCCCACGGAGCTGGTGGAGGGTTGCCAGGCCAAAGCGGTCGGCGTCCAGAACGAGCATCGCCGTGGCATTGGGGACGTCGACGCCCACCTCGATGACCGTGGTGGAGACCAGGACGTCGATCCCCCCGTCAGCGAACTCCTCCATGACGCGGTCCTTCTCCGCCGCGGGAAGGCGTCCCGTGAGCAGGCCCACCCTGAGCCCGGGTAGCACGCGCCTCTGGAGCTCCTGTTGGGTCGACGTGGCCGAATGGAGCCTCTTGGCGTTGGAGCGCACGGACTCCGGGACGTCCTCGAGCTCGCCGCCCTCGTCGGAGTCGTCCACGAGCGGGCAGACCACGTATGCCTGGTGTCCCGCCTCGCAGGCCTCGCGCAGGCCTGCGTATGCGAGGTCCATACTCTCGGGCGGGATGACCCTTGTGGTCACGCCCGCCCCGGGCACCGGCCTGTGACGGATGCGCGATATCGAGAGGTCGCCATAGAGCGAGAGGGCCAGCGTGCGAGGTATGGGCGTCGCCGTCATGGCCAGGAGGTCTGCGCCCGGGCCCTTGCGCCTGAGGGCGGCGCGCTGGTCCACGCCAAAGCGGTGCTGCTCGTCGATGACGGCGAGCGAGAGGCGGCGGAACTCGAGGTCGTCCGAGAGGAGCGCGGTCGTGCCGAAGAGCGCGCAGGGCTCGCCCGACGAGAGGAGCGCGGCGGCACGCGCCCGCTCGTCTGCCGGGGTGGCGCCCGTGACCAGGGCCCAGGGCACGCCCGCCGCGTCGAGCAGCGGGCCGAGCTTGCGGGCGTACTGGCGCGCGAGCACGGAAGTCGGCGCCATGACGGCGGACTGGTTGCCGGAGTCTGCCGCCGCGGCGAGGGCGAGCGCCGCCACGGCAGTCTTTCCCGTGCCCACGTCTCCCAGGAGGATGCGGTTCATGACCTCGCCGGCCGCCATGTCGTCGAGTATCTGGCGGGCGGCCATGCGCTGCTCGTCGCTGAGCTCGAAGGGAAGGGAGGCCACGAGCCGCGAGAGCCTCGGTCCGTCCGTGACGTGCCTGAAGGGAGTGACGCCCCCAAGCTCCATCTGCCGTCTGGAGTGGAGGGCGAGCTGCAGGCAGAGGAGCTCGTCGTAGGCGAGGCGCTCCCTGGCCGCGGCGGCCTCGGCGAGGCTGAGGGGGAAGTGGACGGCCCTCAATGCACGACCCAGGCCCATGAGGGATCGCCCGAGCCGGAATCGGACGGGGAGGAAGTCCGCCACGTCGCCCGAGCTGGCGAGCGCGGACGAGACGATCCTGCGCATCCAGGAGGTGGAGACGCCCTCCCCCACCGGATGCACGGGAAGGATGCGGGCATAGGACGAGACGTCCCCCTGGCCCTCGATGACCTCGAAGAAGGGGGAGCGCATCTGCTTGAATCCGTAGGCGAAGCTCACCTTGCCCGAGAGGGCCACCTGCATGCCAGGCTTGAGCTGGTCCGCCACCCAAGGCGCGCGGAAGAAGCTGACCCGCATGACGCCGGTCTGGTCGAGCACGTAGACCTCGACCACCTGCATGCGCGGCCGAGGGCGTTTGAGCGTAACGCGGTCCACCGTGGCGATGACCGTGGCGTCATCCCCCACGTCCGCGAGGGCTATGTTGGTCAGCCTGCTGAAGTCGAGGTAGCGGTGGGGCAGGTGTAGGAGGACGTCGCGGACGCGGACGAGGCCCAGGCGAGCCAGGGCCTCATGGCGCGCGCCCGAGACGAACCTCAGGCGCGACGCGTCGTCCGTGAGCGAACAGGTCCTCGAGAGGCGCTCGCCCACCTCTGCACAGGTGGGAACGCTTGCTCTTCCTGCCAAGGCTTACTCTATCGAGAAGACCACCGGGTAGAGGGGCTGCTCGCCGCGGTGCGCGTCGACCTCGAGGTCAGGCTGGGCCTCCTCGATGGCGGACACGAGCTCTTCGAAGGCCTCGTCGCCGAGGTCGGAGCCTGCGAGGATGGTGAGGGTGTCCCCCTCCTCCTCTTCCTGCATGCGGGCGATGACGTCGAGGGTGACCTGTCGCACGTCGCTGCCCACGACCTCGATGGCGCCCCCCTCGATGCCCATGACGTCGCCCGCGTGGATGGGGGTGCCGTCCGCTGCGGCGGAGTCGCGCACCGCGGTGGTCACCTCGCCGTCACGGATGGTGCCGATGGCCTCTCCCATCTGCTCGACGTTGGCCTCGAGTCCCTCTTCGGCGTCCGCCGCGAACATGGCGGCAAAGGCCTGGAGGACGGTCTTGGTCGGGACAACCGCCGCCTCGACGTCCGTGCAGGCGCTGACGGCGGCCTCGGCGGCCATGCGGATGTTGCCGTTGTTGGGAAGCACGATGACGCTCGTGGCGTTGCAGGCCTCGATGGCCTCGAGGATGTCTGCCGTGGAGGGGTTCATGGTCTGCCCGCCGGACACGATGACGTCGACGCCCAGCGAGCGCAAGATCTCGGCCTGCCCGGACCCTGCGGCGACGGCCACGAAGCCCAGGCCCTTCTTGGGGGCGGCGTGACGCGGCGAGGACTCCTTGTCCTCGCGGATGCCCTCGGTGCGCTCCTGTGCCTCGAGGTCCATGTTGTGGACGAACACGTTGAAGATCTGGCCGCGGTGCAGCATGTGGCGCAGGACGCGGTCGGGCCTGTTGGTGTGCACGTGGATCTTGTAGTCGGGGTTGGTGCCCACGAGGAGCTCGCAGTCGCCCATGGAGCTCAGGTACTTGAGGTTGGCCTCCTCGTCGAAGTCCTGGCTGTCGGCATGGAAGAGGAACTCGGTGCAGTAGCGGAACTCGGATCCCTCCCAGTCGTCGTTGATCTCTATGTCGACGACGTTGGCGACCTGCGCCTTGGCGCTCGTGGGGGTGACGCTGGTGTCGAAGTCCGAGACCTCGCCCGCCTTGCCCTCGTAGGCGTTGACGAAGGCCTCGATGAAGGTCGCGAGGCCGAAGGCGCCAGAGTCGACGACGCCGTTCTCCTTGAGGACGGGCAGGAGGTCGGGGGTGCGGGCGACGGACTCGTAGGCCTCCACCACGATGGCGTCGAGGGCCTCCTGGGGCGTGGCCTTGGCCCTCTCCATCTGGTCCGCCCTGGCCGAGACGTCCTTGAGCACGGTGAGGATGGTGCCCTCAACGGGCTTGCGCACGGCCTTGAAGGCCACCTTGACGCCGTTGCGCAGCGCCGAGGCGATGTCCGCCGTGGTGGCGTCCGGGCCCTTGGCGCCGGTGAGGCCCTCGGCCACGCCGCGCAGGATCTGGCTGGTGATGACGCCCGAGTTGCCACGGGCGCCCATGAGCGAGCCATGGGTGATGGCCTTGGCGATGTCGTTCACCGAGGCGTTGGCGGGGAGCGACTCGACCTCCTTCACCACCGTGCCCAGGGTGAGGGACATGTTGGTGCCCGTGTCGCCGTCAGGGACCGGGAAGACGTTGAGCTTGTTGATCTCGTCCGCCTTGTCGGCGACGACCTTGGCGGCGACGGGGAAGCAGCTGCGAATGGTGTTGGCAATCATGATCTGGAGAACCTCGGTTCCTCTCGTATCGTGGGGCACGCCTAGCGGGCGGTGCGCATCCCCTCGACGTGGACGCGTACCTCGACGTTGTCAAGCTCGGCAATCTGCCTGAGGATGAACTTGACGGCGCTCACGAGGTTTTCTGACACGGACGCCATGTTCACGCCCTGCTCAACGACCACGTGGAGGTCCACCTTGACGATCTCCCCCTCTGCGGAGACGCCGACGCCCTTGCGCAGGCGGTAGGTCGGAAGGAGGTGGGCAGGACCCTCCTGCTCGTCGGTGACCGCCATGCCCACCACGCCGTAGCACTCGAGGGCGGCATAGCCCGCGAGGTCGGCGATGCAGTCGTTGGACACCTTCAGGGTTCCGGGGACGACCATTGCCATAGCTTCTCCTCTCGCTTGGTCGATGTTCGACCGGCGCATTCATTCATAGAAGTCTAGCACGCGAGGCATGCGGCGCAGGAGGACAACCCGTACGCCCGGCCCACAGCCCGACGCCGCTGCCGTGGAAAGTCCACGCGAACGCCACCGCAGCCCGTCTCCCGTCTGCTAGTATCTTTCGTCGGTGACACGGGGCGGACTCCCCCGGAATGCTCTGCCACCAAAGGTCTTGTGGTCTGGCTACAAAACGCACACAAGCTGTCGCGCTTTGTTCTTGCATGCCGCTGGTCCTGTGCTATATTTGGACAGCTTTTGGTAATTGCTGGCGCCTTGCGCCACCCTATGGAGGTCGTAAACATGTCGAAGGTATGTGATATCTGCGGTAAGCACGCCGTTGCTGGTCGCTCCATCAGCCACTCCCACCGCACAGTCGCCCGCAAGTTCAAGCCCAACATCCAGCGCGTCACCGTCGTCGTCGACGGGCGTCCGCAGAAGAAGAACGTCTGCACCCGCTGCCTGAAGAAGGGCAACCTGGCTCGCTCCGTCGCCCAGGCGTAGCGCGGCGCGCGACATACCGGCGATTCCTCGGAGGCCCCTCGGGGCCTCCTTTCTTGTGCGTCACAGGCGGCTGCCCGCGGGGCGTCGCGCACCCCTCCCCACGGCCGCCGCGGACCTAGATGACGAGAAAGACGGCCAGCACCCCCTCGTGGCAGGTCACGCTCGCGTCAGGCACGCACACGACGTTGGACACCCCCTCGTCCCCAAGCAGGGGAAGCGCGCGATGGTCGAGCTCCCACCTGAGCCCCCGCTCGCTCAGCACGCAGCCCGGGGAGAGGGCGATGGCAGAGAGCGTGCGCCCCTGCGCCTCAGGACCCAGCTTCCAGCTGGACCGGCCCGTCGGCGAGAGGACGCGGCACTCGAAGCCGTCCTCCACGAGGCGAGGCCGCGCGTCGGCGGCGGAGGCGAGCTGGCCGACGACGGCCAGGGCGTGGTCGCTCCTGCCCCCCGACGCGCAGCAGAGCGTGAGCTCGAGCGCCTCCCGCCTGCGAGCCGCCTCGTTGCGGGCACAGGCTATGGCGATGGCGAGGTCGGTCGAGTACTTCTGCGAGGGGAAAGCGATCCTGGTCCGCGCCACCCCCTCCGCCCAGGCCCGGGCCGAGCCCCCCACGGAGTCGAAGTCGCCGCAGAAGGCGTCGGGCACGACGCCGGCGGCACGGAGGGCCTCGGCACCCCTGTCCGCCGCGACCACGTAGTCGGCATCCCGTGCGAGACGTGCCACGAGGCCGGGCGAGCTCGGTTCGGGGGAGCCGTCCACCACGAGCGCCCTGAGGGTGCCCCGCGTGCGCGGGGGCACGGGCTCGAGGTCGCGGATCAACGCCAGCGAGACGTCCACGTACCCATGCGAGAAGATCGTGGATGCGTCCTCGCAGAGCGCGCGGTCGCGCCCGCCCCCCTCGCTGTAGACGCAGACCGTGGGGAAGCCCGCCCGGCGCGCGGAGCCCAGACCGAGGGGATCGTCCTCAAAGACCCAGGTGGCACTGACGTCGCAGCCCAGGCGCTGCGCCGCCTCGAGGTACACGTCGGGATGGCCCTTGCCCTTGCCGCACCCCTCTGCGGAGACGACGAGCTCGAAGAGCCCGAGCAACCCTTGGACCTCGAGCGCCTCGCGCACGAGGTCGGCGCTCGTGGAGCTCGCCACGGCGAGGTGGATGCCCGCATCATGCAGCTCGAGCAGGAGCTCGCGCGCGCCCTCGACGGGCCGCACGCGCTGCCGATACCCCTCGAGCGCCCTGCGTCGCAGGTCGCGAAGGATGCATTCCGGCTCCTCCCGCATTCCGTAGCGCTCGTGCAGAAGGCGACACATCTGGACCAGGGGCACCGACTCGACCTGCGCGTAGACTTGCCCTGGGTCTGGCGCTCCCCCGTCCTCGAGGAGCTCGAGGACGGCCTCTCTCCACATGGGCGCGGAGTCGAGGATGGTCCCGTCCAGGTCGAAGATCGCCCCGTCTATGCGCATGGCGTCAGCCCTCCCAGCCGCTGGTTGCAGGATTCATGGTAGCAGCCGCTCGGCGGCGGCCCCGGCGCAAGAGCCGGCCACACTTGGGTACAGTAGCCCACGTGGCCGTGAGGCCGCTTTTTGTGCACGCACTCTTCCGGAGGATTCACATGGCTCGCTATGACTACAAGTGCCCCTCGTGCGGGACCCGCTTCGAGGTGGAGCATCCCATGAGCGCCCACCCCAGCGTCAGCTGCCCCAAGTGCGGCAGCAAGGCCCAGAAGGTCTTCTCCAGCTCGGGAATCGTCTTCTCGGGATCCGGCTTCTACAACACCGACCAGAGGGGCAAGAAGTAGCGCGCCTGGTCGCCGCCCGACTCCCACGGAGAATCGGAGTCGCGGTCGCGTCACCATAGCAAGAGCGGGGAGGAGGCCCGTCTGGCAGCTGTCCGGACGGGCCTCCTCTCGTGCGTCCGTCAACCGAAGCCGCTGCTATCCCAACCTGCACAGGCGCGCCATGAAGTGACCGTCACAGAGCGGGGAGCCGAGCCGGTTCGCGCGCGAGGTCCTCAGGAAGCCCTCGGGGGTGAGCATGGAGCGCGCCAGGGCGAGCTGCTCGGGGGCGAGGACGCCCGTGGCGGGTGCGTCCAGCGGACCAGCGAGGCTGAATTCTCGCCCGACGTCCGAGGCGAGAAACGCCGCGACGACGTCCTCATCCTCCTGTCTCAGCTCCGAGCAGGTCGAATAGACCAGACATCCCCCGACCTCGACGCGACGGGCCACGGCCCCGAGGAGTTCGAGCTGGAGCTTCGGGAGCTCGCGCAGGGCCGCCTCCTCCCCCAGCGACCAGGCGACCTCGGGATGGCGGCGCAGGGTGCCGCTGCCCGAGCAGGGGGCATCCAGGAAGGCAAGGCGGAACTCTCCCCTGAGCCCTTCGGGAAGCGACTCGTCGGCTCCCGAGAGGGTCCTGCCGTCCAGGGCGTGGCAGCTCGCACGCCCGGCAAGCCCCACGGACCCCAGGCGTCGTGCGGACGAGGCGCTCTTGTGCGGGTCGCTCTCCACGCAGGCCATGCGAAGGTCCACGTCGAGCGCCCTGGCGGCGGACTGCAGGAGCAGGCTCTTGGTGCCCCTGCCCTGGCCGACCTCGAGGAGCCTTCCTCCCCGGGGGCAGGCGAGCCAGGCGACAACCTGCGCCGCGAGGTCGGCGGGAAGGACGTCGGACGTGCGCACCAGACCGGAGCCAGCGAGGGCTGACGGGCGGCCGAGCCTGAAGGCGGCCGGCCACGGGAGCGGCTCCGGGGCGAGTCCTGCCGCCTCGAGGGCCAGGCGAGAGGGGCCCTCGCCCTGCACTACGAGGTTGCCGGCCACGCAGGGCGTGGAGGGCTCGAGGGAGCCGAGCGCGACGGCGGCGGCGCGGGAGGCGCCGAGGGAGGAGACGAGCTCGCGGGAGAGCCAGCCGGGAAGGCAGCAACCGAGCGAGATGTCGCCTGCCAGGGAATCGGGGGTGGAGCCCTCGTCGACAGGCCGTCCTCCGGGGGCCGCGGCCGCGTGGAGGCGGTCGCGCGCCTCGGCCAGGCGGGGCCGGTCCTCCTCCGCGATGCGGCGCAGGACGGCATTGGCGAGGCCGGCGGCGCGGGGGCTCGCCTCGCGGGCCAGCTCGACCCCCTGGCTCACGGCCGCCTGCGCAGGGGCGGAGAGGAAGAGGAGCTCGAAGGCAGCGACTCTCAGGGCGTCACGCAGCCGGGGCTCGAGCCTCATGCCACGACGGAGATGCCCGTCGATGACCCCGTCAAGGCCGCCGGAGCAGCGTGTCACGCCCAGCACTAGGCGGGTGGCGAGGGACCGGTCGCGGGGCTCGAGGGCGTCAAGCCCCTCCGAGGCCCTCATGAGATCGCGTGCGCGGGCAGAGCGACGCCGGCATTCGCCCAGCAGGCGCAGGGCCGCCCTCCTGGCGGCGGTCGCCCTCGCCATGCCTATGCGCGCTCCCAGCCAAGGTCCCTCTTCTGGAGTCCCGCCGCCCAGGCAGAGACGTCCATCTCGCGCTTGCCGTCGGGCTTGACCCGCAGGAGCTCGATGGCCCCGTCGGAGCAGCCCAGGAACACGCGGCCCTTGCGGACCAGCACGCCGCCCTGGGATAGCGCCTCGCCAGAGACGCGCGCGTCGAGCACGCGGACCCCCTTGCCCTGGAGCGCCATGCGGGCCGGCGCGGCGTCGAGGGACGCCTGGACGCGCCTGCGGTTTGCCAGACGGCCGTCCGCAGGGTCGAGGAGCATCTCTCGCTTGTCGATCTTGCGGGCATAGCTCACCTGCGACTCGTCCTGGTCGACCCAGCGGGCCGTCCCGTCCTCCATCTGCGCGAGGGCCAGGAGCAGCTCGTCTGCCCCCAGCTCGGCAAGCTCGGACATGACCGTCGCGCAGGGCTTCTCGCCCACCTCGACCGACGCCTGCCTGCAGTAGGCGCCGGCATCGAGCTCGTGGACAATGCGCATGATGGATATGCCCGCGCGCTCGTCGCCCTCGAGCACCGCCCTCTGGATAGGCGCGGCGCCGCGCCAGCGGGGCAGGAGCGAGCCGTGCACGTTGACGCAGCCCATTCGCGCGATGCCCAGGAGCTCGTCGGGCAGGATGCAGCCGAAGGCCGCGACGGCCACGGCGTCCAGGTCGAGGTCGCGCAGGCGATCGAGGAGCTCCGGCGTCACGCGCCTCGCCTCGATCACCTCGAGCCCGAGCTCGAGGGCCGCCGACTTCACCGCGGAGGGCACGAGGGCCCTCCCGCGGCCGCGCACGGCATCGGGCCGCGTCACGACGAGCGCGACCTCATGGACGGCGGCGAGCTTCCTGAGGGAGGGCACGGCGAAGTCTGGCGTGCCCATGAATGCCAGGCGCATCTGCGGCTCCCCTTCCGACTAGTCTACGGAGACGTCGCCGGGACGGGCGCCCGCGGCCGTGGCCTCCTGATAGGCCCTCATGGCGGCGATGCGCTGGCCGGCGCTCAGGTGGTCAACCATGGTCACGCCGTGGATGTGGTCGATCTCGTGCTGGAGGCAGACGGCCATGAGGTTGTCGCGGGCTTCGTACTGCATGAGGTCCCCGTCCAGGTTGAGGGCCTGGACCACCACGTGGCTGGGTCGCCTGACGGGAACCGTGATGCCGGGGAACGACAGGCAGCCCTCGCCCGTCTCGCGCTCCTCGCCGTCGGCGACGACAATCTTGGGGTTGATGAGCACGTAGGGGTTCTTGCCGCTGGGGCCGGAGTAGTCGACGTCTATGACGACCATCTGGACGAGCTCGCCGACCTGGGGGGCCGCCAGGCCGCAGCCGTCGGCGGCGTACATGTCGTCCAGCATGCGGCGCGCGAGCCTCTTGATGCGCTCGTCGATGGCCTCGATGGGCGCGCACTCTGTCTTGAGCCGCCCGTCGGGGGCGCGGACGATGTCTTCCAGTGCACTCATTGCATGGCTCCTTGCTATGTGGGGGGCGCCGGGGGCGCCACGCTTTGTCCAGGCTATGTTACTACCCCAGCGACATGCCTCCCAAACCGCCGTCGCATGGGCCAGGGACCCTACATCAGGTCGTACGCGTCCACGTCGATGGCGACGCTCACGCCGCGGGGGACGTCCAGCCCCCGCACGCAGGACTGCAGGAGCTCCCCTGGCTCGGAGCCCAGGGGGGCCTTCACGAGCAGGTGCCGGCGGGTGCGGTCCTTCACGCGGGCCTTGAGGCAGTCGGTGGGACCCAGCACCTCCCATCCCCGCCTCCCCTCCACCCTCTGGCGGACGGCGTGGGCCAGGGAGGCAATCGCCCCCGTCACGGCGGGGGCGCTTCTCCCCCAGACGACGACGTTGGCCAGCCGCGAGTAGGGCGGGTAGTTGCCCTCCTCGCGGTCCCTGAGCTCGGGCTCGAGGAAGAGGGACCTGTCGTGGTCCGCCACGGCCCGGATGGCGGGATGGCTCGCCCAGTAGGTCTGGATGATGACCTCCCCCGGGACCTCCCCCCTGCCGGCGCGCCCGCTCACCTGCTCGAGCAGGTCGTAGGTACGCTCGCCCGCACGGAAGTCGGGCAGCTTGAGCGTGGTGTCCGCGTTGATGACGCCGACCAGCGTGACCTCGGGGAAGTCCAGCCCCTTCGCGATCATCTGGGTGCCCACGAGCACTGCGCACTCCGCGGCGTCGAACTCCTCGAGCAGCCGCTGGTGGTCCCCCTTCCCGCGCGTGGTGTCCGCGTCCATGCGAATCACCTGGGCCCGCCCGCCCAGGAGCAGCGAGAGCTCGTCCTCGACGCGCTGGGTGCCCACCCCGAAGGCCGCCAGGTAGCGGCTGCCGCAGTTGGGGCAGGTCGTGGCCGGGTTGGGCCAGGCGACGACCGGCCAGCTCCTGCCGCAGCTGTGGCACATCAGCGAGTGCGTGCGCTCGTGGTAGGTGAGCGAGGTGGAGCAGTGCGGGCACTCGGGCACGCAGCCGCAGTCGCGGCACATGAGGAAGTTGGCGAAGCCTCGGCGGTTGAGGAGGAGGACGGCCTTCTCCCCTCGCTGGACCACGCCCTCCAGGGCGTCCCTCAGGGGTGCCGAGAAGATCGACTTGTTGCCCCCGGCGAACTGCTGCGTCATGTCCACCACGCGGACGCGGGGAAGCACAGCCGAGCCCGGACGCTCCGGCATCGGGACGCGCGTCCACGACACCCCGGCGTGCGAGCCCTGGCGGCAGCGCAGGAGGCTCTCGAGCGAGGGGGTGGCCGACCCCAGGACGAGCGGGCAGCCGCGCAGGCGGGCGAGGCGGGCCGCGACCTCGCGGGCATGGTAGCGGGGGGCCGACTCCTGCTTGTAGGACAGCTCGTGCTCCTCGTCGATGATCACGAGCCCCAGGTCCGACACGGGCGCGAAGAGCGCGGAACGGGCGCCCACCACGACGTGCACGCTGCCCTGGCGCACCAGGTCCCATTGGTCGAAGCGCTCCCCGGCAGAGAGCCTCGAGTGCAGGATCGCGACGTCATCGCCGAAGCGCGAGCGGAAGCGGCCCACGGTCTGGGCGGTAAGCGAAATCTCGGGCACGAGGACGATGGCACCCCTCCCCTGCCCCACGCAGCGCTCGATGGCGGCGAGGTAGACCTCGGTCTTGCCGGAGCCCGTCACGCCGTCCACCAAGACGACGTCGCCGGCGCCGGCCTCGGTGGCACGGGCGATCTCTGCGAGGGCGTCCCGCTGGCCCTGGGTCAGGCGCTCGGGCCGGCGGGCGACGGCGCTCGAGAGCGTGGTTCCCGTCGTCCCGCGCACGCGGCGCCTCTCCTCTATCTGGACGACGCCATGGCGGGCGAGGGCCTGCGCCGCGGCGACGCTCCCCGGCATCGTGGCCGAGAGCTCCGCCAGACGAAGCGGGCCGGAGGCGAGGGCCTCCATGACCTGGCGCTGGCGCGAGGCGTTGGCGCGAGGGCGCCAGCCCTCGGCCTTGGGGGTGAGGGACGCCCAGCGCTCGTCGACGGGCCCGCTCTTCTCGCATACGAGCTCCCAGGGGTCGTCCGAGCCCCTGCGACGCACGCGGACCGTCTGGCCGGGGGCGAGGAAGGGACGGACGGCGTCGCAGAGGGTGCAGCCGTACTCGTGCGCCATCCAGGTGGCAAGCCGGGCCGAGACCTCGTCGAAGGCGGAGTCTGCCAGCACGCGCGCGACGCCGAGGAGCTTGTGCGCGGCGACGCCCGCGGGAGGCTCGTCCGACACCGACATGACGTAGCCCACCACGTTGCGATGTGAGAAGGGCACGAGGACGGTGGCGCCCACCGCACAGGACGTCGAGAGCTCGGGAGGGATGACGTAGCTGTAGCAGCCGTCTATCACGCGCGTGGGGATGTCCAGCGCGACCGAAGCGTAGGCGTATGGCATGTCGTCCCTCCCCCCGTTGCCGTGTCGTTGTTGCCTTGCAGGCGGAGCCTGCGTTGGAAGTCGATTGTAGCCGCAACGCGGATGGGGGCGGGGGCCTGGCGGCGGGCGCGAAGGGCGGCGCTGAAGACAGCGCGGTGACAGTACGGAGGGCGGCGCCGAAGACAGCATTCTGTGAGATTTGCTGTCTTTCTCGCCCCTCAACAGGCCAAACGCCAAAATCGACAGCATTCTGCACAGAATGCTGTCTTCGCGAGAGGTGCTGGCGTCATCCATGGGCAGGCGGAGGGTCGAAAAAGCAGGCCAACGGCAAATGCGTCGCTGGCCTGCTGCTCTTGTGGTGGGCCCAGCAGGATTCGAACCTGCAACCCAGGGATTATGAGTCCCCTGCGCTAACCGTTGCGCCATGGGCCCCTATGAAAAAGGCGGCGACCGAAGCCGCCGCCACGTTTCTCGTGGTGGGCGATGCTGGATTCGAACCAGCGACCCCTTCCGTGTGAAGGAAGTGCTCTACCCCTGAGCCAATCGCCCTTAGCGCGTTAGCATCTTATCAGATGCCCCGACGGATGTCAGCAAAAAATTTGTCAGAGTCCGTCCCCTCCCCAAACGGGCAGCGCGTCTGCGACCGCAATGGATGGGCACAAGGAGGAGGAGTTCGACCTCAAGAAGCGGGAGCTGCTGGGAATCTAGGCACCCCTTCCCGCGTCGGTCCGCAGGCGAGAGGAGATTCGAAATTCTCGCTTGAACTGCTTCGCGGGATAGTGCTACTATGCATAAGCGCTGCGCGGGTCACCGCGTGGCAGACATAGCGGGTGGTGGCGCAGCTTGGTAGCGCACTTGACTGGGGGTCAAGGGGTCGCTGGTTCGAATCCAGTCCACCCGACCAGAAAATAGCAGGTCAGAGGTCAAAAGCCTTTGACCTGTTTTGTATGTACCAAGGGGCATGTGGCTCTACGTCGGGCGTGCGCCAAAATCTGCTGCCCCTTTTCACCTATTTTCGAATCGGCGAGCGTCCACTGATTTATGCGCCATGCATGAGCGCATCGGGGAACACCACTTGCTGTCGAATCTGTCCCTACAGCTCCAGAATCCTGCCGATCTCACGGACACACCGCATTGAGTCCTCCGCCGTCACGACCGCGGCGTAGGGGTTAAGCCTCACGTATGCCTTCCAAATTCGTGCAATCTCTGTCGAATTCTCTATTTCTCGACTCACGCGCTCGTAGTCTCTCATCATGTGCCAGGTCCCTCGGTGCTCGGACGTACGACGCAGTGCGTTCGCGAGGACGTCCCACCTGATTTCCCGTTCGTACAGTCTCGTGAGGGTCGCAAGGTCGTACAAATCGCGGGCGCGGGTCGTCGCGACACCACGCTTGACAATCGACTCGAACTTCTCTGCGATGCACGTCTCGAGGGGATACGACATCACATGAATCGTGCCCTCCTCGAAAAGAGTCGGGAACTCATACTCAACCTCATGCGGGGTAATAACGTCACCCGTCGTGACGTCTATTTTGAGTGGCGTCCTCATGCGTCCGAAGGAGGCGATGAGGTGGGCTCGCAATCCACCGTAGTCGTCATCCTCGCGAATGGGCTCCACGCGCTCGAGCTTGCAGGTCACATCGTCGTCCAGATCTTCAGTGCAGATTTCCTCTATTGCTATTGAGAGGTTCTCCGCGTCAAGCTTCATTGCCCGCACCGTTGCATCGAGATCCATGGTCGTTCGCTGGGCCACGCCCAGCATGGCAGAAAGCAGAAGACCACCCTTTATGACGAAGTGCTCGCGATACCTAGTCCTTTCGAGCCTCATCAGGAAGTGCTCGAAGAAGTAGCGCTGCATCAGCTCCTGGGCTGACAGTCCATGCTCCTTGGCGAGTGCCTTCGCCTTGCCACGCAGGCTCGCGTCGCTCTTGATGGTCACGAGAGCACCTCCAGGTAGGTCTGAAGCTCAGGCGAGATGCCCATGGCGTTGGCGTATCGCGCAAGTCGGGGAAGATCCTTGTTTGGCAAGGAGAAGTACGAGCCCATCGCTTGGCCCAGAAGCTGCGCGTCGGCCTCATCACGTCTGCGGGAGAGCACCAGGTCGCAGATGCTACGCTCGCAGTCGTGGAGGGCGAGCGGAGTTCCGGTGGGAGAATGCCCGGAGGCCACCCCAAGGCCGTAAAGCGCCTCGTTCTCGTGCGTGACGAGGCAGTTGGGAAACTCCTCCATTATGTGTCCCTCCTTGTAGCCCCGCGGGAGTGCAACCTCGTACACACCGGGGACGAAGTCCACCAGACCGTGCAGGTAGAGCGAGCTGCTGCAGCGAAACACCGCCCTCGGCCACCTCAGCGCGATTACGGCGAAGTCATCCGGCGGCGTCTCCGTAAGGGCATACACCCCACGACTCTCGAGCACCGCGACCCCCTGCGAGACGAGCAGCTGGAGCATGCTCGAAGAGAAGCCCGCCTCCCGGGCCTGCTTCGTGGTGATTCGGCCTGCGCAACCTTGCATGAGGGATATGAGCTCATCCTTCTTCGTGGCTTCCTCCTATGGTAAGATATACCAAAATATATTAATAAATTTGGTACATCTTACCATTTTAGGCGTTAGGCAAAAAGTGTTCCGCAATCAGACGTGACATAACCGAGCAATTCGATCCTACGGCCTACCTTCCTCCATGAGACCGCGTCCGCGCAGGCTCTTGTGGGCCAGGACCCTACTCCCCCACCCGTTCGAACTCGCCTGTGGCGTAGTCGATCAGGTATCCCCGCGCCGCGTTGTACACCTCCACCTCGAGGTCCAGCGAGCCGTCGCTGGACATCAGGTCGACGATCACGCTGCGGGGAACGAGCTCCTCGCCCTCGTAGAGCGGGGTGGCGACGTAGGTGACGCTCCCCTCCTGGTGAGCCTCGAGCCAGTCGCGCACGAGCGTCTCGCAGAAGGCCATGCCACCCGTCTCGTCGTTTGACCCCACGTTCTGCATGCGCGTGCCGCACACCATGTTCTGGACGACCTCGGCCCCGCCCAGTGACTTCGCGACGAGGTGGGAGCGGTTCCAGAAGTAGCCGTGGTATGCCTTCCCGCGCGCCAGCGGTATGTCCACCTTCTCGTTGTGCCCCCATCCCGAGGGGCTGAGGGCCTGCATGTCCCCCCTTGGGCGAGAGGTGCCCTCCCGGACCATGTCCCAACTCACCCTCGCGGCAGCTTGCCCGGACCTCCCGAGTTCATCCAGCTCCGCGTAGCTGACCTCCCCGTCCGCGAGCTCCACGTCCACGAGCGCGAGGCCGACCACGCGATAGTAGTCGGGACTCGCCCGTTCGTCCCACTCGCTCCGCACCCTCGCGTGCGGGCGCCTCAACCCGTAGCCAGGGACGATCGCCCGAAACAGAGCGACTGCATCGACGCCGGAAAGGACCCCGCCGGGCGAGAGGGACCTCCCCAGCCAGAACGACGCAAGCACGCAGGCGAGACAGACCGCCCCGCCACGCAGCCTCAGGGCCCTCGCCCTTCTCCTCCCCCTCCTGACGCGCGCTCCCAAGACGCCCCTCCCTTCGTCCTCCTTGGGAAGAGGCTAGGGGACGGGCCGCGACATGAGGGGCACGAGGGACCACGTTCCAAAATGGGCTCGCCGCAGACTGACGCCAGACTGCCCCGACCTTCCGTGCAGACTGCCGGCAGTCTGCACGGAAGACGATGCTCCACGGACGACGCTCCCCGACGCAAGGGACCCGCCGCCACCGCAGGGGTGGCAACGGGCCCGAGGCGCCACATGTGGCCGCTGGCAAGGGGCCGTGCGGGAGCTACGCCTTGGAGATGACGGTGTACTCGCCGGAGTGGGGGTTGATAACGAAGGATACGAACTCCCCCGCGAAGAGGTCTCCCACGAAGCCGGCATCGCCGTTCTGGAGCTTGCCGTTCAGATAGTCCTTGAGGCTCTGGGCCTCCACGAGCGCCACGTTATACATGCGCCCCTCCCTTCGGTAGACGATACTGGGATGCATGCTATTTCCCGGCGCGCGCGATGTCTGTCGCTTTTCCAACACCATGCGGACTCCACCGCCGGGACGACGGGCACGATGGCGGCTCCAGCGCGAGGCAGGGGGACGGACATGGCGGACAAGGGCTTCTTCGGGCGCGTCTATGACGTGGTGCGACAGGTGCCGCGTGGGCGCGTGGCCACCTACGGCCAGGTCGCGGCGATGACGGGCGAGCCGCGTCGCGCTCGCTACGTGGGCTTTGCCATGCACCAGAGCCCCGGGATGGCCGGGGGCGTGCCCTGCCATCGCATCGTGTTCGCAGACGGCAGGCTCGCGCCGGGATTCGCCTTCGGGGGTCCGGACGCACAGAGGGACCTCCTCGAGGGAGAGGGCGTGGGCTTCCTCCCCGACGGGAGGGTCGACCTCGCGCACTTCCGCTGGGAGGCGTGACGGGAGCTCCCGCCGTCCGCCCCCCTAGACGTCCTTGGTGGCCACGACGTCCACGCCCGTGCCGCAGACGTCTGCCAGCACCACGTCCCCGATGCGGACGGGGGACGCGAGCCTCACGTCCGCGAGGGCACGCACGACGTCCAGCACCCGCGCCTTGGGGACGTCGCCCGCCGTCTTGACCGAGACCACCGTGGCGACTGCCGACCCCTCCACGGGCACCGTAGTGGTCACGACGCGGGTGGGGTCGCAGACCTCCTTGCGCGCGTACGCGTCACCGCGGGGGCAGGCGTTGCCCCTGACCCCCACGACCTCGTCGCCGTCGAGCGTCACCTCGACCTGGCAGCCCCTCGGGCAACGTATGCAGGTGAGTTCCCTGGTCTCCATGGCACCTATGCCTCCTCGAGCAGGACGCGGATCTTCTCTCCCCCGTGCAGCCCCTGGAGTTGGTCGCGCCGCAGCACGACCTCCTGCATCTCGCCGGGGGCGACGACCTGCTTGCGCCGGTGCACGATGCGCCGCTCGCCAGCATAGACGCTCAGGTGGCAGTCCTGGTACACGCCGGACACGCGGAAGCGCAAGGTGAGCCTCTCCCCCATCCTCTGGGGCGAGAGGTGCGCGGGGACGGTGTAGCGGACGCCCTCCCCGCAGACGAGCTCGTGCTCGGTCGGCATGGCATCTGAGGCAGCCGCCCGTCCCCCTCCCAGAGCCCACGCCGCGGCGGACCTCCCCGCGACGGCAGCCTCCTCGCTCACGTAGTCCACGAGGTCGTGGACGTGCAGGACGTTGCCGCAGGCGAAGATGCCCGGGACGCTGGTCTGGAGGGACTCGTCCACCACAGGCCCGCGGGTCACGGGGCTCAGCTCGACTCCCGCCTGGCGGCTGAGCTCGTTCTCGGGCAGGAGTCCCACCGAGAGGAGCAGGGTGTCGCACTCATAGCGCCTCTCGGTCCCCGGGATGGGACGAAGGGTCTCGTCCACCCGAGCTATGGTCACCGCCTCGACGCGTCCCCTTCCCTCGACGCCCACGACGGTGTGCGAGAGGTAGAGGGGGATCCCGAAGTCGTCCAGGCACTGCACGATGTTGCGCTTGAGGCCTCCCGAGTAGGGCATGAGCTCCGCCACGCAGGCGACGTGCGCCCCCTCGAGGGTGAGGCGGCGCGCCATGATGAGCCCGATGTCGCCCGAGCCCAGCACCACGACCTCGCGCCCGGGCAGGTAGCCGTCGATGTTGACGAGCCTCTGGGCGCAGCCGGCGGTGTAGACGCCGGCAGGGCGCGTCCCCGCGATGCCGAGCGCGCCGCGCGGCCTCTCTCTGCAGCCCATGGCGAGCACGACGGCGCCGGCCTCGATGCGGAAGACGCCACGCTCGGCGTTGACGGCCGTCACCACCCTGTCGGCCGAGACGTCCAGGACGGTGGTCCTGAGCAGGTGGGTAATCTTGCGCTCGGCCGCCTGCGCCACGTAGCGCGCGGCGTACTCGGGCCCAGTGAGCTCCTCCTTGAAGGTGTGGAGGCCGAAGCCGTTGTGGATGCACTGGTTGAGGATGCCGCCGAGCTGCCTCTCGCGCTCGAGCACGAGGACGTCCCCCGCCCCCGCGTCGTGTGCCGCGATCGCCGCGGCGAGGCCGGCGGAGCCACCTCCGATCACCACCACGTCATGGCGCTCCGCGCTAGCCACGAGCCTCGCCTCCCTCGACGGGCCGCTTCGCGAGCCCCACTACGTACTCCGAGCCGGGACCGGACTTGCTCACGTGCAGCATGTCCATCCCCTCGACCTCCTCGCAGATGATCTGCATGACGCGGGGCGAGCAGAAGCCACCCTGGCAGCGGCCCATCGTGGCCGTCACGCGGCGCTTGACCCCGTCAACGGAGCGCGCGCCCGGAACGCGGCGGCAGGCGTCGCGGACCTGTCCCTCGCTCACCCTCCTGCAGCGGCAGACTATGGTCCCGTAGCTGGGATCCCCCTCGACGAGGGCGTTCCACTCGTCCGGCGAGACCTTGTCCAGGTCGACGAAGCCCCTGCGCGTCGCCACGAAGCCCTCCTTGGGCTCGAGGCCCAGGATGTCCCGGACGATGCCGGCGACCATGACGCCGATGGCGGGGCTCGCCGTGAGGCCCGGGCTCTCTATGCCCGCGCAGTCGATGAAGCCGGGGGCGCCAGGAACCTCCCCGATGGCGAACTCGTGCTCGGGACGGTGCGCCCTCAGGCCCGAGAAGGAGGTGATGGTCTCGCGGAAGGGGACGTCTTTCACCGTAAGGGCGCTCTTCTCGACCACCGAGCGCATTCCCCTGGGGGTCGTGGACGTGTCGTCCTTGTCGTCGATGTCGTCGGCGGTGGGCCCCACCAGGAGGTTGCCGTGGGTGGTGGGGGTGACGAGCACGCCCTTGCCCATCTTGGTGGGAAGGGCGAACACGGTGTGGCGCACGTGCGCGCCTGCCGTGGTGTCCAGGAGCTCGTACTCGCCGCGGCGCGCCACGATGGTCATGCGCCGTGGCGAGACCATGTTGTGCAGCTCGTCGGCGTGCACGCCCGCGGCGTTGACCACCGTGCGCGTAACGACCTCCCCGCCGCCCTCGAGCCGCAGGCGCCAGAGCCCCTCCTCGTCGCGGTTGATGGCGGCGACCCTGGCGTCGAAGCGGAACTCGACGCCGTTCGCGGCGGCGTTCTCCGCCAGCGCGCAGCAGAGGCCCCAGGGGTCGCAGATGCCGCCCGTCGGGGCCCAGAGCGCGCAGACCGCCTCGTCGGAGACGTTGGGCTCCATCTGGCGCAGCTCGTCACGCTCGACTATCCGCAGTCCCGGGACGCCGTTCGCGGCACCTCGGTCGAGGAGCGCCTCGAGGTCGGGCCGTGCCCCCTCGTCCAGGCAGACCACCAGAGACCCGACCTGCTCGAAGGGGAAGTCGAGGTCGCGTGAGAGCTGGGGGAACATCGCGTTGCCCTCGACGTTGAGGCGTGCCATGAGCGTGCCCTCGGCGGCGTCGAAGCCCGCGTGCACGATGGCGGAGTTGGCCTTGGAGGTGCCGCAGCACACGTCGTCCAGCGCCTCCAGGACCAGCACGCTCGCATCGTAGCGCGAGAGCTCCCGGGCCGTGGCGCAACCGCTCACCCCCGCGCCGACCACGGCGACGTCATACCAGCGCTTCTCCATGCTTCCCCCTCCTGACGCGGCACATGCGTTGACATCTTATGTCGCTGGTGGCATGCGGGGGAGCCGGCGTGCCGCCAGCGGTAGCGGCCGTGGGAGGGACGGCCCCAGGCGAGAGGGTCCCCTCCCGTCGCGTCCGCAGCTGGGCGCAGGCCTACGAGAGCGCGAACTGGCTCTGGTAGAGGCGGGCGTAGAATCCGCCGCGGGCGAGGAGCTCGTCGTGGGTGCCCATCTCCACGATCTTGCCCGCGTCCATGACCACGATGCAGTCGGCGTTGCGGACGGTGGAGAGGCGGTGCGCCACGACCAGCGAGGTGCGTCCCACCATCATGCGGTCGAAGGCGTCCTGCACCTGCAGCTCGGTGCGGGTGTCGATGGAGCTCGTCGCCTCGTCCAGCAGGAACACCGGGGGATCGGCTAGCATGACGCGGGCGATGCAGAGGAGCTGGCGCTGCCCCTGCGAGAGGCTGCCGCCGCCCTCCCCCACCGGGGTGTCGTATCCCTGGGGAAGCTGCATGACGAACTTGTGGGCGTGGGCCCTGTGGGCGGCCTCCTCCACCTCGGCGTCCGTGGCGTCGGGCCGGCCGTAGGCGATGTTGTCCCGCACGCTCCCCTCGAAGAGCCAGGTCTCCTGCAGCACCATGCCGAAGGCAGCGCGCAGGCTGCTGGCGCTGAGCCCCGAGACGTCCTGCCCGTCGACCAGGATGCGACCGGAGTCGAGGTCGAAGAAGCGCAGGAGGAGGCTGATGAGGGTGGTCTTGCCGCAGCCCGTCGGCCCCACGAGCGCGAAGCGCCCGCCCGCCGGGACGGAGAGGCTGAGGCCACGGATGATCTCGTGACCGGGCTCGTACGAGAAGTGCAGGTCCTCGAGCTCGAGCGCGCCCTTGGGATCGACCAGCTCGACCGCATCGGGCGCGTCCTGGGTCTGGGACTCGCTGTCCATGAGCTCGATGAGCCTGCGCGCGGAGGCGAAGGCACCCTGCACCTGGCCCACCACGGCCGAGACCTCGTTGAAGGGCTTCATGTATTGGTTGGCGTACGAGAGGAAGCTCTGCACCTGGCCAACGGTGAGCGGGCTGGGGCCCACGCCGATGACGCAGAGGCAGCCCACCACGGCGACGACGGCGTAGATCGCGTTGTTGACGACGCGCGTCGCGGGGTTGGTGAGCGAGCTCACGAACTGGGCCCTCTCGCCCGACTCGTAGAGGCGGGAGTTGATCTCGGCGAAGCGCTCGCGTGCGCCGTCCGCCCGGGCGAAGGCCGTGAAGAGCCGCTGGTTGCCCATGACCTCCTCCACGTAGCCCCCCAGCTCGCCCTGGATGCCCTGCTGGGCGGCGAAGCTCGAGGACGAGCGGCGGGCTATGAGAGAGGCGACGAGGGCCAGGGCCGGCGTGAGGAGCACCACCACCAGCGCCACGGGGACCGAGATGGAGCACATGAAGGCTATGGTCCCCGCGATGGTGACGATGCCGCCCATGAGCTGGTTGAGCCCCTGGAGGAGGCCGTCGCCCACCGCGTCGGCGTCGGCCACCACGCGAGCGAGGAGGTCGCCGTGGGGATGGGCGTCGATGGTCGCGAGCGGCAGGTCCGAGAGGTGGTCGTAGGCGTCGTCGCGCAGGTCGCGCACCGTCTCGAAGGCGAGCCGGCTCACGAAGTAGCCCGAGAGCCACTGGCAGGATGCAGCGGCGACGACCACGGCGGCGAGCGTCCTCAGCACGGGGACGAGCGCCGCGGTGCCCCCACCGTAGGCCATGGCGTCGATGGCCCGCCCGATGAGGATGGGGACGTAGAGTTGCAGCGCCACCGAGGCCATGGACGCGACGAACGAGGTCGCGAGCGACGCGGCATGGGGGGCCACGTAGCGCCCCAGCCTGCGGAGCACCGCTCCCGCGGAGAGGCCCTCCGCCACGCCGGCACCCTTGGGCGAGAGGGACGCGCCCCCTCCCCGGACGGACGAGACGAGGCCGGCGCTGGACCCCCCGGCCTGGTATGGGTTGGCCATCAGGCGAGCACCTCCCTCTCGGAGAGCTGCGAGAGGCAGATCTCCCTGTAGAGGGGGCAGCCCCCCACGAGCTCCTCGTGCGTGCCGAGGCCCGCGGGGCGCCCGTGGTCGAGCACGAGGATCTGGTCGCAGCCGCGCACGCTGGACACGCGCTGGGACACGATGACGCGGGCGCTCTGCGAGAGGTCGCGGGCGAGGGCCGCGCGCAGGCGGGCGTCCGTCGCGAGGTCGAGGGCCGAGGCGGAGTCGTCCAGTACGACGAGCTCGGGCTCGCCGACCAGGGCGCGGGCGATGGTCAGGCGCTGGAGCTGCCCGCCGGAGAAGTTCCTCCCGCCGGCCTCGACGACGGCGTCGAGGCCGCCCTCCTTGTCGCGGACGAAGTCCTCGGCCTGGGCGGTGGCGAGCGCGGACCAGAGCTCCTCGTCGCCCGCGTCGCCCTTCCTCCACAGGAGGTTGGAGCGGACGGTGCCCGAGACGAGCGCCGCCTTCTGGGGCACGAGCCCCACGTGGGAGCGCAGCTGTCCGCTGGGGTACTCCCGCACGTCATGCCCCAGGACCCTGACGCTGCCCGAGGCCGCGTCGTAGAGCCTGGGCACGAGCGAGACGAGCGTCGACTTCCCCGAGCCCGTGCCGCCGATGACCCCCAGGCTCCCCCCGCGCGCGAGCGTGAGGGTCACGCCGTCGAGGGCGGGCACCGCCGCGCCCGGGTAGGCGAACGAGACCCCCTCGAGCTCGAGGGCGGGGGCGTCCGCCAGGGGCTCGACCGGCCCGCTGGCGAGGTCCACCACGCTCGGCTCGCAGTCGAGCACCTCCACGAGCCTCTGCGCCGAGGCGGCGCCGCGGGTGAAGACCACCACGAGGTTGGCGATGTAGACGATGGAGAGGAGTGTCTGGGTCATGTAGTTGACGAAGGCGATGACCTTCCCCTGGGTGAGGGCACCGGAGTCGACGCGCACCCCGCCCAGCCAGAGGATGACCACGACCCCCAGGTCCATGACGAGGAGCGTCGTGGGGTTGAGCAGGGACGAGAGACGTCCCGACGCGATGGCGTCCGCGGCCTGCGAGGCTGCCGCCACGCGGAAGCGCCCGCGCTCGTGGTCCTCGCGGCGGAAGGCCCTCATCACGCGCGCGCCGCCCAGGGCCTCCCTCACCAGGAGCGAGATGTGGTCGAGCTTCTCCTGCATGCTCCGGAAGTAGGGCACGCAGCGCGAGAGCACGGCCCAGAACACCAGGGCGATGACGGGCGTGCAGACCAGGAAGACCAGGCCGAGCCTCCAGTCGATGAGGAGGGCGGCCACGATGGAGCCCACGCCCAGGAAGGGCCAGCGTATGAGCTGGCGGATTCCCAGGGCGATGGCGAGCTGGACCTGGTTGACGTCGCTCGTTATGCGCGTGACCAGCGAGGCGGGGCCCAGGCGGTCGACGTCGACGGCCGAGAGGCCCACGGCCTTGGCGAAGCTCGCCTCGCGCAGGTCGGTCCCCATCCCCTGCGATACCAGTGCCGCCATCTTCTGGCAGACCGTCGTGAAGCAGAAGCCCACGAGGGCGAGGACCACGAGGAGCCCCCCCCTGAGGGCGATGGCCCTTCCGTCGTGCCGCGCCACGCCGACGTCCACCATGGACGCCACAATGACCGGCACGAGGAGCTCGAAGACCACCTCGACGACCTTTGCGAGCATGCCGAAGGCCGCCTTGGCGCGATACGGCCCCAGATACCTCCTCAGGAGTTCCAGCACACGGAATCTCCCTCCCTCTTCCTACTCGATGCCCAGCCTCTCGCCGAGCTCGAGCCACTCGTCCTCGAGCGAGGCCTGCTCCGCGCGCGCCGCGTCGACCGACGCCTGCGCCGCCATGAGGGCCTCGTAGTTCGAGGCGTCCACCTGCGCCATCTCTGCCTCGAGGCGCTCCGGCTCCCCCTCCAACCGCTCGAGGCGGCGCGTCACGGCATCGTAGCGCTTCTTGAACTCGCGGCGCTCGGCGTTGGAGAGGCGCGCCCCTCCCCCCTCCTCGGCGGGAGCGGGTGGGGGCGCCGTCGCCATGCGGGCCCGTGCGCCGTCGTCGGCGGGCTCATGCTCGCCGAGGAGCCTCAGGTACTCGTCCACGCCGCCTGGCACGTGGCGGACCCGCCCGTCAAGGAGGGCGAACTGGTCGTCGGTCACGCGCTCCATGAGGTAACGGTCGTGGCTCACGAGCAGGAGCGTGCCGGGCCACCCGTCCAGAAGGTCCTCGAGCACGGCCAGCATGTCGGTGTCGAGGTCGTTGCCGGGCTCGTCCAGGACGAGGACGTTGGGCTCCTCCATGAGGACGCACATGATGGCGAGGCGGCGGCGCTGGCCACCCGAGAGCTCGCCCACGAAGCTCGCGAACTCGCGACGGTCGAAGCCCAGGCGCTCGAGCAGCTGCTCGGGGCTCTGCTGCCTGCCGTCCACCACGTAGTAGCTCTTGTAGCTCGAGAGGAGCTCCTGGACCCGCCAGCCGTCCCTCTCGGAGAGTCTCCCGAGGTTCTGCGAGAGGATGCCGAAGCGCACTGAGGCGCCGATCCTCACGCTCCCCGAGCTGGGACGGAGCCTGCCCGTCATGAGCGAGAGGAGCGTCGACTTCCCGGCGCCGTTCTCTCCCAGGATGCCAAAGCGGTCTCCCGGTCCCACGATCCAGTCGACGCCCGAGACGACGGGGGCGTCCGAGCCGGGATACGAGAAGGACGCTCCCCTCATCTCTATGACCTGCTTGCCCAGACGGCTCACCGCCATGCGCCTGAGCTCCACGGTGTCGCGCAGGGGCGGGTCGCCGGCGAGGAGCTCCATGGCCGCGTCGATGCGGAACTTGGGCTTGCTCGAGCGCGCCTTGGCGCCGTGGGCGAGCCAGTTGAGCTCCTTGCGCAGGACGTTCTGGCGCCTCTCCTCCATGACGGCCGCCTGCCTCTGGCGCTCGAAGCGCTGCTGCACGTAGGCCGAGTAGCCGCCCTCGAAGGGGTCAATGGCGCCGTCGTGGACCTCCCACATGTGGTCGCAGACCTCGTCGAGGAACCAGCGGTCGTGCGTCACCAGGAGGAGCGCCCCCCGCCCCTGGGGCCAGCGCCCCTTGAGGTGGTCGGCCAGCCAGCCAATCGCCTGCATGTCCAGGTGGTTGGTCGGCTCGTCCATGAGGAGGACGTCCCAGCGCCCCACGAGCACGCGCGCAAGGTCACAGCGGCGACGCTGCCCGCCCGAGAGCTCGCCCACGCGGGCGTGCCAGTCGATGTCCCCCAGGAGCTCGTCGATGACGCCGCGCACGCGGGGGTCGGAGGCCCAGACGTACTCGGGCTGCTCCCCCACCACGGCATGCTCGACCGTCTCGTCGTCCGTGAGAGCGTCCGACTGGCCCAGGACGCCCACGCTGATGCCGTTCCTCCAGGTGACGGCGCCGGCATCCGGCTCCACCTCGCGCGCGATGAGCTCGAGCAAGGTTGACTTGCCGTCTCCGTTCCTGCCCACGATGCCTATGCGGTCGCCCTCGTCTATGCCGATGGTCTGACCCTCGAGCACGCGCTTGTTGGGCCACTCCATGTCGACGCGCTCGAGCCCGATGAGGATTCCCATGCGCGCCCCCTAGCCCTGGTCCCGGGGAAGGGCGAGCTCGCGCACGCGGTCCATGACGCGGCGCGCCACCTCGTCCTTGGGCAGGCAGGGAAGCTCGAGCTCGCCGGAGGCGTCGACCAGCGTCACGGCGTCCGTCTCGGAGCCGAAGGTCGAGTCCGCACGCGAGACGTCGTTGGCCACGATGAGGTCGGCTCCCTTGGCGCGGAGCTTCGCGCGGGCGTTGGGGACGAGCTCGTCGGTCTCGGCGGCGAAGCCCACCACGACGCGCCGTCCCTTGCGGGCGCAGAGCTCGGCCAGGACGTCCGCCGTGCGCACCAGGCGGATGGAGTCGAGCGGCTCCCTTGCCTTCTTGAGCTTGTGGTCCGCGGGCTCGGCAGGGGTGTAGTCCGCCACGGCGGCGGCGCACACCGCCACGTCCGCACCGTCGAAGGCAGCGAGGGCGGCATCGTGCATCTGGGCGGCGGAAACCACGTCCACGCGCCTCACCCCCTCGGGCGTGGGGAGCGAGACGGGCCCTGCCACCAGCGTGACGGAGGCGCCCCTCCTCGCCGCCTCGCGCGCGAGGGCGAAGCCCATCTTCCCGCTCGATGCGTTGGCGATGTAGCGCACCGGGTCGATGGCCTCGTGCGTGGGCCCCGCCGTGACCACGAGGGAAAGGCCCTCGAGGTCGCGCGCCTCCCCGCCCAGGAGGTCGAGGGCGGCCGCGAGGACCTGCCCGACGGGCGCGAGCTTGCCCGTGCCCACGGCGCCGCAGGCGAGCCTGCCGGAGTCGGGCATGACGAAGCGCACCCCACGCGAGCGCAGGGTGGCGAGGTTGGCCTGGGTGGCCGGGGCCTGCCACATGCGCAGGTTCATGGCGGGGGCGACCAGCACGGGGCAGCCCAACGCGAGGAGCGTGGTGGAGAGCGCGTCGTCCGCCATCCCCGCGGCCATCTTGGCCATCACGTTGGCCGTGGCGGGGACCACCACCGCGAGCTCGGCGAAGTCGGCGAGCTCGACGTGGGGGATCGGACCCTCTCCTGAGCCGTAGAGGTTCGTCGTGACGGGATGTCCCGAGAGGGCCTCGAAGGTCGTAGGGCCCACGAAGCGCGTCGCGTCCTCGCTCATGACGACGCGCACGTCGCAGCCCGCCTTCTGGAGGCCCCGCATGAGCTCGACCGCCTTGTACGCGGCGATCCCGCCGCACACGGCGAGAAGGACCCTACTCGACCTCATCGAAGGCCCCCTCGAACACCAGCATGCGGTGGCAGTAGGGGCATTCGGTCACCTCTGCGCCTGCGCGCCTGAGGTCCGAGAACTGGCTGGGCTGGAGCTTGACGCGGCAGACCGAGGGGAGGTTGCCCGCGAGCCTCTCCACGGCGAGGCCCCCGAAGCGCCTCGAGGCGGCCTCGTAGCGCGCGAGCACCTCGCCCGAGAGGTCTGCGACGACGGACTTGCGCTCGGCCGCGAGCTTGCGCACCTCGGCCATGAGGTCCGCGGACGCCCGCTCGAAGGCCTCCTGCTGGGAGGCCGCCTCCTCGTCCAGGCGCGCCATGACGCCACGGGCGTTGCGTTCCGCCTTGCGCAGGCGGTCGCGGAGCTCGACCTTCTCGCCATGCGTGAACTCGATCTTCTCGAGCCTCTTGGCAAGGGAGGTGAGCTGCGCCTCGAGGTCGGTGAGCTGGCGGTAGTCCGCCTGGCGCTCCGCCGCCTGGGCCTTGACCTCGTCCATGAGGACGACGAACTTGTCGTGCGCGGCCTCCGAGTCCTCGACGTCCATCTCGCTGTCCTTGCGCTGGCCCACTATGCTGGCGAGCTCGCCCTGGAGCTTACGCTTGGCCTGGGCGATGGCCTGGAGCTTCTTCTGCTGGGGCATGGCCGAGAGCTGGCGCTTGAGCCTGAGGAGCTGGAGGTCGATCTCCTGGAGCCTGAGCAGTGCCTGGGATTCCTTCATGTGCCGCCTCCTTGGGGGCATGGTGTTTGGTCGCAGGTGGTTCGTGCCGGCGGGCTTGCTGTCGCGCGAGGCGGTCCGCTACGCCCCGGCCTTCTTGCGCACGAGGGCGAGCAGGGCGTCCGCGAAGCGCGACAGGTCGTCCTCCCCCACGCGCTCGTCGAAGGACACGCGCAGGGAGCAAAGGGCGAGCTCGCGGGGTATCCGCATGGCCGAGAGCACGTGGCTCGGGTCCAGCGATCCCGACGAGCAGGCAGACCCGGCCGAGACCTCGAACCCCGCCTCGTCGAGCGAGAGGACCAGGGTCTCGGAGTCGACGCCCGGCACCAGCAGCGAGACCATGCCGGGCAGACGCCCCTCGTCCATCTGGGGGGAGACGCTCGCCTCGATGCCGGTTCCGGGGACGCAGAGGCGGTCGTAGAGGCCCTGGGCGCGGGAGGCGACGAGGCGACGGCGCTCGGAGAGCCCGTCCGAGCAGGAGCGGGCGGCGGCGGCGAAGGCGAGCGCGCCGCGCACGTCCTGCGTGCCCGCGCGCCTCCCCTGCTCCTGGCCGCCTCCGAAGGACTGCGGCCTGAGCGGGCAGCGGCTGCGCAGGGCGAGCGCCCCCACGCCCACCGGGCCGCCGATCTTGTGGGCGGCGAGGGAGACCGCGTCCACGTCCCCGAGCTCGAGCGGGATCCTGACGAAGGCCTGGACGGCGTCCGTGTGCATGAGGGCGCCGGCCGCGTGCGCCCTCCGCGCGATGGCGGCCACGGGCTGCACCACGCCCGTCTCGTTGTTGGCGCACATGACCGAGACGAGGGCCACGTCCGGGCCCAGGAGCTCGCCCACCGCCTCGGGGGTGACGACGCCATGGCGGTCGGGACTCACGAGCCTGACCTCGAAGCCGCGGCCCCTCAGCGGGGGCAGGACGTCCAGGACCGAGTCGTGCTCGATGGCGGAGACCAGGACCCTGGTTCGCCTGCGGTCCCTCTCGCGTGCCGCCTCGGCCATGCCGAGGAGGGCGAGGTTGTTGGACTCGGTGCCGCCCGAGGTGAAGGTGACGTCCATGGGCCTGAAGCCGCCGCCCAGGCAGCGGGCGAGGTCGCGGCGGGCGCCGTCGAGGGCGCGGGCGGCCTCGCGACCCAGGCTGTGCAGGGAGTTGGGGTTCGCCCCCGCGATGCGGGAGGACTCGTAGTCGAGCTCGGCCTCGCGCGCCGCGTCGCAGAGCGGGGCCGAGGCGGCGTAGTCGAGGTAGAGGGGGGCATCGGACGGCATCAGGCGCGCCTCGCGAGTCCGCCTAGGGCCGCGTCCCTGATGGACCGGATGGCCTGGGCGCGGTCCTGCGCGCCGAAGACGGCGCTTCCCGCCACGAGCACGTCGGCTCCCGCCGCCGCCACGGCGGCGGCGTTCCCGGCCGAGATGCCCCCGTCGACCTCGACCCTGGGGCTCACGCCATGGGCGGAGCAGAGGGCCTTGAGGCGGCGGAGCTTGGCGAGGGAGCCCTCGATGAAGCCCTGGCCCCCGAAGCCGGGGTTGACCGTCATGACCAGCACCATGTCGAGCTCGTCGACGAGCTCCTCGAGGCAGGACACGGGGGTCGCGGGGTTGAGCGCCACGGCCGCCTTGGCCCCCGCCTCGTGGATGAGCGAGACGAGCCTCCGGGCGTGCGTCTGGGCCTCCCAGTGGAAGCTCACCACGTCGGCGCCGGCGTCGAGGTACCAGGGAACGCACTCCTCGGGGTTCGAGACCATGAGGTGCACGTCGACGGGAAGGTCCGTGGCACGCTTGACCTGCGAGAGGACCCCCACGCCAAACGAGAGGTTGGGCACGAAGTGACCGTCCATGACGTCGAAGTGGAGGAGGTCCGCCGTGGCTATGTCGTCGAGCTCGTCCGCGAGCCTGGTGAAGTCTGCCGAGAGCAGCGACGGCGCCACCCTCACGTCATGGTCAAGCATCAGCACATCCCCTATTCGTTTGTGCGGAGACCGTAGAACTCCTCGTTGGGCCCGCGGTCCAAGAGGAGCCCGGCCGCCTCCTCGAGTCTGACTCCCTCGTACAGGATAGCGTGTACGGCATGGGTCACGGGGGTCTCTATGCCCATCTCGCACGCAAGCTCCCAGACGCTCACCGCCGCGCGGGCACCCTCGACCACCATGCGGGTGCGGCCCTCGTACGACTCGAGCGTCTCGCCCGCGGCGAACGCCTCGCCGAAGCTGCGGTTGCGCGAGTGGCGCGAGGTGCAGGTGGCGACGAGGTCGCCCATGCCGGCGAGCCCCATGCAGGTGAGGGTGTCGCCGCCCAGGGCGCTCACGATGCGCCCCACCTCGGCGAGGCCGCGAGTCATGAGGACGGCGAGCGCGTTGTCGCCCATGCCCAGGCCGGCACAGACCCCGCACGCGATGGCGATGACGTTCTTGACGGCGGCGCAGACCTCGACGCCCCGCACGTCCCGGGAGCGGTAGGCCCTGAAGCTGGTCGAGTGGAGGAGCCGCTGGAAGTCGCGGGCGAGGGCCTCGTCCTCCGCCGCGACGACGCCGGCGGACACCATCCCGCGCGAGATCTCCTCGGCGTGGTTGGGGCCCGAGAGCGCGGCGATGCGACGGGGATGCCCCAGCTCCTGGGCCACGACCTCGGTCATGAGCAGGTGGCTGCCCGGCTCGATGCCCTTGGTGAGCACCAGGAGCCCGGCGGGGTCGGGGACCGCGGCCGCACAGGACGCGAGGGTGGCCCTCAGGAAGGAGGAGGGCACCGCCACGAGGACCTGGCCCGTCCCGGCGAGCGCCTCTGCGGCGTTCGTGGTGGCACGGACGTTCGCGGGCAGCTCGTAGGAGCTGAGGTGGCGCGGGTTGCGGTGGAGCTCGCTGATGGAGCGGGCCACCTCATCGGAGCGGGCGAGCATGCAGACCTCGTCCGCATGCCCCGCAACGAGGCCGGCCGCCGCCGTGCCCCAGGACCCCGTGCCGATGACGGCGACCCTCCCGCTCATCGCGACCCCCCCTCCTCGTCGCGCTTGTCGGACGAGCCGCGATGCACGCTGAAGCGACGCTCCTCTCCCCTGGCGAGCTTCCTCAGGTTGGTGCGGTGCGACCAAATGACGACGACCGCGGTGACGGCCAAGGGCAGCTCCACCCAGGGCCCGAAGCCCATGAGGGCCCCCACCACGGGAAGGGCGGCAGCGGCGGCGACGGAGCCAAGCGAGACGTAGCGCGAGGGTATGGCGAGGACGAAGAACACGGCGAGGATGGCGAGCGCCAGGGGCCAGTGGAGCCCCAGGGCCGCGCCGAAGCCGACCGATATGCCCTTGCCACCCCTGAAGCCCAGGTAGGGGGAGAAGACGTGTCCCATGACGCAGCTGAGGTAGACCAGGGCGAGGGCCCAGCCGAAGGGGGTTTCCACGCCTGCGGCGGCCCAGTCTCCCCCAAACACGAAATCGGAGAGCGCTAGGTGCGAGAGGAGCATGCACGCCATGCCCTTGCCCGCGTCGCAGGCGAGGGTGAGCGCCGCCGCAGCGGCACCCGCGGAGCGCGCGACGTTGGTCATGCCGATGTTGCCCGAGCCCACCGTGCGCACGTCCACGTGCTCGCGCGAGCCCTTGGCGATGAGCAGGCCGAAGGGTATGCCACAGACGAGGAAGGACGCGAGCATGCAGGCGGCGGTCGCCAGGGCGAGCGGGCTCATCTGCGCCCCTCCTCCCTCAGGCGGAACTTGAGCCTGACGGGGGTTCCCGTGAGGTCGAAGGCCTGGCGCAGGCGGTTCTCCATGAAGCGCTCGTAGTTGTCGTCCACGAGGTCCGGCGCGTTGCACCAGAAGGTGAGCACGGGAGGCCTCTGGCCGGTCTGCACGCCATAGTGGACCTTGAGGCGGCGGCCCTTGTCGGTGACGGTGTGCCCGCCCTCGCGGATCTGGGTGAGGAGGGCGTTGAGCTGCGAGGTCTTGAGCTGGCAGGCATGGTTCGCCGCCGCCTTGACCGCAGCCTCGAGGATCTTGTCGGTGGCGCGCCCGGTGAGGGCGCTCATGTTGACCGAGGGCGCCCAGGGGGCGAACGAGAGGCGCTGGGCGAGGGTGGCCGCCACGTCGTCGCGCTGCTTCTCGGTGGTGACGAGGTCCCACTTGTTGAGGGCCACCACGAGGGCGCAGCCGCGGTCCACCGCCATGCCCACGAGCTTCTGGTCCTGCTCGGTGACGCCCACCGAGGCGTCCACCACCAGGATGCAGACGTCGGCGCGGTCCATGGCCTCGAGGCCGCGGACCAGGCTGTAGTACTCGACGTCCTCGTGCACCAGGTTCTTCTTGCGCATGCCCGCGGTGTCGACGAGGCGGATGCGCGTGCCCTTCCACTCGATCATGCTGTCGATGGCATCGCGCGTGGTGCCCGCGACGTCCGAGACGATGGAGCGGTTCCTCTTGGTCAGACGGTTCGCGAGCGAGGACTTGCCCACGTTGGGACGGCCGATGATGGCCACGTTGAGGGCGTCGTCCGCCGGCCCCTCCTCGTCCTCCTCGTCCGGGAGCACGGCGACGACCTCGTCGAGGAGGTCTCCCGTGCCGTGGCCGTGCCCGGCCGAGATGGGACGCGGCTCCCCCACGCCCAGGGAGTAGTAGTTCCAGGACTCGAGCTCGCGGGCGGGGTCGTCGATCTTGCTGACCACCAGGAAGACCGGCTTGCCCGACTTCCTGACCACGCGGGCGACCTCCTCGTCCTCGTCGGTCACGCCGACGGTGCCGTCCACCACGAAGATGATGGCGTCCGCCTCGTCGCAGGCGGCGAGCGCCTGCTCGCGGATGCGCGGGGCGAAGACGTCCTTGCTCTTGGCGGACTCGATGCCGCCGGTGTCGATGAGGACGAACTCGCGGCCGTTCCAGTCGGTCGTGTGGTACGAGCGGTCGCGGGTCACGCCGCGCGACTCGTGGACTATGGCGTCGCGGTTCACCGCCAGGCGGTTGACGAGGGTCGACTTCCCCACGTTGGGCCTGCCGACCACGGCGACTATGGGCTTGGACATGATGCTCCTTGCTGTTCCTGCTGCAGATTCCTGGGAAAAGTCTAGCATGCGCGCCCTGGGAGCCCCGGGCGGCGGGGTCCGCGCACAGCAAAGCCACGGCAGGGGCGCCCCTCCCCTGCCGGGAGGCGTCGAGGCACGTGGCCCTCGCCCGACGAGGCCCTAGAGCCCGAAGGTCCCGGCGAGGGCTGCGACCATAGTTCCGGGCGAGGACTGGCTCACCAGCGGGAGCCCCCCGCGGGAGCGGATCTCGTCCAGGATGTGTGCCTGGCTGTCCCCGTCCAGGGTGACCTTGTCGAAGTTGAACATGACCTCGGGCAGCACGACCACCGTAAACGAGAGGTCCTGGGGCAGCTGCGCGAGCAGGTCGCAGGACACGATGAGCCCGGTCACGTTGACGTCCCCGCCGTAGTAGTCGTTGCGAATCGCGACGCAGCCGGCACGACCCGCCGACCACCGCTCGAAGAAGCTCGAGATGGTGGGCTCCGCAGCCTCGCCGCAGACGACGAGCGCGCGCATGCCCCGCTCCTCGAGGCGCGACCTCAGGCCACTGAGGAGCCCGCCCTGCGTGCGGCAGAGCTCGTCCGCCTCGTCCAGGAAGCTCCTCAGCATGCCGATGCCGTCATAGAACTGCGGGTAGCCGTCGTAGGTCTCGGCCGGCGGGACGGGCAGCTCGGCGTCCACGTAGAACTCGTCCGAGAGCTGGAAGCGGGTGCGCCCCAGCTCCCGCCTGGCCCGCTCCTGGTAGGGCTCGATGAGCCTCACCACGGCCCGCGACGCCTCGACGTCCTCCGAGAAGGACTCCGAGAACTGCTTGGAGTACTTGGTGTAGCCCATGGGGACGAGCGCCATGGAGCTGATGTTGGGCCTCTCCTCCACCCAGTCGAGGGTCCGCCTGAGCTCGTCGCCGTCGTTGATGCCGGCACAGAGCACGATCTGCCCGTGCACCTCGAGCCCCGCCTCGCAGAGCCGCTCCAGCACCTCGACGCCCCTCATGGCGCGCGGGCCGATGAGCGACCTCCTGACCTCGGGCGATATGGCATGGATCGAGACGTTCATGGGCTCGAGGCGGCACCGGACGATGCGCTCCAGGTCGTCGTCCCCCACGTTGGTGAGCGTCACGAAGTTGCCCTGGAGGAACGACAGCCGGTAGTCGTCGTCCCTGAGCGAGAGGGACGCGCGCGCGTCCTCGGGGAGCATCCTCATGAAGCAGAACTGGCAGGCGTTGACGCAGGTGCGGATGCCGTCGAAGAGCACGTCGGTGAACTCGACGCCCCAGTCCTGCCCGGGCTCGCGCTCGAGCTCGCAGGAGTAGGACTGGCCGTCATCGGGGTCGAAGACCTCGAGCTCGCAGTAGGCGTCGGCCCCCTCCCAGCGCCAATCGATGAGGTCGCGCAGGGGGTGCCCGTTGATGGCGTCCACGCGCATGCCCGGCTCGAGGCCTGCCTCCCAGGCGGGGCTCCCGTCCTCGACGGCCTGGATCCAAGCCCCGTCCGCCTGCGGTCGGGTGGAGGCGTAGTCCGCACGCTTGAGCCTGCCCTCTCCCGCCTCCATCAGCCCTCCCCCACGAGCTCGCCGATACGCTCGACGACCTCGTCGATCTGGGACTGGGGCGTGGAGGCGCCGGCGGTCACGCCGATGAGCTCGGCCCCGTCGAACCAGGGCGCCTCGAGCTCGGACGCGCCCTCGATGTGGTGCGTGCGCGGGCAGGAGGCCTCGCAGATCTGGGCGAGCCTGCGGGTGTTGGCGGACATGCGGCCGCCCACGACCACCATGGTGTCCGCCTGGGCGGCGAGCTTCGCCGCGGATGCCTGGCGCAGGGTCGTGGCCTCGCAGATGGTGTCGACGACACGCAGCTCGTCCACCCTGCCTATGAGGGCCCCCACGAGCGCGCGCAGGCGGGAGCGCGACTGGGTGGTCTGCACCACGAGTCCCACGCGCCGCGCGAGCCTGACGCCCTCGAGGTCCTCGGGCCCGCCCACGATGAGCGCCTGGGGGGCGTGCCCCAAGGTCCCCTCGACCTCGGGATGCCCCTCCTCGCCCAGGATGAGGACCTGGTAACCCTCTCTTGCGAGCCTCTCCGCGGCGTTGTGCGCCCGGATGACGAAGGGACAGGTGGCGTCCAGGACCTCGTCGTGGGAGGCGCGGGCGGCGTCCTCCTCCTCGGGGGTGACGCCGTGCGTGCGCAGCACCAGCGTGCCGCCAGGCGCGTCCGCCGCGGAGGCGACGACGCCGACGCCGCGGCTCTCGAGCTCGCCCACCACGCTGGGGTTGTGGATGAGGGGGCCCAGGGTGTGGATGGGACCCCTGGCGTCGCGGGTCGCGTCCCTCACCATCTGGAGCGCGCGGTTCACGCCGTAGCAGGCGCCCGCCTCGTCGGCGACCAGGATCTTTGGCATCTCTTCTCCCCTACAGCTTGCCCGGGTGCTCCCGACGGAGCTCGTCGCGCATGGCATAGACGCGATCCATCGCCAGGGACTCCATCGCCTTCGCCTGGGCCTTGCGGCCCCTCACGCCCAGGTCGCCGAACTCGAGGCAGTCTCCGACCTTGCACCAGACCCTGCCCGGCCTCTTCCAGTGCGTGCCCTCGGGCGTGATGTTGAGGGCGCCAACGATGGAGAGGGGCTGCACGGGCGCCTTGGCGAGCTGGGCCACCAGGGCGAAGCCCGCGTGGAGCTCGACGGGCTGGTCCTGCGACCTGACGCGCGTCCCCTCCGGGAAGATGAGGATGCACTCACCCCTCCTGAGCGAGCGGACGCAGCGGCGCACGAAGCTCATGTCGGCCGTGCCCCTCACCACGGGGATGCCGCCGATGCGCGAGAAGAGCCAGGTCACGAACCTGTTGCCGTCGAACTCGCTCTTGTAGACGGGACGCACGCGCTGGCCGTGGGCCCAGAGCGAGACCACGACGGGGATCGGGTCGAGCATGGAGACGTGGTTCATGACTATGACGCGCCCGCGCCTCTCGTCCCAAAGCTTGCGGCCGTCCACCATCCTCCAGGGCCAGACGAGCTTGGTGAGGGCCCCGACCAGGCAGACCGCGAGGGCGAGAAGTGCTCGCGCCGGAAGCGGGAAGTCCGCCATGCGGTGGTCGTAATAGTCGTCGAAGGAGTTTCCCGCGAAGGCGCGCATCCTGCCCTCGCCCGGCTCGACGGCGAGCCTGCGCGCGGCGGCGTCGGACTCGGGATTCGGGACGGGCGTGCCGGCGGGCATGGAGTCGGCGGCGGGCACGCCGACCGTCCCCGCCTCGCCTCCGGAGGCCGCCTGGGACACCGCCGGGACGTCGTCGCCGGAGTCCCTCTCACCCGAGGCGACCCGGTCCATGAGGGCCGAGATCAGCGCGACCTCCTCCTCCACGCTCAGGCTCGACGAGTCGATGTGCACGGCGTCCTCGGCGGGCCTCAGGGGGGACTCCTCGCGGGAGGAGTCGAGGCGGTCGCGACGGACGATGTCCTCCAGGATCTTGCGCTCCTCCTCGCCGTCCGCCTGCGCCGAGGCGTCGGTGGTGCTGTTGCCGCCGGCGCGCTGGACCGCCCTGCGGTGGGCGCGGGCCGCGGGGTCGGCGGTGAGGAAGACCTTCACGTCGGCCTGGGGAAACACCACGGTGCCGATGTCGCGGCCCTCGGCCACGACGTTGCCGGAGCGCCCCAGCTCCCGCTGGCGCGCCACCATGGCGGCACGCACGGCGGGGACGGCCGCCACCGCTGACACGTTGTGGTCCACCTCGGCGGAGCGGATCTGGGCGCTGACGTCCTCGCCGGACTCGAAGACCGTCTGGGAGCCGTCCTCGGCCGTGCCGAAGCCGATGCCGCAGGCCTCGGCGACCCTCACCACGGCCTCGCGGTCCGCCAGGTCAACCCCCCTCTGCAGGCAGCGCAGCGTGGCGCAGCGGTACATGGCGCCGGTGTCGAGGTAGGTGAGGCCCCGCTCGCGCGCGAGCGCCCTCGCTATGGTTGACTTTCCGGAGCCGGCAGGCCCGTCGATTGCAACGATCACTTCACACTACCTTCCGCGATGTTCTCGGTCGTGTCCCTGCCCAGGAGGGAGGGATCCTCCGCCCTGCGCCGCACCTCCTCGGGTGCGAGCCCGATGGCGACGAGGGTGTAGCTCGTGCCGTCGCAGGCGAGGACCTGCGAGCTCACGTTGGGCAGGCGCAGCCTCCAGAAGCTCGTGAGCGGAATCTGGAGTGCCGAGGCCAGGACCGCCCTGGTGAGCCCCCCGTGGGTGACGCAGGCCGTGCGGCCCCCGAGAGGCCTCAGCGCCTCGAGCAGGCCGTGGGCGCGCGCGAAGAGCTCCTCGAAGCACTCTGCCCCCTCGGGCGCCCGCGAGCGTCCGTCGGGACCCAGGGGCCCAGGGGAAATCGTACCCCATGGCCCTGAGCTCACCCACCGTGAGGCCCTGCGCGGGACCGAACTCGATCTCGGCCAGCTCCTGCCTGACCTCGAGCGGCACGCCGAGCCTCCAGGCCGCCTCGCGCGCGATGGCGAGGCAGCGCGAGAGGGGCGACGACCAGACGCGGTCGGGCTCCCAGGCCACCAGCGCCTCGACGGCGCGCGCCATCTGGCGCTCCCCCGCCGGGCTCAGGTCCACGTCGCTCCTGCCCGAGAGCGTGCCGGCGAGGTTCGCCGTGGTCTCGGGGTGTCGCATCAGGAGGATGCGCTGCCTATCCCCTGGCATGCGAGGGCACCTCCCCCGTGGCCAGGGCCTCGACCGCCGCGCGCTCGCGGGCGTCGAGGGGCCTCCACTGGCCGGGCATGAGGCCCGTGAGGGCGAGGGGCCCGAACTCGTCGCGGTGCAGGCGCAGCACCTCGTGCCCCACGGCCTTGAGCATGCGCTTGACCTGGTGCTTGCGACCCTCGTGGATCCTGAGCGAGACGACGCTCGTCCCATAGGGAACGCCCTCGGGCGCCACGGGCAGGGTGTGCGGGTCGCCTGCGCGCAGCAGCCGCGCCTCCGCGGGCGCCGCGGCGCCACCCCGCAGCTCGAC
>NZ_JH376563.1:1762962-1770318 GCF_000233535.1 Olsenella sp. oral taxon 809 str. F0356
AGGCGACGTAGTGCTTCCAGACGTGGCGGGAGGGGTGGAGCATGCCGTTCGCCACGTCGCCGTTGGTGGTGAAGAGCAGGAGGCCCGTGGTGTCACCGTCGAGCCGGCCCACCGGGAAGAGACCGGGATGGCGGTCCGTGGGCACGAGACTCGCCACGCAGGGACGGCCCTGGGGGTCCCTCATGGTGGTGAGGTAGCCCGCGGGCTTGTAGAGCATGACGTAGGCGTGCCCGTCGGCCAGGCGCACGAGGCGGCCGTCCACGCGCACCTCGTCCGCGTCGACGTCGACCTTGCTGCCCAGCTCGCTCACCACCTGGCCGTTCACGCTCACGCGCCCGGCGCACATGAGGTCCTCGGAGCCGCGCCGACTCGCGACGCCCGCACGGGCGAGGAAGCGCTGCAAACGCATGGTGTGCGGCGCGCCCTCGGGAAAGGCCCGCTTGGCGCGCGCGTCCCCCTCGCCCCTATTCGACATCACAGGACGCCTCCCCGACCACTGTGCCCGCGGCTTCCGCCTCGCCGCTCGGGACGACCGTCGCGGCGGCCACGCCGCCGGCCTGGGCGAGGGGGGCCTCTCCCCCGTCCGCGAGGGCAACGAGGACCTCCGGGGCGTCCCCGTCGTAGCCGTCACCCAGGAGCTCCCGCTCCTGCTCCATGTCCTCCGAGGTCTCCTCCAGGGTGGACGAGATGGCCCGGCCGCTCAGGCGCTCACGGATGAACTGGCGCGACTCCTCGTCGGGCGCGAAGTCCTCGAGCGGCGGCAGGTCGCGCAGGGACCTGAGGCCGAACTGCTCCAGGAAGCGGCGGGTCGTGCCGTAGAGGAGGGCGCCGGAGCGACCCGACTCGTGCCCCACCTCGCGGACGAGGCCCTTCTCCTTGAGGGAGCCGATGACGCCGTCCGAGTTGACGCCGCGCACGGCCTTCACGCCCTCGCGCGTGACGGGCTGGTGGTACGCGATCACGGCGAGGGTCTCGAGGGCCGCCTGCGAGAGACGACGCATGTCCCACGAGAGCACGTAGCCCTCCACCTGCTCGTGGTAGGCGGGGTGGGTGAAGAGCCTCCAGCCGCCCGCGACCTCGCGCAGCTGGAAGCCGCGGTTGGCGTCGGAGTACTCCGCCGCAAGCTCAGCGAGGGCGGACGCCGCCTCGCCCGGGGCGACCCCCAGCGCCTTCGCGAGGTCGGTCGCCGGGACGGCGTCGGTCGAGACCAGGAGCAGCGCCTCGAGCTGGCCCCTGAGGGAGCCGGTGGAAAGTCGTTCGAGCTCGCTCATTGGAGTTCCTCCTCAATGCTGGTCAGTTCGGACTCGTCCAGCTCGAAGGCCGGTGCGCCCTCCACGCGTGCCACGTCGATCTCCCCGAAGGTCCGCGACTGGCTGAGCGTCACGGCGCCGCGCTTGCTGAGCTCGAGGATGGCCAGGAAGGTCGCGACGACCGCCTCGGGCCTCCAGTCACCGTCCACGAGCTCGGAGAAGGTCACGAGCGGACGGGCGCGGGTGAGGCGGTCGACCGACGCCACGGTGAGGGCGATGGGCAGGCGCTTGGGGGCGACGTGCTCCGCCTCGAGCAGGAAGCCCTCGCGCCTGCTGTCGAGGTCGGCGCAGATCACGGCGAGCGAGCGCAGGGTGATGCCCTTGAGGTAGTCGGGCATGAGGCCCATGAACTCCGGGTCGGGGCCGGCCGTGCGCGCGAGCATGAGGCCCTCCGCCTCCATGCGGTTCCCCAGGGCCATGCCGGCGTTCCTGAACTGCTTGTAGGCGATGAGCCGGGCGATGAGGACCTCGCGCACCTCCTCGGGCGAGAGGTCCGCGAACTCGTCGTCGTCCGCATCGTCGTCCCGCCGCGACGGCACGGAGTGGTCGGGCACCAGAGACGCGGCCTTCATGTCGAGGAGGGTCGACGCCACGAGAACGAAGTCGCTCGCCACGTCCAGGTCCAGCTCCCCCATGGAGCGGACCTCCTCGAGGTACTGGTCGGCCACCTCGGCGATGGATATGGAGCCGATGGCCACCTTCTGCCTGCTCACGAGCTGGAGGAGCAGGTCGAAGGGCCCCGAGTAGACCTGGGTCCTCACGCGGTACGACATGCTAGGCCCCCAGGAGGTGGCCGGCCAGGCGGATGGCGGTGGCCCTGAGGTAGGAGCTCAGGGGGTCGAAGCCCAGCAGGCCCGGCAGGACGTAGAGGACGACGAGCAGGATGGGCATGGAGTAGGCCTGCACCTGCTGGTATATGCGGCATCCCTCTCCCCTGAGGAAGGGCGAGAGGAGCTTGGAACCGTCGAGGGGCGGCAGGGGGATGAGGTTGAAGAAGGCAAGGGAGCAGTTGACGTAGCACCAGGACGAGGTGACGCGCAACAGCCAGTACGCCAGGCCGTACCCTCCGTCCCAGAAGCCCGCGAGGGCCTGGAAGGCGAGACCGGCCACGACCGCCTGGAGGAGGTTGCAGGCCGGGCCCGCTAGGGCGACCAGCGCCTCGTCACGGGCGGGATGACGCAGGCGGCGTGGGTCGAAGGGCACGGGACGGGCGTAGCCGAAGACCGGCCCCTGGGCGAGCGCCATGAGGACGGGCAGGAGGACCGACCCGAAGGGGTCGAGGTGCGCCGCGGGGTTGAGGGTGAGCCGTCCCTGCTCCTTCGCCGTGGGGTCGCCCAGCATGAGGGCGGCCCAGGCGTGAGCGAGCTCGTGCAGGACGAGCGAGAGGACGGCCACGCCGACGCTGACGAGCGTCCCGACGACGCTCATGAGGCTGAGGTCCACGTCCGCCCCCTAGCGCCGGGATGCCCGGGACAGGAGCCAGTCGAGCACGAAGAGCGCGAGGGCCGCGATGGCGAAGTCGAGCCTCAGGACCCCGCCGAGCGGCGTCTCGAAGAGCAGGGCGCCCGAGAGGGCACGGGGCAGGAGCTGCGAGACGCGTGCCGTGAGCTCGAGGAGCTGGACGCGGTGCGATCCCACGACCACGGCGTCCGCGACCACGAGGGCCGAGAGGCCAAGCGCCGCGAGCCTGCAGGCGAGGGCGAGGAGCCACAGGGCGAGACGGGCGAGGAGCCCTCCCAGCGAGGACAGGAAGCCCCCATGGCGGCGGGCGGGCTCGGGCGAGAAGGCCTCGCGGCGAGGGCTCGGCACCGCGGCACGAGGCGCTGGCACGTAGGGCCTCTGCACCGGGGCCGGCTGTGCACGCGGCACCTGGGCCGCAGGCCTCAGCAGCGTGCGCTCGGGACTCTCGCCTGCCTGACGCGCGGAACGGTCAAGGCGCCTGGTCGCAGGCTCCGCCGCCTGCCAGGGGCGCGGATCGTCGGCCGCCACGTAGGCGTCGGAAGGCACGTGGGCGCCCGCCTGTGAAAACTCCTGCCGGGGAGAGGCCGCCGTGCGCCCCTCCCAGCCACCACCCGGGACGTCGCTAGGCATTGAGGGCCTCCTCTATCTTCTCCGTGAGCTCGAGCCACTCCTCCTCGAGCGAGGGGATCTTCTTCGAGAGCGCGTTGTACTCCGCCATGCACGTGTCGAAGCGGTCTGCGTCGGCATAGAGCTCCTCCGAGGCCATGAGCTCCATCAGCTCCGCATAGCGCTTGCGTGCGGGCTCGAGGGCGGACTCGACCTGCCTCAGGCGGCGCCTCTCGCCCTTGAGGGCGCGGTTCGCGGCGTTGCGCGCCTCCGCCTCCGCGCGGCGCTGCTCCTTGGTCTTCACGTTACGGCCCTGGGTCACGGGCTCCTCCTGGCTCGCCGTCGCACGGGCGGGCTGTGGCGCCTGCTGTCCGGACGCCTCGGCCTCCCGGGCCTCGAGCTCGGCGCGCTTGAAGAGGTAGTAGTCGTAGTCCCCGTCATAGAGGGTCACCTTGTGGTCGCGCACCTCGATGACCTTGTTCGCCACGGCACGCACGAGGTGCTCGTCGTGGCTGATGAGCATGATGGTGCCCGGGAAGTCGACGAGCGCCTGCTCGAGCACGTCCACCGAGTCGATGTCCAGGTGGTTGGTGGGCTCGTCCAGGCAGAGCAGGGGGTCCGGCGAGACGAGCATCCTGGCCAGCGCGAGGCGCGCCCGCTCCCCGCCCGAGAGCACGCCGACGCGCTTGTCCACGTCGTCGCCATGGAAGAGGAAGGCGCCCAGGAGCCGGCGCTCCTCCGAGCTCGTCCAGCCGGGGGCAGCCTCGTCCATCTCCTGCATGACGGTCAGGCCCTCGTGCAGGGTCTCGAGCTGGTGCTGGGCGTAGTAGGTCTGGGTCACGTTCTGCCCCAGCTCGACCGTGCCACGACTGGGCTCCTCGTGGCCGTTGACGATCTTCACGAGCGTGGACTTGCCCGCACCGTTGGGGCCCACGAGGACCGCATGGTCGCCGCGGTAGAGCTTGAGGTCGACGCCCTCGTAGACGTGGTTCTCCCCGTAGCTCTTCGCCACGCCCTCGAGGCTGATCACCATGTCGCCCGTGCGCGGGGGCTCCGGGAAGCGGAAGCGGACCTTCTTCGACGACTCGGGCAGCACCACGAGCTCGGACTGGATCTGCTCGATGCGCCGAATGCGCTCCTGGACCTGCTTGGCCTTGGTGGGCTTGTAGCGGAACTTGTCCACGAAGACCTGCATGTGGTTGATGTCGCGCTCCTGGGCGGCGCGCTTGGCGCGGAGCTGCTCCAGGTTGTCCTCGCGCTGGCGCAGGTAGCCGGAGTAGTTGCCCACGTAGGTGATCAGGCGCTTGTTCTCGAGCGCGGCGACGTGGCTCACGCAGGAGTCCATGAAGGCACGGTCGTGGCTCACCAGGAGCACGGCGCCGTCATAGGAGCTCAGGAAGGACTCAAGCCACTTGACGCTCTCGAGGTCGAGGTGGTTGGTGGGCTCGTCCAGGAGCAGGAGGTCGGGATGGCGGAGGAGGAGCTTTGAGAGGGCGATGCGCATCTGCCAGCCGCCCGAGAAGTCGCGCGAAGGCTTGTCGAAGTCCTCGATGGGAAACCCCAGGCCGCCCAGGATCTGCCGGGCGCGCGCCTCGAGCTCGTAGCCGCCCAGCCGCTCGAAGCGGTCCTGCGCCGCGCCGTAGCGCTCGAGGAGGCCGTCCTGCTCGGGCCCGGTGGGCATGGACGAGATCTGGTGCTCCATCTGGGATATGCGGCGCTCGAGCTCCTTGAGCTCGTGGGCGGAGTCGACGACCTCGGCGAGGGCGCTCTTCTCGCCCGCCAGATGGGTCTCCTGCTCCAGGTAGCCGATGCTGCAGTCGCGCGCGAAGCTCACCGTGCCCTCGTCGGCGGACTCCTGGCCCATGATTATCTTGAGCAGCGTGGTCTTCCCGGCGCCGTTGGGACCCACCAGGCCCCAACGCTCGCCGGCATTGAGCTGCAGCGTAGCGGCCGAGTACAGGACCCGGCCGCCGAATGACTTCGAGATCTTGTCAGCGAGTGCGATCAAGCGCGTTCCTCCGGATGCCCGCCTACACGTGACCTCCCAGTATACGAGATGGACTGGCGGGGGCGACGTCTCCTGCCGGCGCGCACATCGCAGGAACAGAATGGCTCGCCGACGACTGCAGGCCAGGCGCGCCCACTACGTCCAACGCGTGCCCGGGTTCGTCCGCAGCGTCCGACGCACTCGGAGGCTCGTCTCGACAACGCCCGATACGCGCGTATTCTTCTTGATAGCGTCCGACGCGCGCCAAGATTCGCCGAAAGCGTCCGACGCGTCTTTGGCGCAGTCGGCAACTGGGCAAACGCGAACGCTTCAGACGCGTTCGACGTATTCGTGGATTTTACGCACGCGTTCGACGTGCTCGTTCGACTCATGCGCAGCCCCGCACGCGCAGCGCGGCTCGACGTCGAACGACACATATGTCAGGCGCGGTGACGCCGCGAGCGTCGCGCCTACGAGCAGAGATGGATGGCGAAGCCCGCGATCTGCCGCTCGAAGTAGATCAGCTGGGTGCTGCCATCAGGCCTGAGCACGCGCGACGCCTGGTTGAGCCTGAACCCGCGCGCCTCGAACCAGCGCTCCGCCGCAGGCAGGTCGTCGACATGGAAGCCGATGTGGCCCTTCTCCCCGCGCGGGGCCTGGGGGCGCATTATCTCGACCAGGCTGCCCGAGAAGAGCGAGATGGGGGCCTGGACGTTGCGCGGCAGCCCCATGAGGGTCTGGAAGAGGCCCGCGATCTGCTCCGCCTCCTCGTCCGTAGCCGCGTTCACGCCCACGTGGGCGATGCTGAGCCCGAAGAGTGCCACCGGATCGTCCTGCACGCTCGTGTCCTGCACGCTCGTGTCCTGCACGCTCGTGTCCTGCACCTCGTCTGCCATGAAAAGCTCCCCTTCCTCGTCGTAGGAGGACCCTCTCCCCTCTTCCCCCTTTTCGCTCGAGTGTACAAGCTGAAGGTTTCAACTTGCGCACTCGTGAGACGGTTTCTCTCTCCTTCCTGCACAGACATCGTGACGCGGCTGTCGAGTGCGCAATTGAGTGCTTTAAGTTTGCGCACTCGCGAGGGGGAGGTGGGACGAGGGTGGTGAATCAAGGGGCGCGCGGCTCCGGCGGTCGTCGCATCCACAGGAAAGCGAACAAATTACACAGGTACCTGTCTTATGTGGAGGAGCGGTGTAGATGCGCCTCCCAACGAGGTCGAGCGTCGCAATCCAACTCCGCACTGCTATCGTCGTAGACAGTTACACAGGTACCTGACATTCGAAAGACGCACGGAAGGACCGTGCGGGACGCCAGGCGCCGACGGAGGGATTCGCATGACCGAAGAGAACGACACCCAGACCCAGGCAGACCAGACCGAGGAGGTCGCGGGCGAGAAGGCCGAGGCCACGAGCCCCAAGGCCCACGAGGAGATCTCGCTCGCCCACAAGGCCGGACGCATGGGCAACCTGCTCTATCGCTACACCAAGCTCCAGACCGAGGCCCACGGCGGCTTCGGCGACCCGCTGCGCGGCCAGGGACGCGTGCTCGCGCTGCTCAAGGCCAAGCCCGAGACCAGCCAGAAGGAGCTCTCGTTCCTGCTCGACATGCGCCAGCAGTCGCTCTCGGAGCTGCTCGCCAAGCTGGAGGAGAAGGGCTTCGTCACCCGTGCCAAGTCCGAGGAGGACGGGCGCGTCACCATGGTGCGTCTGACTGAGGAGGGCGCGTCCGCCGCCCCCGCCGAGGACGACATGGACCCCGACGAGGACGTCTTCTCCTGCCTCTCCGCCGAGGAGCGCGCCCAGTTCGAAGCCCACGTTGACACCGTGATCGCCTCCTTGGAGGAGAAGCTCCGTGCATTGGGCTTCGACCCCAACGCCAGGCGCGAGCGCCACGACGACCGCCGCGGCGGCTTTGGGCGCGGGCGAGACGAGCGCGGAGGGCGCGGCGGCTATGGTCGTGGCGGCTTCGAGCGCGGAGGGCGCGACGAGCGTCGGG
>NZ_JH376563.1:1770536-1848218 GCF_000233535.1 Olsenella sp. oral taxon 809 str. F0356
CGTGGGGGCTTCGACCGCGAGCGCCACGACGACCGCCGCGGCGGCTTTGGACGCGGGCGAGACGAACGCGGCAGCAGGGACGAGCGCCCCAGCCGCGGGCCCAAGGGCTTCGGCCCCCAGAACACGAGCCGAGGCTACGGCTATCAGAGCTCCGACCGCAAGGGCGGCTACGGTCACGGCCGCGACGAGCGCGGAGGGCGCGGGGGCTTCGACCGCGGGGGCCGGGACGACCGCCGCGGCGGCTACGGCAAGGGACGCGACCGCGACTAGGTCCCCAGCCCGCAAGTCAAACGTCCCTGACGCCCTGGTGTCCGGACAGGCAAGACGAGACCCCTCCAAGGCAACCAAGCCATGGAGGGGCCTCCTGTTGTTCGCGCGCCATCGAGCATGGCGCGCATGACCCAGACGCAGCAACCTCTCCCCTGTCGCGCGTCTCCTCTAGGCGTGGGACCCGTGCTGGGATCTGTAGAAGTCAACGAATTCCTGTGGCGAGAGGAACAGCTCCTCGTAGCCCAGGGCATGGCAGAGCTGCGCCGTGGTGGGCTGCTCCAGCCGCGCGCGCTCGAGGACGTCCCGCTGCGAGAACACAGAGCGTGGGTCCGCGTCGAGGAGGACCTCGCCGTGCGCCATGGCGATGACGCGCTCGAAGGTCTGCGCCGCGAAGTCCATGTCGTGGAGGATTGATATGACGACCTTCCCCTGGCACGACAGGTCTCGCACGATCCGGGCGAGACGCTCCTTGCCGTCATGGTCCTGCGCAATGGTCGGCTCGTCGAAGATGACCACGTCGGTGTCCATGGCGAGGATGGCCGCGATGGACACCATCTTGCGATCCGAGAGCCCCAAGTCGTAGGGGTTCACAGCCTCGTGGCCAGAGAGCCCGACCAGCTCGAGAGCGGCGAGCGCTGAGGCCCGCGCCTCGCCCTCGCCCATGCCGATCTGGAGCGGCCCGAACATGACCTCGTCCAGCACGTTGTTCTTGAAGATCTGGTCGTTAGGATTCTGGAAGACAAGGCCGACGTGGCGCGCGAGCTCCGGGACGGAGGATCCGGCGATGTCGCGGCCGTCAAGCAGTATGCTCCCCGAGCTAGGCCTGAGCAGGCCCTTCAGGAGCTTCACGAAGGTCGTCTTCCCGGCGCCGTTCTGACCCACCAGGGCGCAGGAGCGCCCGTCGAGCGAGAAGTCGAGGCCCTTCAGGACCTCGGGACCCTTGGCATAGGAGAAGTGCAGGTCCCTGACGTCGATCTTGCTCATCGGACCTCACCGCCCCTTCCGCCTGCACCAAGCAGGCTGCGCGTCTCCTCGAGCGTGACCGGGTAGAGCCCGTCTGCGGAACGCACGCCGAGCTGCCGGCAGATCTGGGTGTAGGTCGGCGCGACGACGCCGTGCTCCGCGAGGTCGTCGCGCGAGAAGATAGCGCGGGGCGTGTCCATCGCCACGAGTCTGCCCTCGTCCAAGAGCATCACTCGGTCGCTGTACGCCGCAATCTTCTCAATCTTGTGCTCGACCATGACGATGGTCTTGCCCTGGGCGCGCAGGACGTCCACCGCGCGGAACACGTCCTCAGATCCCTGGGGGTCGAGCTGCGAGGTGGGCTCGTCCATCACGATGACCTCGGGTTCCATGACGATGATCCCCGCAAGGGCCATGCGCTGCATCTGGCCACCCGAGAGGTCGAAGGGAGCACGGTCCTTGTACTGGGCGATGTCCAGCAGCTCCATGGCCGCGTCGATGCGGCGGCGCATCTCCTTGGGAGGAACCCCGAAGTTCTCGAGCCCGAAGGCGATCTCCTCGTACACGGTGAGCTTCGATCCCGTCACCTGGTTGAAGGGGTTCTGGAACACGAGGCCCACCTTGCGGCAGAGCTCGTCCACGCTCGACTCCCGCACGTTCTGGCCGTCGATGGTCACGGAGCCTCCGTAGGCGCCGTGGTAGAAGTTGGGGACCAGCCCGAGCAACGCTTGCGTGAACGTCGACTTTCCCGCGCCGTTTCTGCCGATGACGCCCACGAACTCGCCGCGCTCTATCTGGCAGCTCACATCGTCCAGCGCGAGTCTCTTCGCGTCAGGGTAGCGATACTTCAGGTTTCGCACCTCTATCTGGGCCACGAGACCACCCCCGCGATTCTCAGGACGAAGAATGCGACGCCGAGCGTGAGGAGGGCCAGGAGGGCGATCCGCACCGGACGGTCGGCAGAGCTTGGTACGAACTCGTCCAGGAAGGTCTTGCGCTCGTGCGAGTTGAAGCCGCGCACCTCGAGGGCGATGGACCGCTCGCGCGTGTCGGTGAACGAGCTCATGATCACGGGAGAGATGAGGGGGAGAAACGCCCTCACCCTCGTCCCCAGGCTTCCCTCGGTTTGCATGCCCCGGCTGCGCTGGGCGTCCGTGATGGTCGACGTGTGCTCCGTCATCTGCGGGATTATCTGGAAGAGCGAGACGAAGACGTAGCCCAGGCGTGGCGAGATGCCCCGTCTCACCATGGACTGCATCATGTCGGAGGGTTTCGTGGCGAGCACGAAAACGCAGAAGGCGAAGATAATGTTGAAGACGTTGAGGACGATTCCCAGGGAGTAGTCGAATCCCTCCCGGCGTGCCACCAGGGGCCCGATGCGGAAGAGCTCGGTGTAGGCGCCGCCGCGGAAGAAGGTCTGGACGATCACGACAGTGAGGAGGACGAAGCCCGACACCGCGATGATGGGCCTTGACTTCGTCAGGATCTTGGAGCCCGCCAGGAGCGCAATGCTCAGGAGCATGATCGCCAGCTGTGGCACCGTCCCGCCCACGAGGGCAGGAAATGCGATGGCGACGACCACGTAGAGAAGCTTCGTCTCGGGCGAGAGTCCATTGAGGAAGGAGTGCTTCTCCTCGAACAGGCTGATGCTTTTCATGGTCACGGTTTCGATAGGGGTCCCGGCTGGGAACCAAGGGAACGGGGGCTCCCCGGGGGTTCCCGGGGAACGGGAGGCGTTAGTCCAGGGACTCGTCCTTCGCCTGGTAGAGCGAGATGAGGCTCTTGGGCAGCACCTTGTAGATGCCGGCGGTGATGAAGAGCACCACGATCTTGTCGGGCAGGTCAACGATGATCTCGTCGACGGCGGAGGCGAGGAAGCCCTGCGAGCCCATGGCTGCGAATGCCGCGTCGCCCCAGACGTTGCCCGTGGAGCCTCCCCAGAAGGCCATGTTGAGCGGCGTCGAGATGCAGACCGCTACGAGGCCGGCGACGAGGCCGGCGACGAGGATGCCGGGCGCCTTGCGCATGTGACCGTACCAGGCCATGAGGCCCACGGCGATGCCGATACCCGCCTGGGTGAGCCCGTACACTGTAGAGATCGGGTCCATGGTGAGGCCATAGATCACGTTGGTCAGGAAGCCCGAGAGCGCCCCCACCACGGGCCCGGCCATGCAGGCCGAAAGGCAGGTGCCGATCGAGTCGAGCCACAGCGGCAGCTTGAGCATGCTCGCGAAGAGCTTTCCGACGTAATTGATGCCGATGGCCGCGGGGATGAGCACGAGCGACGCGGTGTTCAGCTTGAGCGACCAGGGACTTCCCTCTCTCTTGCTTGACATGGAACTTGCTCCTTTCGTATGCCAGATTCTGTCGGACGGGGCGAGGCGCCCCTCCGAATGAGCCGATTGCCCGATGCGGCCGCTACTCCCCCGCCTTGCGGTAGTGCTCGAGGCGCACGACCGTCTCGAGCGCGAGCGTAATCTCGTTCCTCTCGCCTTGGGCCGCCTTGTCCTCCGCGCCGGTGTAGGCGTTGATCTCGCTCGCGAGGTCGCCCTCGTAGAGCGAGACGACGTTCAGGATGGAGCCGCACCGAACCCTGCGCAGGCGTCCGATGGTGAAGAGCGCCGAGGTCTCCATGTCGGCTCCGAGCACGCCACGGTCGTGCCAGTAGCGGTCTATGTCCTCCTCGCGGTCGGTGTAGAAGCTGTCGTGGCTCCTCCCCAGCCCGACGTGGAACGGGAGGCCAAGTTCGCGGGCCGTCTGGACCTCAGCCATGAGTACATCGGTGTCGGGGACGGCAGGGTAGTTCTCGCCCACGTACGCCCTCGAGGCGCCGTCGTCACGCACCACGCCGCTCAGCACGACGAGGTCGCCCATGCCCACCTCGGGCTGGAGGGCGCCGCAGGATCCGATGCGGATCATGCATTCGACGCCGACGTTGTGGAGCTCCTCGACGGCTATCCCCGTGGAGGCGCCGCCCATGCCAGTCGAGACGCACATGACGCGTACGCCCCGATAGCTGCCCACGATGCTCTTCATCTCCCGGTTGAACGCAATGTCCTGTACGTCGTCGAGGAACTCGCGCATGCGGTCCACGCGCGCCCAGTCTCCGGGCAGGATCGCGTAGCGGGCCGCGTCCTTCCTCGTGCACCTCACGTGCGGCTGCGGCTGCCCCTGTGGGCGCTGCCCCTCTCGTGGCTGCAGTTCGTCTCCCATGACCTCGTCCCCTTCCCTAGGCGCCAAGGAGCTGGCGCGTCGCCGCCTCGAGCTCGTCGAGGGCTCGGGTCGACTCATCCCGACTGCCAGCGATCCCGAAGAGATAACACTTGAGCTTCGGCTCGGTCCCAGATGGCCTCACCATGACCTTGCACCCGTCGTCGAGCCTCCATTCGAGGACATCGGACGCAGGCAGCGTCTGCGATCGGTCGTCCCCCGGACCTCCCAGCTGCGGAAGGGGTTGGGGGTGGAGGTAGTCGACGGTGCGGGTCACCCCGCGCCCGGCGATGTCCCGAGGCGCGCCCTCGCGTAAGGCCCGCATCTTGGACGCCATGAGCGTGGCCCCCTCGGCGCCGGGGTACTGGAGGTTAAGTGTGCGGTTCAGGTGGAAGCCGTGCCGCTCGTACAGGACGTCCATGGCCTCGACGAGGTCGAGGCCCCCCTTGGCGTACCAGCCCGCCATCTCGACGAGGAGGGTGAGCGCCGTAACGCCGTCCTTGTCCCGCACGTAGGGGCCCGGCAGGTATCCGTAGCTCTCCTCGTATCCCATGAGCCAGCGCTCGGCTCCGCCCTGCCGCTCGAGAACGGCAATCTGGCCGCCGATGTTCTTGAAGCCGGTGAGCGTGCGACGCAGCTGGAAGCCGTGCTCGCGCGCGACGTCGTCCAACATGTCGGATGACACGATGGACGAGACGGCCACCTTGCGTGAGAGGTCGTCTCCCGCCTCCGCACGCGTCCGTGCCATCCAGTCCATGAGGAGGATGCCCACCTCGTCCCCCGTGAGCAGGACGTACCTGCCATCGTGGAGGACGGCGCTGCCCAGGCGGTCCGCATCGGGGTCGGTCGCCACGACGAGGTCGGGATGCAGCTCGTCCGCAAGGGAGAGCGCGAGCTCCAGGGCCTCGCGGAACTCCGGGTTGGGATAGGGGCAGGTCGTGAAGTCGCCATCGGGTTCCACCTGCTCGGGCACGACGGACACGTCGCTCACGCCGATACTCGCGAGCGAGCGTCTCACCAACTCGAGCCCAGTGCCGTTGAGTGGGGTGTAGACGACCCTCGGCGGACGAGCCGGGTCGATCGAGCCAGGGACATGGAGCGCATGCACGCACGCTAGGAAGTCGTCGAGGACCGAGTCGTCGATCCAGCTGACGAGCCCCTGGGCAAGGCAGTCCTCGAAGGGCAGCCTCCTGGGCCCGTCCAGCACGTCAATCCTCCCTATGGCAGTGGCGACCTCCTCTGCGACCTCGCCGGAGATCTGGCAGCCGTCCGACGCGAATACCTTGCAGCCGTTGTACTGGCGCGGGTTGTGGCTCGAGGTGACCATCACTCCGGCGGAGCAGCCCAGGCGCGGTATGGCAAAGGAGAGGGTGGGCACGGGCTCGACCCTGGGGTACATGAGTACCTCGATGCCATTCGCGGCGAAGACCTCTGCGGCGACGCGCTCGAATCGCTCCGAGTTGTTGCGCGTGTCGCGGCAGAGGGCGACGCGCGGACACTTCCCGGGCTCCGCGTTGGCATTGACCCAATCGGCGAGGCCCTGCATCGCCTGCGCGACCACGTGCACGTTCATGCGGTTGGTCCCCACGCCCATGACGCCGCGAATACCTGCGGTGCCAAAGGAGAGGGATCGATAGAAGGCATCGAAGAGCTCGTCCTCATGGCCTGGCGCGAGGAGCGCGCGTAGTTCCCCCAGCAGCTCTGGGTCGCGCTCCCTCGCCTCCCAGTCGAGCACCCGTCTCATGAGCTCGTCGCTGAGCATGTCGCCCCTCATCCCCCTGCCCCACGGCGACCAACCGAGCAATCGCCATGACATACTGTTGCGTCTGTGCATAAAATCCGGCAACTCATGAAACATAGTAGTGTCCTCGTGTTGTGACGAGGAAAAAATGTGTCGACGGTAGCGTTGGCCTGCATGAGCGGCACCGGGACGTGGCGAACGCCACCACGGCCTCCGCCACGTCAGCCATCAGAGCGCCCATCGGTGCGATTGTCATCCAGACGCTTTTTCGGGGTTCAACAAAATTTGTCAAAAAAGTCCTTGACCGACCTTCTCCCTTTGCTAATATAGCTACTGCACCAACGCGAACGGGGAATTAGCTCAGTTGGGAGAGCGCGTGACTGGCAGTCACGAGGTCAGGGGTTCGAACCCCCTATTCTCCACCATGTAGACTCGGAGCCAGGACTCAGGTCCTGGCTCTTTTGCTATCTCTGCGCCCAGGCGCGCATGCGGACCCGCCCCACCACAGGCCGCCTCCCGCACATGCCCCTCCCGTTACAGAAAGGGGCCCGGAACCCCCGAACGGACGGGTCCCGAGCCCCACGTCGTTATCGGCATCACGGCCTGGAGCCATGACCTCGTGGCAAGACTACGAGATTCTGAGCACCGCCTTGATGATCTTGCCGTCGTGCGAGTCCCGCAGGGCCTGGTCTATGTCCTTGAAGTCGTAGAACGAGAGGATGCGGTCGATCGGGAAGCGACCCTCCTTGTACCACTTGACCATCTGGGGGATGAACTGCTTGGGGTTGGACTCTCCCTCGCAGGTACCCCTCATGGTGCGCATGGGCATCATGATGTCAGTGCCGACCTCGAAGTGCTCGAGGGAGCCCGCGGCCGCCACGAGCAGGAAGGTGCCATGGAACTTGAGGCCCCGGATGGCATTGAGCATCATGTTGCCGTTTCCGGAGGTGTCCACGCTGATGTCGGCGCCACGACCGGTGATGCGACGGATCTCTCCCGCAATGTCCTCCACCTCGCGACGATTGATGGTGTGCGTGGCTCCCAGTTCGCGAGCGAGCTCGAGGCTCTTTGGATTGCCTCCCACGGCGATGATGGTCTTGCAGCCCACGACGGCAGCTCCCATGATGGCGCTCATGCCTACGGCGCCACAGCCAAAGACCGCGACCTGCGAGCTGGGATCGGCCTGCCCGGCGTTGATGACCGCGCCGGCGCCCGTCTGGACGCCACACCCCAAGGGTGCGACGAGCCCCAGGTCAATGTCATCGTCCACCTTGGCCACCGACGCAGCAGCGGCCACAGAGTGGGTGGCAAAGGAGGACTGGCCGAAGAACATGCTCACGTCCCTGCCGTCCTGGTGCAGGCGGGTGGTGCCGTCGGTCGCCGCCACGCCACCGAAGTTGATGGGGTTGAAGTTCTCGCAATAGTAGGGCTCCCCGTGCTTGCAGGCGTCGCAGCTGTTGTCGAAGGCGTAGGTGATGCCCACGTGGTCGCCGGGCTAAGGGTCGGCACGATGCCGCAGGCGCATCCGTACGCCCGCGCGCGGTGCCCGTCACCCATTATGAGCGAACGCAGCCCCCGTGCTCCCCTGGCGCCCCTCTCCCCCGTCATCGACCCCCTGGCGTCCCGCCGGCGTTGCGCCGCCGCCCTGCCGGCATTCCACCATCGTTCTCTATGCCGTTCCGCCGTCGTTCTCTATGCCGTTCTCTGAAGTCGGCCGTGCAAACGCCCAGTTGGCGAGGCTATCGATTCAGCAAGTTGCATAGAGAACGAGAACGCGGGGGAAGGGTGGGAGAAGGGCAGAGGGCGAAGCGGAGGCAGGGTGCATAGAGAACGCGGGAGCGGAGACGCCAGAAAAAGGCCCCCGCACTCGGCGGGGGCCAGGTCGTTCTCCGTGGGCGAGAGGAGCCTCAGTCCTCCATGTAGTCCTTGAGCCTGCCCGAACGGGAGGGATGCCGGAGCTTCGCCAGGGTCTTGCTCTCTATCTGGCGGATCCTCTCGCGCGTGACGCCAAACTCGCGGCCCACCTCCTCGAGGGTGCGGGGATGCCCGTCCTCGAGGCCGAAGCGGAACTTGATGACCTTGCGCTCGCGGTCGGCCAGGCTGTCCAGCACCTGCTCGAGCTGCTCGCGGAGCATCGAGTCGCTTGCCGCCTCGGGGGGCGCCACGGCGCTGGAGTCCTCGATGAAGTCGCCCAGCTGGGAGTCCTCCTCCTCGCCGATGGGCGTCTCGAGCGAGACGGGCTCCTGGCTGATCTTCTGGATCTCCCTCACGCGGTCGGCGGTGATGCCCATCTCCTCGCCGATCTCCTCGGGGGTCGGGTCGCGACCGAGGTCCTGGAGCAGCTGCCTCTGCACGCGAACGAGCTTGTTGATGGTCTCGACCATGTGCACGGGGATGCGGATGGTGCGTGCTTGGTCGGCGATGGCACGGGTGATGGCCTGACGAATCCACCAGGTGGCATAGGTGGAGAACTTGAAGCCCTTGGTGTAGTCGAACTTCTCCACCGCGCGGATGAGGCCCAGGTTGCCTTCCTGGATCAGGTCGAGGAACAGCATGCCGCGACCCACGTAGCGCTTGGCGATGGAGACGGTCAGGCGCAGGTTGGCGCTGATGAGCGCCTGCTTGGCCTCGAGGCCCACCTGCTCGATGCGCATGAGGCGGCGCATCTCGGCGCGGGTGAGCTCTATCTCCCCGTTGTCCGCAGCCTCGAGCTTCTGCGAGGCCTCGGTGCCAGCCTCAATCTTCATGGCGAGGTTGACCTCCTCCGAGGCGGTCAGCAGGTCGACCTTGCCGATCTCCTTGAGGTACATGCGCACGGGGTCGCCCGTGAGCATGACTGTCGAGCTGTCCGTGCGGCGGGCGCGGGCGCGGGACGAGCGCTTGCGGGGCTTGCTCTTGGGGGCGGAGCGCAGGACCTCGTTGGCAGCGCGGGCCTCAGCGCGAGCCTCCTTGATGCCGCTGTCCTCGTCCTCCTCCTCGTCCTCCTCTAGCTCGTCGTCCTCCTCTAGCTCGTCGTCCTCCTCGAGCTCGTCCAGGTCCTCCTCGTCGTCGGAGTCGCCCTTGGGTCTGGCGGCATCGCCGTCGCTCGTGATTTGGACGCCCTTGGCGCGCACCGCGTCATAGAGGTCCGAGAGCTCGTCGTCGTCGTCGTCCACGTCGAGCTCCCCGATGGCCACCTGGACGTCGTCCTCGGTCACCGACTTGGAGCCAGAGGCCTGCTTGACGAGCCTCTCGACGACCCCCTGGAGCTCGTCGGTGAGGTTGGGAGCGGTGCTGTTCTTCTTGTTTGCCACTGGTTTCCTTTCCACGCAAGGGCGTAGGGAATGGTACCCAATTTACGAACTCACTAACGACGAGATGCGCCTTCCTAGCTCGCCGATGCGCTTTTGCACGTCGGTCGCCCGCCTGAAGAGCTCCTGTGAGGACTCGTCGGGCAGCGAGGAGGCGCTCCTGAGGCGCGCCTTCATGGACCTGACGGCCCGCCTGCAGCTCCAGAGCTCGACCACGTCCAGGAGGAAGGACGCCTGGTCGGAGGCGCTTATGCCAGACACCAGCTGGAGCCTGCCTCCCGCCAGGAGCCGTGGGGCGTCGGCGACCATGGAGCTCGCGGCCGCCACCACCTCGGCGGGCGTCGCGCCCTCGGGCGTGGCGAGCATGGCCCAGGCCATGGACTCGTGGCGGGCATCGACCCACGAGAAGGAGGCGATGCGGTCGGCGTCGGGCCGTATCGCCTCGATGTCCTTCGCCATGAGCGAGAGGAGCTCCCGTTCGGCCGTGGCCTGCATGCGCTCGTCGCTCGAGAGCGCCGCGAGCGCGATGGGCGCGCCGACCTCGGAAGGCCCGTCGTAGCCGGCGTACGCCTCCGCGGGCAGGTACCCGCCTGCCGAGGACGGGGCAGCGCCCGCCGTCGTGGGGACGCGCGTGCCGGCGCCGCCCGCGTCCTGGTTGCGCTTGCGCTGCGCCTGGCGATGGACGTGGCGCTTCGTCTCGTCCACGCTCGTCCCCAGGAGGTCGGCCAGCTGGGTCGCATAGCCGTCGAGGAGGATGGAGCCGTCCAGCGGGGCGAGAAGCGCCGCCATCTGGTCGAGCGCCGCCACGCGCCGGCCCGGCACGCTCAGGTCCACGCCGGCGAGGCGCTTCTCGAACACGAAGTCCATGAGGGGACGCGACTCGGCGATGCGCGCGCGAAGCTCGTCGGCCCCATGCGCGCCCAGGTACTCCGCAGGGTCCTGCCCGCCGGGAAGCACCACGCACCTCAGCTCCACCGACGTCTTGTCGATGTACTGGATCGCCCTCTCGGCCGCGCGCTGCCCGGCCTCGTCGCCGTCGAACATGCAGACGACCCGGGACTTGGCAAAGCGCTCGATCATGCGCACGTGGTCGAGGGTGAGGGCGGTGCCCAGGGCGGCGACGGCGTTGGTGATCCCCGCCTCGTGCATGGCGATGACGTCGGTGTAGCCCTCGCAGACGATCGCCTCGCCGCTCGCCACCATGGCCTCCTTGGCGCGATGGAAGGCGAAGAGGTGCTTGCCCTTGTGGAAGACGCGGGTCTCCTTGGTGTTGAGGTACTTGGGCTTGGCGTCCGTGAGCACCCGGCCGCCGAATCCGATGGTGCGCCCCTGCTCGTCGTGGATGGGAAACATCACGCGGTCGAAGAAGCGGTCGCGCGGGCCGCCCCTCCCGTCCAGCGCGAGGTCGCAGGCGAGCATCTCCTGGGGGGAGAAGCCCTTGGAGCGCAGATGGGAGACGAGCTGGCCGTGCCCGGGGGCGTACCCCAGCCCCCAGCGCCGGCAGACGGCCGATCCGAAGCCGCGCCCCGCGAGGTAGGCGCGACCGGCGGCCGGCCCCTCTCCCCTGCCCCTCATGAGCAGGGTCGAGTAGAATCCCTCGGCGGCGGCGAGGCAGTCGATGAGCCGGTTGCGCTTGGGGCCACTGGGACCGGCGGTCCTCTCCTCGCTGAGCTCGATGCCGGCGCGGTCGGCAAGGTAGCGGATGGAGTCCGGGAAGTCCAGGCTCTCGCGCTTCATCACGTAGGCGAAGAGGTCGCCGCCCTCGCCGCAGCCGAAGCACTTCCAGAGGCCCGTGGAGGGGTTCACGTGGAAGGACGGGCTCTTCTCGTGATGGAAGGGGCAGCAGCCCCAGAAGTCGGCGCCGCGGCGGCGGAGCTCCACCGTCTCTCCCACCAGCTGCAGGATGTCGGTCGCCTGGCGCACGCGCTCCTTGTCCTCGTCGGTGATCACGCCCACACCCCCTCGAGGTCGGCGGCCCCTCCCAGCGTCACGGCGCGATCGCCAAAGTTGGCGCGCACCCAAGCTATGTTGCCCATGACGACCCGCTCGAGCTCCTCGAGGGAGTCGAAGGGGCGGGAGTCCCTGAGCCAGCGGCCGAACGAGACGTGGACCCTCCGGCCATAGAGGTCGCCGGAGAAGCCCAGGAGGTTCGCCTCCAGGAAGGGACGGTCCGCCTCGGAGAAGCTCGGAGGCGCCCCCACGTTGATCGCGGCGGGCCACGAGCGTCCCCGCGCGCTCACGAAGCCCGCATAGACGCCCTGGTCGGGCGCGCAGGCCTCCAGGGGGAAGCTGACGTTTGCCGTGGGGAAGCCGAAAGCGGTCCCCTCTCCCCTCCCGTGGACCACCACGCCGGACACGAAGTGCAGCCGGCCCAGGAGCCCTGCGGCGTCCTCGACGCGACCCCCTCGGACGAGCCCGCGCACGCGCGTGGCCGAGATGTGCTCGCCACCCGAGCGGGCGAGCTCGTGGCAGTGGGCGCGCATGCCGAGCGGGGCGGCGACGGCGGCGAGCTCCGCAGGGCCGCCCTTGGCCCCCCTGCCAAAGCGGAAGTTGCTCCCCACGTGCATGGAGACGGGACGCAGGGGTCCTTCGAGCGCGGCGGAGAGGAACGCGTCGTACGGCGTCGCGGCGAGCCTGGGGGTGAAGTCGAGCAGGAGCACGGCGTCCGCCCCCGCGAGGAGCAGGCCACGCACGCGGTCCATGGGTTCCAGGAGCCGAGACGAGGGGCGAGGCCCCGCAAGGAGCTCGGCCGGGTCGGGGTCGAATGCGACGGCCACGCAGGCGAGCCCGAGCTCGTCGGCCTCGCGGCGGACATGCGAGAGGAGCTCCCGGTGACCTCGGTGGACGCCGTCGAAGGCGCCGATGCAGGCCACGCAGGGGAGGGGGGTCCCGACGTCCATCCCGGCGCGTAGGAAGAGCCTGCCGCCCGGGACCGCGCGCACGGTCGGGGCAGGACGTCCGTCCAGGAGGAGGGAGTCCCTGACGAGCGTCGCGGCGTCGTCCCCGGCGAGGGGCAGCGGATACCCGAGCAGGCTTGGGGCGCTCATCGTGCCACCCCGTCTATGCCCTGGGGGAAGTTGCTCCCGCAGCGGAGCCATCCGCCCGACCGCTCCCAGACTCCCAGGAGCCTGCCGTCGTGCACGAGGCAGCAGGACTGGCCGTCAGCCACGTCGCCGCCGGAGGCACGGAGGCGGCGGCCGCAGACGACGACGTCGAGCTCGTCCGCGGCAAGCTCGCGCACGGGCAGGCCCAGCGCGCGGCAGGGGTCGAGCCGCAGGTCGGCGAGGCCGGCAGAGCCAAGCTCCTCGAGGAGCTCCAGGCCCGCGCAATCGACGAGGCCCACGTTGCCCGCGCTCGTGCGGCGCAGGCCCGAGAGGTGCGCGGCGCTCCCGAGCGCGGCGCCGAGGTCGCGCGCGATGCTCCTGATGTAGGTGCCCTTGGACACCTCGAAGAGGCAGTGCCAGGTGAGCGGACCCTCGGAGCCGATGCCAAGGAGCTCGGCGCGCATGATGCGGACGTGGCGCGCCTCGAGCTCGAGGGGGCTCCCGGCCCGGGCCGCCTCGTAGGCGCGCCTGCCCCCCACCGAGATGGCGGAGAAGGCCGGGGGGAGCTGGTCGTGCTCCCCCACCAGGGACGCGAGGGCACGCGCCGCCCCATCGGGGTCGCGCAGCCGGTCGGGGACCTCCGCCACGCGCACGACCCGGCCCTCGGCGTCGTCGGTGTCGGTCTGGCTGCCAAACTCGACCCATGCCTCGTATGACTTGGAGTCGGCCGAGAGGAGGCCGAGGAGGCGCGTCGCCTGCCCGATGCCCACGACGAGGACGCCCGTCGCCGCGGGGTCCAACGTGCCGGCATGGCCCACGCGCCTCTCGCCCACCGCGCGACGCACCCTGCCCACCACGTCATGGCTCGAGAGCCCCTGGGGCTTGTCGACGGCCACGAGGCAGTTGATCCCGCTCTGGCCGCGCCTCACTGGACCCCACGCCCGCCTTCGCTCGCGACAGGCGAGAAGAGGGCGACCAGGCGGGGAAGAGCGGCAGAGAGGACCTCGTCGAGGTCCGACTCGATGGTGAAGCCCGCGGCCGCGCGATGCCCCCCGCCGCCCAGCTCGCGGGCGATGCCCGAGATGTCGAGGTCGGACTTGCTGCGAAGGTTGCCCCTCACCCTGCCGTCGGGGAGCTCCTTGAGGAAGAGCGCCACCTCGGACCCCGCGACGCTGCGGACGACGTCGATGAGGCCGTCGCACTCGTCCGGGCTGGCCCCCGTGCGCTCGAGGTCGGCCGCGGTGGCGTAGCTGTAGGCCACCTTGCCCTCGGCAAAGGTGGTAATGCGCCCCATCACCGCGGACTTGAGGTGTAGGAAGGGCAGGCTGTAGTTCTGGTACACGTTGAGGGAGACCTCCGAGGGGGAGGCCCCTGCGTCCACCAGGAGCGACGCCACCGAGAATGCCTCGGCGTCAGCGTTCTGGTATTGGAAGCGACCGGTGTCGGTGGAGAGGGCGCAGAAGAGGCACTGGGCCATCTGCGGTGTGATCCGGACCCCCAGGTGGAGGGCGAACTCGGCGACGATGACGCCCGCCGCGGCAGCGTCGGGGCGAATCAGGGCGAGGTCGGTGTACGGCTCCTCGCAGGGATGGTGGTCCATTATCGCGCTCCGGCGGGCCCGCCTCATGACCGCCTCGCCGTCGTGCAGGCGCGCGACGTCAGAGAGGTCCACGCTCACGAAGAGGTCAGGCACCCCGTCGTAGTCCGCCGCATGGACGAGCGTGTCCACGAAGGGCAGGAAGTCATAGAGCCTGGGAATGGGCTCGGGGTCCGCCAGGAGGGAGACGACCTCCTTCTCGGGCCACTTCGCCCTCAGGGCCGCGGCAAGCGCCAGGCCTGAGCCCAGGGCGTCGCCGTCCGGGTTGGTGTGCGCACAGATGGCGATGGAGCCAGCCGCCTCCATCGCCACGGCGATGGAGGCGAACCTCTCCTCTTGTTCGGGATTGGGTCTGATGTCCACGGGCTGGCTACTCCCCCTCGCCGTCCCCGGAGGGCGCGTCGCCCGCGGAAGACCCCACGGGATAGCCCTCCTCGTCCTTCTCCACCGAGAGCGTGCTGGGCACGTTCTCGAGGGCGCGTGCGATGAGCTCGGCCTCGTCGGCGGTCGTGTCGATCTGGAAGATGAGCTCGGGGGTGACGCGCCAGCCCAGGGCATGGCCCAGGAGGCTGCGAACGCGGCCCCTGGCCCGCCCGAGCGCGGCGAGCACCTTGTCGTAGCTCTCCTTGTCGCAGCTCACGTAGGCCTTGAGCACCGACTTGTCGACCGAGACCTCCACGCTGGTGAGGGTCACCAGCGCGAGATCGGGGTCGGAGACCTCGAAGAGGAGGATGCTCGCGAGCTTCTCGCGCGCGATCTTGTTGACGCGACGCGAATTCTGGTTCTGCTTCATCTTCTACTCCGTACGGGCGACTTCTTCGATGCGGTAGGTCTCGATGATGTCGCCGACGTGGATGTCCTGGAAGTTCTCGAGGCCCACGCCGCACTCGAAGCCGGCCTTGACCGACTTGACGTCGTCCTTGTAGCGGCGCAGGGACGCGAGCTTGCCCTCGTAGACCACGATGCCGTCGCGGACGAGGCGGCACTTGTCGTCGCGCGAGACCTCGCCCTCCTGGACCATGCAGCCGGCGGCGATGCCGACCTTGGGGACCTTGAAGGTGTTGCGGACCTCGATCGAGGCGGTCTGGACCTCCTGCTCGGTGGGCTTGAGCATGCCGATGCGCGCGGCGTCGATCTCTTCGATGGCCTTGTAGATGACGCTGTAGGTGCGGATCTCGACGCCCTGCTGCTCGGCGGCAACCCTGGCCTTCGCCTCGGGACGAACGCCGAAGCCGATGATGATGGCGTTGGAGGCGTCTGCCAGGGTGACGTCGGTCTCGGTGATGGCACCGACGGCAGAGTGGATCACGTTGATACGAACCTCGCTCTGGTCCATCTTGCCCAGCGAGTCGACGAGCGCTTCGATGGAGCCCTGGACGTCGGCCTTGATGATGAGGTTGAGCTCCTTGACCTCGGAGTCCTCCATGGTGGAGAAGAGGTTCTCGAGCGTCACGTGCTTGACCTTGTTCTGCTCCTCGATGCGGGCCTTCAGCGAGCGCTCGTCGGCCAGGGCCCGTGCGTCGCGCTCGTCCTGGAAGACGCGGAACTCGTCGCCCGCCATGGGCACGCTCTGGAGGCCGAGCACCTCGACGGGGTCGGAGGGACGGGCCTCGGTGACGCTGTTGCCGCGAGGGTCGACCATGGCGCGAATCTTGCCGAAGGACATGCCCGCGACGATGGCATCGCCCACGTGGAGGGTGCCGCGGCTGATGAGCAGCGTGGCGACCGAGCCGCGACCGCGGTCCAGCTTGGCCTCGAGGACGTTGCCCGAGGCGAAGGTGTCGGGGTTGGCCTTGAGCTCGAGCACGTCGGCCTCGAGCAGGACGGACTCCAGGAGGGTGTCTATGCCCTGCTTCTTCTTGGCCGAGATGTCGACGAACATGTTCTGTCCGCCCCACTCCTCGGGAATGACGCCGTACTCGGTGAGCTCCTGGCGCACGCGGGTGGGGTCGGCGCCCGGCTTGTCGATCTTGTTGACGGCCACGATGATGGGCACGTTGGCGGCCTTGGCGTGGTTGATCGACTCGATGGTCTGGGGCATGACGCCGTCATCGGCGGCGACGATCAGGATGACGATGTCCGTCACCTTGGCACCGCGGGCGCGCATTGCCGTGAAGGTCTCATGGCCGGGGGTGTCGATGAAGGTGATCACGCGGTCGTTGATCCTGACCTGCGACGCGCCGATGGCCTGGGTGATGCCACCCGCCTCGCCCTCGGCGACGCCGGTGTGGCGGATCGCGTCGAGCAGCGACGTCTTGCCGTGGTCGACGTGGCCCATGACGGTTACCACGGGCGGCCTGCCCTTGAGGGTGGACGGGTCGTCGTAGAAGGTGAAGGAGTTCTCCTCCTCCTTGCTCATGACCTTGACGTCGCGGCCCAGGTCGTCGGCGACCAGCTCGATGAGCTCGTCCGACATGGACTCGGTGACGGTGAGGGGGGTGCCCAGGAGGAAGAGCCTCTTGATGATGTCGTTGGCGGCGATGCCCAGGAGCTCGGCGAGCTCGGCCACCGTGGAGCCCTGGGGCACCTTGACCGTGTCGAGCTGCGAGAGGTCCTGGTCGTTCTCGATGGCCTCCTGTATGCGCTGCTCCTCGGCCGCGGCCTGCTGCTGCTGCTTCCTGCGCTCCTTGCGCTTCTTGCGCCTGCCGGTGGACTGGCGGGCCTCCTCGATGGCCTCGCGGGCCTCGACGATGACGTGGCTCGAGCGCGTGAACTCCTCGGCCTCGCGGGCCATGCGGCTGTAGCGGTCCTCCTCCTGGCCCCTGCGCCCGCCCTTGCGGCCCTTGCCACGACCGCGGGAGTCGGCGGAGTCGGCGGCAGTGGCCGGCGCCCCGTCTCGCTGCGGGGCGGGGCCACGGCGACCCGGGCGGGCAGCGGACTCGCGCCTCTGCCCGCGCGACTCCTCCTTCTTCTTGGCGGCCTCCTCGGCCTGCTGCTTGAGCACCTGCTCCTGCTGGGCGATCTGGTCAAGGAGGCTGGTGAAGGAGGGCGCCATCTTGGGCGCGGTGTCCTTCACGCGGTTGCGCTCGGCCTCCTCGGCCTTCCTGCGCTCCTCCTCGGCACGCTCCTCCTCGGCCTTCTTGCGGGCTGCCTCGGCGGCGGCGCGCTTGCGCTCCTCCTCGGCGCGCTCGCGCTCGCGACGGGCCTCCGCCTCCAGGCGCTCCCTCTCGGCCTTCTCGGCCTCGATGCGCTCCTGCTCCGCCTTGGCCTCCTCCTCGGCCTTGCGCTGCGCCTCGATCTCGGCGGCGCGGGCCTCGAGGATGGGCTTGAGCTTCTTGCGGACGATCGAGACGTAGGCGTCCTCGAGCGTCGACGAGGGGGACTTTGCGGGGATCTTCATGTCCTGGAGGTGACCGAGCATCTCCTTGCTCGACATGCCGTATTCCTTTGCCAGGTCATGCACGCGGGTCTTTGCCATGTAACCAACCTTCTTACGTACGTTTGGGCGGACGGGGTGGGTGACCTCTTAGATCAGGGAGTCCGGGTCGTCAGAGACCGAGGCGTCCGAGAGCTCCTGGAGCTTCTCGTGGATGCCGCAGAAGCGGGAGCCGGGACGGGCCATGTTGCGGCACTGGATGCCCGTGGGTCCCACGTACTCGCAGCGGTGGCTCCCCTCCTCCGCCAGGATGTCGACGTCGTCGTGGGGCAGCTCGCGCATGACGTCGGCGGCAAGCGACTCGTTCTTGATGTCGATGTGCATGCCGGTGAGGCGGGCGGCCAGGCGGGCGTTCTGGCCCTCCTTGCCGATCGCCAGCGAGAGCTGGTCGTCGGGCACGATGACGGTGGCGTAGTTGTTGTCGTCGTCCACGATCACGCGCGAGACGCGGGCGGGCGAGAGGGCATTGGCGACGCACTTGGCGGGGTCGTCGCTCCAGAGGACGACGTCCACGCGCTCGCCGCGCAGCTCCGAGACCACGGTGCGCACGCGACTGCCCTTGGGGCCGACGCAGGCGCCGACGGGGTCGAGGCGGTCGTCCATGGACGAGACGGCCACCTTGGACCTCACGCCCGGCTCGCGCGCGACGGAGCGCACCTCGACGATGCCGTCATAGACCTCGGGCACCTCGAGCTCGAAGAGGCGGCGCAGGAGGTCCGGGTGCGTGCGCGAGACCACGATGGAGGGGCGCTGGCGCTCGGAGCGGATCGGGGGCTGCGAGCTGTTGGGGTCGCGCACGTCCACGATGATGGCGCGGATGCGCTGGTTGTGGCTGTAGCGCTCCCCCTGCGGACGCTCGTTGCGCTCGTCGGGGAAGCGACGCTGGTCGAAGTAGGGCAGCTCCGCCTCGACGCCCTCGCGGATCTTGATGAAGGCGAAGTCGGGCGTGGTCTGCAGCACCGTGCCGGTGATGATGTCGCCGATGCGGTGCGAGAACTCCTCGAAGATCTGCTGGCGCGCGGAGTTGCGCACGATGTCCATGATCTCGCTCTTGGCGTGCTGGGCGGCGATGCGGGAGGCGTCCTTGGGGGTCACGTCCTCCTCGTCGAACTCGGTGTACTCGCCCGTCTCCTCGTCCATCGAGTCGTCGCGGGGGATGAGCTTGTAGACGTAGACCTTGCCGGTGGCGCGGTCGATGGTGACGCGCGCGCCCCAGTCGAGGTGCAGGACCTCGGTGTAGCTCTTGGCCAGCGACTGCTCGAGGCGGTCGATCAGGTAGAGCTCGTCGATGTGCTTCTCCTGGCAGAGCGCCATCAGCGCTTCCATCATCTCGGATGCCATGCTGCTTCCTCTCCTTGCCCCGGCGCTACGCCCGGTCGAAGTTTGGCTTGATCTTGCAGGACTTGATCTGGTCGAGCTCGAAGGCGAGCTCCTCTCCCTCGCACTCGACGCGCACGAGGGAGCCCTCGATGCCCAGGAGGCGCCCGGCGAAGCGGCGCCTCCCCTCCGTGGCGGCGGTGGTCAGCGAGACGTCCTCGCCCGCGAAGCGCTCGAAGTCGCGCGCGCGGCGCAGGGGGCGCGAGAGGCCGGGGGACGAGACCTCGAGGGTGTAGGAGCCCTCGATGGGGTCGAAGGCGTCGAGGGCCTCGTTGATCCAGCCGCTCTGGGCCGCCACTTCGTCGAGCGAGATCGTGGGGAGCCCCTCGTCCGCATGGTCGATGCGCACGCGGACCGTGGGAGCCTTGGCGGACCCCACGACCTCCACGTCCACGACGTCGATGCCATGGGGGGCCGCGGCCTCCTCCAACGCGGCGACCAGCCGCTTCTCAAGGTCAGTCGATGCCACCCTGTCTCCTTCCCGCCCTGCGGCGTCCCTGCATACCAAAAGGAAGCGGGGCAAAGACGCTGCCCCACTTCCTCGAACGTTCACGATTAAGCTCTGCACACTATAGCACGCCGGCGACGGGACGGGAGCGACGAGGCGGACCCACACGTTTGCTGCACGTGGCGGCGACCCGCGTCATTCCCCCGCGAGGCGCTGCCGCAGGAAGTCCCTGAACGCCCGGGTTGGCTCGTCGAGCGCGGAGTTCCTGCGCCAGGCGACGTAGAGGGAGCGTCGCGAGGCCTGGCAGGGCAGCTCGAACTGCAGGAGCCTGCCCGCCTCCACCCCCGCCCTGGCCGCGCGGGACGACATCACCGTCACGCCGAGGCCCGCCTCGACGAGCTGGCGGATGGTCTCCTGGTCGTTGGTGCGCGCGACGACGTCGAGCCCCTCGCCCGCAAGCCCCAGCTCCTCCAGGATCCTGTCCATGGTGGAGCGGCTCCCGCTGCCCTCGCCCCTCAGGACGGTCCGCTCGCGCAGCAGCAGCTCGCGCACGGCCTCGGCCCCAGCCCCCGCGAGCGCGCGGAAGCGGTCCTCGGCGGGGGTGACGAGCACCATGTCATCGGCACAGAGAGGCACGCACTCGAGCGAGGGCTCGTCTGCGGGAAGCCCCGTGAGTCCCAGGTCGAAGCTGCCCTCGGCGAGACCCGAGACGACCTCGCGGCTGTCGTGCTGGAAGATCCTGAAGCGCGCGCCAGGCCAGGCACTGGTGAAGGCGGACAGCGCGTCGGGCAGGACGTAGGCCGAGGGGACGGAGGAGCTTCCCAGGTAGATGGCATTGCGCTCGCGGCTGCGCGCGTCCTCGAGCAGGCGGTCGCGCAGGGCGAGCATCGAGCTCGCCTGCTCGAAGACTCTGGCCCCCTGGAGCGTGAGCTCGACGCGACGGGCGCCCCTCAGCACGAGCGTGGTTCCCAGCTCCTCCTCGAGCGCCCTCAGGTGGGTCGAGATCGTGGGCTGGGACACGCCCAGGACCTCCGCCGCCCTCGTGAAGCTCTCGCAGCGCACGACGCTCACGAAGGACTGCAGCTGCCTCAGGTCCATGCCAGGTCCACCAATCGTGACGGGGGCGGCGGGGCGGCGCCCCTCGCCTGCCCCATCGGAAGGGTCGATGCCCATCGGGGCAAGATTCTAGCATCGCCGGGGCGTCCCGGCCGCAGCGACGCGCCGCGAGCCGCCCGCCGCGACGAGGGGGCATCTAGCCCCGTCCCCCGACCGGCACGCGCGCCTCGCCCGCCAGGCGGGACACCCCCGCGTGGTCGAAGGCCTCGAGCAGCATCTGCGCGTACCTACGCGAGATGCCCAGGCGGTCCCGGAACTGCGCCAGCGTCACAGGGGCGCCAGAGGCGAAGAGCTCACCGAGAGCGGAGCGGGCCTCCTCGTACGCGCTGGCCAGGACCAGCCAGCCGCCGGGCAGCTCGACCAGCGCACCCTCCCCCTCCATGTGGGCGAGAAGGGCCGCGAGCTCCGGCTCGGGAGCGCCGGTCTCCTCGGCGAGCTTGTCGCGCGACATCGCCCTGAGGCCCCTCTCGCCCAGGACCTCGAGCAGGCGCCCCCGAAGCGCAAGCTGGCGGCCATCCAGATGGGGCTCGAAGCCGGGAAGCCAGGCACGGCCCTCCCCCAGCTCGAGGACGCCCTCGTCCGCGAGCCAGCAGAGCCAGGCGTCCGCGACGGAGGGACAAGAGGCGAGGGCGCGCTCGCGCAGCTCCCCCAGCCCCATACCGCGCTCCAGGGGATGGCCGTCCTGGTGCTCCCCCAGCAGTTCCCTGGCCTCGTCGGCGAGCGCACGGGCGCGAGCGGACGAGGCGAGCCCGCCCCCCATGCGGACGCAGGCGCCGGAATCCACCAGCTGGCCGGCGATCCGCCCCGCCTCCCGGGGCGAGAGGTTCTGCGCCACGGCGAGCCGGCCCTCCCCCGGGAGCGCGAGCCCCGCGTCGTCGACGCGCTGGGCCAGGGCCTCCTCGGGCGTGCCGGCGAGGCGGGCGAGGCGCGCGAGGACCTCGGGACGGTGGCGCTTCAGGCGCCTCGAGCCGAACTCGAGGATGCGCCCGCCGCCCACTGTCACCATGGGAGAGAAGAAACGCACGACGAAGCGGTCATTCGCCCTGGCCGCGAGCGTCCCCTGGAGGCTCAGCTGCGCGAAGCCACGCTCGCCGGGGAGGAGCTCGTCGGCATCGAGGAGGCGCAGCCTCCCCACCAGCTCCTGCGTGCCGCAGAAGAGGTGGAGCGAGGAGGAGTTCCTGAGCGAGAAGCGCGCGTCGCCCGTGACCTCGAGCTCCACCGTGACGCGGTCCGCCAGCTCGACCGTGCCCGGAAGCGCCAGGACGTCGCCGCGCCCGACCTCGGAGCGCTCGACACCCGCCAGGTTGGCCGCGACCCGCATGCCGGCCTCGGCCTCGCCCACCGCCTCGCCGTTGCTCTGGAGGCCGCGCACGCGCACGCGCACATGGCTGGGATACAGCTCGAGCTCGTCCCCCACGCGGATGCGCCCGTCCACCAGGCTTCCCGTGACCACGGTGCCGAAGCCCGCCTTCGTGAAGGAGCGGTCTATGGGAAGCCTGCAGGCACGGTCCGGGTCGCGGCGAATCGAACCGCGGGACCCCGGACCCTCCGCGAGCCTTGAGATGACGTCCCTCAGCTCGTCCAGGCCCTCCCCCGTGACGGCCGAGCAGCGCACGCAGGGAGCCCCCTCCAGGAAGCTCCCCCTCACGCGCTCGCGGAGGTCGGCCTCGACGGCGTCCGCCCAACCCGCGTCCACGGCGTCGCACTTGCTGAGCACGAGGACACCCCGCCTCACGCCCAGGAGCTGCAGGATCTGGAGGTGCTCCTGGGTCTGGGGCATGAAGCCCTCGTCCGCGGCGACCACCATGAGCACCAGGTCCATGCCCGTGGCCCCGGCGATCATGTTGCGCACCAGGCGCTCGTGGCCGGGGACGTCGACGACGCTCGCCACCTGCCCGTCGGGCAGCTCGAGGCGCGCGAAGCCGAGGTCCACGGTGATGCCCCGTTCGCGCTCCTCCTTGAGCCGGTCGGTGTCGATCCCCGTGAGGGCGCGCGTCAGCCAGGTCTTGCCGTGGTCGACGTGGCCGGCCGTGCCTATGACCAGCTCGCTCATCGGGCGCCTCCGCCCGCGATGCGCCCGAGGGCGCGCACCACCTCGTCCTCGTCGCCCTCCTGGAGGGTACGCACGGAGAGCACGACGCGGTCGTCCCTCAAGAGGCAGACGACGGGGACGGGGGCCGCCCTGAGGAGTGCCTCGAGGCGTGCGGAGGGCGTTCCCGCGAGCTCGAGCTCCACCCCCGCCCCCGGGAGGAGCGTGCCCGGGAGCGAGCCACCCCCGGCCTCGTCCTCGAGCTCCACCACCCTGCAGCCAAATGCGGGCAGCTCTCCCGCGACCCTTGCCGCCAGCGCCTCGGCCCTGGCGAGGAGCTCCTCTCGCCCGAGGGACAGCATGCGCAGCGTGGGGACGTGACCCAGCGCGTCGGTCTGGCTGCGGCTGAGCCTGAGCGTGGCCTCGAGGGCAGCGAGCGAGAGCTTGTCTATGCGCAGGGCGCGGGCCAGGGGGTTTTGCCTGAGCCGGGCCACGAGCTCGGCCCTGCCCACGACGATGCCCGCCTGGGCCGAGCCGACCAGCTTGTCTCCCGAGAAGCAGACGAGGTCCGCACCGTCCCTTATGGCCGCGCGGGGGGAGGGCACCCCGGGCAGCCCCAGGGCCTCGCCGGGCATCAGGAGGCCCGCACCCAGGTCGAAGAGGAGGGGGATCTTCGCCTGGCGGGCGATCGCGGAGAGCCCGGGCAGGCCCACCTCCTCGGTGAAGCCGCCCATGTAGAAGTTGCTCCGGTGCACCTTGAGGATGGCGCCGGCCCCCTCGGCCACGGCGCGCTCGTAGTCGGCCGGGTGCGTCTTGTTGGTGGTCCCGACCTCCACGAGGCGCGCACCGCCGCGCGCGAGGATGTCCGGCACGCGGAAGGAGCCGCCTATCTCCACCAGCTCCCCGCGCGAGATGGCGACGTCCCTCCCGCGGCAGATCGTGTCGAGCATGAGGAGGGCTGCCGCCGCGTTGTTGTTCACGACGAGGGCGTCCTCCGCGCCGCAGAGCTCGCGGAGCAGCCCCTCGACGCAGGAGCCGCGCCCTCCCCGCGCGCCATCCCCGAGCTCGTACTCGAGGTTGGAGTAGCCCTGCGCCACCTCGGCGACGTGGACCGCGACCTCGGGACCCAGGGGAGCGCGCCCCAGGTTGGTGTGGAGGACGACGCCCGTGGCGTTGATCGTGCGCCTCAGCCGGTGGGGACCGCGGGCGAGGTAGTCGTCGGCGATGTCGCGGGCAAGCTCGTCCTCTCCCGCGACGTGGTCCCGCTCGCCCGAGAGCACCTCCTCCCTGAGGCGTGCGAGAGAGGCGCGGACGAAGTCCGTGAGCTGGCCTGCCGGGACCTGGCCCCTGAGCGCCGCCATGCGGGGGCTTCCCAGGATCGCGTCCACCCGCGGGATGCTGCGCAAGAGGCTCTTGTCGGCCATGGGGTCCTCCCTCGTCGGGGGTCGTGCGGGGCGCCGGGCACGAACCCGGCGCCGGGGCTGGCTTGGCGGGAGCAGGTGGGAATCGAACCCACCCGAGCAGTTGCCTGCCCGAACTGGTTTTGAAGACCAGAGGGCGCACCAGTCGCCCATCTGCTCCCCTCTGGCCCGAGACGGGCCGAGTCGGCGGCACGGCCGGCGGGAGGGGCTCCCGCCGCAGCGGAAGGCCGCCTCCAGAACCTTAGCGCAGATGCGGGGTGCCGGTCGCGCCGCGGAGTGCGCATTTCGCACGGCAGGGCGCGCATTCTATTACGGCGGGGCGCGCATTCTAAATCTGAAATGCGCGTCTCGCCGCAAAATCGCAGGTCAATGGAGGAAGGTGCGCATTTCAGATTTGAAATGCGCACCTTGTGGCAAAACGGGTGTGCGGACGATTTCCTGGACCGCCTAGACGGCCAGCCCCAGACGCCTCCGACGCTCGTCCGGCGTCCCCCAGACCCAGCGCCCGCCCTCGCGGCAGCGCCTCGACCGCCCCTCCCGATAGTGTCGCAGCCAGCCGTCGGGCCTCCCCACGGGCTCCTCCGCCGTGACCCCGCCCCAGTCCCTGCCGCGGGAGAACCCGTCCCTCGACAGGCCGAAGAAGCCCTCGGCGGGGGCGTTGCCGGGGCTCCTCCCCTTGCGGGACATCGAGCGGGTCAGCCCGTGCTCGGCGCAGGCGGACTTCCGGCCCGGCCACCGGTAGCGGCAGCCCCGGTCCGTGTGGACCACCGGCGCCTCCCCCGGGGAGAGGGTCGCGCGGGCGGCGCGCGGCGACGACTCGGCGAGCCACGCGCTCGGGCTGGTGCCCACCGACCAGGCCACGGGCCTGGAGTCGAAGAGGCCGACGGCGGGCGAGAGGTACACCTTGCGCGGGTCGCCCGGGAGGCGGAACTCGGTGATGTCCGAGACCCAGGGCTCGTTGGGCCGCGAGGCGGAGAAGTCGTGGGTGCCGTCGGGCCGCAGCGGGAGGTTGGCGGGCGCCTCGTCGACCTCGCCGGCGTAGGAGCCGTGCCGGCGCCGGCGCCTCAGGTAGAGGGGCCTGAGGCCCCGCTCGCGCATCACGCCGCGCGCCACCTTCTCCGAGACCGGGCGGCCGAGCCTGAGCGCGAGCTCGCGGTGGACGAAGCGGTAGCCGCGGGCGCAGCGGCCCCCCTCGCGGAAGGCCTCCTCGACCCGCCCCGCGACCTCGGCCCTGCGGTCCCTGGGGCCGCCCCGCAGGAGGAGCCCCCGCCAGCACTCATAGGAGCTCTTCGATATCCTCAAGAAACCGGTGGTCGAGCGGAGGGGCAGGCCTGTCTCCCGCCCCGATCTCTCGCCGAGCTCGCACTTGCTCCTGTTCGAGATCGAAGCCGGGTCCCACCCTCCCGCCTTTGGGTCGGCCAACACCGCCCTGAGCAGCAGGTCCCCTGTCTGGTCGGGCGTGAGCCCGGACAGCGGCCCGGAGTCGGGCGGGTCGTAGACGCCCCTCACCTCGCGCCCCCTCCCCCTCGTCGCCCCCGCGCCGCCGACGATCGTAGCGCAGCGCCGCCCGCCCGGCCCCCCAGGACGCTGTGCGGGAGGTGGCCGTGGGCCCACCCCCGAACGGCGCTCGGACGCGGAAATCCACACCTCCGGAAACTGGTAGGCGCAACCCACGTGGTCGTGGTGATGGTGTGTCAGGACGACGGTGAGCGGAAGCGTCGAGATGCCCTCGACGGTCGACCTGAGGTCGCCCAAGCCCTCGCCGGTGTCCACGAGGAGCGCCGCCTCGTCGCCCACCACCAGGAACGCACGGTTGTCTCCCACGTCGGTGAGCCTCCACACGCAGGGCCTGACCTGCGCCACCTTCCACTCCGCCCTCTGCGGCATGATTCCTCCACTCATAGGGGAGGGTGCCCGGCCCAAAGGCCGGGCACCCCACGTTCAGACTACCTGTGACAACATCCAGCCGGACCTAGCGATGGATGTACTCGCCCGCCTGGTACCTCGGGGGAACGACCGGAAGCTCCAGGTAGGAGGCATGCTGGCCACCGGTGTGGACGCAGTGCGTGCCATGGTTCTCCTGGTCCCAGGCCAGGGGCTCGAACCAGCCCTCGCGGATGTAGCGGCCAGAGACCTGGATGCGGAAGCGCTCGCCCTTGTGATAGACGCGGGCGGTGGGGACGATGGCGATCTCGACCTCGCGGACCTCGCCCTCGGCAAGCTTGGCCGGCTCGTCCCTCATCGTGTACACGGGGTTGTGCTTCTTGGAGAGCTTGGTGTCCACGATGGCACGGGAGACGCGGCACTTGCCCCAGGCGCCGGGTGCGGCTCGTCGAGCGTCGTCCAGGGCACCCACGTGCCGTCGGCGGCAGCCTTCTGCACGTTGACGAAGAGGTCCATGTCGTCATGGCCCTCGCAGGACACGAACAGGTGGAGGTCCATGTAGCCGGTGACCTCGATGTCCTCGGGGAGGACGTAGTCGAAGTCGAGCTCGCCCCTGTTGGCGTCGTACTTGGCCACGGCCTCCGCCTCGGGCTTGTCGAAGCCGGCGGCGAAGGTCTCCTTGCTGCCGCCGTCCTGGCTCACGTCGGCGGAGTCAACATGCGCGCTGGCGTCGAGGTAGAGGTTCCTGTACTCGGTGCGCTTGATGGGCCAGGCCTTCTCGGGGCGCTTCTCCTGGTAGTCCACGTCATAGGCGTCCATGATGTCCAGGCGCACGCGCGGGGTCATCTCCCAGCCGTTGTGGATGCCCTTCAGGTAGCGGTCGTAGAAGCGCCTGAGGTCCTCGAGGTTGTCGGGATCATAGGTGTCGGGCCACTCGAAGTCGCGGTGGGCGCGGAGCCACTTGAGGTGGGAGCGGCAGCGACGCCAGGCGTTGACGGATCCAGGCAGGTGGAAGTGGGACCAGCCGGCGGTCTGGTAGACGGGAATCTTGATCATCTTGAAGTCGGCGCGCTTGTCCTCCCAGTACTCGTTCATGGTGGGGTACATCTGCGCCATGGACACCTGGTCGTCAACGCCGTTGGGGCCCGTCACCTGAGCGGCGATGAACTTGTTGAACGAGAGCGCGGGCACGCCGCCCTCGTAGAAGGACTCACGGTAGAGGTCGGTGGTGCACTCCCAGGGGGCGATGCACTTGAGGTGCGGGGGGCACTCGGCTGCGATGCCCCACTGGTGCATGGCCACGCCGGAGTTGCCGGACATGCCGACGTTGCCGTTGCACCAGGGCTGGATGCCGAGCCACTCAACGAAGTCGTAGCCGTCCTCGCGGTCCTGGTGGGTGAACATGTGCACCGAGCCCTCGGAGTGTCCGGCGCCGCGCACGTCGACGTTGGCCACGGCATAGCCCTGGTAGCACCAGTAGAGGGGGTCGGGCGACTCGAACTTTGCGGTCTTGGAGACGGTCATGGGAGGCACGCCCATGATCTGCCACTCACTCATGCCGTCGCCGGGGCGCTTACCGAACCAGGACCACGACACGATGGCCGGGACCTTGGCTCCCTCGATCACGTTGCCAGCCTCGTCCAGGTCACCGGGGCGGAAGATGTCCGCATAGATCCTGCAGCCGTCGCGCATGACGACTTCCTGGTCCTGCATGCAGATGACGCCTGGAGCGACCTGGTAGACGCGCTGGTTGAAGGGCGGGCAGAAGCCCTGGCCCATGCGCGCCATGGGGTCGTCGGAGGCGGAGAGGTCGACCTCGGCCTGGTTGTCGTTGGGCTGGCGGGCCACGAGGTAGGCGGTCATCATCTCGACGCCCTTGAAGGTCTCGGGCTTCAGGTAGAGGTAGCGCTCGCGGTCCGTGTCAAGGTAGACGGGCCACTCGTCGGAGTACTCCTCGCCGCTGCCCTGAACGAGGTCGGAGACCTTCTTGTCGGTCACGGCCTTCCAGTGCTCGGGAATCTTGTAGTCAAGCATGGGGTCTTCTTTCTCAACGTCAACGAGACGCCCGCGCCATGGCGGCACGGGCGGCAGTCACGGGTGCTACTCGTCGAGCAGGTCGCACACGAAGTCGGTGGCCTCGCCGAAGGTCGCGCAGCGACGGAACTTCATGTAGGGCACCTCGACGTCGAGCTCGTCCTCGATGTAGGTGGTGATCTGCGACACCTGCACGGACTTGATGCCGAGGTCCTCGAACCTGGTGTCCTCGCTGAACTCGGAGGGGTCCTTGCCAAAGAGCTGGCCGGCACGGGTGGTGAGCGCGTCCCAAACCTCCTGGCGATCCTCGTCCATTGCTGCTCCCTTCGTCGAGGGGACGCGTCCACGCCCCCGCCCGCGAGCGTCCGCGGGCCTGCCTTCTGGTTCGAGGCTCAGTATCCGCGCGCGTCGTGGGGTCGGCAATGTGGACCGACTCAAATGGACGGGCGCAGGCAAGGTGGCAATTTGTGCTTGAGTGCAGCGTTTGCGCATCCGATGCCACGAGGAGGGGGTGGGGTGGGACCGCGTAGAAGCAGGGTGCGAGCAGAGTGAACCCACTCGAGGTGCGCATTTGAAATCTGAAATGCGCACCTCTCCACAAAACCCCAGCTCAGCGGAGGGAAGTGTACATTTCAAATCTAGAATGCGCACGTCGCACCGGCTGCGGGGCGTCTGGGCCACGCAGCAGCTCATATGCGCGGCGTGGCAGCTAGCTCGAGCGACGGCGTTTGCCCGCGGCGGCATTCGCCCGCTACGGCGTTCGTCCGCGCAGCCTAACGCTCGCGACGACGTCCCAGGAGGAAGGGCAGGTGCCGCCGAATCAGCCGCTCCACGGGAACGAGGACGAGGACGGAGACCAGGGCGAGGAGGACGCCCACACCGAGCTGCGCGGCGAAGGGCGCGTCATGGAGGTCGACGCCGGCGAGCGAGAAGAGCAGCAGCTTGCAGAGGTTCATCGACGGGGCCGAGAGCGCATAGAGGACGAGGCTCCTGCGGCCCAGCTCCCGCAGGGGGCCGCACTCTCCCAGGGCAAGCGAGAGGAACGCCACGGCAAGAGTCCCCGCCAGCGCCAGGAGCAGCATGAGCGCCGCCTGCGGAACGGCCAGGGCGAGGGAGGGGCTCTCCCCCCCGGGGAAGAGCGCCACGTACTCCTGGGTCACGTAGAGGTCGGGCATGACGCGGTGGGCGACGAGGGCCAGCACGACCGCGAGTGCCAGGGCAAGGGGCACGAGCGCACCGCGCGGCACGCGGGCCAGCGCCCCCCTGAGCGCGACGCCCAGGAGGATGTAGCCCGCCGCCTCCACGCCCCTGAGGAGGCAGAGGGGCAGCTTGACCTCCGGTCCCACGGTCCACCAGAGCTGGGACGCGAGAACGAGCAGGACCCCGACGAGGGCGCAGGCGGGGACGTGCCCCCCCTCGCCCGCCCCATCGTCGTCCGGGCCGGCGAGGGCGCGGAGCACCAGGAAGGCGAGGAGCTGCCCCCAGAAGTACGCCCAGAGGAACCAGAGGCCCTCTCCCATGACCAGGACGTCGAACGCCGAGGTCGCGAGGTCCTGGGTGCCCTCGATCGCGAACGAATCCCCGAGGGCGGGCGCCAGGGCGAGGGCGACGGGCTTGAGGAGGTAGTAGAGCGAGAAGACGTAGTACGGGACGAGAAGACCCCGGGCGCGCCTTTGGGCGAAGCCCGCAAACCCCCGTCCCCTGGGACGCAGGACTACCCCGCCCAGGAAGAAGAAGAGCGGCATGTGGAAGAGGTAGAGGTCGTAGTGGAGCTCGGCCAGGGCCGGCAGCCAGACGCTCTGGCCGTCGCCGTTGGTGAGGTGGCCCAGGGCGACGAGGAGGATGCCCAGCCCCTTGGCGACGTCCACCCAGGGCAGCTTGGTGCCCGCGGCGTCGCTCCTGGCGGTCGTCTCCCCCTCCATGTCAGCTCCTTGGTAGCTTCTGGTGGCTTCCCGGCGGGCTGCCACGCTTACGGGTCTGGGCGAGGCCGGAGCCCCACCCAGACGACTTCGCATGCCTTTCCGATGCTGCGCGACTAGATCGCGACGATGTTCACGAGCTTGCCGGGGACGACGATGACCTTTTTGACGCCCTTGCCGGCGATCTGCTCGGCGACCGCCTCGCGTGCCGCTGCCTCGAGCTCGTCCTTGCCGGCAGACGCAGGAACCATGATGCGAGCACGAATCTTACCCTTGACCTGCACCGCAATCTCGACGCTGTCGCTCTTTGCCTGCTCGGGGTCGAACTCGGGCCAGGGCTCGTCGTAGACGGAGCCCTCCCTGCCCAGTGCCTCGTGAAAGAGCTCCTCCGCCCAGTGCGGGCAGATGGGGGCCAGCATGGTCACGATGGCATGGACCGCTCGATAGCAGACCGCGGCGTCGCGTCCGGCGGGCTCGGTCTCGTTCAGGTACTTGCTCGCCGCGTTGACAAGCTCCATGCAGGCCGAGATGGCGGTGTTGAACTGCCCGCGGTCGAAGTCGGAGGTGCAGCGCAGGCCCATCTCGTTGAGGCAGCGGTTGAGCTCCCTCGAGGCGGCATCGGTCGTCGTAAGGTCGAGCCCTGCCCTGGCGTCAGCGGTCTGGGAGAGGCCCCACACCACGCGCCAGGCACGCTTGATGAAACGGTTCGCGCCGGCGACGGCCTCCTCGTCCCAGTCGAAGTCCTTCTCGGGGGGAGCCACGAAGAGGATGGCCAGGCGCATGGTGTCGGCGCCGTAGGGCTCGATCACGCTGGAGGGCGGCACGACGTTGCCCTTGGACTTGCTCATGGTCTCGCCGTTGGCGTCCTTGACCATGCCCTGGCAGAGCAGGTTGGTGAAGGGCTCGTCCACGTCTATCATGCCCAGGTCGCGCAGGACCTTGGTCCAGAAGCGCGAGTAGAGCAGGTGCAGGATGGCGTGTTCGATGCCGCCCACGTAGTTGTCGACGGGCATCCAGCGGTCCACGGACCCCTTCGAGAAGGGGGCCTGGTCGTTGTGCGGGTCGCAGTAGCGCAGGTAGTACCAGCTCGAGCAGGTGAAGGTGTCCATCGTGTCGGTGATGCGACGGGCGGGCCTGCCGCAGCGCGGGCAGGTCGTCTCGTAGAAGGGGGCGTACTCGGCCAAGGTCTCGCCGGCACCGAGGTCGAGGTTGTCGGGCAGGAGGACGGGCAGGTCCTCCTCGGGCACGGGAACGTCACCGCAGTCGTCACAATGGATCATGGGGATGGGGTTGCCCCAGTAGCGCTGGCGGCTGATGAGCCAGTCGCGCAGGCGGAACTGAACCTTCTCGCGACCCACGCCCCTCTCGCCCAGCCACTTGATGATGGCGTCGACGGCCTCGGAGTGCTTGCCGCCCTTGAGGCCGGTGAACTGGCCGGACTGCACCAGGTAGCCCTCGGCGTCCATGGCGTGCTCCCAGTCCACGCTGCGCACGCGCAGCTCGCGCTCGTCCTTGAGCTCCTCGTAGAGTGGGTCGTCCTTCTTGCAGATGATCGGGGCTATCTCGAGGCCGTACTTCTTGGCGAAGTCGAAGTCGCGCTGGTCGCCGCAGGGGACGCCCATGACGGCGCCGGTGCCATAGTCCATGAGGACGTAGTCGGCGACCCAGATGGGCGCGGGGCGGCCGTTGATGGGGTTGATGACGTAGCGCCCGGTGAAGACGCCGTGCTTCTCCCTGCCGGAGCCCTGACGGTCAACGCTCGAGACCTTCTCGGTCGCGGCCTTGAGCTCCAGGAACTCGGCCTCGTGCTCGCTGCCGGCGACGAGCTCGGTCGCCAGCGGCGACTCCGGGGGCAGCAGGAAGAAGCTCACGCCGAAGAGGGTGTCGGCGCGGGTGGTGAAGACGGTGACCTTGCGGTCGGTGGGGGTCACGCCGTCCTCGGCCGCCAGGACGAAGTCGATCTCGGCTCCCTCGGAGCGGCCGATCCAGTTGCGCTGCTGGGCCTTGACGTTCTCGGGCCAGCCCTCCAGCTTGTCGAGGTCGTCCAGGAGCTCCTGGGCGTAGTCGGTGATCTTGAGGTACCACTGTGAGAGCTCGCGCTTCTCGGGAATCGAGCCGCACCTCCAGCAGCGACCGTCCACGACCTGCTCGTTGGCGAGCACGGTCTTGCAGTGGGGACACCAGTTGACGGGCGAGGTGGCGCGGTACGCCAGGCCCTTCTCCCACATCTTGATGAACATCCACTGGCCCCAGCGGTAGTACTCGGGGTCGCAGGTGTTGAACATGCGGTCGTAGTCATACGAGAAGCCCATGCGCTTCATGGTCTTGACTGCCTGGGCGATGTTCTGGTGGGTCCACTCGCTCGCCTGGGTGTTGTGCTTGATGGCGGCGTTCTCGGCGGGCAGGCCGAAGGCGTCGAAGCCCATGGGGTGCAGCACATCGAAGCCGCGCATGCGGGCCTGGCGCGCCATGGCGTCACCGATGGTGTAGTTGCGCGCGTGGCCCATGTGCAGGTCGCCCGAGGGGTACGGGAACATCTCGAGCACGTACCTCTTGGGCTTGGAGGGGTCCTCGTCGGTCTTGTAGAGCGACTCCTCCTCCCAGCGCGCCTGCCACTTGGTCTCTATCCTCTGGGCGTCATAGGCGGGAACGTCGCCCGTCTCGCGCCTGACATCGCTGTTCTCAGCCATGAGTTCCTTTCCTTGGCACAAAAAGACATACATGGGGGAGTATAGCGAGAAACGCGTCGCGGTCTCGCGCAGGGCGCTGATGCGGACGTGCGGTCACTGCGCTGCCACACGTCCGTGGCGCCTGCCAGGCGAGCCGACAAGGAAGAGGGGCCAGGCTCAGCCTGACCCCTCGGACTCGGCACCTTGCAAGGAGGCCTGACGGGGCGCCTAGGCCTTGTCGTCCCTGCGACGGAGGCGGAACGCGACGAGCAGCGAGGCGGCGGCAAGGCCTGTGACCGCCACGTACGCGACGGGAGAGAGGTCGTCCCCGGTCTTGGGGAGCCTGGAGAGGACCTTGCGGACCACGTGCCCCACATGCCCTGGGAGCGCGGGCACCGGTCCGGGCTGCGGAGCCGGGTCCGGCGTCGGGTTGGGGGTCGGATCTGGCGTCGGGGTCGGGTCGGGCGTCGGATCGGGCTTGGGGTTGGGTTGGGGTTGGGGTTGGGGTTGGGGTTGGGGTTGGGGTTGGGGTTGGGGTTGGGGTTGGGGTTGGAGGGCTCGGTCACCTCGAGCGAGAGCTGGATGGTGTCATCGTCCGTCGCCACGGCATCCTTGCCCGGTGCCCACTGCGTGCCGTTCCACACGAACGAGAAGACCTTCGAGGTCCCCTCGTCGGTGGTGGCGCGTGCCGCGAAATGGCCGCCGACCGTGCCCACGATGGTCAACGTCTTGCCCGTTTCGGCATTCGTGGAGACCTTGAGCCCGGGGACGACGAGCCTCATCCAGCTGGGGCTGTTCTCGCCCGCGTCACCGGCGGCGTCGACGACGGCCTCGAGCTTGTCATAGGTCGTGATCTGGTCGGGGTCGCTCAGGACGAAGGAGACGGTGACGGTCTTGCCGTCGACCCTGACGTCACCCACCTTGAAGCCGGGGCCAAACGCCTCGGTCGTGACCTGAGATGGATCGAGGGACGCGGGGAGCTCGATGTCGTCGGGGACGGTGAAGCTGGCGCTGAAGCCGAAGTCCCTGACGTCCAGCTTGATGTCCTCGTGGCTGACGCCGGGGTAGCGGGCCTCGATGGCGGCCATCTGCGCCTTGACGGGAGCGACGTCAATCGCCCCGGTCAGGTCGAAGCTGGAGCCCTTCTCGGCCCTTATGACCGCGTCGTGCTCGGTGTCGCCGGCGACGAGCATGTCACCCTCGAGACCGCCCTCGATGGGCGAGGTGGTGGCGAGGGTCAGCTGGATGGTGGGATCGCTTGCGGACAGGATGGCATCACGCCCCTCGTCTGTCTGCTCGCCGTTCCACGTGAAGGCGAAGACCTTGGTCTTCCCACCCTCGGAGGTCGCCTTCGAGTGGAAGGTCCCCGTGACCGTGCCCGTGACGCTCAGGCGGGTACCCACCGCGACGTCATCCGAGACCCGCGTGGGAACCGTGAGCCTCATCGTGTCGGAGACTGCGGAGACGGCATCCTTCAGCTGCTGGTAGTTCGCGATTCCGGACTTGAGGTCCATGGTGACGGTGACCTTGTTGCCCTCCGTCGTGACGTCCGACACGGCAAAGGTGTCGGAGAAGCCCTCGACCGTGACGTCCCTCTTCCCAAGCCCGACTTTGGGGCTCACACCCTCGGGAAGCGTGAGCGTGGCCACGAAGCCCGAGCTGAGGTCCGAGAGCGCGATGGACTCGAAGCGGTCGGGGGTGGTGCCAAACTGGCCCTCGATGGCCTCCATCTGGCTCTTGACGCTCGTCACCCCCACGACGCCCGTGAGGTTCACCTCCTCGCCTTGCAGGACCTCGTGCACTGCCTCGTGCTCCGTGTCACCGTCCGCCTCGAGGTCTGCGGGCAGTCCGATGGTGGAGGGGACCACGGAGACCATGGTCTGGCGGACGTCGTCGCCGCGGGGGTCCCTGCCGGCCTCCAGCTGCTGGGAGGTCCAGTCGAAGACGAAGCGCTTGGTCTCGCTCCCCTTCTTGGCGACGGCGAAGAAGTTACCGCTCACGTCGCCGGTCGCGGCGAACTCGACGCCGTTCTGGACGCCGTCGGCCAGCGTGAGACCAGAGATAGTCGCCGTGATGAAGTTTGAGTCGTTGATGCTAGCGGCACGTTCGGCAGCCAGGCCGGTACCGTCCACGGCATCCTTCAGCAGCTGATAGGTGGTGAAGCCGTCGTTGAGCTTGAAGGTGACGGTCACCTCCTGCCCGGAGGCGGTGACGGAGTCGAGCCTGAAGAGGTCGCCCATGCCCGCAACCTGCACCTGGGGATCCGCAGGGACCTTCACCTCGTCAGGAAGCGTGACCTTGGCCGTGAACGTCGACGCGGCACCAGAGAGCTCGATGTCCGAGAAGTGCTCGGAATCCTCCTCGAAGCTCTTCTCGATAGAGCGCATCTGGTCTTTGATCGCAGTGGTGTCGATGGCCCCCGTCAGGCTGAACTCCTTGCCCGCCTCGACGAACTTGATCTCGTTGGACACGTCCTTGGAGTCCCCCCACATATCGGCATCGAGCGCGCCGCTCGCCTGGATGGTGGGGACGGAGGGGTCGTCCTTCCACTTGAGGTAGTACGTGACGTCGCCCTTGACCGTGGTTCCGGAGTCAAGGGTCGCAACGTCGGAGCCCTGGGGGTCGTCGTACCAATAACTGTATTCGTGGCCATAAACGTAGCCGAGAAACGTGAGATCCTTTGTCTCGTGCTCAAGCAGGAAACCCGCGCGGGACGCCATGCCCTCGAAGCCCGCTGTGTCCTTGCTCGGAGACGCGATGCCAGCGGTGCTGGCGTCGACGGAGCCGTCAAGGGACTTCAGGAGGTCGCCCAGCTTCTGGTTGTCCGAGACCTTGGCCTGCCTTTTGACGGTCGCGACCTCTCCCCCGTTGGCCCCGGTGGAGATGGAGAACACGTCCGTCTTGGTCTTGAACACGCTGTCATCGGAAAAAGTTCCCCCGTTGGCAGAGAAGCGGACCGTCGCAAGCTGGTCCTCCCACTGCGCATAGAGATCTACGGAGCTCTTGTCGGTGGGAAGCGTGAGGACGTCGCCAGAGGCATGCTCCTCTCCCCTGCCGTCGGCGCTGGTGTTCCAGCCCTTGAAGATCTTGCCCGGCTGGGAGAAGGCGCCGTTCGCGGCGATGGCAGCATCGATCGACGCTACGGTCGCACTGCGGTCGGGCCTGTTCGCAGAGACGGTATAGGTGGCGTCATCGGCAAGGTTGCTGTGGTAGACGATGCCATAGCTGGCGGAGTCGCTCGACCACTTGGCATAGGCGACCAGGGGCGCATTGACCGTGACGGAGCTGTCGTACGCGCGTTCCACACCGTCCGCATCCCTGTAGAACCAACCCTCGAAGTGATAGCCAAGTGCCGTGGGGTCGCCTGGGACCTGCGCGCTGCCGGCTGCGGGCGTGGCGTCGGCGAGCGCGTAGCCGCGCATGGCGACGGCAGCCTTGTCCGCGACCGTTCCGTCACTGAATCTCGCCCCGACCGCCTGGGCGGCGTCCGGGGCATTGAGCCTGAAGGTAACGCTCTCGGCGGGGACCCACACGTGCTTCTGTCCGTCGGACGAGGCGTTGGCCACGGGGTAGCTGTAGCTTGTACCGTTCGAGTTAAGAGGCGAAAGCGCGCTCGTGCTTGCGTCGGCCAGCGTGAAGAGCATGAGCCGCTCGTTGCCGTTGTCCGCGCCGTTGGTGGGAACGGTGCTGCCACTGCCGGAGTTGTAGTCCGGGGCATACTTCACGAGGTGGGAGCCACCGAGCACGACGTAGTTCGTGCCCGTCTGGCCCGCGCCCGTGTCTGCGTTCTTCGCCGCAGGCGACTCGACGAGCGAGCTGCCGTCGAACTCGATGTAGCCGTTGCCCTGCGCGCCGAAGAGCGCGCCGGAGTTCTTGCCGTTGCCCTTGAGTGTCGAGTTGTCGAAGACCACTTTTCCGGTGTTGACGTTGAGCCCACCTGTGCCGCCGTTGTTGAGCTCGATGGTGGAATTGGTCACGGTGACCGTCGTGCTCGCGTTGCCGCCGACCGAGATGCCGGCCGTCGACCCGGTGTTGGAGGTGATGTGCGAGTTCACGATGTTGCAGGACGACTGGATGGCCATGCCCGTGGGATAGCGCCAGGAACTCCCTTTGTTGATCGTCAGTTCGGAGTCGCTCATGTTGAGTTGGTTCATGTAGTAGGTCTGGCCGAAGCCCGCCACGGTGAGCGAGGCGTTCTTGAGGTTGAGGTCACGAGCGTCGAACCAGGTGCGCGTCTGGGAGTTCACGCTCACGGTGCAGTTCTCGAAGGTGATGCCCGACTCGTAGAAGTTGGTGTCGCACTTGTCGTCGGCCGTGATGGTGAGGCTGTCCTTGCCACCGCTGCCCCTGACCGTTCCGCCCAGGGCGATGCCACGGGTGCCGTTCCCGCCGGCGTTGTCCTCGAACACGTAGCTGCCGTCGGTGATTGTCGAACCCGCCCTGGCGGTCAGTGCCGTGCCAAAGCCGGACATGGTCAGCGTGGCGCCATCCAGGCACCTGAGGGTCGATCCGCTCGCAAGCGTGATGCCATCCGCGCCGGTGCCCTCCATGGTGGTGACGCCGGCGACGACCAGGGTCACACCTGCGGGGATGGTGGCCGCAGCGGGCGCAGAGAAGCTGCCCTTGATCTTGATGGTCGTTATCGCCGGGTTTGCCGCTTGGAGCTCCAGCGCCTTGCCAAGGGACTTGAGGGGAGCTGTGCTCGACCCATCGTCGGCGTCGCTTCCGGTGCTGCCGTCGACCCAGAGCTCCACCGTCTCTGTCGGGGCGGACGCGGGCGGTGCCGCGGCGAGGGCGGGTGCTTCGGCGGCCGTCGCTTCAGCAGAAGCGGAGGGACTCGCCTCCTCGTCAGCAGGAGCGGCGTCGGCAGCCTCGACGCCTTCGGCGCCAGCGTCTCCCGATGTTGCTGACGCTGCCGTCCCGTCAGGAACGTCCTGCCCGTCGGACACAGGCTCAGAGGTCGATGCGGCGGCGGCGCCCGATGCCGGTTCGGCATAGCCCGGGACCGCGGGGAATCCCTGCAGTGCCAAGGCGAGCGTGAGCGCGGTGACGAGGGACCGCCTTCCCAGGCCCAGCTCCCGAGAGCTCCTTGTGGACATTCTCACTCCTTTGCTTTTATATACTAAATTTCATACAGAGTAATTTTATCTCCACCGGATGGAACAGAGGGACCCGGCGGCAAAAAACTCGTGCGAAACCCAAGGGGGTCCGTCCGACAAGGCCGCAAGCCCGACCGAACGCAGGCAGGCCAATCGGGCGGGGAGGGACGGCAACGAAGCCACTGCCACCCGAAGGAACGCTGTCGTAGGCCGGGCAACCTGCAAACCGGCTGCGGCAGGCACCTACCTGAGATCAAATATCGAGCGCACGTGGGACATCACGCGGGTCATGGTGGCTTCAGGCACGACGCCGAGCAGCTCGTATCCACGGCGCTCGAGGTCGAGGCAACGCAGGACCTCCACCTGAACGTAACCCCGTACCAGCCCCGTGCTCAACGGGACGTGCAAGGGATAGCCGTTGTTCGTACTGGTGACTGGCGCAACCACAACCAGGCTCGACCTGCAGTTGAAGCCATAGGTGCTCAGAACCACGGCAGGCCTGGACTTCGCAGGCTCATGTCCCACTGCCGGGGTGAAGCTCACCTCGACGAGGTCGCCCTGCTCGAGCGGCGTCACTCCACCACCTCCGCCCCGACGTCATCCCCCCAGTCGGGCTCTGGGCTCGGCTCACTTCCTTCGTAGCCCCTAAAGAGGCTCTCTATGCTCTGATAGGGGGCGTCACCGTACGAACGGTGGGGACCAAGGGGTCTGAGGGTGATGAATGGTCCCTCCTCATCCGACCCACCGACGGCGTCAAGCGTCGCTCCGACATCGACCCCAAGCAGGTCGCACATCGGCTTGGGTATGCGCACCGCCCGTGAGCCGCCCCAACGACCGAGCTTCGTAGTGCCTTCCATCGTGGCGACGGCATTCATCCTTCCACCCCCTGATATGGATATTCTTCTACATATCATACCCAACGTCCAGCAGCCAAAACAAGGCGAGAGGCCCGCCGGCTTCGTGCCGGGGACCTCTCGCCCAAAGTCGCATGGCCTCGACCGAGACGAGGTTGGCTCGTCGCGGGCGCCGCCTCTTACGAGCGGAAGTTCATGTCTGAGTTTGAGTCCTTCAGCATGACGTCATGCGCGCCGCCCTCGACCAGCGAGGTGGCCGAGACCAGGGTGATCTTGGCCTTGTCGCGCAGCTCGGGAAGGTTGAGAGCCCCGCAGTTGCACATGGTGGAGCGAACCTTGGTGAGGGAGTTCTCGACGTTGTCCTTGAGCGGGCCCGCGTAGGGGACATAGGAGTCGACGCCCTCGACGAACGAGAGGGCCTTCTTCTCTCCCCCGAGGTCATAGCGAGCCCAGTTGCGGGCGCGGGCAGACCCCTCGCCCCAGTACTCCTTGACGTAGGAGCCGTTTACGTTGAGCCTGCGCGTGGGCGACTCGTCGAAGCGGGCGAAGTAACGGCCCAGCATCAGGAAGTCGGCACCCATGGCCAGGGCAAGCGTCATGTGGTAGTCGTACACGATGCCGCCGTCGGAGCACACGGGCACGTAGACGCCCGTCTCCTCGAAGTACTCATCGCGGGCGCGGCAGACGTCGATGAGCGCGGAGGCCTGGCCACGGCCGATGCCCTTCTGCTCGCGAGTGATGCAGATCGAGCCGCCACCGATGCCCACCTTGACGAAGTCGGCCCCGCAGTCCGCCAGGTAGCGGAAGCCCTCGGCGTCGACCACGTTGCCCGCGCCGACCTTGACGGAGTCGCCGTAATGCTCGCGCACCCAGTCCAGGGTCAGCTTCTGCCACTCGGAGTAGCCCTCGGAGGAGTCGATGCAGAGCACGTCGGCACCGGCCTCCACCAGCAGGGGCACGCGGGTCGCATAGTCGCGGGTGTTGATGCCGGCGCCCACGATATAGCGCTTGTGTTCGTCGAGGAGCTCGTCGGGGCGCGACTTGTGGGAGTCGTAGTCCTTGCGGAAGACGAGGGACGAGAGGTTCCCGTCCTTGTCCACGATGGGAAGGGTGTTGACCTTGTTGTCCCAGATGATATCGTTGCAGACCTTGAGGGGCACCGTGGTGTCCGCCGTCACGCACTCGGCGGCGGGGGTCATGAACTCGCTGACGAGCTTGCCGCGGTCGTCGCGCGACACGCGGTAGTCGCGGCTGGTCACGATGCCGCAGAACCTGCCATGGGGGCTGCCGTCCTCGGTCACGGGCATGGTGGTGTGACCCGTGCGGTCGCGGAGCTCGAGCACGTCGGCCAGGGTCATGTCGGGCGTGAGCGTGGAGTCGGACACGACGAAGCCGGCCTTGTAGGTCTTGACCTCGCGGACCATGGCGGCCTCGTCCTCGGGGGTCTGCGAGCCGTAGATGAACGAGATGCCGCCCTGCTGGGCGAGGGCGACGGCCAGGCGCGGGCCGGAGACGGCCTGCATGATGGCCGAGACCATGGGGATGTTCATCTTGATGGCAGGCTCCTCGCCGCGCCTGAACTTGACGAGGGGCGTCTCGAGCGAGACGTTCGCCGGGACGTTCTCGTGGGAGGAGTAGCCGGGAACCAGAAGATACTCGGAGAAGGTGTGGGACTCTCCCTCGAAGAACGTTGCCATGCAGCTCCCCTTTCTTCGCGATGCGCCACGACCTGGGCCGTGGCGCATCTTGCAGACTAAGTTGTGGTCGATTCTAGCATCCGGCACAGGCTCGGGCTACCTCGCGCCCTCCCCCATGACATCGTCGAAGTTGACCGCGATGTCATGCTTCGTGGGGACCCACTCGACCTTCTTGAACAGGGCCGCGACCGTGATGGGGATGTAGGACATCATGAAGAGCGGGAAGGTGAAGAGGTTGGTGAAGATGCGCCACTTCTTCTTGGCGTGGATGTGCTTGCGCTCGCTGATCGTGGTGATGACGGCGAGGATGAAGAACACCACGTACATAGAGGCGAAGGTCATGATGAGCGAGCCCACGCACATGGCCAGCTCGCCATCGGTGGCGATGAAGCCGTGGCTCAGGTAGCCTACGATTAGATAGGACGCGTTCACGAAGGCGGAGAGGAGCGTCAGGATCATGCCCGGGGCAACCGTCATGAGCATGTCATACGAGGCGAACTGCCCCTTGCCTATGCCATGGAGCAGGTTCCTGTTGTACGAGAAGAACACCTGGTAGAAACCCTTTGTCCAGCGCATGCGCTGAATCCAGGACGCCTTGAAGGTGAGGGGCTGCTCGTCGAAGAACTCCGCGGGAGCGTAGCCGATCTGGATGCCGTGCGCGCAGCAGAAGGTCGAGAACTGGATGTCCTCCGTCAGGGTGTGGAAGTTCCAGCCGTGCATGCCGCGGATGATGCTCGCGGCGACGAGCCAACCCGATCCCGAGATGGCACAGCTCGTGCCCAGCATCATGCGGGCGTTGTTGAGGAACTTCGCCTCGCGCAGGAACCAGAGAGCGTACGCCGAGCTGATCCAGCTGGAGTCGAAGTTCTTGGAGTTGCGGTAGCTGGTGCAGACCAGGTAGCCGGCGTCGAAGGCCTGGTTCATGACCTGGACGTAGTCGGGCGCGATGATGTTGTCCGCGTCCATCACGAAGAAGGCCTCGTACTTTTCCCCGTACTCGTCGAGAATGCGGTCGAAGGCGTAGTCGAGCACCCAGCTCTTGCCCTTGCGCACGAGGTCGTTGCGCTCCCAGGTGATGGCGCCGGCCTTGCGCGCCTCGTCCGCGGTGGAGTCGGTGCAGGCGTCCGCCACGACGAAGCAGTCTATGATCCCGTCATACTCCTGGGTGAGGATGGAACGCACCAGGTTGCCGATGACCGGCTCCTCGTTGTGGGCGGCGATCACGAAAGCATAGCTGTGGTTCCGCTTCGCCTTCGGCAGCACGACCGTGCCGCGCAGCATCACGCGGATGATGTAGACCAGCTGGTAGAAGTAGGCGAGCGTGAAGAACAGCCAGATGATGCCGTTGAAGATGACTATCGGCGTGAGTCCCAACCTGTTGAACACGGCCCTACCTCTCCTCGTGTGCGCGCTACGAGAGGTCGCCCATGCCCAGCTGGGGGCAGATCCTCTCCCCTGCCTCGGTGCGACCCATCGAGCTTCCCTTCAAAGATTCTAGTACAGCCAGGAGGTCCGATGGCAGGCGGTCGGCGAGCTCGATGGTCTGGCCCGTAGCGGGGTGGTCGAAGCGGATGTGCCAGGAGTGCAGGAACTGGCGCCTGAGGCCCTGGTTCTGCCGGTCGTCCCCGCGGCCGTAGAGCTGGTCACCCACGACCTGGTGGCCCAGGTGGCGCATGTGCACGCGAATCTGGTGGGTGCGCCCGGTGTAGAGGTGGCACTCGAGGAGGCTGTAGCCATCGTCGAAGCGCCCCGCCTCGAAGCGCTCCAGGGTGGTGAAGGTCGTGATCGCCTCGCGCGCCATGGGGTCGTCCGAGACCGCCATGCGCAGGCGATCGTGGGTGGAGCGGGCGATGCCGGTGGTGACGGTGCCCTGCTCGGGGGCCACGTAGCCCTGGACGAGCGTGACGTAGCGACGGTCGAGCACGCGCATGCGGATGAGGTCCTGGAGCGCCTTCTGGGTCGTGTCGTCCTTTGCGGCGACCATGAGCCCCGAGGTGTCCATGTCAAGGCGGTGCACGATGCCGGGACGGTCGTCCCCTTGCAGGGTTCCCAGGCGAGAGATGCCGCAGTGGGCGACGAGGGCGTTTGCCAGTGTGTCGTCCACGTGCCCCGGGCTGGGATGGCAGACGAGGCCCGACTGCTTGGAGAGGACGATGAGGTAGTCGTCCTCGAAGCGGACATCGAGGGGTATCTCGGGGTTGGGGGCCAGGGAGCCCGGGGCAGGCTCGGGCTCGGGGACGCTCGCCTGGACGCGGTCGCCCAGGAGGACGCGCTCGCTCTTGCTGGTGGCGAGGGTGCCGTTGATGGTCACGGAGCCACCCTCGACGAGGTGCGCGCAGGCGGAGCGGCTGGGCATGCCCGGCTGGGCGGCGAGGAAGGAGTCGAGGCGCACGCCGTCGGACTCGGGCCCCACGAGGAGGCTTCGTATGGTTGTCGCTGTTGCCGGCATCTCTCGCCTCCCCTTCCACGGTCTTGGATCCCTCTTCCGGCCCGGACGCGGCGCGTCTCCATGCGTGTCCTCGCTCGGGCACGTCCCTCCTAGTCGAGTGCGCAAGCTTAAGGCGCGGAATTGCGCACTCGACGGCCGTCCGCAGGCAAACGTCACCGTTTCGCCCCTCGAATGCGCAAGCTGAAGCCTTCAGATTGTACACTCGCACGATTTCTTGGGCGAGAGAGGCGGGGCAACGTACCCGAAACCGGCTCGCACGCGCAAGCCGTAGTTGACTGCGGAGTCCTCGCCTTTCAGAGTCCGCAGCCAACGATGCGCCATCTGCGCAAACGCGCCCGGACCCTTCCAAATGCTAGTCACCTGTGGAGTTCTCACCTTTCAGAGTCCGCAACCAAAAGTCCATAGCCAAGGCCAAGGGGTCAGCGAACAGCCCTGCCTTCCGAAAGGAGACACCACTATGGAATCGCAGAGTTCCGTGAACGAAATCAGGCATCTTCGACTCGATTTTCATGGGAGCGCATACAGGACCACGCTCGATGCCCAGGTCCAATCAAACCTATTACAGGATGGGATTGACCCAATTATTAGAGGTCAATTTGCTGTAGCGGCTGGCGTTAGCCTCGGAGTAGATGTCGTCGTTTCACTCGTGACCGGCGTTACATCGGAACTCATCGTCGAAGCAATTAAAGGAATAATGAGAAAGATAAGGAAGGCCACCAAGGAAACCTTGTCTAGTGACTGCCGCCTTGGTCGAATGACGATAGAGATGGATACCTGCGACTTCGTCATCGCAACGAATGGCAGCGCTGGATTCTATGCCGAGAATGTTAACTACAGTGAGCTTATTTCTCGAATGATGGATTTCTATGAACAAGAATTGGCCGCTGGTCATGCAATTTATCGCATCGAAGCGCCCTGTGATTTTAATCCCAGCGAAGACCGCTTAAAATCTGGAACTTCCGGCGTGGGAAATTTCTCGTTGTGGCTTGTAACCTATCGATATGGAAGTCGATGGCCTTGTTGCATATACGATGCCATTAATGACGTGATCATACCTACTGAAGATAAAGAAGAAATTACAAAATCTATAAATTGTGTAGATAGATTCTATTCCGCAAATTGATAACAAATAGCATTGATACATACGAATCGCCGACCTACCATGAACCAATGCGGTGTGCGCATAATTGCAAGCGCGGCGATTTATTTGTCATAACGTCTCCGCTAGTTAACCAGGCGCACATGCCAATGACATGCCGCTGCCCGGTCACGCACACCCATCGAGCGGTAGGGTACATGCGCCATAAGACAAAACACACACGAGCCTTCGGAGTCTACTGCATGGAAAGTGCGATTGTGTCGATTCCACACACCCAATGACCCTCGGTTTGGACGGGAAGTGCGTTTGTGTAGAGAAAAAGAGCGCTTTCATGCCGACAGACAGTCTTTTTTCCTACACAAACGAACTTCCCGTCCATTTGGGTGCCGAAACGGAGCCCCAAGTCGACACAAACGAGCTTTACGTTTTGGCACTCATCAGACTGGGGAATCCGACGATTCCACTTCACCATGAGAGGATCATTACGGCGAAGCAATCCCTTCTTGCGCCCTGTTGCCCCTGAGAATCTCACCACACCAACTCCTGCAGACGCCTGAACGCAATCCGGAACCACGGCAGATGCTCCTCGTCAAAGAAGGACTCATGACCACTCTGCCAATGAGCGAGGCAGCATCATTGAGAGTAGATGCCCGAACCGAGCAGCCCAAGCTCACGCACGCTGCCGATGATTATGGCCAGCTCATCGGTGTCATAAGTGGCGTTGTGATAGGCCACCGCGAAGTCGCTTCCGGCGTCTATCCCGATGTTGTCGATCACGTCGATGCTTTCCTTTGGACGAGAATAACTCAGCGGGCGTGACGCCGACGTTTCACTCGCTCAGCCGCGTTCTTCGCAAAGCGTGCAAATCCCCTGGGTGAGAAGAGTGACGACCTCCTGGATCTGCCGTTCGGTCTGGGCGTAGTCGAGCGACACGCCAAAGTGGTTGGTCTCATGGTCGCTGCCCGGCTCGATGCGCCGGAGGATATCAATGAGCTCCACCTCGCGCTCCGTGTCATGGACGTTCGTCTTAAGGTGGTATGTCTCGTCGCGCTCGGTGATCAACGATAAGCCCGGACGCCCCTACCCGCGGTAGACGCTTCTCGTCTCCTGGACCTCCCCCTTCATGGAAAGCCCCAGCAACCCCGCCGCCGACTTGGTCAACGCCCCGGACCGAACGACCGTGACGCTGCGCTTCCGCGAGTCGTTGAACTCGTCCAGGCACCGCAGGCCGCTCGTCGTGAGGCTGATTCCGCGCACGGTCTCGAGCGGCAGCAGCCTGCCACGCGCGTCCTTCCGGAGCTCAAGCCGTGTGCACCAGCCAAGCTGGCCCAGGTACGCAAGGGCGTCCGCGATTCTGACGTCGCTCCCCTCGGGACCCTGAAGGTCGGGGGCGGCACCCTCGGAGACGTCGCGAATCAGCGTCATCCAGTTGGCTGCGTCATAAAGCGAGATGGGTGGCACGGCACTGCCGTTGGGAATCACCCACTCCTCGCGCCCGAATCGCCCCAGCTCCTTGCTCGCAAAGGGGACCATGCCGTCCCGACAGTACCTGCGGACCTTGTCCTCCGACCAACCCCAGGCCTTCGCCGCCTCAGATGCCTTCACGCCGCCCCCTTGGTAGGTCGTGGTCCCGCATTGACGTCACACTCATTATGGGCGGCAAGCGCTCGTGGTTCCAGTCGTCTAGCCACAGCCGTTCAACATGGTGGGCATCACTTTTCAAGACACGAAGGGTCACGCTGCCCGTTGATTCTCACTTCGCGGTGATTAGGAATCAGGGTCAAGTCCACACCGACGGATATCAGCGATTCCGTCAGAGTCTCTCGAGGCTCTCTCCGTCGAGAAGAAAATCGAAGAGCCCCGTCACCAGGACGCCCTCCTCGGTATAACCAGGGGGCAACTGCGTCCCTGGCAACGATGACCTTCTTGAACGAGTCGTCGATCTTGAGAAGCGAACTCTGCTCCTGCAGGGTCTTCTCGTGGGTCGGTAGGGAGTACGCGGATTGGACGTAGTAGCGCCGGGAACCCTTGTTGCAGACGAAGTCGACCTCCAGCTGCTTCCGGGACGACCCACCCTCGGCATTCGTTTCCGAGGTATTGAGGACGCCCACATCCACGTTGTACCCCCGGGAGACGAGCTCTGTGTAGAGGACGTTCTCCATTATGTGGGTCTCCTCGATCTGACGGAAACCAATCTGGGCATTTCTCAGTCCCATGTCCGAGAAGTAGTACTTGACGAGCGAACCGATGTACTTGCGGCCCTTTATGTCGTATCGCTGAGCTTCCTCGATTACAAACGCGTCCTCCAAAAAGCCAATCCGGCTACGCACCGTGGTGGGACTCACGCCCTTTCCCTTTACAGTTTTGAACGTGTCAGCCATCCTCGTCGGGTTTGTCAGGGACCCTATGCCGGAGGCAAGCACGCTGAGAAAGTCGGCAAACTCCGCGTCGTCGCGTATCGCGTTGCGCTCGACCAGGTCCCTGATATACGTCTCACGGTTGAGCGCCTGCAGTGTGCCCATCTTCTCCTCGTCCGTACCCTCGAGCACCACCAGGGGGATGCCGCCAAACTGTACGTACTCCGCCCAGCCATCAGACTTCTCGCCATCATACGTCGACATGAACTCAGAGAAACTGAGTGGCCTCATACGGACCTCGTCGCCGCGCCCACGGAACTGAGTGATGATGTCCCGAGATAGGAACCTGGCATTGCTACCGGTGACATATACATCCAAATTACGCCTGCGGAGAAGGCCGTTGAGGACCTTCTCGAAGCCCTCCATCTCCTGCACCTCATCGAGCGGTACATAGTAGGATCCCTCATCGGAAGTAAGCTCCTTTATGGGGGAGTAGAACATCTTGTAGTCGAGGTACTCCTCGTTCTCGGGATCGTCGAACGCCATCTCGATGATTTGATTCCCCGCGACGCCGCTCTCCAGCAGGTGCCTCTTGAACTGCTCGAAGATGAGAAAGGACTTTCCGCAGCGGAGCACGCCAGTCACTACCTTGATGAAGCCGTTCCATTTCTTTCCGATGAGCAGATTGAGATAGTGATCTCGCTTTATTTCGGTGCTCGACATTCGCTCGGTCATAAGTGACTCACGGCTGTCGCAAAATGCTGATTAATGCATTTTCAATCAGCAGAAATATATCGTAGCAGCCCTTATGTATCCAGGCAGTAGAGGTAGCAAGCCAACGAGGACGCGCTTGACGTACGAATCAAATAATCGATTCGATTCGCATTTGACTCTTAGAGGTTCTCTGCCCAAGCATCTAGGGCAGCGACATTCATCTTGAGCTTGCCCTTGTAGGCACAGGCGGAAATGTCAAAAAGATCAAGGGGAATCGACCTATAGAGCAGGCTGAGTTTGCATAGGTAAAGAACGCAGTGAGCCCCGACGAAGCATTTTTCCTTCTTCTGATTATGCTTGATATGCATAATTTGTACTCTATTGTTCTTAAGCTTGTCAAGAAACCCATCGCTGTCAGCAGAAGTTTCTTTATAAAAGACCACGTTGTCATATTCGACAAGAAGAGCTTCGAGACACTCTTTCAATGTTTGACGTCTGGTGTTAGCGGGCAACTTTTTCCGCGCAACGAGGATCTCCACCATGGGCTCTGCCAGCTCAACCGCAAAGGCCAAGGACACGTCTCTTGGCATGCCGTTTTTTGAAACCGCATACAGGTACATTTGATTAATTATGTCAAACTCTTCAAGGAGCAATATCCAACGTTCAAATAAATCGTCTGTCAACACATCCTGGAAGTAGCGGAAACCCTGAATCTGAACAGGAGCGATGCGGCTCAGCAGTTTGTAAGCAATTAAAAATAGGCGTTAACTCCCCCTCTACCATTGTGTACGCCTGAGTTTTACTATCCGATTCGGCTGACTGTCACATCGTCGGCGGCGGCCCCCGTGGCAAAGCGAGACTGGACCGGTCACTGCCCAGCCAGGCACCATCACGACCTTCTCGGGACGGTCCTGCAACGAACTCGTGGTCACCGAAAAGAGGTCCGGCCGGCCATCCATCTCGCCGCAGCCGGAGCCGAAGCGCCCATGCGGGAACTCCTCTGCGAGGGGGGCACATCCGCTCGTCTCGTGGAGCGGGTTTTCCTTGTCGCGCCAGAGTCAGTGACAAGGTGGAGGGCTTCCACATCACGCGCACCATCATCGACAGCGAGGTCGTAGCGGATTGTGCAGCGACGGTGCCTCTGGCCAACACCTGACGGAGCCAGGCAGAACTTGTCAGGCACGCCTATCCCCGCCCGAGTGTGCAAGCTTAAAGCACGGAATTGCGCACTCGACAGCAACTTGGAGACAATCTACAGCGCTTAGGACCTCCGAGTGCGCAAGCTGAAGCTTTCAGATTGCGCACTCGCGTAAGCGCGGGAGGGGGCTCGCGACGATTGCGCATTCGAGGGCGGGTGCGGGAGACAAGCGACAGGAAAAGGCAAGAAACACAAACAGGCAAGAGGGACCGGTGGCCTCGCCCCCACCCGTCCCTCTCGCTTACAAAACGGTCGCTCCTGGCCCCGCTCCCCTACGCCGTGAGCCCTTCCACCGCAGCCTTGAGCTCGTCCGTGCGGTTCGTGGCCTCCCAGGTGAAGTCGGGATCCTTGCGGCCGAAGTGGCCGTACGCCGCCGTCTTCTCGTAGATGGGCCGCCTCAGGTCCAGGTCACGGATAATCGCGCCGGGCCTCAGGTCGAAGACGCGCGCCACGGCCGCGTCCAGCACGGAGTCGTCTACGACGCCGGTGCCCTGCGTGTCCACCATGATGGAGAGCGGCTCGGTCACACCGATCGCGTACGCCAGCTCGACCTCGCACTTGCGTGCGAGTCCCGCTGCCACGACGTTCTTGGCCACCCAGCGCGCCGCGTAGGCACCGGAGCGGTCCACCTTGGTGGGATCCTTGCCGCTGAACGCGCCACCGCCATGCCGGCCCATGCCGCCGTAGGTGTCCACGATGATCTTGCGGCCGGTGAGGCCCGTGTCGCCCATGGGCCCGCCCACTACGAAGCGCCCCGTGGGGTTGACGTAGATGGTCGCGTCCTTCCAGGCGATGCCGGCCTCGTCCAGGACGGGGCTTATGACCTGCTCGATCATGTCGCGCCTGATCTGCGCGAGCTCGACGTCGGCCGCATGCTGGGTGGACACGACAACGGCCGTAACCTCGACGGGGCGGTCATCCTCATAGCGCACCGTCACCTGGGTCTTGCCGTCCGGACGCAGGTAGCCCAGGCTGCCGTCCTTGCGGACCTCGGCCAGGCGCTGCGCCATCCTCTGCGCCAGGTAGATGGGCATGGGCATGAGGACGTCGGTCTCGTCCGTGGCATAGCCGAACATCATGCCCTGGTCACCAGCGCCGATGCGCTCGCAGGGGTCCTCGTCCCCCGCACGGGCGAAGCTCCCGTCCACGCCCTGGGCGATGTCGGGGCTCTGCTCGTGGATCATGTTGATCACGCCGCAGGAGTCGCAGTCGAAGCCGTACTTGGCGCGGTCGTAGCCGATGCGACGCAGGGTCTCGCGCACGATGCCCTGGACGTCCACGTAGGCCTGGGTGCGAATCTCCCCCATGACGGCGATGGTGCCCGTGGTGGCGAAGGTCTCGCAGGCCACGCGCACGTCCTCGAGGCGAGCGGGGTGCCCGGAGGGAGACACGTAGCCCTCCACCTCAAGGCGTGCCTCCTTCTCGATGATCGCGTCGAGGATGGCGTCCGACACCTGGTCGCAGATCTTGTCGGGATGTCCCTCGGTCACGGATTCCGAGGTGAAAAGGTAGTTCCTGTGCGCCATGTCAGCGCCCCTTCCCGGTGCCAGCGCACCTTTGCGGGGCCAGGCGGCCCCTGTTCCAATAGAGGGGACATCGCTGTTGCTGGCACGCGGCTCCCCCGTCTTCCAGGCCCTTGGCCTGCCGAGATTTGGCACCATGCCCTGAGGCTGGTTGCCGGAGCTTCATGGGGCTCGGTCCCTCAGCTCTTTGCGCCTCGCGGCGCCTCTTGACGAGCGAGTACACAGTATGACATCGCGCCCGCGCTGTAAACCAGATTTTTGAGAGCAGTTCAAAACTCACGATGCCGCGACGGGGCGGACGTCGGACAGGGTGACGCCGATGGGCCGCAACCACGATGACAGGCAATCAAGATGTCATGACGGCAGGGGTCTACCCTAAACGGTGATGCTGCCGCCAGGACCCCACGGCAGCGGCTCAGTGCCGCCCCCTACGCCAGGCGCGCGCCAGCTATGGCAGCCGCCTCCCCGGGCGTCCCCATGCCCTCGATCGAGAGGTCGAGCAGGGAGCTTGCCAGCACGTCCTTGTCACCGAAGCGCTCGCCTCCGGCGGACACGAGCGACGTCACCAGGAAGCCGCCCGCGGCAAAGGTGGCGACGAGCTCGCTGTTTACGTCCTGGCGCACGATGCCCTCGGTCTTCGCACGCTCAATCTGGGCAGCCAGGATCCTGACCGTGCGGAGGAAATGGCTGTTGGAGAGGGGCAGCGCTCCCTCCCCCGACTCGGTGAGCTCGCGCGTGAGCGCCAGGGCGAGGGGGCTTCCCGTCCTGAGCCGCTGCGCCAGCTCGGCGCAGAGGCCGCTCAGCGCGTCGCGCGCGGTGGGCGCCTCCGAGACCACGCGTTCGATGGACGAGACCAGCTCGTCGCTCGCGACCTCGAAGATCGCATGGACCAGCTCGTCGCGGTCGGCGAAGTAATAGTAGAGGGCGCCCTTGGACATGCGGCAGCGGTCGGAGACCTCGCTCATCTGGAAGTCGGTGCTGCCGTGCTCTGCCATGAGCTCGGAGGCGGCGGTCATGATGCGCTCACGGGTGGCGGCGCTCTTGCGCGTCTTGGACGAGGACCTGAGCCGCTGGCGCGTGCGCTCCACCTGCCCCTCGACGACGCCATGTGCGACGCCCCTCATGGCGCGCGCCGCACCGGCGACCTCAACCGCAGCCTGCTCGTTGATGATACCCATCGCCGTCCTTCCCCCTTGGCCGCGACGATTCTAGCATGCAGGAACGAGAATTTTTGAACTTCTCCCCCCAACGCACCAATCGAGGGGGAGAGAAGCGCGTCGTCTTGATGCCGCGACGCCCGTCTCATGCAAGATAAGCGCAGTTCACGACCCGGTTGTTTCGCCCCTCTCCCCCTGTAGTTCGTTGATGAAATTTTTGACTCACATTCAAATGAACGTGCGCCTTGGGTAGACTGTCGCAGGAAAACGTCGGGCCCTGGGGCCCCGTGGCAAGGAGCGCTATGAAGACGGCGGCAAAGATATTCCTCCGGGACCTGAGGCGGATCCTGCGCAACCCCGTGGCCGTGGTGGTCACCCTGGGGGTCTGCGTCATCCCCTCCCTATATGCGTGGTTCAACATCCTCGCCAACTGGGACCCCTACAACAACACCTCGACCGTGCCCGTCGCGGTGGTCAACGAGGACCAGGGCGCCAATGCCGGCAGCAGGGGCTTCGTGAACGCGGGCGACATGGTGGTCGAGCGCCTGAGTCAGAACGACCAGCTGGGCTGGGACTTCACCGACGAGGGAGCCGCGCGCGAGGGCGTGGGCTCCGGCCGCTACTACGCCGCCATCATCATCCCCCCCGACTTCAGCTCCACCCTCGCCGGGGTGCTCGAGGGAAAGACCGCCAAGGCGGACATCCAGTACCTGGTCAACGAGAAGGAGAACGCCGTCGCCCCCAAGGTGACCGACACCGGCGCAACCACCCTCGAGGACCAGGTGGGCGACGAGTTCGTGAAGGTCGTGGGGGAGGTCGTGACCCAGCGGGCGGCAGACCTGGCCGGGACCGTCCAAGGCCAGGCAAGGGACGCCAGCCGGGGCGCACTCGCAGACCTCCAGGGCGTGCAGGACAGCCTGGGGGAGCTCCAGGACAGGCTCTCTGACGCGAGCCAAAGGGTGGACGGCGCGCGCGGCGGCGTGGGAGAGGCGCGCCAGGCGCTGCAGGGGCTCTCTGGCGACGGGGACGGGGTCGCGTCGCAACTCGACGACGGGCTTGCCAGCATAGGCGCGGCGCGCGGCAAGGCCCGCAGCCTCGCCGCGGAGCTCGACGCCGCAGTCGCCAAGGGGTCGGCCGGCGTCTCGGGGCTCTCCACCACCGCCTCCCACGACCTGGGCAGGCTCGCGGGCGACGTGGGATGGGCCCAGGGCCGGCTGGACGATGCCATCGCACGCCTCCAGACTACGCTCCAGTCCACACAGGAGCTCAAGGTGACGCTGGAGGGCCTGCGCTCGACCACGGCCTCCCTCCAGGGGGCGGGAGGCAGCTCGGCCGAGCTGGGACGCGAGCTCCAGGGCAGGATCGACGCGGAGGTCAGCGTGCTGGCCGGGCTCAGCGACGCCCAGGCCGCCCGGCTCGAGGAGCTGAGGCGCGTCTCGTCCTCCGTGTCCGCGGGCGCGGACGACGTGAGGGGGCTCTCCTCCTCCGTGAACGATGCCATCCAGGGCAGCGCCAGCGAGCTCGACGACCTCAGGTCGGCCCTCGCCGACGACTCCCTGCCCCAGCTCGAGGCCTCGCTCGACCAACTCGCGGACGCGGGGGCCGGCCTCGCGGGCGCGGCGCGGCAGGTCTCGCCCACCCTCGTCCGCGCCGACGGCAGCCTGGCGCAGCTCGACCAGACCCTCGTCCAGGCGAAGGCGGCCCTTGACGCGACCGCGGGGTCCCTTGCCACGGCGAGGGACGGCGTCTCCCAGCTCGCCGACGACCTGGCCGCCATCCAGAGCGGAACGGCCTGGAGGCTCCTCTCCGCGGCGGGCAAGCTCGACGCGCAGCGCGTGGGAGAGCTCCTCGGCTCGCCCGTGGAGCTCCGGAGCCAGGCGGTCTTCCCCGTTCAGAACTACGGCTCGGGCGTGACGCCCTTCTACACCAACCTCGCGCTCTGGGTGGGTGGCTTCGTGCTCGTGGCCATCTACAAGCGCGAGGTGGACCTCGAGGGGCTGGGCGTGGGGCGCATCCGTCCCTGGCAGGGCTACCTGGGGCGCTGGGCGCTCTTCAGCCTCCTGGGGCTCGTGCAGGCCCTCGTCTGCTGCCTGGGCGACCTCGCCCTGGGCATCCAGTGCCTGCATCCCGTGGCCTTCGTCCTCGCCGGCGTAATCGAGTCCTTCGTGTACGTCAGCGTGGTCTTCGCCCTCTGCGTCGCCTTCAAGCACATCGGCATGGCGCTGGGCGTCCTCCTCGTGATCGTGCAGATCCCGGGCTCATCGGGCACCTATCCCATAGAGATGATGCCTGGCTTCTTCCAGGCCCTGAACCCCTGGCTCCCCTTCACCTACGGCATCAACGCCATGAGGGAGACCATCGCGGGCTACTACGGCAACCTCTACCTGCAGAACCTGCTCGTGCTCCTCGCCTTCCTCGCGCCCGCCCTGCTCGTGGGCCTCGCCGCCCGTCGCAGGCTCGTGAACATCAACGCCCTCTTCGACGCCCGCCTCGCCCAGACGGAGCTCATGGTGAGCGAGAGGGTCGCGCCCCCTCGGCAGGGGCCGGGCATACGGGAGCTGCTGCGCGCCATCTCCGGCTCCGAGGAGTACCGCGAGCGCCTGACGCGGCGCGCGGCGCGCTTCGAGGAGGCCTACCCCACCCTCGTGAGGCGCGGGTTCGCCTGCCTCGTCGTGATTCCCGTGGCGCTCTGCGCGCTCCTCTTCGCCCTCGACGCCAAGATGCCGCTCCTGGTGCTGTGGATCGTCTCCCTCGTCGTCATCTGCAGCTACCTCATCGTCGTGGAGTACCTGCACAGCCACCTCTCGAGCCGCGCCGAGCTGGGCTCGCTCCCGCACGAGAGGCTTCACGAGCTCCTGGACGAGGAACTGGGCCAGGAAGGGGGCGATGCCCGATGAGCCGCGTCCTCGAGGTCGCCAGGAGGGACTTCCTGGCGCTCAGGCACAACGTGATCGCGCTCGTGGTCTGCGTGGGGCTGGTGGTGGTCCCCAGCTTCTACGCCTGGTTCAACATCGCCGGGGCCTGGGACCCGTACGGCAGCACGGGCAACCTCAAGGTGGCGCTCGCCAACTCCGACGAGGGCTACAAGGGCGAGCTGGTGCCCGTCGAGCTCAACGTGGGCGACCGCGTGGTCGCGCGCCTGCGCCAGAGCGACAAGGTGGGATACGTGGTCTGCGACGAGGACCAGGCCCTCGAGGGCGTGAGGAGCGGCGAGTACTACGCCGCCATCGTGATCCCCCGCGACTTCAGCCGCAAGATCCTGGGGATCCTCTCTCCCGGGGCGACCAAGGCCCAGGTCAGCTACTACAGCAACGACAAGAAGAACGCCATCGGCAAGATCGTGACGGGCAAGGTGTCGACCTCCGTCCAGGAGGAGATAGACTCCTCCTTCGCCGACGCGGTGACCCAGGTCGGCGCCTCCGTCCTGCAGGACCTGGGCAGCTACCTGGACGACGACCAGACCACCCGCCTCGCCTCCTCCTTCGAGGGGCTGCTCGCCCGCAGCTCGCAGTCGCTCAGGCAGGCCTCGGGCACCCTTCAGAGCTACCAGGCGGTGGTGGACTCGCTCCAGGGACTCATGGGGAGCGCCGACGCCCTCCTCGCCGGCACCCAGGGCGACGGCGGGACCCTAGCGCAGTCGCTCTCGCAGGCGGCGGGCGGCGTGAGGGGTCTCGGAGGGGGTCTCGAGGACGCCGGCACGACCGTGTCGAGCTCGCTCCAGAGGGGCGCCTCGAGCCTGGACGGCGTGTCCTCGGCGCTCGACTCCGCATACAAGACCCTGGACGGGCAGGGCTCCGACCTCTCCGACGGCCTCGCCAAGGCCAAGGCGGAGGTCGACCAGAGGAGGGCCGACCTCCAGGCCCTGAGCGACGACCTGGACGGCAGCGACACGCTCTCGGCCCAGCTCGAGGACAGCCTGGGGGACGACGCCGCCAGGCTCCAGGACGTCCGGCAGCTCCGCCTCACCATCCAGGGGCTGAACCGCCGCGTCTCCTCCGCCCTCGACGACCTGGGGCAGCTCTCCGACGCCCTGCAGGAGGCCATCGACGACGTGGACGGCTCCCGGAGGGACGCAACCGGCAGCAAGGCCGAGCTCGAGGGCCTCGTCGCGGACGCCAAGGACCAGCTCTCCTCGGGGCTTTCGACGTGGCAGGGCGAGCTCGGGCAGAGCCTGGGCTCGCTCGCGGACGACATGGAGGAGGCAGCCGGAAAGGCCGATTCCGTCTCGTCCCAGGCGAGCTCGGCCATCCAAGGTGCCCAGGGCAAGGTGGCGGACGCCACGAGCGGCCTCGACGGCATGGGGCAGACCCTGAGAGAGGCGCGGGCGCGCCTCGACTCCGCGGCGGACCGCATGGACGCGACGAGGGCGAGCCTCGACGAGGCCCTCGCCTCCGCGGACGTGGACCGCGTGCGCGCCGTCCTGAGCGGCGACCCCGCCGACCTCGCCGACTTCGTCTCGTCTCCCGTGAGCCTCCAGCGTGACGCGGTCTTCCCGGTCCAGAACAACGGCTCGGCCATGGCGCCCTTCTACACCACCCTGGCCATATGGGTCGGCGCCGTCATCCTCTGCGCCCTGGTGAGGACGGGCCTCTCGCCCGAGGTCCTGAGACGGACCGGTGCCAGGCCCCGTCACGCCTACCTGGGCCGGCTCGCCTTCTTCGCCGTCGTCGGCCTGGCCCAGACCACCCTCGTGCTCCTGGGGGACCTCTTCTTCCTCAGGATCCAGTGCCTGCACCCCTGGCTCTTCCTGCTCGCGGGATGGCTGGCCTCCCTCGTCTTCGTGAACCTGACCTTCGCCCTCACGGCGAGCTTCGGCGACGTGGGCAAGGCCATCGCCGTCTTCCTCATGGTGATCCAGGTGGCGGGCTCGGGCGGGACCTTCCCGCGCGAGATGCTGCCCTCCGGCTTCTTCCAGGCGGCCTACCCCTTCCTGCCCTTCGTGCACGCGGAGAAGGCCATGCGCTGCGCCATCGCGGGACTCTGGGGGGCGGACTATTGGCTCGCCCTGGCACGTCTGCTCGCCTTCCTGCCGCCGACGCTGCTGCTGGGACTCCTCCTGCGCAAGCCCGTGGCGCGGCTCACGAGCTGGATGGAGCGCAGCCTCGAGTCCACGAGGCTGATGTAGGGCCAACGGGACCGGCGGGCGCGCGACTTCCACACGCACCTGCCGCTGCGTCACCCCCCATAGAAGGACTCGCGCTGTCGCGCTGCCTGCGGACGCCCGTCCCGAACGCCTATACTGGGCGAGTTGGACAACACCTCGCGTGGCATCCCGCGCCAGCACGTCAGGAGAGACCCCGTGTCAGACACCAGACCCGTACGCGTGCGCTTCGCGCCCTCCCCCACCGGCAAGCTCCACGTGGGAGGCGCCCGCACGGCCATCTACAACTGGGCCTTCGCCCGCGCGAACGGGGGCAGCTTCGTCCTGCGCATCGACGACACCGACCCGACCCGCTCCACGGACGAGAACACCCAGATCATCCTGCGCGCCATGCGCTGGCTGGGCCTCGACTGGGACGAGGGTCCCGACGTGGGCGGCGACTTCGGTCCCTACAAACAGACGGAGCGTCTCGCGCTGTACCGCGACGCGGCCCAGCGCCTGGTGGCCGAGGGCAAGGCCTACTACTGCTTCTGCACGCCCGAGAAGCTCGCGGCGGACAAGAAGGCCGCAGAGGAGAGGCACGACCCCTTCCAGGGCTACCAGCGCACCTGCCGCAACATCGACCCGACCGAGGCCCAGGCTCGCGTGGACGCCGGCGAGCCCTACACCATCCGCATCAAGGTGCCCGACGACCGCAGCGACGTGGTGATCCCGGACGCCGTCCACGGCGAGGTGACCTTCAACGCCCGCGAGCTGGACGACTTCATCATCTTCCGCTCCGACGGCACACCCACCTACAACTTCGCCACCGTGGTGGACGACGCCCTGATGCGGATCACCCACGTCATCCGCGGCGACGACCACCTCTCCAACACCCCGCGCCAGGTCATGGTCTACGAGGCCCTGGACGCACCCACGCCCACCTTCGCCCACATCTCCATGATCCTGGGGCCGGACGGCAAGAAGCTCAGCAAGCGCCACGGCGCGACCTCCGTCGAGGAGTACCGCGACCAGGGCTACGACGCGGACGCCTTCGTCAACTACCTGGCGCTCCTCGGCTGGGCCCTGGACGGCGAGACCACCATCGTCCCCCGCGACGTCCTGGCCAGCCGCTTCTCGCTCGACCACGTGTCCAAGAACCCGGCGACCTTCGACTTCAAGAAGCTCGACTGGATCCAGGGCCAGTATGTTCAGGCCATGAGCGACGCGGAGTTCTCGCAGCGGGTGCTCCTCCCCCAGCTGCACGAGGCGGGGCTCGTCGCCGACGACCCCAAGGCCGTCTACCGCGCGAGCGCCCCCTGGTTCGACCTCCTGTCCAGCATCCTCAAGCCCCGCACCACGCTGGCCCCCGACGTGGTCGAGAAGTCCCGCTTCCTCTTCGAGGGAGAGGAGCTCGCCTTCGACGAGAGGTCCGTCGCCAAGAACCTGGCAAAGGAGGGCGCACGCGGCTACCTCAAGGCGGCCGCCGAGGCGCTTGCCGCGCTGGGCGAGGACGAGTGGAACGCAACGCGGATCGACGCCGCCCTCGAGGCGCTGCCCGAGAGGCTCGGCGCCAACAAGCGCAAGTTCTACGGCGCCGTGCGCGTGGCGGAGTGCGGGAACCAGGTCTCTCCCCCGCTGGGAGAGTCCCTCGAGCTCCTGGGCCGGGACATGGTCCTGGCGCGCCTCGAGCGCGCCCTGCCCCTCACCGAGACGAGCGAGGGCTAGCCGCCCGGATTGGGCACAATGGGCATGCATGCGGGCCGGGGCACCCCACGGGAGCTGCCTCGGCCCGCCAACTTTGACGACGTTCGCCGGCAGGGGCCGGCGGCAGCTAGGAGAGACGCCCCATGATGACCACCTCGGCGTTCGAGATCCTGGGCCCCATCATGGTGGGCCCCTCCTCGTCGCACACCGCCGGCGCCCTGAGAATCGCCCTCGTGGCCCGCTCGCTGGGTCCCCGCGAGCTCAGGAGGGCAGAGTTCACCCTCTACAACTCATTCGCCCACACCTATAGGGGCCACGGCAGCGACCGGGCGCTCGTGGCCGGGATCCTGGGGCTCGCCCCGGACGACGTGCGCGTGCGCGACTCCTTCGACCTGGCACGCGAGGCGGGAATCGAGTTCTCGTTCCTGCCCAGCGAGGAAGGAGCGGGCATGCACCCCAACACGGTGACCGTCACCATGCACGGCACCGATGGCTCGAGGGTCGCCGTGACGGGCGAGTCCCTGGGCGGGGGCAGGGTCAGGATCGTCTCCATCGACGGCGTACGCGTGGAGATATCGGGCGACTACCCCACCCTCTTCGTGGCACACAAGGACAAGCCCGGCGTGCTGGCGGCGCTCACCAGCGGCGTCTCCGCCTCCTCCTCCAACATCGCCACCCTGCGCACCTTCCGCGAGAGCCGCGGGGGCAAGGCCTACACGGTCTTCGAACTCGACGAGGCCGTGGACCAGGGGCTCGTCGACTTCCTCTCGCGCGGGCCCAACATCCTCTCGGCGAGCGTCGTGGACGTGCCGGGCGCGCCCCACGTCCCGGCGGACGCGACGCTGGCACACGGCTTCGACAACGGCGCCGAGCTGCTCTCGCTCTGCGCGCGCGAGGGAGTGGGCATCGGCGAGACCATGCGCCTGCGCGAGCTCGAGCTCACGCCCGCGGTTGACGTGGACGCCCAGATGGCGCGCGTGATCGCGGCGCTCAGGGACGAGGTCGCGGGGCCGATCGCAAGCCCCTCCCCCTCACTGGGCGGCCTCATCGGGGGCCAGGCCCGCGCCGTGAGCGACGCCGCGGGGAGACTGGGCGGCCCCCTCATGGGAGAGAGCCTCTCGCGCGCGACCAGCTACGCCATGGCGGTGCTGGAGCGCTCCGCCAGCATGGGCGTGATCGTGGCCGCGCCGACGGCGGGGTCGGCGGGCGTGGTGCCGGGCGCATTGCTGTCGGTGGCCGAGGCGGTGGGCGCGAGCGACGAGGAGCTCGCGCGAGCGCTCTGGAACTCCTGCGCCGTCGGGGCCATCATCGCCCAGAACGCCTCCGTGGCGGGGGCCGAGGGCGGCTGCCAGGCCGAGGTGGGCAGTGCCGCCGCCATGGCTGCGAGCGCCCTGGCGGAACTCCTGGGGGCGAATCCCGCGACCTGCCTCTCGGCCGCCTCGACGGCCATCGCCAACCTCCTGGGACTGGTCTGCGACCCGGTGCGCGGCCTGGTGGAGTATCCCTGCCAGAACCGCAACGCCATCGGCGTGGCCGACGCCTACGTCGCGGCGCAGCTGGCACTCTCGGGCGTACTGGACCCGCTGCCCTTCGACGAGGTGGTCGCGGCAATGAGGTCCGTGGGGGACGCGCTGCCCGCCACCCTGAGGGAGACCGCCCTGGGCGGCCTCGCGGCGGCGCCCTCCGCTGCCGGCGCCCGGAACGCCTGCTCGGGCTGCCGGGGCTGCACGCGGCAGGAGTAGCGTCAGGCGGGCGCGACGACCCACAGGCAAAACGGCACCCAACGCACCACGTCACAGGCAATGCGGCATTCGACGCGCCCCGTCAGCCGGGGCGCGATTTTCTTGTGCTTCTCCCCGGCGAACCACAGGCAAACCGAGGCTCCGAGCAGTCTTTGCCCGTCCGGGCACAGTTTGCTTGCGCCTCTCCCCTGGCAAAGCACAAGCAAATTGTTGGCATCGCCGGCAAGTTGTTGGCAGCGGCGGGAAAGCCGCGCGTCGCGGGGCAAACGGGCTCCACGCCCACGTTTGTCGGTGTTCTCACCCGCCCAAGGTACCGACGAACGGCCTCTATGTGCCTGAATCAACCAGAAAACCCTGGAATGTCGGTTGTTTGGGCAGGCGAGAATACCGACGACTTTGGTCCAGGCCGCAGAACGCGAGCGCGTAAGTCCGGGCCGCAGATAGCAGGCACGCAGGTCCGGACCCGCACAAGCCCGGGCAGTGGGCCACCGTGGCCTATCCCCTGCGCCCCGCCGAGCCTCGCATGCTGATGGTGACGGAGCCTCCGCCACGCCCGTGCCCACCGCCCCTGCGACCGGAGGCGACGGAGGCGAGCCGGTCCCTCAGCGACTGCACGCGACGGTAGATGCTCCTCCCGCCACGGGAGCGCAGCCCCAGGAGCGGGGCCGCGAGCAGCGTGGGGCCGAAGAAGGTGACGATGCGCCAGACGAGGAAGCCCGCCGAGGTGGAGGGGCCAAACATGTGGCCGTAGAACATGACGAAGCCACCCTCCGCCCCGCCCGTCCCACCCGGCAGGGGCACCGCCGAGGCGACCATCTGGACCATCGAGCCCGCCGCCAGGCACTCCACGAAGTCCGCCTGGATGCCAAAGGCGCGCAGCACGAACCAGGGGATCATGTAGAGGCAGGCGAGCTGCGCCATGGTCACCACGAGGGTGAGGAGCATGGAGGGCACGTCCTGGGCGGCGCGCTTGAAGGCGTCAGAGAACTCCATGACCTGGACGTTGACCATCTCGTCCCAGTGGGAGCGGTCCTTGAGCCAGTGCCGGGAGTCCGCAAGGCGAATCGCGCGGTTGCCCACGCGAATCACGAGCCTGGGACAGAGGCAGACAACGAAGAGGCCCGCGAGCTCGAGGAAGTGCACCGCGAAGACCACCAGGTTGAGGATGATGATGTCGCCGTAGGTCTGGAAGAAGTACGAGAGCTTGGCGAAGAGCATGATCGCGGCGAAGAGCACGACGCCCAGTTGGAACATGATGAAGCGCGTGAACTGGGTGGCGCTGGCCTCCCCCACGTCCAGGCCCGTGCGCGTCAGGCGGTAGATCTGCGAGGGGACGGCGCCGGCCATCATGGGCGTGAGGTTGCCGAAGAAGACGCCCGAGGCCTCGACGCTCATGAGGTCCCGCACGCCGACGGGCGATTCGTGGTCGAGGTAGACGGCTATGACGTAGGCCAGGACGCCGAAGGCGAAGTAGAGGACGAAGGCGAAGGCGGCCCACATGACCCAGCCCGTGTCCACCTTCGAGAGGGCCGAGAGGAACTCGCCCATCTGGCCCGTGGCCACGAGGAAGACGACGTAGACCCCGATGACCCCGGCAAGGAAGATGGCTCCCTTGCGGGCCTTGGTGCTGTTCTCGCCCATCTCGGGCGCGCCGGGGGTGGTCGCGGGGGCAACGACATGAGGGCCGGTGACCTTCAGGGGCACCTTGGCCTTCGAGCGCTCGCTGTTGCTGTCCTGTGCCATGTCCCTCCGACCCCACGATCCGTGGCCGCGGACGGCAGAAGTGACGTCCGCATGCCGTTCCCTGCCAAGTGGGCACGTTCATCATACTCGCTCGGCGGAATCGGGCATACTAAGCGGGACTCAGCAAGCGAACAAGGGACGGGGGCACGGCATCTAGCTGCCGCCCTGCCAATAAAGGGAGTCTCGTCCATGCAAGGAACAAACAAGCTTCCCTCCGCCGAGGAGCTCGCCAGGCAGGCGCTGCTCGGCTCGAACCGCCGGCGCATGCTCGCCCAGCTGCGCGGCGACGCCCAGGCCCGCCCGGGCGACAAGTCGATCACCCTCCGCCTCGGGCGCTTCGTGATCGACCGGCAGACCGGGACCACCGTCTCCTACCAGGGAGAGCGCGGCCTGGAGCGCGTGCTCGAGGCGCTTGGCGCCTACTACCCCGACGGGCAGGTCATGGAGGAGGGCCGCCTGGTCGGGCTACGCGGCAGCGTCGGCTCCTCGGGCATCCGCGTGGGCGTCGAGCTGGGGCTGGGCCCCGCGGCGCAGTTCGTGGTGTGCCTGGGGCCGATCGCGCGCGTGTCTCGCCTCAGGGGGGCGCTCCAAGTGGTCGACCGCCAGTTCCACCTCGCGTCGAGGGAGCTGGGGGCAGACTACGAGCTCCTGGCGCAGGGCGTCAACCCGCGCCCGCGCTCCGCGGCGGAGGTGCCACTGGTCCCGCTCACCCGTCACGGCGTCATGGGTGCCCACCTGGGGACGAGCGGCAGGACGGGCCGCGACCTCATGAGGCTCACGGCGAGCACGGGAGTCCGCCTCTCGCACGCCGGCGAGACCGCGGCCGCCGAGGCCTTCCGCCTGGCGAGCGCGCTCTCTCCCGTCATCGCGTTCCTCACGGACGACGCGCTGAGCCTGCGCGGGAGCGACCCCCACGAGGCGGGGCGCATGATGCGCACGCAGCTGTGGAGGCAGGCCGACCCCGAGCGCAGCGAGGCGATCCCCGGCTGCTTCGCCACGGACTTCGGCTTTGCCGCCTACGGCGAGTGGCTCGAGAGCGTGCAGGCGGTGCTGGTGACCAACGACGCCGGCGAGACGAGCTCCTGCGACAAGCGGCTCGTCGAGGACGTCATGAGCGACCACGAGCTCGACCGCGCCGAGGTGGCGAGCCTGCTGGAGGCGGCGCATCCCCTGGTGCGCTGGGACGGCCAGTTGGAGGTGCGCTCCGCAGACGCGCTGCCGCCCCGGCTCGCCTGCGCCTACGCGGCGCTCATGCGGGGCATCTTCTGCGACGAGAAGGCATCCGAGCTGGCAGGCATCCTCTGCGCCGAGGCGAGCGAGGAGGGCGTGGCCGAGCTCGAGCAGGAGCTGAGGGAGAGGGGCTGGGACGCGCGGGTGTACGGCCGCAGCCTGCCCAACTTCGTGGAGCAGCTGGTGGACGTGGCGCGCGGCGGCCTCGAGGACGAGGCGGACCGCGCCGTCCTGGACGAGCTCGCCCAGCTGTGGGAGATTCGCTCCGTCCCGCGCGACCTCTTGGTCGACACCTGGGACAAGGAGCACGAAAGCGCGGCGGGAAGTGCCGACTCGGCCGTCGGGACGGCCGAGTAGCCGTACGAACGGACTCGTGGCGTTCGACTGCCTGCGAGGGGAGGTGGCGTCTGCCCGGGTGGCACGCCACTCCCCTCGCCCTTTGTACGGGGGTTGGCCGTTCGCGACGGCGGGGCTGGTCGCGACGGCGTCGGGGCCTCGCGGCAAAAGGAAAGGAGCCGGCGCGCTGGCCGACCCCCGGGGTGTCTGGTAGCCCGTACCAGATTCGAACTGGTGATCTCCGCCTTGAGAGGGCGGCGTCCTGAACCGCTAGACGAACGGGCCGTATGTGGGTGCACTTGGCTGGGACGGAGAGAATCGAACTCCCGCTGACGGAACCAGAATCCGTTGTCCTACCGCTAGACGACGTCCCAATCGGTGCCTCAGTGCAGGAACAGAGTCTACGCGAACGCATGCAAAAACGCAAGGACGCCTGCAAATCTTTCTGGCAGCGCCGCCTGGGCGCGCATTGGTGTGCCTCCCCCTGCGACGATATCGATGGCTCGCGCCATTCCGACGAAAAAACTGCGCACGATTTCTTCGAATTATGGAGACGAACGACGTTTGCCCAGGTCATACTCTGCTGAAAGAAATCCAATGCGCAGTTTTTCGGTACATGCAGAGCCCTCAGACGAATGCTGGGTGAATCCGCGCCAGGAAACGAGGCCGCCGCCTCTCCCTTTGTGCGGGGGGATTGGCCGTTCGCGACGGCGGGGCTGGCCGACGGGGCTGGCCGCGACGGCGTCGGGGCCTCGCGACAAAAGGAAAGGAGCCGGCGCGCTGGCCGACCCCCGGAGTGTCTGGTAGCCCGTACCAGATTCGAACTGGTGATCTCCGCCTTGAGAGGGCGGCGTCCTGAACCGCTAGACGAACGGGCCGTATGTGGGTGCACTTGGCTGGGACGGAGAGAATCGAACTCCCGCTGACGGAACCAGAATCCGTTGTCCTACCGCTAGACGACGTCCCAATCGGTTGCCATGTGCGCTTGGTGCGAGAAAGAACTATACGTGAACGCACCAAGCCGTGCAAGGAGAAGTCGATGGGATTTTTTGGACACAATTCCTTCACGAGAGGCGCCACGCCCCGCACGTCCCCCACAAGGGCCAACGCGTCAGGCACGCCCTTCGCAAGGGCAACCACACCCGGCGCGGGCGGCCCCTCCCGCAGGCTCACGCCCTCCCCTAGAGCCTGATCTGCCCCAGGAGCACCTCTCGCCTGTTGGGCAGCTCGTCGTTGACCACGGCGGAGAGGAGCTCCGCCAGGATCAGCCCCACCCCAGGGCCAGGCTGGATGCCCGTCACCCTCATGACGTCGGCACCGCTCACGGGGAGGTCCTTGAGGCGGTAGGCGCTGCCCGAGGCGATCTCCCTCCTCAGGGCGGCGCTCACCTGGTCGAGCTCGGCGGCGTAGCCCGCGACCCCCGGCACCTTGGCCACGGCGTCCGCGCGCTTGAGGTCCAGGAGGTCGAAGGCGAGGGGCTTGGCGTGATCGGGACAGGCGCGCTCGAGCTTGAGCAGGGTGCGCCTGATGGAGCGGCTCGTCGGCCGCACGACATGGTCGTGGAGGCGCACCAGCGCGCGCGTGGCGGAGACGAGCTCCCCCGGGAGGGCGAGCCTCCTCATGATCGACTCAGCCATCTGCGCGCCGAGCTTGGGATGGCCGAAGAAGTGCCCTCGTCCGCCCTCGTCCTCCGAGTAGCAGCTGGGCTTTGCGACGTCGTGCAGGAGCGCGGCCCACCTGAGCGCGTCGGACGCGTTGCCTCCCGTGAACTCCTCCACCCCGCGACAGACGTGCGCCGTGTGCCCGAGCACGTCAAAGGCATGGTAGGGGCTGCGCTGGTCGAAGCCCGCCATGGGGGCGAGCTCGGGGATCGCCTGGCAGAGGACCTCCGTCTGGTGCTCGAGCGCCCACGCGGTGCGGCCGCTGCGCACGATGCCCGCCAACTCCAGGCCTATGCGCTCGCTCGCGATGCCCGCCAGCTCCGGCGCGTGCGCGACGAGCGCCCGCTGGGTGCGGCCCTCCACCTCGAAGCCGAGGCGGCAGGCGAAGCGCACCGCGCGGAGCACCCTGAGGGCATCCTCACCGAAGCGCTCGGAGGGCTCCCCCACCGCACGCACCACGCGGCCCGCCAGGTCGGCGCGTCCGCCAAAGGGGTCGAGCAACCCGCGGACGGGGTGATAGGCCATGGCGTTGATGGTGAAGTCACGACGGGCGAGGTCCTCGCGGACGTCCCTCACGAAGCGCACCTCGTCGGGATGGCGGTGGTCGCTGTAGCCGCCCTCGACGCGGTAGGTGGTCACCTCGATGGGGTGCCCCTCGCAAACGGCGGTCACGGTGCCATGGGCGATGCCCGTGCGGTGCACCTCGACCCCGGCCGACGCGAGACAGCCCTCGACCTCCTGCCAGCGGGCGGAGGTGGTGAGGTCCACGTCATGGGGGGCGGCGCCGCGCAGCGCGTCACGCACCCAACCGCCCACCACCCAGGTCTCGTGTCCCGCGTCCTCGAGCGCCTCGAGCACGCGCAGGGAGTAGCCGGGCAAGCCGTAGGCGATCTCTCCCTCTGCGTGGATCATCTGCGCCCTCCCAGAGCGTTCCGAGGCGGTAGGCATACGAGGCGGTTAGCTGGATTATAGGAAAGAACGATGTCCCGGGGTGGTGGTACATACGTATGTGACCAACAAGCGTTCGGCGCATCAGGCGCCAGGGGGGGTAGGGACGATGGAGCTCTCGGAGGAGACGAAGGCGAAGCTTCCGGCAAACGAGGCGCTGGCCCGGGCATGCCTCACCTCGTATCTCACGGACGAGGAGCTCGCGCGCTACATGGGCGAGCTGGAGCAGGAGCGCTCGGCCCTTCTCGCCGACTCTGGTTTCAAGAGGGCGCGGGAATGGCGAGAGAGGCGCGAGGACTCCAGGTCCAAGGTCGGCCCGCTCGGGATCCTGCTCGCGCTCCTGGTGGGAGGCTGGCCCGCCATCCTCGCCTTCGTTTACCTGCACTGGGGGTCGGAGCACTTCTATCGCAACGTCCTCATCTACCTTGCCACCACCGGCCTCACCTGCCTCGGGGCGCTGCTCTCTGACAGGCTCCGCGAGAGTGAGGCGCGCATCGACCGGCGGGCGGGCTTCTCGCTCCTCCCCGCCGAGAGGTCGCTCCTCAGGCGCTACGACGAGCTGGAGGGCAGGCTGGGCGCGGCGCGCGCCGAGCAGGGTGACCGGAGCAAGAAGGCGGAGGCTCGCGAGCGAGAGGAGCTGCGCGAGCGCCTCGACGCCTGCGTGCCCCCGTCCCTCAGGCATCCGGAGACCTCACCGGAGTCGCAGGGCTACCGCCACTGGATGCAGGCGAACGTCGGCCGGACGCCCCGGCAGGCCCACAAGAGGGACCGCAGCATCTGCCCCCGCTGCGGCTCGCACGACACCGAAGTGGAGGGTACCGAGCAGGGATGGGAGTATGACCCCTTCCTGGAGAGCGAGAGGCTGCACGACGACGGTTGGTCCCCCACCTACGTGAGGCACTTCCTCTGCCACGACTGCGGCGAGCGTTGGGATGTGCCCTAGGCCTGTAGGGCCCACGCGGGAGCCGTCCACGCAGGCCCGCGTGCTATCCTCGACTGGTTAAGAAATCCAACCATCCCCAGGGAGGGAAGCATGGACCAGATCAAGAGCGTCACCCCTGAGGACCTCGCCGCCGCACGCGAGGAGTTCCTCTCTGAGCGCGCCAACGTGGTGGCGAAGAACGCCGCCAGCTCCATGGGCGTCCGCAAGGCGGCCCGCAATCCCGAGGCCGTCGCCCAGAACAGCCTCCAGTTCGACGTCGAGGTCAGCCAGGGCGAGCGCACCAACCAGAAGCGCTCGGGCCGCTGCTGGATGTTCGCGAGCCTCAACACCATGCGCTATCGCACCATAAAGAAGTACAAGCTGAAGGACTTCGAGCTCAGCCAGGCCTATCCCCTCTTCTTCGACAAGCTCGAGAAGAGCAACTGGTTCCTCGAGAACGTCCTCGACACCCTGGACGAGCCCCTCTCGGGCCGCCTCATGGCGTGGCTCCTGGCCGACCCCATCGGCGACGGCGGCCAGTGGGACATGTTCAAGAGCCTGGTGCGCAAGTACGGCGTCGTGCCCAAGGAGGCGATGCCCGAGACCGCCAACTCCGAGAGCACGCACGAGATGGACGCATACCTGACCCGCTACCTGCGCGGCTGCGCCAAACGCCTGCGCGAGACCGCGGCATCCGGAGCCTCCGCCGACGACCTCGGCCAGATGAAGAAGCAGATGATGGGAGACGTCTACCGCCTGCTCGTGACCTGCCTGGGCGAGCCGCCCGCGCGCTTCGACGTGCGCCTGCGCGACAAGGACGACAAGGTCGCCCTGAGCGGCAGCTTCACTCCCCAGGAGTTCTTCGCCGAGGCGGTGGGCATGGAGCTCGACGACTACGTGTCGCTCATCAGCGCCCCCACGAAGGACAAGCCCTTCGGACGCACCTACACCGTGAGCCGGCTGGGCAACGTGGTCGAGGACGGCACCGTGCTCTACCTCAACCTCGAGCCCGAGGAGCTCAAGCGCGCGGCCATCGCCCAGCTCAGGGACGACCTGCCCGTGTGGTTTGGCTGCGACGTCGACCAGAGCTACCTCAGGGACGAGGGCATGATGGACACCGCCGCCATCGACGTGGACGAGCTCTTCGGCTTCGCCGTCGAGGGCGCGCTGAACAAGGCGGAGCGCCTCGACTACGGCGAGTCGGTCATGACCCACGCCATGGTCCTCGAGGGCGTGCGCCTGGACGGGGACGGCAAGCCTGCGATGTGGAAGGTCGAGAACAGCTGGGGCAAGGACCACGGCCGCGACGGCTTCGACACCCTGAGCGACGCCTGGTTCGACGAGTACGTCTACCAGGTCGTCGTCGACAAGAGGTACCTCAGCGACGAGCAGCGCCAGGCGCTCGAGACCATGGAGCCCGTCGTGCTCGAGCCCTGGGACCCCATGGGGACCCTGGCCCGTTAGGACAGCACCCCTCGGCGCCTGCGGCCACCCTGCCGCGGGCGCCGTCCCTTGCGCCAGCCAAAATGAAAACGAGAGGAACGCAGATGAGCGAGAAGGCCATCGGCCGCGACTGGGCGGCCAGGCAAAACGAGGAGTTTTGCTCCTCCCGCGCCAACCGCATCGCGCGCAACGCCGTCACCGCCACCGACGTCATGCAGGCCGCGCGCGACACCAGCGTGATGCGCGGCTACCATGACACCTACGGCGTGCGCGTGCCCAAGACGGCCGACATCACCAACCAGAGGCAGAGCGGCCGCTGCTGGATGTTCACCGCATACAACGTGGCGCGCCACGCGACCATGGACTTCCTGGACGTGGACAGCTTCGAGTTCAGCCAGGCCTACGGGATGTTCTATGACAAGCTCGAGAAGGCCAACGCCATGCTCGAGAACGTCATCGCCACGGCCGGCCTCCCCGCGGACTCCCGCGAGGTCCAGCTCGTCCTCGAGGACGGCATGGGCGACGGCGGCTACTACCACTTCGCCATGAACCTCATCGCCAAGTGGGGCGTCGTCCCCAAGGACGCCATGCCCGAGACCGCCTGCTCCAAGAGCTCCGCGCAGATGGACGCCCAGCTGGAGCGCCTGCTGCACCGCGACGCCGGCATCCTGCGCCGCGCGCACGCCGAGGGCAAGGGCGAGGACGAGCTCCGCGCCCTCAAGGAGGACATGCTCTCGGGCGTGTACCGCATGCTGGCGATCTGCCTCGGCGAGCCGCCCGCGCGCTTCGACTTCGTCTGCACCGTGGGCAAGAGGCACAAGGCGGACGCGAGCAAGGTCAAGGCCATTGAGCCCCAGAAGGACGAGGAGCCCAAGGACGCGGGCGAGAATGACGGTCCCAAGGAGCAGAAGCTCGTCCTGCGCGACCCGGACATCACCCCGCTCGAGTTCGCTGAGCGCTACCTGCCCTTCGACCCGCACGACTACGTCTCGCTCGTCTCGATGCCGGGCAAGACCCGACCCTACGGCCATGCGTACCACCTCACGCTCACCGACTCGGTCGTAGGCGGCGACCCCCACCACGTGCTCAACGTCGAGCCCGAGCTCCTGGACCAGGTAGCCGTCAACAGCCTCAAGGCGGGCGTGCCCGTTTCGATGGCCTGCGACGTCATGCAGGAGTTCCCGCGCCACGTGGACGACTTCAAGTACGTGCTCTCCACCGACGGCATGGACCTCGAGGGGCTCTTCGACGTCGAGCTGGGCATGGGCCGCGACGAGATGATCGACATGTGCGAGACCGGCCTCACCCACGCCATGACCTTCCAGGGCGTCGAGCTGGACGAGGACGGCAAGCCCAAGGCCTGGCGCATCGAGAACAGCTGGGGCAAGGAGCAGGGCAAGGACGGCTACCTCATCATGACCGCCGACTGGTTCCACACCTATGGCGGCGAGGTCGACGTCAGGCGCGAGTTCGTGCCTGACGAGCTGCTCAAGATGTGGGACGAGACCCCCGTCGAGGACGTCGCCCCCTGGAGCGGCATCACCTCCGGCTTCGCCCGCAGGCTCCACTAGGCCAAGGCGAGCGCCACAACTTCCCGCTGGGACAGGTACTGTGAAGTGACACTGGTCGGGCCCCGGACGCAGCTCGTGCTGAGCGCGTCCGGGGCCTGGTCTCGTCGGACGCTGGCCCATGGTCGCGCCGCTCAGGCAAGTCGCCCCTCTCCCCTAGCGCTTGGCGGAAAGAATCTCTATGCGCTGACCGTCGGGGTCACAGATGAAGTAGAGGCCCATCTTGGGGTTCTCCTTCTGGATGCAGCCCATCTGGCGATGCAGCTCGTGCGCCGCCTCGAAGTCATCGACCTCGAAGGCGATATGCGTGTCCATGCCACCATTCTCGTACGGCTCGGTGCGCCCGCGGTTCCAGGTGAGCTCGATCTCGAAGCCGGTGTTGTCGTCCACGAGATAGGTGTTGGACCATGACCCGTCCTCGGGTCCCTTCTCGCGCGACACGCGCAGCCCCAGAGCCCTCTCGTAGAAGGCGATGGACGCCTCCTTGTCCAGCACGTGGGTGCAGCGATGGATGAACCTTGCGTTCATGGGACTTCCCTTCGGTTGCCTGTCGCCCGCGACGCCGCGGCGGCGCGAGACCGTCCCTGCCATCCTACCCGCACGACGCGAGGGCGTTTCCTCAGAGCGCGCCGAAGTGGGGCTCCCCCACCAGGCAGAGCTCCTCCCCGTTGGCAAGCTCGCGCATGGCGGCGCAGAACGCCTCTTCCGCACCGGAGGGGAAGACGGCGTTGATCTGGACGTCCTCGGCGAAGATGGTGTCCCTCGCCTTGCCGCCGCAGTCCGTGAGGAGGCGCTCCACGCGACCGTAGGCGGAGTACGGGACGCTGCAGGTGAGCCTGGTCACGAGCTGCATGCTCACGAGTTTGCCCTCTCCTCGGGCGACGTCCACCGCCGCCTGTGCCGCAGCGGAGTAGGCGCGCACGAGCCCGCCTGGCCCCAGGAGCGTGCCGCCAAAGTAGCGCGTCACCACGCAGCAGACGTCGGCAAGTCCCGACGAGCGAAGCACCTCGAGGACGGGCATGCCGGAGGTGCGCTGCGGCTCCCCGTCGTCCGAACAGCGCTCGCGCCCGTCCGAGAGCACCCAGGCAGGGACGTTGTGGCGAGCGTCATGGTGCCTGGCGCGCACCTCGTCCACGAAGCGCATGGCGTCCGCCTCGCCGTCCACGTGCCTCAGCTGGGCGATGAAGCGGCTGCGACGGTCCTCGACCTCCGCCTGGGCCTCGAAGCCGTCCGCAAGAGTGAGGAATCCCGTCTGTCCAGGAAGCATGGTCCGTCCCTCTCCAAAGGTCCTTGTGAGAAGAGATGCGAAGTGGGCCTGTGAGCCGGGTTCTGTCGTGGACAATCATTTATCTACGACCGCCGTCACCGACGGCCTCTAGCGCGCAACCCGAGCGCGGTGCGGGCCACACCATGGCGCTCCTATTTGCGTTTGCTCCGGAAGGGGCTTGCCAAGCCGCCGTGTTGCCACGACGCTGGTGGTCTCTTACACCACCGTTTCAGCTTTTCTCTCACCCGCCGAGGCGGGCAGCGGGAGTCTTCTTTTCTGCGGCGCTTTCCGTCGGGTCACCCCGCCAGGCCGTTAGCCTGCTTCCTGCCCTGTGGAGCCCGGACTTTCCTCATGGGCGTCTCCGCCCCCGCGATTGTCTGGCCCACTCCGCGCCGTCGATTGTAGCACGCCTGCCCCGACATGAGGGGAGGCCGCCGCGGATGCGACGACCTCCCCACGCAAGGCACGCCTCGTTCTGGATCGTCCGGACTAGTCCAGGTCGCTGAAGTCGGTGTCGGCGGCGACGGGAGCGAAGGTGGTAGCCTCGGCGCTGGCGGCCGGCGCGGGCGCCACGTAGGAGTCGCTACGGGCGGCAGAGCCGTTGGGGGTGCCCAGGGCCTGGTTGGGGAAGACGCTGTCGGCGTCGTCCATGAAGTGCTGGAGCATCTTCTTGTACTCGCTGCGGAAGTCCTCGCGAGACTGCTTCAGGCGGTCGATCTCGTCCAGCTCGTTCTGCTTCTCGGCCAAGGCCTGGCGGATGACCTCGCGGGCCTTCTGGTCGGCCTCGTTGCGGATGTTGTCCGCGTTGGCGCGGGCGTCCGCGACCAGCTTGTCGGCACTCTGCTGGGCGACGATGAGCACCTGCGAGATCTGCCTCTCGGACGCGCTGTAGTCGCTGGCGGGAGCTGTTGCGGTGACGACGACGGGCTCGGGGGCCGCGGCGCTCGTGCTCTGCTCCTTGAGCTGGGCGACCTGCGCCTGCGCGGCGGCGAGCTGCTGCTCGGAGTTGTTCAGGCGACCCTTGAGGTCCGCGATCTTCTGGAGCATGGCGTCGACCTCGCCCGAGAGCTGGTCGAGGAAGGCGTCGACCTCCTCGGTGTTGTAGCCGTGCTTCTTGGCCTCGGAAAAGGTCATCTGCTCGATGTCAGCCGGAGTGATAGCCATCTTGTTCCCCTTCGAACGTCCTTTGCTACGTCATCGCGCGGGCTACCGCTTCTGTTGATTGTACCCCGCGCGTCGCTTGCCTTGCCGCTCCCCACCTCAGATGATGCGCTGCGCCAGCTGGAGGACCACCAGCGCAAGGATGGGAGAGAAGTCCACCCCGCCCACGGGGGGCAGGAACCTCCTGAACAGTCCCAGGTAGGGCTCGACGATGGTAGCGAGCGCCTGGTAGAAGTCCTCCACGAGCGGGATCTGGGTCATGCGCAGCCACGAGAGCACGACCTCCACCACGATCAGCGTCTGGTAGGCGTAGAGGAGCCTGCCGATCAGGACGTGTATCATGCCTTGCCTCCCGCCAACTCGGCGTTGCGCCCGAGCGCCGCCTCGACGGCCTCCGAGGTCGCCCAGAAGGACTGGGTCTCCATGGCCTTGAGCCCCGCCGCGGTGGTGCCACCGGGAGAGGTGACGCGCTCCATGTAGGCCCTGGGGTGCTCGCCGGAGTCCAGGAGCTGGCAGGCCGTCCCGCGCATGGTGGAGAGCACCATCCTGCGGCAGGCGCCGGCGGCCAGCCCCCTCTCGACGCCCGCGCGGACGAGCTGGTCGACGATCAGGGCGAAGTAGGCCGGACCGCAGCCGGAGACCGCGCCCGCCACGTCGAGCTGGTCCTCTCGCATGAGCTCGCAGACGCCCAGGGCGGCGAAGGCGTCACGCACCAGCCCGACGTCCTCCCGCGTGCAGCCGTCGCCCGCGCAGAGCGCCGTCGCCCCCGAGAGCGCCTGCACCGGCAGGTTGGGCATGGCGCGCAGCACGCGCGAGCCGGGGAGCGCCGTCTCGAGGGCGTCGAGCGCGACCCCCGCCGCGATGGAGACCACCGCATGACCCGCGAGCAGGGGCTCGAGCTCCTTGAGCACTGCAGGGAGCACCTGGGGCTTCACGGCCAGGACGGCCAGGTCGAAACCGAGCGAGAGGAGCTCCGCCGCGTCCTGGCGGCAGACGGCGCCCAGCGCGGCGAGCGGCTCCAGCTTGGAGGCGGAGTGGTCGCAGGCGAGGACCTGGGGGGCGGGGACCGCGCCGGACTCGACGAGCCCGCGCGCGATGGCGCCGCCCATGGCGCCCGCGCCGACGACCGCTATGCGTGCGTCACGGAGTGCCATGCGCTACCTGGCCAAGGTGCCGTCGGCGACGAGCTTGTCGATGTCGGACTCGCTCAGCTCGATGCCCTGGGGCATGACCACGAAGACGCGGTCGCCCAGCTCGTCCACCTGGCTGCCGATGCCGCAGGCGAGGCCGAAGCAGAAGTCGAGGATGCGCTTGGCGGTCTCGATGTTGGTGTTCTTGAAGACCAGCACCACGGGCTGGCTGGTGCGGACGCGACGGACGACCATCTGGACGTCGTCGTACGAGACGGGCTTCAGCACGTAGGGGGGAAGCTGTCCCGAGCTGGGGCGGGGAATCGCCTTGAGGCCGATGTCCACGGGAGAGTGGCCGTTGGTGGTGTTGCCCAGGACAGACTCGCGGCTGGCGTAGCCGCCCTGCTGCTGGGGCATGGAGGCAGTGGCGCCGTCGTCGTAGCCGTAGTCGCGCGCAGGCGCCGCGGGGCGGGCGTACTCGTTGGGAGCGTAGCCGGGGCGATAGCCGCTGCCATAGGCGGAGGAGGAGCTGCCGGCGTTGTCGCCCACGGGACGCCCGGAGCGAGTGTAGACCGACACGCTCTCGGCCTCGGGGCGGCGGGTGTTGCCCAGGACGCCGGAGGTGTCGGCCTCGGGGCGGCGGGGCTCGGCGACGTCCTCGTCGTCGTAGTACTCGTCGTCGTAGTAGTCGCTGTCCTGTGGGCGAAGCTTGTCCCTGAGGTTGTCGAGGAAGCCCATGTCCTTACCGCCTTCCTGGCTGGGACCCCTGGTCCCGCCTATGTCCGCGTGTCTCGTCTGTGGTCTGTTTCAGCTCGTGGCCAAGGCCGGCTCGTGGCTGGGGTCGAAAACGGTTCTACCAAGCCTAACCAGGGTGGAACCCTCCTCCACCGCGATCTGGAAATCATCACTCATTCCGCAAGAAAGGACGGCGAGCTCGCGGCCCGAGCGCAGGCGCAGGTCGTCGCGGAGCTCACGGAGCCCGGAGAAGGCCCTCCGGGCCGCGTCCGCGTCGTTCGCGGGGGCCATGGTCATGAGCCCCTCGAGCGAGATGCCGGGCAGGGCGAGGAGGTCGTCGAGGGAGGCGCGCGCGTCGTCGGGGGAAAGCCCGGACTTGGACTCCTCCCCCGAGACGTTCACCTCCACGAGCGCCCGCGTGACGATCCCACGTGCCTCCGAGCGCCGCGACACCGCCTCGGCGAGGTGCGGGGACGAGATGGAGTGCACGAGTTCCACCCTGCCTATGACCTGGTTGATCTTGTTGGTCTGGAGGTTGCCTATCATGTCGAAGCGCACGCCTGCCATCTGGGGCAGGGCCGCGACGCCCTGGAGCTTGCGCCCAAGCTCCTGCGGGCGGTTCTCCCCGAAGGCGCGATACCCCGCCTCCCAGGCGAGCGCCACCTCCTCGACGCCCACGGTCTTGGAGACGGCGAGCAGGGTGACCTCGCCGGCGTCCCTGCCCGCGCGGGCGGCCGCCTCCGCGATCAGGCGGATGATCCTCTCCCTCCTGGATTCGAGGAAGCCGAGATAGCTCCTGCGCCCCTCCTCGTCCACGTTTCCCCCTTCCGCCCGCCTGCCGCGGGCCTCGACTGTCTCCTCACGCGCCGACCCGAGGGGACGACGCGGAGCGTCCCCGCGCCCTTGCTAGACGCCCAGGACCGCCAGGGCGCCGTGCCTCCCGCAACGGCCGCCTTCCGCCCGGTACGAGTAGAAGCGGTCGGTCGAGCGGGGCGTGGACACGCCGCAGTCGAGGACCATGTCCTCCCCCATCCCACGCTCGACCAGGGTCTGCACCACGGCGCGCGCCAGGTCGAGGTGGTTGCCGGGGAGCGCGACCGCAGGGCCGAACTCGCCCGAAAAGCGTGCCAGCAGCTCGGGCGAGACCTCGTAGTCCTCGCCCGCGATGTGGGGTCCCACGTAGGCCCGCACCTCGGAGGCGTCGCACCCGCTGGCGGCGAGCAGCGAGTCCAGGGCCCGCCCCGCCACGCGGGCGACGGTCCCGCGCCAGCCCGAGTGGACCACCGCGAAGCCGCCCTCGCAGGCGAGCACCACGGGGACGCAGTCCGCGAAGCAGAGGAGGACGGGGACCCCCGGGGCGACGCACACGACGGCGTCCGCCCCCTCTTGGGCCTGCGCCTGGGCGCGGGCCACGGAGGCCTCGTCGGGCGAGAGGACCTCCACCACGCGGTCGCCGTGCACCTGCCAGGGGTTGACGAGGCGCGCCTCGAGACCTCCGGCGCCCAGGGCCGCGAGGGCGAGCGAGCGGTTGCGGGCGACGGCCGCGGGGTCGTCCCCGCAGCGGTCGCCCAGGTTGAGACCCTGGAACTCCCCCGTGGAGCAGCCGCCCGCCCGCTCGCTGAAAGCGAAGGTGACCCCGCCCGGACGACCGAGGTCGCCGAGAAGGGTCACGCCCTGCGAGACGTACCTGTCAAGCCGGGGCAGCCGCATCGCTAGAGGCGGCTGTGCTTCAGGAACTCGGGAATGTCGAACTCCTTGTCGTTGGAGCTGGCGGCGGAGCCGGACTGGCGCTGCGCGGGAGCGGGCGCGGGGGCCGACTTGCGGCCGGAGCGGCTGCTGCCGCGACCGCGGTCCACGGTCAGCGTGGGGATGGACTGCTGGACGTTGTTGTCGTTGAAGCCGGTGGCGATGACGGTCACGCGCACCTGGTCGCCCAGGGACTCGTCCACGACGGTGCCGAAGATGATGTTGGCCTCGGGGTCGACGTTCTTGGCGACCACGTCGGCGGCGTCGTTGATCTCCTGGATGCCGAGGTCCTTGTTGCCGGCGATGGAGAGCAGGACGCGGGTGGCGCCGTCGATGGAGCTCTCGAGCAGGCGGCTCGAGATGGCCTCCTCGGCCGCGTCGGTGGCGCGGTTGTCGCCGGAGGCGAGGCCCACGCCCATCATGGCGGTGCCGGCGCCGCGCATGATGGTGCAGACGTCGGCGAAGTCGAGGTTGATCAGGCCGGGGACGGTGATGAGGTCGGTGATGCCCTGGGTGCCCTGGCACAGGACGTCATCCGCCATGCGGAAGGCCTCGATGAAGCTGGTCTTCTTCTCGCTGAGGTCGAGCAGGCGGTCGTTGGGGATCACGATGAGGGCGTCGACGCTCTCGGAGAGGGTCTTGATGCCGTCGGCCGCGCGGTTGGTGCGGGGACGACCCTCGAAGGTGAAGGGCTTGGTGACGACGCCTACGGTCAGGGCGCCCACGTCGTTCTTGGCGATGTCGGCGACCACGGGCGCGGCCCCGGTGCCGGTGCCGCCGCCCTCGCCGGCCGTGATGAAGACCATGTCGGCCCCGGCGAGCGCCTGCTTAATCTCGTCATGGGAGTCCTCGGCCGCCTCTGCGCCCACCTCGGGGTTGGCGCCGGCGCCCAGGCCGCGGGTGATGTCCTGGCCGATGTGCACCTTGATGTCGGCGTCGGAGATGGCGAGCGCCTGCGCGTCGGTGTTGATGGCCACGAACTCGACGCCGCGGATCCCCTCCTCGATCATGCGGTTCACGGCGTTGGTGCCACCGCCGCCCACGCCGACCACCTTGATGACGGCAAGGTAGTTGCTGGGAATGTCAGTGTCGATCATGGTTCCTCCTCGCTTGGCGACGGTCCGGGGAGCGTCTGCCGTTTCCCGTTCGGGTGCCGCTCCACCGGTGGTGGACTGCAATGCGGTACCGTGCTTCACAAACTGCTGCGAATGGCGCTTCGTCTTCATGCTTCGACTCTCGCTCGGTGGTGCCTGGGCTTGCGACGGTCTGGCCCCGACGAGGTGAGAGAAACCCTAAACCTCAGGTAGAACCCTATGCCTCGTCCGAAGCGCGGTATATTTGCACATTTCCGCGACTGCCGTCAACACTTTTGTTCAAAATGTGAAACCTGCAGCTCAATGCCCATAAAGAGCTGCTTCTCATCCCTGAGGCGCTACTCGAGGGTTAGGGATCGCACTGTCCTGGGAGAAGCGGAAGCCTCGGCCTACTCCCCGACCTGGGAGCCGGACTCCGAGGTGGCGTCGGCGCTCTGGCTGCCGGAGTCCTGGCCGTCGCCGGAACCGTCCGCGGAGGAGCCGTCCTGCCCCGTGCCGTCCGAGGTGCCGTCCGTCACGGCCTGGCCCGTGGCTTCGGACTGATCCGACCCGGAGCCCTGCTGCGACGTTGTGGCCTGGCTCCCGCCGCTCGACGACGTGGTCGAGGCGTAGTCGCCGCCCGCCGTGCCGCTTCCCGCCTGGACCTTGTCCGAGTCGACCATGCGGTAGCTGGGGCTGCCATAGACGCGCACGTTGATGTAGGTCAGCCTGCCCTCGTACTTCTGCAGGATGGAGTTGATGACCGACTCCTTGCTCTCTATGTCGCGCGGCGACCCGAGCGAGATCTCGACCCCGCTCTTGAGGACGCACGAGATGCTCTCGACGGCATCGGCCTTGTAGCTCACGACCTGGGAGGAGAGGGCGTCCGAGAAGGTCTTGCGGTAGCTCATGACCGCCAGGATGGTGTCGTCCGTGGAGGCCGAGCCCGCCACGGGGCTCACGCTGGCAGGGACGTCGGTGATGAGCAGGGCGCCCATCTCCTGGGCCTTGGCGAGGGCGACCTCGTTGGCGGACTGCCCCTCGGCGACGGAGAGCGGCAGGGGCTCGATCCAGCTGCCGTCGCCCCCCATGCACCAGGCGACGTTGCCCGCGCTCATGACCACGATGCAGTCGACCTTGCGCTCGGTGACCACGAGCCTGAGCGTGCCGGGGAACTCCCTCACGAAGCTCACGTCCTGCACCCAGGGGTTCCTCTTGAGCGCCGACCTGATCCCCGACTCGTCGAAGTTGAGGAGGGTGCTCCCCTGCCGCACGTTGGCGAGCCGCACGATGGTGGCGGAGTCCATGTGCTCCGTGGGGTCCGCCTCGACGGAGCCGATGGTGAATGCGGGCGTGTACGAGAGCACGAGGAAGCCCACGAGCGCGACGAGGAGCAGGGCCGCCACGGCGATGCCGCCCACGATGAGGCGGCGCGCCACGTCATGCGACCCCACGGAGGCCTCCCGGGAGACGGGCGACGCGCCGCCCTCGGCCGCCTGGCGCCTGGGGGACGCGGCGTCTCGCGCGGCACCGTCGCGCCGCAAGGGGGACGACGGGCGGGTGGCGGGGGCGGTGCCGAACCTGCGCGAGGGCCTGGGAGCGGCGGTGATGCGGGAAGGCGAGGGCACGCCGGGCCGACTCGTGCGGCCGGGCCT
>NZ_JH376563.1:1848487-1852310 GCF_000233535.1 Olsenella sp. oral taxon 809 str. F0356
CTGGCGGGGGGTCCCCCTCTTCGTTGGCCTCCTAGCAGCCACGTAGGCCCCTAGCGGCCGAAGCCGAGGCACTTGACCTCGGGCTCGAGCTCTATGCCATGCCTCTGGACCACGCACTCGCGCAGGTGGGCCATGACGCGCGCCACGTCCGTGGCGGTGGCGCCGCCGGTATTCACGATGAAGTTGGCGTGCAGGTCGGAGACGCGCGCCCCGCCCACCGCGTAGCCCTTGAGGCCGCAGGAGTCGATGAGCGCGCCGGCGGAGCGCGTGCCCGGGTTCTTGAACACCGAACCGCAGCTGGGCTGGCCCATGGGCTGCGTGGAGCGCCTGCTGGCAAGGCGGCGCTCCATCTCTGCGGAGACCTCCTCGCGCGTGCTGGGGTCCAGCCTGAGGCTCGCCTCCAGGATGACCTCGCCGGCCGGGAGCGAGCACCAGCGGTAGCCCCACTCGACCTCAGACCCCTCGTAGCGCCGCAGGCCGACGCCCGGCCGCAGGGTCACCACGTCGCTCACGCGGCTGCCGATCCACTCGTGGCGCGAGCCCGCGTCCATGGACACGGCCCCGCCCACGCTGCCGGGGATCCCCACGCAGCACTCGAGCCCTGAGAGCCCCTCCTTGAGGGTCTGGCTCACGAGGCTCGAGAGGGGCGCGCCGGCTCCGGCGGAGACGAGGCCGCCCTCCCCCACGCTCACGCGCGAGAACTCGCGTCCCAGCTTGACGACGCACCCGTCGAAGCCCTCGTCGGAGGCGAGCACGTTGGAGCCGCGGCCCAGCACGACCCACTCGACGCGCTCGCGGTCGAGCACCTCGATCGTGCGCCTGAGCGCGGCGTAGTCGTGGGCGGTCACGAAGAGCGAGGCGGGACCCCCCACGCGCAGGGTCGTGCGACGCGAGAGCCTCTCCCCGCGCAGGACCTCGGCGTCGACCGCCCCCGAGAGGGCCATGTATGCGTTGAAGACGCTCAACTAGGACCTCTGGCCCTCTGCCTCGGCGCCCGCCTCGCGGCGCGCCTCGATGAAGGCCGGCCCTATGGCCGTGATGTCGCCGGCGCCCTGCGTGATGAGCAGGTCGCCAGGACGGCAGGACTCGACCAGGTGCTGGACCAGGTCCTTGCGGTTGGCTATGAAGCTCACGTCGGCCACCGTGCCGGCGGCCGCGACGCCGTTCGAGACGGTCTTGCCCGAGACGCCGGGGATGGGCGTCTCGCCCGCCGGGAAGACCTCGGTCACCACGAGCTTGTCGGCGTCGTCGAAGGCATGGGCGAAGTCCGCCGCGAGCGCCTGCGTGCGGCTGTAGCGGTGGGGCTGGAAGGCGCAGACGATGCGCTTGAAGCCCAGCCCCCTGGCTGCCGCGAGCGTGGCGCGGATCTCGGTCGGGTGGTGGCCGTAGTCGTCCACCACCGTGACGCCGTCGACGTCGCCCACGTGGGTGAAGCGGCGGTGCGCGCCCGCGAAGCCGGAGAGGGCGACGGCGGCCCTCTCCACGTCGCAGCCCAGGACGTCCGCCACGGCGATGGCGGCGGTGGCGTTTGCCATGTTGTGGCGGCCGGGGTTGGCCTTGATGGTGACCTCGACGGAGCCCCCGGAGGGCAGCCGGACCGCAAAGCGGCTCGCGAGGCCCGGCTCCTGCGGCACAGGCACGCAGACGTAGTCGCAGCCCTCGTCGAAGCCGTAGCTCAGGACCCTGCGGCCCGTGGAGCGCGCGAGCTCCACGTAGTGCGGCACGTCACCGTTGATGACCACGGTGCCGGCGTCGCCCACGAGGCCCATGAAGGTGCAGAAGGTGCGCTCGATGTTCTCGAGGGTGCCGTAGTGGTCGAGGTGGTCCGCCTCGATGTTGGTGACCACGACCACGTCCGGGTCGAGGAAGAGGAAGGAGCCGTCGGACTCGTCCGCCTCGCAGACGAAGTAGCCCCCCCTGCCGTCGCGGCCGTTGGTGCCGTACTCCTCGACGATGCCGCCGATGAGGAAGGAGGGGTCCATGCCCAGGTGGTCGAGCATCGTGGCCACCATGCTCGAGGTGGTCGTCTTGCCGTGGGTGCCGGCGACGGCCACGGTGGTGGCGTCGGCGGAGAGCGCCGAGAGCATCTTGGCGCGGGGCCAGACGGGAATGCCCAGCTCGCGCGCGCGGATGACCTCGGGGTTGGTCTCGGGGATGGCCGAGGAGGTCACGACGACCTCGGGGGCGACCTCGTCGATGGTGGACGCCGCATGGCCCACGTGGACCCCGATGCCGGCGTCCTCCAGGTCGCGCACGTAGCGCGACGCCTTGAGGTCGGAGCCGGTGACCTTGCAGCCGCGCTGGTGGAGGACGAGGGCGATCCCGCTCATTCCGGCGCCGCCGATGCCGATGAAGTGCGCGCTCCCGATGCTGGAGGCGGAGGGTGATGAGGACATGAGGCTACCTCTCTTCGAAGTCAGGCAATGCCGCCAGCACGCGGCGGGCTGCATCTACTCTAGCCGATTGGCGCGCCCGCCCTCTGGGCGGCGGCCCCCTCCACTTGGTCTGCGAGCGCGGAGGCGGCCATGGCCTGCCCCAGCCCGTGGGCGGAGGCGCGCATGGCCTCGCGGCGGGCGGGGTCGTCCACGAGCGAGAGGAGCGTCGAGTCGAACTCGGGGCCGTCCAGCTCGTCGTCGGCGACGAGCCGGGCCGCGCCCGCGTCCACGAGGTAGCGGGCGTTGGCGGTCTGGTGGTCGCCGGTGGCGAGGGGATAGGGCACGAGCACGCTTGGGACGCAGAGCGCCGCTATCTCGGCGATGGAGGAGGCGCCGGCACGGCTGAGCACGAGGTCGGCCGCCGCGAGGGCCTCTCCCATGGAGTCGATGTAGGGAAGGACCTGCCAGCGCCCGGACTCGGCCTCGCCCAGCGCGAGCGCCTCGACGACCTCGTCGTACTGGCCCCTGCCGGTGGAGTGGACCACGTAGAGGCCCTCGCGGGAGAGGAGCTCGCCCTTGAGGCGCGTGACGGCCTCGTTGACGTGGCGCGCGCCGAGGCTCCCGCCGAAGACCAGGAGCATCGTGGCCCCCTCGGGGATCCCCAGGCGCCTCCTGCCCTCCTCGCGGCTCGCCTCGATGACGCTGCGGCGCACGGGGTTGCCCGTCACGACAATCTGGGTGTCGGGCGCCACGTGCGACCTGAAGGCGTCGATGGCCGCGGGCAGCGACACGCAGACGCTGCGCACCTTCCCCGCGGCGTTCTTGTTGGCGAGGCCCGGCACGGAGTTCTGCTCGTGGATGACGCAGGGCACGCCGTGGGAGTGGCACCAGTTGATGAGGGGTGCCTCGACGTAGGCCCCGAAGCCCACGGCGACGTCCGGGGCGCCCTCGGCCGAGAAGAGCCTGCCCAGGGCGGACTGCGCGCGCGCCATGTGCCAGAGCGCGCTCGCGGCGGTCCAGGGGCGATGCCGGTCGATGCCCGTGACGTTGATGGGGTTGAGCCTGAAGCCGGCCTGGGGCACGAGCGTGCCCTCGAGACGGGCGGGCTGCCCGTAGAAGCCCACCTCGTGGCCGCGGTCGCGCAGCTCCTCGGCGAGCGCGAGCGCCGGGTTGATGTGTCCTGCCGTCCCGCCCGCCGCGATGGCGACCCTGAGCCTATCTGCCACGTCTGTCACTCCTTCGGTCGCCTCGGCGCCCGCCCGCTCCGCGGACGTCCGGCCTTCCGTCGTTGTTGGTCCTGAGGCGGTCTTCCGCGCTGGGGCCCAAGTCTATCCTCCCCCGGCCGCCACGTGCCTGGGAGGCGGCCCGCCCGGGCGGCGTGGCCGTCCCCCTGCCCATGCGGGACGTCCGCCTCGTGGGGGGCACCTCCCCCGCCGCGCCGCCGCCCA
>NZ_JH376563.1:1852532-1865685 GCF_000233535.1 Olsenella sp. oral taxon 809 str. F0356
TCCCTCGCCGAGCGCGGCGTCGCCTCCCCGGCGAAGGAGCCGGTGGGGCCAGGGTCGCGCGGGGCCTCGGTGACGCTCCAGTCGCGACGGCGCTCGTCGTGCTCGGTCAGGGGCAGCCTGGACTGCCGCGAGACCGAGAGCACGAGCCCCGCCAGCATGAGGCTCGCCATGATCGACGAGCCACCGTACGAGACGAAGGGGATGGGCTTGCCCGAGAGCGGGAAGGCCCCCACGACGCCGCTCACGTTGAGCAGCATCTGCGCGAAGATGAGGGTCGAGCAGCCGGCGGCGACGAGCCGGCCGGTGAGGTCGGGGGCGTAGCGCGCGATGCGGTAGCCGCACCAGAGCAGGAGGCCGAAGGCCGCCACGAGCCCCAGGGCGCCCAGGAGCCCGCACTCCTCGCCCACCATGGCGAAGATGAAGTCGTTGTAGGGGAAGGGCAGGTAGGAGTACTTGGCGCGCCCCATGCCTATGCCCACGCCGAAGAGCCCGCCCGAGCCGAAGGCATAGAAGCCCTGGATGAGCTGGTAGCCGTCCCCATAGGGGTCGCGCCAGGGGTCGAGCATGGTGAGGATGCGCGCGCGGGAGTAGCCGTCCTTGAGCGAGAGGAGCAGGAAGCCCAGGAAGCCCAGGGCGGCGACACCGGCGCAGAACCTCCAGTCGACGCCCGCGAGGTAGGCCATGACCAGGACGGTCACGGCGCAGACCATGGTGCTGCCCTTGTCGGGCTGGAGCACGATGAGCAGCAGGGGCACGCCCAGGACCACCGCCGCCCTGGCCAGGAAGCCCGGCTCGAAGCTGCCGCCCGTGCGACGGAACTCGTCCAGGAGCTCCGCGGCGGCGAGCACCACCGTGATCTTGGCGAACTCCGAGGGCTGGAAGTGCAGGGGCCCCACGGCGATCCAGCGCGTGGCGCCATAGGCGTCCTGGCCCGCGACGGGCAGGAAGATCAGGAGGAGCGCCAGCACGGTGCCCGCCCAGATGGCGGGGCCGATCCGGTGCGTCAGCGCGTGGTAGTCGATGCGGTAGAGGGCGTACGCGCCCACGACTCCCACGAGAGCGAAGCCCGCCTGCCTGGTCAGGTAGTAGGCGGGGTTGTTGCCCGCGTCGTCGGATATGAGGTTGAGGATGGACGAGGACGAGAAGACCATGACCAGGCCGAAGGCGACGAGTCCAAGGACGCAGGCCACGTACACCAGGCGCGGCCCCATGAAGCGCGCGGGGACGCCCATGATGAGGCCCTCGTCCGCGGCCTCCCTGCGAGGGCGCGCGCCTTGGTCCCGGCCTCCCTGGCCTCGACCGGCGTATGCGGCTCCGGGACGCAGGGCCATCTAGCGCCGCCCCTCGTCCGCGAGGGCGGCGACCAGTGACTTGAAGAGCCTGCCGCGCTCGGCCATGTTCGAGAACTCGTCGAAGGAGGAGCAGGCGGGCGAGAGGAGCACCACGTCCCCCTCGCGGGCCTCCGCCACCGCGGCGTCGAAGGCCTCGCGCAGGTGGGGCGCCCGGACGACGCGGACGGGCGACGCCTGCCGGTCCCGCGCCGCCTCGACCGAGCGGGCGATCCTCTCCCCCGCCTCGCCGAAGCAGACGGCGGCCCTGCAGTCGCGGGCCACGGCCTCGGCGAGCGACCGCAGGTCGGTCCCCTTGTCGTGGCCGCCCAGCATGAGTACGACGCGCCCGGGCTCGAAGGCGGTGAGGGCCTTCTCCACCGAGTCGGTGTTGGTGGCCTTGCTGTCGTTGACGAAGCTCACCCCGCCCACCTCGCCGCAGGGCTCGATGCGGTGCTCGAGGGCCTGGAAGGAGGCGAGCGTGCGGGCCACGACATCGTCCGCGACGCCCAGCTCGAGCGCGAGAGCGGAGGCGGCGAGCCCGTTCTGCAGGTTGTGCTCGCCCCTCAGGGCGAAGTCCGCCGTAGCGCAGACGTCGTGCTCGACGCCGTCGAGGCGCACGACCATGCGGCCGTCGCGCACGAAGGCGGCGCATGGGGTGCCCGCGTCGCGCCTCGCGTCGAGACGCAGGACCCTGAGGCCGCGGGCGTCGAGCCTGTCCGCGATGGCGCGGCACCAGCCGTCGCCCACGCCCACGACGGCGAGGTCGCCGGGGACGAGGTTGGCGAAGACCCTCTCCTTCGCGGCGGCATAGGCCTCGAGGGAGCCGTGCCACTCGAGGTGGTCGGGCGTCACGTTGAGGAGCACCGCCACGCGGGGGTGCAGCCCGACGGAGGTGGCGAGCTGGAAGCTCGAGAGCTCGGCCACGAACCACTCGCCCTCGGCCCGTCCCGCCACCTGCGAGGTGGCCAGGGTGCCTATGTTGCCCACCGTGCGGGCGGCAAGGCCCGCCTCCCGCAGGATGGCGCAGGAGAGGCTGGTGGTGGTGGTCTTTCCGTTGGTGCCCGTGATGGCGACCCAACGCCCGGGACTCTCGCGCCAGGCGAGCTCGGGCTCCCCTATGAGCTCGCGGGAGTGCTCCCGGGCGGCCCGGAAGAAGCCGCTCAGCTCGCTGATGCCGGGAGAGACCACGGCGAGGTCGTAGCTGCCTCGCACGTCCTCGCTGCCCAGCACCACGCGCACGCCGGTCGCCTCGAGCCTGGACGCGGCCTCGCCCGGCGCGGAGCTGAGGCCGCCGTAGAGCGTGACGGAGGAGACGCGGGCCTCGCCCAGCGACGCGAGGTAGAGCGCCACGTCGACGCCCGTCTTGCCCATGCCCAGCACCAGGACGTCGCCCAGGCGCCCCCCCTTGCCCGTCTGCATTCGAGCCTCCTAGCCCAGCTGGAAGTAGAGAGCGAACCCGAGCGCCGCGAAGGCGGCCGAGACGATCCAGAAGCGGATGACCACGGTGTCCTCCGCCCAGCCCTTCTTCTCGAAGTGGTGGTGGATGGGCGCCATAAGGAAGATGCGCCGGTGCAGGAGGCGGAAGCTCAGCACCTGGCCGATGACCGAGAGCGCCTCGATCACGAAGAGGCCGCCCATGACCAGCGAGGTGACCTCGGTCTTGGTGAGCACGGCGAGGGCGGCGAGGGCGGCCCCCAGCGCGAGCGAGCCCGTGTCGCCCATGAAGATCGAGGCGGGGTGGCAGTTGTGCCAGAGGAAGCCTATGCAGGCCCCGGCGATGGAGCCGGCGAAGACCGAGAGGTTTATCTCGTCGTAGCGGAAGGCGACCATGGCCATGGCCAGCATGACCACGGCGATGCAGCCGCCCGCCAGGCCGTCCAGGCCGTCGGTGAGGTTGACGGCGTTGGAGAGCCCCACGAAGAGCAGGAAGACGAAGAGGACGTAGAGCCAGGGAATCTGGAGGAGGAAGCCCGACCTGAGGGTGATCACCGTGGTGAGGACGCCCAGGTTGACCGAGCCCCCACCCGGGAACTCCACCCAGGGGGCCACGCCGCCCAGGTTGACGCCCACGAGGCAGAAGGCGACCGAGATGACGCCCAGCCCCAGCATCTTCTGGCGCGGGGTGAGCCCCAGGGAGCGGCCGTGCGCCACGCTCTCGATGTCGTCGAGGAGCCCGATGGCCGCGGCGGCGAGGGTCACCAGGACGGCCATGACCAGGTCGATGGTCCAGGAGGCCTGCAGGGCGCAGGTGAGCACCGTCCCCACCAGGATGACGGCCCCGCCCATCGTGGGCGTGCCCTGCTTCTGCAGGTGGCGCTGCGGCCCGTCGGCCCTCACCTGCTGGCCCACGCCCTCGTGGCGCATGAGGCGAATGAAGGGCGGCAGGAGCAGGCCCGTCACCAGGGCGGCGATGCCCACGGCGAGGAACACCTGATAGGTGGGATAGCTCGGGTTGCCAAGCATCAGGCAAGCACCCCCTTGACGAAGCGGTCCAGCCCGACGGAGCGAGATCCCTTTGCGAGGACCAGGTCGCCCTCCCCCAGGACGGGACCGATGATGCGCACGGCCTCCTCGGCCGTGGGGACCAGCTCGAGGCGGTCCTCGGAGAAGCCCATTGTGCGTGCCGCCTCGGCCATCTGCGCCGCGGCCTCGCCGCCCACGAGGACGAGGAGGTCGGGGCCCTTTGCGGCGGCGTAGGCGCCTATGTAGCCGTGCAGGCGGGCGGACTCGTCGCCCAGCTCGCCCACCTCGCCCAGCACCGCCACGCGCCTGCCCTCGTGCCTCATGGAGAGGAGCACGTCCAGGGCGGCGGCGATGGAGCTCGGGCTGGCGTTGTACGAGTCGTCGATCACGCGGGGGCGGCCCGGGGTGGTGACGACCTCGAGGCGCATGTGGGTCTGGGGCATGGTGGCAATGGCGTCCGCAGCCTCGGCACGGTCCACTCCCAGGCGGTCGGCCACGGCCATGGCGAGGAGGAAGTCCCAGACCACGTGGCGGCCCGGGGTCCCCAGGGTGACGCGCCTCTCCCATCCGTCCGGGAAGGTGAGCGAGAGGGACGCACGGCCCTCCCCGTCGAGCTCGACCCGCTCGGCGCGGGCGACGCTGCCCTCGCGCGGGCCCACGAAGGCCAGCTCGACGCCGGCAGGTCGGGCGTACTCGGCCTCGATGAGGGAGGCGAAGTCGTTGTCGCTGCAGAGGAGGAGGCAGGAGGCAACCTCGTGGCCCGCGTCCGCGGTGGGGCGCATGCCCTCGAGGACCTCCGCCTTGGCGCGGGCTATGTTCTCGCGCGAGCCCAGCATGCCTATGTGGCTCGTGCCCACGTTGGTGACGAGCGCGAGGTCGGGCCTGGCGCAGCGCGCGAGGCGCGCGAGCTCGCCCCTGTGGTTCATGCCCATCTCGGCCACGACGACCTCGTCCGTCGCCGAGGCAGAGAGGAGGGTGAGCGGGAGGCCGATGAGGTTGTTGAAGTTGCCCGCGGTGGCGTGGACCCTGCGCTCCGTGGCGAGCGCGGCCGTGAGCATGTCCTTGGTGGTGGTCTTCCCCACCGAGCCCGTCACTCCCACCACGACCCACTGGGGGTTGCGCTCCCTCCAGAGACCAGCGAGGCGCAGGAGGAACTCCTCTCCGTCGTCCCCCTCGGCACGCAGGAGGGCGCAGCCGCGCTCGCGCGCTGCCGCGACGGTCGCGGCGTCGGGCTCGCGGGTCATGACGACGCAGGCCGAGCCGGCCTCGACGGCAGGGGCGGCGAAGTCGTTGCCGTCCACGCGCTCGCCGGCAAAGCAGACGAAGAGGGAGCCGCTGCCGAGCCGGCGCGAGTCGGTCTGGACGTTGGTCACAAGCTTGGACGGGACCGCGACGAGCGCCTTGGCACCCGTCGCGCGAACGACGTCGTCAACCAGAAGTTCGAGCATGCGTCACTCCTCCATAGGGCAGATGTGCCACCTAGTTGGTGGGTGCGACGCCCAGGTCCGAAAGCGCCTCTCCCATGATAGTAGAGAACAGCGGGGCCGCCGAGGCGGAGGCCAGATATGGAGTTCCGTTGAGACCCACGTACACCAGGACCTTCGCGTCGGAGGCGGGCGCGAAGCCGATGAGCGAGCTCACGTAGCTGTAGTCGATGTAGCCGCCCGTCTCGCCCGCCTGCTCGCCGGTGCCGGTCTTGCCGGCCACGTCGTAACCCTCGACCTGGGCGTGGACGGCGGTCCCCTCCTGGACCACGGTGCGCATCATGTCGGTCACCGCGGAGGCCGTCTCGGCCGAGACGGCCTGCCCCGCGGGCCCCCACTCCGCCTCTTGGCCGCCCTTGCTCACGAGGAAGTGGGGGGCGTGGAGGGTGCCCCCGTCGGCGAGGGCCCCCACCGCCTTGACCATCTGGACCAGAGGCACGGCCAGCGACTGGCCGAAGGACATGCTGCCCAGGCTCGCCCCGTCGTACTGGTCGAGGGTCTTGACCAGGCCGGGGACCTCCCCCGGGAAGTCGATGCCGGTGTAGCTGCCGATGCCGAAGCGGGCTATGCCCTCCGAGAAGCGCTCCGCCCCGATCACGTTCTGGGCGAGGAGGGCGGCCCCGGCGTTGGAGGAGCGGCGCAGGATCTCGCGGACGCTCATGTCCATGCCGTAGTCGCGTCCGTCGTCGTCGCTCACGTAGTCGTCCCCTACCTTGAGGTAGGCGGGGACGTCGTAGGTGGTCTCGGTGCCCATGAGCCCGTCGTCGATGCCGATCGCGGTCGTGAGGAGCTTGAATATGGAGCCGGGCTCGAAGGAGGACGAGACGGGCTTGAGGCTCGTGGCGCCCTCCTCGATCTTGGAGGTGTCCGTCACGTCGTAGAGGGGCGTCGAGCATGCCGCGATGATCTGGCCCGTCTTGGGGTCCGTCACCATGACGGAGCCGGATTCCGCGTCGAAGTCCTCCGTGCCCTTGGCGATGGTCCTCTCCGCCGCCTCCTGCACGTCGATGTCCAGAGAGATGACGATGTCGGTGCCGTCCTGGGCGGTGGAGGCCTGGGCGGACGTGCCGGCTATGGGCGTGCCCTTGGAGCCGGTCTCGAAGACGAGCTCGCCGTCCGTGCCCTTGAGCACGTCGTCGTAATAGAGCTCCAGGCCCGAGAGGCCGTCCCCGTCCGTGCCCACGATGCCCAGGACCTGGCTGCCCACGGCGCCGTAGGGGTAGACGCGCTTGACGTCGTCGAGGAAGTAGATGCCGTTCGCCTTGGCGTCCCTGAGGCTGTCCTCGACCTCCTTGGCCTTGTCCGTGTCGACCTGGCGGCGCACGTAGGAGAAGCTGGAGTCGCCCCTGAGCGTCGCGAGGTAGCTGCTTGCCTCGCCCCCCAGCTTCTCGGCCAGGATGCGGGCCGCCCCATTGGGATCGTTGACCTTCTGGGGGTTGCAGTAGATGGTCTTGCAGGCCTGGCTCATGGCCAGGACGTTGCCGTCACGGTCGTAGATGGTGCCGCGGCGCGCGTGCACCGCCACCACGTTGGTGCGCTGGGCTGCGGCGGAGGCCGCGAGGCTGGGACCCTGTATGACCTGCAGCCAGACGAGGCGCAGGGCGACCACCGCGACGAGGGCGGCGAGCACCACGAACAAGGGGCGGGCGACGCCCTCGAAGCCGTCGTCGGGCCCGAAGCCGTCGTTCCTACCGCGCCGGGACGCCACGTCGTACGAGGCGCCTCTCGCTCCCATCCGCACCAGGCGGCTCTGTTCGTTGCGTCTGTCCACGGTGAAGAGTCTAGGACTCCGAGGCAGCCGACCCCGCCTCGTCCGAGTGCTGCGCATCATCTGCAGAAGGCTCGCCCTCCTGCTGCGAGGCGTCCTGGCCCTGGTTCTGGTTCTGGTCGTCCACCTGGATGGTGTCGGTGCTGGTGGCGAAGACCATGCCGTAGTTCTGGGTGGCGATGCGGTCTATGCGAGAGGAGCGGCAGAGCGACGAGCGCACGATCTGGAGGTTCTCGTTGGCGACCTTGGCCTCCTCGATGCTCTGGGAGATGTCCGAGTTGGCCTCGAGGACGCGGACGGTCGCGGTGGAGATGAGGACCCTGCTGCCCCCCAGGACGAAGACGGCCGCGATGAGGCAGAGGGTGACGCGGAAGGCCGCGACGAACTGGCTCGAGACGCCGCGACGCGCGCGGGCGTCCAGGCCGCCGCCTTCGACGACCTCGAAGGGCGCGTGGCCGTGCTCGTCGAGGCGGCGCCTCCCCTCGTTGGCGTCGAGGCTGTATGCCTCGGACCCTGCGTACCTCATGCCCTACCCCTTTTTCTGACGCGGAGTCGGCGGGCCTTGCGGCCCGCCTCCGCCCGCTCGTGCGTTTGTGCTGCGTCTGAGCTGCGATTCTGCTGCGTTGGTGCTACGTGCTGCTGCGTCGTGCCACGGTGGTGCCATGCAAGCGGCCCTAGGGCCGGTGTTGCCTTCGGGCGCTAGGCGTCGAGCTTGACCGCCACGCGCATGAGCGCGCTCCGCGACCGCGGGTTGCGCTCGATCTCCCCGTCGCTCGCCACGAGGGGCTTTCTGGTCCTGACCTCGAGTATCGGCACGTGATCGCACACGCACACCGGAAGCTCCGGCGGACATGTGCACCCCTGCGAGAGCTCCGCGAAGGCGTGCTTCACGACGCGGTCCTCGAGGGAGTGGTACGAGATCACGCAGATCCTGCCACCCGGGTTCGCCCAGCGGACGGCGGCCCTAAGGCCCTGGTCCAGGACGTCCAGCTCGTGGTTCACCTCGATGCGCAGGGCCTGGAAGGTCTTGCGCGCCGGATGCCCCCCGTGGCGCCTCCCCGCCGCGGGAATCGCGGCCTTGACCACCTCTACGAGCTGGAGGGTGGTGAGGATGGGCGCCTTCTCCCTCGTGCGGACGACCTGCCGCGCGATGCGCGCGGCGAACCTCTCGTCCCCATATACGCGGAGAACCCGGGCGAGGTCTGCTTCGGTGTAGTTGTTTATGACCTCTGCTGCGGTTTGGGTGTTGTTGCCCGGGTCCATGCGCATGTCTAGCGGGGCGTCCTCATGGTACGAGAAGCCCCTCTCTGGGATGTCGAGCTGGGGTGACGATACCCCGATGTCAAAGAGGAAGCAGTCGACCCCGGGAACCTCCGCCTCGACCAAAAGCTCGTCGAGCTGGCCGAAGTTCCCCTTGAGGAAGCGCCGGTCCGCGCCGGGGACCTCGCGCTCGAAGCGCTCGGTGGCCGCGGCGAGGGCCATGTCGTCCTGGTCGATGCCGATCGAGAGGCCGTCGGGCTGGACGAGCCGGGCCAACTCCACGGAGTGGCCGGCGCCCCCCAGGGTGCAGTCGCAGACGACCTCACCTGGCTTGGGGTCCAGCTCGCGGATGACCTCCTCGAGCATCACGGGCACGTGCCGATATTCGCCTGTCAAGTGGCTCGCCCTCCCCGCCTGCGCCTAGTCGCGGAACATGAGCGCGTCGAGGTCCTCGTCGAGCTCGTCCATCTCCTGGCCGAAGCGGGACGCGTCCCAGATCTCGAGGTGGTCGATGTTGCCAACGATCACGACCTCGCGCTCGATGCCGCACTTCTCGAGGCACCCGGCGCCGATCTTGCCGAGCGCCACGCGTCCTGCGGAGTCGACGTCGACCGTGACGGTCTTCGACGAGAGCGCCCTGCGGAGCTTGTCGTCCCTCCTGCTGCGCGGGTCGAACCCGTCGGGGAAGAAGCTCTCGATCCACGCCTGGTGGCTCTGGGGGGTGAAGCCATAGATCGCGTCTCCGACGGGGACGAGGCACACCTGCTCCTCGAACTGCTTGCGGAACGGGGCGGGAAGCGTGACACGAGACTTGGCATCCAGGTTGTGCTGGTAGCTGCCAGTCAGGTACATGTCCCCCTCCCCTCTCTGCTCGCAGGGAGTCCCCCCTCGAAAACGTGAGACTAATAATAGGTCATCCGCCCCTTTTCGCAACACTTCCCTCCACTTTGGTACACCGAAGGCACCACATTTTGGGCTGAGCGGACCCGGAGTCTGGGCCATGCCCCACATGTCGTGGGAACGCCCGTTCTGGGCACAAGTTCGCATGGCAAGTTGTGTAGGACCTGTGAATCTGCTGGTAGAATGCATCTTCGCAGGTCAGATAGGGTGTTTTTTCTCAGACGAGAGGAGCCTGCGGCCTCGGTGGGACGAGGTGTGGGGTGGAGTGCGGACGGGGGCCAGGCGGCGCAGGGGCTGGGCGGTGCCGGAGCCGCGGCACAAGCAGGAAGGCAGGCAAGAAGGCAGACTCTCTCGCTTGTCGGCAGTTTTGGAGAGGGGAACCACCGACAAACGGGCCGACATGGCACGCTCACGTCCAGGACAGCCCACTTGTCGGCACTTTTGGAGAAGGAAGCCACCGACAAACGGCCGGCAATGACACGCTTATGGCCAGAACAGCCCGCTTGTCGGCACTTCTGGGGAGGGGAACCACCGACAAACCTGCCTCACCGCGCAGCGCATGCCCCGACGCCACCCCCCTGCCAGGCGCTCCAGCGCGACTACCCCTCCCGCAGGCCGGCCCTCGGATGGGCCTGGAGGTAGGCCATGCGCACGTGGGTGCGGTCGACGTGCGTGTAGAGCTGGGTGGTCGAGACCGACGCGTGCCCCAGGAGCTCCTGGACCATCCTCAGGTCCATGCCCCCCTCGAGCAGGTGCGTCGCGTAGCTGTGCCTCAGCGTGTGGGGGTGGAGTCCCTCGATCCCCACCATGCGGCCGTAGCGCTCGACGAGCGCGTGCACCGCCTGGCGCGTGATGCGGCTCCCCCTCTGGCTCAGGAACACGGCCGGTCCCGGCCGGCCGTGCACGGCGAGCAGGGGCCGCCATTCCTCGAGGTAGCTGGCGAGGGCCCGCGCCGCCGTTCCCAGTACCGGCACGACCCGCTCCTTGGAGCCCTTGCCCATGACCCTGAGCAGCTCCTCGTCCAGGAGCACGTCCCTCAGGTCCAGGCCGCAGAGCTCGGAGACGCGCAGGCCGCAGCCATAGAGCAGCTCCAGGATGGCCTTGTCGCGCCGGAAGGCGGCCACGTTGCTGCGGTCGGGCTCGCCCGTCTGGCGCGCCTTGGGCCTGGGGTCCACGCGGAAGGGCTCGTCGAGGAGGCGTGCCGCGTCCTCGCGCGATATGACGTCCGGCAGGCGCTCGGGCTTCCTGGGCAGCGCGAGGTCCGCGGTGGGGTGGTTCTCGCAGATCTGCTCGGCCACCATGAAGCGATGGAAGCCCTTCATGGCCGAGGCCGCCCTCTGCACCGAGGAGGAGGCGAGTCCCATCTCGTGGAGCTCCCTCACGTGCGCCTCCGCGTCCTCCCTCGTCACGTCGTCGGGCGCGACCACGCCGCGCTTGGCCAGGAAGGCCAGGTAGCGGTCGAGGTCGCGCCCGTAGGACTGGATCGTGTTGCGTGAGCTGCCTCGCTCGATGGCAAGGTAGGCAAGGTAGTCCCGGCAGGCCCTGTCGAGGCTCGCGGCCAAGCTACGCCTCCTTGGCCCCTGCGTGCAGGGGTTCGACGGCAAGACGGCCGCAGCCCTCGTGGTGGGCGATCGCGGCACGCACGAACTCGCGGAAGAGCGGTGCCGGGCTGGTCGGGCGGCTCTTGAACTCGGGGTGAGCCTGGGTCGCCACGAACCAGGGGTGCACGTCCTCGGGGAGCTCGACCATCTCGGCCAGGCGCTCGTCGGGCGAGAGCCCGCTCAGGCGAAGGCCGGCCGCCTCGAGCCTGGCGCGATAGGCGTTGTTGACCTCGAAGCGGTGGCGATGGCGCTCGTAGACGAGCTCCTCCCCGTAGGCCTCGCGGGCGAGGCTCCCCCCGCCCAGCTTGCAGGGATAGGCACCCAGACGCATGGTGCCGCCCTTCTCGGTCACGTCCTCCTGGTCGGGCATGAGGTCGATCACGGGATACTCGGCGTCGGGGACGAACTCGGTCGAGGTCGCCCCAGGCATGCCGCAGACGCTGCGCGCGAACTCGCAGACCGCCACCTGTAGGCCCAGGCACACGCCCAGGTAGGGGACGAGCTGCGTGCGGGCGCGGTGGGCCGAGAGGATCTTGCCCTCTATGCCGCGCAGGCCGAAGCCGCCGGGGACCAGGATGCCGTCGGCGCCGCCCAGGACCTCGTCCGCGTTGGACTCGTCGAGCTCCTCGCCGTCCACCAGGTCGATCCGCACGTGACGCCCATAGAAGACGCCCGAGTGGTGAAGGGCCTCGATGATGGAGAGGTAGGCGTCGGGCAGCTGGGTGTATTTGCCCACGACCTTGACGGTGACGACGTCCTCGCGGCGGTTGGCCTCGTGCATGGCGTCGGTGAAGCGGCCCCAGTCGGCCAGGTCGCGCTCGCGGGGCTCGAGGCCCAGGCGCTCGAGCACCTTGAGGTCGAAGTCCTGCTCGGCGAGGTGCGCCGGCACGTCGTAGATCGAGGGGCAGTCGGAGTTCTCGAAGACGCAGTCCTCGGCGACGTCGCAGAAGCTCGCAATCTTGGCGCGGATGGAGGCGTCGACCTCGTGGTCGGAGCGGCAGACGATGAAGTCGGGCTGGATGCCCATGGAGCGCAGCTCCTTCACGGAGTGCTGCGTGGGCTTGGTCTTGACCTCGTGGGCCGCGGCGATGTAGGGCACCAGGCTCACGTGGATCACGACGCAGTTGCCCACGCCCTTCTCCTTGCGGAACTCCCTGATGGCCTCGACGAAGGGCTGGCCCTCGATGTCGCCGATGGTGCCGCCGAGCTCGGTGATCACCACGTCGGCAGAGGTCTGCTCCTCGACGCGCAAGAAGCGCTCCTTGATGGCGTTGGTGACGTGGGGGACGACCTGCACGGTGCCGCCCAGGAAGTCCCCGGCCCTCTCGCGCGAGATGAGCGACTGGTAGATGGCGCCGGTGGTGAAGTTGGACTCGCGGGTGAGGTTCTCGTCGATGAAGCGCTCGTAGTGGCCCAGGTCGAGGTCGGTCTCCTTGCCGTCCTCGGTGACGAAGACCTCGCCGTGCTGGAAGGGGCTCATGGTGCCCGGGTCGACGTTGAGGTAGGGGTCGGCCTTCTGCATCATGACCTTGTAGCCCCTGGCCTTGAGGAGCCTTCCCAGAGAGGCGGCGCAGATGCCCTTCCCCAGGGAAGAGACGACGCCACCGGTGACGAATATGTGCTTGGTCATAAGATTGGGCCTCCCGCAACGAGTCGATGTGACTTATCCACGGGACTCGATTGTACGACGGGTGGTACGCCCGTCGGGCCTATGGAGGATTTTTCACAAAGCGCGAACGCAGGCGAGAGGGGCTGCGGCTAACGGGCCCGTCCCGCGGCCGCGGCCTCGAGCATCTGCCGGGCGTGGGCGAGGGACGCCTCGCTCGCGTCGCCCGAGAGCATGCGGGCGACCTCGACGACGCGCTCCTCCCCCTCGATGGGGCGGATCGTGGTCTGCGGGAGCGCGCCCTCGCTCTTCGACACCAGGTAGTGACGCTCCGCCATGACCGCCACCTGCGCCAGGTGGGTCACGACGATGACCTGGTGGCTGCGGGCGAGACGGGCGAGGACCTGCGCCAGGGCGACGGCGGTGCTTCCGCCCACGCCCGCGTCCACCTCGTCGAAGACGAGCGTCTCCGTGCCGTCCGCCTCGCCCAGGACCACCTTGCAGGCGAGCATGACGCGGCTGACCTCGCCGCCGGAGGCGATCCTTTTGAGGGGGCGCGCCGCCAGTCCCTCGGCGGGGCGGTACATGAGCTCGACCGAGCTGGCCCCCGCGGAGGTCCACTGGGCGCGCGGCAGCCTCCTCAGGGCCACCTCGAGCCGCGCCGTCCCCATCTCGAGGTAGGCCATCTGCTCGCAGACGGCGCGGGAGAGCTCGGGCGCCGCGGCGGCGCGCAGCCCGTC
>NZ_JH376563.1:1865989-2160589 GCF_000233535.1 Olsenella sp. oral taxon 809 str. F0356
CGTCGCGGGCCGCGTCCACGAGCTCCGCGGCCTTGCGGCGCCGCTCGAGGACGTCCTCCATGCGCGGGCCGTAGCTGCGCAGGAGCCCCTGGAGCTGGGACATCCGCGCCTGCATGCGCTCGAGCGAGTCCTGGTCGAAGTCGAGGGAGTCGCGGTAGCGCCTGAGCTCCGAGGCCACGTCCTCCACGTCGATGAGGCTGGACTCGAGCCGGGAGGCAAAGCCCTCGAGCCGCTCGTCGTAGGCCGCCGCGTCCCTGAGCTCGGACACCGCGGAGGCGAGCGCGTCAGAGACGCCCTCGTCCCCCAGGATGGACTCGTGCGCCCCTCCGGCCGCCCTGAGCAGGGACTCCGAGTGCTCCGCCATGGGGAGCTGCTGCTCGAGCTCCTCGAGCTCCCCCTCCGCGGGCCCCACCTCGTCTATGCGCCTGAGGACGAAGGAGGCCTCGTCCACGCGCCCGTCCGCGGAGCGGCTCATCTCGACCACGCGCTCGAGCTCCGCCTTCGCGGCGCGGGCGTCCCTGAGAGCCTGCGCGTAGGACTCCCGCGCGCTCGTCACGCCCTCCCCCGCCCAGCCGTCCAGGAGGTCGACGTGGCTTGCCACCTGGAGGAGCCTCTGGTGCTCGTGCTGCCCGCAGAGGTCGATGCTCGAGCCCACCCCCTCGGCGAGCTCTCGCACCGAGGCCATGCGGCCGTCCAGCTGCACCCTGCCGCGGCCGCTCGACTCGACCTGGCGCCTCACCACGACGCCGTCCCCATCGCCGCCCGTGAGGAAGAGCCTGCCTTCGACGACCAGGCAGTCGCTCCCCTCGCGCACGGCGCCGGCGTCCGCCCGCTCGCCCATGAGCAGCTTGATGGACGAGAGCAGCGCGGACTTGCCCGTGCCCGTCTCGCCCGTGAGGACGGTGAGGCCCGCCGCGGGCTCGATGGTGGCGTCGTGGATGAGCGCCACGTCCTGCACGTGGAGCTGGTCGATCATCAGCGGTTCTCCCCGTAGAACACGCGCGAGACCGACTGGTAGAAGCTCTTCGAGCTGCGGTCCAGGAGGATGATGTCGCCCGGGCCGCGCCTCACGGTGGCGCGCACGCCGCGCGGGCCGCAGTCCATGGGCTGTCCGTCGGAGAAGAAGAGGCGCTCGGCATGGCGCTCGGGGCTGATCGCGATCTCCACGACGTCGGAGGGCGCCGTGAGGAAGGCGCGGGCCCTGATGGAGTGCGGCGCCACGGGCACGCAGACCATGCCCGAGAACTCTGGCGTGACGATGGGTCCGCCCGCCGCGAGGGCGTAGCCCGTGGACCCGGTGGCCGTCGCCACCACGAAGCCGTCCCCCCTCAGGCGCTCGATGTGGTGCCCCGAGACCGCCACGTCGAACTCGATCATGTCCCCCCTCACGCCATGCGTGAGCGAGAGGTCGTTGAGCGCGAAGGAGCGCTTCGACTCTATGCTGCCGTCCGGCAGCTCGAACTCGACCTCGATGTCCAGGGTCGCGCGATGGGACGCGTGGAGCTCGCCCGCGAGGGCGTCCGCCACCGTCTCGATCATGTTGGATGGGCCGCCCGCCGTGAGGAAGCCCAGGTGCCCGTACGAGAGACCGAGGAGGGGTATCTCCTGGTAGCCCACGATGCGTGACGCCCTCAGCAGCGTTCCGTCGCCTCCGAGCGAGACGACCAGGTCCACGCCCTCGGTGCTCACCACGCAACCGGGGAAGAGCTTCTTGTCGTGGGCCCACTGCAGCTCGACGCCCTCCCCCTCGAGCCACGCCGCAAGGCGGCTGGCGCCCTCCATGGCCTCGGGACGGGAGTAGTTGGGAACGAGCAGCACCTTCATCCTTGACACCCCTCATTTGGAACGCGTGTTCGGTCTTTGCAAGAGTGTAGCACGGAGCCGGAGCGCCTATCCAGTCGCACCGAGACCGGGCGCGCGGTCGGCGTGCCGCGTGCCCGGCGCGTCCCACGCGACGCCGGCGGCGCGCGCCGTCTCGGCAACGACGCCGGCGAGGTCCAGCTCCGCAGGCGACGTGCCGCGCGTGCCCAGCAGCAGGAACTCCCTGTTGCCCTTGTGTCCGGCGATGGGACTCGCGCAGCAGCCACGAGGGGCGAGGCCCCTCTCCTCGAAGGCGGAGGCGACCTTGGCAAGCGCCCAAAGCCATACCCCGGGGTCGCCCACGACGCCGCCCTCCCCCACCTGGGAGCGCGTGGCCTCGAACTGTGGCTTGACCAGCGTGAGGAAGGAGCCCTCGGGCGAGAGGAGCTCGCACACGGCGGGCAGCACGGTCGTGACCGAGGTGAACGAGACGTCACAGACCGCGAGGTCGACACGCCCCGCGCGCTCGGGCGAGGGGACGTCCACGATGTTGGTGCGCTCGAGGAGGGTGACGCGGGGGTCCTGGCGCAGCGTCCAGTCGAACTGCGCGTAGCCCACGTCCACGGAGAGCACGCTCGCGGCGCCGCGCTTGAGCAGGCAGTCGGTGAAGCCACCGGTCGAGCAGCCCACGTCCAGGCAGGCGAGCCCGGTTGGGTCGACCCCGAAGGCGTCGAGGCCGCGCTCGAGCTTGAGGCCGCCGCGGCCCACGTAGGCGATGTGACCCCTCACGTGGAGGGGCGCGTCGGGCGCGAGGAGCTCGCCGGCATGGTCGAGCCTCCGGTCGCTGGTGCTGACGTCGCCCGCGAGGATGGAACGCAGGGCGTCCTGCGCGTTGGAGAAGAGGCCCCTCTCCACCAGGAGCTGGTCAAGGCGGCGACGGCCCCGGCCCATGCTAGTCCCCGCTGGTGGTCGGCCCTGCCTGCCCGTCACCCGCCGCCTGGGGCGCGTGGGAATCGGCAAGCTGGGCCTGCTCGCGCGCGGAGAAGTCCGTCGCGTCGACCAGGTCCACCGCCTTGGAGCCCAGGGCTATGGCCTCGTCGAAGAGGTCGAGCGAGCGCTCGAGGGAGGTCTCCTTGTCACGGACCAGGTCTATAATCTGGTCGAGGCGTCCGCTGATGTCCTCGAAGGACTCGTACGCGGAGGTGTCCGGCTTCGCCATGGCCTACTCTGCTTCGACGGTCTGGGGTTCGGGGACCTCGGACTCCGCAGGAGCCTCCGGCTGGGGCTCAGCCGCAGCCTCGGAGTCGACGCCGTTCTCGCCTGGCCGGGCATCGGCCTCGCCGGAGTCGGCCCGGTCGGGGCCACCCTCGTCCTCCGCCTCTCCAGCCTCCACGAGCTCGGCGTCTGCCGCCTCGGCATGCCGGCGTTCCTCCTCCGCGCGGCGGGAGAGTTCCTCATGGGCGTCCGCGACCACGTCGCGACCCGCCTCCATGCGAGAGGCGACGCGGCCGAGAAGGCCGTTCACGAAGCGCGAGGACTCGTCGGTACCGTAGGCCTTCGCCAGTTCGACGGACTCGTCGATTGCCACGGCGGTCGCAACCTCGTCGACCTCGAGCATCTCGTACAGGGCGATGCGCAGGAGGTTGCGGTCGACGGCGGGCATGCGCGAGAGCCTCCAGTTGGAGGAGGTCGCGTCGATGACGGCGTCGAGGTCGGAGCGCATGTCGTCCGCCCCGCGCGCGAGGCGCTCGCCGAAGGGGTCGAGGGGGCCGTCCGAGAGCGAGTAGTCGCCCTCGAGGACCTCATAGACCGTGCGGCCAGTGGCCTCGGCCTGGAACAGAAGCTGCAGGGCCTGGCTGCGCGCAGTGGTGCGCGGACCGAAGTGCATGTTGGACAACGCTACTCCTTGGGAAATACGAGGCTGTCGATGCAGACGTCGACCGCCGCGACCTGGACGCCGACCTGCTCGGTGATGGCGGCGGCGACGGCCTCGCGAACGGCGGCGGCGAGCTGGGTGAAGGGGTACCCGTAGAAGACGGCCAGGTGGACGGAGACCCTGAGCTCGTCGTCCTCGACGCTGGACTCGACGGCCTGCGCCGCGGGAACGCTGCTGCGGGTGAAGACGGAGACCAAGCTGGAGGCGATGTCGTTGCCGCCCACGCGCACGACGCCCTCGACCTTTTCGGCCGCCAGGGTGACGATGGTCGAGACGACGTTCCGCGAGATGCCGATTCCAGAGATGAAGAGTTCGCTGTCTGCCATGGGAAGTCCTTTCGGGAGGGACGCTCCGTCGAATCCGTTTGCGACGCTCACGGGACCAGTATAGACGTTGGGCATGGCCGGGTGCCGTCGCCCACGAAGCCGCCGCGGGGACACGACGCCGGCACGCCGTTCGCGCGGGCAGGACGGGTGTCCGGTCGGACACGGGCATGCCGGACATGGAAGCCAACGCGCGGTCCCGGCCCTAAAGCGCGGGACCCACGTGCCGCTCGCACGCGGGTCCCGAAGGGGGCATGCCTGGGGGGCGCTAGACGCGCGAGACGAACTTGCCGTCGCGGGTGTCGACCTTGATGACCTCGCCCTGGTTCAGGTACATGGGGACCTGGATGGTTGCGCCGGTCTCGATGGTGGCGGGCTTGGTGCCGCCCTGGACGGTGTCGCCCTTGAAGCCGGGGTCGGTCTCGGTGATCTCGACCTCGATGAACATGGGCGGGTTCACGCCCAGGAGCTCGGTGTCGGCGTAGAGGAGCTGGCAGGTGTCGTTCTCCTTGAGCCACTGGGCGTTGTCGCCGATGTAGGAGGGGTCGACGGGGATCTGCTCGTACGACTCGTTGTCCATGAAGACGTAGGCGACGCCGTCGTTGTAGAGGTACTGCATCTCGCGGGTGATGAGCTGGACGCTCTCGAACTTGGTGCCGGCGTTGACCGTCTGGTTGTTGATGGTCTTGCCGCTCTTGAGGTCCTTGATGGTGTAGCGGACGAAGGCACCGCCCTTGCCGGGCTTGACGTGCTGGAACTCGACAAGGGTGTAGTACTTGCCGTTGATCTTGAGGCCCATGCCGTTCTTGAAGTCTGCGGTGCTGATGGTTGCCACGTGTCTCTCCTTCTCGCCTGCGCCCGCAAGCGCGAGGCGCGGGCTCCTAGTCATATGCGCAGGCAGTATAGCGCAGGGCGGGCTGTCGGCAGATGCTCCTGCCTGGGGCTTCACACAGCCAACAGCTGGCATCGCGACAGTTGGGGCGCCGTCGCGTGCGGCCTGGCGCACGCGCCACTCGCCCGGCATGCCGTCACGCACACCGCAGCACCACCATGCACGTAGCCGCGCACGCTGCGGCGCCATCATGCACGTAGCCGAGCACGTCCCGCACCACCGCGCACGTCGTCACGCACGCCGCGAGCGTTCTCCACGCGCGAACGCACAACGCGTGAATCCTCCACGCGCGAGCGCACAAGCTCCCAAGGCGGCAACTGGGCAAACGCCGAGGCGCGTGTGCGTTGGAGCGTGAAGGATGAAATGAGCGTGCGTTGGAGCGTGCACGGTGAGGCGGGCGTGCGCAACGGCGTGGACGACGCGCCAGATGTGCGCTTTGGCGTGAGTGACAAGACGACACGTGCGTTGACGCGTGCTCGATGAGACTGCGCGTGCGTTGGAGCGTGCACGGTGAGGCGGGCGTGCGCAGGCGCGTGGACGACGAAGGCGAGAGGCGCAGCCGCCCGCCCGTACGCCCACGCGACGCGCGACGGCGCTACTTCCCGGTGACGTCCCTGAACAGGCGCCGCACGCCTAGCCCGACCACGTCCAGGAAGCTCGGCGACCTCACAAGACGGTCCTCCCCCACGTACGGCCGCATCGCGCGCAGCGTGGCCTTGTTGTCCCTCGTGGAGAACGAGAAGCTGCCGTTCGTCTTCGTGAACACCGCGAAGCGCGAGATCCACCTGCCACCCAGCATCACGGACGCGGCGACGTGGTCCACCTCGCCCCAGGGAATCTGGACGTAGTCCTCGGCGTTCTTCTCGTTGTAGAACTCGATTGCCTTGTTGCCCACCATGAGGTCCCCGTAGGTGGCGAGCCCATGGTAGGAGGTCGCGCGCACGGCGAGGTCCACGCTGCTGTTCTGCGATTGCGCCATCTTCGGGCTCCGATCGGTCGGGGTCTATTCGTGGCGGCACCCGGGGCGTCCGCCAACCCATGCGTTCCAGTGCCAGCAAGACGCCCGCCGCGATGGGCGTCCCGATGCGTTCCGGTGCCAAGCGAGAGGGGCCCGCCCCTCGGCCGAGAAGGCTCCCTGCCTCCCACAGCCTACTAGGCGCGGCCCCTCGCGTCGAGCGTCACGCCCGCCGTCGCGGGCGTGCTTCCTACATGAAGCCGCAGACGCGGCCGACGATGCCGAAGGCGAACAGCGCGAGGATGATCGCGATGGGCGAGACGTTCTTCTTCAGCAGCTTGCAGCAGAGCAGGGTCAGCAGCACGGCGGCGAGGCCGGGGATGAGCTGGTCGAGGTTCTGCTGGAGGGTGGTCACCTTGGTCGCGTCAAGGCCGTTGACGCCCAGGGCGCTGTACTGCAGGAGGGCGGTCTTGACGCCCTCGGCGCCGGCAGGCAGGTTGGCCCAGTCGATGTAGGCGCCGGCCTGCTGCGGGATCTTCGAGACGATCGGGGTGAACGAGATGGACACCCAGCGCTCGACCAGCGAGCCGATGATGAACATGCCAAGGATGGAAGCGCCCTCGGTGATCCTGCCCAGCATGCCGCCCGAGAGGTCCTGCGCGATGGAGGCGCCGGCCTTGTAGCCGAACTCCTGCGTGTAGTACTCGAACGCAAGGCGGATGACGTTCCAGAGGACGAAGAACAGGATGGGTCCCAGGATGTTGCCCGAGAGCGCCAGGGAGGCACCGAGGGCACCCAGGATGGGGCGCACGGTGAACCAGAACACGGGGTCACCGACGCCGGCCAGCGGTCCCATCATGCCGACCTTGACGCCCTGGACGGTGGCGTCGTCGATGGGCTCGCCGTTGGCGCGGCCCTCCTCGAGCGCCAGGGTGACGCCCATGACCGGGGAGGAGACGTACGGGTGGGTGTTATAGAACTCCAGGTGGCGCTTGAGGGCTGCGACCTGGTCATCCTTGTTGGGATACAGGGCCTTGATGGCCGGGATGATGGAGTAGCACCATCCGCCGTTCTGCATGCGCTCGTAGTTCCAGGAGCCCTGGAGGAACTGGTGGCGCCACGCGACCGCCTTGCGGTCTTTGGCGCTGAGCGTGATCTTCTCTTCTGCCATTTGTCTTCACACTCCCTTGGGGCCTAGTAGTTGTTCAGGATGTCGCCGAGAGGGTCGCCCGAGCCGCCGGCGCCGCCACCCTGGGTGGCAAGCTCCTTGAGGCCGAGGTAGATCAGGGCGAGGGAGACGCCGATGGCGCCGAGGGCGATGAGCGTGAGCTGGCTGATGGCGGCGAGGACGAAGCCCAGGGCGAAGAAGGGCCAGACCTCCTTGGTGGCCATCATGTTGATGACCATGGCGTAGCCCACGGCGGCGACCATGCCGCCGCCGACGGCCATGCCGCCGGACAGCCATGCGGGCATGGCGTTGAGGGCGTTGGTCACGGCCTCGGCGGGGATGACGCAGAGCGCGGCGGCCGGGATGGCGATGCGCAGGCCCTGCATGATGATGCCGGCGAACTGCCAGCGCTCGATGGCGCCAAAGTCGGCGCGCTCGGCGGCCTGGTCCATGGCGTGGACCATGCCGGTGGCCAGCGTGCGGGCGATCATCGTGAGGAAGAGGCCGGCGACCGACAGGGGGATGGCCAGCGCGATGGAGGCGTTGACGGCCGTGGTGGAGTCGGCGCTGCCGCCCGAGAGGGCGAGCACCATGATGATGGCGGAGGCGACGGAGGCCAGGGCCGCGTCAGGCGCGACGGCGGCGCCGATGTTGGCCCAGCCAAGGGCGATCATCTGGAGCGAGCCGCCCAGGAGGATGCCCTCGGTGGGATAGCCCGTGACGATTCCGATAAGGGTGCAGGCGACGAGCGGCTGGTGGAACTGCCACTGGTCGAGGATGCCTTCCATGCCCGCGAAGAACGCGACGATGACGACGAGCAGGATCGTGATTGGCGACATATTCCCTCCTTCTTACTTGGTCTGGGCGGCAAGCTCGGACTTTGCCTTCTTCATGATGGCGTCAAAGGGCTCGGCGGAGTCGGCGGGCACCTTGCGCACGTCGAACTCGATGCCGTGGCCGGCGAGCTTCTCGAGCGTCTCGACATCGTCCTCGCCCATGGCGATGGCGTTGGTCACGACGACCTTGCCCACCGAGTGGGCCATGGAGCCGAGGTTGACCTTCTTGATGTCGACGCCGCCCTCGACCGCGCGGAGCAGGTCCTGCGGGGTCTCGAAGAGGAGCATCGCCTTGGTGGCACCGAAGCGCGGGTCCTTGGCGACGTCGATGATCTTCTGGACGGGCACGACGTGCACCTTGACTCCCGGAGGCGCCGCCTGGACGATCATCGTCTTGCGGAGCTGGTCCTTCGAGACGTCGTCGGATACCACGATGATGCGGTCGGGACCGGTCATCTTGGTCCAGGTCGTGGCGACCTGGCCGTGGAGCAGGCGGGTGTCGACGCGCACGAGCACGAACTTGATGTGGCCGTCGCCCAGGACCGTCCCCTCGGGGATGGCGCCCATGGGGGCGGCTGCGGGAGCCGGCGCGGCCACGACGGCCTCCGCGGGCTGCAGGGACTCGGGCTTGACCTTGACACCGCCCTTGGCCTCGGGATAGATCTCCTTGGCCACGTCGGCTGCGGTCTCGGCCGCCATGCGGGAGCCATACGCCGAGACGAGCATGGGCAGGCTGAGGCCGGTCACCGCGACCCAATCCTCCTTGCCCTCCTCCTCAAGCAGACGCGAGGTCTGGTTGAAGGGAGTGCCTCCCCAGAGGTCGACCAGGAACAGGACGTGGTCCTGGTCTTCGAGCTTAGCGACCGCTTCGAGCAGCTTGGCGTGATAGTCGTCCGGCCCCATGTCGGGGGTCAGGGCGACCGCCTCGACGCTCTCCTGGGGACCAAAGATCATCTGTCCCGACTCCTTGATGCCCGTGCAGAGCCCGCCGTGGCTTGCCAAAATGATGCCTACCATCGCTTACCTCCTTCGCCTTTCTTGTACTTCCTTGCCTACAGGTCCCGTGCGACGCGACTCGTCTCAGGTCAACTTGCCGAAGCCACCCGCACGTACATCGCACAAAACAAAATTATATTGTTTTGTGGTTTTCCTTTGACGAGCTGCCGTTCGTCGAACGCTAACTTGTTTGAACAACAATACATATACAGACGTAGACAGTGCGAACGAATCAGATTTAATTTTTGGGTCAAGATGCCGTCCACCTATATCTTCTTGACTTTGCGGAACATTGCCAGTTTTTTTCTCGCCCAAAATGCCCACCTTTGGGCCCTGGCCTGTCCCTTTGGCACCCACGCGGTCCGTCTGGCACCTACAATCGGCTGGTACGCAAACACGAGGCCCAAGGCGAAGGGAGCCCGTGCCATGCAGAGGGGAGACCCATCCATGCTCCAGCAAAGCGAGAGCGGCGTCGCGCACGAGGTCGAGACCGCAAGCGACCGCCTGAGGCTGGTCATGGGCGACGAGGCCCTGGCGCGCGTGCAGGCGAGCCGCGTCATGGTGCTGGGGCTGGGTGGCGTGGGCTCCAACTGCGCGGAGGCGCTCGCACGAGGCGGCGTAGGCTCCCTCGTGCTGGTGGACCGCGATGTGGTGGCCCCCAGCAACCTCAACCGGCAGGCCGTGGCATGGCAGCACACGCTGGGCCAGCCCAAGAGCGAGGTCATGGAGCACCTCGTGCGCGACATCAACCCCGACTGCCAGGTCACGGCCCTCAACGCCTTCCTGGGCAAGGACGGCCTGACCGACGCGCTCGCCGCCCTCCCCCGCCCCGACTGCGTCGTGGACGCCATCGACACCGTGTCGCAGAAGCTGGCCATCGCCCGCTGGTGCCAGGACGAGGGCATCCCCCTCCTCTCCAGCATGGGAGGGGCGAACAAGCTCAACCCCTGCCGTCTGCGCTTCTCGACCATAGAGAGGACGGACGTGGACCCCATAGCGCGCGTGATGCGCAAGGAGTGCCGCAAGCGCGGCATACGCGGCCTCAGGGTCCTCTATTCCGACGAGCCGCCCATCCCCGTCGAGGGTGGCACCGGCCCCGACGGCAGGCGAGACCGCAGCCGCTCCATACTGGGGACCATGAGCTACCTGCCCCCCATCATGGGCCAGATGATCGCCGGACGGGTGATCTGCGACCTCGCGGGGCTCTCCAACGAGCTCGACCACCAGGGCTGGCGCTAGCGTGGGCTGGCGGCTGGTAGACACGCACTGCCACCTCGACCTCATGTCCAACGCGCGCGAGGTGGCCGTGGAGGCCGAGGGGCTCGGCCTGGCCATCCTCGCCTGCAGCGTGACGCCGGAGGGCTACCTGCGAGCGCGCGAGGAGCTCAAAGACGCCCCCAACGTCCGTCTCGCCGTGGGGGCGCATCCCTGGTGGGTGGCGGACGGCCGCATGACGGACGCCGACGTCGCGCTGGCGGCACGGCTCGCCAGCCAGGAGGGCTTCGTGGGCGAGATAGGCATGGACCTCTCGCCTGCCCACGTCGACCTGGGAAGCGAGGCACGCCAGCTCGCGTCCCTCGAGCGCGTCTGCGCCGCAGCCGCATCGGGGCCCGGTCCGGACGGCAGGCTGCGCGTGCTCTCGATCCACTCCGTGAGGTGCGCCGGCACGGTGCTCGACGTCCTGGAGCGCACGCGCGCCCTCGAGCGCTGCGCCTGCGTCTTCCACTGGTTCAGCGGCACGAGCGACGAGCTGCACCGCGCCGTGAAGGCGGGCTGCTGGTTCTCGGTCAACGAGATGATGCTCGCCACCAGGCGCGGCCGCGAGTACGCCCGACAGCTGCCCGAGGGCAGGCTCCTCACCGAGACGGACCTCCCACCCACGGAGGGCAAGCCCTTCTCGGCCGCCAAGATAGCCGCCTCGCTCGAGCGGACGCTGGACCAGCTCGAGGGAATACGCGGGCGAGACGTGCGCGAGGCCTGCGCCGCCAACGCGACGGAGCTGCTGGGGTTGAGCTAGACGCGCGGCGGCGCGAACGCACGGCAGCCGAGCCCGTGCTAGACGCGCGGCGGCGCAAAAAGGGAGAGAGGCGCACAGACCACAGCCGGTTTGCGCGCCTCTCAAGAAATACCTGCTAAAACGCAAGCTCGCGCGCAGACCACGGCTGGTTTGCGCGCGAGCGGACCACGTGTCCTACACCGCGCGGTGCTTGCCCGCGTCCTCGCGCACGACGCGAGGCAACGTGCCGCCGCCCACCGACTCGGGCGTCACGACGACCTTGGTGATGTCCAGGTCGCTCGGCAGGTCGAACATCGTCTGCTGCAGCGTGGACTCGCAGATCGCACGCAGGCCGCGCGCACCGGTGCCGCGCTCTATGGCCTGCCGCGCCATCTCGCGCAGGGCCGCGTCCTCGAACTCGAGCTCGACGCCCTCGATCTGGAACATGCGACGGTACTGCTTCACGATGGCGTTGCGCGGCTCGGTGAGGATGCGCACCAGGTCGTCCTCGGTGAGCTCGTGGGTCGAGGTAATCACGGGGATGCGGCCGACGAACTCGGGAATCATGCCAAACTTGTGCAGGTCCTGGGGCATGACCGCGGCCATGAGCTCGTCCTGGTTCTCCTCCGTCTTCCGGGAGAGCTCGGCGTTGAAGCCGATGCCCTTCTTGCCTATGCGGTCGGCCACGATCTTGTCCAGGCCCACGAAGGCGCCGCCGCAGATGAAGAGGATGTTCCTGGTGTCGATGTGGATGAGCTCCTGCTGGGGGTGCTTGCGCCCTCCCTGCGGGGGCACGCTGGCGATGGTGCCCTCCAGGATCTTGAGCAGCGCCTGCTGCACGCCCTCGCCGGAGACGTCTCGGGTGATGGAGAGGTTCTCGGCCTTGCGGGCGATCTTGTCGATCTCGTCGATGTAGACGATGCCCAGCTGGGCCCTCTCCACATCGCCATCGGCGGCGGCGATAAGCTTGAGCAGGATGTTCTCCACGTCCTCGCCCACGTAGCCGGCCTCGGTGAGGGTCGTGGCGTCGGCGATGGCGAAGGGCACCTCGAGGAAGCGCGCCAGGGTCTGCGCCAGCAGGGTCTTGCCCGTGCCGGTGGGGCCCAACAGCAGGATGTTGCTCTTGGCGAGCTCCACTCGCTCCTCGTCCTCGCTCGTCACGTCGTCGCCGGACACGATGCGGCGGTAGTGGTTGTAGACGGCCACGCTCATCGCGCGCTTGGCCTCCTCCTGGCCCATCACGTACTGCGACAGCTCGTCGTAGATGTCGTGCGGGGTCGGGAGGTTCTGTATGGGGCCCTGGGCGAGGTCGAACTGGTCGAAGTCGCCCTCAGGCACGAAGTCCTCGTCGTTCTCTGCCATGATGTCGGCGCACTCGCTGACGCACTCGTCGCAGATGAAGACCCCGTTGGGCCCCTGGACGAGCTTGCGCACCTGGCTGCGGGTCTTGCCGCAGAACGAGCAGCGCATCTCGGGTGGGTTGTTGTCTATCGCCATCTGGCCTCTCCTCGAAGGGCGCGTCGCGCCCGCTTGCTACTCCGCCTGCTCCATGCGCGATGCGATGACCTTGTCCACCAGGCCGTACTCGCGTGCCTCCTCGGCGCGCATGTAGTTGTCGCGCTCGGTGTCGGCGTTGATCTTCTCGATGGGCTGGCCCGTGTTCTGGGACAGGATCTCGTTCAGGCGGTTGCGGATCCAGCGGGTCTCGTCCGCCGCGATCTGAATGTCCGTCTGCTGGCCCTGGGCGCCCGAGCTGGGCTGGTGGATGAGCACCATGGAGTTGGGCAGCGCCATGCGCTTGCCCTTGGCGCCGGCCGAGAGGAGCACGGCGCCCATGGAGGCGGCCATGCCCACGCAGATGGTGGACACGTCGGGCTTGATGAAGTTCATGGTGTCGAGGATGCCCAGGCCAGCGTACACGTCGCCGCCGGGCGAGTCGATGTAGAGCGAGATGTCCTTGTCGGGGTCCTGGCTCTCGAGGTGGAGGAGCTGGGCGATCACGAGGTTGGCGCTGTCGCGCGTGACCTCCTCGCCCAGGAAGACGATGCGGTCGTTGAGCAGGCGCGAGTAGATATCGTAGCTGCGCTCGCCGCGCGGGGTCTGCTCGACCACGTACGGGATGAGGGGGATGTTGGTGGGGTTGATCATGTCTCTCCTAACCTAGAGGAATGCGCTCCGAGAGTTGGTACCCCCGGAGCGCATCTACTAGTCGTGGGTCGCGCGAATGCGGAGGGGGCGTGGGGCAACTCCGAGCCTGCCCTCCCCCGCCGCGGCGGCTGCTACTCGCCGGACTCCTCGTCCTTCTTGGCGCGGGCCTCGGCGATCTCGTCGACCTCGGTCACGGTGGCGTTCTCGCTCAGCCACTTCACGGCCTTGGTGCGGCGGATGGACTCGCGGATGGCGGGCATCTGGCCGCTCTTGGTGAACTCGTCGATGGAGGCGTCGACGTCGTCCACGCCGGCGCGCTCGAACTCGGCGCGCACGTCCTCCTCGGTGGCCTTGAGCTCGAGCTTGGCGGCCAGGGCGTCGAGGGCCAGCGACTGGCGGGCGCGCTCGGCGGCCTGCTCGTGCAGGTCGGCGAGGAAGTCCTCGCTCTTGATCTGGCGCGCGGCGAGGTACATGTCAAGCGACATGCCCTGGCGCTGCAGCTGGCCCAGGACCTCGTTGGCCAGCTCGGAGAAGACCTGGTTCTGGTAGGCCTCGGGGACCTCCTCCAGGGTGAGGTGCTTGCCGATCTCCTCGACGACGCGGTCCTCCTTGAGGCCGGGGAGGCTGTTCTTCTTGTCGCCCTCGATCTCTTCCTTCACGGCGTCGCGCAGCTCGGCCACGGTGTCGAAGCCGAAGCTCTTCTTGGCGAACTCGTCGTCGAGCTCGGGGGTGACGGACTTCTTGATGCCCTTGAGGGTCACGGTCACGGCGACGTGGTGCTCGTGGTCGTCGTGGGCGCGGGTCCACTCAATGTCCTTGGTCTGGCCCTTGGTCATGCCCACGATGCCGTCGACGAACTCGCTGGGCAGGTAGGCGTTGGAGAGGCCCAGCTGGCGGTCGGTGCCGGCGAGCTCGGGCGCGCCCTCCTTGTTCTGGACGTCGGCCACGATCACGTCGCCGGCGACGACGGCGCGGTCCTCGGTCTCGTCCTCGTAGCTCACGTGGTAGCTGAGGAGCTGCTCGACCTGCATGTCGATCTCGGCCTCCGTGGCCTCCTGGGGAGGCATGTTGATGGCGGGGGCATCGTAGGAGTCGAGCTCGCAGGTGGGGGGAACGCTGACGGTGCAGGTCACGGTGAGGTCCTCGTGCTCGACCACGGTGACGGGGTCGTCGCCGTAGTTGGGACGGTCGACGGGGACGATGTCGAGCTCCTCGAACATCAGGGGCTGCGCCTCGTTCATGACGTCCTCGGTGGCCTGGGCCAGGACGGAGCTGCGGCCCACCATGCTGTCGATGACGGGACGGGGCGCGCGACCGCGGCGGAAGCCCTGGAAGGCGTACTTCTGGGCGATGTCCCTGTAGGTCTGGGCGATTGCCTTGTCGACGTCGGCAGCGGGCACGGTGAGCGTGGCGACTACCTGGTCGTTCTGGGGCCTCTCGGCGGTGACGGTGATGTTCAACGTTCCTCCAGTGTTGTTCTCCTGCTTGGCGGGAGGGCCCGCCTCGCACAGTTCCTCTGCGTCTGCGACGTGGTGCGGGCGAAAGGACTCGAACCTTCACGAGATTTCTCCCACTGGAACCTAAATCCAGCGCGTCTACCAGTTCCGCCACGCCCGCATTAGTCACATGCAATTTATGGATTCTAGCAAAGGCTGCTGGGCGTGTGAGCTGACGTTGCCCGTCTTCACGCAAACGGGGAGAGGGGCGGAGCGTGGCGGAAGCGTTGCAGGACAGCCGGCTGCGCCGCATGCAAGGTAGGCCCATCTAGCTGTTGTGAGAAAAGAGAAACGTACTTATAATAATCGTGTTTCTCTTATCTATAAGGAGTGGTCGCATGGCACGTAGCATCCCGTTCTTCGGTCGCGAGAAGGAGCTCGCCGCACTCGATGCCGAATACCAGAGCGGCAGCTCGTTCGTGGTCATCTACGGACGCAGGCGCGTGGGAAAGACGGCGCTGATCAAGCAGTTCATCCAGGACAAGCCCTCCCTCTACTTCCTGGCATCCAAGGAAGACGAGGTGCTCAACCGCAGGCGCTTCGCCCAGGAGACAGCCACGTTCGCGGAAAACCGCCTGCTGGCAGACGCGAGCTTCGACGATTGGCGCCCCCTGTTTGGCGCAATCGCGGACGCCATGTCCGGCAGACCGTACGTATTGGCCATCGACGAGTTCCCCTACCTCATCGGGGCGAACAAGGCCATGCCCTCCATCATGCAGTACGTATGGGACGAGCTGCTCTCGAACACAGGATGCACCCTCATACTCTGTGGTTCGTCCGTAAGCATGATGAGGGACCAGGTCCTCTCGCGGACGAGCCCCCTCTATGGCAGGCGCACGTCGCAGATGAGGCTAAGGCCGCTTGCATTTCAGGAGCTGCGAGGGGCCTTCCCAAGGGCAAGCTACGAATCGGTCGTACGCTCGTATGCCATCACGAACGGGGTGCCCAAGTACCTCGAGCTCTTTAGCCCCGACCAGGACTTCGAGGAATCCATACGTCGCAACGTCCTCTCCACCTATGGCTTCCTCTACGAGGAGCCTGAGTTCCTCCTAGGGGAAGAGACAAGAGGCACTGCCAGCTACCTCTCCATCCTTTCCGGGGTGGCGGCAGGCAGCAGGAAGACGTCCGAACTGGCAAAGCTGCTGGGGAGAAAGGCACAAGAGATCACCCCCTACCTGAAGCCCCTCATGTCGCTCGGCTTCCTCGAGCGGAGGGTCCCCTTCAACGAGCGCTACCCCGAGCGCAGCAAGAACGGGCTCTATGAGGTGTCGGACAGCTTCCTGCGCTTCTGGCTCACCTACGTGCATCCCTTCCGGGGAGAGCTCGAGATGGGCAACATGAGACCTAGCCTCGAGGCGATGGGTCGGAGCTTCCAAAGCAAGTTCGTCCCCTTCGAGTTCGAGAGAATCTGCGCGGAGGACCTTGCACGCCTGTGCCTCGAGGGGAGGGTGGGCATCACGCCGAGCAGGATAGGCGGCTACTGGAACCGCACGGGATCGCTGGAGCTTGACGTCTGTGCGCAGGATGGCGGGGGCGCCAAGGCGTTCCTAGGAGAGTGCAAGTACTACGCAGGCAAGCCCGTCGGGATGGACGAGTATCGCCGTCTTGCCGCGAAGGCAGAAACGTTCGCGGCAAGCTACGACGATGGCGTCCTGCTGGGCCTCTTCTCCCACACAGGCTTCTCCGACGAGCTCAAGGATCTTGCAGGCGAGAGGGACGACCTCGTCCTCGTCGACAAGGGCGAGGTGGTGTGAGGGGGGGCGGGACGGCAGCGCGACCGGTCGCACGGACGATTCCGCAGCAGAAGTGTCCGTTTTGCTAGACAAGCCTCCCCTACAGCCCCAGCGCCCTCCTCGCAGCGTCAGCGGCGTCGCCCCCCCAACCGCTCGGCATATGAATGCCCCACCAACATGATTGTCGCCGGGGCAAGATGATCAAATGCGATGGCAGCTAGTCGAGCTTGGTAAGCCCGTCAATCACCGTAGCCTCAAGCGCTTGCTGATTCGAAGCGGTAAGAAGGTTGGAAGTCCTGACGACGCACGTCCCGACCACCTTGTGCGAGCCAGACGCCAGGATGCTTCCGTCGAAGGCAGCGAGGTAGTCATTGCGCTTTTGGGCGTCCTCCGCCGTCGCGTACACCTCCACCGCGCCGCCACCATCGGTGCCAGCGGCGACAATGGGCGTATATCCTGTGCTTGGATAGACCTTGGACTGGTCGACCAAGTCAGAGCTGAAATAGACGGTTGCCGTGTACGACCCAGCCTTACCAAGCATCCCATTCGGATCGTTGTCCTCAGAAACAGCCTCAGCTCCAGTTACATTGGCCAGGCCCGTCAAACGCTGCACCACAGAATCGCCCGACGGATTGGTGACGAGCTTCATCTGGGCGATGCTGCTTTCGAGGTTCTTCTGGGCGGTCCGCAAGGACTCCAGCGGCGACGCGTAATCCCCAAGGGAAGAGACCTCTTCCGCCGCGGCCTTTATCTGCTCGGTATCCGATGGCATCTGCGGCGCTTCGACCTTTGCAGCAGTGGCGGATTGAATTGCCGACCTTGCCTCGTCCAGCGTCGACTGGTCGAGCGGCTGTTCGCCGGAGTCGACCACTCCCTGCAAGCTCGCCACCGCGTCGTCAAGCTCCTGGTTACGCTGCGAGAGTCCGGCAGCCGCCTCGTCAAAAGCCTTTACTGCTACATCGTGCGGCACCTTGAAGTTCACGTACCAAAATGCCACGGCAGCAACGGCAAGCAGTGCAATTGCCGCAATCACAAGGATACGTTTCTTGCCTGGCGCAGCTTTCCGATCCTCGACGTCCGCCTGCTCTTCGGGGCCTCGCGCCTGCTCTTCCTCGCTCATTGGTACCTCCATCGTCCACTGGATTCCCATTTGAGAACCACTGTCAAAGCGGGTTGCTGGCTGGTCCCGTCGGCACCCTGAAGCAGCCTCACAAACTTGCCTGGCAACGTCCTGCTCATGGGCAGTCGTGCACCACATGTTCGGCCAGCAAAGTCATCCTCGAAAGCAAGGCATCGAGCGAGCGCCTGGACGGCGAGCCGTTTCCTCTGGACGGTACCGTCGCTCGCGCCGTGCTCGCTCCCCCTTCGACGACACAGTGGGCTTTGCCACGTCTGCCGCATCAAAGTTCAGGTATTGCTTTTCGTCGATGGCACGGCCGAAGCTCTCCATCTATGGTGACGACAATTTCTTTCCTCTGGAAGATATCGCTAGCATCGCCCGCACTCCTATCTGGTTCAGGATGGCAGGGCTCTCGGTCTCCGTTAGCTCGTCCGTCGGCCGATCGAGCCACTCGGCCGAGACGGGAAGTAGATACGTGACATTCAAAAAGCGAGAGATGCGCACAGCCAGCACTTGCGTCAGGCACCCTGGGGTGCTCACGTCCTCGAATGCCCAAATGGGCGCATGGATCATCTGCCTGACACACTTTTCGATAAGGAGCGAGCCGACGCCAAGAGCGCCGCTACCCCGTTCGACAAGCAGGGCTGCACCATCTTCTGCAAGGCGGAGAGCGCCGCGGATACTATCCTGGAGTTCGCACCCGCGCCCAGAACGAATGCCCAGAGCAAGGCATTCAGAATCGCCCTGCAGATGCTCGGCGACCTCACCGGCTTCGGGCTCACGTACTTCGACTTCGACAACACGGGCTACGTCAAGACGGCAACAGAGGTCTCCTCGGACAACTCCGCGCTCATGCGAAACATAAAGAGGCACGAGAACGCGCTCGAGGACTCGCTCGCGGGCATATCGCACGCGGTCATGGCGGTGTCGCGCACGCTTGGCGAGCAAATCGCCGACGAGGGCGAGGTGCACGTGACCTTCGACGACTCCATCGTCCAGGACACGGACGCCGAGAAGGCCAGGGACATGAGGGAGGTCGGCGTCACCATGGCCGCCTGGGAGTACCGCATGAGGTGGTACGGCGAGGACGAGGCCACCGCCAGGAAGCGCGCGCACGAGCTTGGGATCGGGCATGTGCGGGGCGCTTTCGTGTGCGTCGGCATCTGTGGCGCCTGCGGGCTGATGCTGCTGGCCGTCGGCCTCCTGCTGTAGCTTCTGGACGGCTGGGACAGGGCGCTAGGGTGTTCTCTGGTGTGTGGCGGTCTCTGCGCCCCGCGGGATAACTGACAGGTTGTCTCGGGCCGAGATGGCGTCGCTAGTAGCTCTGGCTGGCACAGATGGCGTTTGCTGGCGCGTGTGGGCCGCAGGCGGGCTGCAGCGAGCCCGCGTGGGGCCGCTGGTGGTGCTGCGACGGCTGGGTCGCTGCCGGATGCCCCGAGCCGGATGCCCCGAGCCGGATGCCGCCTGCAGCCACGCGGGCGCTGTGCCGCCCGCGCCTTGACGATGGACCGGACCAGCGGCCAGGACCGGCGGCACAGATAAGTTCGAGAACGGATGGGTTGCCAGTACGTTCTCGTCTTCGCAATAGGCACTACTCATGTCCGCCGTGGAGATATTCTGCAAACTCCGCCTGCCTCACTTGCCGGATTCAATACCCCTACGGCTGTCTATTATGCCCGATGCGGAATGAAGAGCGTTGTAGCGACCTATCACGTGGTAGAATTCCATTGTATTGCATTCAGCATTCTTACAGAGGACGGGCTATGAGATACACAGACTTGCTTGAAAGAGAAGCTTCGCCGACCGAGATACAGGCTTTTCTTGTAGACGGCGAGAATGTTCCCGTCACGCTCAGGATTCCACAGCCTCTGCGAGATTCAGCCAAGGAGGCTGCAACTCTTAGCGGGGTTAACTTCACCTCCTTTGTGAAGATGTGCATGATCGAGAAATTGTCCAAGGTTAACAACCTTGCCGAACGCAAATAGGCGATGGGAGCCACCGTGATTAATGCCGATAAGCCGAGCAGGTGGAATGACGATACTCGGCAATCCGTCCTTCAATACAACAACTGGTTTATGGACTTCGCCCCGCAAACTTATCAGGACGCTCGCGGTTCGTGCATGTCTTCCGTCGATAGCATCTTTAAGCAAAGCGAGAACCTTCGGGGGCTCACTCCCGAGCTTCTCGTCAGCAATCCGGAGTCCTTGACGACGTTACGCATGCTTTGCGCACCCCCCTATTGCAAGAGACAGGCTCGCAGGCTTGGCAGACGTGTCTAGATCTCAGGTAAAGGCAATGGAGGAAGGCAGGCTGCCAACCCGGAACAGGCAGCGCTTCATTGACGAGCAAATACCTGCCCTGCTCGGCGTAATCGACAGGCTCCTTGACAGGCAGCTCATAAACTGGCTTGGCTACGAACACGACCCCCTCAGTATGGACATGTATGTCGCTAAGTCTGTTGTCGCAGATCGTCTCTGCGGGACAACCTCGGACCCGATTATCAGAAACGCCCAAGAGGCCCGTCAGCTGGCTGTTATCGCCGCTTATCTCGAGCCGAAAGGTTACACGCTCATTGACGACGCTTCGGTTGGCCCCTTCGAGATGCCGCGCGGCACCTTCGCCTATCACAAGAATGTGCGCATGTATCAGAATGCGCGAGACGACAGCAACGGTTACGTGAACACGCCAGTCGATGTCGTAATCATGCCGATGGACCCAAGCATCGATACGCCTCTCCTGGTCGAGTGCAAGTCGGCAGGCGATTTCGCCAATACGAACAAGAGGCGAAAAGAGGAAGACACCAAGGTGACGCAGTTGCGGTCTACTTACGGAGACGTGACCCTCTATTTGTTCTTGTGTGGCTACTTCGACTCGACCTATCTCGGATACGAGGCGGCGAACCACATGGACTGGGTTTGGGAGCACCGAGTGGAGGATTTTCAGGAGGTCGGCATATGAGGGGCGCCGAACTCGAGCGGCGACGCTACCAAGAGGAATATGACAACGCACACACTCAACTCGAGCGCAATATAAAAGGGCAGTTCGCAACACCTTATGACCTTGCCGTGCAAATCGCCCTCGACGCGCTCGGCAGGCTCGACGCCCCCAGGACATTTCTCGAGCCCTCGTGTGGCACAGGCGCCTTCATTTCGGCCGTACGCGAATGCGACGAAAGGATAGAGATCACCGGCGTAGAGAAGGACGAGCCCGTCTACGAAATTGCGCGGACGTTGTGGGGTGGCGCAACGTCCAATCACGTCAACGGCGATTTTTTCGACCTTGCCTCCACGTTGGGACGCTTCGACCTGCTCGTTACCAACCCACCATACTCGCGGCATCATCATCTCAGCGCCGCCGAGAAGACCGAGTATGGGCTAGTGGCAGAGCGGCTTTCGGGGTACCACTTGTCCCAGCTAGCTGGGCTGCATGCTTATTTCATCCTTGCGGGAACGTCTCTGCTCAGCCCTGGCGGAATCGCCTCTTGGCTCATTCCTTCAGAATTGTTCTCGGTCAACTACGGCAGGGCCATTCGAGACTATATTACTCGGGACGTAACCATTGAGCGCATCCACTTCTTCGACAACGACGACCTGCAATTCGACGACGCGCTCGTCTCGTCCTGCGTGCTCGTGCTTAGGAAAAAGCCGACCGAAGCTACCGACAAAGCGCTGATTACAACGGGCGACTTCAAGCAGCCGAGCATGTCGGAAGAGGTTCTTATCAGTGAGCTGAAAACCATCGACAAATGGCAGCACTTCTTCAGCAGGGACGACAGAGTAACCGACACTTGCATCGGCAATTTCTTCTCGGTCAAGAGGGTCCTCTCCACGGGCGCGGAATCGTTCTATTCGAAAGACCGCGAGCAGTGGCATGAGCTCGGCATAGGGGACGAATGGCTGGTCCCCGTCCTGCCTGCACCGCGATACATGCATGACGCCATTGTCGAGGCCGATGAAAGTGGCTGGCCCACTGAGCATGGACGAGCGCTTTTAAACATTCCGTTGGATATTGACGAACATGATTTGCCCGAATCCGTCCAGTCGTATCTGGAAACGTGCCCGGACAAGGTAAGAAACAGCTATACCGCTAAGCACCGTAAGAAATGGTATGCGATAGAGCAACGCGACCCCGCCCCTGTTGTGTGCACATATATGAGCAGATCAAACAAGCAGCCTTTCCGCTTTGTGCGGAATAGGTCTATGGCGGTCGTGACAACCGCCTATCTATGCATGTATCCGAATACGAGCTTTACTGATGCTGAGCTTGACGCGCTATGCGACTCGCTAAATTCGATTCCACCCATGGTCCTTATCAATTCCGGTCGTGAGTATGGTGGCGGGTTAAGAAAGCTCGAGCCTAAGGAATTGCAGTCAGTGCCTTTTGAAACAGATATCGCACCAAAGATGGGACGCTTGTTCTAGGCATTGATACTGGCCATCAGAATGGGGACGGATTGAGTATATTCGATAAATTCAATAACCAAGGCTTGGATGATGACGGGGCGTTCGAGGAGCTGTGCTGCCAGCTATTCGAGACTTGGGGCGTGCGAGCAATGCTGTTTGACGCCAGTTGGGAATATCTCGATATACGCGGCGATGGTGGTGACGGCGGCGTAGAAGCATACTGGCACAACACCAATGATGACAGCTATATCGGGATGCAGGCGAAGTGGTTCAGAAAGACTATTGCAAAGTCCCAATACGAGCAAATCAAGAAATCGATTGACACCGCCATCAAACTGCGCCCCTCCATAACTCAGTACATAATCTGTGTGCCACACAACCTCACCTCTTTGAGGAACTCCAAGGGCGGAACCACTAGTCTTGGTGAGGAAGGAGACTGGAAAAAATTCCATGACAACATCGCGCAATCCCATCCGGACCTTGAGCTCTTGCTTTGGGACGAGCACCACATCGGGAGCTTGCTGACGGAACCGGCAAATGAGGGGCGTTGGCACTTCTGGTTCGAGAAATCAGCGGTCAATCCCGAAAACGTGCGTCTCGCTCTTAACGAAACAATCGAAGGACTCGAGGACCGCTACGTACCCGAGGTCACAGACGACGGAGAGCTTGCCATATTCCTCGACAACTTCTTCGGGTCAACCAAAAGCAGGTTGCGGATAATCAAAGACATCGACGCCTACCTTGACCTCTGCCACACCCTTTCATATGCGACCGATTCTTTCGTGGGGGTCGGCGATGGACTATCCGACGAACTGAAAAACTCTGACATTAAGTGCCATGATGCCATATGCGCATATGCTGACTCGCTTTATGTGTGGCGACAGAGCCTCATGACAGAGCCGCGAGACTTGATCGAAATCGAAAACATTGCAGTCGATTATGAGGCTATCGAAAACTTTGAATCCGACATCCAGGATTTAAAGGAGAAGCACAAGCTCACCGGACATGTAGACGAACTAATCAAGCTAATCGGCAGATTCAGAGAGCTTCCGAGCGAATACGAAATCCGCAGGACGATGCGCAACACACTCAGTTGTCCCCACTGTCTCGTCATCGGCGGGCAAGGGACCGGCAAGACATGCGGTTTCGCAAGTGAGGCGTCTAGCTTCCTGGGTGACGGGAAACATTTGCCCATCCTCATACGGGCAGGCGATGTCAACGACCGGGATGGATGGAGAGAGATCATATCCAATGCGCTCGGCCTTGCCGGTTGGACCGAGGCCGAGCTGTGGCAAGCGCTGAGCGCGTCCGCTGCGATGCACGATATGCGCGATGGCGGGATCACCGTCAGGGCTAAGGTCGCGATATTCGTCGATGGGCTCGACGAGCGGCAGCCAGCGTCAAGCTGGACTACGCTAATCAGACAGGGCGATGCCATCACGAAGGAATATCCGAGAATCAAGTTCGCTTATTCCTCACGTCCTCATGGGATTGAGCGCACCAACACCGACGATCTGTGGGAGTGCTTTTACCGTATTGAAGACAGCGGCGACGTTCCCGCCTGGGAGCTGTTCGACCGCTATATCGACTATTACTCTATCGACCTTGCCGGAAACACGCGCTACAAGTGGGTGCTTCGGACGCCTATGGAGCTTCGCATGTTCTGCGCCGCATACGGCGGCAGGCGCATAGACAAGGAGGTTTCGACCTGTCTCACCGCTCTTGTCAATGCCGAGGTCGATAGGCTTGATAAAGAGTATGCCGCCCGGAATGCCCGGATACTCAGCATGCATGAAACGCCCGTTGGAACCACGCTCATCGCCCTTGCAAGCGCATTCCTGGAGGATGACAGCCCGCGTGATCTCAAAGCAATCGGCAGCGTGGTCGAGGGCGCTGGTATGCAGCGCGAGGATGTTAACGGCATGCTCGACTTCCTTGAGAGGTACGGGATACTTGCTACGGTTCGACATCCTGGAGCCACGAGCGTCTCTCCCTCTATTGTCATGTACCAGCCCGGCTCGCGACACCTGTGGGACTACTTCATGGCCGTCGTGCTCATGGAGACGGAAGATGCTACGGCTGCAGAAGCTCTATTGCGTCATGGAGACGCTGCCTACATGTACGCAATTCTGCTCATCGAAAAGCGCGGAATCTTGCCCTTGAAGAGCGAGGCCCTCGTCAATGTCCTTGGCGTTGACAGAGTTCACAAGCTGACAATCGATGCACTCGCAAGCGCGGAGAAAGGCGCCGCTGGGAAGTTCAAGCAATGGGCACTTGACGAGATGGCCAGAAGCAGAGAGTCGCTCGTCGACATAGTCAATGGGATTGTTGCTCGAGTTGCGGATGAGCGGGACCATCCTCTTGGGCCAACCATGCTTGATGAGTACATGAGGACGTTCCCGACGCCAGCCGAACGCGACAGAGTCTGGTCAATTCCCAGGAAGATGCGCGACGACTACCAGCTGTCCATATACTATGAGCGGGATGCCGCAAGGCATTTGCCTCGCTTGCACAAAGGCGACGCGTGGAGCCAGATGCCGCTGCTTCTCGCATGGTGCCTGACAACGGTAAGCAACTTGAGGCGACGACACTGCAGAAACGAACTCGTTCAATGGGCCCTGTGCAATCCGGACGAATACGCTGAGCTCTTCGACCGACTCAGCGACTGCAATGACCCGCAGGTGCGAGAGGACCTGTTCGCCATCGCCGAAGAAGTCGTATGCCAGGGAAGGGTTGACACGGAAACGAAGAGACGTTTTGCCAGAACCACCTTCAATTCCGTTTTCAGCTCACCTGATGAGCCAGGAAACCGTGATGCAGCCTTACGATACTATGGAAGGACGCTCGTAGAACATTGCTGCGCTGACAGTACCATCGACTCAATAGAAATCGACAGTTGCAGACCGCCATACGGGACTAATGTCGGATCCGACGCGCTGCCTATCTACGCCGCGGCCGCCAATGCGGACAGGATGAGCGGATACGAAACCATCAATTACAATCTGGCTCGATACGTCCTCGTTGACAAGCTGGAGAGGGTGTTTGGTATACCCCAATTTCATACCGACAGCGGCTGGAACAGCAATGACGCGCTGCGGCTCGTAAGGCAATCCGCCGACATGGCGGGTACAAATCAACCGAGCTTTGAAGGCTGGGTTATCTCCGCAGCTTATCAGTATCTTGTTGACCACGGCTACGACCCCGACGTATTCGTCGGCCCCGTTGGTGAGAAGGGATATCGTCTGGGCGGCATCGACCGCAAGATATCGGGCTCATTTGGCAGCGCTGACCATGGCTCACAAAGCATGGTGATGACCGTAGCGGAGAAATACGTATGGTGCGCAAGGAATGAGATTTGCGGCTTCATGGCAGACAGGATTCCCGTACATAAGACCGCTTGGCAAAACGGCACCGCCCACGAGACCTACGAGCTCGCACGTGACTACAGCGCCTTGCTTAGCTACCAAAGCCCGCTTTTCGAGGCAACCGTGAATGCCCTCTCAGCTGAGAGAGCGGATGTCACCCCGTCTTTCCCGACCGCGTTCTCATGCGACGACGGCAACACAATAAGTTCTAAGCAAGAGCTTGACGATTGGATTAGCTCCAGTAGTGCCGATGACGTGGTGGCTCTCCTCGATCATGCCCCCAACGTGTTCCTCTCAATTGAAGGTGGCGTGATCCCCATTTCCATGTATGCCAGCGACTGGGGTGTCTGCGGCAAGGAGGCTCGTTGCTGGTCATACTGCGGAGCTATGGACTCTGCCGAACTTGCAAAACTAAGCGAAGCCGGGATAGTGGCAATTGACGGCTATGACCACGCCTCCGCATTCGTCGCGGGCATTGATGTGGAAGCCACCTACATCTCGCCGGTCGAGTATATGTCGGCTCCTTGGATCAACGAATGCCTCGAAGATTGCGAACGCACCAAGATAGCCGATGTACATGTCACAGCGACTCCTCTTTCAGGAAGAGGCGTTGATGGTCTGACCGACATCGGTGACTGCTGGTACCGATTCCCATCAAAGCTCGCAATGGGCCTGTGTGGGGTAACGCGCACTGACGGTGCCCGATATTACAATGCACATGATGACGTCGTGTTTGAGGACGTAGACTACGGCGAGCCCTACAGGCAGCACTACCAGGCATTGCTAGCTAACAGGAACAAGCTCTTCAGCACTTTGAGCGATAGAAATCTGCATCCTATTTGGTATGCCACGCTTCAAAGGAGTGGCAACAGGCTCGCTAATGAACGCTTGCCCCAGCTAGAAGCGCGTTCCGAAGTCTCATGGCTGATTTGGGTGGACGAAGATGGGAAGTACCGTTCATGCCGAATGTCAGATGAGTACCCAGTGCCCGAAAAGACTTATGAGCCTTCGGGGGTAATCAAAGAGCTCATTAAGAAATATGCCGTGGAGCGTGACAAGGACACGGAAGAGACTTTCGACTAACGCGCGACCGCTGCACTCGGTCAAGTTGTGACAGCCCCCTAACCTCATCGCAGGTTAGGGGGCTGCCTTTGTATGTGGCCGCCCAAGTCAACGAAAGGCGGTTACAGCATGGACGGTGAGCAAAATGGCAGCCAGGAAACCACACAGAACAACCAGGAAGACCAGGCGCAGACCCAGCAGGCGGCGTCACAGCAGGTAGACGGGGGCAACGGAAACGGAGATGCGTCCGCCCCCGACTACGAGAGGCAGATCGCCGAGCGCGACGAGAAGATCGCCTCACTCGAGGCCCAGATAGCCGAGGCGGCAAAGAGCGCCGAGCAGGCGGAGAAGCTGAGCGCGGAGATCGCCGAGCTCAAGCAGGCGTCGGCAGACGAGCGCGTGGACTTCGCCCTGCAGCTGGCGGGGTGCCGCAACGTGAAGGCGGCGCGCGCGGTGCTGGACGACTACGAGGGCGACGTATCCAAGCTCAAGGAGGCCGAGCCCTGGCTCTTTGCCAAGCACATGGCGGGCGAAGGCTCCCAGGGCGGCAAGACCGGGCTGCCCAACGCCGGCGCGGCGACCGACGAGGGCAAGACCCTCAGGCACTGACGCGAGATCGCCGGGCTCGCCGACGACGACAAGAAGAACGAGTAGCAGGTAACCCTGCAGGAAGCGAGGTAACCCATGCCCAACAGCATCGCATTCGCAAAGAGCTACGCCTCGGTGATCGACGAGGTGTACCAGCGGGCGTCCGTCTCCAGCGTGCTCAACTCCGGCCGTCGCATGGTCCGCGCGGGGCACAACGCAAGGGAGGTCATGGTCCCGAAGATCTCGGTCACCGGCCTGGGAGACTACACTCGAAACGTCGGCTACAAGACCGGCGCCATCACCTACGAGTTCGAGACCAAGACCTTCAACTACGACCGGGGCATCCGCCTGTTCGCCGACGTGATGGACGTGGAGGAGGCGGGCGTGAACGACTGCTTCGTGGAGGCGGGAGCGGAGCTGCAGCACACCCAGGTGGCCCCCGAGGGAGACGCCTTCACCTTCGCGACGATCGCCTCCCACGCAGGCGTGACGCCGGTGGAGACGGACCTCTCTAGGCGGCAGTCGAGTCAATATCCGGATTTTCCTAAGAGACGAGGATACTGATGCCTCTGACGGGTTCTGCGAATCTTCTGACGTTGAGCACGAGCAACGTCAGACGAATTCCATCGGTGAGGACAATCTTTTACCTACGGATGCGACATTACCAGCTTATGTGCCATCGGCGAAGGCATACGCCATCATGGAAACAACGGCAGTGCATGCGATTGGTCGATAGGAGCCAGGCAATATACATCCACAGAGAGATTGAGCCACTGCTGAAGAGCTGCCTTGACCGGTATGCAGTCCTGCTACTCGTAGGGCCACGGGGGTCAGGGAAGACCACCCTGCTGCAGCATTGCCTGGGCGAGGGATGCCAGTTCCTCTCGGCTGAAGAAATGAGTGCGATGGACACCACCCTTGCTGACCCCAACGACTTGCTGGCAGGGGGCAACCGCACGCTGGTATTGAAGGATGCGGAGCGACGTCCCAGGCTCGTCGCTGCCGCCGTGGCGGATGGACGCCCCGGCGGGCTCGTACTGGAGGCGCAGTTCGTAACCGAGAGGCTCTCTGCCGCACTGCAATCCCTTACCAAGCACGTGCGCAAGCTTCGGCTTGGAACGCTCAGCTTGCGGGAGCTGTTGGGCCAAACGGGCAGGGGCCCACACGTTCCCGCGCCGCCTCGCAGCATGGCCAGCACACCCGCGATGGACGAGGGAGCTCTCTGGGAGCACATCTGGCGCGGCGGGCAGCCCGTGCTCCTGGACGCCACGACCAACTGGGACGACTTCTATTCTGCCTGAGAGAGGAAACTCCTCGAGCACGAACTGGTGGGGCCACTTGGAAGGCGTGATGCCTTCCGCTTCCTGAGCCTCATGACGGCCTGCGCGAAACGGACGGCGCAACCCCTTGACCTGGACGGGCTTTGCAATAAGGCCGAGCTCGACGCTCAGACCGCCGAGACATGGATTCACTTGCTCGAGGACCTGGGCATCGTCTGCCTGGTGCCTCCCCTCGAATCCGCCCTGGGCAGGAGACCGAGCTCGCGCGCGGGTCGCACTCCCCTCCTCCACTTCATGGACACCGGCCTCGCCTGCCACCTGGCAAGCCTGAACAGCCCCGACGAACTGCGCTTCGGGCCACTCTACCGACCCATATTCCGGAGCTTCGTGGCCTCCGAGATAATGAAGACGTGGCTGGCGGCGGGACGGGAGCTCGCTAAGTTCAGCTACCTCTTCGACGGGGAGCGCCGCGAGCTCGACCTGGTGCTGAGGGAGGGCGATGTGCTGCATCCCGTCAAGGTGGACATGGGCAGGGCCGCACGCGCCGACGAGGCCCAGAGGGAGTTTGCGAGCCTCCAGGGCGTCGACGGCTGCGAGCTGGGCTGGGGAGAGGTCGTGTGCCTGGCGCGGGCCGCCGGCGTAGCGGGACGAGGCGTCGTCGTGACTCCCGTATGGCAGATCTAGCGGACTGAACTGCCGCCGCGCACGTTCGACAGCTGCACCCTAAAACTCAACAGGATCAAGGTACATGTCTCCCATTTGTCCAACCCCAACCAGCTGATCCAGGAAGAGCAGCATGTAGAGCGGCAGGTAATAGACCGGCTTCCCAAGCCTCTGCTCGACGGACACGTTGCGCTCCGAGAGCACCAGGGCCTCGTTGATGTCCCAATCCTTCGTTTTGAGCAGGTTGTTGAGGGCGAAGTGCAGCTTGTAGTCCTTACCGGACTTGACCTCGAGCGGGATGACCCTGGCGTCTTCGGTCTGGAGCAGGAAGTCCACCTCGCCCTTCCTGCTGTTGTGGAAGTACCAGAGCTCCCTGCCCAACGATGCGAGTTCCTGGGCGACGACGTTCTCGTACACCGCCCCAAAGTTGGCATCCCCCTCGCCCGACACGACCCTCATGGCAGCGAGCCGCGGATATTGCGCCAGCAGGAGCCCGCAGTCAGACGAGTAGAGCTTGAACTTCTCCCCCACCTTGGTCCGCTGCAGGGGATACTTGGGCTCCGTGACCGCATGGGCGGGAAGCACCACGCCAGCGTCCTCAAGCCAGGTGAAGTCGTCCCTCATCCGCTCGTGCTTGGCGCCTGCCCTCACGGACGCCATCTGGAAGCGCTTGTTCTCCTTCGCGAGCTGCGAGGGCACGTTGGAGTAGATGGAACGGACGTAGAGTCTCCTCTCGCCCGCGTACTTGGAGATGTCGAAACCATACTGTTCGACGATATCAAGGCAGACCTGTCGGGCGCCGCCGAGGTCCAGCCCACCCTCGAGGAACGTCGAGACTGCCTCGGGCATGCCGCCCACTGCGATGTACTGCCTGAAGAGCCTCACCATGCGGTCGTGCAGCGAGTCCTCGACAGGAACCCTTGCGTCAAATGCCGTGCGAAGTTCGTCGATGATGGAGGATGGCACCCCGCTGGCCCAGCAGAACTCCTCGAAGTCCAAGGGGAACATCCGACGGACCTGCGCGTATCCGACGGGAAACGACGTCACGCCGCCGAGCGCCGTGCCAAGAAGCGATCCGGAGAGGATGAGGTCGAAGCGGCCGTCCTCCACGATGAACTTGGATAGCGTGACGACGTCGTGCCCCAGCTGCCGCACCTCGTCAAAGAAGATCAACGAGCCTTCGGGAATGGAGCGGCCCGCCACGAGCGAGAGGCGCGAGAGTAGCTCGGCCGAGCTCGATGCCGTAGCAAGGAGTTTGCCGCTCTCCTCGTCATCAATGAAGTTGACCTCGATATAGGAGTCGTAGCTCTGCCGCGCGAACTCCCGCACGATGTAGGTCTTACCGACTTGACGCGCCCCGAGCAGCACGAGCGCCTTGCGAGCACCAGCGGCCTTCCAGCCTTCAAGCTCATGGAGCATCTTCCTCTTGAGCACTGCCACCTCATCTCTAGCGCAGAAGGTATTTGCTCAATTATGTCTCTAACACAGAACGATTTCGAGGGTTTGTGTGTCTAAAACAGAAGGAATCTTGGCGATTTTGTTACTGACGCGCGTTTGCTTCGAAGTTTAATGTTTGTCGCGAGAAGACGGCCTCGACCCGAGCGCGTCATGCGGGCCGGGGCTGGATGCCGGAGCCGCCCGTCGCCGCAGGCACGCGGGAACGCACTCCGACAACATCGTCCACGCCATCCCGCACGCGACCAGACAATGCGCACGCGCAGCCGCATCGCGCACGCCGTTGCGCACGCCATTTTGAACGCGCACGCGGTCGCGCACACGGACTCCTCCCGCCAAATGCGGAAACGCCAAGGCCAATGTGCGCTTTCGCGTGCTGGGCGAAAGCGACGTGCGTAAGCGCGTGCGGGATGGCGGCTCGTGTGCGTAAGCACGTGTGGGGTAGCGGCTCGATAGCGGCTCGCATGCGCATGCGCGTGCGGAGCGGCGACGGGCGTGCGTTGTCGCGTGCTGGATGGCCGCCAGTCGCTGCCAAACGCCCGAGTCCCTCTCCCCTACTTGCCCTTCCTCGAGCGCGTACGGTGCGGCGCGGCGTTGACGCTTATGGGACAGTACTCGTAGCGCGGTTCCTGCACCTTGCGCACGATTCGGTCTATCGAGTGCAGCACGCGGTCGTGCTCGAGCGAGCTCACGACCTCCTTGCGCACGTATGCGCAGCCACAGCCCCCGCCGCAGCTGAACTCGCCGTAGCCCTCGTCGTCGATGGCGACGTCCTTCTCTTCGGAGCCCGCCACGCAGCAGAAGGTCGCCCCAGCATGCCGTGCGCCCACGCACATGCGCTTGGTCCCGCCCTCGGCGTCGGTGAGCACCACGGCCACGCCGCTCATGGGGTGCGCGTCGTCGCCCTCGCGGGTCCAACCAATGAGATTGGCGTCGTCCAGGTAGTCGTTCTGGGGACCGAAGGCGAAGCGCTGGCGCAGCTCCATAAGCAGCGGGAGCTCGGCCACGGCGGGGATGTTGCCGTCGTTGGGTATGCCGAAGAGGTCCCCGAAGAAGACGCAGGGATACCCCGCCTCGCGCAGGAGGATCAGCATGTAGGCACTGGGCTTGAACCAGTCCTGGACCGTGCTCTGCAGCGCCTGGTTAGGCTGGGTGTCGTGGTTGTCCACGAAGGTGACGGCGCGGATGGGCTCGCGCTGCACCAGCGTGTCGTCGAAGACGTGAGCCAGGTCCCTCTCGCCCATGCTGTTGGAGGCGTCGAAGAGCCGGTAGTGCAGGGGCACGTCGAAGAGGCTCATGGGAACCTCGCCCAGGTAGGACTCGAGGTCTTCCACCTCGGGCGACCAGTACTCCCCCACCGTGAAGAGCTCCTTGCCCGTGGCCTCGCGCAGGCGCGTGAGCCAGCGGTGGAAGAACGCGCGCGAGATGTGCTTCAGCGCGTCCAGGCGGAAGCCGTCGACGCCGGTGATCTTGAGGTACCACTCGCCCCAGCGGCCGAGCTCCTCCTCCACCGCGGGCCCGCTCACGTCCACGTCGGAGCCCATGAGGTAGTCGTAGTTGCCGTTCTCGGACTTGTCCACATCCTCGTCCCAGTGCTTGCCGTCGAAGAGGTAGACGCCGGGCTCGTGGGTCGACTCGTCCCAGTCGGTGCCGTGGAAGCAGCGCCAGTCCCAGTGGAAGTCGGAGTACTTGTCGGCCCGACCGGGAAAGCGGTAGCGGGTCCAGGCGCTGATCTGGCGCGGCTCGCCCGCCTGCTCGTTGCGGTTGGCGGGGTTGATGGGGGTGGCCAGGACGTCCTCGCACTCCTCCCCACCGAAGCGCTGGTTGAGCACGACGTCAGCGAGGACCTGGATGCCCGACTTCTGGAGGGCGCGGATGGCTGAGAGGTACTCCCTGCGCGTGCCGTACTTGGTGCGGACGCTGCCGCACTGGTCGAACTCGCCCAGGTCCCAGGGGTCGTAGACGGCGTAGCCCACGCCCTCGGCCCCCTCGGAGTTCTTGTAGGCGGGCGGCATCCAGACGGAGCTCACGCCCATGTGCGCGAGGGTGGGCGCGAGCTCGGCCAGGCGCTTCCAGTGCGCGCCGTCCGCGGGTAGGTACCAGGAGAACCCCTGGAGCATCATGCCGTTTTCCATGTGAACCTCCGGAGTGTGGGGGTGGGTGGTTGGGTACGGGGCGGGGTCGCACGCGTGGGTGCGTGCGGCGGCGCGTAGGCACGTGCGACGGCGCTGGACGCGGGCGGCGGCAGTGTTCTAGGCGCGAGCGTGCTGCGGCAGACGCGGGTGCGTACGGCGTGCGGCTACGTTGCGGCGCCTCTCTCGCCATGAAAATGCTAGCGCTCGCGAGGCGCAGGCGCAAAGCAGGGTGGCAACGCAAGGTGTCGGGCCAGAGCACCGTGCATGCAACTACGCACGTCGTTAGCGTCGTGCACGCCGTTGCACACAACATCCGCAACAAGCACGCTGTTTCGCACGCCACACACAGCGAGCACGCTCGAACGCACATGGACGCTCCATGCTATCTGGGCAAACGCAGGAGTGCGTGTGCGCAACAGCGTGAACGTCGAAAAACGTGTGCGCAACAGCGTGTTCGGCGAAATGTCCGTGCGTTGGAGCGTGCCGGACGTCGGTACCTGTGCGTTGGAGCGTGCGCGACGGCGATGCGTGTGCGCAAGTGCGTGCCAGTCGTCGGCGCATGTGCGCAACGGCGTGCCCGACACGCGTAAGCTAGTGGCCGACGCCAGGTGACGCCACCAACAGAGGAGGCAGCATGCCCACGTGGACCAAGCGGCACATCGTCGACGGCTTCGTGCGCCTCCTGCACATGCACAGCTACCCCTCCATCACCGTCGAGATGATCCTAGCCCAGACCGACGTGAGCAAGACGACCTTCTACCGTTACTTCAGGAACAAGTCGGATGTGATGGATGCCTACTTCCAGCAGGTCTACGACGCTGCCATCCTGGACGAGGGCTGCCGCGACCTCGAGGACCTCTTCGCCGCCATCCTGGAGAAGGCGCGTAGCAACCCCGAGCAGTACCGCATGTTCGAGACCACGGGCTACAACTCCTACCTCCAGTTCATCTACCGCTACACCTTTTCCATGGGCAGCAGGATCATCGAGACCGCCTGGAAGCGGAGCCTGAGCGAGGCCGAGTCCCTGCACGTCGCCTTCTTCTGCGCCGGGGGCAGCCACATCGTGGAGGAGTTCTGCCGCGGGCAGAACTACCGTGGCCTGAGCGGCAGGCAGGCCGCGGCCGAGATTGCGCAGATGATGGGCGACGAGTACCACGTCGCCATCGACGACGCGGTACGGGCCCAGCTGCGGGAGCACATCCGGAGGCGGGACGCTTAGGGCAGTTCGTTCCGTTATGGGACTCTCCGCACGATCCGGGCTTTGCGCGCACGTCTCCCCACGCTAGATTCGGGCCAACGCCGAACCCAGCTTGGAAGGAAGCCCGACATGAAGGACCAATACCGCATCATCATCTGGGGCTTGGGGCAGGTGGGCAGGCCTGCCCTGCAGCTCATCGACTCCCGCCAATCCCTGACCCTGGTAGGCGCCTACGACCTTGACCCCGCGAAGGTCGGCAGGAACGCCGGCGAGGTCTGCGGCTTCGCCAAGACCGGCGTGATAGTGTCGGGCGACGAGGTGCTGGGCCTGGACGCCGACATCGTCCTCTACTACCCGTCCACCAAGTGGGACGAGGGCAAGCTTCCCTCCCCCACTTCCGTCGGAGGCAACGTCGAGGACATCGTCAAGATCCTCTCGCATGGCAAGAACTGCAGCTCGACCCTGCCCGTCTACTTCTCTGAGAAGAACGCGCCGGAATACTTCAGGCAGATCGACGAGGCGGCCAAGCGCAGCGGGGTCACCTACACCCAGCAGGGTATCTTTCCGGGCCTCTTCACCCCGTACTTCCCCTCGATCAGCGGCATGTTCTCACGGAGGATCGACACCGCCATCGTCTACGGCGGCGAGGACGACGCGGTCAACTCCGCGCCCTGGATCTCCGTCTTCGGCTATGGCAAGAGGCCGGAGGAGGTCTCTGCGGAGCGGCTGGCCGTGGTCAAGAACATCATGTTCACCTACTACGGTCCGACCGTGATCGAGATGGCCGAGCGTCTGGGCCTGGAGTACGACGAGTACTCCTGCGAGGAGGAGACGATCCTCTCGAAGGAGGAGGTCACGACGCCCTATACGCACGTCACCCCCGGAACCGTCGGCGCCCATCGCTTCGTCATGTGCACCAAGAGGGACGGGAGGGAGGTCACCGGCTTCCACTTCGTCCATAAGGCCTCGAGCAAGACCATGCGGGACCTGCCGCTGGACACCTACGTCGAGATCAAGGGGGAGCCGGACCTGACCGTACGCCTGGAGAACATCATCCCGGATGACGACCCGTTCCTGACCAGCGCCGCGCCCAACGTGAACCTGATCCCCGCGATCGTGGACGCGGAGCCGGGCTACCAGGACGCGCTGGACATACCCTTCGGCCGCGTGCCGCGCTAGCAGGAGAAGGGCGCGGGGCCACTGAAGGACGAGTGCCGCATCATCGTCTGAGGCCCAAGCTAGTCGCGAAGGCGCCGGAAAACTGCGCATGATTCCTCAGAGTTGTGGAGATGCACAAAGAGAATGAGCTCCTGAGCTGGCCAGACGCTCATTTCGACCGAAGTTCGAAAATACCGTGCGCAGTTTTTTTGGACGCACACCTTGCCCCTGCCGCTCGCGCGCTCGAACGCACGACCGCCAGCGCCACCCACGCGTCAACGCACGACCGCCAGCGCCACCCACGCGCCAACGCACAAGCAAAACGACGAGCACGCTCGAACGCACATCGTCGCCTCACGTTACCTGGGCAAACGTCGAGGCACATGTGCGTAAGAGCGTGCGCGTTGCAGGAGTTGTGCGCAAGAGCGTGCTCGGCACCGGTGGCCGTGTGCAAGAGCGTGCGCGACGACGGTGGCCGTACCCGGTGGCGTGCATAAGAGCGTGCCGGGCGAGAGGCGCGGGCGCACGAGCGTGGAAGCCGCACGCACGCGACGACATGCACCTCTCGTCACGCGCCATCGCGCGTCCCTCTCGCTGTGACGACACGCGCCTCTCGCCTGCCCCTCTCGCCCGAGCCACGGCGCTACAGGTCCTGCAGCGCGACCACGTCCAGCGCGCCGCCACCTCGCGCCCTCACCGCCGCCAGTGCCTGCACCAGCGCGATCGTCGCGGACATCGCCGTCACGCAGCAGATGCCATGGTTCACCGCCGCCGCACGCAGCCGCGCCCCGTCGCCGCGTGAGGCGTGCCCGTGCGGCGTGTTGACGATGAACGCCAGGCTGCCCGACTCCACCAGGTCGAGCGCGTTGGGGTGCCCCTCCGCGACGCGCCTCACCACCTCGCAGGCGATTCCCGCCGCGCGCAGCGTACGAGCGGTCCCCTCGGTGGCCACGATCTTGTAGCCCATGTTGGCCAGCGCCAGCGCCACCGGCGCGATCGCACGTTTGTCGCGGTCGCAGACGGAGACGAACGCCGCCCCCTCGCGGGGCATCTCATAGTCGATGGCCTGCCGGGTCTTGGCATACGCCTCCGGGAAGCTCGCGGCGATGCCCATGACCTCGCCGGTCGAGCGCATCTCGGGCCCCAGGACAGAGTCCGCCCCCGGGAAGCGCGCCCACGGCATGACCGCCTCCTTCACGGCGAAGTAGCCCAGCTCGCGCCCCTCGTCCGGCAGCTCGCCGGCAGCCCGGAGCCCCGCGATCGTTTCGCCCACCATGACGCGCGCGGCGAGCCGTGCCAGCGGCACGCCCGTGGCCTTGGACGAGAAGGGCACCGTGCGGCTCGCGCGGGGGTTGAGCTCGATGACCAGCAGCTGCTCGTCCTTCACCGCATACTGCACGTTGAGCGGTCCCACGACGCCCACCGCCAGCGCCAGCCGGTGCGTCACCTCGCGCACCTGCCGCACCATCTGGGCCGAGAGCGAGAACGGTGGGCAACAGCAGGCGGAGTCCCCGGAGTGGATGCCGCACTCCTCGATGTGCTCGAGCACGGAGCCCACGTGGCACTCCCGCCCGTCGCAGAGCGCGTCCACGTCCAGCTCGATGGCATCCTCGAGGAAGGCGTCCAGGTAGACGGGGTGATCGGGCGAGACGCGCGTGGCACGCTCCATGTAGCCGCCCAGGTCCTCCTCGCCGTACACGATGGCCATCCCACGCCCTCCCAGCACGTAGCTGGGACGCACGAGGAGCGGGTAGCCCACGCGACGGGCCACCTCGCGGGCCTCCTCGGCCGTGCTCGCCGTGGACGAGGGCGGATAGGCCACCTGCAGGCGGTCGAGCAGCGCGGCGAAGCGGTCGCGGTCCTCGGCCAGGTCGATGGCCTCGGGCTGGGTGCCCAGGATGGGCACGCCCGCGTCGCGGAGGCGCCGGGCCAGGTTGATGGGCGTCTGGCCGCCCAGGGTCACGATCACGCCGAGCGGACGCTCCAGCTCGACGACGTTCATCACGTCCTCGAAGGTCAGCGGCTCGAAGTAGAGCCGGTCGGAGCTGTCGTAGTCGGTGGAGACCGTCTCGGGGTTGCAGTTGACCATTACCGTCTGGTAGCCGCGCTCGCGCAGCGCCGCCGAGGCGTGCACGCAGCAGTAGTCGAACTCGATGCCCTGGCCGATGCGGTTTGGACCGGCGGAGAGGATCACCACGCTGCGGCCCGCGGGCGCGGCCTGGGCGGCGGGGACAGGCGCGGCCGCGGCACGGGACCCAGCCGCGAGCGAGGCGCCAGCGCAACTCTCGCCTGGCAGGGCGGCCATGGCAGGCACGGAATCCGCAGGCGTCTCCCCCGCCGCGTAGCCGAAGTAGTGGTAGCCCGTGCGCGAGGCGAACTCCCCGGCGCAGCTGTCCACGCTGCGGCGCCGGGGCACGACGCCCAGCGCCTCGCGGACGCCGCGCACCACGTCCTCGCCCGAGCCGACGAGGCGCGCGATCTGCAGGTCGGAGAAGCCGAGCTGCTTGGCAGCGAGGAGCCCCTCCGCGCCAAGCCCCGCCAGACCCCGCCGCGCGATCTCGCTCTCCGCCCGGACGACGTCCCTCATGCGGCAGAGGAACCAGGCGTCGACGCCCGTGGCCTCGTGCAGGCGCGCCACGTCCCAGCCGCGCCTCAGGGCCTCGCCCAGCCAGAGGACGCGCTCCGGCGTGGGGCGCGACACCAGCCCGAGCAGGCGGTCGTCGTTCGTCTCGTCCGCCTCCGGGGGACTCACCAGGCCGGCCCAGCCGCGCTCCAGCGAGCGCAGGGCCTTCTGCAGCGCCTCCTCGAAGCAGCCGCCCATGGCCATGGCCTCGCCCACCGACTTCATGCGGGTGGTGAGCTCCTCGCTCGTGCCCTCGAACTTCTCGAAGGCGAAGCGCGGCACCTTGACCACGCAGTAGTCGATCGAGGGCTCGAAGCAGGCGGGCGTCGCGCAGGTGATGTCGTTCTGGATCTCGTCCAGGGTGTAGCCGACGGAGAGCAGCGCCGCCATCTTGGCGATGGGGAACCCCGTGGCCTTGGAGGCCAGCGCCGACGAGCGGCTCACGCGCGGGTTCATCTCTATGACCACGACCTCACCCGTCGTGGGGCTGACGGCGAACTGCACGTTGGAGCCGCCGCAGGCGACGCCCACCCGCTCCAGGATGGCAAGCGAGTGGTCGCGCAGGCGCTGGAGCTCGCGGTCGGTGAGGGTCTGGGCGGGGGCCACGGTGATGGAGTCTCCTGTGTGTACGCCCATGGGGTCGAGGTTCTCGATGGAGCAGACCACGATTCCGTTGCCCGCGGAGTCGCGCATGACCTCCATCTCTATCTCCTTCCAGCCCTCGAGGTCCTGCTCCACCAGCACTTCGTGGGCGGGCGAGAGCGCGAGCCCCTCGCGCGCGATGTCAGCGAGCTCGGCCTCGTCGTGGGCCATGCCACCGCCGGCCCCGCCCAGGGTGAAGGCGGGCCGCACCACGACAGGGTAGCTTAGCCGTGCCGCGACCTCTGCGCACTCCTCGAGCGAGTGCGCCACGCCCGAGTCCGCCACGCGCAGGCCGATGTCGCCCATGGCCCGGGCGAAGAGCTCGCGGTCCTCGCCGGTCTGTATGGAGGCTATGTCGCAGCCGATGACCTCGACGCCCCAGCGCGCGAGCACGCCCGCCTCGTCCAGCGCCACCGCGCAGTTGAGGGCCGTCTGGCCGCCCATGTTGGGGAGAAGCGCGTCGGGCCTCTCGCGCTCGATGACCTTCTCGACGCTGGCCACGGTGATGGGCTCTATGTAGGTGCGGTCGGCGGTCTGAGGGTCGGTCATGATCGTGGCGGGGTTGGAGTTGACCAGCACGACCTCGAAGCCCTCCGCGCGCAGGGCCCGGCAGGCCTGGGTGCCGGAGTAGTCGAACTCGCAGGCCTGGCCGATGACGATGGGACCGGAGCCGATGACCAGGACCTTGTGGATGTCGTCGCGACGGGGCATCAGAGGGACCTCCCTTCGGGGGCGGGGACGGCGGGCGTGGAGGCGGCGGGGGCGTGCGACGCAGCTGCTGGTTCGGGCGCGTGCGACGCAGCGGCGGGGACGGGCGACGTTGCGGCTAGTTCGGGCGCGGGCGCGAGGTAGTCCGACTCGCCGTCCACGAGGCGCCTGAACGCGTCGAAGGCGTAGGAGGAGTCGCTGGGCCCGGGTGCCGCCTCGGGGTGGTACTGCAGGCAGAAGGCGCGCGCGTCCAGGAACTGGAGGCCTTCGAGGCTTCCGTCGTTGAGGTTCACGTGCGTGAGGCGGATACGGCCGTAGCGCCCGTTGGCGACCACCGGCGCCACGCGACGGCGGCTCCAGTGCCTGAGGTCGTCGTGGTGGCGCGCCTCTCCCCCGCTGAGCTCGGGGACGAGCGGGCCTAGGCTCGGGAAGTCCGGCACGTAGTTGTGGTTCTGGGCCGTGACCTCGACCCTGCCCGTGAGGAGGTTCATCACCGGCTCGTTGCCGCCGTGGTGGCCATAGGGGAGCTTCTTGACGCTTCCGCCCGCCGCCAGGGCCATGACCTGCGTGCCCAGGCAGATGCCGAAGACGGGAAGCCGCCCCAGGAGGGCGCGCATGGCCTCGAGGGTCGCGCCGACGCTCTGGGGGTCTCCGGGCCCGTTGGAGAAGAAGGCGGCGTCGGGGTCCTGCGCCAGCGCCTTTTCGACAGGGGTGTCCCAGGGCACGACGACGAGCTCGAAGCCCTGGGCCCTGATGGCGTCCGCGATGCCGCGCTTCATGCCGCAGTCGTAGGAGACGACGCGACGGGGACGGGCGGCAGCCGTGCCCAGCGGGGAAAGCACGGTCCTCTCCCCCACGCTGACGTCGGCGACGTAGTTGTGGCTGCCTATGCCCGCGCTCGCCCGCACGCGCGCGACCAGGCTCCTCGGGTCGAGGTCCGTGGTCGAGACCGCCGCCCTCATGGCGCCCGCCTCGCGGACCCTCAGCGTGAGCGCGCGCGTGTCCACACCCTGGATGGCCACGACGCCCTCCTGCCGCAGGTAGTCGGGCAGGCTGCGGACGCTCTGCCAGTTGCTCGGCTCGAAGCACATGTCGCGGACCACCAGGGCCCTGAGGGCCGGGGCCGCGGCCTGGCCGTCGGTGGCGGTGACGCCGTAGTTTCCCACCTGGGGATAGGTCAGCGTCACGACCTGGCCCGCGTAGCTGGGGTCGGTCACGATCTCTTGGTAGCCGGTCATCGAGGTGTTGAACACCAGCTCGCCGAAGGCCTCGCCCTCGGCGCCGCAGCACTGGCCGGCGTAGCAGCTGCCGTCCTCCAGCGCTAGGAGTGCCCTGGGCAGCCGGTCCGCACCCGCGAGTAGGTTCATCGGAGCTCCTTTCCCCTGCGACCGCTCGCAAAAGGGGCACCCGCGGCCTGCGGATGCCCCTCCTGGCGAGGTGTCGCTTGCGTCCTTGGTGGCGTCTCGCGCCACCGTTAAAGGCTTGAACGCATTCTAGGTGCCAGATATTCAAATCTGCGCAAATTGCGAGAGCGTTTATCTGCTTGTCACAGTTCCAGGCGAGAGGGGCATCACGGACGTCAGCGGGGGCGTCGCGCACGCGCGAACGCACACGTGGCGCAGCCGTGGCGGCACCGCGCACGCGCGAACGCACGTGCCTCTCACCTTCCACGCGTTTGCGCACGCTTTTCTCATACTCCACGCGCCAACGCACAATCAAACCATCGAGCACGCTCAAACGCACATCACCGCCCCACGTTACCTGGGCAAACGTTGCGGCCAATGTGCGCAAGAGCGTGCGCGCTGAAAAAGCCGTGCGTTCAAGCGTGCTCGATGCCAGCGGCAGTGCGCAAGAGCGTGCTCGCACTCATATTCTGTGCGCAATTGCGTGCTGGGTGAGAAAGGCGCGCACGACGGCGTGAATGGCATGCACGACGAAGCACCCGGCACGCAGGCGGCCACGGCGTACCCGACCGCCACCGGAGCGGCTCCCAATCATGTCCCACCCCTGAGCTAAGCTGTGTCCATCACACGACCCGTCTTTCCTCGTACCAAGGAGCGTCCATGGCAACCATCGTCTGCCCACACTGCCACCAGAGCTTCGAGCTGGAGAGCTCGGACTACCAGGACATCGTGAGCCAGGTGCGCACCAGCGAGTTCGAGCGCGAGCTGCACGAGCGCCACCAGCTCATGGAGGGGCAGAAGGCCTCCGAGCTGGCGGAGGAGCGCGCCAAGTCCCAGCTCGAACTGCAGCGCCTGCAGTCGGAGCTCAACCAGGAGCTCGCCCAGCTCAGGGAGCGCCTCGCCGCCTCTGACGACGCGCGCGCCTCGGCGGTACGCGAGGCGCGGCTCTCGGTCGAGCAGGAACGCGTCAAGGTGGAGCGTGAGCGCGACGAGCTTGCGGCCCGGCTCTCCAAGAGCGAGGACGCCACGAAGCTCGCGCAGGAGAGGACCCGCTCCGAGCTCCAGGCCCAGCAGGCCGAGCTCCAGGCCGAGGTCGCGCGACTCAAGGCCGAGCTCCAGGCGCAGCAGGCCCAAGCGGCGCGCGAGCGTCAGCTGGCCGACGCCCAGGCGAAGTCCGAGCTCCAGGCCGAGCGCTCCCGCCTCGAGCTCGAGCTCTCCCGCGCCAAGGACAGCCTGGAGTCCCAGGCCCAGTCGGCGCGCCAGGCGGAGGAGCTCGCCGTGCAGCGCGCCACCTCCGAGCTCCGCACCCAGTGCGTGGCGCTCGAGGGGCAGCTCGCCCAGCGCGACAGCCAGCGCAACGAGCTCGAGGCACGCTACCGCAAGAAGCTCAACGAGGCGCAGAAGTCCCAGGAAGAGATCGTGCGCATCAAGGACGACGAGATAGAGCGCCTCAAGGACTACCGCCTGCGGCTCACGGTGAAGATGACGGGAGAGAGCCTCGAGCAGCACTGCCAGCAGGAGTTCAACCGCTGGCGCTCCCAGGACCCCTCCTCGTTCAAGAACATCTACTTCGAGAAGGACAACGAGGCCGTCGAGGGCACCAAGGGCGACTTCGTGTATCGCGAGACGGACGACGAAGGCAACGAGCTTCTCTCCATCATGTTCGAGATGAAGAACGAGGAGCTGGGCTCCACCAACAAGAAGACAAACGAGTCCCACCTGGCCAAGCTTGACCGCGACCGCCAGAAGAAGGGCTGCGAGTACGCGGTGCTGGTGTCGATGCTCGAGCTCGACAGCGACTACTACAACCAGGGCATCGTGGACATGTCATATCGCTATCCCAAGATGTACGTGGTGAGGCCTCAGTTCTTCCTGCTGATCATCGCCCTCCTGCGCAACGCCGCCCAGAAGTCCCAGGACTTGCGCCTGCAGATTGCCCAGATGCGGAGCGAGCAGATCGACATCACGAACTTCGAGGACGCCCTAGGCGACTTCCAGGACAAGTTCGGCCGCAACGTGGAACTTGCCAACAAGAAGTTCAACACGGCGGTGGAAGAGATCGACAAGACCATCACCCACCTGCAGAAGGTGAAGGAGAACCTGCTGGGCTCCCAGAACAACCTGCGCCTGGCGGACGAGAAGGCGAACAAGCTCACCATCAAGCGCCTCACCAAGAACAGCCCCATGCTGGCCGAGCGCTTCCGCGAGCTGGACGACAACAAGGGCTAGGGACGCCCGCAGGCGAGAGGGACACACCCGCGGGGCCGGGGCAGGCTGTGCGCTGGCACCGCCGCCGTCTTGGCTCTCCCTAGCGCTGCCCGCGGGGCCGGGGCAGGCTGCCAGACGGATGCTTCGCATGTCTCCCGCACGGGCAGAGACTAGGCGCCGCGGGCGTCGCCTTATCGCGGGCGTCGCCTTATCGCGGGCGTCGCCTTATCGCGGGCGTCGCCTTATCGCGGGCGTCGCCTTGCCGCTCCCGACCGCGACCGCGATCGCGTGTCTCCCGCACAAGCAGGGGGGAGTCGGACCAAGTCCGACCCCCCTGCCTTGCAAGACGATGGCGGCAGCGCCGCCACGTCGGACGTGCTAGCAGACGCCCTGGGCCATCATGGCGTCGGCTACCTTGAGGAAGCCGGCGATGTTGGCGCCGAAGACGAGGTCACCCTCGTGGCCGTACTCCTTGGCGGCGTCGTAGGCGGCGGCGTAGATGGAGTCCATGATGCCGTGGAGCTTCTCGTCGACCTCGTCGAAGGCCCAGGAGAGGTGCTCGTGGTTCTGGCTCATCTCCAGGCCGGAGGTCGCGACGCCACCGGCGTTGGCAGCCTTGCCGGGGGCAAAGAAGACGCCGTTCTCCTTGAGGTACTGCGTCGCCTCGAGGGTGGTGGGCATGTTGGCGCCCTCCACCACGTAGCCGCAGCCGTTGGCAACGAGCCTCTGGGCGTCGGCGAGCTCGAGCTCGTTCTGGGTCGCGCAGGGCATGGCGATGTCGCAGTTCTCGCCCCAGGGACGCTCGCCCTCGTGGTAGGTCGCGCCGGGACGGGCGGCGACGTACTCGCTGATGCGACCGCGGCGGCCCTGCTTGATGTCGACGAGGGTGTCGAAGTCGATGCCCTCGGGGTCATAGACGTAGCCGTTGGAGTCGGAGGCGGTCACGACCTTGGCGCCCAGCTGCTCGGCCTTCTGGATGGCGTACTGCGCGACGTTGCCGGAGCCCGAGACCGCGACGACCTTGCCCTCGATGGACTCGCCGCGCTGCTTGAGCATGTTGAGCAGGAAGTACACCGCGCCGTAGCCGGTGGCCTCGGTGCGGGCGAGCGAGCCGCCGTACGAGAGCCCCTTGCCGGTGAGCACGGAGGACCAGCTGTTGGTGAGGCGCTTGTACTGGCCGAAGAGGTAGCCGATCTCGCGCGCGCCGGTGCCAATGTCGCCCGCGGGGACGTCGGTGTCGGGGCCGATGTGCTTCACGAGCTCGATCATGAAGGACTGGCAGAAGCGCATGACCTCGGCATCGGACTTGCCCTTGGGGTCGAAGTCGGAGCCGCCCTTGCCGCCGCCCATGGGAAGCGTGGTGAGGGAGTTCTTGAAGATCTGCTCGAAGCCCAGGAACTTGAGGATGCCCAGGTTGACGGAGGGATGCAGGCGCAGGCCTCCCTTGTAGGGGCCGATGGCGCTGTTGAACTGCACGCGGTAGCCGCGGTTGACCTGGACCTTGCCGGCGTCGTCCACCCAGGGCACGCGGAAGATGACGATGCGCTCGGGCTCGACGAGGCGCTCGAGCAGGGCAGCCTTCTCAAACTCGGGATGCGCGTCGAGGGCGGGCTGCAGGGTCGTGAGGACCTCCTCGGCCGCCTGGATGAACTCCGGCTGGTCGGAGTAGCGCTCCTTCAGCTCGGCGATGACCTTCTCGGAATAGGACATGGTCTCTCCCCTCAAGGGCTGTGACGCAATGCGGACGGCTAAAGAATAGGCATCGGGTTGGGGGCGGGCTAGGACATTCACGGTGCGTAACTCAATCGACATGCATAAGAAACCGTACTTGCAGGGCATCTGCACGCAGGCGGGGCCGTCGAGTTCGCGGGCGGGACGTGCCTTCTGGGCGCGCGGGGCGACGCCGGTGGAGAAGTTCTGCGACACGTGCGGCGGAATCCTGCAACACGTTAAGTCGGTTGCGGAGTTTGGGACTTTCAGAGCCTGCAGCTGACTCCAGACTAACAGGTCGTTTACAGGCGAGAGACACCATGGGCACAGTCAGTTGCGGACTTCTCCCCTTTTAGAGTCCGCAACTGATGTCGAACGCGCGGCTGGACGACCGAGCGTGCGATGGAACGGCATAGTGCGCAATCGAGCGGCCTCGCGTCAGTCCTTGGCGTTCTGCGGCCCGATGCGCCGGCGAAGTGCCTGGGCAGCCGTACCCGCGGGTCTGGCATGGCCCTCGTCCGCGGCGACGCGCCCTGCGGCAAGGCTCTCGTACAGCGCAAGCCGCGAGGTTAGGTCCTCGTATGCATCCATATCAAGGACTGCAAGGTCACCAGCACCGTTCTTCGTGACGAAGAGGGGTTCGCCGGTCTTATGGCACCAGTCGGAGAGCTCCGCGTAGTTGTTCCTCAGCGTTGTGCTGGAGATGATCTTTGGCATTGTCCCTCCAAACTAAAGTTATTCTTACTTTATTCCACTCTTATTAGTTAACTTTTCGTGCTATTGCAGAACATGGAAAGGTGGCCACACGATGCTGGCAATTGGCGCATAACCCCGCGCGATAAAAAAGCCAGGGCCCCAAAGGACCCTGGCAAGCGAGCGCATGGAGCGGCGGACGGGACTCGAACCCGCAACAAGTAGCTTGGAAGGCTACTGCTCTACCAATTGAACTACCGCCGCGCGTGGTCGGGGTGACTGGATTCGAACCAGCGACCCTCTGCTCCCAAAGCAGATGCGCTACCAAGCTGCGCCACACCCCGGAGCCGCCCTAGGATTATACGAGAGTGCCCCGCCCGGGGCAACGCATTCCGCAAAATCGCACCAGCATCCCGAGTCCGTCGACCAGCTCGTCGTGACCGCTGGCCGGTCCCCCGCCATCTGCGGCGTGAGCGTGCATTTCAGATTTCAAATGTACACCCCTCGTCGCTGAGCTGGGGTTTTGTGGGAGAGGTGCGCATTTCACGCGTAGAATGTGCACCAAGGCAGGCCGCCGTGCCGCATTCCGCGCCGCCATGCCGCAACCCGCACCCCAGGCACGTCGCTGCACCGTTGCACCACGCGCCACCACGCCGCGCCACGCGCCTCACGCCCCGCGCACGCGCCGTGCGACCGGGCGCCGACGCGCCTCTCCCCCGCTTCGACTGGGCGCTCCCCCACCCAAGTGCGTAGAATGATGGGGCACGGACCGCACCCGTCCCCGAAAGGCCCCCAACATGGCAATACTCAGGCTCGGTCGGACGCTCGTCGTGGCAAATCCCGCCTCGCACAGCGGAAAGGGGGCCGAGGCGGCGGAGCGCGCCCGGCGCTTCTTCGAGTCGTACACCTCTGCCACCGAGTCGTTCGAGCTGGTCATGACCGAGGGCCCCGAAGACGCCAAGCGCCTCGCAGCCGGCGCCGCCCAGATGGACACCCTCATCGTCCTGGGCGGGGACGGCGTCATCCACGAGGCAGCGAACGGCCTCATGGCCCTGCCCGCCGACGCCCGCCCCGCCCTCGCCGTCATCCCCATGGGCTCGGGCAACGACTTCGCCCGCACCATCTCGGCCACCTACAACGACCCCGAGCTCTCCCTGGCCGAGCTTCTCGGCGGCCGCAGGGTCAGCATCGACTTGGGCCACGTAACCAACGAGCTCGGCCAGGACACCCACTTCGTCGAGACCCTCTCCTTTGGCCTGGACGCCGCCATCGCCCTGGACACGACCGACCGCCGCGCCGCCAACACGAGCCAGGAGGGGTCGATGCTCTTCGCCACCTCGGGCGTGAAGGTCTTCTCGTCCGGGCACAAGGGCTACCCCTGCAGCCTCCGCCTCGACGACGGCGACCCCCAGGAGCTGCGCGCCCTCATACTCGCGGTCCAGAACGGCCCCACCTACGGCGGCGGCTTCCGCGTCTGCCCCGACGCGCTGCCCAACGACGGAATGCTGGACGTCTGCTACAACGTGAAGGTGCCCTCCATCCCCCGCCTGCTGGCCCTCTTCGGCCTCGCCCGCTCCGGAAGGCACGTGCGCTCGCGCGTCATCAGGGCCGAGCGCGCGAGAAGGCTCCAGGTCGAGTTCGAGGGAGAGGGCATTCCCTGCCAGGTCGACGGCGAGAGATTCGAGGGCAGGCGCTTCGAGGTCGAGGTGGAGCCACGGGCCCTCGACGTGCTCGTGCCCGCCCGCTGCGGCTGGTAGGCAACCAGGGACCGGCAGCTACGCCCAAGGCCGACAATATCCCGGACCGGTAGCTACGCCCAGGGCCGGCAGCATCCAGCCCGGCAGCGCCCAGGCCCGGCAGCATCCAGTCCGGCAGCTACGCCCAGGCCCGGCAGCATCCCGGCCCACAGCCACGCAGCCACGTCCAGCCCACAAGTCCACAGGAAGAGGGACCGCCCGAAGACGGTCCCCCTTGCGTTCGTGCGCCTTCCCTGCCCGGTTGCGCGGGCGCGCCGGGCAGGAGCCGATGCCTACGCCCAGCCCTTGCCGTCGGAGCCGAACTCCTTCATGAGCTCGATGGTGCGGGTCTTGATGGCGTCGCGACCAGGCTTGAGGAGCTTACGGGGATCGTAGCCCTTACCCTCCTTGTCTGCACCGCTCTCGATGTACGTGCGGGTGGCCGCAGCAAAGACCAGCTGGAGATCGGTGTTGACGTTGATCTTGGAGACGCCCTCGGAGATGGCCTTCTGGATTTGGTCGACGGGGATGCCGGTGCCGCCATGAAGGACGAGCGGCAGGTCGCCCGTGAGGGCCTTGATCTCGGCAAGGCGCTCGAAGGAGAGGCCCGCCCAGTTGGCAGGATAGATGCCATGGATGTTGCCGATGCCGCACGCCAGGAAGTCGACGCCCAGGTCTGCGATCTGCTTGCACTCCTCGGGATCGGCAAGCTCGCCCTGTGAGGTCACGCCATCCTCGGTACCGCCAATGCCGCCGACCTCGGCCTCAACGGAGATGCCCTTGTTATGGGCGGCCTTGACGACCTCGGCGGTGCGCTGGAGGTTGGTCTGGAAGTCGGGCTCGTGCGAGCCATCGTACATGACGGAGGTGAAGCCCGCATCGATGCACTTGAAGACATCCTCGTAGCTACCATGATCGAGGTGCAGTGCCACAGGCACGGTGATGTTCTTGGCCTCGACAAGGTCCCTCACGATGTCGGCGACGACCTTGAAGCTGGTCTGCCACTTAGCGGCGCCGCTCGTGCACTGGATGATGACGGGGGACTGGAGCTCCTCGGCCGCGTCGAGGATGGACGAGGCCCACTCGAGGTTGTTGGTGTTGAACGCACCCAGGCCGTAGTGACCCCTCTGAGCGCTCTGGAGCATGGCAGTAGCGTTGACTAGCATGGTGATACCTCCTATACGAGACACCCTGTCGAACCTACGCCCCCAATCATACCGCTCAGCTAGCCAAAATATTCGTGTAGTTGCCATGCCCGTGCGCATGGGCCCCGCGAGCTGGGTAATGCTTGTCTGGATGGACGCGTCTTCTTGGGAGGTTCTCCATGCGTGACCAGCTGAGGCAGGAAGGTGACCGTCACGAGGACGAGGAGGGGCGCGGGGGCGTCCTGGGGGAGCTCTCGCTCTCGGCGATCGTGGCGAGTGCCCTCGCGGCGGCGACCTCGTTCGCCCTCTCGTCCAGGATCGGTCTCGCCGGCTCCATCATCGGCGTTGCCGTAGCGGCCGGCGCCAGCGCCCTGGCCGCCCAGGTGTACAAGGGCATGATCAAGGCCAGCGCCCAGAAGCTCAAGGACCTCTCGTACGACCACGCGGACGACCCGGACCCCACGCGGCCCGGCGTGCCCCTGAGCGGCCACGACGGCAACACCGGCCTGATGCCTGCCGCCGTCGAGTCGCCGCTGCAGGAGGGCCGGGATGTCTCCTTCGCCGCCACGGGCACCCCCATAGCCCCGGACAGCCTGCGCAGCGCCGCAACGCGGCAGCAGAGCCGGCGCGTGGCGCACAGGGCGGCCATCGCCCTGGCGGCGTTCGCCGTGCTCGCGGTCCTGGCCTACGCGGCAATCGTCAGCCTCGTCACCGCCGGCCAGGGCATCGGCCCCAGCCTTGGCGAGGTGGCGCAGCCCACCGTCACGGAGGAGACCGCGGCGCAGGGCAAAGGTGAGAGTGACGCCGCCTCCTCGGCCGTGACGAGCCAGGAGGACGCAAGCTCCGCGGACTCCTCCGCAAGCGGAACGAGCTCCTCGAGCGACACAAAGGGTGACAAGGCGAAGGCAGACGCCAGCTCCTCGGGCACGGAGTCCTCGAAGTCGGAGTCTGGCAGCAGCTCGTCCGGCTCCGGCTCGACGAGCGGCACGAGCGACTCGGGTTCCACGAGCGGAAGCACGTCCGGCAGCGGCGGCTCCTCGACGGATGCCAGCTCCTCCTCCGACTCGGGCTCCACCGACAGCGGGTCCACGAGCTCCTCGGGCAGCGGCGGCACGACCTCCTCGGATGCCGGGAGCTCCGCCAGCTCGAGCGGGAGCTCGAGCAAGTAGGCCAAGGCCAGGCCCGCCGGAGGAGAGACCCGCCAGCCTCCGCCCCCACGCCACTCTCCCCCGCCGTCCGCGCCCCTCCCATGCGCTAGACTCTTGAGCCGTGCCGCTCCCGCTCGGGGGCGGCCCCTTCAAGCAGCCAAAACGAAGACGAGGCAGACCGTGGCGAAGCATGCAGTCACCCCCAGCACCGAGGCGGCCCAGGACGGCGTCCCCGAGGGGCCCAGGCACCGACTCGCCCCCAAGCTCGTGGCCTGCGGCCTCGCCCTGGCGACGGTCTATGGCGGGGGCTGCGCGTACTTCTCGACCCACTTCACGCCGGGCACCACGGTGAACGGACAGGACGTCTCGCTCATGACCGAGGAGGCGCTCTCGGCCTCGGTTGCGGACGCCGTGCGCGACTGGAGGCTCGAGCTCCAGGGGCCCTCCGGCTTCACAGCCCAGGTCGCGTCCGCCGACGTGGGCCTCGCCGCCCGTGCGGACGACTACGCGGGCGACGCGTTCCGGAAGGCGGACGCGCGCGCCTGGCCCCTTGACCTCCTCTCCCGCCGCGTGATCTTCCAGGAGGACGGCGTGACCCTGGACGAGGCGAGTCTCCGCGACGCCCTCCAACCGGCGGTCGAGGCCTACAACCAGTCCGCCACGGCGCCGACCAGCGCCAGCTCCTCCTTCGACGCCGACGCGGGGGAGTTCAGGGTGACGGACGAGGTGCCGGGCACCATGCTCGACCTCGACCGCGTCGTCGCCAGCGCGTCGACGGCCGCAAAGTCGCTCCAGCGCAAGCTCGTCCTGGGCGACGCGGAGCTCGTCCAGCCAACGGTCAGGCATGACGACGAGCGGCTCGCGGCGGCGACCAAGAAGGCCAACGACGCACTCGCCCTCTCCATCCCGCTCACGCGCGACGGCAGGGAGGTCGCGCGCGTGGACGAGTCGCTCAGCGCGTCCTGGCTCGTCGTGGGAGACGACCTCGCCCTCGGCGCGGACGGCGACGCCATAGGCAACTGGATCAACTCGGTGCTCGCGGCCAGCGTGGACTACTCCGACGAGGTCAACGACTACGCGGTGGACGACGCGAGCCTCGCCGAGTCCATCTACAACGCCCTCCTGGGCCAGCGCTCCGACCCCATAGAGATCCCCCTGCAGGTCGTGGGCTCGCGCCCGGCCGAGAGCGAGGGCGCGCGCGAGCGCGGACGGCACATCGACATCAACCTCTCCACCCAGTACGCGCGCTTCTACGACGCGAACGGAAGGGTCATATGGAGGTCGTACATCGTGTCGGGCAACACCTCGGAGGGTCGCACCACGCCAACGGGCACCTACGCCATCAACTCGAACATGGCCCGCGACACGGTGCTGGTGGGAGCCGACGAGGACCACGACGGCGAGCCCGACTACAGGAGCAACGTGTCGTACTGGATGCCCTTCATCGGCAACTCGGTGGGCCTCCACGACGCGACCTGGCGCTACAGCTTCGGCGGGTCGATCTACAGCTACGCCGGCAGCCACGGCTGCGTGAACCTCCCCTACCAGGACGCGAAGGCCCTCTGGGACCTGGTCCGCGTGGGGGACAAGGTGGTCGTGCACTGGTAGACGACACGTCGCTGCCGGCCTGCGCCAGCGCGTCCCGCCGGCGAGCGGTCGGCACGCCGCGCTGGCGCGGTTCGCGCGACTAGTACGAGACGCTGCACTCCAGGCCGAGCGCCCGCACCCGGGCCGCGATGGAGTCGAGCGCCTCCGGGCTGGCCTTCCTGAGACCCTGAAAGGGCGTGTCGCGCGCGATGGTGTAGACCATCACCGCCTCGGGGCGAATCCGTGCGAGCGCCTCAAGCCAAGGTCCGACGTAGGCCTCACCCGTGTTGTCCACGCTCCTGCCGTCGAGCTCCCCGCCCAGGAACATGCTCTGGACCATCACCCTGCCGCCGAAGGCCGCCAGCGCGTCCACCACGCGGCCCACGTCGTAGCCGCCGACGGGCCGGTCCACCCTCCGGATGAAGTCCCCGTCCACCGTGTCCAGCTTGAGGATGTTGTCGTCCACGCGCAGGAGCGCGTCGCGCACGGCCGGCACGTGGGCCATGGTGGCGTTGGAGAGCACCGCCACCCGCGCCTTGGGGCAGAGCTCGTCCCTAAGCGAGAGGACCGCATCCACGACCTCGGGAAACTCTGGGTTGGCCGTGGGCTCCCCGTTGCCCGCGAGGGTAATCACGTCGGGGGGCTCGCCCGCCGCGGACATGTCGCGCAGGCGTGCGCCCAACGCCTCGGCGACCTGTGTGGCCGTGGGCCAGGGCGAGCTCGTGGGCCGCTCGTCGTTGGTGCCGTTCTCGCAGTAGACGCAGTCGAAGCTGCAGCGCTTGCCGTCCGCCGGCGCGAGGTTGACACCCAGCGAGACCCCCAGCCTTCGGCTGCGGACGGGCCCGAAGACGGGGCCTGGGTTCAGGTAGGTTGCCATGGCTTCTCTCCCCTCCTAGCGCCGCCCGCGACCGTGCGGGCGAGCCCCATCCTAGACCAGCGAGCGCATGGAACGGGCGGCTCATGCCATAATGTCTTGAGAAATGGCACGACAGCCGCCTGTCGCAACGAATCCGGAGGGCCAACCCATGAAGAAGGTCATCACCTTCGCCATCCCCTGCTACAACTCCGCCGAATACATGGACAAGTGCATAAAGTCCATCCTCGTGGGGACCAACTACGCCGAGGACGTCCAGGTCGTCATCGTGGACGACGGGTCCACGAAGGACGACACGCTGGCCAAGGCAGAGTCCTGGCAGGAGCGCCACCCCAGCATCGTGAAGGCCGTGCACCAGGAGAACGGCGGCCATGGCATGGCCGTCCTCAAGGGCCTGGGAAACGCCGAGGGGACCTACTTCAAGGTCGTGGACTCCGACGACTGGCTGGACGCCGAGGCCTGCGCCACCCTTCTGGGCAAGATCCGCGAGCTGGACGAGACCGGCGAGCGCGTGGACCTCATCATCAGCAACTACGTGTACGAGCACGTGGAGGACGGCAGCAGCCACGTGGTCAACTACCGCTCGGTGCTCCCCGTGGGCAGGGCCTTTGGCTGGAACGACATCCGCCACTTCAAGATGACCCAGAACCTCCTCATGCACGCCCTCTGCTACCGCACCGACGTGCTGCGCGACGGCGGGGTGCCCATGCCGGCGCACACCTTCTACGTGGACAACATCTACGCCTACGTCCCCCTGCCGCGCTGCCGCACCCTCTACTACCTGGACGTGGACCTCTACCGCTACTTCATCGGGCGGGAGGACCAGTCGGTGAACGAGAAGGTCATGGCGGGCAGGATCGACCAACAGGTCAAGATCACTCGCATCATGATGAGGTCCTACCACCTCTACCAGGACATCGAGTCGTACGCCCTGCGCAGCTACATGGTCAACTACTTCGTCATCATGATGATGATCTGCTCCGTCTTCTCGAAGCTCTCGGACCATGCCGACGCCATGGCGGAGCTCGACCGCCTCTGGAGCGACCTCTACGACTACGACCGGCGCATGTGGAGGCGTGCGCGCCTGGGCATCTGCGGCCTGGCCACCAACCTCCCGGGCGCCGGCGGGCGCGCGGCGACCATCGCGCTGTACCGGACCGCACAGAGGTTCATAAAGTTCAACTAGGCGAGGCACGACCAGCCCGCACGCGACGAGTCACATGGCGGCCCGGACGGGGTGGACGACATCCCGTCCGGGCCCTTCCTTGTGTGGCGCGTGGGACTAGAGCCTTGCCGCAAGCATGGCCCTGGCGACTTCTCTGGCGCACGCCCCTCTCGCTTGGGTATACTTCCCTTGATAAATTGCGCACGATTAAGTCGTGCGGGAAGAGAGGATTGACATGGACGATACCAAGGTCACTGCCACCCAGGACGCCGCAGAGGGTGGGGAGCTCGACCCCCTGGCGCTCGAGAACCAGCTATGCTTCCCGCTCTATGCGGCGTCGAAGGAGCTCACGCGCAGGTACAAGCCCTTCCTGGACCCCCTGGGCCTCACCTACACGCAGTACGTGACGATGATGGCCCTCTGGGAGCGGGACGGCATCACCGTGACCGAGCTGGGACATAGGCTCTACCTCGACTCGGCCACCCTCACCCCGCTGCTGCGCCGGCTCGAGGGCCACGGCTACATCAACCGCACCCGCTCCAAGGCGGACGAGCGCGCCATCATCATCACCCTGACCGACGAGGGCAGGAGGCTTCGCAGGCGGGCGATGGACGTTCCCGCCTGCATCGGCGGTTGCATCAGCATGGAGCGCGAGGACCTCGTCGAGCTCAAGCACCTGGTGGAGAGGCTCCTCGCCTCCTTCAAGTAGGGCCCGCGCCCGTTCGAGCCCGCTCACGCCTCGTCGCGGCGGCGCCATCCTTCGCGCCGCCGCCCAGGCCTGCCGCTAGAGCAGGAACTCCGCGATCTGCACGGCGTTGGTCGCGGCGCCCTTGCGAATCTGGTCGCCGCAGCACCAGAGGCATAGCGAGCTCACGCCGTCAGGTGCGGAGAGGTCGCGCCTGATGCGCCCGACCCAGACCAGGTCCTGGTCGGAGCTCTGGAGCGGCATGGGATAGCGCAGCTCGGAGGGCTCGTCCACCACGAGCACCCCGGGAGCTGCCTCGAGAAGCTCGCGGGCGCGCTCGGGCGAGAGGGGCCTCTCGAACTCGACCGTGATCGACTCGGAGTGCGAGCGCATCACGGGCACGCGCACGCAGGTGCAGCTCACGCGCAGCTCGGGAAGGTGCATGATCTTGCGCCCCTCGTTCTGCATCTTCAGCTCCTCGGAGGTGTAGCCCTCCTCCTTGAAGCCGCCGATCTGGGGAATCAGGTTGGCGGCGAGCTGGTAGGCGAAGGGGTCGGTGGGCCCCATCTCGCCGCCCTGGGCGACGACACCCATCTCGCGCTCGAGCTCGCGCAGGCCCGGCATGCCCGCCCCCGACGCCGCCTGGTAGGTGCTCACGACGAGCCTCCTGATGCCGGCCTCCTGGTGCAGGGGGCCAGAGGGGGCACCAGGCCGATGATGGTGGCGCAGTTGGGGTTGGCGATGATGCCGTGGTGCCAGCTCACGTCGTCGGCGTTTATCTCGGGGATGACCAGGGGCACGTCCTCGTCCAGGCGGAAGGCGTGGCTGTTGTCCACGCAGGTGGCGCCCCGCCTCACGGCTTCGGGAAGGAGCTTGCGGGCGAGTTCGTCTCCCGCCGCGCCCAACACGACGTCCACGCCCTCGAAGGCCTCGGGCGTGGCCTCGCGCACCACCACCTCCTCGCCGCGGAAGCGCACGCTGCTGCCCGCGGAGCGAGCGCTCGCAAGGGGGACGAGCTCCCCCACCGGGAAGTCCCTCTCCTCGAGGCACTGGAGCATCTGGGTCCCCACGACGCCGGTCGCGCCGAGGATGGCAACTCTCTTGTCAGGCATGTCCTAACCCCCTACTGGGCAAGCTGCGGCATCTCGACCATCTCGCCGTCGACGAAGCGGTCGTAGATGCACTGGATGGCACGTTCGAAGTCGGCGTTGTTGACGCCCATGATGATCGATATCTCCTGCGAGCTCTGGGTGATCATGCGGATGTTGATGCCCGCCTCACCCAGGCAGCCGAAGATGCGGCCCGAGGTGCCTGCGCGGCGGCTCATGTTGCGGCCCACGACGCTGATGAGCGCCAGGCTGTCCACCACGTTGATGCTGTCGGGCTCGAGCTCGTGTTGGAGCTCGTTGACGATGGAGTAGATGCTGTCCTTCACGTCGGCGCCGTTGACCACGACGCCGAAGGAGTCGACTCCCGTGGGCACGTGCTCCACGCTCACGCCGTACTTCTCGAAGACCGAGAGCGCACGCCTGAGGTAGCCCACGTCGTTCGAGATGTGGGCGCGCTGGACATGGATGGCCATGAAGTCGCGCTTGCCGGCGATGCCCGTGATGAGGTGCTCCTTCACGTGCTCCTCGGCCGTCTCGCGGATGATGGTGCCCTTGGCGTCGGGGTCGTTGGTGTTCTTGATCTGGATGGGGATGTTGGTCTCGCGCACGGGGAAGATGGCCTCCTCCTGCAGGACCGAGGCCCCCATGTAGCTGAGCTCGCGCATCTCGTCGTAGGTGATGCGGTGGATGGAGCGAGGGTGGTCCACCACGCGCGGGTCGGCGGCGAGGAAGCCCGAGACGTCGGTCCAGTTCTCGTACACGCCGGCGTCCAGGCAGCGCGCCAGGATGGCGCCCGTGATGTCGCCGCCCCCGCGTTGGAAGAGCTTGATGCTGCCATCCACCGTGGCGCCGTAGAAGCCCGGGAGCAGGAAGCTCCCCAGACGCGTCGCGCGGTCGCGCAGGCGCATCGCCGTGCGCTCCATGTCCACGCTGCCGTCATGGTGGAAGACGATGACCTCCGCCGCGTCCACGAAGGGAAGGCCCAGGTACTCGGCCATGAGCTGGCCCGTGAACCACTCGCCGCGCGACACCACGTACTCGGGCGAGAAGCCCTTGACCTGCGCCGCGAACTCGCCGAAGCGCTCTGCGACGGGGTAGCTGAGCCCCAGCTCGTCGGCGATGTCCTGATAGCGTGCCTGGATGTCCGAGAGGAGCGCTGTGCAGTCGACGTGATACTCGATGTGCGCGTTGACCAGCAGCAGGAGGTCGGTGACCTTGTTGTCCTGGGGGAAGCGCCTGCCCGAGGCGGAGACCACGACGAAGCGGCGCTCTGGGTCCGACCCCACGATCGACTTGACCTTGCGGAACTGCTCCGCGTCCGCGACGCTGGAGCCGCCGAACTTTGCGACCTTTATCATGCGTCAGCCCCTCGCGTCCAGCACGGCCATGAAGCTCGTCGGGTCGGCCCCGAGCGCACGGTCGAGCGTCGCGCGCGCCTCCTCGGCGCTGAGGCCGCGAAGGAGGCTAACGCCAGGAGCCCACTCCTCGGAGCCCTCGGGGGCCAGGCCGCTGCGCAGCAGGTAGTCGCCCCGCAGCAGGCCGGGGTCGTAGGCGAGGTCCGCCGAGAGGTCGTAGCTGGGGCGCCGGCCATCCCTGAAGTCGAGGATATCCTGGACCATGGCGTTGCCGGTGGGAAGCGACCCCGCCCCCTGGCCGTAGAAGCCGAGCTCGCCCACGGTCTCGCCCACGAGGCTCAGCAGGTTGAAGTTGCCGGGCACGTTGGCCTCGAGGGCGCGATGGCCCAGCACCACGGGCTCGACGCTCGCGGCGAAGCGACCACCCTCCTGCACTGCGCGCCCCAGCAGCCTGAGCGAGAGCCCGCGCGACGCCAGGAGGTCGAGGTCCGCCTTCGTGAGGTTGCGGATGCCGGAGGTGGGGATGTCCGTCCTGCAGGCGCAGCCGAAGGCGACGCTCGCGGCGATGGCGGTCTTGTTGCGCACGTCGATGCCGTCGATGTCGGCCGAGGGGTCCCTCTCCGCGTACCCCAGCTCCTGGGCGCGGGCGAGGACGTCCGCGAACTCCGCGCCCTCGCGCTCCATCGCGTCCACGATGAAGTTGGTGGTCCCGTTCATGATGCCGCCTATGGAGCTGATCCGGTCGATGCGCCGGGCCTTCTCGATGCTGGCGATCCAGGGCACTCCCCCGCCGCAGGTGGCCTCGATGAGGAGGCTCGCGCGCGAGAAGCGCGCCTGGCTCGCGAACTCGTCCAAGTATGCCGCGACCACGGCCTTGTTGGAGGTGACGACGCTCTTGCCGGCAGCGAGGGCCGAGAGGATGTAGCCGTGCGCCGGCTCGAGCCCTCCCATGCACTCCACGACGAGCTCGATCTGCCCGTCGCCCAAGATGTCCTCATAGTCCGAGGTCATGCGACCGTCGTCCAGGCGGCCCGGCAGCTCCAGGATCCGCGTCACCTCCACGCCGAGGTCCCTGGAGGAGAGGATCTGGTCTACCCCGCGTCCCACGACGCCGTGTCCCAGCAGCGCGACCTTCATGAGCTTCCAATCTTTCTACTGTGTGACGGTGACGGGAGGTCCCGCACCCTGCGACTATGATACTTACGAACGTTCTGCGAAACCCGAGGCTAGGAGCGCCACAGTGAGCATGTTCTATCACAGCACGCGCGGCGGCGGCGATTCCGTAACAAGCAGGCAAGCAATACTCGCAGGCATCGCGCCCGACGGAGGGCTCTACGTCTCGGACCAGCTGGGCGCCTCCGAACTCGGCGTCGAGGGCCTCGAGGCCGCCGGCTACCACGACATCGCGCGCCGCGTCCTGGCCACGCTGCTGCCCGACTTCTCGCCGGACGAGCTCGACGATTGCGTGCGCGGCGCCTACGCCCAGAACTTCGACACGCCCCTCGTGACCCCCGTCACGTCGCTGGGCGACGACTGGCTCCTCGAGCTCTGGCACGGGCCCACCTGCGCCTTCAAGGACCTCGCCCTGCAGATGCTCCCCCGCCTCATGTCCCGCTCGCGCGAGGAAGACGGGCGCAGGATCATGATCGTGACCGCCACCTCGGGCGACACGGGCAAGGCGGCGCTGGCGGGCTTCGCCGGCGTCGAGGGCACGGGGGTCACGGTCTTCTACCCCGAGGGCAAGGTGTCCGACGCCCAGCGCCTGCAGATGGTGACGCAGCGCGGGGCCAACGTGGCCGTCTGCGGCATCAGGGGCACCTTCGACGACGCCCAAACCCAGGTCAAGCGCATCTTCGCGGACGAGGGCCTGAGGGGGCGCCTCGAGCGGGAGGGCGTGGTCCTCTCCAGCGCCAACTCCATCAACGTGGGACGGCTCGCCCCGCAGGTCGCCTACTACTTCAGCGCCTACGCGCAGCTTCTTGCGAGGGGCGCCATCCGCAAGGGGGACGAGCTCGACTTCGTCGTTCCCACCGGCAACTTCGGGGACGTCCTGGCGGGCTACTACGCCAAGCGCCTGGGGCTTCCCGTGGGCAGGCTCACCGTTGCCTCCAACAGCAACAGGGTCCTCTTCGACTTCCTCCGCACCGGCGTCTACGACCGCCGGCGCGACTTCGCCAAGACCATCTCGCCCTCCATGGACATCCTGGTCTCGTCCAACCTCGAGCGCATGCTCTACTACCTGACGGGGGGTGACGCCGAGCGCGTCGCCGCCCTCATGTCCCAGCTCCGTGACGAGGGGCACTACGAGGTCACGCCTGACGAGCTCGCGCGCCTGCGCTCCGACTTCGACTGCGGCTGGGCCACAGACGACCAGACCCGCGCCGCCATCCGCGCGGCCTGGGAGGCGGACGGCGTGCTCATCGACCCCCACACCGCCGTCGCCCGCCACGTCATGGGCCAAGGCGAGAGGGGCGGCAACGTGCGCGTGTGCCTCTCCACCGCGAATCCCTACAAGTTCTCGGCCGAGGTGCTGGGGGCGCTGGGACACGATGTGGAAGAGCTTGACGCCTTCGCCTGCATGGACCGGCTGCAGGAGCTCACGGGGACTGTGGCGCCGGCGCAGCTCTCGGCCCTGAGGGATGCCCCGGTGCTGCACGAGGACGTCTGCGACCAGGGCCAGATGACCAACTTCGTGGAAACCGCCTGCCAGAGGGTCTTCGCGTGAGCGCCACCCTCCCCCGTGGCGTGCGCGTCCGCGTGCCGGCCACCTCGGCCAACGTGGGCGTGGGCTACGACTGCCTGGGTCTGGCGCTGGACCTCATGGCCGAGTTCTGCTTCGAGCCGGCGGACGAGCTGGCCATAGACGGCTGCCCCGAGCGCTTCCGTGGCGAGGACAACCTCGCCTGGACCAGCTACCTCGAGGCCTGCCGCAGGCTCTACCAGCGTCCGCTCCCCCTGCACCTGCACATCGACTCCCCCATCCCGCTCTCGGGCGGGCTGGGCTCGAGCTCGACCTGCGTGGCGGCGGGGGTCGTGGCCGCACAGCTGCTCCATACGGGCGGGCTGGACCCGCAGGCAGCCCTGGACGTGGCCTGCGAGCTGGAGGGCCACCCGGACAACGTGGCCCCCGCGCTCTTGGGTGGGCTCGTGAGCTCGTTCGTGGACGGACGGAGCACGAGGTCGCTGCGCTTCGACGTGGCCGAGGGCCTGCGCTTCGTGGCCATCGCGCCGCCCTACGAGGTGCGCACCGCCGACGCCCGTCGCGTCATGCCCCAGAGCGTCCCCACCGAGGTCGCCGTGTGGCAGATCGGCCACTGCGTCGCCGCCGTGCACGCCCTTGCCACGGGAGACGCGGACCTGCTCTCAAGCGCCTGCCAGGACCGCCTGCACGAGCCCTACCGAAGCGCGCTCATCCCCGACTACGAGCCTCTGAGGCGCACGGCGCTCGCCGCGGGGGCGGCGGCCTTCACCATCAGCGGCTCGGGCTCGACGATGCTCGCCATCTGCGACGGGGACGAGCCGGCGGGACGCGTGCTCGCCGCCGTCGAGGGCATGGTGGAGAACCGCGTCAATGGGCTCTGGGTCCGCGTGCTCCCCGCTCGGAGCCACGGCGTGGAGTGGGAGCTGGCCTAGGCTGCCAGCGGAGGCCGCCCGTCGCTCTCGCCTTGCCCTGGTGCTTCACCCGTGGTGCGGCCGTGCGAATCCGTGGCGAATGGCGCGCGTCCCTGCTGCGTCCGACGCGTGCAACGCGCGCACAGGCTCGCAACCACAGCGTCCGACACGTCCCGCACCGGCACGAAAGCGTCCGATGCGTACGAGCGCTTCGCGACAACGCCCAACGCGCTTGAACTCGCGACCACAACGCCCGACGCGCTTGAACTCGCGACCACAACGCCCGACGCGCGCGAATATGAGACGACAACGCTCAACGCGTCTGACGACTCGATGTTTGCCCAGTTGGCGGAGACGAGAGAAACGCATTGGACGTTTTCGGCGATATTTCACGCGCACTGGACGTCGTCGATGGCCACACACACGCGTCGGACGCAATCGGCGGTTGCACGCGCGCGTTCGACGTTGTCGCGGTCCCGACACGCGCACGTTCGACTCTATCGGCGGTTGCACGCGCGCATTCGACGTTGTCGCGGCCCCGACGCACGCGTTGGACGTAGTAGCGGCGGGGATTCGCGCGTCGGACGTAGTCGCGCCCCCACCGCACCCGTACACGTGCGCATGCAACGCAAGCGAGCCGGGCCGCATCGCTGCGACCCGGCCCGAACCCCGCCGTAACATCCACGCGCAATCCACCCGCGTGCAAACGAGAGCGACTAACCCCCCAGATAGGCCCTCTTCACGTCGTCGTCGTGCAAGAGCGCGGCGCCCGTGCCGGTCTTGCTGATCGTGCCCGTCTCGAGCACGTAGCCGCGGTCGGCGATGGAGAGCGCCATCGAGGCGTTCTGCTCCACCAGGAGGATGGTGGTGCCCAGCTTGTTGAGCTCCTTGATGATGGAGAAGATCTCGTCCACCAGGATGGGGGCGAGGCCCATGGAGGGCTCGTCCAGCATGAGGAGGTCGGGCCTGCTCATGAGGGCGCGACCCATGGCGAGCATCTGCTGCTCGCCGCCGGACATGGTGCCCGCAGACTGCCCCACGCGCTCCCTCAGGCGCGGGAAGTGCTCATAGACGACCTCGAGGGTCTTGGCGTTCTCGTCGTCGCTCCTGGTGTAGCCGCCCATGTCGAGGTTCTCGGCCACGCTCATGCGCGTGAAGACGCGACGACCCTCGGGGCAGAGCGCCAGGCCCCTCTCCACGATCTTGTGGGGCTTCACGCCCACGATGCTCTGTCCCTTGAACTCCACCTCGCCGCCCACGGGCCTGAAGAGCCCCGCGATGCAGTTGAGCGTGGAGGACTTGCCCGCCCCGTTGGCGCCGATGAGGGTGACGATCTCGCCCTCCTCGATGTCGAACGAGATGCCCCTCACCGCCTTGATGGCGCCGTAGGAGACGTGCAGGTCGCGCACGGAAAGGATCTTGGACACCTACCTCACCCCCTGCTTGCCCAGGTACGCCTCGATGACCCTTGGGTCGTTCTGGATCTCGTCGGGCGTGCCCTTCGCGATGATCTTGCCGTAGTCCAGCACGCCCACGACCTCGCAGACGCCCATGACCAGGTTCATGTCATGCTCGATGAGCAGGATGGCGATCTGGAACTCGTCGCGGATGCGCTGGATGTTCTCCATGAGCTCTTCGGTCTCGTTGGGGTTCATGCCGGCCGCGGGCTCGTCCAGGAGCAGCACCTTGGGATGCGTGCCCAGGGCGCGCAGGATCTCGAGGCGACGCTGGGCCCCGTAGGGGAGGTTGCCCGCCTGGGTCTTGGCGAAGCCCTCCATGTCGAAGATGCGCAGCAGCTCCATGGCCTGGTCGTGGAACTCCGCCTCCTGCCGCCAGTGCTTGGGCAGGCGGAAGATGTCGTCCATCAGGTGCGTGGACATGGAGTTGCCCAGGCCCACCAGGACGTTCTCCTCGACGGTCATCTGGTTGAAGAGGCGGATGTTCTGGAAGGTGCGGGCGATGCCCATCTTGTTGACCTGCACCATGGACTTGCCCGCCGTGTCGTAGCCGTCGATGAGGACGGTGCCGCGGGTAGGCTGGTACACGTTGGTGAGCAGGTTGAAGATGGTCGTCTTGCCGGCGCCGTTGGGGCCGATGATGCCCGAGATCTCGGTCCGGCCCATGGCGATGTTGAAGTCGTCCACGGCGGTGAGGCCGCCGAAGTCGATGCCCAGGTGCTCGGCCTGGAGCACGGGGATCTTGCCCATGTCGCGCTCGGGGATGAGGTTGGGCGTCTCCATCTGGACGAGGACGGAGTGCCTGCGCTTGGAGTTCGTGCTAGGCATCGGCTCGCACCTCCCCTTCCTTCGCAGAGCCTGCCTTGGGCCTGACGCCGCGGATGCGGTCGATCCAGGAGGTCAGCGAGAAGTCGTAGGTTCCCAGGAGCCCCTGGGGACGGAAGATCATGGTGATGATGAGCACCACGGCATAGACCACCATGCGGTAGTCGGCGAAGGCGCGCAGGGCTTCGGGCAGGATGGTGAGCACGGTCGCCGAGATGACGGAGCCCAGCATGGAGCCCATGCCGCCGAGGACGACCATGACCAGCACCTCGATGGACTTCATGAAGCCGAACTTCGCGGGTGCCATGACGCCGATGCAGCCGGCGTAGAGCCCGCCCGCGATGCCGGCGAAGAAGGCCGAGACCACGAAGGCGAGGGTCTTGTAGTAGGTGGTGTGGACGCCGGAGGCCTCGGCCGCGATCTCGTTGTCGCGGATGGCGAGGATGGCGCGGCCGTGGCGCGACTTCATCATCGTGTGGATGAGGAAGAGCGAGACGGCGACCACCACGAAGGTGTTGAGGAAGCTCGTGTAGCTGGGGATGCCCGTGAGGCCCTTGGCGCCGCCCGTGAGGTCGAAGCCCAGGACGCCGTCGATGTTGAGCATGACCACGCGGATGATCTCGGCGAAGCCGAGGGTGATGATGGCGAGGTAGTCGCCCTTCAGGCGCAGGGCGGGGATGCCGATGATCACGCCGCAGACGGCGGCCACGATGCCGCCGAAGAGCAGGCCGCAGGCGAAGAGGGCCGTGGCGGCGGGGCTGCCCGTGACGAAGTCGCGCGCGCCCACGCCGAAGACGGGCTGCAGGCGCATGATGAAGATGGCGCAGGAGTAGCCTCCCACCGACATGAAGCCGGCGTGGCCCAGCGGCAGCTGGCCCAGGTAGCCCGTGGCGATGTTGAGCGAGACGGCCATGATGACGTAGATGCCGATCTGCTCCAGCACCGAGGTCTGGTAGCGGCTGATGGCACCGCCGTCGATGAGCAGCTCGCCCACGACGAGGAACGCGAGCACGAGGAGGGCGTTTATGGCGTAGCGCACGGGCATGGAGAGGGGCTTCTTCTCCCCCGCCCCACCGGCCACAGTGATGACCGGCTTGGAATCGGGAACTTCCTTGACCATGGGTCGACCCCCCTACACTTTCTCGCTCATGGTGTGACCGAGGATGCCCGTGGGCTTCACGATCAGCACGATGATCAGGAGCAGGAACACCACCGCGTCCTTCCAGACGGACAGGCCGATGGCCGAGACGAAGACCTCGGCGAAGCCGACGAGCAGGCCTCCGATGACGGCGCCCGGTATGGAGCCGATGCCACCGAGCACGGCGGCGACGAAGGCCTTGGTGCCCAGCATGACGCCCATGGTGGGCGTGGCCTGCGAGTACGCCATGGAGTAGAGGACCGCGCCTATGCCGGCGAGGGCGGAGCCCATGGCGAAGGTGAACGAGATGGTGGTGTTCACGTTGATGCCCATGAGGCGGGCGGCGCCCATGTCCTCGGACACGGCACGCATGGCCTTGCCGAGCTTGGTGCGCTGGACCAGGAAGGTGAGGATGGCGGTCGAGACCGCGGTCACCGCGATGGTGAGGAGCGCCGTGGGCGAGAGCTGCAGGCTGGCGACCTCGATCGTGCTGGAGTCGATGAAGGAGGGCACCACCTTGGCGTCGGCCCCGAACACCAGCTGGGCGCCGTTCTCGAGGAAGTACGAGACGCCGATGGCGGTGATCAGGATGGAGAGGCGCGGGGCGTTGCGCAGGGGCGCGTAGGCCACCTTGTCGATGAGCACGCCCAGGAGCGTGCAGCCCACGACCGAGAGCAGCACGGCCAGGACGGGGCTGAGCCCGAGCTGGGACATCACGATCCAGGATATGTACGCACCCACCATGATGATGTCGCCATGGGCGAAGTTGAGCAGCAGGATGATGCCATACACCATCGTGTAGCCCAGGGCGACGAGTGCGTAGATGCTGCCCAGCTGCAAGCCATTGAGCACCTGCGTCAAGAACGTCACGGCAAACACTTCCTCTCTCTTGCTCCTGGGCGCCACGGCCATGCGGGGCGGGCGCCTGGTTGTGGCCCCCAGTCTAGGGGAGAGGGGCCGTCGACCTCACGGCAGGGGCGCCGGGAGACAGGCCCCCAGCGCCCCGTGCGATTCTTTGGATGGTGCCTACTCAGCCTCGATGGTGTCGAAGACCTCCTGCTTACCGCCCTTGAAGGTGATGACCAGGGTCGGCTTGACCGGGTCGCCGCTGCCGTTGTACTTGATGGTGCCAGTCACGCCCTCGGCCTGGCCCTTGGCGATGGCGTCGATGACGGCCTGGCTGTACTCGTCGCTGCCGGCCTTCGCGCTGCCGGCCTCCTCCACCGTCTTGATGCCGTTGAGCAGGACCATGGCGGCGTCGTAGCCCAGGGCGCAAAAGTTGGTGGGCGCGCTCTTGTACTCGTCCTGGTAGGCCTTGATGAACTGCTGGACCTTCTCGTTCTGGTTCTCGCTGACGAAGGAGCAGTCGTAGAAGCAGCCCTCGAGGTCAGCCGCGGAGGCGTACTCCTCGCTGCCGCCCACGATGTTGGACCAGCCGTCGGCCCCCAGGAAGACGCCCTTGTAGCCGAGGGCGCGGGCCTGGGTGACAATCTTGCCGTCGTCCTGGTAGTAGTTGGGGGCCAGGATGGCGTCGGGGCTGGTGGCGATGATGGAGGTCAGCTGGGCGTTGAAGTCGACGTCGCCCGCGGCGTAGGCCTGCTGGGCCGTGACGGTGAGGCCCTTGGCCTGGGCCTCCTCGACGAAGGCGTTGTTCACGCCGACCTCGTAGTCGCCACCGGAGTTGTAGATGGTGCCGACCGTCTTGTATCCCTGCTCGGCAGCGAAGTCCGCCATGAGCTTGCCCTGGTAGGGGTCGGTGATGCAGGCGCGGAAGGCATTGGATCCATAGCTGATGAAGTCGGCCGCCGTGGCGGATGCAGACACCAGGGGCATGTTGTCGGTGACGGAAGCCTGCGCCACCGCGATGGAGGGCGTGGAGGTGACGTCACCGATGATGCCCACGACGCCGTCCTCGACCATCTTGTTGTACACGTTGACGGCCTCGGTGGCGTCGCCCTTCTCGTCCTGGGTGTTGAGCTCGACCTGCTTGCCGTTGATGCCGCCGGCCGCGTTGACCTGCTTGACGTAGAGCTCGGCACCCTGCCTCACGGCGAGGCCGTACTGGGCCACGTCGCCGGAGTACGGCCCCATCAGGCCGACCTTGATGATGGAGTCGTCCGAGCCGCCCTTCTTGGAGCCACAGGCCGCAAGGATGGAAGCACCACCCAGTCCTGCAGCAGTCGCGCCAGAGAGCTTGACGAAGTCGCGCCTGGAAAAGTTCGTTGCCATGCTTCCTCCCTTGAAGATGGTCGTGTTGGCTGACAAGGCTACTGTAGGCGGACGGGTCGCAATCGCCCTCGGGGAAGTTCAAGGTTTTTATTTCTGTAACACGGGCTTCGCGCGCACGTAACGCGCCGGGCGGGCCCGGGGCGGGACGGGCCGCCAGGCGCGCCTAGGCTCGGGACGGATGCCGGCGGCACCAGAGGGCCAGGCAAGCCAAGGCGAAGCAGGCACCGCAGAAGTCGATGAGGACGTCGCGCGGCTGGCCCGCGCGTCCGGGCACGAAGCGCTGGATCGTCTCGTCCGCCACGGCCACTGCCAGCGGGTACAGCGCCGGGACGAGCCGCAGGCGCCGCGTCCTCGCGCTCGGGAGGGCGTCGAGGGCGCGGCGGGCGAGAAGGGCCAGGACCGCGTACTCGCCGAAGTGGGCGCACTTGCGCACCATGAAGGTCACCGCGTTGGCGTCGGTGATGCCGAGGGTATGGAGGAAGGGCGCCAGGAGGCTTGCCACGAGCCCGCTCTGGGCCGAGGACGCGGGCCCCGCCACGAGCGAGTTGCCCCAGATGAAGGCCGTCCAGAGGAGGACGGCGGCCACGCGGGGCGCGAGCCGGGGCTCGCGGCGACGGGCCTCCCTGAAATCGGGCACCGACTAGGCCTCGTTGGCGGCGAGCGCCGGGGCGAGGTGGCGAGGCGCGTGGGCCGATGCCCTCTCCTGGGCGTGGGGGCGCGCGGAGCGGCCGCGGAGCTTGCCCGTGGACCTGAGCTCCTGGCTGCCACCCTCGATGACCTTGAGGTAGTTCCTCGAGCTCGCGCGCGCCGACTCGGAGGAGTTCTGCGAGAACTCCTGGTCGAGGAGGTAGTCGACGTAGGTCTCGGTGTCTACGACCTCGGGATGTCCCGCCGGGGCCCTGAAGGGAATGAAGCTCGTGGGGTTCTCGAGGCCCTCGGGCTCGTCGATGGTCTCGGTGCCGCCGATGGCGTCGCCGAAGCTCGGGAGGGGTGCCACGGCCGCCACGGGCACGGACGCGATCTGGTCGATCCTCTCGCCCATGGCCTTGAGCGCCTGTTCCCAGATGTCGTCGTCGAGCTCGCGGGCGCTGCGCTGCTCGGGGTAGGCTCCCTGGTCGACCTCGGCGACGCTGTGCGCGATCCGCGCGGCGCGCGAGGGCGTGGGGGGCGCCGCCTTGCGGGAGGCACCCCGGCCCATCCAGCTGGGCACGGAGGGCAACGGGTCGTCGTCGGAGGGCTGGGCGTCCGTGCCGCCGCGCCTGGCAGTGTCCTGCACGCCCACGAGGCGCACGGAGTCTCCCATGCGCGCGTTCCACCAACCGGTCCCCACGTCTCCCACGGAGCCGTCGGCGCGCTCGATCACGGGAAGGCCCTCGAAGCGGTCCCCTCCCAGACGCTCGGAGAGCACCTCGCGGACGCCGCGGGCGCGCTGGGCCATGCGCTCGGCGAAGCTCGCGCGGCGGACGTAGTTCTCCGCGACCTGCGTGTAGTCGGTGGCGACGTGCGCGGGACCGGACATGAAGGCGTTCCAAGCCTCCTCGTCTACCTCGGAGCGCTCGGCGTCGCGGCGGGCGGCGGCCCTGCAGGGCTCCTCGGGCTCCTCGGGCTCTTCGGGCCCCTCGGCGGCATGGGCAGCCGCCACGCCCTGGCCCTGTCCGGCCCTGCGGAAGTGCTTTCCGCGCGGGAGGTCGTCCCCCTCCCCCGCGTCGTCCGACGCCGCGACATGATCCGAGACGGGAGCGGGCGCGGGCTTGGCGATGACGGGCGCCGCCTGCTCGGAAGGTCTCGCGTCGCCCGTGCGCGGCTCGGGCTGGGTGGCGCGGACGGGCGCCCTGCGCGCGACCTCCCCCTCGGCCTGCCTGGCGAGCATGCGATGCAGGATGACGGCGCTCGTCCCCGCGGCGGCGGACGCCCCCACCACGACGCCGAGGCCAAACTGCACGACGAAGCCCAGGGTGGACTCAGGCGAGAGGAACGCCAGGTCCGACTGCGCGCTGGCCGCGAGGGCGAGGCTGGGGGCGGAGCCCATCGCCACTCCCATCAGACCTGCCACGATGGCCGGACAACGTCCCTCTCGACACATGCGGATGCACCTCCCATGCGGGCTCGGGCGCCCATGGACGGGAACGCGTGGCGGAGCAGGAGAGGCAGGCTTGGTCCAGCATCCAGGGGCTGCTGGCTCGAACAACGGCTTGCTTCGTCTGATCTTCGTGTACCGTCGTGATGTGGACGCCCAGGACCCAAAGCTCCCAGACTGTCTAGATAATACCTATATTCGTGAGTAGTTCAAGCTCAGACCGCATATTGGGGGTGCGAGAGATGAATGACGTCGCAGTGGTGACGGGTGCGAGCTCTGGCGTGGGTCGCGAGTTCGTGCGCCAGCTCGACGCGGGCGCGGGAGGGCCCCTCGACCAGATCTGGCTCGTCGCGCGCAGGAGGGACGTCTTGGACGAGGTCGCCGCCGGCTGCTCCACGCCCACCCGCGTGCTCGCGCTGGACCTCACGCGCCGCGAGGACCTGGACGAGCTCGCCGCAGCCTTAGACGGCGAGGAGGCCCTCAGGCTGCAGTGGCTCGTCAACTGCGCGGGCTTCGGGAAGTTCGGCGACTTCGCGGCGCGCCCGCTCGGAGAGGCGCGCGACATGCTGCTCCTCAACTGCCTGGCACCCCTGGAGTGCAGCTACCACGCCCTGCCCCACATGGTCGCCGGCTCGCGCATCGTCAACCTCTCGTCCATCGCGGGAGTCATCCCCCAACCCGGACTCAGCGTCTACTCGGCCACTAAGTCCTTCGTGCTGGAGCTCTCGCGCACCCTCGACCACGAGTTGGAGGGGACGGGCATCCACGTGACGGCCGTCTGCCCCAAGTTCATGCGCACCGGCTTCTTGGACGAGCCGGGGGACGCCGGCGTGGCGCGCGGCATGACGCGGATCGGCTTCGAGGACGTGGATAGGGTCGTGAGGCGCGCGATCGCCGGCGCGATTGCGGGGCGACAGGTTGTCATCCCCTCCTGGGACATGCGTGCGGCGGCCCTCACGGCAAGGCTCCTTCCCGCCCGGGCCGTCATGCGAGCCGAGGGGTGGCTGCTGCGGGAGGGATAGCGCCTCTCGCCTGGAGGCACGACGTCTCGCGCGCTGGCACGAGATTTCACACGCTGATTCATCGCCTCACGCACGCTGGCACGAGAACGGCTCCGCAGAAATAGAAATTCTGCGGAGCCATTTTCTGCGACCTGCGCCTTTGCGAGGGCGCTCGGCAAGATTTCAATTTTTGCGGAACGGTGCCGCCCCACCCACCCCTACAGGTAGTCTGCCTGCTGGGCCTTCTTTGCCGAACGGATGAGGAACTCCTCGTTGTCGTTGGTCGCCTTGAGGCCCTTGACCAGGGCGGAGGCGGCGCGCTCGGTGCTGTTCATGTTGGCGAGGACGCGCCTGATGCCCCACACGAAGGGCTGGAGCTCCGCGTCTATCAGCAGGTCCTCGTTGCGCGTGCCGGACGAGACCGGGTCGATGGCCGGGAAGATGCGCTTGTCGGCCAGGTCGCGGTCGAGCTTGAGCTCCATGTTGCCGGTGCCCTTGAACTCCTCGAAGATGACCTCGTCCATCTTGGAGCCGGTGTCCACGAGGGCGGACGCGAGGATGGTCAGCGAGCCGCCGTTCTCGATGTTGCGGGCGGCGCCCAGGAACTTCTTGGGCGGGTACAGGGCCGCGGAGTCCACGCCACCCGAGAGGATGCGGCCGCTGGCAGGCTGCGCCAGGTTGTAGGCGCGTGCCAGGCGGGTGATGGAGTCGAGGACCACCACGACGTCCTCGCCCAGCTCGACGAGGCGCTTGGCGTGCTCGATCACGAGCTCGGCCACGGCAGTGTGGTTGTCTGCCGGCATGTCGAAGGTCGACGCGACGACGGTGCCCCTGATGGAGCGCTCCATGTCGGTGACCTCCTCGGGGCGTTCGTCCACCAGGAGGCAGAAGAGGTGCACCTCGGGGTTGTTGGCGGCGATGGACTGGCACACGCGCTTGAGGACCGTGGTCTTGCCGGCCTTGGGCGGGGACACGATGAGCCCGCGCTGGCCCTTGCCGATGGGTGCCACGAGGTCGATGGCACGCCCCGTGATGGACTCCCTGCCATGCTCCATGACCAGGCGCTGGTTGGGATAGATGGGCGTGAGGTCGCGGAAGCGGGGGCGGTTGCGCATCTCCTCGGGAGGGCGCCCGTTGACGCTCTGGACCCTGTGGAGGGGCGGGAACTTGCTGTTGTTGTTGCGGGCGGGAGCCACCGAGCCGGTCACGTAGTCGCCAGGACGCAGGCCGTACTGGCGGATGAGCTGCTGGTAGACGAAGGCGTCATCGTCGCCGGACATGTAGTTGCCCGTGCGGATGAAGCCGTAGCCCTCGTTCTGTATCTCGAGCACGCCCTCGACGGAGCGGAAGCCCTCCTGGCGCGCCGCGGCGAGGTAGACCGCCTCGGCGAGGTCCTTCTTGCGGACGCCCACGTACTCGACGCCGAGCTCCGCCGCCTTGGAGCGCAGCTCGGCGACCTTCATCGCGGCCACGTCGTCGCGCGAGAGGCTGGGCTCCACCGACTGCTCCTGACGGCGGTTGCGGCGCTTCTGGTTGTTGCGACCGTTGCGCCCGGAGTTGCTGTTCCATCCCTGCTGGCCGCGGTCGCGCTGGCCGGGCTGCTGGAAGTCCCCCTGGTCCTTCTTGCTGCGACGGCGGCGGCGGGGCTCGCGCTCGCCCTCCTCGCGCTGGTCGCCGGCGTCGTGGCGGACCTGCTCGTGCTGCCTTGCGCCGGCGTCTGCCTGGGCGGCGTCAGCCTGGGCGATGGTCGTGGCGGGCGCGGGCAGGAGCTCCCCCGTGGCGACGGTCGCCTCCTGGGTGACGCGGGTCATGGCGCCCACGTCGAGCGTGGTCTGCTCGCCCGCGGGACGCACGTGTCCGGCAGCCGTCGCGTCTCCGGGCTGGGCTACGTCCGTGGCCTGGTCGTCCTCGCGCTTCTTGCGGGGACGACCAGGACGGCGGCGAGGCTTCTCCGCCGCCTCGGCGGCAGCGGCGTCGGGCGAGGGGGACGCCTGCTGGCCCGCAGCCGTCGCGGCCTGCTGGACTGTGTCCACGGTCTCGCCGGGCTCAGCCTCGGCCTTCTTAGGCCTCCTGCCGCGCCTGGGCTTGGGAGCGGCTGGCGCCTCCCCGGCCGTACCATCCTTCGAGGCGTCGGCCGTCGCCTCTGGTGACGCCTCGTCCGCCTTCGTGCTGCGCCGGCGGCGCCGGGGCTTGGGGGCCTCCTCCACCTGGGACTCCTCGCGCCTCTCGCCAGTCTGTTCTTGGGTCTCTTCCGCCATCAAGGCTGCCTTTCCGTCTGGGGCCGCCCTGCGGCCCACGGGCACGGACGGCCGCCCCTTGGCAGCCGGCTGCGTGCAGACATCGTATATGCGATTGCATTGTGCTTGGTTTTGAGTGGGATTGTTCACCTGCGGCAAACGTCGTTCGCTCGCCGGACAGCTGCACTATAGCATGACTGCGGCGCAAGTCAGGCAACATCAATGAAATGCGGGGTTTTTGCTTGCCTGGGCGTCATCTCTTCCCATAAGAAGACAGCCGGGGCACCTCTGCCGCCGGCTGTCGCCGCAAATCGCATGCCTGTGGGAATCCTGCGCCCGTGGCCTACTTGGAAGCGCGCGGGCGACGATGCACGACGAGGCGCTCGATTTGGCCGTTCAGCGCGTCGGCACGCTCCCAACCCTCGTCGGTGAGGACCACGGGAGAGGTGCGCCCGGTCTCGCCCTCCTCGTCCTCCTCGCGCCTGACAAGACCTTCCTCGACCAGGGCGGCCACGGACATCGACACGGTGGGCTGCAGCAGTCCGAGTATCTCCACCAGGCGGGAGATGCTCACGGGCTCGCCCTTGGCGGAATAGAGGCCCAGCAGCGTGAGATCGCCCGCCATGCAGGTGAGCGACCCCATCGTGTCAACGTAGCGGCAGACGCGGGCGGCCGACGTGCGCGAGAGCGACTGCCCGTTGGGGATGGCCTCACGGCAGGCGGCGCAGAGGTCCTCCACGTACTGGCGGCCCTCGTCTGTGATGGAGCAGATCACGTTGCGGCGGTCGACCCCGCCCTTCTCGCGCGCGAGGAAGCCCAGCGCGGCAAGGTGCTTGGTGCGGTGGGTCATGGTGGGCCGCAGCGAGCCCTGGTACTCGGCGATGTCCGACGTCCTCAGGCTCTGTCCCTCGACAGAGAGCCTGCAGAGGATGGCGAACTCCGCGAAGGAGAGCCTCCGGGCTGACTCGACGTCCTGACGGACCAGATTGTAGGCACGTCGAATCGACAGGTACTCACGTAGGACCATAGCGCGCCCGCACCTCCCCCTTGCAAAGGTGCCCCGTCACAGAGTCGCGACGGGGCACCGCTAGCACCAACGTCCCTGACAAGTCTAGTTCAAACGCAAGGGACGGGGGTCCATATACGATAAAATGTTTATGAGCCTGAAATCATGGTCGACTTTGGCCCCTACATCACGTCGGGAGCAGACACGCCGATGAGCCCGAGGGCGACCTCGAGGTTCACGCGGACGGCGTCGCAGGCGACCAGGCGTGCGCGCGAGAGCTCCGCGTCCACCGGACGCCCCTCGCTGGGAAGCACCTGGCAGTTGGCATAGAAGCCATGGTAGCAGCTGGCGAGCTCCTCGCAGAAGTGCGTGATGCGGAAGGGCGCGCGGTCGCGGGCGCAGCTGGCGATGAGCTCCGGGAACTCGGAGATCTTGCGGGCGAGCGCGGCCTCGGTCGGGTCGGTCAGGAGAGAGAGGTCATAGCCCTCGCCGATGGCGCGGCGGGCGACCTCGTCCATGCCCAGCTCCCTGGCCTCGTCCTCGCTGACGCCGGCGGCCTTGCGCAGGATGGAGCAGATGCGGGCGTGCGCGTACTGCACGTAGAAGACGGGGTTGGCGTTGGTCTTCTGCTTCACGGCCTCGATGTCGAAGTCGATGGTCTGGTTGGAGGACTTGGAGACCAGGGTGTAGCGGGTGGCGTCGACGCCGACCTCGTCGATGAGCTCCTGGAAGGTGACCATGGTGCCGCGGCGCTTGGACATGCGAACGGGTTCGCCGTCGCGCAGCAGGTTGACGAACTGGCCCAGGTCGACCTCGAACTGGCCGGGATAGCCCAGGGCGTCGCAGACGTTGGTGACGCGGGCGATGTAGCCGTGGTGGTCGGCGCCCCAGAGGTCGATGGAGTAGTCGTCGCGCTGGAACTTGTTCCAGTGGTAGGCGACGTCCGAGGCGAAGTAGGTGTACTCGCCGTTGCTCTTGATCAGGACGCGGTCCTTGTCGTCGCCAAAGGTGGTCGAGCGGAACCACAGGGCCCCGTCGTCGGTCTTGTAGAGGTGACCCATGGCCTCGAGCTTGGCGAAGGCGCGGTCGACCTGGGAGGTGCCGCTCTCGTCCTTGGCATAGAGGGAGCGCTCGGAGAACCAAACGTCGAAGGGGCAGCGAACCTCGTCGCAGGTGCTCTTGATCCTGCCGAGCATGGCCTGGTAGGCGCGCTCGCGGAACTCGTCGGCGCGCTCCTGCTCGTCGGCGTCGACCCACTTGTCGCCGTCGGCGTCGAAGAACTCGCGGGCGATCTCGATGATGTAGTCGCCGCCGTAGGAGTTGCCGCCCAGGGCCTCGTTGAAGCCGTCCATGAAGGGGTGCTGCTCGGGATGCTCGTCGCCCTCGTCCTCGACGTAGCGCTCGCGGTCGGCGAGGAGCGCCTCCATGGCCTCCTGGCTGCCCACGCCCTGCTCGCGCATGACTTGGCAGAGCTGGAGGTAGCGCATGACGACCGAGCCGCCGAAGACGTCCATCTGGGAGCCGTGGTCGTTGATGTAGTACTCGCGGTCGACCTGAAAGTTGGCGTGCTCGAAGACGTTGCACATGGAGTCGCCGAGGGCCGCCCAGCGGCCGTGGCCCACGTGCAGGGGACCGGTGGGGTTGGCCGAGATGAACTCGTAGTTCATCTTGAGGCCGTCACCCACGTTGCACTTGCCCCAGTCGCCGCCGGCCTTGCGGACGCTGTCGAAGACCTCGTTGTTGGTGGCGGCGTTGAGGTAGAAGTTGATGAAGCCAGGGCCTGCGACCTCGACCTTGGCGATGGCGGGGTCCTGGGGCATGGCGTCCACGATGGCCTGGGCGATCTTCGCGGGGGCCATGTGGGCGAGGCGCGCGGAGCGCATGGCGACGGTGGACGTCCAGTCGCCGTTCGAGGAGTCAGCAGGTCGCTCCATGCCGCAATCCTCCACCTCGAACTCCGGCAGGTTGCCAGCCGCCTGGGCGGCTGCGATCGCTTGCTTGACAAGCTCCTCGATAGACTCGGGCATGCGCTACTCCTTCTTCGGCCTTGTACCACGACTGATATGCGGACACAGTTATCTGGTGAGTCTAGCAGAGCGGGGCCCCGCAGGACCCCGCTCCACAAAATAGCGTCAACGACGTGCCCTTTAGCCCCGACGTCGAACGAGCCTGAGGTTCAGCCTTTGGCCCCGACGTCGAACGAGCCTGAGGTTCAGCCTTTGGCCCCGGAAGAGGAGGGCGAGAGGGGACGCGCGTCCCCCGCAGGCACCGCGGCGCGCGGCCTACTTGCGCCCCGAGTCCATGAGCTCGCGGGTGGCCAGCTCGCGGCGGAGCCTCGCCAGGCCGAGCTCCAGGCCCACCGGGTACCCCTGGGGGTTGAGGAAGCGCCTCACCGCGGGGTCCAGGCGCATGAGCGCCTCGCGACAGCGGGCCTTGGCCTCCTCGATGCCCTCGCTGGCGGGCAGGGGCTCGCCGCCGTCCACGAGCTGCACCAGGAGCTCGCGCGACTCGAGGCCCGAGAGGTCGTAGGAGGCGAGGTCGTCCAGGACGTCCACCATCTGCGTCCCAGGGTCGCCCTGCGCGGACTCGTCGCAGATCATGTCGCCCACGGGGCAGCCCGAGGCGTCGAAGAAGCGGCGGACGGACTGCACGCCGGGGATGGTGCGCTTGTAGGCCATCTCGGACAGCTTGATGACCGGCTCCCAGGGGTCGCCCGCGGTCGGGCGCGTGGCGGACAGCTTGTAGACGCCGCCGAGCGAGGGCTGCGGGTCGCAGGTGGCGAGCTTGGTGCCCACGCCGAAGGAGTCGATGGGGGCTCCCTGGGCGAAGAGCGACTGGATGGTGTACTCGTCGAGGTCGTTGGAGACCGAGATCCTCACGTAGTCCAGCCCCTCGGCGTCGAAGGCTCCGCGGGCCTCCTTGCTGAGCTTGGCCAGGTCGCCGGAGTCGATGCGCACGGCCGCGAGCCTCTCGCCCGCCGCCTCCATCTCCTTCGCGACGACGATGGCGTTTCTTATGCCCTGGTGGACGTCATAGGTGTCGAGGAGGAGCACGCAGTTCTTGGGGCTCGACTTGGCGAAGGCACGGAAGGCGTCGAGCTCGTTGGGGAAGGCCATGACCCAGGAGTGGGCGTGCGTGCCGAAGACGGGGATGCCGTAGACCTTGCCCGCCAGCACGTTGGAGGTCGAGCCGGCGCCGCCGATGTAGGAGGCGCGAGCCACGGCCAGCCCGCCGTCGGGACCCTGCGCGCGGCGCAGGCCGAAGTCAGAGACCGGATGGCCCTCCGCCGCGTGCACCACGCGCGCGGCCTTGGTGGCCACGAGGGTCTGGAAGTTGACCAGGTTGAGAAGGGCGGTCTCGAGCAGCTGGCAGTCGATGATGGGGCCCTGGACGCGGACCATGGGCTCGCGGGGGAAGACCAGGTCGCCCTCGGGGACAGCCCAAACCGAGACGCGCATGCGGAAGTCGCGCAGGTAGTCGAGGAAGCCCCGCTTGAACATGGGGCCGCCGCCGGGCGCCTGGACGCCGGCGAGGTACGAAACCGCGTCCTCGTCGAAGCGGAAGTTGCGCACGAGGTCCGCGATCTGCCCCATGCCGCAGGCCACGGCGAAGCCGCCGTCGAAGGGGTTCTCGCGGAAGAAGACGTTGAAGCAGCCCTCCGCGTCCATGAGGCCGGACTCCCAGAACCCCTGGGCCATGGTCAGCTCGTAGAGGTCGGTGTTCAGCGAGACGTCGGTGGGCTTGGTGCAGTCGGTCAGGGCCATGGGTGGAATCCCCTCTGCTCGCACGCGACGCGGCCCCGCTGCGGGGCCGCTGCTCCTGTGTTCGTCCCAGCGTAGCACGAGTGGCGCGGCTGGGGTCGCGCCGGCGATCGCGCGCCTCGACCTCGCCCGACCCCCAGCCGGATGCCCTACCTGGCCCCGCCCAGCAGCATGGACAGGACGATGGCCAGCACCAGGCAGGCCAGGCCCATGAGCACGTACCTCTGCGCCTTGGGCATGCTCAGGTCGTCACCGGGCTCCATGGCGCGGGCGTTGCGCTCGCGCAGCTCACGGGCATGCTCGTCCTTCGCCGCCTCGCGTTCGGCTCGCTCGCGCTGGGCCTTGAGCCGCTCCAGCTCCTCGCGCTCCCTCTTGGCCTGCTCCTCCGCCTGCCTGCGGTCGCGCTCCGCCCGAAGCTCCTCGAGCTCGGCGCGCTCCTCGGCAGAGAGGTCCCCGTTCTGCTCTGGCATCTCTTCTCCCTCGTCCCGTGCGAGACGGCCCGGGCCGCGCCCGCCGTCGCGTGACATTATCCGCGAAGCGGGGCCGCAGCGGCGCGAGAACAGCCAGTCGTGGCCTGCTCGAGGGCGGCCGCGCGCCTCTCCCCTAGCCGAGCTCGGGACCACGGACCCCCGTCGCGTCGAAGCCAGGGACGAAGCTCTCTGAGACCGTACCGCCCTGCTGCCACCACAGGCACTCGAAGCCCAGCTCGTCGGCATGGTCGAGGACCGCCTCGTACTCGTCGTCGCCAAGCGAGCGGGCCAGGTCGCCCCCCATGCTGCGGCAGCACTCGTTGGGCGTGTACTGGTTCATCACGCTGAGGTCGACCTCGTTTCCACAGGCCTGCCACACGCGGTCGAGCACGGCGAGCGAGTCGTCGACGTGCCCGGGCATGACCAGGTGGCGCACCACGATGCCACGGAGCATGCGACCGTCGGGGCCCTCCGCCCGCCCGCCGTGCGCACGGAGGGAGCGAAGCATCGCCTCGAGCGCCGACAGGGCGACCTCGGGGTAGTCCGGCGCGCCCGAGAGCGAGCGCGCGAGCTCGGACGAGGCGTACTTGAAGTCGGTAAGCCACACGTCCACGACGTCCGACATGCCCTCGACGACGGAGGCGAGCTCGTAGCCGCTGGTGTTGCACACGACGGGCAGCGCCATGCCGGCCGCGCGGGCCAGACCCACCGCCTCCCTGACCTGCGGCGCGAAGTGCAGGGGGGTCACGAGGTTGACGTTGAGCGCGCCCTGCGCCTGGAGCTCGAGCATCATCTGGGCGAGGCGTGGCGTCGTGACCTCGAGGCCGAAGCCCTCCTGGGATATCTGGTGGTTCTGGCAGAAGACGCAGCGGAGGGGGCAGCCGGTGAAGAAGATGGCGCCGGAGCCCGCCTCGCCTGATATGGGGGGCTCCTCCCAAAAGTGGAGCGCCGAACGGGCGACGCGCAGGGTGGAACTGGCGCCGCAGAAGCCCGGCCTGCCTGCCGCGCGGGAGGCGTGGCAGCGACGGGGGCAGAGCTCGCAGCTCGCATATGCTTCGGACGAGAGTTCCATGGACGTCCTTCCTGGCGGCGCTCCTGTTGGACGGGGCCGTTGCCGGTTGCGGCACGGGGGCGACGACGGCGCGGCGACGCCAGAGACTCTATCACTGCCGGACGGACGCCACGGAGCCGTCACGCGCCCATCCGCGCGCTTGTGAGCCTCGCCGGGCGGCCGAGAACGCACGCCACTCTCGCCTGCCACGCGCGAACGCACGACCAACATCATTCCGCACGTCGCTGCGCACAGCGATTTCATCGAGCACGTCGTTGATTCTGCACGTCGTTGCGCACGGCGATTTCAGCGAGCACGCATGAACGCACGGCCATTTCATCGAGCACGTCGTTGATTCTGCACGTCGTTGCGCACAGCGATTTCAGCGAGCACGCTGTTGCGCACATCCGCCGCCGCGTTTGCCCAGTTGGTGCGACGTCCAGTTGTGCGTTGGAGCGTGGAGGATGCCTGACGTGTGCGAAACGGCGTGGAGGAGGCAGCCGACCGCCGCGCAGACGCCCGGCCGCGCAGACGACGTTACGCCCGCGGCACACCAAAGGAGTCGAGCAGCCGTGCGAAGCGCCCTCGGTCGCAGACGTCCGCGAACGAGAAGCGCACGACCCGGGCCACGCGGGTGAGACGGGACTCCCTGAGGCGCTCGTCGGCGAGCAGGTCGACCGTCGCCCTCCCCCGCGTCATCGTCGGGTCGACGTACTTCTGGCGCCCGTCGAGCTCGCCCGCCACGAGGGTCCCATCGGGAAGGCGCCAGAGAAAGTCCACCCTGCTCACCCGGCCCGACAGGGGGTCGACGAACTCCGCCTGGAGCTCGGGGGCCGCAAAACCGAGCTCGATCATCGTCGCACGGGCGATCGACTCCCCGCCGCTCTCCGCACGCCGGTCGGCATGGGCCGCCGTCGCCAGCGCCCGTCTCACCCCAGGCCGCCGCCTGCCAAGGTCCCGCACGAGGCCCTCGAGCCATCGCGCGTCCCTGCCCGTCCGGGCGAGCGCGGCGTCCGCCACAACGAGCCCGTCGGAGAAGCCCATCATGAGGAGGCAGTCGACCACGCTGCGCTCGAAGGTCGTGACGGGGATGCCGGAGGCATGTGCTCGTTCCAACCCGCCCTCGCGGGCAAGCTGGTGAAACGCCACGAGCCTCGTGCCGTGCCGTCCGCCCGGCCCATGCGCGACGTGTATGCGGGCCAGCTGCCCGAACGAGACGGGAAGGCCATGCGCCACGGCGGCCGTGGGACCGCAGAACGTCCAGTCCGGATGTGCCCTCGACAGTGACCTTGCGAGATGCAGGTGGCGAGAGGGCACGTCGAGCGCCTCCCAGTAGCCCCGGCGGGCAAAGTGCCCGCGCGCCAGGCGGACGAGCTCCCCCGAGCCGACCATGCGTCCCATCGCCATCCCGTCGGCATGGCTGGATGGCGCGACGCATGCCCCGCGCGCCTCTCCCTCGCCCAGCATGCAGCCGATGTGCTCCCGCCTTGAGCCACCTGCGTCCAAGTCCCCTCCCGTCCTCGCCGTCCTACCTGGGCCCGACCATATCGGAGCGGAGGCCAAAGTCGTGGCTGACATCCAAAAATGTCAGCTCAATTTCTGGCGGACCGTTCGCCGAACTTTCTGGCGGACCGTTCGTCGAACACGCAATCGCGCACATCACAGGAGTCTTCCACGCGTGAACGCACATTGGAGCGGTACATCAACTGGGCAAACGTGAAGGTGACCGTGCGTTCGCGCGTGCTTACTGGATTTGTTGTGCGCAACGGCGTGCGGGATGCCGCAGGACGTGCGCCGGAGCGTGCGGGACGCAGCGGAACGTGCGCCGGAGCGTGCGCGACGCCACCAGTCGCCGGCGTGCCTCGGCGCGCCACAAAAAAGCCCGGGCCACGACGGCCCGGGCGACGACGCCTATGGTGGAGATGAAGGGATTCGAACCCTCGGCCTCTGCCTTGCGAAGGCAGCGCTCTCCCAGCTGAGCTACATCCCCAAAAAACGTGCAAGGGAGAGTATCGCCATTCCCCGGACCCCTGTCAAGCCCGAGTCGGGGCAATGTCGCCCCCTGCGGCTGCGAAATGAACCCACCTTTCTAAGGTGGGTGCCCTCGTCGCCTGTTCCAGCTTCCTCAACAACGGAGGATCCCTGTAATGGGGACGATATGCGGGCTCCCTCAAAACGCGTGTCGGTTCACCCAGTTGTGACCGCAGGGGGACGACAGCTCAAATATATATGAGCCCCCCGCGATTACCAGTCTTGACTTGACGCGCATTATGGCAAAGAGTGAGAGGAGCTGGCGTCTGCGCGCAACAGCACGGCTTCGCGCACAACAGCACGAGCCAAACCGCACGCCCCGGCACGAGTGACGCCGGTGGCAGCCTCCGCGCCAGCCCAGGCGAGGCGGCTCTCCCCCACTCGCCCATCTGCCCACGCGATAGCTGCACGTTTCCCGCCAGCCCCCGCTTTTCGCTATGATTGTCCGGTCAGTGTGAGAAGAGGCGACGCAACGGGAGGCGAGCATGCACCAGCCGTGGCTTCCCTACCTGTGCGTCTTCCTCGCCGCCGGGCTCACGACGCTCCTCATGACGCCCCTCGCGCGCAAGGTCGCCTGGAAGCTGGGGGCCGTCGACTACCCCAACGCACGCCGCATCAACCGCGAGCCCATCCCCCGCATGGGCGGCATCGCCGTCTTCCTGGGCATCACCGCCGCCTTCGTCGTGCAGTACCTGGGCACGACCTACCTGCGCTGGCCCATGGTGCTCGCCCCCTCGCCCCACCTCAAGAACATCCGGTACTGGTCGCTCGTGGGGGGCTTCGTCTGCATCTTCCTGGTGGGTGCCATCGACGACGTCTTCCAGCTCAAGCCCCTCCACAAGCTCCTGGGACAGGTCCTCGCCGCCTCCGTCGCCGTGGGCGGCGGGCTGGTCATCGGCGTCATCGTGAACCCCTTCACCGAGGGTCCCCTCTGCATGGGCTGGCTCAGCTACCCCGTCACCGTGGCCTACCTGGTCGCCTACGTGAACATCTTCAACCTGATCGACGGCCTGGACGGGCTGGCCTCGGGCCTCACCTGCATCGCCGGCTTCACCATGTTCGTCCTCGCCGTGATGGCGGGGCGGGCCGACGCCGCCACCCTCGCGATCGCGACGGCCGGAGCCTGCCTGGCCTTCCTGCGCTACAACTTCCACCCCGCCTCGGTCTTCCTGGGAGACTCCGGCTCGCTCCTCCTGGGCTTCTCCATGGGCGTGGTCTCGCTGCTCTCCGTCGCGCGCATCGCGGGCCTCACCACCATCATCGTGCCCCTGGTCATCGCGGGCATCCCCATCATCGACACGCTCTCGGCCATCGTGAGGCGCAGCCGCGCGCACGTGAGCATCGGACACGCCGACCGCGGCCACATCCACCACCGCCTCATCGCCGAGGGCTTCGACCAGCGCCAGGCCGTGCTGATCATCTATGCCTGGACAGCCCTGCTCTGCCTGGGCACGCTGGTCATGACCCAGGTCTCGGTCGTGCCGCGCATCGCGATCTTCTTCGCCCTCCTCCTGGCCTCCGGCGCCGTCGCGCGCAAGCTCCACCTCTTCCGTCCCGTCCTGCTGCACCACACCAACCCGAAGACCGGCGACGACGAGCTCGTCTGCCCGCAGGACCCGGAGTTCCCGGACGAGGAGGAGCGCTTCAGGGAGCAGGAGTCCCAGCGCCACCACGGCCTGCGCTAGCCTCCGCCGCCCACGCGCCGGGGACAGGCGAGAGGACCTTGCCGCCTCGATTGTCACCGCATCCACGTGGGGCTCGAACCACGCCGGCACTGCCTCGACCCACACGGCGCAAAGAGGCCCGCCCCCCGGGAAGGGAGCGGGCCTCGACGGCTGCGAGATGCGCGACGCGAGCTACTCGGCGTCGGCGAGGGCCTTCTTGGCCACGTTGGCCAGGTCGGCGAAGGCGGCCTCGTCCTCGTAGGCGACCTGGGCGAGGATCTTGCGGTCCAGCTCGACGCCGGCGAGCTTCAGGCCGTGCATGAACTTGCTGTAGGAGAGGTCGTTCATGCGGGCGGCGGCGTTGATGCGCTGGATCCACAGGCCGCGGATGTCGCGCTTCTTGTTGCGGCGGTCACGATAGGCGTACTGGCCCGAGTGCTGGACCTGCTCCTTCATGCCGCGGAAGGTGCGGGAGCGGACTCCGTAGTAGCCCTTGGAACGCTCGACGAGGGTCTGGCGCTTCTTGCGACCAGCGACTGCGCGCTTGACACGTGCCATATCTAATCAACTCCTAAAGAATGCCATCGAATGGGCGACGTGCCCGCTTAGTTCTTGGAACCCATGCGCTGGGAGACGACCTTGACGTCACCGGCGGTGAGCTCGGCCTCCTTGCGGAAGCCGCGGATGCGCTTCTGGGACTTCTTGGTCAGGATGTGGCTCTTGAAGGCCTTGGCGCGCATGATCTTGCCGGTGCCGGTGCGGCGGAAGCGCTTTGCCGAACCCTTGTGCGTCTTCATCTTGGGCATGCTAGTTCTCCTTCTCCGTCTCTGCGTCGTCCTCGACTGCCTTCTCATCGAAGGCGCCCTTGATCGGGGCGACCAGCATGTGCATGTTGCGACCCTCCATCTTGGGGGCCGACTCGACCGTGGCGTAGGGCCTGAGCTCGTCAGCTAGACGGTCGAGCACCATCCTCCCCTGCTCGGGGTGGGCCATCTCGCGACCGCGGAACATGATCGTGATCTTGACGCGTGCGCCCTTCTTCAGGAAGCGCATCACATGGTTCTTCTTGGTGGTGAAGTCGCCCACGTCGATCTTGGGACGGAACTTCATCTCCTTGACCTCGACCTTGGCCTGGTTCTTGCGGGCGGCCTTGGCCTTGCGGTCCTGCTCGTACTTGAACTTGCGGTAGTCCATGACCTTGCAGACGGGAGGCTCCGCGTTGGGAGCGATCTCCACCAGGTCGAGATTCTGCTCGTCGGCGATGCGCTGCGCGTCGCGGACTCCGAACAGGCCGAGCTGTGAACCGTCAACGCCGATCAGGCGGCAGGTACGCGCCGTGATCTCGCCGTTGATCCGAGGACCCTCGTTCTTCGCTATCTCTTACACCTTCCTTCGCTCGTGCGGCTCGCGCCGCATGAAAAAACTCCCAGAACTATGGCAGCATCCAGGAGACAGAGGACCCACTCGCAATGGGTCGGCTATTTGTCTGACCGGACGGCTGCCCTTGGCGCCGTGCAGGTGGGGACCACGTGCGTCCCTCTTTGCGATAAGCACTTTGTCGATGTTAGCCGCTCGGCGACGAGTTGGCAAGCCCGTTCGCCCGCACATGCCTTTTGCACAAGCGGACGAACGGGCCCGGGACGCCCCCTAGCGCCCCTCGCGCGCGGCGATGCGCTCGTCCAGCCAACCGGTGAGCAGGGGCGCCACGAGGGCGGTGATGATGACCGCGGCCGCGATCTGGGCGGTGGCCACGGGCACCAGCGCCGCGTAGGAGGCATCGGAGGCCGCGACCGCGGGAGGGGTGGTCATGGCCGTGCCCGCGATGGTGGAGCAGGCCATGCCAGCCTTGCCCGTGCCTCCCGTGAGGCGGTCGAAGCCAGCCGTCGCAAAGCCGATGGCAAGGCAGATCACAGCCAGCACGATGCCCGAGATGCCGCCTGCGACCAGGCTCTCGAGGCTCATGCCGCAGCCCAGGGCGAATCCCAGGACGGCTATGCAGGGGTTGACGCCCGGCGCCATGAGCTGCTTCACGAAGGGGAAGAGGTTGCCCAGGACGATGCCCAGGACGATGGGCAGCAGCGAACCCACGAGCTGTCCCACCGATATGTCCGCGATGCCGGCGGCGCCCAGGGCGATCATGGTGATGGTGGGGCCGGCGGTGAAGCAGAGGATGCCCGCCGCGCCGCGCTCCGCCTCGTCGCCGTACTCGGCCATGATGCCGGTGTAGAGCGCGATGTTGCAGAAGCTCACGCCGCCGATGATGGCCAGCGAGCTCAGCCCCAGCAGGTCGTCGCCCATGAAGAAGGCGACGCAGAGCCCAAGCGCGATGGAGAGCACGAGCTTGGGGATGATGATCATGATGCCGGTCTTCACGGCCTTTGGGGTGGACCTGAAGTTGATGCCCACGCCGATGCCGAAGAGGATCACGAAGACGAGGGCGTTGCCGCCGTGCACCACGGCCGTGGTGAAGCCGCCGATCTCGAGCAGGCCCGGGACGAAGGAGTGCAGGAGCAGCCCCAGGAGCATGGGATAGATCATGATGTCCCCGGGAAGGCGCGGTATCCTGAAACGTCCCTGGGTCTTCTCCGCCTCTGCCTCGGCCATGGGTGCCCCTCTCTCTCGTCGCGAATTTTTGTTGGGCGAATGTACCAGAGGAGAGGGCCACCGCGCCACGCGCGACGGCACGGCGACACGAACGCGTAACGAAAGGGGCCGCCCCGAGGGACGGCCGCCTGCGCATTCGCATGGTGCCCGAGGTGGGACTCGAACCCACACTCTGTTGCCAGAAGCGGATTTTGAGTCCGCCGCGTCTGCCAATTCCGCCACTCGGGCAAAGTCGCAGGACCACTATATCAGAGAGCGGCGGCTACGAATCGGCCATCGCCCACGCCAGAGACATGACCGTGGCCGAAGGTGCGGCGCTGAGTGCGCATTCTATTTTTCAAATGTACACCCCTCTCCGCTGACCTGCGGTTTTGCGGAGAGGCGCGCATTTCACGCCTGGAATGTACGTCTCGAACCGCGCGCTACGCCTCGATCGCCCCCAGGCCGCGCGCAGCGTCCCAATCGCACCTCGAGCCGCGCGCTACGCCTCGATCGCGCCCCAGCCGCTCCCGCGCCACGCCGCGCCTAGTGCATGCCATCCGAGGCCGCGCCCGGCTGCAGCCAGGGGTTGCCCTCCAGCTCCTCCATCATGGTGGTGGAGTCGCCATGGCCGCAGAAGAGCGTGGTGCGGGCGGGTATCTCCTCCCGCAGGCGCGCGAGAGTGGCCATGAGGGCGTCGTGGTCGCCGCCGGCGAGGTCGGTGCGTCCGCAGGAGCCCTTGAAGAGGGTGTCGCCCACGAAGGCGACGCCATCGGCCGTCCCCTGGCCCAGGAGCACGATGCCGCCCGGCGTGTGGCCGGGGGCCCCGATGACGCGGAAGCTCGCCGTGCCCAGCTCGATCACGTCGCCGTCGGCGATGGTCTGGTCGGGCTCGGGGGCATCGTCGTCGTAGGAGCGGCCCAGCTCGCTCGCCTCGCCCGCGCGGCCGGCGAGCTCGACGTCCGCCTCGTGCATGAGGAAGCGGGCGCCCGTGGCGTCCCTCAGCGCCTTTGCGCCGCCCACGTGGTCCCCATGCCCGTGCGTGGCCACGATGGTCGTCACGCGGACGTCCTCGAGGTGACGGGCGATGGCGGCGCCGGAGTTGCCCGGGTCGACCACCAGGCACTCCCCCTCCGAGACGTAGGCGTAGCAGTCGGTCTCGATGGGCCCCACGATGAACATGCGGATCTGGTCGTCGCTGGCGTTGTGGCCGCAGCCTCCCCCGCAGCAGCCGCCTCCATGGTCGCCGCAGCAGCCGCCCTCGTGGCTGCCGCAGCCGCAGTCCTCGCTGGCGTCATGCTCGTGACCGCCGCAGCAGCAGCCCTCGTCCTCGTCCCTGCCCTGGATCATGCTAGACCCTCCTCTTCATCTGGTTGGCGCCCTCGCCCGGCATGATGCGACGGGCATCATACACGCTGGGCACGCGGTTGACGGCGGCGAGCAGCGGCCCCAGCCGGCTCGCGTCGGAGATGGCGATCAGGAAGCGCAGCCGGGCGGCGCCGGAGCTCGAGGTCTGGGTGGCGGCACTCAGGATGTTGCCACCACCATCCCCCAGGGCGATGGTGACGTCCTTGAGCAGGCCCATCCTGTCCGTCGCCTCGACCACGATCTCGACCTGGAACTCGGTGGCACCGGTGGCGTCCCACTCCACCTCGATCATGCGCTCGGGATGCGACATGAGGCTCTTCACGTTGGGGCAGTTCGCGCGGTGCACCGACACGCCGCGCCCACGGGTCACGAAGCCCACGATCTCGTCGCCGGCGACGGGGCTGCAGCAGTGGGCCAGGTGCACCAGGAGGTCCGGGTCGCCCTTTGCCACGACGCCGCAGTTGCTGCGCCGCCTCTTGTCCGAGGCGGCGCGCGCCGCGGCGTTGACCAGCGGCCTGTCCTCCGCCATCGCGCGCTCACGCTCGTCGCGGCGCGCCGCCTGGCGCTCCGCCTCCACCGTCTTGGTGGAGGCCTCGCCCAGCGCCTCCTCGATGCGGTTCGCGATCTGGCGTGGGCTCAGCTTGCCCGTGCCCACGGCGGCGAAGAGGTCGTCGCTGCGCACGAGGTCGAGCTGGGGCACCACCTTGTCGATGGCCCTCTGCACCCGCTGGGTCGAGATGCCGTACCCGCGCTTGCGCAGCTCGTGGGCGAGGTCGCTTCTCCCCTGCTCCGCGTCGTCGGTCTTGGAGAGGGTCGTGAAGTACTTCCTGATCTTGGCCTTGGCGGAGGGCGTCGCCACCAGGTGCAGCCAGTCGCGGCTGGGCTTGGAGTTCTTGTTGGTCAGGATCTCGACCCTGTCGCCGCTCTGGAGGCGGTAGGTGAGAGGAACGACCGAGCCGTTGACCTTGGCCCCCACGCAGTGGTTGCCCACCTCGGTGTGGACGGTGTAGGCAAAGTCGAGGGGGGTGGAATCGCGCCTCAGGCTCATGACCTCGCCCTTGGGGGTGAAGACGAATATCTCGTCCTCGAAGAGGTCGACGCGCAGGTTGTTGAGGAACTCGTGGGCGTCGCCCATGTCGTCGTCCACGGCCCAGTCCAGGCTGCGGCGGATCCAGTTGATCTGGTTGTCTATCTCGCGCTCGCCCTGGGACATCTGGCCGCGCGACCCGCCCGACTTCTTGTAGAGCCAGTGGGCGGCGATGCCGTACTCCGCCTGGTCGTGCATCTCGTAGGTGCGGATCTGTATCTCGATGGGGCGCGCGTCAGAGCCGATGACCGTGGTGTGCAGCGAGCGGTAGCCGTTGGGCTTGGGCATGGCCACGTAGTCCTTGAAGCGACCGGGCAGCGGGTGCCAGAGCGAGTGGACGGCGCCCAGCACGCTGTAGCAGTCCCCCACGGAGGGCGTGAGGACGCGCAGGGCGATGAGGTCGTAGATGTCGCTGAACTCCTTGCCCTTGCGCGTCATCTTCTGGTAGATGGACCAGAGGTGCTTGGGGCGGCCGGTGATCTGGTAGCCCGCGAGCCCCACCCGCGCGAGCTCGCCGTCCAGGATGCGGATGGCCTCGGCGGTGTCCTGCTCGCGCTGGGCGCGGGAGTCCTGCACCATGCGCGCCACGCGCTCGTACTCGGTGGGCTCGAGGTAGAAGAAGGCCAGGTCCTCGAGCTCCCACTTCACCGATGAGATGCCCAGGCGGTCCGCGAGGGGCGCGTAGACGTCCATGGTCTCGCGGGCCTTGAAGGCGCGGCGGTCGGGCTTGAGGGCCGCCAGGGTGCGCATGTTGTGCAGGCGGTCGGCCAGCTTGATGATGACCACGCGGATGTCCTTGGACATGGCGAGGAACATCTTGCGCAGGTTGAGGGCCTGCTTCTCGTCCATGGAGGCGACCTGGATCGAGGTGAGCTTGGTGACGCCGTCGACGAGCTCTGCCACGGTCTCGCCGAAGCGCACCGAGATGTCCGCCAGGGTCGCGGGGGTGTCCTCGACCGTGTCGTGCAAGAGGGCGGCGCAGATGGAGTCGCCGTCCATCCTGAGGTCCTTGGCCAGGATCAGTGCCACCTCGACGGGATGGTTGATGTAGGGCTCGCCCGAGCGCCTGCGCTGGTCGGCGTGAAACTCGGCCGCGAAGGAATAGGCCTCCTTGACGCGGGCGAGCTCGCCGCCGTCGAGGTAGTCGGAGCAGGTGTTGCACAGGACCCGCCAGTTGTCGGCCTGCGGGGTCTCCCTTCGTCGGGCGGGAGCCGAGTCTGCGTTGGCCATCAGGACCTCCTAGCCGTCCACCACGTCGCCGAAGCCGGGCGTGATGGGCCTGTTGATGCGATCGAGAAGCTCCTGCGGGCTGCTCGAGAGCGCCCAGTCGCGAAACGCCTGGAACTCGTCGCGAAGGCGTAGCCCCTCAAGATAGCGAATGGAGCGGTCGAGCTGGACGTGCGAGGGGCTCTGGGCCATGGTAATTCGGCGGGCGGAGCCGTAGCCGTCCGTGGAGAGGAAGCCCAGCTCTCGGAAGACCGAGATGCCGCACGACACGGCGCGCTCGTCCAACTGCGAGGCGGGATGGCGCAGGAGCGCCTCCTGGGCGAGGTCGGCGTTGGTGAGCCTCAGGCCCGTGGCCGCCGCCTGCCCGTCCGCGAGCTCGCGGAGCACCCGGTAGAGCGTCACGAGCTCCGAGCGCTCCGGGGCCGAGGCGGCGAGGATCCTCTCGTTGATGCGCGCGTCCCTGCCGCCGAAGAGCAGCCAGACGCAGGCGTCCTGGCCGTCCCTGCCCGCCCGGCCGCTCATCTGGTTGAACTCGATGGAGCCGAAGGGCATGTGGTAGAGCATCACGTTGCGGATGTCGGGCAGGTTGACGCCCTCGCCGAAGGCGCTCGTGGACACGATGCACTTGAGCTCGCCCGCACGGAAGGCGTCCTCGACCCTGCCGCGGTCGGCGCGGGTGAGGCCGGCGTTGTAGAAGGCGATGCGCCGCGCGAGCTCGGGGACGGCCTTACGCAGCATCCGCGCGAGCGAGACGGACTGCTCGCGCGAGTTGACGTAGACCACGGTCTTCATGCCCGTCGCGACGACCGAGACCAGGGCGCTGTCACGGTCGCGGAGCTCGCGGCAGTCGCGCACACGCAGGTTGTCGCGGACGCTCGCATCCACCACGACGTCGCGCTCGTCGATGGAGAGGAGCCGGCAGAGCTCGCGCGCGACCCCCGCCTGGGCCGTGGCGGTCACGGCCAGCGCGACGGGGTTCCCGAGCCGCTCCAACACCCGTGGGAGCTGGGCGTAGGCGCTGCGCCCACCCGTCTCGCCCGCATGGTGGGCCTCGTCCACCACCACGAAGCCGACGCGCCCGGAGGAGGCGAAGCGGTCCGCGTGGATGGCCAGAAACTCGGGCGTGGTGAGGAGGACGTCCACCGCGCCGGATGCCAGGCCGCAGAAGACGTCGTCACGCTCGCCGCGGGAGCTCTCGCCCGTGAGGACGCGCACGCTCATGCCGAGCTTGGCGAAGGCGGCGGCGAGGTGGAAGGACTGGTCGCTCACCAGCGCGCGCAGCGGGTACACGAAGACGCTCGCCTTCCCGGCGCGGAGCGCCGAGATCGCGGCGTGCACGTGGAAGACGAGGGACTTGCCGCGGCCCGTCGCCATGACGCAGAGCGTGGAACGGCCGGCGGCGAGCCGGTCGAGAGCCGCGACCTGGGCCGGAAGGAGCTCGTGGTCGCCGATGAGGGAGCGCACCAGGCGCGCCCTCAGCTCGCCCGCGCCCAGCGAGGCGAGCTCGGCGCGCACGGACGAGGGGGCGCAGGCCGCGTCCCCTCCCGTCGGCTCGGTTCCGGCCACGCGCTCGAGGCGCAGGTTGACGCCCAGCGTGGGTCGGAGCTCGTCTCCCCCGGTGACGTCGAGCACGCGCGCCTCGTAGCGTCGTCCCGCGTCCACGTGGGGCGCGAGGGCGGCCGCTATCTGGCGGCGCAGGTAGCCGAGGCGCCTGCCCGAGCCGTCGAGCACCGCGATCGCGTTGGGGTCGTCGGGGTTCTGGGGCTCGCGCCCGAGCCGGAGGTCGTCGCCTGCGGAGAGGCCGCGCACAAGCTCCTGGCGCCCGGCAAAGCTCACGCCCATGAGCTTGGTCACGAAGCCCTGCGCCTCGGCGATGCCCGCGAACTCGTCGCGCGAGAGTATCTCGGACGCATGCGAGAAGAGCTCCTCGGCCACGCCGGCCTCCCCCTCACGGGCAGGCTCGGGCTCGTCGCGATAGAGGATGTCCTTCACCATGAGCTTGGGCTTCGTGCGGCCCTGCCAGGTCTCTGCCACGGGCTCGAAGACCAGGTCGACCGCGGCGTCGCAGTCGTTCGCGCGCTCGATGTCGGGCGCGCGGAACATGATCGCGGGAACCGAGGACATGCCGTCGGTGGCCACGAAGCGCAGGTGGCTGCCGTCGGAGCCCACGCGGGCGCGGTTGCGCATGCTCACGCCGCGCACGCCCAAGAGCGGCTTCTTGTTGCCCTGGCCGAAGGGCTGCAGCGTCTCGAGCGCCTCGATGTTGGGAACGGTCATCTCGGCCAGGTCCACCAGGGCGCAGACCTCCCCCCTGTCCTCGAACTGGGAGTCGGGGAGCTCCGCCATGACCTCCCCCAGGCGCACCCTGAAGGCGTCCAGGTTGGCGACGTCGCAGGTGACGCCCACGGCACCGGCATGCCCGCCGAAGCGGACGAGGAGGTCGGAGCACTGCTCCACGGCGCGGAAGAGGTCCACGGAGCCCACCGAGCGGCCAGAGCCGCGCGCGATGCCGTCCGAGATGGAGAAGACGATGGCGGGGACGTGGTAGCGGTTGGTCATGCGGCTCGCCACGATGCCCTTCACGCCCTCGTGCCAGCCCTCGCCCGAGACCACGACCACGCGGCCCCCGTCGAAGGAGGAGTCGACCTTGGCCATGGCCTCCTCAGTGAGCTGCGCCTCTATCTCGCGCCGCTCGGAGTTGACCTGCTCGAGGCGGGCGGCGAGCTGCTGGGCGCGCTCCAGGTCGTCGGTGAGCAGGAGCTCGAAGGCCACGTCGGTGGTGCCCATGCGTCCCGCCGCGTTGAGGCGGGGCACAAGAGAGAAGGGCAGCTGGTCGGAGGTGATCGTCGTCACGTCCACGCGGGCGGTGGCCGCCAGGGCGACGATGCCCGGGCGGGCCGCCTCGCGCATGCGGGAGATCCCGTCGGCCACGAGGGCGCGGTTCTCTCCCGAGAGGAGCATCATGTCTGACACCGTGCCCAGGGTCGCGACCTCGGTGTAGGAACGCCAGATGTCGGGGGCGCCCAGCCGCCGGCCCAGCTCCTGGAGGAGCTTGAGCGCGACGCCGGCCCCCGCAAGCTCGCGGCTCGGGCAGTCGTCGGCGAGCTTGGGGTCGGTCACGGGCACGCCCTCGGGCACAAGCTCGGCGGGCTCGTGGTGGTCCGTCACCACGACGTCGACGCCCTGTCCCACGAGCCAGGCGACCTCCTCGCGGGCGGCGATGCCGTTGTCCACCGTGACCACGAGGTCGGGGTCGCAGCCCTCGATCACGCGGCCCAGGGCCTCGCGGCTGAGCCCGTAGCCCTCGCCGAAGCGATGGGGTATGTAGGGGTGCACCTCCGCCCCAAGCTCGCGCAGGCCCAGGGTGAGGAGAGCCGTGGCGGACATGCCGTCCACGTCGAAGTCGCCGAATATCGCGACGGTCTGGCCCGTGCGGACGGCCCTCTCGATGCGACCCGCGGCGTCGGACATGCCGGGGACGAGCAGGGGGTCGCACCAGTCGCGCGCGAGGGAGGGAGTGAGGAACGCCCGCGCCTCGTCGACGGAGGCGACGCCGCGCGCGGCCATGACGCGCGCCACCAGGGGCACAAGCCCCAGCTGCGACGAGAGCTCGCGCTCGAGGGCGGGGTTCGGGGCGCAGAGCTCCCAGCGCCGGCTGCCCATGAGCCCGGCCACGCTACTCGGCTTCCTTCGGGGCCGCCTGGGCGGCGGCCTCTCCGTACCTCTCCTCGAGCTTCCTCCACTTGGGCTCGCGCGTCTTCCAGATGGCCAGGAGCGGCGAGGCGACGGCGAAGCTGGAGTAGGTCCCCAAAAGCTCGCCCACCAGCATGGCGAAGGCGAAGTCCTTGAGGGTCGCGCCGCCCAGGGCGAGCATGGCCACGACGGGCACGAGCGAGGTGATCGTGGTGTTGATGGTGCGGACGATGACCTCGTTGATCGAGAAGTTGCAGATCTGGTAGTAGGTGCGGTGGCGTGGGTCGCGCGGGCCCTTGGCGTTCTCGTTTATGCGGTTGAACTCGACCACCGTGTCATAGAGCGAGTAGCCCATGATCGTGAGGAGCGCCGCGACGACGTTGGGTGTGATCGCGATCTGGGTCCAGGCGTAGACGCCCACGATGATGAGCAGGTCGTGGACCAGCGCGACGACGGCCGTGATGGACATCTTGAACTCGTAGCGGATCGACACGAAGGCGATGATGGCCAGGATGGCCAGGCCGAAGGCCAGGGCGGAGGTGCGCGTCACGTCGGCGCCCCAGTCGGGCCCGATGGTGGTGACGGTGTAGTTCTGGTCGGTGAGCCCCAGAGCCTTGGCCGCCTCGGCGGCATGCTGGTTGGCGACGCTTGGGTCAACGGTGTCCGAACGCACCAGGAAGCCCGCGCTGCCGTCGCTCACGGTGGTCTGGACGGTGGGGTCCGCCTCGCCCGCGGCGGTGAGGGCGTCCCTCATCTGCTCTATCGTGAGCTCGCCGGTGCCGGTGAAGTCGACCTCGGTGCCCCCGCGGAACTCGATGCCGAAGACGAGGCCGCGCAGGGCGATGCCCAGCACGGCGAGGACGACCAGGGCGCAGGAGAGGCCCAGGAGCTGGCGGCGGTGCTGGATGAAGGGAATCTCGCGCTCGAAGTGGCTACGCACGGGCCACACCCCCCCTCTGGCGCTCCGCGTCCCCCTGGCCGGAGGCTGCCTCCTCGAGGTCCTGGGCTATGCCCCAGAAGCCGGGATGGCGCTGGATGGGGCCGAGGGCGAGGAGCCTGAGCGCCGGCGCCTTGAAGCAGAGCATGGTCACGACGTCGCAGGCGATGCCCAAGGCCAGGGTGAGGCCGAAGCCCTTGACGGGGCCCACGGCCACGAGGAAGAGGGCGAGGGCCGTGACCAGGGTGACGGCGTCGGCGTCGAGCGAGGTCAGGATGCCGTGCCGCGCGCCCGAGACGGCGGCGTTCTTGATGCTGCGGCCCATGCGGACCTCCTCCCTGAAGCGCTCGAGCACCAGTATCGAGGAGTCCGCGGCCGAGCCCGTGGTGAGCACCATGCCGGCAAGGCCGGGAAGCGTGAGCGCGAAGGCGCCGAAGTGCGAGAGCAGTGCGAGGAGCCCCAGGTAGAGCAGGGCGAAGACGGCGAGCGAGCCCATGGTGAGGATGCCCAGGCCGCGGTAGAAGAGGAAGAGGTAGACGACCACCGCGGCCACGCCCACGGCGATGGCCACGACGCCCTTCGAGAGGGAGTCCTGGCCCAGGGTGGGGCCCACCACGCGGCTCTCGGAGTAGGTCAGCGTGACGGGCAGCGAGCCGGAGTCGAGCACGGTCTTGAGCGACTTCGCCTGCTCGAGGGTGAAGTTGCCCGAGATCGAGACCTGGCCGCCCGTGATCTCGGACTGGACGGCGGGGGCGGAGTTCACGACGCCGTCGAGCACGATGGCGATGCGGCCCTTGTGCGGCGCGAGCTCGCGGGTGACATCGGCGAAGGCGGCCGAGCCCTCGGGGTCGAGGCTCAGGTTGACCACGTAGTCGCCGGTCGCCGAGGAGGAGCTCTGCGCCACGGCGGTGCTCGAGATGTGCGAGCCGTCGAGGAAGGCAGTGTAGCTCCCCTCTTCGAGCCGCACGCCCTCCGAGCCCGCGTTGAGCTTGGCCAGGGCGTCGGCGTCGCCTATCTCGTCCATGCGGACGAACTCGAGCTTGCCCGTCTGCCCGATGGTCTGGATGGCCGCCTGGGCGTCGGTGGCGCCCGGGATCTGGATCAGGATGGAGTTGGTGCCCTGCTGCTGGACGGAGGTCTCGGAGGCGCCGAGGGAGTTGACGCGGCTCTGGACGATGCTCGTGGCGGTGGCCATCTCGTCGGCGGTGGGGGCGGAGCCGTCGGGCTTCGAGGCCGCCATGATCACGGACACGCCCCCGCGGATGTCGAGGCCCTGCGTGATGCGCTCGCCCAGGGGCGTGAAGCCCACGGCGCAGGCGACGAGCAGGACCGCGAGGGCGACGAGGGTCCCCAGGTAGCGGCGGGCATGAGCGGACGCGTGCGGACCGGTGCCCCTTCCCTTGCGGCGGCGGTCGCGGCGGGGCTTCCCGCCCGCGGCCTCCGTGGCCTTCCACCGGTCCACGCCGCTGGCGCGCTCCGGGCTCTTCTCTTCCGACATCGGCACTCCCGTTCCGGGGCGCAGGGCGCCCCTCTCAAAAAGTCAACCCCGTCATTCTAGCCCGACATGGGCGATGACGTGGGACGGGACCCCGGGAGGGCCGGGGAGGGGAGCTGGTCGGCAGCTCTCGCCTGACGAAGCGCCGACGAACGTCGAGGCGCGCCCGTCCGAGCCCCTCCCCTACCAGTCCCTGGCGGCGGGGAGCTCGTCCCAGCGGGACACGAAGGAGGCGTACTCTCCCCTAATGATGGCCTCGCGGGCGCGTCGCATGAGGTCCAGCAGGTAGTGGACGTTGTGCATGGAGAGCAGGATGGAGCCCAGCATCTCGTCCTGCTTGACCAGGTGGCGGATGTAGGCGCGGGAGTAGCCGCCCGTGCAGACGGGACAGCCGCAGGCCGGGTCGATGGGGCCGTGGTCGCGGGCGAAGCGGGCGTTCCTGAAGTTGAGGCGCCCCTCGCTGGAGAAGGCCGTCCCGCTGCGCGCGGTGCGGGTGGGCAGCACGCAGTCGAACATGTCGATGCCGCACTCGACGCCGTGGACCAGCGTGGTGGGGTTGCCCACGCCCATGAGGTAGCGGGGCTTGCCCTTGGGCATGTGCTCACTGGCGAGGGGCGCCAGGGTCTCGAACATGAGCTCGTGGCTCTCGCCCACCGAGTAGCCGCCGATGCCGTAGCCCGGGAAGTCCCCCATGGACTCGAGCCTCTCGAGCGAGCGCAGGCGCAGGTCCATGTGCATGCCGCCCTGGACGATGCCGAAGAGCGCCTGGTCCTCGCACCGGTGCGCCTTCCAGCAGCGCTCGGCCCACATGCTCGAGAGGTCGACGGCCCGCTCGACGAAGCGGCGCGTCGCGGGGTAGCCCGGGCACTGGTCGAGCTGCATCACGATGTCGGCACCCAGCTCCTCGGCCATGCGCATGTTGGACTCGGGCGTCCAGTGCACGTAGGAGCCGTCGTAGTCGACGGTGCGGAAGGTCACGCCCTCGTCGCTCAGCCTCACGTTGGAGCCGTGGCTGAAGACCTGGAAGCCGCCCGAGTCGGTGAGGATGGGGCCGTGCCACTGCATGAACTCGTGCAGGCCGCCCATCTCGGCCACGAGCCCGGTGCCCGGGCGCTGCGAGAGGTGGTAGGTGTTGGCGAGGAGGATCTTGGTGCCCAGCTGCTCGAGGTTCTGGGGGAGGAGCCCCTTCACCGTGGCCTTGGTGCCCACGGGCATGAAGATGGGCGTGGGGACGTCCCCGTGTGGGGTGTGCAGCACGCCTGCCCGGGCGTGCGTCTGGGGGTCCTCGGCCACGACGTTGTAGCTGAACCACTTGTCCTTGGGCACTGCGGCCTCGCTCATCTGCGTTCCTCTCGCCTTGCTCCTCGTGGGCCCTGGCCGTGGCCTGCTCCGCGGACGGCGGCGGCCAGCGCAGGCGCGTCCTGAGCCACGGCACGCCCGTGCGATCCACCCGCCTGCGCCACGGCAACGACCCCGGTGCCCTCACAAAAAAGAGCCCGGCTGGATGCCGGGCTCGCTTGGGTCCGATTCCCTGGGAGCGAGTCTACTCGCCGAAGAGGGTCTCGTCGCCGTCCTTGATGCCGAGGAGGCCGCCCAGGGCGTCCTGCTCGTCGGGGCCGTCGCAGCTGATCTCGACCTTGGTGCCGGTGCCCAGACCAGCGGCCAGAATCATCATGATGGACTTGGCGTTGACGGGAGCGGTGCCCTTGTCGACGTCCTTGATGGTGACGGCGCTCTGGTACTGCTTGGCAACCTGAACGAACTGGGAGGCCGGACGCGCGTGAAGGCCAGTCGCGCTGACGATCGTCACTTGCTTGGAAACCATTGTGCTCTCCTTTGACATCATGCAGGGTTGCCCCGGCGGGACCTGCTTACGGACTCATACTAGCAAAACATTCAGGCTCATGGATAAGCCATGGGTCTGAATTTGGCATGGCGTTGGGACCCCTCCGCGCGGAAATCCTCCCCTGGCGTGCCGGCCGACGCCCGTGCGCCCCCCGAGTCCCGCCTCGGGGAAGTTCGCCGCAAAGCGCTGATTGTGGGCAGATGGCCGGGCGCGCGTTGCCAGCGCAGGACCATGGGGCAGAATGAGGGGATATGAGGAGCTGCCGGGGACACCCGTCCCCTGACCGGAAAGGAGCTCGCCATGGCTGACGAGCCCAACACTGAGCACTATGAGGCCCGAGGGATGCGGGAGGCACCCGGCACCCAGGAGCCCATCGAGACCATCTCCCCCGAGGACGCCCAGGAGGGCGAGGGCGAGAATGGCGCCGGCCTCTCGGTCGCGGCAAGCACCGCGCGCGAGGCCGGCAGGTCGCTGCGCGAGGGGCTCGAGGCGATTCGCAACGTTCGCGCCGCGTCGCGCGTGCACTCCGCCGGCCGCGAGCGCGCCAAGGCGCTCAGGGAGCAGATCGAGGAGGACGGCGCCCGCCTGGGCCACCGCGACGAGGTCGAGGCCGACTACCAGGGCATCGTCCAGCGCCAGGGCGACGCGCTGGCCCAGCTCGACCGCCAGCTCGCCGAGCTCGCGGACGCCTGCCAGGCCGCCTCGGCCCGACGCGACCAGCTCCAGCAGCAGCTCGACGAGCTCAGGCGGGACAACGAGGAGCGCCTCAGACCCTACCGAGAGCTCATGGAGTCGACCAAGGGACGTTCCGACGACACCGCGCGCTCGCTCTCTGACATCAGGCGCGCCGTCAAGAACGCCGACGCGCAGATGGCCGACGCCGTGAAGAAGCGCGAGCAGCGCATCGCGGCCGCCAACCGGGCGGTTGACAGCGCCAAGGACCGCCTCCAGAAGATCGAGGCGGAGTTCAGTGCCCTGCAGAAGGACGGCAACGCCGCCCCCGCCGCCCTGGGCAAGCTGCAGGGCGAGGTCGTGGCCGAGCAGGCCCACCTGGGCGCCGCCCGCGACGAGGTCACCCGCGTCACCGCCGAGTGCCAGCAGCTCGTGGACAACGCCCAGACCCACCTCTGGACCCAGAAGCAGTCGCTCGAGACCGTGGAGCGCCAGAACGAGGACGCCCGCAAGGAGGCGGACGCGCGGCGCGAGGAGTTCGAGGGCATGAGCAACGAGGCCCTCGCCGCTGAGAAGGGGCTCGAGGAGCAGATGTCCGCCGCGAAGGCGGAGCTCGACGAGGGAGAGGGGCGCGCCGCCAAGCTCCGCGAGGAGCGCGAGGCGGAGCAGGCCGTCCTCGACGACGCCAACCAGATCCACGCCACGCCGGAGCTCACGGCCCAGCTGCGCGCCGACGTGGCCGAGGCGAAGGGCGAGCTGGAGCGCCAGGAGGCGGAGGTGGCCCGTCTCGCCAGCACGGAGCGCCACCTGCGCGAGACCACCCGCGCCAAGCGCCTGCTCTTCCTGGGCGTGGTGCTCGCAACGCTCGTCGTGCTCGTCGTGCTGCTGGCCGTGCTGCTCCCCCGCTAGGGACGGCAGGAGGCCCGCTAGGGGCGGTAGGAGGCGGTTCTCGCCCGAGGGTGGAGACACCAAAAGCTGAACGCCCGCGCAGGCCATTCCTGGTTTGCGCGGGCGTTCTGTGTTTGGACAGGTGGACGAGGTTTTGCGCGCAGGTCGTGCGTGGATTGCGCGCCGCGACCGCCTTTCGCGCTGCAGCCAAACCCGCGACCAAGGGGGCGTTCCCTCTCGCCCGTCATCCCCCTTACCCCACGCTTGCCCGCTAGAGGATCAGCATCGCGTCGCCAAAGCTCAGGAAGCGGTAGCGTTCGTCCATGGCGGCCTGGTAGACAGACATGATCTGCTCGCGGGTGGCGAAGGCCGAGACCAGCATCATGAGCGTCGAGCGGGGCACGTGGAAGTTGGTGATCATGGCGTCGACCACGTGGAAGGTCGAGCCTGGCATGAGGTAGAGGTCGGTGGTGGCGTCGCACCTCTCCACCAGGTCTCCCCTGCCCAGGGCCGCGGCAGAGTCGGCCGCGGCCTCGAAGCGGCGGGCCACCATCGCGGGAGCCGCCGCAGGGGCGCCGGCGTCGAAGGCACTCTCGAGCGAGCGGACCGAGGTCGTGCCCACGGCCACCACGCGATGCCCCGCCGCCTTGGCCGCGTGCACCGCGTCGACGACGTCCTGGCCCACGTGATAGCGCTCGGTGTGCATGACGTGCTGGGTGGGGTCGTCCTCCTCCACCAGTCGGAAGGTGTCGATGCCCACCTCGAGCTCGACGTTTGCCCAGTTGACACCCTTGTCGCGGAGGAGCCCCATGAGCTCGGGGGTGAAGTGCAGCCCCGCCGTGGGCGCCGCGGCCGAGTGCTCCTCCCGCATGGCGTAGACGGTCTGGTACTTCTCGGGGTCGCCCTCGTACTCCGTGATGTAGGGCGGCAGGGGCACGTGGCCCGCCTTGTGGATGGCGGCATCAAGGGTGAGGCCCGCGGCGGGGACGAAGCGCAGGAGGCGCCCGCCGCGGTTCTCGTCCAGGTAGTCGATGACCTCGCCCGTGAGCACGACCGGCCAGTCCTGGGGCGCGTGGATGCCGCCCTCGCGATACTCGACCACGGCCCCCTGCTTCAGGCGCTTGCCCGGCTTGACCAGGCACTCCCAGACGCCACCCAGCGGGTCCAGGTCCTCGCGGCGTCTGAGCAGGAGGGTCTCGGCCACGCCGCCGGTGCCGCGCTTGTGGCCCATGAGGCGCGCGGGCAAGACGCGGGTCTTGTTGGCGACGAGGAGGTCGCCGGGCTCGAGGTAGTCGAGGACGTCGGTGAAGCGGCGGTGCCCGACGGAACCGTCCTCGCGGTCGAGGACGAGGAGGCGGCAGGAGTCGCGGGGCTCCGCGGGGGCCTGGGCGATGAGCTCGTCGGGAAGGGGGTAGTCGAAGTCGTCGGTGCGCATGGGCATGCTGGTTCCTTGCTGTTGGCGACGGCGCCGGCGGAGGGCCGGCGAGCCGTGTGGGTCGTGGCGGGGAGATTATAGGGTGCCGGCGCGTGCGTTGTGTGTCGGAGGGAGCGGCGTGCCGGGGCTGCTGCGGCGCGGGCTGCGGCGACTGCGCTGCAGCGCGGACTGCGGAGGCGCGGGCTGCGGAGGTGCGGGCGCCCATTTCGCACATAGCGCGTTACTCACATCCTGCTTGCCGCGCGCGGTGGCCGATGTGGGTGGTTCTCGCCTACATGCGAACCGGAGTTCCGCCCACTTCGGCACTCCCGCAGCGCATGGCTACCCACTTCGCTGTTCCCATGACACCGTGGCCACACACTTCTCGCCTCTCGCGCGAGCGGCTCGATGTGGGTGGTTCCGCATGGCAGGCCACCCCGAAAACCACCCACTTCGCAAGTCCCGCAGCATCGCAGCAACCCACTTCTCGCCTCCCGTGGCGGGCTCGCGCCTCCCGCGGCGGGCTCGCGTCTCCCGCGGCGGGTTCGCGTCTCCCGCGGCAGGCGCCAAGCCCCCACGCGTCGCGCAAAGGCAAAGCCCCAGGCGAGAATGTCCCCGGCCTAGCCCGGGAAGTACTCCGGGGGCGCGACCACCAGCCTGCCCTCGCGCCGGGCAGCGCGGGCGGCCTTCCGGGCGTCGCGGGCGCGCTGCCGCTCCATGGCAGCCTCGGCCGAGGAGAAGCGGCAGCCACAGTAGTTCTGGCGGTACATCCCCAGCTCACGGGACTCGATCGTCGCCTCGGCGTAGTGCGGGCGGAAGTCTCGCCAGACGGCCGTGAGCCCGTTGGCCCGGGCAAGGCCGAGCAGCACGTCCTCGCAGGCGTCGAAGAGCTGGTAGGGAGAGACCGCCAGCGTGGTCGAGACGTACTCGAAGCCGCGCTCTCGGGCGACACGACAGGACTCCGCCAGGCGCAGGGCATAGCAGGACCTGCAGCGGCGCTCGCGGTCGAAGCCCGCGGGAGCGACGCCCCTCTCCCATGCCCCTCGGTCGTCACCAGCGACGACGACTTCCACGTGGGCGACGTCACGCGCCCAGTCGAGAAGCGTCCTCAGCCTGCGGTCGTGCTCCGCCACCGGCTGGATGTTGGGGTTGGACCAGCAGATCGTGGGCTCGAAGCCATCCTCGCGCAGGAGCCGCAGCGGCTCCAGCGAGCAGGGCCCACAGCACGCGTGCAGGAGGAGCGGTACGCCTCTGCCGTCCGTTGCCATCGCCCCCCTACCCCGCCAGCGTGTCGAGGGCGAGCTGGCGCCACTCCACGCCGCCCATGGCATCGTGCGCCAGGACGTTCACGTGCGTGAAGCCGCAGTCGATCGCCGAGGCCACCGCCACGTCGAAGCCGCCGTCCAGGAGCTCGGGCTGGTGGGCGTCCGCGCTGATCAAAATCTTCCCGCCGAAGTCGTGCAGGGCCCTCAGAAGCTCGTGTCTCGGATAGAGCTCCGCCTTGCGCCCGCGGTTGACGGCACCGCAGTTGATCTCGAAGGGGACGCCCTGCCCCACCAGGCACTCCATGGCCTCGAGCGCGGGGCCGAGGTAGGCGGGGCTCGTCTCGTCCACATAGCGCATGGAGTCGTTGAAGCGCGTCACCAGGTCGAAGTGTCCCACGAAGTCGCAGTTGGTGCGGTCGTGCACCTGCGCCTCGAGCTCGTAGTAGGCACGGCAAAGCGCGAGCCAGTCCCCGTCGAAACAGCCCTCGCAGAGCTCGCGCAGCTGCTCCTCGCTGCTGTCCACGCTCATGGGGAAGGGCGTCTGCACATCCAGGAAGTGGGTGGAGCCGATGACGTACTCGGCGCCCGGGCAGCAGGCGGGATCGTAGAGGTTGTCCAACTCGACGCCCATCAGGATGTCGATGCGCCCTGCGTACTTCCGCTGCAGACGCCTGACCTCGGCCGTGTAGGCGGGCCAGTCCATGTGGATCTCTGGGTCCATGTGGCCCGAGAACCCCAGTTGCTCGAAGCCCTTGCCCAGGGCCGCCTCGACCACCTGCTCGGCCGAGGCGCTGCCGTCGCAGAAGGTGGTGTGGGTGTGGAAGTTCGCGCGCAGCTTGGACATGGCCGTCCTCTCGGTCGTCGCGGGGTCGGCCCTGCGGCCGCTCCTCCAGTCTATCCCAAGCGGCAGCGGCTATCCCAAGCGGCAGTGGCTATCCCAAGCGGTAGTGGCCGACGATGCGCCCCCAGTCGTCCAGCCGGTCCTCCTCGTAGCGAAGTTGCAGGGGACCCCAGTGGTGAATGACGAAGGGCATGCCGTCCGAGCGCCGCCGGTCAGAGACCACGCCCACATGCCCCTCCCACATCACGATGTCCCCACCCTGCCAGACGGCCACGTCGGAGAGGTCCGTCGTGAGGACCTGCGCGTTCCGCTCGAAGTAGAGGGTGAGCACCTGCGTGCGGCGGAAGTCGATGTCGGGGTCGGACGCGGCGATGCCGTATGCCTCGGGATGCGCGCCGACGTCCGCCGCCACGAGAGCGCGCAGGTCGATGCCCGCCCCGAGGAGCGCCCGCGCAACCACGTCGGTGCAGACGCCACAGCCGTCGTCCGGCCAACCTCCCGCGTAGTAGCGGCTCTGGTAGCGCGGCCGCGTCGCCACGTATGCGCGCGCGGACTCGAGGATGTCGGTCTGGTCGTCCACGCCGTCCGCGTCCGTGTCGCGGGGGCTTTGGTAGCGCTCGATGCCCAGCTCCTCGCTGGAGTGGCTGGGGTGCGGGACATAGTTGAGCTGCCAGGCAAGGAACAGGGCGCAGGCGAGAGTTGCCACGGCCGCCGCGGTGACGACCATCCGCCCGCGTCCGTGCCTACGCATGTCGTCACCTCCCTGATGCGGACGGAGCCCCCTCTCGCCTTGCGCCGTCCCTGTTGTCACCATCCCCTGACGTGCCATTCTCGCCTTGATTCTATATGCAGGCGAGAGAAGCCGCCCCTTCCGTGCCGTCGTGCACGCGGCTACGCACGTCTGTCGCCGTCGTGCACGCGGCTACGCACGTCTGTCGCCGTCGTGCACGCGGCTACGCACGCGCCAAAAATCCTTCACGCTCGAACGCACAATGCCGTCCTCCAGCAACTGGGCAAACGCAGCAGGCGACGTGCGCAAAAGCGTGCTCGTTGCCGGTGGGTGTGCGCAACGGCGTGCTCGACGCCAGCGGCGCGCATGGACGCGTGCTCCGACGACCGATGCGCCCTGGCACCCCGATGCGCCCTGGCACCCCGGTACGCCCTGGCACCCCGGTACGCCCTGGCACCCCGGTGCCCACCCGCGACCGCGCCGCCGCCCCGGCGCGTTGTGGGATACTGCAGGGGTTACACAGCAGCCACAAGAAAAGGAACTCCCACATGGCAGCAGAGCGCGAGGCCCTCGAGGCCGCCCGTCCCACCTTCCCCCGTCGCGCGGTCATCACCGGCGGCATGCCCTACGGCAACAAGAACCTGCACTTCGGCCACATCGGCGGCGTCTTCGTGCCCGCGGACTTCTTCGCCCGCTTCCTGCGCGACCGCATCGGCGCCCAGAACGTGCTCTTCGTCTCGGGCACCGACTGCTATGGCTCCCCCATCATGGAGGGCTACCGCAAGCGCGTGGCCGAGGGCTACCAGGGGACGATCGTGGACTACGTGGGAGAGAACCACGACGCGCAGAAGTCCGCGCTCGACGCCTACGGCATCAGCCTCGACCTCTTTGCCGGCTCTGGCCTCGAGCCCGCCCGCGAGTTCCACGAGCGCCTCACCGCCGAGCTGATCCGCCGCCTGCACGACCGCGGCTACCTGCACAAGATGAGCACCCGCCAGTTCTATGACGTGGAGGCCGGGCAGTTCCTCAACGGCCGCCAGGTCCAGGGCCGCTGCCCCGTCCGTGGCTGCAAGAGCGAGAAGGCCTACGCCGACGAGTGCGACCTGGGCCACCAGTTCGACCCCGAGGAGCTCATCAGCCCCGTGTCCCAGCTCACCGGCACCACGCCCGAGCTGCGCCCCGTCGACAACTGGTACTTCGACCTGCCCGCCTTCGAGGGCGAGCTCAAGGCCCTCATGGACGAGTGGGACCTCGACGAGCAGGTCAGGCCCATCGTCACCAAGACCGTGCGCGAGTCGCTCGTGGCCCCCGTGATCTACGTGCAGGACAAGTTCCGCGCCGCCTTCGACGCCGTGCGCGACCAGCTCCCCGACCACACCCTGCGCGAGGCCGAGAAGGGCCAGCAGTCCTTCTCCGTCGAGTTCTCGCGCTGGCAGGACCGCGACGAGGCGCGCGGCATCCTGGAGGCCGCCGGCGTGCGCTTCCGCACGGGCAAGTGCCTGCTGCCCTTCCGCATCACCGGCAACATCGAGTGGGGCGTGCCCGCGCCGGAGCTCGAGGGCGTGGGCGGCCTCACCGTCTGGTGCTGGCCCGAGAGCCTCTGGGCCCCCATCAGCTTCACCCAGGCCGCCCTGGCCACGAGCGACGAGGGCCGCTACTCCAGCCGCGACTGGCGCGACTGGTGGTGCGACGACGACGCCCGCGTCTACCAGTTCATCGGCCAGGACAACATCTACTTCTACTGCGTGGCACAGCCGGCGCTCTGGAAGGCGCTCGACTGGGGGCTCTTCCAGGACACGCCCGTGGCCAACTACCACATCCTGTTCATGAACAAGAAGGCCTCCAGCTCGGGCAAGGTCAAGCCGCCCATGGCCGCCGAGCTGCTCGACAACTACACCCCCGAGCAGCTGAGGTGCCACTGGCTGAGCCTGGGCCTGGACCAGAAGGCCGTGAGCTTCTCTCCCAAGCCCTATGACACCAGCGTGAGCCACAAGGACAAGAGGACCGGCGAAGACGTCCTGGTCAAGGACGACCCGCGCGTGGTGGACCCCGCCCTCAAGGAGAGCGCCTTCCTCGCCAACATCTTCAACCGCCTGGCGCGCAGCTGCCTCTACGGCGCGCAGAACGTCTGCGGCGGTAGGCTGCCCTCCGTCGAGGCGGACGCCGAGGTCGTGGCCGCCTGTCGCGAGGCGACGCTGACCTTCGAGCGCTGCGCCCACGGCTTCGATGCCCACGGGGCGCTGGGCGTGGCCGAGGAGTTCGCCCGCACGGCCAACAAGCGCTGGGGTGACGAGTCCAAGGCCGCCAAGGGTGACGACGCCGCCTACGAGCACGCGCTCGCCAACGCCTTCGCGGCGCTGCGCACGACGACCCTGCTCATGCACCCCGCGGCGCCCTTCGGCTGCGAGCGCATCTGCAAGCGCCTGGGCTTCGCCGCGGCGGACTTCTTCAGCTGGGAGAACGCCTTCCTGACGCCGGCCCAGCTCGCCGAGGCACTGGGCGAGAGGCCCTCCGAGCACGAGCTCGTGCCGCTGCCTCCCCGCTTCGACTTCTTCGAGAGGCACGAGAGCCAGGGCAGGTAGGCCACGCCGAGCGGAAGGCCACCGAAAGCCGTCACCCCCTGCACGGGGCGCTTCGGAGCGCGACCGTCACCTTGCGGAAGGCGGCGGTTGCGCTCCTCTCACCTAGAATCTGGGCAGCCACGCAGCCAGGAGGAGCTTCCATGAGCAACGACGCACCCGCCCTGCCCGAACGTCACGTCCCCCGCCCCTACGCGCGCCCCACGGCGCCTCTGGATAGACGTCTGCAGGTCAAGACCCTCGACGGCGCGCGGATATCCGCCTTCTGCTACGCGCCGGCCGCCGACGCCGCCGTCACCGCGAATTCCGCCACGCCGGGTGTCTTGCCGGTCCTCATGCTCCATGGCAACGGAGAGGAGCACGGCATCTTCGGCGTCCTCGTCGACGCCCTCGTGGCCTGCGGACGCCCCGTGGTCGCCGTCGACTCGCGCGCCCAGGGCACGAGCACGCGCGGGACGGCGCGGCTCACCTACGAGCTCATGGCGGACGACGCGCTCGCCGTCCTCGATACCGCCGGACTCGCGCGCGTCCACGTGCTGGGCTTCTCGGACGGCGCGATCGAGGGGCTGCTGCTCGCGCGCGACCACGCGGAGCGCATCGCGTCCCTCATGTCGGTGGGCGCCAACCTCTCTCCCGAGGGAATCCCCGGCAACGACGAGCTGGCGGCGGCCGCGGGCGAGTGGGAGGCCTGGGCGACGGCGGGTGACGAGTCCGCCCTCTACGAGGACGGAACGCCCGCCCCCAGCCGCAGGCAGGCGGCCCAGATGGCGGAACTCCTCCGGCTCATGCTGGTCGAGCCGCACATCGAGGCAGAGAGCCTGGGACGGATCTCCTGCCCCTGCTGCGTGATGGCAGGTGAGCTCGACCAGATTCCCGCGGACGAGACCCGCCTCATCGCGCGCTCGATACCCGGCTCGCGTCTGGCCTTCGTCGCGGACGCCGACCACACCCTTCCCAAGGTCGCCCCCGAGGCTGTCCTGCGCGAGCTCCTGGTGACGATTGCCGAGGCCGAGCAGGGCGTCGATTGGTCGCAATTTCCCCGCAGCGTCCAACGCGTCTGAGCGGTTCCAGCGACCTGGGACGTTGCGAGCGCCCCAGACGCGTTTGACGCTTTCGGATGGGATTCGCGCGTGTTGGACGCCATCGGGCACGACGTGTGCGCAGAGCCGCCGTTCTCTATGCCACTTCCTGAACCTCAGCCCGTTCTCTATGCCACTTTCTGAACCTCGGCTCCTTCTCTATGCAAATTCCTGAACCTTGATCTCTCCCAACTGGGGTTTTACACGATCGATTTCAGAGAATGGCATAGAGAACGCAGGGGGAGGTCAATGGCGGGAGCGGACGGGTGCCACGACGCCGGCGCCACGAAGACGACGCCGTGGCGCCGAGGCTGCAATGTGAAGATTGCAAGGTACCTCTCAAATGATTCCTAGGTACCTTGACATCGATTTGCTAGGTACCTACCATCCCTCAGGTCAAACAACGCGAGGAAGGAATCTGGTGACCACGGAAGACGAGATGAACAGGGAGCTGGAGGAGGCATCGAAGTCCGTCGAGCGACGCATCCTGCGCCGCCTCGGCTACTTCGGCCACTTCCTGCACGTGCACGCGGGAGGGCGGGGCGGCAAGCAGTTCGTCCTCGTGCGCCTGCTGCACTGCGGGGGCCAGCTCACCCAGCGCGAGCTGCAGGAGAGCGTGGGCATAAGCTCCGCCGCCCTCTCGGAGGTGCTCGCGAAGCTCGAGGGAGAGGGACTGGTCGTCCGCACCCGCTCGGAGCAGGACAAGCGCCAGCTCGACATAGCCCTCACCGAGGCGGGCCGCGAGCTCGCCTGCGAGGTCGCGCGCAAGAAGATCGACTTCGAGCGCGAGGCCTTCGAGCCGCTCGACCAGGCGCGGCGCCTCGAGCTCGCGGACGACCTCGACCGGCTCATGGAGCACTGGAAGCTCATCGAGCAGAAGGAGAGGGAGGCAGGAAATGAGTAACGAGGAGAAGGCGATGCCGGGCCTGAGCTACGGCCAGATCCTCTCTACCCTGGGCGGCAGCGTCAGGGAGTTCAAGTCCACCTCTGTGTGGACGCCCATACTCGTCGTGGGCGAGGTGGTCATCGAGTGCATCATCCCCTTCATGACCGCCCAGCTCATCGACCAGCTCAACCTCGGCGCGGGCATGGACGTCATCGTCCGCTACGCGCTCATCCTGGTGGGGCTCGCCCTGGCGTCCCTCGCCTTCGGCGCGGGTGCGGGCTACACCTGCTCCGTCGCGGCGACCGGCTTCGCGCGCAACCTCCGCCACGACATGTTCCAGAGCATCCAGGACTTCGCGTTCTCGAACATCGACCGCTTCTCCACGAGCTCGCTCGTGACGCGCCTCACCACCGACACGACCAACGTGCAGCAGGCCTACATGATGCTCATCCGCACGGCTATCCGCAGCCCGCTGATGCTGACCTTCGCCATCGTGATGGCCTTCGTCACGGGCGGCAGCATGGCCGTCATCTACGTCGTCGTGGCCATCGTCCTCGGCTTCTTCCTCTTTGGGATCGCAGCCAAGGTCATGCCCATGTTCAGGCGCATCTTCCGTGAGTACGACCGCCTCAACGACTCCGTCGAGGAGAACGTCTCGGGCATCCGCGTGGTCAAGTCCTTCGTCCGCGAGGAGTTCGAGAAGCAGAAGTTCGAGCAGGCCTCCGGCAACCTCTACCACGACTTCGTGCACGTCGAACGCCTGCTGGCCTTCAATGCCCCCATCATGACCCTGGCCATCGACGTCATCTACACCGTGGTCATCTTCTTCGGCTCGCGCGCCATCATCCAGAGCCAGGGCGCCCTCATGAACGTGGGGCAGCTCTCGGCCCTCATCACCTACGGCTTCTCGATGCTCATGAGCCTCATAATGTTCTCGATGGTCTTCGTGATGATCACCATGTCCGAGGAGAGCGCGCGGCGCATCTGCGAGGTCCTGCTCGAGAAGAGCGACCTCACCAGCCCCGAGGGCGGCCTCACCGAGGTGCCCGACGGCTCCGTCGACTTCGACCACGTGGACTTCGAGTACTCCCGGAAGGCCGAGCGCATGGCCCTCTCCGACATCGACCTCCACATCAAGAGCGGGGAGGTGATCGGCGTCATCGGCGGCACGGGCTCGTCCAAGTCCACGCTGATCCAGCTCATCAGCCGCCTCTACGACGTCACCAACGGCAGCGTGCGCGTGGGTGGCCACGACGTGCGCGAGTACGACCTTGACACCCTGCGCGACCAGGTCGCCGTGGTGCTGCAGCGCAACGTGCTCTTCTCGGGCACCATCAAGGACAACTTGCGCTGGGGCAACGCCGACGCCACCGACGAGGAGCTCGTCGAGGCGTGCAGGCTCGCGCAGGCAGACGAGTTCATCCAGCTCATGCCCGACAAGTACGACACCTACATCGAGCAGGGCGGCACCAACGTCTCGGGTGGCCAGAAGCAGCGCCTCTGCATCGCCCGCGCACTGCTCAAGAGGCCCAAGGTCCTGATCCTGGACGACTCCACCAGCGCCGTCGACACCAAGACCGACAAGCTCATCCGCGCCGGGTTCAAGAGCTTTATCCCCTCCACCACCAAGATCATCATCGCCCAGCGAACCTCCTCCGTGGAAGACGCCGACCGCATCGTGGTCCTGGACAGGGGCCGCATCTCGGCCGTCGGCACCCACGAGGAGCTGCTGCGCACCAACGCCATCTACCGCGAGACCTACACCAGCCAGAACAAGCAGTCGCACGACCAGAAGATGGGCGCCCTCGCCTCGGACGGCTCGGCTGAGGGAAGGGGGGCGAAGTCCCATGAGTAGCAAGGACACCAAGGACCTACAGGCAAAGGCAGGCGCGGCCGGAGAAGCAACGTCCAAGGCGGACGAGGCCACGCAGCCCGAGGGCGGCCGCGGGCACGGTCCCGCCAACCCCATGAAGGTGCTGGGACGCACGCTGAGGCTCGTCTTTGGCTTCTATCCCGTGCAGACCGTCGCCATGGTCGTGTGCATCGTCGCGGCAGCGGTCATCGCGTCCCTCCCCTCCATCTTCCTGCAGCAGGCGCTGCAGGTCGTGACCGAGTACTGGCAGAGCGGCGACTGGGCGGGCGCGTCCGGCCCGATCCTGCAGATCGTGGCGTCGCTCGTCGTGCTCTACCTCACCGGGCTCGCCTTCGTCACCGCGCAGGCGCAGCTCGCCGCCGTCGTGACCCAGGGCACCCTCATGAAGGTCCGCAACACCATGTTCGACCACATGGAGGACCTGCCCATCCGCTACTTCGACAGCACGCAGCACGGCGACATCATGAGCCACTACACCAACGACGTCGACGTGCTCAGGCAGCTCATCAGCCAGGCGCTGCCCAACATCCTCTCGACCCTCATGGCCATGGCGTCGGTGCTCGCCATCATGCTGTGGTACTCCCTGCCCATGACCGTGGTCGTGCTGGTCATGGTCGCCGTCATGGCGCAGTCCGTGAAGGTGCTGGGCGGCAGGAGCGCCCACTTCTTCCTGGCCCAGCAGCGCTCCCTCGCCAAGGCGGAGGGCTTTGCCGAGGAGGCGATGACGGGCGAGAAGGTCGTCAAGGTCTTCACCCACGAGCGCCAGATGGTACGGGACTTCGACGTCGTCAACGACGAGCTCTTCGAGGCTTCCAAGAGCGCCAACATCTACGGCAACACGATGATGCCCATCCTCATGAACCTCGGCAACCTCGCCTACGTCGCGGTCGCCCTCATGGGCGGCGTATTCCTGGCGCTCAACGTGCCCAACCCCTCTATCTCGGGACTGGCGCTCACCATCGACATCGTGGTGCCCTTCCTCAACCTGACCAAGCGCTTCGCCGGCTCCATCGGCCAGGTGTCGCAGCAGATCAACTTCGTGGTCATGGGACTTGCCGGCGCGGAGCGCATCTTCGGCCTGCTCGACCGCGAGGCCGAGGTGGACGAGGGCTACGTGACCCTGGTCAACACCGAGCGTGACGCCTCCGGAGAGCTCGTCGAGTGCGACCGGCGCAGCGAGACCTGGGCCTGGAAGCACCCCCACGGGGACGGCAGCGTGGAGTACGTGCCCCTGGCGGGCGACGTGCGCCTCTCCCACGTCGACTTCGGCTACACGCCCGACCACACCGTCCTGCACGACGTGACCCTCTTCGCCAAGCCCGGCCAGAAGGTCGCCTTCGTCGGCGCCACGGGCGCGGGCAAGACCACGATCACCAACCTGATCAACCGCTTCTACGACATCGCCGACGGCAAGATCCGCTACGACGGCATCAACATCAACAAGATCCGCAAGGGCGACCTGCGCCGCTCCCTGGGCATCGTCCTGCAGGACGTGAACCTCTTCACCGGCACCGTCATGGACAACATCCGCTACGGCAGGCTCGACGCCACCGACGAGGAGTGCATCGGCGCCGCCAAGCTCGCGGGCGCGCACAGCTTCATCGAGCGCCTGCCCCAGGGCTACGACACCATGCTCACCGACAACGCCGCCTCGCTCTCGCAGGGGCAGCGGCAGCTCCTCTCCATCGCCCGAGCCGCCGTGGCCGACCCGCCCGTCATGATCCTGGACGAGGCCACCTCCTCCATCGACACGCGCACCGAGCAGATCGTCCAGAAGGGCATGGACGCCCTGATGTACGGCCGCACCACCTTCGTCATCGCCCACCGACTCTCGACCGTGCGCAACTCGGACGTGATCATCGTCCTGGACCACGGCCACATCATCGAGCGCGGCACCCACGACGAGCTGATCGCCCAGAAGGGCACCTACTACCAGCTCTACACCGGGGCCTTTGAGCTCGAGTAGGCAGGCTGGCGCCGCGCCGTCTCGACGTCGCGGCAGGGACGAGGCGCGCCTCGCGGGCCCGTGCGGAGAGATTCGTGCGGGCCCGTCGTCGTTTGGTGCGGCAGCATCGCCTGCGAGCCTCCCCGCCGTTTGGCGCGCTCCCCACCGTTTGGCGCTTTCGTCCCGCTCGCGCTACCATGGTCGCCACGACACGAGCCAAGGGAGAGAGACATGCGGAGCCAGGACCGGATTTCCAACCAGGGTGGGGAGCTCCTTCCCATGAGCCGCCGCACGCTCCTCTCGCTTGCCCTGGGCATGGGCGGGATACTCGCGCTCTCTGCCTGCGGCGGGGCCTCGGGTGCGGCCACGGGGTCAGGCGAGAGTGGCGCAGGGGACTCCGGCGCTGGCTCCCCCGGCGACGGGGCCGCCAGCGGATCCAGCGTCCTCACGGAGCCGCTGGACAACGGCTACGGAAGTGGCACCCACCACGCAAAGATCGAGGTCGAGGGCTTCGGCAGCATCGAACTCGAGCTCAACGCCAACGCCGCCCCCGTCACCGTGAGCAACTTCGCGGACCTTGCGGGCTCGGGCTTCTATGACGGGCTGACCTTCCACCGCGTGATCAGCGGCTTCATGATCCAGGGCGGAGACCCTAAGGGAGACGGCACCGGCGGCTCCGACCGCCGCATCAAGGGGGAGTTCAGCGCCAACGGGGTGGTGAACCCCATCATGCACAAGCGGGGCGTCATCAGCATGGCGCGCAGCAGCGACTACGACTCCGCCAGCTCCCAGTTCTTCATCGTGCACGAGGACGCGGGCTCGCTCGACGGCCAGTACGCCGCCTTTGGCAAGGTGACGGACGGCATGGACGTGGTGGACGCCATCGCCCAGAAGACGCCCGTCCAGGACTCCAACGGCAGCGTCGCCGCAGCGGACCAACCCCGCATCACGCGGATTTCGATGGTCGACTAGGGGCGCTTCCCGCACGCGGCCGGCCCATCGCGCTTCTCTCGCGCAGCAAATCCACCGTGCTTCTTCCGCCGGCCAGGCCCATCGCCCTTCTCCCACGCATCTAGACCTATCGCGCACGATTTAGTTGTATGCTGTTTTTCGCTTAGAACTTTGATTTATTCTTTCAGCTGTTTGCGTTTCCGCAGGTAGATGTGGTACGTCATTTCGGAATTGTATGCGGAATCCACAGATAACTCTGGGAAGGCGGCTCCAGGGGGAGCGCTTCGTCATCATGGGAAGGCTGCTCCAGGAGGGGGCCTCGTCATCATGGGAAGGCTGCTCCAGGAGGGGGCCTCGTCATCATGGGAAGGCTGCTCCAGGAGGGGGCCTCGTCATCATGGGAGGCGGCACGCGCGCGCCAGGCGGCAACACGCCCACGGCCGCAAACCCTCAAGTACAGATTCATGTTTTTTCTGCCAGGGGTCCCGTGGGGTCATATCATGTCAAAGATGCCCATTCGCCAACGAGGGTCGGGCAAGCTTCCAAGCTGCGGCCAACCCGGCCCCAGCGCGCCGCCCTCGCCCGAGGAGGACCATGTTTGACCTAAAGCCCATCAGCAGCAGGGTCGCGCGCGTGGCCGGAGCCGCCGCCGTCGCCGGTCTCCTCTGCCTCGCGAGCCCCCACGTCGCACTGGCCGACCAGAGCCTCGAGTCCCTCGAGCAGGCCGCCATCCAGGCAGCCGACAGCTACCAGGCCGCGACGGAGAAGGTCAGCCAGATCCAGGGGCAGATCGAGGACAACGCTGCCCACAAGGCAGAGCTCGAGGCCGAGCTCCCCGCCCAGCGCGAGCGTGCCGCGTCGGCCATCAGGGCGCATTACAGGCTCCAGCAGGACCAGGCCAACCTGGTCTCGATGCTGCTCTCGGCCGAGGACTTCAACCAGTTCCTCTCCCAGGCGCAGTACCTGACCGCCATCACCACCAGCAAGCTCAACGAGATGGTCCAGCTCACCCAGATGGAGCAGGACCTGGACCGGACCAGCCAGGCGCTGGAATCCGCCAAGGCGGCGGCAGAGGTCCAGGCGAGCGAGGCCCAGGGCGCCTACGAGCAGGCGGAGGCGGCGAAGCAGGCCGCCATCCAGGCCGCCACCGCCAACGCTGCCGCCCAGCAGGCGGCCTACGAGCAGCAGCTCGCCGCAGGCACGCCGGACCAGTCGACCAACCAGGCCATCGAGGCTGCCACGGCCAAGCAGGGTGCCGACGCGGCCGATGCCTCCGCCCCCAAGGGCGGGCAGGGCCAGGACGAGACGACCCCCACCGCCAAGGCCGAGAAGCCCCAGCGGGAGGCGACGCCAGCCCAGCCCGCCAAGCCCAGCTACAACTACGTGGGAGCCTCCACCTACGGCGAGGGCGACGGGCTCATGTACAGCGCCACGGCCTCCGGTGACGTCGTGACCCCCACCTCCATGGGCGTCGCCATGAAGAGCGTGCCCCTGGGCACCGTGGTGGAGATCAGCTACGGCGGCAACACCGTCACCGCCGTGGTCAACGACCGCGGCCCCTTCGTCGCCGGGCGAGAGATCGACCTCCAGCCCGCCGTCGCCCACGCCCTGGGCTTCGACGGCGTCGGCACGGTGGGCTATCGCATCGTAGGCTAGCTACGAGCGAGGCTCAACGCCCCCAGCGCACAACGGCGCCCCCGCGGTCCTCGGGCCGCGGGGGCGCTCGTCCCTCTCCCCCGGACGTCCGCCCCTAGAGGCGCTCCGCCATGTCGCGCACCAGGCGCTCGCTCGCGTCCCACCCCAGGCAGGCGTCCGTGATGGACTGGCCGAACACTCCCCCGCCCACAGGCTGGCTGCCGTCCACCAGGTAGGACTCCACCATGAAGCCCCGGAAGAGCCCCGCGACGTCGGCGCTCCGGCTCACGCTGTCCAGCACCTCGTCCACGATGCGCGCCTGCTCGAGGGGCCGCTTGCCCGAGTTGTCGTGGTTGCAGTCGATGACCACGGCAGGGTTCTGGTACCTCTCGCCCTGGTACTTCTGGGCCAGCCGCTCGAGGTACTCGTAGTGGTAGTTGGGATAATTGATGCCGTCGAGGCCCTGGTAGCCGCGAAGCAGCGCGTGCGCCAGGGGGTTGCCCGTGGTCTGGACCTCCCAGTTGCGGTAGATGAAGGTCTGCGGTGCCTGGGCGGCATAGATGGAGTTGAGCATCACGTCTGTGGAGCCGCCCGTGGGGTTCTTCATGCCCACGGGAGCGGCGATGCCACCCGCGACCAGCCGGTGCTCCTGGTTCTCGACCGAGCGGGCCCCCACCGCGACGTAGCTCAGCAGGTCCACGAGGTACTGGTAGTTGTCCGGGTACAACATCTCGTCGGCAGTGAACATGCCGCACTCGCGCACCACGCGCAGGTGCATGCGGCGGATGGCGCGGATGCCCCCAAGGAGGTCGGAGCCCCCTTCGGGGTCGGGGTTGTGCAGCAGCCCCTTGTAGCCCGTGCCCCTGGTGCGCGGCTTGTTGGTGTAGACCCGGGGTATCACCAGGACCTTGTCCCTGACCTCCTCGGCAAGGCGAGAGAGGCGGCCCATGTACTCGAGCACGGAGTCCTCGCGATCAGCCGAGCAGGGGCCCATGATGAGGAGGCGCCGCGGACTCCTGCCGCAGATGACGTCGGCGACCTCGGCATCGAAGGCCCGCTTGCGCGCGACCTCCTCGGCGCTGAGGGGCATCTCGTCGCGGATCTCCCTGGGTATGGGAAGGCGACGCTTGAAGTTCATGGGCATGCTGGGGGACCTCCGGACGTTAGTCTCGCAACCATGGCCGGGCGGCTCGGGCTCGGCCGTGGGCCCGCAGGCTGGCGCCTCGGGCTCTGGGAATTATGGCATGCCCGACGTCACATGCGCGGGCGGCACGACGGCGTTCTCGCACGCGACACATACGCCTGCCTCACGCCCGGCCGAGGCGGCCCGCACGACTAGGCCAGGAGTCCCGCCAGCCAGTCCAGGGCGATTCCCACCGGTGTCCGCCCGTCTCGGTCCTGGAGCGCCTCCCGAACTCGCGGCACGTCGTCGGTTATCACGCCGTCCACGCCATTCTCCACGACGCGCAGCACGTTGGGCTCGTCGTTGACCGTCCAGGCCAGGACCTCGCGACCCTGCGCGTGCAGGTAGCCCACGAGCTGCGCCGTGCAGCTCGTCTCCTCCACCGAGAACAGGTCCGCCGCGTCCAGCTGGCAGAGGTCGCCGTACGCCAGGGTCATCACGTAGGCGCGCCTGACCTCGGGCGCCGCCTCGCGCAGGCGCAGCAGGCAGTCGTAGCTCATCGAGGTGAAGACGCACTGGGAGCCCATGCCCGCCTCCCTCACCTGGCGCGCGACCTCACCCTCGAGGTCGCGCTCGTGGCCTGTGGGCTTGAGCTCGATGTTCAGCCTCATGCCGGTCTCCTTGGCCCAGGCGAGGACCTCCCCCAGGGTGGGGTAGCGCTCCTCGGCGAACTCGGGCGAGAAGTGCGAGCCCGCGTCGAGCGCGCGAACCTCTTCCAGCGTGAGCTCCCAGGCGGCCTTGTCCACGCCCGAGACGCGCTTGAGCCGCGCGTCATGGCTCACGAAGATGCCCCCGTCCGCGCTCTGCTGCAGGTCGAGCTCGACCCAGTCCGCGCCTTGCTCCTGGGCCTGGCGGAAGGCGGCCATGGTGTTCTCGGGGGCCTCCAGGCACGCACCGCGGTGGGCGGTCAGCTGCACGGCGGCTCCCCCCTGGCCGAAGGGCTCGAGCAGCGCCGGTCCGAAGGCGAGGAGCAGGGCCGCGCACGCACAGACGCCCAGGCCTGCCAGCCCCGCCACCAGGGCGACCCTTTCCCTGTCCCACGCACGTTGCGTCCGCGCCACGGCATGGCGCCCCTCTCGCGCCAGGTAGAGCGCGCTCACGCTCGCGTATCCCAGGGCGGGAGAGAGCGCCAGGCACACCACCGCGAAGAAGGCGAGAGGCGCCAGCACGAGGGACGAGGCGACGGCCGCGGCGACGGGCCGCTCGGAGAGCGCCTGTGCCAGGACGCCCGCCGCGCCACCACCTGCGAGCAGCACGAGACCGGCGACAAGCGCGGCCAGCGCCTGGATGCCCACGAGCCAGAGGAGGTCGCGCAGGCGCCGACGCCGGCCCAGCTCGACCGAGCGGGCGAGGCTCTGGCGAAAGTCGAGCCCCTCCCACACGAAGGCGTTGAGCGCGTAGGACCAGCGCACGAGCAGGACCACGACGAGGACGAGCGCGAGCGCGTGGGCGACCGTGAGCGCGCCGCTCTGGTAGATGAACTCCTCCACGAACTCAGGCACGGCGAGCGAGCGCACCACGCCGGTCGAGACCCCCAGGTTCACGAGGGGGACGAGCACCAGGACGTAGGCGGCGAGGCCGAGGTTGCGCGGGGCGAGGGCCCGCAGGGAATGCCGCGCGGCCAGGGGCAGCAGCTCCCGGAGGCCCATCGCCTCTCCCCTGCTCCCACGCTCGAGGGTGACGAGGACACCTGCGAGCTCGAACACCGAGAGGAGCATGAGCAGCGCCCCCACGACGACGACCAGGGCCACGCTGAGCGGACGCAGCAGGAAGGATCCCACGTTCTCCCAGGTCAGGTACGCATAGCCCTGGGCGGCCATGGCGGCGTCGAGCAGCAGGCGGAGGAGCGGCGCCAGCCCCAGCGCCGTGCCGGCCCTGAACAAGAGCTCGAAGAGGGCCAAGGTGCGCCAGTTGGCGCACAGGAGTCGCAGGATGTCGCGAAGCGTCTTCATGGGGCCCTCTCTCCACGGGATTCGCCAAGACAGACTAGCAGAAGCCCCGGCGGACCCGATGCGGCTCCCTGCCGCGCGACGACTTCCCACGGACCTATCATGAGAGGGCACACGAGACGAGAAGCGGAGGTACCCATGCCCTGCACCACCCTACTGGTCGGCAAGAAGGCCAGCTACGACGGCTCCACCATCATCGCGCGCAACGAGGACTCCCCCTCTGGCGTCTTCACTCCCAAGCGCATGGAGGTCGTCCTCCCCCAGGACCAGCCCCGCCACTACCGCTCGGTCGTGAGCCACGTCCAGATCGAGCTCCCCGACGACCCCCAGCGCTACAGCTCCGTGCCCGACGCCGTCAACAGGGACGGCATCTGGGCGGAGGCCGGCGTCAACGAGTCCGACGTCGCCATGAGCGCGACCGAGACCCTCACCACCAATCCCCGCGTGCTGGGCGCGGACCCCTACGTGGAGCTCGTCCCCGCCAAGGGCACGCCCGGCGAGGAGGGCTACGTGCCCGAGGTCCCCGGGGGTATCGGCGAGGAGGACATGGTCACCATCGTCCTGCCCTACGTGAGGACCGCCCGCGAGGGCGTGCTGCGCCTGGGCTCCCTGCTCGAGGAGTTTGGCACCTACGAGCCCAACGGCGTCGCCTTCTCGGACCTGGACGAGGTCTGGTGGCTCGAGACCGTGGGCGGCCACCACTGGATCGCCCGCCGCGTCCCTGACGACTGCTACGTGACCATGCCCAACCAGCTGGGCATCGACTCCTTCGACCTCTCCGACGCCTTCGGGGCGCAGAGGGAGCACCTCTGCTCGGCCGACCTGCGCGAGTTCATGGCCAAGAACCACCTCGACCTGAGCCTGGAGCCCGGCGACGCATTCAACCCCCGCGAGGCCTTCGGCAGCCACTCCGACGCCGACCACGTCTACAACACGCCGCGGGCCTGGTCCATGCAGCGCCTGCTCAACCCCCACACCGGCAACTGGGACGACGGCTCGGGCGACCTCTCCCCCGAGTCGGACTCCCTCCCCTGGAGTCGCGTGCCCGAGCGCAGGCTCACCGTCGAGGACGTGAAGGACGCGCTCTCGCTCCACTACCAGGGGACGCCCTTCGACCCCTACGGACGCGGCGACGACGTCCAGCGCGGCAGGTACCGCCCCGTCGGCATCAACCGCAACGGCGAGCTTGCGGCACTGCAGCTCAGGCCCTACGCGCCCGAGGGCTGCCGCGCCGTCCAGTGGACGGCCTTCGGCTGCAACGCCTTCAACGCGCTCGTGCCGCTCTACGCGAACGTGCGCTCCATGCCCGAGTACCTCTCCAACACCACCGACGAGGTCACGACCCAGAGCTTCTACTGGTCGAACCGCCTGGTGGCGGCACTGGCGGACGCCCACTTCAACGCGACGGCGGCGGCCGTCGAGAGCTACCAGGAGGCGGTGGCGGCGCGCGGCCACGAGGAGCTGGCCCGCACGGACGCGTCTCTCCTCGCGCAGGGCTCGAGCCGCGAGGATGCCTGCGACGAGCTGGAGGAGGCCAACGGGCGCATCGCGAGGATGCTCCGCGACAAGACCGGCGAGCTCCTCTCCAAGGTCCTCCTCCAAGCCTCCCTCGACATGAGGAACGGCTTCGCCCGGAGCGACCGCTAGAGGACACGGGCCGCGAGGCGAGAGGGGCGTGGGCTGACATGCATGCGGGGGCGACGAACACGAGGGAACGGTCCGGGGACGCCGAGGGTCAGGGCCCCATTCCGCCCGAGGGCTTCACCTTGGGGCTCGCCCTCTTCGACGGCGTGCCGGTGGCGCTCTTCTGCCTCTCCACCCTCGTCCTGGGCGGCAGGCTGGGGAGCCCGGCCTTCGTGGCAGGAGCCGTCCTGGCCTTCGCGGCGGGCCTCGGCAAGGTGTGCTGGAAGCTCCTCCTCGCCCTGGGCAGGGGCGACCATCCCCTCCTCAGCCGACAGCTCCGCTACCTCATGCCCCTGGGCTTCGCCCTCATGGCGGCGGGGATCGCGACCAAGACGGCCGTGCTCGCCCTGGTCGCAGGCAGGCTCCTGAGCCTCCCCTCCTGCCCGCTCCTCGCCCTCTAGCTCGCCTGCATGCTGGCCATGGTCCGCTTCGCGCGGCACCGCGACCAGCTGGACGCCCGCTCCAACTAGGTCGAGCAGGCGACCAACTCCCTGGGACAGGCCGCCCTCCTCGCGGCACTGCTCCTGGCCTAGCGCCACGGCGAGTGACGCCGCCGCTCCGGGCGGACTCACGGTACGGCGGCGTCACCTCTCGCCTGGCGTATAGCCGGACGGCAACGAGAGCGACGCGGACCCGCTAGGCCAGCGCCGCCACCAACTCGTCGGTGCTCGCGACCACGGAGCCGAAGCACTTCCGGCAGTGCTCGACGGCGCCCTCCTGGCTGCCGCAGAGGAAGGTCCTCGTGGCATCCTCGACCAGCACGCTGTCGTAGCCCCTGAAGTAGGCGTCCGCGAGGGTGTGGAGCACGCAGACGTTGGTGTCGCAGCCCACGGCCACGACCGTCCTCACCCCAAGCTCCCTTAGGAGCAGGTCGAGGTCGGTCTGGAAGAAGCCGCTGTAGCGGCGCTTGGGCACCATGAAGTCACGCTCCCCCGAGCCCGCCCCGAGCGCCGCCGCGGGCGCCGTCCTCCCCTTGATGCCGTGCGGCCCCCAGAGCTCGAGCTCGCGGTCCACGCCCTCGAGGTGCTCGTCGTCGCAGAACACGACGGGGAGCCCCGCCGCGCGCGCCGCGTCCACCACGCGCGCGCAGTTGGCGACCATGGCCCCCTCCTCCGGCGAGGGCGCGTACACCGCGTCCTCGCCCACCGCCTCGAGCACGTCGATCACGAGCAGTGCCGTCGTCTTGCGGTCGATGTCCAACGCGTTCCCCATGCCTTGCCTCCCTCTGCCGATATGGTGCCTTCCATGTTAGCCCAGTCTCCGCGTCCCCCTGCCCCCAGGGCGCGAGGACACGGGAGCCGCCCCCGCCCCAAGGCATGTGGAGCTTACGCAGATGAGGGCGCTCGCCTGCGTCTGGGTAGTATCCTTTCATGTCAGCACACGCCGATCTGCCAAACGCAGCCCAAACGAACAAGGGGACAACGTGGGACTCAACGACATGACGCGCCGGAGCGCCCTCAAGCTCCTCCTCGGCGCGGGAGCGAGCGCCACCGTGGCCGGCCTCCTCAACGTGACGAGCGCCTTCGCCGACACGGCGAGCGACCTCGAGCAGACCAAGCAGGACCTCAGCGCCGCGCAGGAGAGGTACGACCAGGTGCAGGCGCAGCTCGACCAGATCGCCTCCGAGTACGAGGCACTCTCGCGCGAGCAGTCCAAGACCCTCGACCAGATCGAGGGCGTCAACGACCAGATCGACAAGACCCAGGAGCAGATCGACAAGACCCAGGCCGACCTAGACAAGAAGAAGGAGCGCCTGGGCGAGAGAATCAACAGCGCCTACAAGTCGGGCAACACCGACTTCCTGAGCATCATCATGAACTCCGCCTCCTTCGGCGAGCTCACCTCGAACCTCTACTACATGGGCAAGATCACCGAGGCCGACGAGCGCATGATCCAGGAGGTCAAGGACGCCAAGGCAGCCCTCGACCAGCAGAAGGCCGAGCTCGAGGGCCAGAGGGCCGAGCTCGAGGCCCTGAACGAGACCCAGAGGCAGCAGCTCGCGCAGATGCAGTCCAAGCAGGAGGAGGTCCAGGGCGTCCTCGCGGGGCTCGACCAGGACGTGAAGGACCTCATCGCCAAGCGCGACGCCGAGATCCAGGAGATGGCCGAGGAGAAGGCACGCCAGGAGGCCGCCGCCGAGGCGGCCCGCAAGGCGGCTGCCGCTGCGGCCTCGTCCTCCGCGGGCGGGGGCGCCTCGTCCAACGTCTCCGGGAGCCTGGGGGCGGACGGCGCGACCACCGGCTCGCAGGCCCGCGTCCTCGCCGCCTGCCAGTCGACCCCCTCGCCGGGTGCCGGCCTCTGCGCCATGTGGGTCAGCCAGGTCTTCAGCAACGCCGGCTACGCCTATGCCGGCGGCAACGCCAACGACATGTACAACGCCTGGTGCACGAGCTCCAACCTGGGCCAACTCAAGCCCGGCATGATAGTCGCCGTGTCGAGCCACCCGCACACGAGCGCGGGACGCATCTACGGCCACATCGGCATCTACGTGGGCAATGGCACCATCATGGACAACGTGGGCTACGTGCGCACGGGCAGCCTCAGCGAATGGATCAGCTACTACGGAGGCACCGTCACCCCGCGCTGGGGCTGGCTGATGGGCATCGTGCTGGCCTAGGCGCGGCAGGCCTCCTAACAGGCACTCGAGTCGAGCAGGGCAAAGAGCGCGGCGGCAGGGGGAGAGAGCGGCGCGTCACGCCTGCAGGCGACGTAGGTCGTGCGGAAGGCGGGATTGTCGAGGTGCCGCACGATCACGTCGAAGGGGCAGCGCTCGAGCGCGAGCGAGGGCAGGAGCGACACGCCCAGCCCGCTCTCGACCATAGAGATGATGGCCGTGACGTCCGCCGTCTCGAAGCGCACCCTGAGGTGGCGCAGGTCGGCCTGGAGCAGGGGCGCCGTCTCGGCGTCCGCCACGAACTCCTCGTCCGCTAGCTCCTCGATGTCCACGCGCGCCCGCGACGCAAGACGGTGGCGTTCGGGGAGCACGGCCACGATCTCGTCCCTGTCGAAGGGCCGTGCCAGCAGGTCCTCCCTTCCCGCCACGTTGGGAAGGAAACCCAGGTCGACCTCGTCCTCCAGGATGAGCCGCTCGACCTCGGCGTAGGTTCCCAAAAGGAGGTCCACCCGGATTCGCGGGTTCTCGGCCACGAAGAGCCCGAGCGGGCGGGGCAGCCGGTAGGCGGCGATGCTCGAGGTCGCGGCGACCCTCACGGAGGGCAGGTCCTCGTCCGCCTCGTCGAGCTTCAGCTGGAGGCGGTCGTAGCTGCGGCAGAGCTCCTCGACCAGGGGGAGGAGCTCCTCTCCCCTGCGCGTGAGCACCACGGGGCCGCCACCACGCCCGAAGAGCCTCACGCCCCAGAGCCGCTCGAGGTCAGAGATCATGTGGCTCACGCCCGACTGCGAGTAGCCGAGGGCGCCCGCCGCCTTGGTGAAGCTCCCCCTGCGCGCCGCCTCGAGGAAGGCGCGGTACTTGTTGATGTTGGCGCTCATGTCCCCTCCCCAGAACGCCCCGAGTCTAGGACGCGGACGCGGCGAAGAGAAGCCCCCATCCACCGGACGGGGACGAGGGCGGGGGAGGCGGTCCCGGCACGGGCTGGGACCGCCTCCCGGGCAAGGGACCCCCGCGGCCCGCAGCGCAGGACGGGCCGAGAGAGGGCGGGGGGTGGGCGCCCCGCCCAGGGAGTGGGAGCGGGGCGCCTCGGGGGGTCGGTGGCAGGGCTACAGGGCGTCCTTGATGATGATGTCGCCCTCCTTCATGATCACGTCCATGTTGTCGGGCGTGAGGTCGTGGATGTCGGCCAGGACGTCACCCCTGACCATGAGGAGGTCGGCGAGCTTGCCCTTCTCGATGGAACCGAACTCGTCCTCCTTGTGGACCATCTTGGCGCCGTTGAGCGTGGCGGCCGTGATGGTGTCCATGGCCGGAATCTCGCAGTGGTCGACCCAGGCGTACATCTCGTCGATGGTGGTGTAGCCGTAGGGCGTGCTGAAGCTGAAGGAGTCGGAGCCCACGGTGAGGGTGACGCCCAGCTCGTAGGCGCGCTTGAGGTTGGCCCAGGTGCGCGCGATGCCCTTCTCGGCGTTGTCCTTGCCGGGGAACTTGTCCAGCTCGGGCGTCCACTCGGGCGGGTAGGTGCCGTACCAGCTGGGCAGGAAGCCCACGGTGGGCGTGAAGAAGGTGCCCTGCTCGGCCATGAGGCTCATGGTCACGTCATCCAGTTCGAAGCCATGGATCAGCTGCTCGCAGCCGAAGCGGACGGAGTCGTACGCGGCCGAGATGCTGTTGTAGGAGTGCGACCAGACGGGGATGCCCACCATCGCGGCCTCGTCGCAGACGGCCTTGATCTCTTCCGTGCTCATGAGCTGGGCACGGCCGGAGTCCCAGCGCCAGATGCCGCCGCCGGTCGCCCAGATCTTGATGGCGTCGGGGTTCTCGCGCAGGCGCATGCGGATGGCGTGACGCAGCTCCCAGGGACCGTCCACCTGATCGCCCCAGGGGTGCCCGTTCTTGGACATCTCGAAGGGCAGGTGGTGGGAATCGCCGTGGCCCGCGGTGCGGCAGAAGCCCAGGCCGGTGGCGAAGATGCGCGGCCCCTTCATGACGCCCATGTTGACCAGGTCGCGGATGGCTATGCCGTTGCGACCGATCTCGCAGCAGGTGGTGAGGCCGTGGGTCACGGCGTCGTAGGCCTGCTTGACGGCGCAGGCCTGCTTCTGCGCCACGGTCTCGATGACCCAGTCGTTGTCGTTGTCGGTCAGGTTGCCCGAGAAGTGGATGTGCGTGTCCACGATGCCCGGCATGAGGGTGTGACCGGCCGCGTCGATGACCTTGTATCCCTCGGGCACCTCGGTCGCCGTGCCGGCATAGGCGATGGTCTTGCCGTCCACCAGGACGAGGCTGTCCCCGACTGCGGCCGCGCCGGTTCCGTCTACGAGCTTGCCGCCCACGAATGCGTACTTGCCCATGATCCTGCCTCCACTTTCCTAGCTTGACTTCCTGCCTTGCGTGAGACCGCCCGGCATGCGCGCGGCGAATCCCGGGCGATGGTTGCCTTACTGGCGCCCTTGGGCCACGCCCGCGGACGCACGCCCCTCTCCCCTTCTGCCGAAGGCCAGGAGCAGGGCGAAGCCTAGGACCACCCAGGCGATGGTGATGGCCCACTCCACGCCGTTGAGGGCGGCGGGGCTCGCGGGGACCACCATGAGGGCGATGATCAGGAGCCCGGCCACTATGGCGCAGCAGATGCCAAACCTGCCGCCGTTCACCTTGTAGGGACGCTTGAGCTCGGGCTCGGTCCTGCGCAGGCGCAGGCAGGCGAAGCCGGCCATGGTGCAGGCGAAGATGAAGCCCAGGGAGGCCACGTTGGTGAGGGGGACGAGCATGTTGCGGCCCAGGAAGGGCCCGACGAGCGTCAGGACGGCCAGCACGACGTTGGCCTTCTTGGGAGCGCCGGACGCAGGGTCGATCTGGGCGAAGGACGCGGGGAGCATCTCCTTGCGTCCCATGGCGAGCATGAGGCGGGTCGAGGCGCCGAAGAAGGAGTTCATGGGACCCAGGGGGCCTAGGGTCGCGATGACCAGCATCGCGACATAGAAGAAGAGGTTGATGCGCTCGAGCACTGCCAGGGCGGGCACGGAGGCGCGCACGAACTCATGCCAGTCGATGATGGAGCCGAAGGAGTAGATGCAGACCAGGTAGAAGACCCCGGAGGCCAAAAGGGCGATGGCCGGGACCAGGCCGAACTTCTTCCAGTCGAGGTTGGCGGAGGCCTCCTCGGCCTGCTGCGGGATGGTGTCGAAGCCGGCATAGAAGAAGGGGGTCATGACCAGGACCGCGACCACGCCGCCCAGAAGGCTCGTGGCACCGGTCGACCTACCGCCCGCCGCCTCGCTCACCTGGGAGAAGACGGGCAGCGCGTTGGAGGGGGATCCCGTGGCGATGGAGATGGCCATGGCGAGGACCATGCCGGCGAGGAGCGCCTTGGTGAGGAAGGACGAGAGCTTGGCCGCGGCGCCGGCACCCTTGAAGTTGAGGTAGATCACCAGGACGGCGAAGCACAGGGCGATGACCGTGGGCCAGAGGTAGACGTCGGCGCCGAGGATGGTGTAGAGGCGCACGGAGCGCAGCCATGCGAGGGTGGGAAACTCGGCGAAGCGGTCGGTGAGCAAGGTCGAGATGGCGATGGCCTCCCAGGGACAGAGCGGGGCGTTGCCCAGGAGCAGCATCCAGCCGGTGAGGAAGCCGAGCTTGCGCCCGAAGGTGCGGTCGACGTACTCGATGATCCCGCCCGAGATGGGGATGGCGGCGGTGAGCTCGCCGAAGCACATGCCTATGGGAACGAGGAAGACGGCGCCCAGGGCGAAGGCGATCATGGCGGGCACGGGGCCTCCGCCCAGGACCATCCAGTCGCCCACCAGCAGAACCCAGCCCGTGCCGATGATCGCTCCGAAGCCGATGGTGAAGAAGTTGAAGAGCGTGAGCTCCTTCTTCATGCCACCGGAGGCGACGGGCTGCCCAGCCTTGTCAGACATGCGTCCCTCCCCCTCTTGCGCGGGGCGTGCCCGCGTCGGAATCGGTTCGCATCCCCCGACGGGGTGCGCCTTCTCACATAGCCTTCTCACATAGGAAAAGTTAGTAAGTGGGGTCCGGGGCCGACCCCGCCCGAAATGCGGGCGGATGCTCTGGCGGCGCGAACGGCAGGAGCGCGCGAGGAGGGCATGACGCTTCCTAATGGGCGCATGAGCGCGGATCATCTGGGTGCCTCGCAGAGGCAATGGGGCGAGCGTCGCGGGCCCCTGCCGTGTCAGGCAGCCCCTTTTGGCGCCCCCTAGCGAAGGGCGACCAGCAGGAGGGCGGCCACGGAGATGACCGGCGCCCAGGCGAAGTCCTGCCGGAGGAGGGAGCTGCCAGGTCCACCGCGACCCGCGCGCACGAGGTGCGAGACGAGCGCGGGAGGCAGGGCCAGGAAGCAGGAGAGGGCGACCAGGACGAGGCCCCCCTCGAGCCCCAGGTGGCAGGAGAGGGCGGCGAGGAGCTTCAGGTCTCCCCCGCCCATGCCGGGCGCATGCAGCAACCGCGCGGTCGCGAGGGAGAAGGCGAGGAGAAAGGCGCCCACGGCAAGGCCCGGCACGAGGGCGCCCGCGAGCTCGAGCGCGAGCGCGACCGGCCCGCGGGAGGGGTCGTGCGCCCAGACGACGCGCGCCATCCCCAGCACAAGGACGGCGACGACGCACCCGTTGGGGATCCTGCGCTCCCTGAGGTCGACGACCGAGGCCACGACGAGGACGAGCGCGAGGCCAGCGAGGGCAGGCAGGGGTGGCATGTCTCCTCCAAACCGTATCTTGCGTGTGGCTCGCGACGCCGCCATTGTCCCATCACCGGGCCGCCACTCCCTCGTCCTTGCCTAGAATGTCAGCTGAGTTTGCCCGGTCAGGGCACTCCCCGATGCCAGCACGCAGGAAGGCCACGTTCCCATGCTCATGATCGTCTCGCCCGCCAAGAGGATGGTCCGCCAGGAGGGCGAGCCCCCCGCCGACGCGACACCGCGCTTCTTGGACGACGCCCACGAGCTCGCACACGCCCTGCGCGCCCTCGGGCCCGAGGGCGCGCGCGAGGTATGGCGCTGCTCGGAGGGGCTCGCCGCCTCCTGTTGGGAGCAGCTCCGCACCCTCCCGGAGGACCTGCTGGCCCCCACGACGTCCCTCTCCCCCGCTGTCATGTCCTACGTGGGAATCCAGTACCAGCACCTGTCCCCGCAGGTCATGGAGGCGCGCGAGCTGGAGTGGCTGGCCCGCCACCTGCGCATCGTGTCGGGGCTGTACGGGCTGCTCAGGCCCTTCGACGGCATCTGCCCCCACCGGCTCGAGATGCAGGCGCGGCTCGCCGTCGACGGCGCGGACGACCTCTATGGCTTCTGGGGCTCGCGCATCGCAGACGCGCTCGCGGAAGGCCCGGGAGCGGACGTGGTGGTCAACCTCGCGTCGCAGGAGTACGCCCGTGCCGTGCTCCCCTGGCTCCGGCCAAGAGGCCCCAGGCAGCTGACCTGTTCCTTCCTCGTGCCGCGCGGGCGGGACGGTAAGCTGGTCCAGCAGGCGACCGAGGCCAAGGCGGCGCGTGGCAGCCTCGTGCGCTGGGCCGCGGAGCGCGGCGTCGAGGACGTGGATGGCCTGCGCGGCTTCCGCGAGCGCGGCTACCGGCTCGACGGGGCTCTCTGCGACGAGGGGACGCTCGTCTTCGTGCGGCGCTAGGGCCGGCGCGGGAGGCCGGGAGCCTCCGAGGGCGCGGTGCCCCTCGCCTCGTCCCGGACGAGGGCCGAGGCGGGTGCGGGTGCCGCCTCCCTACTTGTTCTGGATGCTCCCCACGTTCTTGATGAGGATGGACACGCGCCCCTCGGCGTCGCGCGAGAACTCGATGTAGTCGTCGTTCGAGGCGTACTCGGAGGGGAAGCTGATCTCGATTCCCGTGTCGGTGCGTATCTTGTGGCTCTTCGCCATGCGGTTGGCCACGCCGCAGCGCACGCTGACCTCCTCGGGCAGGCGCTCCTCGCGGGCCGCCTGCTCGTAGCGCTCCTGGACGTCGGGCCTGCCCTCGAAGACCTCGCGGCCCACCTCCTCGGGAGAGAACGCCTCCTCGCGCTCGGCGCTGCTCGCCACGTAGGCCTTGGCCTGGGCCACGGCCTCGACGGGGCTAATGCCGCACTCCTCCGCCACGTCCTCCACGATGCGCTCGACGGCCTCCATCGCCTCGCGGCTCGAGGCCTCGGCGCTGCACTGCAGGAGGCCGTCGGGAATGATCAGGCGCTCCTGGCTACCCTGGGTGCGCGGCTTGTCCCTGAAGTCGATGCTCAGGTCCTGGAGGTCCACCAGGAGGTAGGAGTCCACCTTGGCGGTGGGGTTGGGCAGGGTGGAGTCCTGGCGCAGTATCTCGTTGGCGGCCATGCCGGACGCGTCGTTGCCCAGGTCGTGCACGAAGGCCTGCTTGCGGGGAAGGAGCACCGCGGCGAAGCAGCGCCGGCTCAGGTCCGGCGCCTCGTCCTCGTCCAGGCTGGTGGCCGCGTCCTCGAACGCCTGCGCCACCTGGGTCTTCTCCGCCGCCTTGGAGCCCATATCCTGCGTCTCGCTGAAGTCGGCCACCAGGAGGTCACACTCCTCGAGCTCCTCGCAGCGCCTCAGCTCCTCCCAGAGGTACCGTCCCAGCTGGTCGGATATCTCGACGAAGCCCACCTGCCCCCGTCGGTACTCGTCGAGGGTCTGCGCGAAGGCGCTCTGCTCGCTGAAGCTGCCATGCCGGTTGTCGGGGCTCGACGACACGCTCCTGAGCCGCCGCTGCACGTAGGACCTCACCGGGCGCTGCGAGAGGTCCAGCTCGCGCTCCGAGAGGTAGCTGCTCCCGGTCTCGAACTCGAAGGCGTGCAGTATGGCGTGGGTCACTCTGAGCATGGTCTCTCCCTGCTTGTCGTTCGCGGGCGGCCGGGGTCGGCCGCGGGCACCTAGGATAGCCCAGCCGAAGCCCAGGCAGGCATCGACAAGCAAGGTGGCCCCTCTCCCCTTTCGTGGCGAGAGGGGCGGACTGCCTCGCCCCTAGCGCTCCACCTGGAGCAGGGGGTCTCCGACCTTCACGAGGGGACGGCCCCCGATGAGCGTGCCGCTGCTCGACACGTTCTTGACCGACCTCAGGCTGTCGCTGTTGGTGATGGCGACCGTGACGACGTCCTCGTACCCCGCGGCGGCAATCCTGTCGCGGTCGAAGACGATCAGCGGGGTGCCCGCAGCCACCTCGTCGTTGGCCTCGACGAAGCGCGTGAAGCCCTTGCCCTCCATCCTCACCGTGTCGATGCCCACGTGGATGAGGACCTCGACGCCGCCGGGCAGGGTCATGCCGATGACGTGGTTGGTGACGGCCGTCACGCTGATGCGGCCGGTGACCGGAGCGTAGACGATGCCCACGGAGGGCAGGATGCCGCAGCCCTCGCCGAAGAAGCCCGACGAGATCGCCTCGTCGTGGACCTCGCCCAGGCTCACGACGGCGCCCGTGACCGGGGCATAGACCATGTCGTCGTCCACGTGGAAGACGGCGGGCTTGGGCGCGCCCGCCTCGCCCCCGGAGGAGAAGAGGCTTCGCTTGATGGTGTCGATGAGTCCCATTGCGTTTCCTTTCGCGCGGGAGGTGGCTGCCGCTCAGACAGGTCCGACGATACCCGATTGCGGGGATGGGACGGGCCTGGCGGCGGCCGTCGGCGCCAAACGGCCCGCCTGGGGCTATGGCCCCAGGCGAGGTGGGGCTACGACCCCAGGCGCAGGCCGTAGAGGTAGACGGATTCCTCGCCACCGTCTGCGGCCCGCCTGCGCTCCTGGACGAGCGAGAAGCCGCGCGACTCCATGAAGTCGACGTCACAGTCGTCGCCCATCACCAGGAAGCAGCCACGCTGCCCACCCTCGTCGAAGCGTGCCACCATGTCGCCCAGAAGGCGGCTCCCTATGCCCCTGCCCTGGGCGTCAGGGCGCACGACGAGGAGGTTGACCTCGGCGTCGGAGCTCGCGTACTCGCGCGAGATGAAGACGTCCGCCATGGTGTAGCGACGCAGGCGGCCGAAGAGCTTGTCCTCGACCTCGATGCCGCCGAGCTTGGCGCGCTTGCGGGCCTTGACCATGACGTCGGCGAAGCGCTGGCCCCAGTCGGGGTCGACCTGGGCCAGGCCGCCCCGTGAGAGGCCGCCGAAGCAGGCCCCCACGACGCGCTGGCCGCGCACGGCGACGTGCGCGTGCTGGGAGCGCTGGAGGGCGCCGAGCGTCATCACGCGGCCGAACACTATGCGGTCATAGACGCCCTCGACGCTCGAGCACCAGATGCGCGAGCAGATGTCGGTCACGTCGTCGAAGTCGTCCTCGCGGAAGGGGCGGTAGCTGATCTGCGGCTGGTCGGAGCCTGGTGCTGGGGTCATGCGCTGGTTTCTCTTTCGAATTGCTTCTCTGGACCCTGATTATGAGACAAAGCGAGAGGGGCTGCCTGCGGCATGCGCGGCGAGCGGAGCGCGAGGCAGGGGCTCGTCCGGACGCCACGACGCCCGGCGGGCGGGGCGGGGCGCAGGTGTGGCGACCGACAGTCATAGCGTGCGCCACGGGCCCGCGTCACGGGTCGGCCGCCGCCCGCGCCCAAGGTGCCGGCGGCAGCCGAGGCCCTCGGCCACTCTCGCCTGGCCGTGGCTAGTCCTCCAGGGCCGCCCTACCGTAGGCGTCGGCCGCGAGCATGGCGTTCGCGACCTTCTGGGGCGTGACCTCGAAGGGCATGTTGTGGAGGGTGTCGTTCTCCGCGCAGGCGAGCTTCGCCACCTCGAGCACGCGCTCCCAGCTCGCGTCCTCCACGCCCAGCTGCGCGAAGGTCACGGGCAGGCCGACCTCGACGCAGAAGTCGAGCACGTCGTAGAGCTCGTCGGCGTCCTCGAGCACGAGCTGGGTCAGGGTGCCGAAGGCCACCTTCTCGCCGTGGTAGCAGGAGTGGGTCTCGGGCATCGCGGTGAGGCCGTTGTGGATGGCGTGCGCACCCGCCAGGCCAGCGGACTCGAAGCCCAGGCCCGAGAGCAGGGTGTTGGCCTCGATCACGTTCTCCACGCTCTGGGTGCAGGCGCCTGCCTCGAGGGCGAGCTTGGCCTTCATGCCATCCGTCATCAGGGTGTCGTAGCAGAGCTTGGCGAGCGCCATGGCGGCGGCGGTCACCTTGTCGCCGGCGCAGGTGGTGGCGTCGGAGCGCCTGCAGGCGCGGGCCTCGAAGAAGGTCGCGAGCGCGTCGCCCATGCCGCTCACCGTGAGGCGCACGGGGCTCTTCGAGATGACGTCGGTGTCCATGAGCACCAGGTTGGGGTTGGCCTTGAAGAACTGGTACTCCTTGAACTGCCCCTCGGGGGTGTAGATGACCGAGAGCGCCGAGCAGGGGGCGTCGGTCGCGGCGATGGTGGGGACGATGACCACGGGCGCGTCTACCCCCGAGGCCACGGCCTTGGCGGTGTCGAAGATCTTGCCTCCGCCCACGCCCACCACGACGTCGGCCTGAGTCTCGCGGTACGCGGCGACCAGGCGGTCGATCTCGTCCTGGGAGCACTCGCCGTTGAAGCTGTCATACGCGAGCTCGACGCCGGCGTCGGCGAAGCTCTTCGAGACGAGGTCGCCGAAGCGCCTGATGCCACCGGCAGAGATGACGACGAGCGCCTTCTTGCCAAAGGCCGAGACGTAGCCGCCCAGGCGGGACAGCTCGCCGGGCCCCTGGACGTACTTGGACGGAGAGATGAAGATGCGTGCCATGGTGCTTCCCCTTTCGCCGTATGCGTGCGGCCGGGCATGTGCCACGGGCCACGTCCCCCAGTGTAGGGCAGCGGGCAGGGGCCGCCCCAGCATCGTTGCGTGTAATTTCTCGCCTGATGGGCTTGGCGGGACAGCACGACGGATGCTGGCGTACCATCTTGTCGGCCACTGCCCCAGAGGGGTACCAGGAGGAACGGAGCGACCCAGGATGCACGCAGGCTTTGACAACGACAAGTACATCGAGATGCAGGCGGCGCGGATCCGCGAGCGTATCGACCAGTTTGGCGGCAAGCTCTACCTCGAGTTTGGCGGCAAGCTCTTCGACGACTACCACGCAAGCCGCGTCCTGCCCGGATTCGAGCCCGACTCCAAGGCGCGCATGCTCCGCCAGCTCGCGGACGACGCCGAGGTCGTCTTCGCCGTCAGCGCCATCGACATCGAGCAGGGCAAGCGCCGTGGAGACCTGGGCATCACCTACGACGAGGACGTCCTGCGCCTGATGGACGTCTTCCGCGGCATGGGGCTCTCCATCGGCGGCGTGGTGATCACCCGCTTCTCGGGCCAGCCCAAGGCCGAGGCCTACCAGGCGCGCCTCGAGCAGATGGGCATCGAGGTCTACCGCCACTATCCCATCGCCGACTACCCCTCCAACATCGACCTCATCGTGTCCGACGAGGGCTTCGGCAAAAACGAGTACGTCAAGACCACCAAGCCGCTCGTCGTCGTCACGGCACCGGGCCCCGGCTCGGGCAAGCTGGCCGTCTGCCTCTCGCAGCTCTACAACGAGCATGTGCGCGGCATCGAGGCCGGCTACGCCAAGTTCGAGACCTTCCCCGTCTGGAACCTGCCCCTCAAGCATCCCGTGAACGTCGCCTACGAGGCCGCGACCGCCGACCTCGACGACAACAACATCATCGACCCCTACCACCTTGAGGCCCACGGAGAGGTCACGGTCAACTACAACCGCGACGTCGAGACCTTCCCCGTGCTCCGCGCCATGATGGAGAAGATCGCGGGCCACAGCCCCTACCAGTCCCCCACCGACATGGGCGTCAACATGGTGGGCTACTGCATCAGCGACGACGACGCCTGCCGCAAGGCCGCCCTGCACGAGATCGTCCGGCGCCACTACTGGTGCGCGGAGAAGATCGCCCGCACCGGCATCGGCGAGTCCGAGCTGAGGAAGATCGGCCTCCTCATGAAGGAGGTGGGCGTGGACAAGAACCTCAACCCCGCCCACGCCGCCGCGCTGCTCAAGGAGGAGGTCACCGGCAAGCCCGCCGGCGCCATGGTGCTGCCCGACGGCAGCGTGGTGACGGGCAAGACCTCCGAGCTCCTGGGCGCCGCCTCGTCGCTCCTGCTCAACGCCCTCAAGCGCGTGGCCGGGGTGGAGAAGGACCACTGGGTGGTCTCGGACGAGGCGCTCGCGCCCATCAGCCGGCTCAAGACCACGCACCTCAAGAGCAAGAACCCGCGCCTGCACTCGGACGAGACCCTGATCGCCCTCTCCATAAGCAGCGCGTCGAACCCCGAGGCCAAGCGCGTGATCGAGGCCAGCAACCAGCTGCACGGCTGCACGGCGTACTTCTCGGTGATCATCAGCTCCACCGACGAGCGCGTCTACCGCAAGCTGGGCATCAACGTCTGCTGCGAGCCCAAGTTCGAGCGAGGCACCTTCTATCACCGCTAGGGTCCTGGGGGTAGTACGCTCCCCCAGGGGCGTCGACCGAGGGCGATTCTCGGTGCCTTATGCTTCCCGCGCAAACCATTCCTGGCGTGCGCGGGACATTCTTCTGACCTGCGGCGCTGCGATTAGCCGCGCAAGTTGGCGGCAGTTTGCGCGCGAGTCGAACGTCTTCACGCGCAGCGCAGGCGCGGTTTGCACACGAGTTCTTGCTCACCAAGCAAAACGCAAAACCACGCGCAAGTTGGCGGCAGTTTGCGCGCGAGAACTCCTATCCCCACACCTGACGCCGCCCCTCGCGTAGTCGTAAATGACCAGCTCAGAGCAGGGTTACGAGCAGCTGCCCGTTAGCTATGTGCCAGCTGCGTGCAAGCTGGATTTATCTTCTCGCCAAAAACTGTCCCGGAGCGGGCTAGCGTTGATGCATGGAGATTACGTTCTCGCATACCACGGCACTGGCGCTTCTCAGGGCGCAACGGCGGGGAGAACTATGCACAAAGGACGCCCGGCGCATGGATTGCCCGACCACGCGGATACGCCTTGGACGACACGACAAAGCAGAACTTCTCGAGGCGTTCCTGGAGCCCCTGGGCAACGTCGCCTCCGAACTTGCCACGGAAGCGACACCCTTGGAACACCTTGTCAGGTCTGCGGGGGAGAGAAGCCATTCTCCCCTATTGAGGGGCCACCTAAGCGGAGCGACGCTGCCGCCCGACTCGTTCCTCCGGCTCGCTCCCGGCATTGCCATCTCGTCGCCCGAGCTCGCCTTCGCGCAGATGGCAGAGACCCTGACGGACGCGCAGCTCCTCGCCCTGGGAATGGAGCTCTGCGGCAGCTTCGCCTGCGACCCGCTCGGCCCGGCGCACGACCCCGCCCGTTACGGCCTGCCACCCCTGACGAGCCAGGGCAGGATGCTCTGGTTCCTCTCGCACGCAAGGGGGCTCCGCGGCAGAGAGCGCGCCAGGAGAGTGGCGGCGCTCGTCGCCCCCAACGCCTGGTCTCCCCGCGAGGCGATGCTGGCCGCGCTCCTCCTGCCGCCCGCACAAGAGGGCGGGTTTCCCCTGGCACCGCTCACGCTCAACGTTCGCGTCTTCCAGGCTGGCGCGCCTATGACCAGGCCCTCACGCGTCCCGGACATCCTGCTCGAGGGCACGGGCGTGGGCCTCAACTACGACGGCCACGACCACCTCGCGCTCGCGTCCCTCGAGTCCGCCGCGATGGCTGCGGCATGCGACCCAGGCAGCGCCGAACGTCAGCACGTGGTCCAACGGCTGCGGGCCCAGATACGCGAGAGGTACGTCGACGACCGTCGCCGGGACCGGGACCTCACGAGCCAGGGCCTCGCCATCCTCCCCGTGACCGCCGAGGACCTGAGGGGGCCCGCCGGCCTTGAGCTCCTCCTATGCCAGCTCGTCTCCTGCGCCGAACGAGGGACGGGGAGGCGAGACGGGTGGGCCCGCGCAATGCTGGAGGACCCGACGCTCCAAGCGGCTCGTGCCAGGGTCCTCAAGGAGCTGCAGCTCTGGTATTCCAGGTCTCCGCGCGCAGCTAACACGTAGTTAGCACGCGTTTCGCAGATGAGCTGCGCAAACGGCGCACAATTTGCGCGCGTCTCTCAAATGACCTGCGAAAACGACCAAAGGCGCGCAAACTGCCCGTGGACTGCGCGCCGCATCACCCCCGCCGCGCGCAAACTGCCCGTGGACTGCGCGCAAGATTCTCGTGACCTGCTCAAACGAAAAATCCCGCGCAAGCCAGAAATGACCTGCGCGGAACCCAAACCTCCCCGCGACCCGAGCCACCCGCCCGAGTCGCCTGTCTACGCGACCAGTAAACCTTACAGCACGTGGACGTCACTCGCGTGGAAGTCGAGGAAGGCCTTCTCGCCCACCTCGTAGATCCTCTTGTTCTTGGGGTTGAACTCGGTGATCTTGACCAGGTGCTCGCCGCAGCGCACGTGGTAGTTCTGGTAGTGCCCCATGAAGCGCGAGAGCACGACCTCGCAGGGCAGCGCGCCCTCGTCGGCCACGTGGGCGGACTCCGGCCTCAGCACCAGCGTCACGTCGTCACCCACGGCCTTGCCGTTGCGCTCGGCGACCTCGATGGCACGGCCCTCGACCATGACCTGGCCGGACTCGCCGTCGATGGACGCCAGCTTGCCGCGCAGGAAGTTGGACTCGCCGATGAAGTCGGCCACGAACTCGTCCACCGGGCGGTAGTACACGGTGTGCGGGTCGCCGATCTGGTCGACGACGCCCTTCTTCATGACGATGATCTTGTCCGAGAGGGCCATGGCCTCGGACTGGTCGTGCGTGACGTAGACGGCCGTGATGCCCGCCTCCTGCTGGATGCGGCGGATCTCGGTGCGCATGTCCACGCGGAGCTTGGCGTCGAGGTTCGAGAGCGGCTCGTCGAAGAGCAGCACGCCCGGCTCGATGACCAGCGCGCGGGCCAGGGCGACGCGCTGCTGCTGGCCGCCCGAGAGCTGGTTGGTCATGCGGTCTTCCATGCCCTCGAGGCCCACGAGCCCCAGGATGTTGGTGACCTTCTCGCGGATGGTGTCCTTGTCCATCTTGCGCAGCTTGAGGCCGTAGGCCACGTTGTCGAAGATGTTGTAGTGCGGGAGCAGCGCGTAGCTCTGGAAGACCATGGCCGTGTCGCGCTTGTTGGGCGTGAGCTCGTTGATGGCTTCCTCTCCCAGGTAGATCTCTCCCTCGTTGGGGCTCTCGAATCCGGCGATCATGCGCAGGATGGTGGTCTTGCCGCAGCCGGAGGGTCCCAGCAGCGTCACGAACTCGCCGGGCTCGATGTTGATGTTGGCGTCATGGACGGCATAGAAGTCCTTGCCGGTCTTGGGATCCTGGTAGATCTTGGAGATGTGCTCCAGGCGCACGCCCTTCTTCTCCTTGGCCATGGCTTAGTCCTCCTCGGTGGTCTTGATCTTGGCGCTGGTGCCGAAGTGCTTGATGGCGACGTTCATCAGGAGCACGGCACCGTAGGTGATGGCAATGAGGATCGTGGCGAACGCGCAGGCGACGCCGTAGGCGCCCTTCTCGGCGTACTCGTTGATCTGCACCGTGATGAGCAGGAACTGCGGCGTCACGAGCAGGATGATGGCCGAGATGGCAGTGATCGAGCGCACGAAGGCGGTCACGAGGCCCGAGAGGAACGAGTCCTTGATCAGGGGCAGCGTGACGGTCATGAAGACCTGCAGCGAGTTGGCGCCCATGTCGTAGGCGGACTCCTCGATCGACTTGTCGATCTGCCTCAGGGCCGAGATGCCCGAGCGCGTGCCGGTGGGCAGCGAGCGCACGATGAAGACGATGATCAGGATGGCGCCCGTTCCATAGAGCCCCTGCATGAGGCCGGTGTGGAAGATGCCGCCCGAGAAGCCGCGGATGTAGCCGACGCCCAGGACGGTGCCCGGGACGGCCATGGCCAGCATGGACACGGCCTCGATGAAGCCCTTGGTGCGGAAGTTCCTCTTGACCACCAGGTACGAGATGATCATGGAGAGGAGCGCGGTGATCGGGCTCGCGATCAGCGACAGCAGGAAGGAGTCGCGGAAGGCCTGGAAGCCGTGGTGCATGGTAAAGACCTGCTGGAACCACTTGGTAGTCAGGCTGAAATCGTAGCCCCAGGTCTTGAAGAGGGCGCCGAAGGGCACACAGACGTACATCATGATGACGAAGATCGCGATGGCGCCACAGAGGGCCGAGAGGGGCAGGCGCACGGAGTTGTCGGTGATGAGCATGCGCGCGCGGCTCGCCTTGCCCGTGAGGGTGGCCGTGGACTTGGCCTCGAGCACGTACTTCTGGACCACGAACATGGCCAGGGTGATGAAGAGGAGGACAACCGCCATCGCCGCGGCGCCCTGCTTGTCGTAGGCACCGGTGATCTGCAGGTAGATCGAGGTCGCCAGCGTATCGTAGGAGCCGCCGATGAGCATGGGGTTGGCAAAGTCGGCGATGGACTCGATGAAGGTCACCAGGAAGGCGTTGCCCAGGCCCGGGAGGATCAGGGGCAGCGTGACGGAGGTGAAGACCTTCCAGCGGGAGGCGCCCATGTCGCGGGCGGCCTCCTCGAGCGACGGGTCGATGTTCTTGAGCAGGCCGCGGAACATCATGTAGCAGACCGGGAAGAAGGTCAGGGTCTGCACCAGGGCGATGCCCCAGAAGCCGTACACGTTGTTGTCATAGATGCCCAGCAGATAGCGGGTGATGATGCCCGCCTTGCCGAAGAGCATGATGACCGAGAGCGAGAGCACGAACGGCGGCGAGACGACGGGCAGCATCGAGACGACCTTGAACAGGCCGCTCACGAACTTGGTCTTGAGCTGCACGTACTCCTCGACGTAGGCAAAGAGAAGGCCGATGAGGGCCGCCAGGATGCCGACGAGGAAGCCCACCCTCAGCGTGTTGGTGATGGCCGTGTCGAAGGACGGCATCGAGAGCACGCGCTTGAAGACGTCGAGCGTGGGGCCATTCTCCCCCACGATGCTGTCCACCATCAGGATGGCCAGCGGATACAGAATGAACAGCGTCAGGAACGCTATGAGCACGGCAATGGTGGTGACCATGATCGGGTCGGCCATCAGCTTCTTGCGGTCAAGCTGGGCGCTCTGATTCTTCGCCATTGCTCCCCTCCCTAGGTCGTGGGCCAATACGGCGCGCACCCCGATGCAGAAGAGCCGGGCGGATGGAATCTCCACCCACCCGGCTCGCTGCCGCGTCAGGGCGCGGTTGGGGCTTCTCCGCTACTCGGTCTGGAAGCGCTTGGTGTCGCCGGTGTCGGCGCCGGAGCTTGCGAGCGCCTTCATGATGTCGTCGACGTACTGCTCGGTGTTGGCCTTGGCGTCCGCGAAGTCGTAGTTCATGACGTTGTCGGGGTCGAGGCCGAACTGGCTGACGACCTCGGGCTGCTTGGCGTCGTCGATGACCAGGAACTGGTAGGCGCCGACCTCCTGTGCGCGCTCGACGCACTCGGGCGAGAGGGCGTACTCGATCCAGAGCTTGGCGGCGTTGGGGTGCTTGCAGCCCTTGAAGATGGCCGTGGCGCCGACCTCGTAGGACGCGCCGGACGAGGGGATGGACATGCCGATGTTGCCATAGCCGTTGTCGACCATCTGGAAGACGGCGTCGTGCAGGAAGCCCAGGCCGATGGTGCACTCGCCGGTGCCGACGTTCTTGGAGGGGCCAGAGCCGGACTTGGTGTAGACCTGGACGTTCTTGTCGAGGTCTACCAGGTACTTGATGCCCTCGTCGTGGCCGTACTTCTGGATGACGGTGTTGAGGATCAGCTTGGCGGTGCCGGCCGTGTTGTAGTTGGACATCCAGATGAGGTCCTTGTACTTGTCGCTCAGGAGGTCGGGCCAGTCGGTGGGAGCCTCGAGGGACTTGCGCTCGAGCTCGTCCTTGTTGAAGAAGAAGCCCAGGATGCCCTTGTAGATGCCGTACCAGTTGCCGTCGGGGTCGCGGTAGACGTCACTGATGAGGTGGCTGGCGTTGTTGGCCTGGTAGGGCTCGAGAATGCCCTTGGTGACGGCGACGTTGTAGGGGTCGGTGGTGCCGCCGAACCAGACGTCGGCGGAGGGGTTGCCCTTCTCCTCCTCGACCTTGGACTCGACCTCGCCGGTGGAGAGGCGCTGGTACTGGGTCTCGATGCCAAAGAGGTCCTGGAAGTGCTGGCAGCAGGCCGCGACGTGGGCCTCCTCGCAGGAGCCGTACACCACGAGGGTGCCTTCCTTCTTTGCCGCGTCGATCATCTCCTGCGAGGCGATGCGGCTCAGGTCCTTGCCGGAGTCCTTGGCGGCGTCGGTGGCGGCGCCGTTGGACCCGCCGCCACAGCCGGCGAGACCGGCCGTCACTGCAAGAGCCGCAGAGCCGGCGAGGAAGTTCCTACGGGTGATGTGTGCCATGTCGTCCCTCCATAAATGGTTTGGGCTGATGTTTGCTCGGGGCCGGCTGGCCCACTCCGCCTACCATGGCACCCAAGCGGCGCAAGATGTGGTGCCAAGCAGGCAGATATCGCCAAACGGTATGCAAGGGGTGACCAATAGCATGCATGCCGGCCACCAATGGCACGCGGGCCGGCCGACAAGGCCAGCCCGCGAGAATCTAAGCCTGCGAGAAGTACGCCAGGGCGATGCCCCCGGGACCCACGTGGGTGCCCACGGTGCTCCCCACGGTGTGCACGGGGATCTCGTCGAGCCTCCCCTCCCAGAGCCAGCGCGAGTCCTCCACGTACTTCCTGAGCAGGTGGTCGGAGGGGCCCGAGTAGCCGATGGCGAGGGGTAGGCCGATGTCGATGCCGCCGGAGCGCTCCACCTCCTCGCTGAGGAGGTTGCGGCCGTTCTTCGACCCACGCGCCTTGCCCAGCGTGACCACGGCGCCATCGCGGATGGCAACGACGGGCTTCACCTGCAGCATGGTCCCGATGCCCGCGCTCACGGCGTCGATGCGCCCGCCGCGGCGCAGGTACTCGAGGGTGTCGAGCAGGGCCACGAGCCTGACGTCGCCCCTCTTGCGCATGAGCTCCGAGGCGATCTGGTCGGCGTCCCTCCCCTCGGCCGCGAGCCTCAGCGCGAGCTCGACCAGGATGCGCTGGCCCAGGCAGGCGTTGAGGGAGTCGACCACGTGCACGCGACCACCGAAGCCCTCCGCCGCCACGACGGCGCTCTGGTTCGTGCCGCTCAGCTTGCTCGAGATGGTGACGCATACCAGCTCGTCCTCCGGCCCCTCGAGCGCCGCCTCGAAGGCCTGCTGCCACTCGAAGGGCGTGACCTGACCCGTAGTGGGAAGCTCCTCTCGCTCGACGAGAAGCTCGTAGAAGCGGGCGTGGTCCAGGTCCACGCCATCCTTGAAGGTCTGGTCCCCGAAGCTGATGGAGAGGGGCACCACCCTCAGCCGGGGATCGTCGATGTCGTCTATGTCCGACGCGGAGTCGGTGATGATGCGCACTGCCATGTCTCTACCTCTCGCCGATCTTGGACAGGTTGTCCCTTATGGAGCCGAGGGCGCGGTACATCGCCGCGCGGTCGGGCTCGTCGACGCCATGGGCCGCTCGGGCCACGACGTCCTCGATGATCTGGTTGACCTCGCGCATGGTGCGAAGGCCCCTCTCGGTCAGACGGATGGGGGACTTGTAGCGCGTGCCCCCCTCGGGCACGTCGATCCCCACGAAACCGCCGCGCTCGAGCGCCGCCACCGTGCGCGAGACCGCGGCCCGGTCGTTGCCGATCAGCCGCGCGAGCTCGGAGGCGGTGTAGCCCGCGGGCTCCCGCTCCAGGTAGTAGAGGCACATCACGTCGGTGCCCTTGAGCCCGAAGCGCCGCATCTCCTGCGCCTTGATGCGGTTGACCTCCTTGCCCACCGCAGAGACCAGCCCGACGAAGTCCTCGAAACGCGAGTCCACGCTTCCCCCCTTCTCCCAGGCCGGCCGATGCGGCCCCGTTGGTGGTGACCAGCTCGTAGCGATCCGCTTACGGCGGCCCCATTTGTTGATTGGTCAACATTCTAGGCTTGTATGTTGAGCAGTCAATAAGTTTGTGGGACGTACGCGCGCAAACCACAGACTGCCTGCGCTCAGCCCGACGTTTGCCCAGCTCACAAGAAAACGGCGCGCACCCCACGGATGGAATGCGCGCCAAACCGCCCTTCCCTCTACTGGCGACCCACATCGTAGCCCGCGGCCTAGATAAGCGAGAGGAGCTCCCTCTTGCAGTCGAGGAAGTCCCGCGTGAGCGCGAACTCCGCCGCGCTCGTGCCCGACGCCGGTCGCGGCACGGCCAGCTCCGCCACGACGCGGCTGGGCACGCCGGACCTCGGGTCGCCGCGAAGCACGTACACCCTGCTTGCCATGGTCACGGCCTCGTCCACGTCGTGGGTGATCACCAGCGAGGCGATTCCCAGCTCCGTAGCCATGTCGCAGTACCAGCTGCGCAGGTCGACCCTCGTGAGGGCGTCCAGGGCGGAGAAGGGCTCGTCCAGGAGGGCGACGTCGTTTCCCATGAGGTAGGTCCTCAGGAAGGCGGCGCGCTGCCGCATCCCGCCCGAGAGCTCCGAGGGCCAAAGGCCCTCCGTGCCGGCGAGGCCGAAGCGTTCGAAGAGCGGCAGCGCCCTCTCGCGCGCCTCGGCGCGGGGCGTGCCCGCGATGGTCAGGGGCAGGCAGACGTTGTCCAGGATCCTGCGATTGGGCAGGAGGAGGTCCTTCTGCAGCATGTAGCTCACACGCCCGGGGACGCCGGTCACGTCCTCGCCGTGCAGGAGCACCTTCCCCGCGAGCGGGCGGGCGAGGCCCGAGAGCGCATGCAAGATGGTGGTCTTGCCGCAGCCGGACTTGCCCACCAGGCAGGCCACCTCGCCAGGCCGCAGCGCGAGGCTCACGTCCTCCGCCACGACGTGCGCGCCCCCGTCCCAGGAGAGGGTCAGCCCCCGCGCCTCGAGGGCGAGCCCCTCTCCCCCGCCCGGTCGCGAGCGGGACGTGGGCGCCGTCGCCTCGGTGACCGCCATCGCCACGGCCGCCGTCGCCACGTCCGCAGACTCCGCGTCCGTCGCCCGCTCCCCCGGCACCTCCTATGCCTCCAGGTAGTCTGCGGTCCAGCCAGCGTCCACGTCGATCTTGTTGGCGACCAGACCGTTGTCGTTGAGCCACTGGAAGTAGCGCGCCCAGCGGGCCTTGTCGATGACACCCCAGCTCGCGGCGTCGGCCACGTACTGATTCTTGAGGTAGGACTGGCTCTGCCTCACCAGGGCCGCGTCGAGCTCGGGCACCTCGGCACAGAGCAGGTCCGCCGCGGAGTCGGGGTCCTTCACGGCGTACTCGTAGCCGCGTCGGACCGCGCGCAGGAAGGCCTTCACCACGTCGGGGTTCTTCGACGCGAACTCGGGGTTGGCCGCGATCACCGGCGTATAGAAGTCGAACACCTCGTCCATGTCGATGAAGCTGAAGTAGTTGACGTCGTAGCCCTGGACGGCGGCGTTCTGCACCGCCCAGCCCTCGTAGACCCACACGGTGTCGAACATGTTGGCGCGCAGGCCCGCGATCTCGTCGTCCACGGCGTAGGGGACCATCCTCACCTTCGAGTAGTCTCCGCCGTCGGCCTCGACCACGTCCTTGATGGTCGCCTGCTCGATGGGCATGTCCCAGGTGGCGTAGACGTGGTCCTCCATGCCCTTGGCGGAGGTTATCGCATCCTCCTTGCGGCTCATGATGCCGGAGGTGTTGTGCTGCAGGATGGCAGCGACCGCCGTGACGGGGAGGTCGGGCGAGTTGCTGAGCACGTTGGCGATGTAGTCCTGGTAGCTCACGCCGAGCTGGGCCTGGCCCGAGCCGATCATGGTCTCGGCCGTGTCCTCGGCGGGTTGGACGATGCTGACCTCCAGGCCCTCCTCGTCGAAGTAGCCCTCGTGCTGCGCCACGTAGATGCCCGTGTGGTTCGTGTTGGGCGTGTAGTCCAGACAGAAGGTGACCTTCGTCTTCTCCTTGGTGTCGGCGGCGGGCGCGGCGGTGCCGGCGCCGCAGCCGGCGAGCACAAGCGAGCTCGCGGCGGCGGTCGATGCGGCGATGAGGCTACGGCGACTGAGGTTGGCAGTGGTGACGAAGCTGTTCATCTCTATTTCCTCTCTGCCCTCTTCCAGGGCATGCAGATGCGTTGCAGAAGGTCGACGCCGGCCATGAGCGCCAGCGAGAGCGCCGAGATCAGCACGATCACGGCGAACATGCGGTCGTACGAGAAGGACTTGCGCACGCGGGTCATGTAGACGCCCAGGCCAGAGAAGCCGCCCAGCCACTCGGCAATCACCGCGCCCACGATGGCGTAGGTGGCGCTGATGCGCAGGCCGCTGAAGAACTGCTCGGCCGCAGCGGGGAGCTTGACCTCCCAGAAGACCTGCCAGCGGGTGGCGTTCATGGTGCGCATGAGGTCTATGAGGTCAGGGTCGACCGAGCGGAAGCCCCCCACGAGCGAGACCGTCACCGGGAAGAAGGTGGTGAGCACGATGAGAACCACCTTGGGTGCCAGGCCGTAGCCGAACCACAGCACCAGAAGCGGCGCCACGGCGACGGTCGGGATGGTCTGCGACAGGGTGACGAGGGGCTCGAAGGCCAGGTAGACGATATCGAAGCGGTCCATGAGCACGGCGAAGGCGAAGCCCACGGCGCAGCCGATGGCGAGTCCCAGGGCGGCCTCGACCAGGGTCGTCGCGGCATGCGCGGCAAGGAGTGGCAGGTCGCCCGCAAGGGCGGCAACCACCTGGACGGGCGTGGGCAGCAGGAAGTTGGGAACGAGCCCCACCGCCACGACGAGCTGCCACAGGGCAAGGAGCGCCGCGACGGCGAGGAGCGGGACCAGGACCTTGCGCGTGCGCGAGGGCGTGGTCACCTAGGCCACCGCGCCCTCTGCCTTGGGGGCGAACTCGGAGTCTGTCTGGTGGTACTTGCCGATTTTGTGCTCGGTGGACATGACGTCGCCGCCAGGACGGTACGAGATCTTCACATAGCTGGCGCTCTCGGCGCAGCCGGCCTTGGCACCTGCCTCGATGCAACGCTTCACGAGCTCCATGCAGGCGTCGAAGTCGCCTTCTATCGCGGTCTCGAAGGGCCCGACGTAATAGTCGAGGCCCGAGGCGTCGATTGCGGCGATGACCTCGTCCACGATGCGGCAGACCTCGTCGTCGGAGCCCGCGTTCATGGGCAGGTACTGGAGGGCAACGGAACAGTTCATAGGCACTCCCCTCTGCGGGTGCCTCGCGGCGGCCCGCCTAGACCGGGACCCGCGCAAAGCGTGTGCCTTGGTCCCTACGCTGGCATTACCCAGATCAGGTACGGGCGGCAGCCGTCGGCGGCCGCCCTAGGGTCAGGGGCGCCATGGCCCCAGTCTCAGCCGGCGTGCGCCAGCTCCCCTTTTTTCGACAAGCATTATAGTGCTTTGGATGTGGCACATCACACGACCCCTGACGGGGTGCCGGGGTGGGATGGTCCGCAGTTGGATTTGTCACCGCCCGAATCCGAACCGCCTTTCCTCCGACACAAAGCGGATGAGGTTCTCGTGGATGACGCCACTACGCTTCTGCAGCAGATGATCGCAGGTGAGGAGGTATTTGGGATAGCCGTCGCGGGCCTTCTCGAGTGATGCGTATTCGCGGTCCTCGGTGGAGCGCTCGGCGATGGTATAGGAGACCTGCACGTACGAATAGTCCTGCGCACCATCGCGCAGGATGAAGTCGCACTCGAGCTTCCCAATCCTACCGACACTTGCGGAGTAGCCTTGCGCGCGGGCGTACTCGTACACCACGTTCTCGAGCACGGGACCGTAGTTGATGCGATTGTCGGTGTTGAGGGCAAAGTAGAACCCGAGATCGGCAAGGTAGTACTTCTGCTCGCGGGCAAGAGAGCGCCTCGACTTCATGTCGAAGCGCGGACAGCGGTAGAGAATCTTGGCCTCTTCAAGAACGGTGACGTAGCGGTGCACCGTCTCCTCCTTGATGGGTACCCCCTCGACATCACGGAAGTATGCAGCGATGTTCCTGATGCTCGTCGTCGACCCAAAGTTGTTGATCATGTAGTCTCGGACGCGCTCGAAGACCGACACATTACGCACCTGAACACGGCGTTTGACGTCCTTCTCGAAGATCTCACGCACGACACCTTCGACGTAGGTCCGCTTCTCCGCCAACGTGGCGAGGTCGACCGCGCGGGGAAAGCCGCCCTCGAGGATGAAGTGGTCGAACTCCTCGGCGACATTGGGGCTTATCTCCTTCCCGTAGAGGCGTTTCATCCCCTCGTACTCAGCAAAAGTGAGCGTAAAGACCTCGAACTCCAAGTAGCGACCGGTGAGCTTGGTGGCGAGCTCGCCGGAAAGCAGGTAGGAGTTCGAGCCTGTGATGAAGATGGAGTGTGTCCCCTCCCCACGCCAAGCGTTGAGCACCTCCTCGAAGCCCTCAACGTTCTGCACCTCGTCAATGAAGAGGTAGGTCATGCCCTCCGGGGCCGAGACGCGCTCGATGAGCTCGTCGAGCGCGTCCGCAGTCCTCACCTTGCGGTAGCCGCGCGAGTCGAGGTCGAGGAACACGAGGTTGCGCTCCGGCACGCCCTGCTCCGCCAGCTCGTCGGCCACCATCCGCATGACGGTGGACTTCCCGCAGCGACGCACCCCCGTGATTACCTTGATAAGGTCAGCGTGCTTCACGAAGGGACGGATCCTCGAGAGGTAAAGCTCGCGCCGATAGATAGGCTCCATACATGTCTCCAAAGGCGTTTTAGGGTAGTACTCTTACAAATTTTAACAGAAGTACCACCCTATAAATGGTTTTATACAGCCTTCGATATTTCAACAAGATCAGGAACCGCATCGCCATAAACGTCAAGTCTCAGGGCTTCCATGGTCACTCCCGTCTGATGGGGTTGCCAGTCTCTATCGAGGCGATCAGTAATCTGTGAATGCTTTCGGCAGTCCAATACTCACCCTCGGAGAGAAAAGGTGCCTTATTGGAAGTCACATAGAACTCTCGCGCGACCTTCGCCTCATCCTGCAGTCCCAGCGAATCAAAAGCGACGGTCTCCGCCTCTTGGTCGAGACATACGATTCTCATGCACTGCGCTCCATGCGCGCCAGACTCCCCAATTGGCTCCTGACAAAGGTGAGGCGTCTCGACATAGGGGCTGGGCCCGTCGAAAAAACTTGTTTCCGTGCATGCCGATGCGCTGGTTGAACGAGTGCATCCAAGTATAGGAACCACCCTCGGTCGAAGACCAAACCTCGGCTTCGGTTCCCTCCGTACAGAGAGCCCACTCGTCTACGGCGCTCACTTTTTCGATGAGCCAATCAAGCTCTACGAGCGTTTTCTCGACGAGCTCAGCCGGGTGGCAGCCGCCGTATGGCCCCGCCGCCGCCCGCCACGACAACCGTCGCGACACCCCGCCACAACGACACCCCATGCCCCCGACGTATCAGAATGGCCCCGAAGGGAGCCGCATGTCACTGTCCCACCTCATAGACGGCCTGCTCGGACGCGTCGCGCCCATGCGCGTCGTGGCACGCTACCCCCACGGCATGTTTGGTCCCGTCCGCGTCCTGGACACGCATGACGTGGACGGCCTGCCCGTGCGGATCCTCGAGGTCGACGGCAGCTGGCAGAGCGCCACCTACCTGGACGACGGCTGGTGCGAGCTGGCCTTCCCCTACCATCGCCTCTACGACGACGTACTCGTGGCCGCCCATGCCACCGGCAACGTCCTCATGCTGGGCGGAGGTGCCTGCGCCTACCCCAAGTACGCCATCGCCCACCATCCCGAGGCGACGGTCGACGTCGTCGAGGTCGACCCCCTCATGCTCGAGCTCGCATGGCGCCACTTCTTCCTCGACCGCCTCGAGGAGCGCTACCATGCCCAGGCGAAGGGTCGCCTGCGGCTGCACCAGGCCGACGCCCTGGACTTCCTCCGCACGACGGACCAGCGCTACGACGCGATACTCAACGACTGCTTCCAGGCGGAAGAACCCCTCGCAAGCCTCTCCGCGCCCGAGGCCCTCGACCTCGTCCGCGCGCGCCTCCTGCCGCACGGTCTCTACCTCATCAACGTCGTGAGCGCACTCAAAGGGCCGGACTCGGCTCCCCTGGCGGGACTCCTTCCCCTCTTCGGTGAGCGCTTCAAGACGGTACTCGTCCTGCCCTGCGGCGCCGACGAGGCCGACCTGCCCGACAACAACGTCGTGGTGGCAACAGACGCCGCGCCCGAGCTCGACGGAGCCCTCGACGCAAGCGCGCTCGGCCTGTAGCGCAGGCCCCGTCCTCGCGCTCGCCCCTACGCGACAACCCAGCCGCGCGCTCGCCGCCGCACGCCAGCCTCGGCCACGCGCCCCCGCACGATGGCGGTCCGCCCCGGCCGCACCCACCCGGCCCCCTCCCGCGAACGGCGCAAAAACGCCCCTGAACGCATATATTATCCAATCATCCCGCGCCCATCGAAGCGTAGGAGCTTCTCGCGGAAGCGCCCCGCAGACCCCCTTCTGACCTGCATACAATCTGACGCACAGGACGTCTGTGACGGAAGGGAGGGACCCATGGAGCAAGAGGCGTCGCCGTCACTGCGCGTCGAGCGCCAAGAGGTCGGGTTCGACTCCGCGGACGAGGTCTCCCGCATCCACGGCTACGTCTGGAGGGGCGTGGGAGAGGAGCCCCGCGCCGTAGTCCAGCTGATCCACGGCATGGCGGAGCACGTCGGGCGCTACGACGAGTTCGCCGGCCACCTCGTGCGGCGGGGCTACGCCGTCTGCGGGCACGACCAAATCGGCCACGGCCTCAGTGCTCCCGCAACCAAGTGGGGCGTCCTGCCCTCGCGCGGCGGCCGCGACATCCTCGTCGAGGACGTCCATCGCCTGAGGCGGCTCGTCTCGCCCATCTTGGGAGAGGGACTCCCCCACTTCGTCTTCGGCCACTCCATGGGCAGCTTCGTCGCGCGGGCCTACGTCTCCGAGCATGCGGACGGCCTTGCCAGCGCCGTCATCTGCGGCACGGGCTTCGTGCCCCCCGCCACGTCCGCCGCCGGTCACGCCCTGGCACGCCTCATCGCCTGCCTGCGCGGCGACGCCCACAAGAGCGAGCTCCTCCACTCCATGGCCGACGGCGCATACGCCAAGGCAGTGCCCCACGCGCGCACCGAGTTCGACTGGCTCTCGCACAACCAGCGCAACGTCGACGAGTACATCGCAGACAAGTCCTGCGGCTTCCTCTTCTCGGCCGGGGGCTACGCCACCCTCACCGAGCTCACGCGCGAGGCCTGCTCGCCCGAGTGCGCGCGGCGCGTCCCCAACGACCTGCCGCTCCTCTTCATCGCGGGGGCGGAGGACCCGGTGGGCGACTTCGGCCGCGGGGTCATCCGGTCCGCAGACCTCGCCCGCGACGCCGGCTCGACCGACGTCGCGTACCACCTCTATGCCAACATGCGCCACGAGATCTTGAAGGAAGACGCGCGCCAGCTCGTCTTCGACGACGTTACCCGCTGGTTCGACGAACACTTGGGAGAAGAGAGATGAGCAAGGACTACGTCATAGCCCTGGACCAGGGCACCACCTCGTCGCGCGCCGTGCTCGTCGACCGCGAGGGTCGCATGGTCGACTGCGTGCAGCGCAGCTACCAGCAGATATATCCCCAGCCCGGCTGGGTCGAGCACAACCCGCAAGAGATACTCCTCTCGCAGCTGGGATCGCTCACCGAGCTGGTGAGCCGCCACGGGCTGAGCGAGCGCAACGTGGCGGCCATCGGCATAGACAACCAGCGCGAGACCACCATGGTCTGGGACCCCAGCACCGGAGAGCCCATAGCCAATGCCATCGTGTGGCAGTGCCGCCGCACGGCGGACATGGTGCAGGAGCTCTGCGGCACGGACGAGGTCCGCCGGATGGTGCAGGGCAAGACGGGCCTCCTGCCCGACGCCTACTTCTCCGCCAGCAAGCTACGCTGGCTGCTCGACAACGTGCCCGGCGCCCGCGAGCGCGCCGAGGCGGGCGAGCTCCTCTTCGGCACGATAGACAGCTGGCTCGTGTGGGTGCTCACCGGCGGCATGGTGCACGCCACGGACGAGACCAACGCCAGCCGCACCCTGCTCTACGACATCCACGAGGGCCGCTGGGACGAGGGGCTGCTCGCCCTCTTCGACGTCCCCGCCTGCATGCTCCCCGAGGTCAGGCGCTCGGCCAGCCTCTTCGGCGAGACGAGCTACCCCGGCGTGCCCGCGGGCATCCCCATCTGCGGCGTGGCGGGAGACCAGCAGAGCGCCCTCTTCGGCCAGTGCTGCTTCGAGGCGGGAGAGGCGAAGAACACCTACGGCACTGGCTGCTTCCTGCTCATGAACACCGGCGACGTCGCGGCTCGGTCCAAGAACAACCTGGTCACGACCATCGCCGCGGCAGCCCCCGGCACCGAGCGCACGCAGTACGCGCTCGAGGGCAGCGTCTTCGTCGCAGGGGCGCTCATCCAGTGGCTCAGGGACGAGCTGGGGCTCATCCGCAGCGCGGAGGAGACCGAGTACCTGGCCCGCAGCGTCCCGGACAACGGCGGGGTCTACATCGTGCCCGCCTTCACGGGGCTTGGCGCCCCCTACTGGAGACCCGAGGTGCGCGGCCTCATCTGCGGCCTCACCCGCGGGACGACGCCCGCCCACATCGCCCGTGCCGCCCTCGAGGCCCTGGCCTACCAGACGACCGACCTGGTGAGGGCCATGGAGGCGGACGCCGGACGCGTCCTCTGCGCGCTCAACGTGGACGGCGGTGCCTCCAGGAACGACTTCCTGGCGCAGTTCCAGGCGGACGTCCTGGGCATGCGCGTGAGGAGGCCCCAGAACATAGAGACCACCTCGCTGGGGGCCGCCTACCTCGCCGGCCTCACGAGCGGCTTCTGGTCGGGCACGGACGAGCTGCGCGGCCTGCGCGGCGACGATGACTGCTTCGAGCCCCGGATGGGGCGTCCCGAGGCAGAGCGGCTGCTCGCGGGCTGGGCACGGGCCGTGGGCCGGGCCATGTGAGGCACCGGCAGCGGCGTGGACCATCCCCTCTCCACAGTGAACAACGCACGGCTCGGTTCACCACCGGCTGCCTATAGTGAGCGGTGTTCACACACGGCGGCGCGCGGCCCTTGGGGAACCGCGCCCACGGCTCGGGGAGCAGACATGGGCAGCACCATCGCATTCGCGTCCGTCGCCATCACGGCGGCGCTCGTCCTCTACACGGCAGGCGTCTTTGGGGAGCGCAGGCACCACTACCTGGGCAAGGCGCAGCTCGCGCTCTTCTGGGCGGAACTTGCCTGCGACAGCACGGGAACCGCCCTCATGGGCAGCTACGCCCGCACCAACGGCATCTCGGGCCTGGGCGTCCATGCCGTGACGGGCGCCGTCGCCATCGCGCTCATGCTCGCCCATGCCGTCTGGGCCAGCCTCGTCGTCTGGCGCGGGAGCGAGCGGGCCCGCCAGGGCTTCAGCCGCTACTCCGTCGCCATCTGGCTCGCGTGGCTCGTCCCCTACCTTGTGGGGCTGCTCATGGGCATCCCCGCACTGGGCATGACGGGCACGAGGGCCGGCGTCGCCTCCGTCGCCATCGTCGCCGCGATCGCCCTCGTGCTGCGCCTGCGTCAGGAACCCACAACGCACGAGGACGCCGACGGCACGCGACGCCAGGCATAGACACCCCGACAGGACCAGGAGGCAAGGATGCCCAGGAGACGCACGAGCCAGGAGCAGATACTCGACGCGGCCTGCGGCCTGGCGCGGAACCACGGCCTCGACGCGATCAGCATCCGCGGTGTGGCGCGTGACTGCCAGATCTCCGTCGGTTCGGTCTACAACTACTACCCCTCGCGCGACGAGCTGGTCGCGGCCACGGCGGAGGCGCTCTTCAGGGACGCCTTCTTCGCGGACTTCTGCCAGGCCCGAAGCCAGGAGCCCTACCTCGACTACTGCCGCCGGCTCTTTGCGGGCCTGGACGAGCGCCTCTCTCCCCTGGGCTCCAACTGGCTCGCCCAGCTCCACGCCCTGGGCCCCGGGGGGCGCGAGGCGGGACGGGAGCGCATGGACGCCCTCCTCTCGCACATGCTGGAGGGCCTGGCGCACGTCCTGGAGTCGGACCCCTCCGTCAGGCGAGAGGTACTCCGGGGCCAGCTGGAGCCCGAACGCATCTGCAGGCTTACCCTCGACGCGATGTTCGACGCCCTCAGGCGGCGCTCGGACTGCCAGACCCTTTTCGCCCTGATGGAGCGCGCCCTCTATGGCGGCGGCTAGCGCCTCGGACCGCGAGCGGGGGGCGGAATCACGTAGGGGCGGCACGGACGTCCGTCGTGCAGAACTCGCCCGAGTTGACAGATTGGTGCCATCTCGGGCGAGTTCTGCACGACGACGCCAAGCTTCGCCGCCTAGTCCCGCGACCTAGGGAGCTGTTCCTCTCCCCCGGAAGGGGGAGCCACGTCCCCTCCGCCCCTCCCGGGCAGCCTCCCCGCCCGGCGCAGCGCGTCCCGCACGATCCACTCGACCTGCGCGTTAGAGCTGCGCATCTCGTCCGCCGCCCACCTCTGGACGGCGGACCAGAGCTCGGGGTCGATGCGCAGGGGGTACTGCTTCCTCGCCAACGCGACACACCGCCCTACTGGTACAGGCTGCCGGTGTTGAGCACGGGCTGCGCCTCGGACTCGCCGCAGAGCACCACCATGAGGTTGGATGCCATGACGGCCTTGCGGTCGTCGTCGAACTCCACGATCCCGCCGTCCGAGAGCTGCGCGAGCGCCATGTCCACCATGCTCACGGCACCCTCGACGATCTTCTTGCGTGCGGCGATGACGGCGTCGGCCTGCTGGCGGCGGAGCATCGCCTGGGCGATCTCGGGCGCGTAGGCCAGGTGCGTCAGGCGCGCGTCGTCCACGGCGACGCCCGCGACGGCCAGCTTGCGCTCGAGCTCCGCCTTGAGGCTCTCCGAGACCTCCTCGATGTTGGAGCGCAGGGTGATGGAGCTCGCGCTCTCGTCCTCGTCCTCCATGTGGTCATAGGCATAGATGCTGGCAACGTGGCGCAGCGCGGTCTCGGTCTGCATGCAGACGAAGCTCTCGTAGTCATCCACGTCGAAGACAGCCTTCGCCGTGTCGGCCACGCGCCACACCACCACGGTCGCAATCTCTATGGGGTTGCCCATCTTGTCGTTGACCTTGAGGCGGTCACCGTTGAGCGTGCGCGCGCGAGTGGAGATCTTGGCACCGTGCACGTGGGACGGAGAGCCCGCGCTGGCGCTCGAGATGCCCGTGATGGAGGCTGCGATGTCCACCGAGGGCGAGGCGTTGGAGCTGCCCAGGTTGCGGGAGTAGAAGGGGTTGGCCCAACGCAGCCCCTCGTCACGCACCGTGCCCACGTACTTGCCAAAGAGGACGCAGATGCGTGCCTGTCCCGGCTGCAGGGTGAAGAAGCCGCAGCTCAGGATTATTGCCACCGCCAGCATGACGAAGCCCAGCGGAATGGCCACCCAGGCGGCCACAGGGGCGACGAGCCCCAGGTCGTCGTAGAGGCTGACGTTCATGATGCCTCGCACGACCATGTAGACGCTCGCCAGGTACAGGACGACGACCACCAGGAGCATCGCCCAACCGGACGCCGCGTGGGCCTTCTTCTCTACGCTCATGTCTCGTTCCCTTCTGCGCGAGGGGCCGACCTCCCCCATGGAGGCGCTGCCCTCGTGTCCCTCCCCGCACGGAGAGGCTGAGGTCATAGTGATATCACTTTGAGGTCTTGTCAACGTACAATAGGAGAGAAGGAGAGAAACGCTCCAAAATCGTGCGCAGGTCACTCCCGGTCTGCGCGCCGTGCCGACAAAAGGCCAGGTCAGTGCGATTTCGTGCGCAGGCCATTCCTCGTCTGCGCGCCAAGAACCCCACGACGCACTCCAAAACGCCCATTGACTCGCGCAACCGAACCCCGCGCGCCTGCCCCCGCGCCCCACGCACCTACCCCCCACGCCTCGCGCGCCCGCGATCCCCCCTGTGACATCATGGAACCAGCCACGGACCAGGGAGGCCAGGATGGACGAAGCACTGCTGCAAAGGCTCCGGGCCTACGCGCGGGACCACCACGACCAGGAGCTCGAGCTGCTCCGCACGCTCGCCGGCATCCCCGCCCCGACCCGCCACGAGGAGCGCCGGGCGGCCTTCGTGGCGGAGTGGCTCAGACGGCAGGGCGCAAACGAGGTCTGGGTGGACGGGCAGAAGAACGTCCTCTGCCTCCTCAGACGTCCCTCGGGCGAGAGCGACCACGCCGCGCCGTCCAGGCCCCAGGCCAACCCCGGAACGCCGTCCCCCTGCCGTGACCTCGTCCTCTTCTGTGCCCACACCGACGTCGTCTTCGACGACGTCGAGCCCTTCGAGGTGCGCGAGGAGGGAGGGCGGCTGCTCGCGCCGGGCATAGGCGACGACACGGCGAACCTCGTGGCGCTGCTCATGGCGACGAGCTGCCTGTTGGAACACCCACAAGAGCTCGCTGCGGCCACCGCACGGGCAGACCTCCTCGTCGTGGCCAACAGCTGCGAGGAGGGCTTGGGCAACCTCGACGGGACCAAGGCCGTCTTCCGCTGGCTGGAGGCCTGCGGCACTACCGTGCGAGCGTTCGTCTCGCTCGACCTGTACCTGCCCCAATGCATAGGCGTGGCCGTGGGCTCCGAGCGCTGGAGGATCGAGGTCAGGACCCAAGGCGGGCACTCCTACCACGACTTCGGCCGCCCCAACGCCATCACGCACCTCTGCCGCGTCGTCGGCGAGCTCTATGCCAGCACGCTGCCGCAGGACCCGACCACGGGCACCCGGACCACCATCAACGTGGGACGCATCGAGGGCGGGAGCACGGTCAACGCCATCGCGTCCCAGGCGAGCTGCCTCTTCGAATACCGCAGCGAGTCCGCGGCAAACCTCGCGGCGATGCGCACCCGGCTGCAAGAGGTCGTCGCCAACGCGGGCGAGAGGGGCGTCCGCACCTCGCTCGAGCGCATAGGCATGAGGCCCGGGAACGCAGGCATCCGCCCCGAGGCGCAGGAGCGCGTCACAAGACTCGCCTGCGAGGCGATCCGCTCCGTCACGGGGAAGGAGCCCGACCTCTCCCCCGCCTCCACGGACGCCAACATCCCCCTCAGCCTAGGGATCCCCGCCCTCACGGTGGGGACGGTGCATGGCGGCCTCCTCCACACCAGGGACGAGTGGGTGGACCCCGGGAGCCTGGAGGACGGGCTCGTCCTGGCCCTCGCGCTGATGCTCGAGTTGCCCGGCGCGGCAATGTCCCAAGACGACCTTATTCACAAGCTGAATTGCCCCCAAGCCCCCCATAACCACCTTCCACGGCAGCGAAAAGTGACAAGTCACAGGTCACTGGCGTAAGATAGTCCAACGCTTTTTGGGACAACCTGTCCCACGGCACTGCAGGAAGGCGAGAGGAACCAGCGTGACCGACGACAGCGACCGCATGCCAAGGGTCGAGGACGAGCCCAGCCCGACGGGCGAGGGCAACGTCCCGCGCCATATGGCGACGAGCTGCCCCTGGTCCAACGGGCAAGAAGAGGTCGTGCTCCCCGAGCACTCGGCAGCCGAGCACGCGCGCGTCGAGCACGTCGATGCGGCGCTGGAGCCCGCGAGTGCGGCGTCGCCCGATGGCGTCGGCACACCCTCCGAGGACGAGGGCCTGGAGCCTGGCGCCACCTCCGCCGTGGCGCCAGGGGACGCGGCGCCCTCCCAGGCGCTGGACGAGCAGCTCCCCACCATCGAGGCCGCGCCCACCCCCAAAGAGGACGGCGACGACGCCGTCGACGACGGCAACGCCCTGGGGCCAGACGCGACCGGAGCAGTGAAGGCCGCGGACGTGAGAGCCCCCAAGATCGAGCAGGGCTGGTCCGTCGACAAGGGCACGGGGACGCTGCCGGGAGGCCGAGGGTTCCCCCACCTGCTCGTCGCCGGCATCATCGCGGTCCTGGTCGCCATCCTGGGGTCCAGCCTCATCCTCACCAGCTGCTTCGGGCTCTTTTCCGACCCCGAGGTACCCAACATCGTGGGCCTTGATGCCGCGTCTGCCCAGGCGGAGCTCGAGTCGCAGGGCTACGACGTCGAGGTGAGCGAGCAGGTCACCCAGAGCTCGGAGGACGCGGGCCGCGTGCTGGCAACGGAACCCACGGCCGGCAGCGCGCTTCCCAGCGGCGGGGACGTGACGCTCAAGGTGGGCAAGTCCCCCGAGGTGACACAGGCCGTTCCCGACCTGGTCGGGCTCTCGCTGGACGACGCCGTCACGGCGCTCGCGCAGACCAAGTTCTTCGTGAAGGACGACGTCACCTTCGCCTACTCGGACACCGTCGCCGCGGGAAAGGTGATCAGCCAGGGGCCCGAGGCAGGGGCCATGGAGGTCATGGGCACCAAGGTGGACCTCGTCGTGTCGGACGGCCCCAACCCCGACGCGGGCGACACCAGCGACTTCGCAGACGACAACGAGCAGAGCAGCGTCTCGATCCCGGACCTCAGGGGCATGACCGTGGCAAAGGCCACCGTGCTCCTTCGCGGTATGGGCCTCGAGGTGGCCAGGGGCGAGGCGATCCTCACCGACGACTTCGTCAACGGCACCGTCGCCGCCGTCGAGCCCTCCACGGACAGCGTCGTAGCCGTGGGCAGCACGGTCACCATCCACGAGGCACAGCCCAAGGCAGGCACGGCCAACTAGGCCGCGGGGCTAGGCGCCTGTCGGGACCACAGCCTCCTCCCACAGGACAAGCCGTTCCTCCTCGCCAACGGGCTCCCACCCCCTCCCGCAAGCTCCGGGGCAGCAAGCAGCTCCAGCTTCTGGGAGCGGCTCGCATGGTGCAGGCGCCACTCCAACCTGCAGGCCGGCGAGCGGCCCTCGCAGGCCCAGAGCCCCCGCAGTCCGACGGGCCGATGCCGCTGCGTGTAGCGGGCCCCGGGAGGCCTCTGGGAAAGGTGCTCGCGCAGGCGCCGCACCACGTCCGTGGTGATGCCGGAGTAGAGCGAGCCATCCTCGCATTCCAGCACGTAGACGTAGTAGGTCCTTGGCTTTGGGGCCGATTCGCCCGAGACGGGTCCTCGCTTTTGCCCGGCGGACGGCTCAGCCTCAGGCAAGGTGCGGGCCCTCGTCGTCCCAGATAAGGGGAAGTCCCATTCCCGCAAGGGCCTCGACCACGTCGCGCAGCCCCTCGGGAGCGCCGTCGTGGCCAAAGCCGCTCGCCCCCATGCCCGCGCCGGCGCACTCCAGGGACCAGTGCCATCCGCCCGGGCGTGCCGGCGCGCCCCCGCCGTGCTCCCAGGGCTCCAGGTCCAGCCCTCTGAGCGCTGACGCCAGGGCGCTGGCCTGCCCCCCCTCCAGGTGGGACACCCGCCTCGCGCGATGGTTGCCCTCGGCCCACCAGAGCTCGAGCGCGTCGTCCTCGGTTCGGCCGACGAAGGCCTCGAAGCCGCCTCCCGCAGCCTCACTGCAGCTCACGCGCAGGTGAAGGAGGGCGAGCCGTCCCACAAGCTCGCCCATGGACTCCGGATACGCCCGCTCGAGCGGCTCGACCATGGCCTGCGGGACGGACAGGAAGTCCTCCTCGGCCTGGGGGTCGATCAAGGCGACCTCGCACACGCCCTCCTCGACGGAGTAGACCGTGCCGTAGCCGCCCGTCGCGGCGACCCTCACCAAGGCGTCCCTCTCCATGCTCCCTCCCTCGCGCTGGCCCTAGACGGACGCGAGCGCCTGGTCCAGGTCGTCCACCAGGTCCTCCCCCGCCTCCAGACCACAGGAGAGCCTGACCATGCTGGGGGATATGCCCGCCGCCACGAGCTCCTCGTCGCTCATCTGGCGATGGGTGGAGCTGGCGGGGTGCAGGCAGCAGCTGCGCGCGTCCGCCACGTGCGTCTCGATGGCAAAGAGGCGCAGCGCCGCCATGAACCTCTCCGCCTCTGCGCGGCCCCCCGCCACCTCGAAGCTCACCACGCCGCAGCTGCCGTTGGGCAGGTACTTCTGAGCGAGGGAGTGGAACTCGTCATCGTGGAGCCCGGGGTAGCGCACCGAGGCGACCTTGGGGTTGGACTGCAGGAACTCCGCCACCGCCTGGCCGTTGGCGCAGTGCTGCGGCATGCGGACGTGCAGGCTCTCGAGCCCCAGGTTGAGGTAGAAGGCGTTCTGGGGCGACTGTATGGAGCCGAAGTCGCGCATGAGCTGGGAGGTCGCCTTGGTGATGAAGGCGCCTGCCCGGCCAAAGCGCTCGGCATAGACGATGCCATGGTAGGACTCGTCGGGCGTGGTGAGGCCGGGGAAGCGCTCGGCGTTGGCCATCCAGTCGAAGTTGCCAGAGTCCACGATGGCACCGCCCACGCCACAACCGTGGCCGTCCATGTACTTGGTGGTGGAGTGGGTCACGATGTCGGCGCCCCACTCGATGGGCCGGCAGTTGACAGGCGTGGGGAAGGTGTTGTCGACGATCAGTGGCACGCCGTGGGCGTGCGCGGCGGCGGCGAAGCGCTCGATGTCCAGGACCGCGAGGGCGGGGTTTGCGATGGTCTCGCCGAAGACGGCCTTGGTGTTGGGGCGGAAGGCCGCCTCGAGCTCCTCGTCCGAGCAGGTGGGAGAGACGAAGGTGGTCTCGAGCCCCATCTTTGCCATGGTGTGGGCGAGAAGGTTGTAGCTCCCGCCATAGATGGTGGAGCAGGCGACGACGTGGTCGCCTGACTGTGCGATGTTGAACACGGAAAAGAAGTTGGCCGCCTGGCCCGAACTGGTGAGCATGGCCGCGCTGCCGCCCTCGAGGGCGCAAATCTTCGCGGCGACGGCGTCGTTCGTGGGGTTCTGCAGGCGGGTGTAGAAGTAGCCCTCCGCCTCGAGGTCGAAGAGCTGCCCCATGCGCTCGGAAGTGTCGTACTTGAAGGTCGTGGACTGCACGATGGGAATCTGGCGCGGCTCCCCGTTCCCGGGCGCATAGCCAGCCTGGACGCAACGCGTGGCAATCTGGGTCATGTGAGCTCCTTTGGGTCAAAGGGCAACCAGACGAGGCACCGGTCGCGAGGAGGGCCCTCCCCCGCCGCGGCCACGTCCGAAACCTTACACCAAGGAGAGGGCCGGCTACCCGACGTTCAAGCGGTGGAAACGAGAGTTGAAAGCCGTAGACAACAGTCTCCAGGCCATGACAAACAACAAAGCCAGAGCCAACGCAATTGTCACGTGAATTATTCTGCCGCCGCGAATGCCACTATAGAGAGTCTTGAAAACATCAATCGCCGCAATGCGACAGGCGGTTTGATGAAAAAGATAGAAGGACATCTCAATTGCGTAAAAGCTCTGGAGAGGCGCCAGGGACAAAAAGCGAGAGATAGGCCCTTCTCCCCTAGCAAAGACCACCACCAGTGGGCATGCAAGGAAAACAAAAGCAGAGCGCGGAAGCAGCGCATTACCGTACCAGACAGCGGTTACATAGACGGCAACTATCGACAACTCGAGAGTCGCCTTCTTCCAAGGACTGATACCTCTCGTGGACAAAAAATCCGTAAAGACGATGCCAACGCAATAGGCAAGCGAAAATTCCAAGAGACGGACGAGAGGATTGCTGTGGACGCTGTAGGAATAGATATCTGGAAATGTCACGGCAAGTAATTCGGCAACCGTCCGCACCAAGAAGATCGTCGCCATGAGCAAAGACATCTTTAAGACCTTTGAGCCGAGAGCGGTCGCACCCATCACTCTTTTCACGACGTATGCAACGAATGGGGTCGCTGCATAGCAAAGCAACAGCGCAGATAGGAACCAGCTTGCACCATTGTATTCCGGAAGCAATGCAATCTTGGGAAACCAAGATTGCATCAACAAGAGGTAAGGCAGCATTGTTCCCACGAACCTCAACTCGAGGGTGATTTTTCCAGTCAGGAAAGACAGGGCGACAGCCGACAGGAGGGATGCGAGATACATCGGATAAATGACGCGCAACTTCTTACGCACGGAGAGAAAGCACTCCTCCAATGTGAACTCCCAAGAGAAGCCATGTCGGTACGCCTCAAGGAAGCCAGAGGAAACGAAAAATATCTCGCAGCACCTAGCACCCAAATCGGGCGCTTTCAACACTCCACAATGCCAAACCAAAATGAGAAGAAGCGCCATGGACTTCATTCCCGAGACTGCCCTTAGCCATGGCCTGGACTCACCCAAGTAAAATCTCCTCGTTAGTCACGTATCTTCAGACGAAGCATACCGCTAAACACACCTCAGTCTGCACTACCCAAGTAGGCCCTCGATGTGACGATGCGAAAATCAACTCTCATGACATGTACGCCCTTTTGAGCGCATCTCGGAAAAGACCACAGACTCCTTTCTGGATAGTTTTAGGAGGCATGGTCATTCCGTTCGTTTTATCAACACGCGAGAAAATTGGCGCATTCAACGCGCAGAATACTGACTCATCTTTCCATGACGTATCAAAAGAACCTGCACCTATCTCGCCTAATATCCTTTCTTTCCATGCGCCCGCCGGTACCAAGAGACAGACGCATCGCGCCTTCCCTATACTTCTCCCATGGACAAAAGAACCCTTATCAAGAATGTTTCGGTAGCCTTCCTCGCCCAGGGGGTGAGCATGCTGCTGAGCATCGTCCAATCGCTGATTGTCCCGAAGCTCCTCGGCACCGAACAGTACGGCTATTGGCAGCTCTTCATCTTCTACATAGGCTATGTCGGCTTCTTTCACCTAGGGCTCAATGACGGTGTCTACCTCATCAAGGGAGGGCAGTCACGCGACCAGATTGACAGACGGTCGGTCAACTCACAGTTCGTCTTCGCTCTATCGTTCCAACTGGTCATGGCCATCGTCATCGTCGCGATAGCCGTCCTTGGAGGCTTTGGCCCCGAGCGGGAGTTCGTTATTGTCTGCACGGGCATCTTCCTCGTCATACAGAACGCGGCGACATACTTGACCTTCCTACTGCAGGCAATGAACGAGACCAGGCTCTCCTCCTACTCGTCCATTGTCGAGCGCCTGTCTTTTCTCGTCCCACTCCTATTACTCCTAACGGGGCGGATCCATGCGTTCGAGCCATACGTCATCTCCTACATCTTTTCAAGTGTCGTGCAGCTTGGCTTCTGCCTGTACCTACTACGGGACTTTACAAAATCTGGCATCCTAGCACCGAGCCAAGCCGCCCGGGAGGGTATCCAGAGCATCCGCGTGGGCATCAAGCTCATGCTTGCAAACATCGCCAGCCAGCTGGTTCTCGGCATCGCGCGCTTCGCCATCGATGCGACGTGGGGCATCAAGACATTCGGAGAGCTCTCGCTCGCTCTCTCCATGGTCAACTTCTTCCTAGCGTTCGTCTCACAGGCAAGCATGGTGCTCTTCCCTGCCCTCAGGCAGAGCAGCGCCCAGTCCGCCAAGCACTTCTACACCGTGGCCCGCGATGCGATGGGACTCGCCTTCCCTGCGGTCTACTTGCTGTACCAACCGATGACCTGGCTCCTCGGACTGTGGCTGCCCCAGTACGCGCATAGTTTCGTTTTCTTCATCTATCTGATGCCCCTCTGCGTCTTTGACAGCAAGATGAACATTACATGCACCACGTTCTTTAAGGTGCGCCGCGAGGAGGCGGTGCTATTCAGAATCAATGCGTGCATTGCGTTGCTCAGCGCCCTCGGCACCTTCCTAGGAACCAACGTCTTCCACTCGATCTACATGGTCATCGGTTCCGTCGTCTTGGCAATCATAATCAGGAGCCTCTACTCAGAGAGCTACCTCAACCGTGCCATCGGCGTCCCACCCACCAGCATCGGAATATGGGAGCTTGTATTGACGGGAGCCTTCGTCACCATGACGATTCTCCTGCCTCCCCTCGTAGCAACCACAGCGTACCTGTTGTTCTATGTGGCATTCCTCGTCGCCAACGGGAACCGCGTCCAATCAACCTACAAAGCCCTCAGAACATAGGGTGCCAGCGCGGTCGGTCTCACTGCGCACATGGGTCCCGAACGAAAGCCCACAATGATACGGTATGCGCAAGGCCACATGCGCCAACGACTACCATGGGGACAACGTGATGCTATTCAACCTGCTTCTTGCAATCGTCTTGCTCATCGAGTTCTGGCTCTGCTTGACGAAATCGGACTTCGAGCTCCTGTCACCCGCACCCCTCAACACCCTTGTCTTCTGTCTCGCCGCCGCGCTCTCCATCCTGGGAATGCGTACCTGGAACGAAGTGCCTCTCAAGGTGGACGGTTTCTCCTTTCTGTTGCTTGGCTGCACGTGCTTCGCTCTAGGGGCACTTCTCGTGCGAGCGTTTTGGCAAACCAGAAACCCCCGAGGTCGACACTATGCCAGGCCAGGTAGTCTAGACAGCCACCACACCCACTCTTTTGAGGTGGCCTCATGGAAGTACCTCGTCCTCTTCGTCGTGGTCATCGCCGCCGCAGCCATCCGCATCCACGACATGACCGAGATGGCAGCTGGGGCAGGCAAGCGCTTCGAGAGCTACGTCGACCTTGCGAAGTGGGCTCGACAAGTCACCAGCAGCTCGTTCTCAACCTCTAATATCCGCATGGGAGAAGGGTTCAGCCTGGTATCTCGGCAGGCCGATAAGCTCGTAACTGTCATCGCATACTGCTCCGTCTTCTTCTCAGTACGGAGCATCGCAGATGCTCGTGGCTGGAAAGGAATCGTTCCTCCCCTGTCCTGCCTTCTGGCAACGTGCGGATACACCATTCTCATGGGCAGCCGAGGCCCCATTGCGAACTACGCCTTCGCAAGTGCCCTGGCTTTCTTCCTCCTGCAACTCCGAGACGGACGCAGTGCGAGACTGATTACCAAGAAGATGATCACCATCGGTGGCATCGCTGTCTTGCTTGGCATCCCGTTGTTCTACTTCTCGTCCGCGCTTGTGGGGAGAATGGCATCAAGCTCGCTCGACAGCTACATATCGTTCTATGTGAGCGGGGGGCTTCCCTCGTTTCAGCTCGCTCTCGACAGAGGCATTGCGGCATCCCCATACCCAGGCATGCGCAGCTTTTACAACCTGTACGTCTTTGCCTACAAGTTCGGAATCATCCATAGCCTTCAGCCCTACGCATCCGACTTCGTCCGCATAGGCAACCATGACAGCAATATCTACACGATGTTCTTCAGATACTTCGCCGACTTCGGCATAGCGGGCATCATCGTCCTGGGCACTGCAGCAGGAGGTATCTTCGAGGCGATGTACGAGTACGCCCGAAGGCACACCATCCCCGCAGTCGTCGTGCCCTTCTTGTACGTAGGGAGCAACCTATTCGATCTCGAGCGTGAGGAGTACGTGTTCAGCAGAATGCTGAACACGAGCGTGCTGGTAATCGTGGTGCTCGCCGTCATCGTAACGCTCTGGCTTACCGGAAGCCTAGGTACGTATATCTTGCAACTCCGTCGGCATATGCGCGGAGCACTTAGACGTGAGGATGCCTTAGACGATATTTAGCTCCATATACAACCATGCAGGCAAGATGGAGGACGCGGTAGCGTCCGGACCACAACAGGTGATAGGCCAGGCGGTCACGCGGCCTTAGGCACTTTTCGTCCAAACGGTGGACGCCACTTTCGCAAAACGTCTGACGTAAGGACTCGTAAAAGGGACGATTCGCCTCCAGGCTGACACTCGCCCCACTTTTGCTCGAGATGCTGAGACCGTTATGCAGATAGAAGCACATGCACTTCGCGTATATGTCTGGCCTCCTGCCAGAGAATCCATTTCTGTCAAGCAACCTCGTTTCTGCCAAGGCCGCCAAGCGAAGGCCAAGGAAGTAGTCATCCCGAATTTTCATTGACGCACTGTGCGACGCGCGCTGAGACCAGACGTAGAGAACAGAGGGGTTAAGGGCTACGCCGTTGGCCACTTCCATAAACCGTGCGTTGAAGATGTGGTCTTCGTAGCCGCTCCTCAGCCTCTCATCGAACTTGATGCCATTCTCAAGGATGGTCGACCGTCGGTACATGCCAGTCCAGACTCCCGAGCCTGCTGTCATGACCGTATCGTAGTGCTCGACGACGTCATCACCCCACAGCACCTCCTCCTTGGAGGGGCACAGCACGTCCGTCCGGCACACCCGCCCGCCCATGATGAGGTCGTGCCTGCGACCGAAGCGGACGCAGTCGACACCATACCTGTATGCCAGATTAAAGTTGGCAGACAGAAAGCCCGGAAGGCACTCGTCGTCGTTGTCGCAGAAGGAGACGTACTCTCCCCTTGCGTATTCGATTCCCAGGTTCCTGGCCCGGCACATGCCACCGTTTTCGAGATGGAAAACGCGTACCCTTTTATCGTGAGCTGCCATGTCGTCACAAATCGATCCACTGCTGTCGGACGATCCATCGTCCATCAGCAGAACCTCAAAGTCCTCGAAGTCCTGCTGCAGCAGTGTTTCTACGGTATGGCGTACGAACTCATCCGAGTTGTATACCGGCACGATTACGCTCACGCGCACGCCGACGGCCATGTCAGGGGCAGACGGGGTCAAGGTTCTAGTCCTCCCGGGGTTCGTCCTGCTCTTCCAGATACGCGATGGTACGAAGCATGGCCTCGCCAAGGTCGACCTGCGGCTCCCAGCCAAGACGTCGAAGCTTAGAAGAATCGAGGAACAGCCTGACGTCCGCCGCATAACCACTGGAATTTTGCTCGTCGACATCTATGACAACCCGACTCCCCCTTGTGGGAAAGACCCTAGTGGCAAAGTGCGCAAGCTCACGGATAGTCATGTGGGTTGACTCGTTGGAGACGTTGTATGCCTCTCGGGCCTCACCCTTCAGGAGTACTAGAAGGATGGCCCTCACCGCATCGGAAGCATAGACGTAGTTTCCCTCCGAAAGACCCCTCGTCTTGAGAACGATATCGTCTCCCGCTGCCGCCTTGCGAGCGAACTGGACGACGGCTCGACTTTCCGTGCGGCCTACACCGGCGCCAAAGGTTTGAGCCAGCCTGAGGATTGACACGTCGAGGCCGTGCTGCACCGCAAAAGCGACGCAGAGGTTCTCGCACAGTCTCTTACTTTCCGGGTAACAGGAGCGCACTGACCCCAGATCGATGAAGCCGAGCTGGTCTTCTCCCACCCTGTCTTTCCCCGGAATCGTCCCGTACACCTCCATCGATGAGAGGTATGCCATGCGTGCACGCTTTTGGACAGCCATTCCTAGGACCGACCTAGTCCCACAGACGGACAGGTCGATGACATCGACGGGACGTTCTACCATGAGCTTCGACTGTGTGATCGCGGCACAATGGACGATATAGTCAACTTCCCCGTCTATCTTGGGCACGTCGTGCATAAGATCGCAGACCACCAGATCAAGCTGGCCACAGTGGGGCACGAAGGTCCTCCGCGCCTTCGACCCATCGCGCACGACGGCCATGACCCTTGTGTCTATCCCATATGTCTCGCGGGCATAGACGAAGCCCTTCACTATAAGCGAGCCGACGAGTCCTGTAGCGCCCGTTACGAGGACGGTCTTCCCATGGAACGGCTCGAACTCGTCCCTGGGAATGCGGGAAAAATCCTCGTCGAGCACACGGGACCAAACGACAGGCACCATCGGCTTCCTCCGGTCCGAATTCGAACAATGCCTAGCTGACATAGATCTGCTCGTTCTCGCGCGCATCAAGTATTGCCCTCATGGCAAAGAAGTCACCAGGGGTCGTGATCTTGATGTTCTCCTCAGGCCCATCAATCAGATGCAGGGAATGGCCATACTCCCGCATCATGGACGCTGAGTCGACAAAATCCTGCCGACCCTCTGCAATCGCCCTACGATGCGCACGCAGAATCTCATCAAGCCAGAAGCTCTGGGGTGCCCTTGCAAGACGGATGCTACTGCGTGCAGGGATGTCCCTGACGGCCCCATCCCCATCAATCTCCACGACTGTCTCCTTGGCTGATACGCAAGTAATGGCAGAGCCGAAGGAGCGCACCGATGAGATGCTGTCATCGATTGTCTTCTCACAGATAAGGGGTCTAACGCCATCATGCACGAGCGCAATGCTTCTTTCACCTGCAGCAAGCTCCTCGGCAGCACAGAGCGCATTATAGATGGACTCTTGGCCCGTGGAACCTCCGTGCACGACCCTCTCAACCTTCGAGAGGCCATGTTCGACCATGAGTTCTTTGCAGTACGCAATCCACTCCGAGACACACGAAATCACGATTGCATCGATTTTCGCATGGGCCTGGAACAGTTCCGCCGTACGAACGATGATTGGCTTGCCGTGTATGACCAGGAACTGTTTGGGGAGCTCTTTCGAGCGCATGCGACTGCCAACGCCACCTGCGAATATCACCGCAATGTTCATATGGTTCCCTTCAGAGCGACGAGACGTTGGACAGCCACTGCACAAGGAGGCGGCAACATCGCCACAAGAGCGCAAAAGGCAGATGTGAGCCACTTAATTAAGGGACACTCCCACATGGCCACCTTGAGGAACACTATACCTTTGTGGGTTAGTCACACACGGATCTGTCCCAATAGAAATCATCGGGGTGCGGAAGTCGCTCCTCTTCAGGCGGGAGCTGCATGTAGTCGCCATAGATATTTGATAGATATTTATCGTAATTCCTGTATCCGAGAAGCTCAAGGCCCTCGAACTCGAAGCTCGTTTGAGGAAGCATGTCCGCTTTGGCCCAACGCTCCTTCAAGCCGTACATACCAGTAATCCCACCGACGAATTCGGCAGTTTCGAAGGGCAGCTGGGAACAGACCGCATCAAGCCTCTTCGCGATGCGATAGCTGCCGTAGAGCTTGAGAAAAGGACGGACCATGTCCTTTGCCAGGGCGACCTTCTTGCCACGGTTGCTCATTCCTTTGCGTGACGTGCTCAGCAGAAGAATCCGTCGCAAACGCTCGATGTGCTTAACCTGATGATAAAAGGCGATGTCATCGGCTGGCACCCCATCATGCGGAAAGATGTCCAGGCCGAAGTAGGGGCAGTCGTCATCGGACGCATAGCGCGCATCTCTTAAGACGGCGTGGCTAACGTACCTGGCATAGTGCCGCGGAAAGGTCTCGTCCCTCAAAGAGACCACACTACGTTTGGCAGGAAGACTGGCTTTTCCCTCCAGACACAGGACGAGTAGGCGCTCATAGTCCGGACGAGGCATCGAGACGTCTACGTCATCGTCCCAAGGTATGAAGCCGTGATGTCTTACCGCACCAAGCAAGGTCCCTCCCACGATGTCATAGCGAAGGTCATGGCTGCGACACAGGGAATCGAACTCCGCGAGAAGCGTGCGCCCCACCGAATGAATCTCGTCGATGGTCAAGGGACGCTGCCGTGGCATCACGGTAACGTCCGCGCTAGTCATTGATAATTTCCGCACTGTGCTTGTTCCTATCGCTCTCAGGAGGAAACTCCATGTACTTTGGACCGTAAATCGTCTTACACACCGTCTTGTAATCGCATGGTCCGACGAGTCGCTCGCCTTCGAACGAATAGGTGGTACCCGTCGCGAAAGAACTACGGGGAAAGATCTCGTCAAACCCAAAGGCCGCAAGGAAATTCAGGACATCATGGGTATCTGAATCATAAGGGCAGGACATGAGCACCCTGTTAAGCGACCTCAGGCAGCTCTTATAGGGAATGATGCGTCCAAGCCACTTGAAACAAGAGGCAAGCTTGACAGATAGTGCCCCCAGAGGACTTCGTCTGCGACGTTGGTCCACCAGCTCGTCGAACTGGACTATCTGGTTGAGATTCCACCAGAAGCTCAGACGTATTTTATGCAGCGTTCGTAAGGCTGCGGAATCAGGAATGCCATCAAGGGGAATGAGATCAATCCATGCGTACTCGATGCGCGGTATGTTCGCCATGCGATTTATCTCTCGCATGTTATGGCTGACCATGCGAGCCCATGGGTACCGGTATGTGTCGTCGTCTTCAAAGGTGCATAGTGCAAAAGGTTCACGGAACTCATCATCTGGAAGCGTGATGAAGCGCTCGTAATCCCCCCGCGGCATCGCAATGTCAACGTCGTCATCCCAAGGGATGAAGCCATGGTGTCGAACAGCCCCGAGAAGCGTCCCTCCCAACAAAAAGTACCTGAGGTCGTGCTTCTTGCAAAGGGCGACGAACTCTTTGAGGATGTCGAGTTCCTCGAGCTGCATGCGACGAAGGTCACCAGTAGCGACCATGTCCATCTGAGTTTGATTCATAGATGTAGGTGCAACGCTAGGCGATTTGCGTCACGTTCCTCCCGTCAACGAAGTCAGACATGACTCTCACGATGGCACGCGAGGTCTCTGGATCGATATAGCGTGTCCTCGTACCACTCTCGGCCATTCGCACAAACGACGCAAGCTGATTACGAATTCCAGCACCGTCAAGCTGGTAGAAATAACGTCTGTTGTTCGCAGGGTTCTCGAATCTGAGCTCAAAGTAGTCTGTTCTCCACCAAGGAGCAGGGACATAGGCATACCCGCGCGTTCCCGAAACAACGAGGTCTCCCTCCGACTTCACGCCCTTCCCCACGATAATTGACGCGACCGCATCAGGAAACACAAAATCAGCCTTGGTAAAGGCGTCGAGCTTCCTACTCGTTTCGAAACGACGGGAGACCATGTGCAAATCAGAGAAATCCGTTCCGAGCATCTGAAAAACCGGCAGCATGGCAATCGGGCCCCACTCTCCCATGCTGCCCCAGACGCCAGCAGGAATCTCAGGAGATGACCCTATTCCCTCGATCAGGCTCGTGCACGTGGCATCGACCGACGTCACCTTACCTATCACTCCACTCTTCACAAGAAGACACAGCCTCTTGAATGCAGTGCTGTAGGCGGGACGAATCGCCTCGACAAGACGAACGTCCGCCTTATGCGCAATCGCCTCAAGCTCTTCGAAATCGTTTAGGTCAAGGGCGATGGGCGATTCGCAAAGCACATGGATACCACGCTCCAGGGCTTGTTTTATCTGCTCAAAGTGCTCCGAAGGAGTAGAGGCGATGTAAATCGCATCGACAGAGGCAAGCAACTCGTCAAGAGAGCCAGTGACAACCCCTAAATCACGAAGTGGGCCCTGAAGGCGTTCGGGATGACGAGCGCAGATTCCACTCACGTCGAGTCCGTTCACATACTCACTTTCGGACAGGTACTTGGTAAGAAAGGAAACGTCGCCCACGAGGCCCAAGCGCATCCTCTTTTTTTCGGAGCGTATCTGAGTGCTCGAAATCCCTTCCGTGCGGTCCAGGTAGACCACATCGCAGTACTCCTTCAGGTAGTCAAACTGCCCAACCCAATCTGAACCGACGGCGAACACATCAATGCACAGCCGCTGGATGTCATCAATCTTCTGGCCCTCATATTCCTCGACGATTATCTCGTCGGCCAGGCCCGTCTCACGCACGGACTCCATGCGTTCAGCCAGTGACTGCTGGACATTGATCTTTCCCCGTGCGACATCAAAGTCATCCGTCGTAACGGCAACCACAAGGTAGTCACCCAGAGAGCGGGCACGTTCCAATAACCTCACGTGGCCATGATGCAGCAAGTCAAAGGTACCGTATGTTATGACTTTAGTCACGGATAGTCCCACTCGCCACTTTTCGCTTGAGAAAGCTCGTTCCCTTCTTTATCCAATGCTGACTCTCCATGTTGATGACACCCATCTCGGAATAATCCACGCCATGCGCAAGAATCCAGGGATCCAATAACCTCTCCGCGACAAACCCGAATACTCTCTGATCGTTTGTGCTGTATCCAGAGGTGTCGAGCTCGTCCTCGAGTTCTGAAAGAATGCCAAACAGCCATGAGCAATACTCGTCGAACAAGTCATTTCGCATGACGAGCATGTTGAAGCGATGGCCGTGCGTCAGAGACATGCACTCGTCATAGGAACTTAGCATGGCCGGATACTTGCCCTTGATGATTTCCCTCGTGCAGTCTAGGTCCACCGAGTGATGTGCGTGCACGTACTGGCTGTAACTCGTCTCGATGAGATAGTTTCGTTCCTTCGGGAGGATGACGGGATGGCGTTCGAGCCTATATAGAAAATCGTCGCTAGAGGCAATCCGCGAAGTCTTCCCTCCCAAGGGGGAACGAGAAAAATGCCTGCGATAATGAACAAGCCCGAGATGCTTCGCGGTCACGTTCTTCCACATCCAGTACATTACTGTCAGTTCGCAGTAGCCTCTGTTCTTTTCGCTTATTCCCTCCCCCTCATCATCCCGACGCCACCCCTGGGGCAAATCGGCTGGAGCCTTGAGGGCACTGCCGGCCCAAACGGGAAGATAGGCCTCATCCTTGGGCATCCAATAGCGTTTATGCGCTGCAACTGACACGCACAGGTCTCTCATATGCCTTCTCGCAATCCGCGCAGGGGCACCACATTCCTCCCTGATGCATTTCAGGCGGTCAGTCGCTTGTGCTTCCCTTATTCGAGCGGAGACCCATCAGAAAGCCGCCGAGACACCAGAGTGTCAGACACAGCATAACCCAAAGGTATGACCATGACGCGCCATCGATTCCTTCAGCCCTTACCATCACCGGGCAGAGAATGCGAGCGATAAGGGAGACCAGGAGATATCCGAAGGTCAACATCCTTTGGTTTCGCATGATGGTGATGCCCGTAGTGAAGAGTGTTGCCAGAGCGAGCAGACCACCGCCCATAAGGAGCACAATCAAATCAATCCTGTACGGATACAGATTTGTATTATACAGAGCCCCGAGAACGGGGGCGCCTATCGTCCATGCACCCACGATGCAGCCGACTGTGATAAGAAGGATGACTATGGACTGCCACAAAAATCTTTTTGAGAACGCGTCCACTTTACCCTTGGACCATTGGAGGGCAAGGGATGCGACAATTGGATTGAAAATGAAGTTAGACAACAGGCCGACCACAAAGACGGGCATGGCAATGAAGCCATAGATCGCCTGCGCTGCGTCGTCCATAAGAGTGTCGATGGTATATTTTGGAATATTTCCTATATAAAACAGAAGAAAGAGCGAGAGAAAAAGGGGAAAGCAGGCTTTGAGGAGAGGCAGGGCTTTCGAGCTGCCACCCGCATCGAATGATGGAAGCCCATACCGTCTCCACACCCAAGCCGTCTCGGCAAGAAAGTACAGCGCGGTGTACGCCGTCGCGATGCTGAGGCTCAGGAGGAGATCACGTGTCAGGCAGACGAGCAGCGCAAAAATGGCGATCGTGGTAGACAACCGGAAACAGAGAACCTTGGCGCCAACATCAAGGTGCCCGTTTTGCTGGTAGTTTCCATGGACGGCATCCTCCAACGCATCAATGCACTTGAACAGGAGCATCACAAAGATGGTTGCCGACTTCGAAGCAGAGTATCCCATATCGCCAAAAGGAGAAAGTAGAAACGCCGAGCCGAAGACCAACATCAGGGTGCTCGTCAGCACCCTCAGCTTCGCGTATGCGATAAAGCTGTGACGCCTCTCCACGTCCGAGACCTGGTAGTTCCTTACGCCATACTTGCCCAAGTTGAGAAAGAGGTTGGCATGGGCATATGCAAGGGTCAACACACCAGCCGTGCTGACATCGCAAACATGGGTGACCACCACCAGCATGATGACGGACTGAAAGGCCATGAGCATGCTGCTTGCGGTATTCCAAAGGTACGTCGATCGACTCGTCCCCTGGCGGTCCTCCCTCGGTCTAGCATCCATAGAATTCGTTCACGAAGTCAATCACGCTCTGGCAATCCGATTCGCTGAGCGAGTAGTACATGGGGAGTCTCACGAGACGCTCGCTTTCCGCAGTCGTATATCGATCAAGCCCACGGAACTCCCCGAAGCGACGGCCTGCGGGTGAGGAATGAAGTGGTATGTAATGAAAGACGCAGCCTATAGAACGCTCTCGCGCGGTCTCGAGAAACCTGCTCCTCTCCGATAGGTCTGCACACTTGATATAGAACATATGCGCGTTATGCACACAATCCTGGGGGATGCTAGCAAGCTCAATTATCCCCTCATCTGCCAGTCCGGATAGGCCGTTCCAGTAGTGATTCCAGGTCGCCAGGCGATTCTCGTTGATGTCGTCTGCACGCTCGAGCTGAGCCCAGAGGTATGCCGCGTTCATGTCGCTAGAAAGGTAGCTGCTCCCTCGGTCAACCCACGTATATTTGTCGACCTGACCCCTAAAGAAGCGCTGTCTGTTGGTTCCCTTTTCTCTAATTATTTCAGCCAAATCGTTATACTTGGCATCTTTGATGAGAAGGGCACCGCCCTCCCCCATCGAATAGTTCTTCGTTTCGTGGAACGAAAAGCACCCGAAGTCGCCAATCGTGCCCAATGCCCTTCCTTTGTAGCTGCTCATGACGCCCTGTGCGGCATCTTCGACAACGAGCAAGCCATGCTTGTGAGCAATGCGCAGTATCTCGTCCATATCACAGGACACACCCGCATAATGCACCACAACGATAGCGCGAGTCCTGTCAGTAATCGCATCCTCGATGAGCTTCTCGTCAATGTTCATCGTGTCGGGTCGTATGTCAACAAAGACTAGATGTGCCCCAACCATCTGAAAGGCAGTGGCGGTAGACGAGAAGGTGAAGCTAGGCAGGATTACCTCGTCTCCAGCATGCAAGTCGCACAGGATTGCTGCCATCTCGAGAGCGCTCGTTCCACTCGTCGTCAGCAGGGCCTTCTGTGCCCTAAAACGTTCCTCAATCCACTCGTTGCAGAGTTTCGTAAATGGGCCGTCTCCACAAATCTTATGATTGAGCTCCGCAGCCTCTCTCACGTACGAGAGTTCCGTGCCAAGATAGGGCGGAACATTAAAGTCAATCACTCACGTTCCTCCATTCCATGATCATAGAGGGTAAAGGGAACCGAAAGTCTAGCAAGGCAGGTAAGCTTCGAGATCTTCCGGCCTGGCAGCCGTCATCACGAAATAGCCTGCACGCTCCGAGCTGTCATGGACAGATGCCTTGGAAAACAGACTGTCACTTGGAAGTTCGAACTCGACTATATCGACCCTCTCGTCATTCTGCACTTCATAAAAGGCACGAAGATCATCCTCGCCAAAGAAGAAGCGGACAGCGGCCGCATTACCCGTACAAGTAGAGTCGACCGCCGGGTCAATCCCCAAAGAAACGTCTATGACCGCTCGTACGTAGTCAATGCCCGTGGTCAGCTGAACAAGGTGGCTCCCGATACAATCCCCACCCATACGCCCCCCTATCTCCACGATATGGGGACAGTTGTTCGCGTCCATAATTACTTCAGCATGGGCCGCCCCATTGTCAATGCCAAGCGTCGCAAGGGCGTGCAACACCGTCTTACGCAGCAGGGCCTCATTCTGTGGCAGGAGGCAGCTTGGTTCAAGATGTGCCGTTTCGATAAAATTGGGTATCCCTGTCGTAAACTTTCTCGTCACTGCCAGCACCTGTCGGCGGCCAGCGAAGCAAATGCATTCCGCGCTGTATTCGGTGCCAATCACATACTCCTCGAGAACGGCCTTTCGCTCGAAGCTTTGGGAAAGGGCATCTTGGATGGCGGGTCCTATCTCCGAGCGCGAGCTTATGTATGTAACGCCCCTGCTCCCTGAACGATCGGTCGGCTTGACGATAGCGGGCAGAGCGAGGTCAAACGAATCAATATCCGCGCCCTCATCTACCAGATAGCTCTTGGGAGACGGGTCGCCCCCGGCGGCAAAAGCACGCCGCATGGCAAACTTGTTGGTCATCTTTTTCGTGTCAGACCAGGTATTGCCAATGAGCCCCAGGCAACCCGCAACGTAGTTAACGGTGATGGCGGCAAGGTCTGACGCAATGCTACAAATGCCATCTATCCCAATTGCTCGACAGACCGCTTCAATTTTCTCGTATTCCGTAATGCTGATCGGATAAAAGAAGTCCGCCTCAGACTCGCCCACGTCCCCCACTTGCCAAGCAAAGACATGCGTCTCTAAGCCAAGTTCCCTAGCACGCCTGATGAGCGGGAGCTGAAGATAGGAAGCTCCTATAATTGCCAGTTTCTTACCACTATATAAGCTGGCGTCCGAATCCCTCTGCATACGACTCTCCTATAGCTTCTGGCAAAAGATGACTGCAGAAACTTACTGTATGAGGAATGAGGACGCTGCCTGTCGATCGGCGAGCGCCTCGCAAAACTCGACGCTCTCTCCCATGACAGACACCTGTCCTATGCAGTCATTGGCGCTCTCGTATCTGTTGACGTGTGAGCCGGCGCTGCGAAATGCCTGGACCTCAAAGACCTGCGGGTCGATTGGCTTGAGGCTGACGGCGCTCAACGTACCGTCCCTGTCGGGGAGAATCATCTTTGCAAGCGTGGCGTTTGGGGCATCCGAGTCGGAGAACGTGACGGGAAGTCCAAGGGCAACCCTAATGATGGACTCGTAATAGTCGATGCCATAGTTCATGCCTACGAGCTCTGGCAGGCCGTTGGCACCGGCCCTGCCCGTGAGTTCCATGACGCGGACCTCATTGCCGCTCATTTTAAAGTCCATGTTGACTGCGCAGTTATCGAAGTCACTAGCCCGTATTGCCTTGATTGCAGCATCTCGGGCGATTTCGGCACGGTCTTCGGTTAGGTTCACCGGGCAGAAGTGTCCAACAGGAATGGGGGCATGCGACTGGAACAGAAGGTCCCCATGCAACATCACGAAACGGATGTCACCATCGACCACGCATGCCTGGGCGCCAAACTCGTCTCCCTGAAGATATTCCTCTATGAGGAACTCGTCCTCGTCACGGAACTCTCGCTCGAGGACGGATTCGGCCTGAAGCCTGTCATTCACAACAAAGACGCCGTTGCTGCTTTGTGAGTGACGCTTCTTGAGCACCAATGGATAGCCAAGCCTGACTTCTGCCTCATCAAGATCGCGAGGCTCTCCCTTGGAAATCACGCAGTCAGCCACAGGGACCCCGGCATCCAAAAGGGCACGCTTCTGGAGCACCTTGTCGAATGAGGAGCGAGCCACCTCCTGCGAAATCCCTCTGAACCCAAGTGCGTCATTCACCGCCCCAAGCGCCTCGACCCCTGTGTCCATGCAGCTTGTCACTACAGCATCGATGTTAAGGCTCTTGGCTGCAGCAACCACTTCCGCAGGGCGCGTTATGTTAACGAAGCATTTTTCGTCAGCAACCGCCAGTCCAGGATAATCACCATCGAGCCCAGCGGCTATGGTAACAAGTCCCATCCGATGCGCGGCGGCATACAGACCCATTTGTCCTCTACCAGCACCGACAACCATTATTCTGCGCCGAACGGACATCACAACCCCCTATGTATCTCCCTTAGAAGTGCCGTCAAAAAATCAGAGCTTTCCGAGCAATATGAGAACATCGTTGAATAACCTAATGATAGGCGAGAAAGATTTGAACTTTGAGTCAAAGATTAGGTGAAATCTCTTGCCGAGACTCTCACGGTACAGGGCGACTGCCCTTAGCTCAGCGAGCTTGTCAGGGTAGACGGCCTCATAATTGCGCAGAACCTCGCGCGCGTTCTTCTCATGAATGTTGCTCCGGGGGCCAAGGCGGCGGGAGAGGTAGTCAAAATTCTTTAGAAGGTGATCAAGCGGATTGGTCGACGTAATGGAGAGGTTCGACCCTGTCTGGCGGTATAGAATGTAGGACCTATTGTCATACACGACGGTCCCAAGCCAAAAAGCGACAAGGGCGACGTAGGTGTCATGCCCTGAAATCTCCCCGACCTGAATGGGCGCCAACAACCTTTGTAGTGCATCGTTGTAGACCATCGTGCATCCGCGTATCCCAATGAAGACAGAGAGCATGTACTTGTCTATCTTTCCCTCCCAAGCGTTCGCCTTCCTGATGAAGTTCTCTTCCGCATCGACGACGTCAAGATCCGAGTAGTAGCATGCAGGCAACGAGGAGTCGGTCTGCTGAAGCATCTCAACTGCAGACAGAAGCTTCTCGGGCAGCCAGAAGTCATCTTGATCAGAGAATGCGTAATATGCCTTCGAGACGCAAGGGCAATTGTTCACAAGCCACATAAAAGATTTGATATACCCCACATTCTCTCCAAGGAAAACGCTCATGTTGCTGTTTTCACGAGCGTACCGTTTGAGCAAGGCGACGGTATTGTCCGTTGATCCGTCATCCCTCACCATCAAGCGGACGTCCACCCCCGACTGCCCTAGTATGCTATCGAGTTGGCGAGAAAGGAATTTTTCTCCGTTGTAGGTTGAGAGTAGGACGAATACCTTCTCCATCGTTGCCTCCCACAAAGTATGACAAATATCAGAAATTTATTTTTCTTTTATTACATACTGAGGATATTGGTTCACTGAGATAAATATTCTTCCTATATATTCACCCAGCAAACCGAGCTGCAGCATTATCAAGCCCGCACAGAGCAATATCACGATGGTGAGGGAACGGTAGCCGCTGGAAACGCCTGGATTTATTAGCTTGCAGACTATCGAAAACAATCCCATGGCGACGGCGAGAAGCGAGAGCACCCCTCCCAGTAAGGCGCCGACCCGAAGGGGCTTCGCAGAAAACGCCGTGAAGCCATTCACCCAAAGAGCAAGCGATTTGGAAAAAGTGAAGTTCGACTGCCCCACACGGCGCGGCCGCTCCTCCATGGGAACCATCACGATATCCGTCGTTATCCTTAGAGAAAGGCCTTCCAGATATGGGAACGCATTCTTATACGTCGCCATCGACTTGCAGACCACCTTGGTGCGTGCAATGAAATTCGAAAACACGACATTCTTCGGCTTTCCAAGCAGCAGGTGTGACATCTGATGGTTCATCGCACTGCCGAAGCGCTTCAATGGGGTCTGTTGCTTAACGCCATAATCTGCCATCGCCATATCATGGCCACGTTCGAGAGGCGCAATGAGTTCCCAGAGGTACTCGATTGGACACTGGCCGTCATCATCCACGCTCACGACGTAGTCTCCGGCAGCCAAAGAGTATCCCGCCAGAACTGCCGCATGTTTCCCAACATTTCCAGCGAGGCTCGCAACGCGCAGATGAGGGTCTCGGGCCGCTCTGTCTCGTAAGACCTCAAGGACCTTGTCGGGTGAACAGTCATTAACCGCCACGACCTCGTAATCGTAGGCCCCTTCTCGCATGCGCATGACAGAAGAAATTTCATCGATGACAGCGAGAATCGTCTTCTCGCTGTTGTAGCAGGGAATCACAAAACTGATCATCTTCACCTTGGATTATGCAGAAGGAAGCGAATTCTCTTCTGCACGTCCCCCTCTCGTCCGCAGACGGCCTCTCGCTAAAATACAAATCGCATAGGCGAGCGTAGTTACAGCCGAAATAACCACGCCAAGTTGCTGCTCCCTATCAACATACTCGAGCGATAGGTTATGCATGCCGGGGCTAAGTCTGATGCCGACCATGCCGCCGTCGACATCAACAACGGGTGTCGTAAGCCCATCAAGCTTCAACTGCCATTTACTACCATAGAGTAAAGGCAGGCAGAGCATGGCGTCGCCTTCCGAGTCGTTCGAGACGGTTCCCTGAAAAACAGCTCCATGCTGCGTGATTTCAATATCCCCCAGGCTCCCCTGCCTCGCAAAGACGGATTCAACCGTCTCGGCAGAGATGCTCTCCAGGTCAATGCTATATACGTCGGCTTCGACGCCATCGGAAGCAGAGAGGACGATGTATCGACTCGGGCCTAGATCAGTTAGATCGATGGCATATTCTCCCACGCCATCGTGAATGGAGAAACTCGTCGACCTTGCAGCATCAGGATTCCCCAAGTCGTCAGTTGCGTACACTCGTAGCGCAGACGCCTTCCGGCTATTGAGAAAGATGGTCATCCTCCCGAACTCTGCCCCTGGATCTTCGCCCAAATCAAAGCAAAGTGGAGAATGCTTCCCGCCCTTGAGCGGAACGACACCATCAACCTTATAGATGTTCCCCCTATTGTCGACGGTGCGGTCGAGCAAATTCAGTTTGCGTATCGAGTCAGACACCGTGTCCATAGAGGGCCCTGTAGCGCCAAGGGAGTCAGAATCGCCGTCCGTCAAGTAATAACCGGACGTCAGGGCAAGCTTCCTCTCATTCGGGGACATCCGAGATAGCTGGTCTTTTGTCACTGCATGCGTTGCCAGATATCCGAAGCCTTGGAAGTTGGAACAACGGTAGAGCATCTTGTCCCCCCGCATTCCTACCAGGTCATAGAAGCGTGGGTCCATGTTGTCGTCATCCTGCGTGATCACATACTTCACGCCCAGAAAACGATCGCTGAGGATGCTACGATGCGGAAAGCGTATCCAATTACTTCCAGTAGTGGTTGACGTATTGTTCCGCACGGTACCAAAATTGGAATATGCCCCAACTAGTTCGGCGGAATTCGTAGAACTATATGACCCAACGCCAGGGTAATCTTGTACGAGCTGATCGTTGAAGCTCTGCGAATCGTACGTCTTGTTCACTCTATATGTGCCACCATCTTTTTGGCGCAAAGACAGCGCAACCAAGGACGTGCCGTCGGAGTACAGGTCGTTATTCCATGCGTCGATGGAAACATAGCTCCTCAGATTGATGGTGAAGTAGTTACTAGCACAGACATCGAAGATGAGCAGGACAAGAAACAATGGCTGCACAAGCGGAAGCAGTCGTTTGTAGGCATGCTCCTCCTCAGTTGCCCTGCGATTCAGAATCCTCGCATAGAGCATGAGGAACGCAGCATAGGAGGTAAAGACGATGACCAACTTGGTCAAGGTATTCCTGCTGACGCGATACCCCGAAACCTTGCCAATGACGTATGTGATGCAGACAAGCATCAGGAACAGTACCGCAGAATACTTGACCGTCGTCAAAAGGCGCGCAGGCGAATTCTGACCTGCGACCTCCTCCCGAATCAAGCAAATTGCCTCACCAATCATGAGCACCTGCAAAAAGCACAGTATGAACGTCCACCGTTGCGTCAAGGCCCTGAAAGAAAGCATCTGGGAAACTACCGGGCAGCCCAGCGCAATGAGGCACAGCGCGAAAATCAGAAGGAATCGCTTCTTATACCTGCTGCGAGTCAATTCGACGAACGAAAAAATCGACAGGACGCTTACGCTCAATATCGCAATCTCATAATAGTTGCCCGCGCCGGAATACTTCCCACCTATGCCCAGCAAATCGCTCGAAAGAAACCGACCTATGAAGCAGCCGATGTACTTTATGGAGTAATAGGGAGGAACCACCTGAGAGCCTACAACGCTCGCTCTCGTACTCCCCATAAGCTTTGAAATGTTTGGGATGATATACTCCGACGCCATTCCGAGAGCGGCGATGACGACACCTATGAAAAGAAGCGCCCTGCTTAGCACTTCGTGCCAAGGTTTCTCATGGATTCTCAGGTAGATAACCCCATAGAGTGCAAAAAATATGCTGGCAACATAAAGCACAGGATAGCTTGCCCAAGCTAGGCAAGCCACTGCAGGCACCACAAGCGGAGCGAGGCGGTCTCTCTCAAGGAAGAGCTGGAATCCGTAGAGCGCAGTGGTGAACGAAGCCATCGTGAGAAGGAACGAGTAATGCTGTCCCCAGAGTACGGCGAAGCCATTGAAGCACCACAGCATGGCTGCGGAGATGCTTGCAAGCCCGTCTGTTAGCACCCTCCGAAAATACAAATCAGCAAAGATTGCCATCCACAGGTATCTCAGGTAGGTGCTGACGATAAGGCCCCACTTGATGTTCTTCTCTCCGAATATGAGGAGAGGAAGGTTAAGAGGATGCAGATATTTTATAAGAGGAGTTCCCGAGAAATCACCTAATCCCCTAGTCAAATCATAGGTGTTAAAATCAAAAGCGGCAATTTTCCTCAGGTCATAGATGATGTTCGGCAGATATGCATTCACCGTGTCAGCGCCTATGTCCGTATAGGCGTAAATATTCGCGGCGAAGACGAATTTTCCATAGAGAACCAGGAAGGTCACTGTAATAAGGGACCACAGGAGCAAGTAACGCCTCTTCCCCCGATACCATACGTCCATGAGTCTCCAATGCTCCCGGCCTGTGCTACTGACACGTGCTCTAATTCCAGACAGAGTCAGCCCTACAAGAGGATTTCACGCCTCGAAAGATCGTATAGCGCTGCAATGAGCAGCGTATTGTCCGCAACGGACAGCTCACCCAAATGCCCGACCCTAAATGATGAGGACGATTCTTCCCCCCCATTAGGGCAGAGCCAGATCCCATATTCGTCCTTCAGCGTATGAAGTACCTCTAGAGCGCAGGGGGAGAGAGTCTCGACATAGGTCACGGCATTCGAGGGAGACTTGAGTCGCATGGAAAAGGGCAGGCCCTTGGCCCTTCGCCTGAAATCACCTGCCAAAGTTGCAACCTTACTTATCTCGGTATCTATCCCTCGCTCACGTATCTGATGGAGCCGGGAATGAACCTGAATGAGCGTGCCGACTGCCGGAGTGAAGGGCGTTTGCCCCCTCTCGCCATCTCTCAGCAGTAAATGCAAGTCAAGATACATGCAAGTCGGCTTGACCTGTGCGACCTTCTCCAAGCCGCGTGCAGATAGAGCAACAATGGAGACTCCTGGAGGACATGCAAGCCCTTTTTGCGAGCCAACGATAACAAAATCTGCTCCAATTGCAGACATATCGAAGGTATCTGCCAGAAATGAGCTAATCGCATCAACTACAAGAAGTAGGCCATTTCTTTTACAAAAATCTCCGACGAGATCCTTGTCGTAGAGAATGCCCGTTGACGTCTCGTGTATGTTCACGAGAAGGGCCGAGAAACCAGAGCCTTCGTAGGGAGCGAGGTCGGATGCCTCAAGGGTGTCACCGCGCTTTAGCGCTATCGCCTCGTAAGCAATACCATGGAGCTCGCACAGCTCAACGAACCTGTGTCCGAAACTACCACCATCGACCACCAGGACTCGATCAGAGCCATCAAAGGCCCCAGCGATCGTGGCCTCCATCGCAGCAGTTCCAGAACCACTGACAAAGACCGCCCTTGATCCTTCTGGCGCACCCACTAGGTGTAGGAAATCGCTCTCGTTCTCTAACATCAACCTCGAGAATTCTGGCGTTCTAAAGTAAGGGACGTCGTGAGCACCTAACTCACGCACGTCGTCGTTTGATTGGACCGGACCGACGGCGAAGTTAATCAAGATGTTCTCTCTTTCGAAAATTCGTACAGACAGTCAACAAGCTCCCTCAAGGCGAGCTACACCACGAGAGTCATCTGCCAGAACCTGTTGAGCCAAACATGGCATGGAAGGTGCCAAGGATGCAGAGGAGGTCCCTCCCAAGGCTGCGGTCGCGGATGTACTCGAGCTCCAGCCTCTGACGCGAGCCGTCCTCGTAGGTGGCATCGTTTCTTGCCTTGACCTGCCACCAGCCCGTGATGCCGGGGGTGACGCTGAGGAACTCCGCCACGCTCTGACCGTAGGCCACCAGCTCGTCCGGCTCGACAGGGCGCGGGCCGACCACGCTCATGGAGCCAGAGAGGACGTTGAGGAACTGGGGCACCTCGTCCAACGAGGTCTTGCGCAGGAACTTGCCGACCTTGGTCACGCGCGGGTCGTCATCCACCTTGTGCTCGGACAGCCACTGCTGCAGCTGCTCGGGATTGAGGTGCTTTTCCACGTCGTCCGCATCAGCCACCATGGTGCGGATCTTGAGGATGTCCACAGGTATGCCATAGCGCCCCACACGCCGCTGGGCGTAGATGGGGCTCCCCTTGCTGTCCAACGCCACAAGAAGGCAGATGGCGGCGGTGGGAACGAAGCCCACGACCACCGCTACGCTCGAGAACGCCACGTCGAAGACCCGCTTGGCAATGTGATATGCCTTTGTGTCGCGCGAGCCGGGAACGGGGGGAATCTGCTCCTCCTCGATCACGATGCCCGTGCCATAGGTGGCCTCGGAAACGACCGCTTGGGCCCTCTCGCGCGTGACAGGAGCCAGGGCCTCCTGCTTGGGCTTGAGTCGCGCGTCGCGCACCATCGCGACGGCCTCCCCCACCGCACCAACGGCGAGGATGGCAGCGCCTAGACCACCCGCAACCCCATACATGGCCAGGTGTCTGCGGTGGCTCTTGGCGCCGCCCGAGTGGCCGCGTCGATCGTCTTTGGGTCTTTCCATAGCTAAAAACTCCTGGAAGCGGGCCGTCGCCCGCGTAGCTAAAGTTCGAATCCGTGGATACAGGAACGCTTAAGACATTCTAGTACAGGGAACCCGAGCCCACCGTTCCTGGACACAAGCGTGCAAATTACCCATCAACCAGGGGCTTGCGACTCAAACTCACAAGAAGCACGGTCTCAATTGCCCCTTTTATATTTGAGCCCCCTGCCGGCCCCAACCGTAAAGACCTGCCCAAGCTCAATGAGCTCCTTGAGGATGCGCGATAGCTTTGACCTTCCGAAGTCGACCATACCCAGCAGCTCTCCCGAAGACCGAGGAACGGTAGGGCTCAACAGCCCATACACGAGCCGTTGATCGTCGGTGAGCCCAAGGTCGGCAACTGTCACCGGAAGGATCACGGTGATGGTGTTCTCCATCACCAAGAAACGCGGCGTTGTCTTGCTGCTGGCATATGCGTCCCGGATACGCTGAACCCCCGTTCCAAATGCCTCTATGAGGCCCAACCGGTAGAACACGTTGGCAAGAACGGGGTTTCGCCTGATCGAAACCATGCCAGCAAGGTACTCCTCCTCCGAGATGCCCGTTGGCAGGCCGCCAGGGGATGACACCTCCACCCGGTCGGGATACATTGCGATGCGCGCGTGGGCAGGCACATCCCAGGTCCTATGAACCAATGCGTTCGCGATTGCCTCCCTAAACGCCTCGGAGGGTATGCGCTCGATCTTGGTTCGCTCGAACCCAGAAATCCGCTCGTAGCAGTAGCAATCCCTGTACATGCGGACTGCATCTTCGTATTCGAGCAACACGGACTTCCCGGCACTCGTCTCCCGACGCAGAATTACGCTGATGCTCTCTCCAAACTGAGCCATGTCAAAGCCGGGCAAATCGTTCTTGTCTGCCAACAGGGAAGCGGCATTGTTGTAGCCATCTTCGTCCGAGTAGAGCTCGAGCGTCCTGAGGGTGTCCGTGTCGAAATTCTTGATGCCAACCGTGGATTTCAGCGCCGAGCCGAGTGTCTCGAAGGTAAACTGCTGGCTTCTTGAGCTCAGCCGCTCGTACGAAAGGTTACTCCCCTCGAGCACGAGCCTCCTGAACTCGATGGGATCCACCTCGACGGTCGAGCTATCGCTACGTCGGTATGCCTTGGCGCGATAGAGATACGGCTTTGACCTCCCCGGACGAACCACGAGCTCGACAGTGGAGTCTTTCGTGTTGGGCAGAAGCTCATAGTCGGGGCGGGAAGAAATAGAATCATTGACCTTGTTTTCGATGTCAAGGCAGGCTGCCCGTACGTTGCCAAGCCCCACAACCCGCGCCGCGTCGTCCACGCCAAACAGGATTGACCCGCCCTCATAGTTCGCAAAGGCGGACGCAGTTTTGAGAAAGCTGTTTGAAATCTCCTCTCTGAATTCAAGCGTCTTCGTTTCCCTCATGAGACTCTCCAAATCAAGATTGCAGCCGAAAATCAACAGCAAAATCAACAGCAAAATTTTGCTGTTGATTTTGCCATCGCGCTTCGACCGAAAAGAGGCCCAGGAGCAACCGCCGCTACAGCCCCGAGTCCAGAGCGTCGAAGCGGTTGATGCGCAGCAGGATCTGGTCCACGTCGAGTGACCCCCAGATGGTGATGGAGCCTCTCTTGCCCCGCTCGAAGACACGCACGCTCTGGTAGCCCACGAGGGCGTTGGGCCTCGCCCACTCGATCCGCGCGATGTCGCGATAGCGCACGGTGCGCGTGAGGCCCACGAAGGGTGTGATGCGCATGCGGTCCACGTAGGTGACCACGCGGTAGTGCTTGATCGCAAGCCAGAAGGAGAAGGTGACCAGGAGGAAGGCCAGGAAGAAGGCGAAGACCACGGTCGTGTCCGCCTTGAAGGCGCCCAGCGCGCAGAGCCAGCCCAGCATGAGGCCCAAGGCACCCATGAAGACCATGGCCATGACCAGCATGCGCGAGAATTGGCCCGACACGATGTAGGTGTCGTGGTGGCTGTGGTGGCGCTCGGAGAGTCCCGGATTCCCCACCAGCTCGATGGCGGTGGCGACCACGGGCACGGCGGCAGTGAGGCCGGCAAGCATCTGCAGGGTCATGGGCGAATCGCCCCTCCGTGCCTGCCGCGCATGGAACCTCCCCCATCCTCGAACTTCCCACCAACGTGCATGACTCTCTCAGCCACTACCTTAGGGGGTAAGGCGAACGCCGCCCACGGGCGCTTGGCGTGCGGGCGGCGTTCTTCTGTATGCGGCTCAATCCCCAGCCCAGAGGTAGGGATTCGCCTGCGGGCGGCAGGGCCCAGGGTAGGGTTCGACGCGGGATGGCGGGGCCTCTCCCCCGTCCCCTCCCCCCTACGCCTGCTGGGGCACGGCGAACTTGCCCACCAGGCGCTGGAGCAGGTCGACCGTGAGCACCATGTTCCTCACGGGGATGAACTCCCTCACGGAGTGGGCGCTGTAGCCACCCGTGGCCAGGTTGGGACAGGGCAGGCCGCGCAGGGTGAGCTGGCTCCCGTCGGTGCCCCCGCGCATGGCGATGACCTTGGTGGGGATGCCCAGCTCCTCCTGCGCCTCGAGCACGTTGGTGACCAGGAAGTCCATGCCCGTCAGGTGCTCGCCCATGTTGCGGTACTGGATGCGGGAGTCCACGCTCACCGTGTCGGCGCCGTAGCGGTCGTTCAGGAAGGCCGCGATCTTGCGCAGGGTCTCCTCGCGCGCGAAGAAGCGCCCGGAGTCGTGGTCGCGGATGATGTAGGTCAGCCGGACGTCGCTCGCCGTGCCCTCGATGCGAATGGGGTGGTAGAAGCCCTCGCGACCCTCGGTGTGCTCGGGGCGCTCGAAGGCAGGCACCATCTGCTGGAACTCGCTCGCCACGGTAATGGCGTTGACCATGATGTCCTTGGCCACGGCCGGGTGCACCATGACGCCGTGGACGGTCACCGTCGCCTCCATGGCGTTGAAGGTCTCGTAGCTGAACTCGCCCAGGGCCTCGCCGTCCACGGTGTAGCACCACTTCGCCCCGAACTTCTCGAGGTCGAGCAGCCGCGCGCCATGGCCTATCTCCTCGTCGGGGACGAAGGCTATCTTGAGCGCTGGGTGCGGGATGTCGGGGTCCTGCTGGATGCGGTGCAGGAGCGAGCAGATCTCGGCCACACCCGCCTTGTCGTCGGCCGCGAGGAGCGTGCGCCCGTCGCTGCAGACGATGTCCTCGCCCACAAGGCCCTTGAGGTCGGGGAACTGCTCCTGGGTCGTGGCGACGGGCTTGCCGTCCACCACGCCGGAGACCAGGTCGCCCCCCTCGTAACGCACGACGTGGGGACGGACCCCCTTGGCAGGCACGTCGCTCACCGAGTCGATGTGCGCGCAGAGCCCCAGCGCGGGAAGCCCCTCGGCGCCGACGGAGGCGGGCACGCTGCCCGTCACGTAGGCGTGCCCGTCCACGACCACGTCCTGGACGCCCAGGCTGCGCAGCTCCTCCCCCATGTAGCGCGCCATCTCGTGCTGGAGCGGCGTGGAGGGCACCTCCCCGTCGTTCAGCGGGTCGGACTCGGAGTCTATCTGCACGTAGCGCATGAAGCGATCGACCACGTCCGGAAGCTCGGCGTCGTGCGCCGCCTGCCCTTCGTCTGCCATCTTCCTCTCCCCTTCTCGGCGTCGCCGCACGGAGCGGAGCCCGTGTGCCCTGCGCTGCGAATTTGGGCCACCACTTTTGATGCGGCCGAAAAACTGCGCATTGGTTTTGTGGAGGCCTCCGCAATCCTGGCCAAACGCCAGACTTCTTCACAATTGGGCGCTTCCGTGCGCAGTTTTCGCGCACGGAAGCGCCCGTCAAGGCCCGAAGCGACGAGCTAGTCCTCGTCGGCCAGACGCTGGACCATGGCCAGCAGGGACTGGGCGCTGTTGAAGTTGGCGGGGACGATCTCCTTTGCGGGCACGGCGACGTCGAACTCGTCGTCGATGGCGCTCACGATGGAGAGGATGTCGAAGGAGTCGAGGATGCGCTCGTCGATGAGGGTGGTGCAGTTGGTGTAGTCCACGCCCTCCTTCACGTCGTTGAGCAGGTCGATCATGGCGTCGAGGTCGATGTCCATGCTGTCTCCCATCTGGGTCGTTCTGGCGGTTTGCATATGGTCACGGGCCTGGCTGCCGCGCGGGACGGCGCGAAGCCGGGAAGAGTCTAGGCGTGCGATGTGGAAGGCGTGTTGAGGACGCTCGTCTGGACCCAGTCGCGCGCAAGTGTCACGCTGCCGTCCTCCTCCACGAGCAGGACGCGCGGCATCGTCCGGCTCAGGAAGAGGTGGATGCCCTCGGTGACGGAGTAGGCGCCGAGGTTCCTCAGGGCCAGGACGTCCCCCATGCGCAGGTCGTCCATAGGGAGGCTGCGCACGAGCACGTCGGCGGTGGTGCAGAGGCTGCCGCAGAGGCTCCACTCGCGCGCGCCGGACGTCGCGGGGCCAAGCGGGGCGGGGCCCCCGGGCACCACTGCGCCTCCGCGCCCGGCAGCACTGAGGTCCTGGATCACGGGCAGCTTCATGCCCATCATCTGCCCCAGGTAGGTGACGTGGTTCATGCCGCCGTCCACGAAGGCGTAGTGGGTGCCCTCGTTGGACTTGAGGTCCACGATGCCCGTGAGGTAGCTGCCGCACTCGGTGGCGAAGAAGCGCCCCATCTCCACCGTGAGCTCGACCTTGCCGGCGACCCTTCGCAGGTCCTGGGCGATCTGGCGGGCGGGGGCAAGCGTGTCCTGGAAGTCCTCGCCCTCGAAGAGGGGCACGGCCAGGCCGGGCCCGTACTCGAGGCGTCGGGGGCGCCAGCCGTGGCCGCGTTCGAGTTCGTCGAGCAGATCCTCGAGCCTCTGCAGCTCGCGTGCCTGGTGCTTGAGCTTGCGGCGCTGGGTGCCCACGAAGTAGTGGATGCCCACAAGCTCCGCCGCGGGGAAGTTCTGGCGCTCGTCCACGATGGAGGTCAGGTCCTCGAGCGACATGCCAAACTGGCTGCCCCCGTTGAGCCTGAGCAGCACCGGGACGACCTTCCCCGCCTCCATGGCGCAGCGCTCGACCAGCTCAAACTGGAGGCGGGACTCCGCCGTGAAGACGCCCACGCCGTACGCGAGCGCCTCCCTCACGTCGTCCTCTCGCTTGCACACGCCGGAGTACACGATCGCCTGGGGGTCGATGCCCAGGGACTCGCAGATGCTGAGCTCGCCGGGGCTGCAGACCTCGAGCTTGAGGCCCTCCTCCGCCGCAGCTCGGGCGAGGAAGGGGTTGGCCTTGATGGAGTAGCAGAGTCCCACCTCGGGCCCGAAGGCCTCCCCCACCTCGCGCAGGCGCCGGCGGAAGGGGCCCAGCTCGAAGACGAAGCTCGGGGTGCCGAAGTCCCTGGCGAGCGAGAGGAGCTCGTCTCCCGTGGCGAAGCCCCCCTCGGGGGCGAGCTTGCTGTACTGCCGGCTCATCGGCGCGCTCCCATCTGCGCCAGCTCGGCGCGGTCTATCTTGCCGTTCTTGGTGAGGGGCATCTGGTCCAGGCGGCGGACCTGTCGCGGGACCATGTAGGGGGGCAGCCTCTTTCCCAGCGCGTCGAGGAGCTCGTCCTCCGTGGGGGCGCCCAGGTAGAAGAGGCGGATGCGCTTGCGGCGCGCGTCATAGACGCAGCAGGCGCGCTCCACGCCCTCCACGGCCTGCGCCGCGGCCTCGATGTCTCCCAGCTCGATGCGCTGTCCCAGGTGCTTGATCTGGTGGTCCTTGCGCGAGGCGTAGACCAGGTCGCCCCGCTCGTCGTAGCAGGCGAGGTCGCCCGTGCGGTACACGGGCTCGAGCCAGCGGCGGTTGAGGGGGCTCTGGACGAAGGCGGCGGCGGTCTTCTCCCCGTCGCCCAGGTATCCCAGGCCCAGGGCAGTACCGCCCACGCAGACCTCGCCCTCGACGCCGGGGGACGTGACCTCTCCCCCGTCCTCGTCCAGCAGGAAGACGCGCTCGTTGGGAAAGGCGCGTCCCATGGGGATGACCTCGTCGTCCTGGTAGTCGCGCTCGACCTCGAAGTAGGTGCAGTTGCAGGTGATCTCGGTCGGGCCATAGAGGTTCACGAAGCGGGCGCCGGGAAGGAAGCTCCGCCAGACGCGCAGCTGCTTGGGGGGCATGACCTCGCCGGAGAAGAGGACGCGCCGCACCGTCCGGGGGACGCGGTAGTCGAAGCCGTGCATGATCGAGACGAAGCAGAGGGCGCTCACGGCCCACACCAGGGTGGTCACCTGGCCGTCCGCCAGGTAGTCCATGAGGGTCGTGGGGTTGGAGAAGTAGGGCCGCGGGATGATGCGCAGGATCGCCCCGCGGCAGAGGCTCGAGTAGATGTCCTTGACCGAGACGTCGAAGTCGAAGGGCGCCTGGTTGCCCAGGACGTCCTCCGCGTCAATCCCGAAGATCTGGGTGAAGGTCGGGATGAAGTCGATGACCGAGCGGTGGGACACCACGACGCCCTTGGGCGTGCCCGTGCTGCCGCTGGTGAAGTTGACGTAGAGGGGGTCGACGTCGATTGCCGACGCGCGCACCGAGGCGAGCGCGTCGGCGTCCGCCCGCGGGAAGGCGAGTGCCTCGTCGACGAGGGCGACCCTCGTGCCCGTCCCCTCGAGGGCACGGCGCGCGGCCTCCTCGTTGGCGCGGTCGGTGAGGACCAGGGCGGGTTCCAGGGCCCGGCAGATCGCCTGGATGCGCCCGTCGGGCTGACGCACGTCGAGCACGGAGTAGAAACCCCCGGCATACACGCCGCCCAGCATGCAGCAGAGGGCGTCCGTGCTCTTCTCGAGGTAGAGGGCGAGGGCCTGGCGCGGAGCCATGCCCTGTGCGACGAGCCAGCTCCCCGCCCGACGGGAGCGGTCGAGTAGCTCGGCGTAGCTCAGCTGGGAGTCGGGGTCGACCACGGCCAGCTTGTCAGGCCTGAGCGATGCCTGGCCTTCGAGCCATTCGAGCACGTTTCTCATGTTCCTGCCTTTCCCGCGCCGTCTCGGGTGCCGTCCGCCTCGCGGACGTGCCAGGACGGCGCGACTAGTACGTGACCAGGATGTTGGAGCGACGGTCGAACTCCGCCGTGGAGCCCACGAGACGGGCGCGCACGTAGACGACCTTCTCCCCGTGGCCCGTGACGGGCAGGTCGAAGGTGGGGTCCTCGCTCCAGTCACGGACCAGCGCGGTGTCGTTGGAGCCCCTCTCGCCCACGTAGTACTGGTACTCGACCTTACGGCCCAGGCCAGCGTAGGGTGTCGCCGTGACGCGAACCACACCGTCGCCGGGCTCCTCGTCGAGGGTCACCGCAGACAGCCTGTCTATGGAGCCGAGGTACTCGTCCCAACCGTCATACGAGTAGAAGTCGGACGTCACGTCCTGGCCCGTCTCAACGCGCGCGAGGAGCTCGCCAAAGGCCTTGGTGAAGCGCGCGGCGCCGTTGGCATTGAGGTGCTCGCCGTCCAGGAAGTCCGACTCGTCGGCCACGTATGCCGAGCCCCGGGCGAGGTTGAAGTCGAGGAAGCGGAAGCCCGCGTCCGTCACTACCTTTTGGGCGCGCGGCATCTGCTGGGGGTAGTAGTCGCCATAGCAGAGCACGTTGAAGGTGGGGCATGGGGCGACGACCACCGTCAGCTCGACCCCGTTGCTGCGGCAGAGGTCGCAGATGCGGCGCAGCGCGTCGAGGGTGTCGTCGCGGAAGGGCTTCCTGCCGTACTGGGACGAGAAGAGCAGCTCCTTCGCGTTGGTGTAGTCGATCACGAAGTCGTAGTTGCCATAGCCCTTGCCCTGGTAGTGCCAGTTGGGGTCGCGCTGCTTGACCGCCTCAAGCTGCGTGGTGCCGCCCAGGCGCTGGCGCAGGTTCTGGCTCACGGCGCGCGGGCCCATGCCCACGCGGTTGAAGGTCCAGGGGAAGAGGAAGTTGAGCGACTGGCTGGTCCCCGCGAACTCGTGGCTGCTCATGAGCCCCCACAGGGCGCGGGCGCGATATCCCAGCGGCTGTCCCTCGCAGCGGGCCAGGAGGTAGGCCATGCGGGCGTTGGGGTAGGAGCCCTCGGAGAAGCTCGCGTAGTCCACGCCCAGAATCGCCCGCTTCACGTGATGGTCGCGGATGGCCTGCTCTATGCCTATGTAGGAGTCCTCGAGCGACTGCGCCGACGAGGAGAGGCTGAAGGAGCTGGCGCCGAGGGTGCCGTCGAGCACCTGGAGGTCGAGGGAGCGCTCAGACACCGAGGAGCCCACGACGATGGTGTCTATGTCCTGGCCTGCCATGGAGCGGTACTCCGACCAGCGAACGGAGCTCAGGCTGCCATAGGGGTCGAGGAGCAGCGTGGCAAGGACGTTGGCGAGGGCGAGAAGGGCCAGGGTCACCAGGGTGCCGAGCGCTCGGCGAGCCCAGGTGCGACGGCGACCGGGGACGACGTCCGTGTCCATGGGCACCTCCCTCCCGCTAGAAGTTCGCATACATGAACCCTCCCGCGCCGCCGATCGAGAACGCGTACGAGGACGCGATGAGGAAGAGCAGGGCCACATAGGCGCAGGTCCTGACCAAGAGGCCGCGCGAGAGCACTAGCTCGCGCACGTCATGCCCACGCTCCTCGACGAGGCTCACCGCGAAGATGGCCACGCAGCCTATGATCGCGATGTAGCTGACACCAAGCGGCCCCGCCGCCTTGGGCCCGAAGAGTTCGGCCAGGGTGGGCTTCATCAGCTGCGGCGCGAAGTTGAGGAAGGTTGCCCTCAAGCAGGTGAGGGAGTTGCCGAAGTCGTAGATGCGGTCGAAGTACCAGCCCAGGTTGACCACCAGGAAGGTGCGCAGGGTCGCCCAGACGCGCCAGAGACGGGGGTGGGAGTCGGCGCCGAGCGTCGTGCGCATGCGGGCGAAGGCCGGCGAGAACAGGTCCGCCGCAGCGATGACCAGGCCGTTGTAGAGGCCCCAGGCCACGTAATGGACCTCCGCGCCGTGCCAGACACCCACGATGAGGAAGACCAGCACGTTGGCGCAGCAAGCCGGCAGCGTCCGCCCGAGGTGGCGTCCCAGCCTCTCTCCCGACCAGCGGCCGAGGGCCTTCATGGGACGAGTGAGGGCGAAGGGATAGAAGACGTAATCGCGCATCCACGCGCCGAGCGAGACGTGCCAGCGCCTCCAGAAGTCGGCGAGCGAGACGGCGAAGTAGGGGCGCTTGAAGTTGGGGGCCATCCGTACGCCCAGGAGCTCCGAGGCGGCGAGCACCATGTCGATGCCGCCGGAGAAGTCGGCGTACTGCTGGGCGGAGTAGAGCAGGATCCCGAGGACGACGACCGACCCGGGCATGCCCGCGTCTACGGACGAGAAGATGGCGTCAATCCTGCCAGAGAGGACGTTGGCAACGGCGTACTTCTTCATGGCGCCGAAGAGGAAGAGGAGGAGCGCCCGACGCGCGCGGTCCCAGTCGGCGCGGTTGCGACCCAGGAGCTGGGGGGCGAGATCTGCCCAACGGTTGATGGGACCCTGGATGAGCTGGGGAAAGTACGAGACGAAGAGCAGGTAGCGCGGGAGGCTGCGCTCCGCCTCCACCCTGCCGTTGTAGCAGTCGAGCAGGTAGCCCACGGCCTGAAAGGTGTAGAAGGAGATGCCCAGGGGAAGCACCAGCCCCAGGCTCGAGGGCGAGGGGGCCGCGCCCGCCTGCCAGAGGATGACGTTCCAGTACTTGAGGTAGCCCAGCGCCCCCAGGCAGCAGGCGAGGGCCGCCAGGAGCACGACGCGACGCAGCCGAGCGAAGCGAGCCTTGATCTCCTTCTTCGCCGCCCGGTCGGGGGCGGCCTTGCGACGGTCGCGGCATTCGGCGTCAAGCCGGGCCAGGGCGAGGCCAGCCGCCCAGGTGACGGCCGCCGTGGCAATGACGAGCCAGAGCGTGGGAAGGCCGCCCATGAGGCAGTAGAAGCAGAGGCTGCCGGCAAGGAGCACGACCCACTGTCCCCGGCCGAGGATGCGGCCCACGCCAAAGTAGGTGACGGCGAGGGCGGCGAGGAAGAGGACGAAGTTGAGGGAATAGAGCTCCAAGCGGGCACCTCACCTTCCTTTCTTGCCCCGCGTCGTCTGACGGGGCATCCGAGGTGCTCGGCTGCCCGCGCTCAAGATAAAAACGTTTCAGCACTCCAACTGTGACAGGCGATCGGGCGAATGGCAGCGCCTACGGCGCGAAACCATCGAAATCGCCAAAATCCCCATATGCGGGCTGAACGAGGAGGGTCGATTGCGTCTGATCCTAGGACGGGGAGGACCTGCCAGGGCGCGCGCCACGAAGGGGCGTGCGGGATGTCCGGCCCTTGGACGGGGAGATGAGGACTACGCATTGCGCTTCCGGTGGCGGGCGCGTGGCCTCCTGGCCTTCGCGCTCCCCTCCATGATCGTGTGAACCGCCTCGCGGATGTTGGGAGGCGTGCGCTGGTAGAGGTCGGCGAACTCGAAGTAGCCGTCCTCGGCGAGGTAGCCGCGACGGGTGCCGCCGGCGGGGTCGCCACCGTCCTCGATGCCGAAGAGCTCGTTGGGCGTGCACGAGAGGACCCGGCAGACGTCCCAGACGTAGCGGGACTTCAGGCTGTTGCGACCCACCTCCCAGGCGTTGTAGGTCGACGGCCCGACGCCGAGCTCCGTGGCGACGTCGGCCTGGCTCTTGCCCGACCTCACCCTCAGCTCCTTGAGCCTCAGCCTTCGTTCCACCGTCCGTCTCCCATGCGCCGACCTGCCTGCATGGGGCCATTCTTTATGAGGACACGCCGGCCGAATATATGGACCATGTCGAAACGTCTGAGTTGGCCACCAATATCCACGTACCGTAGACTTTGTAATGCACGCGAAGGCAGAAACGAGCTTGAAACCCACGAACGGAGAGCCATGGATGACGAGAGGGACTTCACCGCCCCGGACCCGAGCCAACCGTACCGGTTGGACGGGACCGACAGGACCGTCACCTATGCGGAGATGACCGCAGAGATAGACCCCGAGCTCCTTCCCTGCAGCAACGCGGACCTGGAGCTTCTGCTCTCGCTCATGGGCGCGACGCCGGTGGAGAGGGGCTGAGACGCGGACGCCTGCGGGCGGCCACGGGCCCCAGCACGGGAACTGGAGTCATTCTCCCTCGAAATACGAGGCCGTACGCCTTCGAAAAGTGAGGCCATTCTCCCTCGAAAAGTGATGCTCCAAATGCTCGAAAAGTGAGATGCTAAGAAAACCGCAGGTAAAAGCTATCGAGCAGAGCACTAACGAGGAGGTCAACATGAGACTGCAGCAGCTGCGCTACGTCATAGCCGTCGCCGAGGCGGGGTCGATCAACGCCGTCGCCCATGCGCTCTTCGTCTCGCAGTCGAGCCTTTCCGTCGCGATCAAGGAGCTCGAGGCCGAGATGGGCATCTCCATCTTCAACCGTTCGAGCCGCGGAATCTCGCTCACCAGCGAAGGCGTAGAGTTCCTGAGCTACGCCCGCCAGGTGGTGGAGCAGGCCGACCTCCTCCAGAGCCGCTACGCCGGCGACCGCACGAGCGCCTCACGGAGGCTCTCCGTCTCGTCCCAGCACTACGCCTTCGCGGTGAACGCCTTCATCGACTTCGTGTCCGAGCACGACGACGGCAGCTGCGAGTTCACCCTGCGCGAGACCCGCACCGCTGACGTAATCGAGGACGTCCGCGGCTTCAGGAGCGATCTTGGCATCCTCTACCTAGGCTCCTCCAACGAACGCGCGCTGCAGCGGCGCTTCGACGAGGCGGGTCTCACCTTCACCTCGCTCTTCAAGGCACGTCCCCACGTCTTCGTCCACGAGGGCCACCCGCTCGCGCGGCTCGGCACGGTGCGGGTCAAGGACCTCGCGCGCTGGCCACGCTACACCTTCGAGCAGGGGCCCCAGAGCTCGCTCTTCTACTCCGAGGAGCCTCTGAGCACCCTGCCGCACGAGCGGCGCATCGTAGCCAGCGACCGCGCAACGATGACGAGCCTCCTGCGCGACTACGAGGGCTTCCTGGTGTCCACCGGCGTGAGGTCGGACGAGATGTACTCGGGCATCGTGTCGCTCCCGCTCGAGACCGACGAGGTCATGAACGTGGGCTACGTCGTCCACTCCGAACGGCGCCTGAGCGAGCTTGCGCGGACGTACATCAAGAAGCTGAACGCTCTGATCGTCGGCTTCGACGACCAGAGCGTCCTGGTCCCGTCCAAGGGCGCGCTCAGGGACAGGTGAGAGGGGCGGGCACGGGCGCCTAGCGGGCGGCGTCCTCCGCGACCTTGCGCGAGAGCACGAGCACGGCGAGCGACGCGAGCAGGAGCAACGCGGCCAGGACGAGCGCCACGAGCCTGCCGCCCATCTGCACGCAGGCCACGGCCAGCACGTTGGCCACGAGCAGAACCCAGGCCGACGCCTTCTGGTCTGCCACGCGACGGGGCGCGTTTGCCGCCCGGGCGAGGCGGGCGCCAAGGACGACGCTCACGACGCCCGAGACGAGCGCCACGAGCCCCAGGACGAACCCACCCAGCGGCGCGCTGCCGTTGGAGACGTCGCCCGGCAGCATGCCCAGCTCGAGGAGCACGCCCTCGGCCAAGGTCACCACACCCAAGAGCAGCACGGCTATGGAGAGGACCTTCAGGCCCTTCTGCGCTCCCATCATGAGGAGCTCCCTTCCCTCGCTTGGCCCCGACGTGCCGCCGAGGCCCCACGTTTCTCTCCCCCGATGATACCCAAGGGCCCGCCAGTCGCGACGCCGCGACCGCAGGCGAAGGCGCGCTGCGTTGCGGAGGGTGACACGCAGGCGTAAAGTCAGCAAGGCGAGAGGACCTGCGTCCGTGCCTTGTGGGCCAGGAGGTGCCAGCCGGAGCGCCACGCGCCCGCGCCACGTCGGCACAGCACGTCCCTCTCGCCCCACGCCAACCGCCCCTGACGCGACCCGCGCGCCCCGCCCCCATCCCAGACTTGGAGCCCCATGCCCGCCGACCTCACCCCCACACCCCAGGAACCCTTGGACCAGAGGGACGTCGCCTCGTTGGGACAGCTCGTGCCCTGGCCGGACGACGAGCACTTCCCCGACATCCCCACCGAGGACGCCCTCGAGCTCTTCCTGGGCTGGGTCGAGTCGCGCGGCGTCACCCTCTGGGAGCACCAGGAGGAGACCCTGCTCGACCTCGCGTCCGGCAGCCACGTGATCCTGGGCACGCCAACGGGCTCGGGCAAGTCCATGGTCGCCCTGGGCCTCTGCTTCATGGCCATGTGCACCGACCGCCGCAGCTACTACACCGCACCCATCAAGGCCCTGGTGAGCGAGAAGTTCTTCGACATGGTCGAGCTGCTGGGCAGGGACAACGTGGGCATGGTCACCGGTGACGTCACCATCAACCCCGCCGCGCCCGTCGTGTGCTGCACGGCCGAGATCCTGGCCAACCTCGCGCTCTCGGAGGGCGCCCGCGCCGACGTGGGCTGCGTCGCCATGGACGAGTTCCACTTCTTCGGCGACCGCGACCGCGGCTGGGCCTGGCAGGTCCCCCTGCTCACCCTCCCCCACGTGCAGTTCCTCCTGATGAGCGCCACCCTGGGCGACGTCAGCGCCATCGCCGCCTCGCTCGAGGGACACACGGAGCGCGCCTGCGAGCTCGTGCTGGACGCCGAGCGACCCGTGCCCCTGGAGTACCGCTTCGTGGACACGGGACTCGAGGGCACGGTCGAGCTTGCCCTGAAGGACGGCGACGCCCCCCTCTACGTCGTGCACTTCTCGCAGGACAGCGCCCTCGCCAGCGCGCAGTCGCTCGCGAGCTACGGCGTGAGCACCCGTGAGCAGCGCGACGCCATCAAGGAGGCCGTCAAGGGCACGCGCTTCACCACCACCTTTGGCAAGACCCTGCGCCGCCTGCTCCTCTCGGGCGTGGGCGTGCACCACGCGGGCATGCTCCCCCGCTACCGCCTCCTGGTGGAGAAGCTCGCCCAGCAGGGGCTCCTTCCCGTCATCTGCGGGACCGACACCCTGGGCGTGGGCATCAACGTGCCCATCCACACCGTGCTCCTCACCGCACTCAGCAAGTTCGACGGCAGGCGCATGCGCAGGCTCTCGGCGCGCGAGTTCCACCAGATCGCCGGGCGCGCGGGCAGATCGGGCTTCGACACGGAGGGCCTGGTCATCGCCCAGGCGACCGAGTACGAGATAGAGAACGCCCGCGCCCTGGCCAAGGCCGGTGGCGACCCCAAGAAGGCCCGCAAGATCAAGACCAAGAAGCCGCCCGAGGGCTTCGTGGGGTGGAACAGGCAGACCTTCGAGCGGCTCGTCGAGGCCACGCCCGAGACCCTGCGTCCCCACATGAAGGTCACCCACTCCATGGTGCTGGGCGAGGTGGAGCAGGGCGGCGACGCACATGAGCGCGTGATGCGCCTCGTGGAGGACTCCCAGCAGACCGAGGAGCAGAAGCTGCGCCTGCGCGTCCGCGCGGACGAGATCTTCGCGACCCTGATCGACGCCGGCGTGGTGTCGCGCGAGGAGGCCACGGACGGAAGCCTTGCCTTCGACGGAAGCCCGTCAGCGAGCTACGCCCTCACCGTCGACCTGCCCGAGGACTTCGCCCTGGACCAGCCGCTCTCGCCCTTCCTGCTCGCGTCGCTCGAGCTCCTGGACCCCGAGTCGCCCGACTACGCGCTCGACCTCATCAGCATGGTGGAGGCGACGCTCGAGGACCCGCGCCAGATACTGCGCGTCCAGGAGCGCCATGCCCGCGACGAGGCGATGGCGCAGATGAAGGCCGACGGCATCGACTACGACGAGCGGATTGACCGCATCCAGGAGGTCAGCTACCCCAAGCCCCTCGAGGAGCTGCTTGGGGAGGCCTTCGCGCGCTACTGCGAGCAGGTGCCTTGGGCGCGTGACTTCGAGCTGTCACCCAAGAGCGTGCTGCGCGACATGGTCGAGACCGCAAGCGACTTCAAGGGCTACGTGGCCCGCTATGGCATCGCCCGGAGCGAGGGGACGCTGCTGCGCTACCTGAGCGACGCCTACCGCGTGCTGAGCCGCACGGTCCCCGCGTCGAAGCTGGACGAGAGGCTCGAAGAGGTCGTGGACTGGCTGGGCCTGGTGGTGCGCACCGTGGACTCGAGCCTCGTGGACGAGTGGTTCGGCCTGGGATCGCAGGACGAGGGCGGGCTGGACGCCGCGGCGCCGCAGGAGGCGGACGTCGTCGTGCGCGACCGGCGCGGCCTCACGCTCTTGGTGCGCAACGCCCTCTGGAGGCGCGTGCGGGCGGCTGCGGTGCGCGACGCCGCGACCCTGGGCGCGATGGACGAGGAGTGGGGTTGGCGAGAGAGGCGCTGGCAGGCGGCGCTGGACGAGCTCTTCGGAGAGCACGACGAGGTTCTGCTGGACGGGGACGCCAGGAGCTCGGCCTACCTCTGGGTCGATGAGGCGGACGAGCGCGAGGGGCACGTCTGGCATGTAAGGCAGATGTTCCACGACGCGGACGGCGATGACGACTTCGGCATCGCCGCGGACGTGGACCTGGACGAGACGCAGGCCGAGGGCAGCGTCGTCTTCGCCAACTACCGCGTCGGCTTCGTCGAGGACCTGCGGGCCTAGGCCTAGGCCTCTGCCCCTCTCCCCTCCCCCCTCGCGAGTGCGCAATCTGAAAGCTTCAGTTTGCGCACTCGAGGCTTCTCTCGCCTGCATTTGCCCAGGAAAGTGAGAAAGAACCCTGCCGAGTGCGCAATTTGACTCATTCAGTTTGCGCACTCGGGCTGCAGGGCACTCTGACTAGGCTGGCATCTACCCTCGAGTGCGCAAATCAGTACGTTCAGCTTGCGCACTCGGGCGGACGACGGCCACGGGGGAGCAGCCGTCGGAGGAGAATCCTGCGCCGGGCACGCAGCTCGGGGTCCCCGAGCAGGTCAAGTCGCTCTCGCGCAAGCCGCTTCCCCATGTGCCTCGACGAAGACGAAATCACTCGAGCCAGAAGCGTCTCAGCAGCCGCAGGCGTGCGCAAGTCATCGAAGACAATGGGGCAGGCGACGATGCCAAGTGCCGCATAGTCCTGCATCCTACGAACGTCCTCCCTTCGCTGCTCCGCCAGGTCATGCCATTCCCCGCTGTCATACTCAAGTGCGAGCTCCAGGCCAGGGAAGTACAGGTCGGGCCTGAGCCTCCGGTGTTGGACTCCCCTTCCAGACGGCCCGAGGTCCAAAGGCTGGTTGACCAGGGGCTTCTCGAGACCGATGCCACCCAGCTCTGGCGGAAGGCTCAGGAGCAGGGCGAGAAGCGACTCCATCGGGGACGCGGCACTCTCCACTGCCAGATGCGCGGCCTGCCTTGCCAGCGCAACGCCCCGCATGCGCGAGCAGCCAGCCAAGAAGCCAGAGAAGTCCTCGAGGCGCTGGAGTGGCCTGAGCCCATACGTACAGGCTCCCCGCAAGGGGTCCCATGGGTCCCTGCCGTAGCTGCCGCACATCTCGTTTGTGAACTCCGTTAGGTCGACGAGGGCGGCAAAGTCCTCAAGGATGCCCCTTCGGATGCGCCTCTGCCGGTCTCGGGCAAGCTGCAAGAGGCTGAGCTGGGGAACGTCTATCGCAAACCCATGCGTCCCAGGCTTCAGAAGCGGGGACGACAGGCCCAGGAAGGCGGTCGCGGGAAACTCGACCGAACACATGTCACTTGCCACGAGACGATGCCGAACCCTATGCCCCGGGTCCGGGGCATGAAGGCGCAATGGATGCGCTGCATTGATGGCGAGAAGACCAGAGAGCCGGTCGACCGCGACGTCACCCAAGCGCTCGTAGAGGCATGCCGACCTCCTCACTCGCCGCAAGCCCGTTGGCGCGACCGTGACCTGATTGTCAATCCTGCTTCTGCGCAGCAATTCCAGGGAGCTGCCGCCCGACACGAAGATATCCATGCAGCGAGACTAGCAACGCAAGCTCGCAGGTACCTCGTTGGCAGCTTGCCGCAGACTGCCAGCAGATTGGGGTTGATGTATGCAAGCCTCGTTTGCGCAGTTCAGCCATGACACCAACCTGCAGCTAACGCTTAAGTTGCCTGCCGTCGAACCGACGTGGGAACACACTCGTCACAGAAAGCCCACGGACTACCCCGCTTGGACAAGCCCCGCGCTTCCTCGTCCCGCTTGGACAAGCCCCGCCCTTCCTCGTCCCGCTTGCCTCTCTCTCCGCTCGCCTCTTTCCCCTCCCCGTGTCTCCTCTCGCGAGTGCGCAATCTGAATGCCTCGAATTGCGCACTCAACACAATTAAGCAGCGTGTTTGCCCAGGAAAGGAGGAGGCATGGGTAGTCGAATGCGCAATCTGAAGCTTTAAGTTTGTGCACTCGCGAGGGGGAGGGAGAGAAAAATGGCGAGAGGAGCGCCTGGCCTTCGCCGCAGCGTCCCTCTCGCCTGGAAGTACCTCTTGGCGGAAGCCGGACCGCCGCAGCGGCATCGTCTCCTGCCGTGCAGACGCCCCGCCTCCTGCCGCGCGGGTGGCTGCCCCCCTGCCCCACGTCCACCTTCTGCGTGGCTACCTCGTGTCCGCCTTCTGCGTAGCTACCTCGTGCTCTCCTGCTCCCTTACCTCACGCCTGCCTTGCGCTTGGCACGCTCGATCTCGGCCAGCTGCTCGGGGGACAGCCTGATTCCGTGCACCGCCGCGCTCTCCGCGCGCTCGTCCACGATGCGGTCGGTGTAGCTACGCTGGTAGCGAGTCTCGTCCACATAGGGCGCCACCACGCGCTCGGTGGGGTCGTCGGGATTCTGGACCCTGAACGCCCCGCCGTTCCTGAAGTTCTCCTTCGCCACCGAGATCATCAGCTTGATGCGGTTGAGCTGGTTGACCTCCGACGCACCGGGGTCGTAGTCGACGGCCACGATGTTGGACTCCGGGTGCATCTGGCGCAGCCTCTTGATGACCGACTTGCCCACGACGTGGTTGGGCAAGCAGGCGAAGGGCGAGGCGCAGACGATGTTGGGGGTGCCGCTCTCGATGAGGTCCACCATCTCGGCCGTGAGCAGCCAGCCCTCGCCCATGGTGTTGCAGAGCGAGAGGACCTGCTTGGCCTTGGCGGCGAGCTCGAAGATGTCGATGTAGGGCTCGAAGCGCTCGGACCTCTCGAGCATGCGGTTGATCGGCGCGCGCATGCCCTCGATCAGCTTGATGCCCGCACCGTGCGTGAGGCGGCTCGTCGCCTTGGTGCCCAGCTCGTCCCTCATGTTGATCTGGTTCGAGGTGCCGAAGAGGAAGAAGTCCACGAGGCCCGGGACGTCGGCCTCGCAGCCCTCGCCCTCGATCACGTCCACGACCTGGTTGTTGGCCGTGGGGTGGAACTTGACGAGGATCTCACCCACGACGCCGACGCGCGGCTTGCTGCGGTCGTCCACCAGGGGCAGGGCGTCGAAGCGGTCGACGGTGTCCTGGCAGAGGCGGTAGAAGCTCTTGCGGTCGGTGCGGCAGATCAGCGCCTTGGCACGGCTCATGAAGTGGTCGAAGAGCCTGTTGGCGGCACCGGCCTCGGCCTCGTAGGGACGGGTGCGGTACAGGAGCTTCATCAGCAGGTCGCCGTAGAGCAGGCCGTAGACTGCCTTCACGATGAGGCCGGGCCTCAGGATCTGGAAGCCGGGGTTGTCCTCGTCGAGCCCTCCTGCGACGGAGAGCGAGATCACGGGGACGTCCTCATGCCCGGAGTCCTTCAGGGCCTTGCGAATGAGCGCGATGTAGTTGGTCGCGCGGCAGCCGCCGCCGGTCTGCGAGATGAGCACGGCCGTGCGGGACAGGTCGTACTTGCCCGAGAGCACCGCCTCCATGATCTGGCCCGTGACCAGGATCGAGGGGTAGCAGATGTCGTTGTTCACGTACTTGAGCCCCGTGTCCACGGCCTTGTGGTCGACGGAGGGCAGGAGCACCACGTTGTAACCCTCGGAGCGCAGGAGCTCCTCCACGATCTCGAAATGGATGGGCGACATCTGCGGTGCCAGGATGGTGTAGCCCTCGGCCTGCATCTGCTTGGTGTAGCGCACCTTCTTGACCGCGGCGCTCTTTGCCTCGCGGTACACCGGGGTGCGACGGCTGAGGTCGGTCTGGCGCGCGTGCTCCAGCGAGCCATCTGCCAGGCGCACGCCGACGGGGGCCGCCTCGCCGGCGACGCCGGCCGCGGTCTGGCGCTCGAGCTCGGCGCGCTGCTCCTTGAGCGCGGCCATGAGCGAGCGCACGCGGATGCGGGCGGCGCCCAGGTTGCTCACCTCGTCGATCTTGAGCACGGTGTAGATCTTGCCCGAGGCCTCCAGGATCTCCTGCACCTGGTCGGTGGTGAGGGCGTCCAGGCCGCAGCCGAAGCTGTTGAGCTGGATGAGGTCGAGGTCGTTGCGGCTGGCCACGAAGCGGGCAGCGCGGTACAGGCGGCTGTGGTACATCCACTGGTCGACCACGCGGATGGGCCGCTCAGGCTGCATCTTGTGGGCGACGGAGTCCTCGGTGAGAACCGCGAACCCAAAGGAGTGCAGGAGCTCCGGGATGGCGTGGTTGATCTCGGGGTCGTTGTGGTAGGGGCGGCCCGCCAGGACGATGCCGTGTGCGTCGTTGTCCTCGATCCACTGCAGGACCTCGTCGCCCAGGCGGTGCATCTGGTCCTTGAAGGCCAGGTCCTCCTCCCACGCCGCGTTGACGGCGGCGTCTATCTCCTGGCGCGTGATCGCCTCTCCCCTGAAGCGGCCCTTGCCGGCGCGTACGTCCTCGGCCCTCTGGACGGCGATGAGCTCGTACAGGCGGCGCTTGAGCTCGCGCTTGTCGTCGTAGGGGATGAAGGGCGCCAGGTACTCGACCTTGTCGGAGGCGAGCTCGTCCACGTTGAGCTCCAGCGCCTGCGGATAGCTCATGACGATGGGGCAGTTGTAGTGGTTGGTGGCGCTGCCGTCCTCGGTGCGCTCCCAGCGGATGCAGGGCATCCAGATGAAGTCCGGGTCCTTGGCCAGGAGGTTCATGACGTGGCCGTGGCTCAGCTTGGCCGGGTAGCAGACGGACTCGGAGGGCATGGACTCGATGCCCGCCTCGTAGGTCCTCTTGGTGGTCTGGTCGCTCAGCACGACCGAGAAGCCGAGCTCGGTGAAGAAGCGGTGCCAGAAGGGGTAGTTCTCGTACATGTTGAGCGCGCGGGGGATGCCCACCGTGCCGCGGGGCGCCTCGTCGGGCGCAAGCCCCTTGCGGTCGAAGAGCAGCTTGTTCTTGGTGGCGAAGAGGTTGGGAGCCTTGCTCTGCTCCCTCTTTGACTTGCCCGCGCCCTTCTCGCAGCGGTTGCCCGTGACGAAGCGGTGGCCCCCGCCGAAGTCGTTGATGGTGAGCTGGCAGTTGTTGGAGCAGCGGCCGCAGTGGGTCTGGATGCGCTTGACCTCGAGGGTGTCGATGGCGACGCGCGGCAGCAGTGTGGAGGTGCCGCTCGCACCGGCGCGGTCACGGGCCAGGAGAGCCGCACCGTAGGCGCCCATGACGCCGGCGATGTCGGGGCGGATCACGTCGCGGCCGGTGAGCAGCTCGAAGGCGCGCAGGGTGGCGTCGCTCATGAAGGTGCCGCCCTGGACCACGACGTACTTGCCAATCTGGTCGTAGTCGCGCAGCTTGATGACCTTGAACAGGGCGTTCTTAATCACGGAGTACGAGAGGCCCGCGGCCACGTCGCCGATGGTCGCCCCCTCCTTCTGCGCCTGCTTCACGCGGGAGTTCATGAAGACGGTGCAGCGGCTGCCCAGGTCGATGGGCCTCTCTCCCCCGACTGCTGCCTTGGCGAACTCCTGCACGGTCATGCCCATGGAGTCGGCGAAGTTGGCGATGAAGGAGCCGCAGCCGGCCGAGCACGCCTCGTTGAGCATGATGTGCTCGATGACGCCGCCCTTGACCTGCAGGCACTTCATGTCCTGGCCGCCGATGTCCAGGATGAACTCGACGTCGGGCACGAAGGCCTTGGCACCACGCAGGTGCGCCACGGTCTCGATCTCTCCGGAGTCGGCGCGCAGGGCCTCGATGAGGATGCCCTCGCCGTAGCCGGTGGTGGTCACGTGCCCGATGGCGCAGTCCTCGGGCACGTGGTCGTAGATGTCGTCCATGATCTTGCGGGCGGTGCCCAGGATGTCGCCGTTGTTGTTGTCGTACCAGGTGTAGAGGAGCTGTCCGGCCTCGCCCACGACGGCCGCCTTCATGGTGGTGGAGCCGGCGTCGATGCCTATGAACACGCGACCGTGGTAGTCCTCGAGCCGTCCCTTGGGCACGACCTGCTTGTCGTGACGCTCCTTGAAGGCGCGATAGTCGTCCTCGGTGGCGAAGAGCGGGTCGAGGCGCGCGACCTCGGAGCCCTGGGTGCCCTTGAGGCTGGCAAGGGCGTCGACGACCTCGCTGAAGGTGACGTGCTTGTCGGACTCCCCGGCGAGGGCGGCACCCGTCGCCACGAAGAGGTGGGCGTTGGCGGGGATGACGCGGTGCTCCTCGTCCAAGTGCAGCGTCTCGTAGAAGCGCTTGCGCAGCTCGGAGAGGTACTGCAGGGGCCCGCCCAGGAAGGCCACGTAGCCGCGGATGGGGTGCCCACAGGCGAGGCCCGACACGGTCTGGTTGGCCACGGCCTGGAAGATGGAGGCGGCCACGTCCGCGGGGGCGGCGCCCTCGTTGAGCAGCGGCTGCACGTCTGACTTGGCGAAGACGCCGCAGCGGCTCGCGATGGGGTAGATGTGCGTGGCCTCCTTGGCCATCTGGTTGAGACCGGAGGCGTCCGTGCGCATGAGCGAGGCCATCTGGTCGATGAAGGCGCCCGTGCCGCCGGCGCAGGTGCCGTTCATGCGCTGCTCGATGCCGTTGTCGAAGTAGATGATCTTGGCGTCCTCGCCGCCCAGCTCGATGGCGCAGTCGGTCTGGGGGATGAGGGCCTCGACCGCACGCTTCGAGGCGATGACCTCCTGCACGAACTCGAGGTCGAGCCACCTGGCGAGCAGCATGCCGCCGGAGCCGGTGATGGACACGCGCATGGAGGGGTCGCCGATGACCGAGCGGGCTCGCTCGAAGAGGGCCTTCGCGGTGGCTCGCACGTCGGTGTGGTGACGTTCGTAGTTCGCGTAGACCAGGTGGTTGCGGGCGTCGATGACGGCGAGCTTGACCGTGGTGGAGCCCACGTCGATGCCCAGCCTGAGCTCGGCGTGCCCCAGGTCGACGGGGTTGGCGGGGCTGAGCTCCGCCCCCTGCTGCCTCAGCTCCACTCCCTGCGTGGCCTCTGTCTGCGCCGCGTTGGAACCTGCGTGGTTAGTCATCGCTTGTCTCCTTAATTCCAAGAAGGGAGAGGCCCAGGGCGTCGACGTCGAACTGCAGCGACTTGCCGTAGAGGTCTCCGGGCCTGACGAACAGGAGAGCGGTCATGACGCGCGCCATGTCGCCCACGTCCTCGCGCATCCCCGCCGAGAGCCAGCGCGCGAGGACGCCGACCTCGGCCGAGATGACGAAGGTGAGGTAGTAGTCGAAGAAGGGGATGGCGCGCAGGTCCAGCCCGTCGAGCGCACGGTCCTGTACCACCTCGCGCACCATGAGCTTGATGCGCTCGGCGAAGGCAGGGTCTCCCCCCTCGCCCAGAAGGGGGCTCAGGTAGGGGCGGGACCTGAAGTACTCGAGGAGCCCCACCGCGCCGGGAGCCGGCTCGAGCCGGGCGATGACCCTCTGGAGCTCGTCCAGGTTGACGGCGGAGAGCCGTGCGACGCGGCTCCTGAGCTCGTCGATGGTCCGCTCCTCGAGCGAGGACACGAGGTCGGGGATGTCCCGGTAGTGGGAGTAGAAGGTGCGCCTCGTGATGCCTGCGCGGTCCGAGACGGCGGTGACCGTGACCTGGGAGAGGTCGCCCGTCACCTCGATCTCTTCCGCGAGGGCGTCGCGCAGGGCACGCCTCGTGCGCACGACGCGTCGGTCGGCGCTCGCCGCCGTGGCGGCGCTCTTCTGGCGAGGGGCCTGTCGCATGCCGCGACTCCTTCCCTGTTGGCAGTCACTTCGCACCCTGTGAAGTATGTTACAGCGTGGGAATTATTGCACAAGGCGAGAAGTATCACCAGACGAGAGTGACGGGCGCACGTCGCTCACACATTCGGCCAAGCCGCGACAAGAAAGGCGCGCCCCTCTCCCCTCACGAATCGTCAGACGCCAAGATGGCTTCAGCCCAACTCGCAAATCCGTACAACCTGTTGTTGCGCAAGGCGTCGAGCTCCTCGCCCCACCCTCGCGGTGGATGTCGCTTCTCGCTCACCAGCACCTCAAGGGCGTCAAAGACCACCTGCGAGCGCGAGCTCGCCAGTTCCAGCAGAAAGGCATCTGGATGGCGCGCCGTCACGCCAAACTGCCGCAGGACGGAGTCGGGGAAGTCTTTGAGGTTGTACGTGACGATGGTGCCCGCGCCCGCGGCGATTGCGGCACGCACCACATGCACGTCGTCCAAGTCCGGAAGGTCAAGGCCAGGTGGCCGCCTCGCAAGCTTTACCTGGGCAAACGGAAATGCCTTGTTGGCAGCGTCAAAGATGGCATCGCCCGCGTTGCCACGAATGCGCTAGTTCGCCCTCCTGGCTTCTTCGATGATGCGTTTGGACCAGACGGGCTCGAATACCTCGGCGTCGGCAAGCGTGAGCAGCACGTCAAGCGTCCATGTCGTGACGAAGACGTTTGCGTCAAGGACAGCAAGCTGCATTGCGGCTAGCCGAGACCGTCAAGGTACGATGACAGGTCCGTATCATAGAAGCCCGCCTCGTCTGCGGCATCCCTCATCTCTTCGAGCGCGGCAGACCGCTGCGCGCGCACTCTCAACGCAAGGGACACGACATCCTCCATAGCGACCCTCCTGTGGTGGTTGCCGCCGATGCGCTCGCACGGCAGCTCCCTCCTGTCAATCATGCGAGCGACGGTCCTGCGAGACACGCCGAGGACCTTCGCTGCCGTTCCCGTGCCGACGAGGTGCGGACCACGACCCTTGCCCTCTGAAGGCGAGGAGAGGACCTGAGCCACCTGTTTGGCAAGCTCATAGGCCTCCTGGGTGAGCCGCATGCGGTCCCCCTGCGCGCTCACGAGGTAGGGACACGTAGTGGGAACAAGAGTCGTGGTATGCATTTCTTCTCCCTCCCTCGTCTGTCTTGGCTGCATTCATCTTAGCAAAAACGGTCAAAACGGACATCTCGGCACAAGAAGGCGCGCCCCTCTCCCCCGCAAGACGCAGGCGAGAGGGGCGCACGACGATCCAGCGGCAATCTGTGCCCTAGAGCTCGATCTCCTTGCCGGCGACGAACTTGGCGGCAAGCCTGCCACCCTCGTCGGCGAGGTAGCAGTAGCGCTCGAGGCGCTGCTCCACGCTCAGCTCGCGCGGCGAACGGATGCCGGAGTCGTCCAGCACGAGCGCGTCGAAGTCGAAGCCCTCGTCCAGGCTTCCCACCTTGCCGAAGAACGAGCCGCCGCCCAGCGTGGCGATCCAGAAGGCCTCCTGGATGGTGAGCGACGGGAGCTCCTGGTCGACGCAGCGCCAGCGCAGCTTGGAGCAGCCCACGGCGTCGGCGACGGCACGGAACATGTTGAGGCTCGCGCCGCCAGCGACGTCGGTGCCCAGTCCCACGTTGACGCCGCGGCACAGGTAGTCGCGGATGGGAGCGATGCCGGACGAGAGGAAGGCGTTGGACTGGGGGCAGTGCGCCACGTAGGTGCCCGTAGCCCTCAACAGCTCGACCTCCTCGGGGGTGGAGTAGTTGCAGTGCGCCATGATGGTCTTGGAGTTGCCGCCCAAGAGGCCGAAGTGGTCGTAGGTCTGGCCGTAGCAGCTCGACCAGGGGCAGAGGCCCTTCACCCAGTCGATCTCGGACAGGTTCTCGGAGAGGTGCGACTGCACGGGAAGGCCCGTCTCGGCCTTGATCTTGCCGAGGCCCTCCATGAGCTCGTCAGAGCAGGTGGGCGTGAAGCGCGGGGTGAGGATGGGCAGGGTGTTCTGGTAGCGGCCGCTCACGTCCGCGAGCCAGGAGCGCGTCGCCTCGAGGGACGCCTCGGCGGTCTGGTCGCTGAGGTAGTCGGGGCTGTTGCGGTCCATGTTGACCTTGCCCACATAGGTCTTGAGGCCCGTCGCCTCGAGCTTGTCCATGAGCAGTTCGGTGCCCGGCACGTGCATGGTGCCGAAGACGACGGCCCTCGTGGTGAAGGACCTCTGGAGGTCGTCGGCGAAGATCGAGTAGCCCTTCTCCGCATAGGCGAGGTCGGCGTACTTGCTCTCCTCGGGGAAGGTGTAGGTGTTAAGCCAGTCGAGAAGCTCCAGGTCCATGGCGATGCCACGGAAGCCGTACTGCGGCGCGTGCACGTGGATGTCGTTGAGGCCGGGGACGATCAGGGCATGGCCGAAGTCGCGCAGGGGCAGCTGGGCATAGCGCTCGGGCAGCTCCTCGAAGACGCCGGCGGACGCGCCGTCGACGCAGACCACGTAGCCTGCCTCGAGCGTGCGGAACTCGGTCTGGGACACGTTGTAGCAGACGTCACCCTTGAGTACGAACGACTTGCCTTCCATGGGTTCTCCAATCCTAAGAGAGGTCCAGCATGTCGCGCGACGGGCCGCAGGCTCGGTCTGGCCCCGGCCGCGGCCCACCGCGATTCTCCTATATGACGAGGTACTTGAGGACGAACAGCACGGCCAGCGCGTACATCATGGGGCTGATGGTGCGCCTACGCTCCTCACCGGCGGCGAGGTTGACCACGACGTAGACGATGATGCCCAGGCAGATGCCCTCGGCGATGCTGTAGGTGAAAGGCATGGCGATGGCGCAGACGAAGGCGGGAAGCCCCTCGCAGACGTTGCCGAAGTCGACCCCGAAGAGGGCGCCCATCATCGAGAAGCCCACCATGATCAGGGCAGGTGCCGTCGCGAACATGGGGATCGCTAGGAAGAAGGGCGAGAGGAGGAGCGAGAGCACGAACATCACGGCGACGGTGATCGAGGTGAGCCCGGTGCGGCCGCCCGAGGTGATGCCGGCGGCGCACTCGACCGAGACGCAAGTGGGCGAGTTGCCGAAGACCGCGGCGACCATGGTGGTCAGGGACTCCGCCACGAGCGCGCCCTTGGTGTGGGCAAGGTTGCCATCCTCGTCGAGGAGGCCGGCCTTGGAGGCCGCGCCGACGAGGGTGCCCACGGTGTCGAAGAGCGAGGCGAAGAGGATGGCCATGACGACGGTGAGGAAGCCGAGGTCGGTGATGTGGCTGAAGTCGAGCTGCATGAAGGTGGGCGCCAGCGAGGGCACGGAGAGCCCGCGCGAGAAGTCGGGCAGGACGCTGTTGAAGCCCGCCGCCGGATCAGGCACATAGACGCCGGCGAGCTGGCAGACGATGCCCAGGGCCCAGGTGATGAGGATGCCCAGCAGGATGTCGCCCTTCACGTGCTTGGACGAGAGGATGCCGGTGATGATGACGCCCACGAGCGCGAGCACCACCGAAATGCCTGCCGTGGAGAAGCTGCCGTCAGCGAGGCTCTCGTGGATGTTGAAGAGCCCCACGAGGGTGGCGTCGTTGCCCACGATGATGCCGGCGCCCTTGAGGCCGATGAGGGCCACGAAGAGGCCGATGCCCGCGGTGATGGCGAGCTTCAGGCTCTGCGGGATGGCGTTGAAGACGAGGTCGCGCAGCTTGGTGACCGAGAGCAGCAGGAAGATGAGGCCCTCAACGAAGCAGGCGGCAAGGCCCACCTGCCAGCTGTAGCCCATGCTAAGGCATACGGTGTAGGCGAAGTAGGCATTGAGCCCCAGGCTCGGGCCCAGGATGAAGGGATAGTTGGTCATGAGGCCCATGAGGCAGGTGCCGATGAAGGTGACCACCGCGGTCGCCGTGAACACCGCGCCGCTGTCCATCCCCGACTGTGCGAGCACGGAGGGGTTGACGGCCAGGATGTAGGCCACGGTGACGAAGGTGGTGAGGCCGGCGATCACCTCCGTGCGGATGTTGGTCCCACGTTCCTCCAGATGGAACAACCTCTGTAGTGCTGCTTGCATAGAACCCTCCCTTGCTTGCCTGGAGGGGTGCAGGTCCCCCCGGCGCAGGGGCGCGGCGTCCATGGGCGTCTCGCTCCGTCCCCTCCACATGCCAACTAAAAACCAATTTTTCTCACTTACAAACTTTCTGTCTGCATCTTGACCATAGACTTATGCTTGCCTCCTGATTTTTTTCTTCTAGGCGAGCGGTCGCTATTTCTGGGTGTACGTAACGAAAGTTCCTGCAGCCTAAGCATTAGTTTATATTCATGTAGCTTCATAAAGATTACGAAGTGAGTGTCATATGCGGTTTTATGTGCATGATATTCTCGAATTTTTTTATTTTCTTGATAATGAATTCCTTTTTTGAAGAGTTTTGCGTCGTGTTTATAACATCCATGTTAAAGGAGGCGAGAACTGCCCCACCGAAGGGGACTTCGGGCGCAAACTGCCCTGCAAGCGCACGGAGCAACCCCCGGGCGCGACGGGGACGGCCACGAAGACCGCCCGAAGCAAATAGGGACGGAGACCCATCATGAGCATCAGCATCTCTCGCCGTAGCTTTCTCGCCAGCTGTGGGCTAGGCCTCGCCGCCGAGCTCGCCGGCTGTTCCGCGCAGGGAGGGGGCTCCGCCGGCGGCACGGCGGGATCCGCGACGGAGGCGGGCTACACCCTCGTCGAGCCCGGAAAGCTCACGATGATCAGCAACTTCTACTTCCCGCCCTTCGTCTCGATGAACGCCGACACGGGCGACTACGAGGGCTTCGACGTCGACCTCTACAAGGCGGTGTGCGAGAAGCTCGGGCTCGAGCCTAACATCCTGCCCACGGTGCAGTTCGACACCATCGTCCCCACCATCAAGCAGGGCGGCAAGGCCGACGTGTCCCTGGGTGCCGTCACCATCACCGACGAGCGCCTGCAAGAGATCGACTTCAGCAACCCCTACCTGGACTCCAACCAGGCCATCGTCGTCAAGCAGGGCAGCGCCGCCACGACGGCGGACGCCCTCAACGCCTCCGGGACCCAGATTGCCGTGCAATCCGGCACCACCGGCGAGGCATGGTCGCGCGAGAACCTCCCCAACGCCACCATCGTCCCTTTGGACGACATCATCCAGTGCCTGACCGGCGTCCAGACCGGCCTCTACGCCGCTTCCGTCTGCGACCTGCCCGTCGCAAGCTACGAGATCAGCAGCGCCTACGCAGACCTGGTCATCCCCGACGGCGGCCAAATCCCGACCGGCGAGCAGTACGGCATCGTCGTGAGCAAGGACAACCCCAAGCTCACCCAGGCGATCAACGATGCCCTTGTCGAGCTGCAGTCAGACGGGACGCAGGACCAGATCGAGCAGAAGTGGTTCGGCTCCACGATCTAGCACGTGGGCTCTAACACGTGGGATCTAGCGCGTGGGTCGTCGCGGGAAAGGGGCATGGCGGTCAGAGGCTCCAGCGGGCGATTGGGGCAGGCCGCTCCAACGGACGCGGGCGGCTGCAAAGTTGGTTGCGGACTTCTCCCCTTCCAGAGTCCGCATCTAACGCGCCGAATCCTGGGGTCTTGCATGTTGCACGACCAAACGCATCGTTGGCTGCGTAGTTTGCCCTCGCAAAACTGCGCAGCCAACTCCTTTAGGGCGCGCGGACGACTTCTCGGGCGCGCGGACGACTTCCAGAGCCGCCTAAAGCAGTCCTAGCGCCTGCATGGGCGGCACGAGCAGGATGGGCATGAAGGCGGACGGGAGCATGTTGGCCACCTTGAGGTCGGTCAGCTTGAGCAGGTTGGTCCCCACCGCGAAGAGCAGCACCGACCCCGCGAGCGCCACCTCGGCCACGACCTCGGAGGAGAGCAGTCCTCCCAGCACGGCCGCGAGCGCGCTCAGCACGCCCTCGTAGACAATCAGGCTCACCCCGCAGAAGGGCACGCCAATGCCCATCGTAGCCGCGAAGGGGATGCACACCACCAGGTCGATGACGCCCTTTGACACCAGAGTCGCGTGGTCGAGCTGGATTCCGCTCTGGAGCGAGCCCATGATCGCCATCGCCCCCGTGCAGGTGAAGAGCGTGGCCGACACGAAGCCCTCGGAGAAGCTGCCCAGGCGCTCGCTGCCTTCGAAGGCCGCGTTGATGCGTCGCTGCGCCCAGGAGCCCAGACGCGTGACCTGGCAATCGATGTCCAACCAGAAGCCCAAGAGGCAGCCCAGGGCAAGCGAGAGGGTCGCCACGATGACGCTGCCGCCCTGCGCCATGCCCTGGACCCCCACGAGCACCACGCAGAGGCCCTGTCCCTTGAGAAGGAAGTCCCCGAGCTCGTCCGAGACCCGGCTCTTGAACGCCAGGCCTATGAGCCCGCCCACGAAGGCCTCGAGGCCGTTTGCGATAGCACCAATGAGAAACACCGTGGAGCCTCCCCCGCGCGCATGCGTACCGTGCCCGCCCACAATAGTGCAACGGGCGACGGCCGAGAGCGCTGGCGGTCGCTCTTCACCTCACGCCGACGCTCGTCGCGCCTCTCGCCAGCTCCGTTACGTCGAACGCGTCTCTCGCCAGCTCGAGCACGTCAAACGCGTCAGCCGTGTGCGCCAATACGTCCAACGCGTCTGATGCCTCTACGTTTGCCCAGTTGAGCGGCGGAGAAAAAACGCGATCGACGTAGTCGAGAGTACAACGCACGCACTGGACGTAGTCGCGACGCAGATGCGCGCGCTGGACGTAGTCGGGAGCACAACGCGCGCGTTGGACGTAGTCGAGAGCAAGACGCACGCGCTGGACGTAGTCGGGAGCAAGACGCACGCGATCGACGTGGTCGCGGCGCGGACGAACAACGCACGGTCGCCCGCGCCCGAGGCCTAGTCCCCGAGCAGGGCGAGCAGATCCTCTCGCCTGAGCGAGGCGAGGCTCATGCCCTCCCCCGAGCCCACGACCTGCTCCGCAAGGTCGCTCTTCGCCTCCTGGAGGGCCAGGATGCGGTCCTCGATGCTGTCGCGCACGATGACCTTGTAGACCATGACGTCGCGGGTCTGGCCTATGCGGTGGGCACGGTCGGTCGCCTGGTCCTGGGCGGCGGCGTTCCACCAGGGGTCGGCGTGCACCACGATGGAGGCACCGGTCAGGTTGAGGCCCGTGCCGCCCGCCTTGAGCGAGATCAGGAACACCGGCGTCTGGTCCTCGTTGAAGACGTTCACCAGCTCGAGGCGCCTCTTCTTGGGCGTCGCCCCCGTGATGGTGTAGTAGGGGTGCCCACGTTCGTCCAGCTCGTGCGCGATGAGGGCGAGATAGCTCGTGAACTGCGAGAAGACGAGCATCTTGGACCCCGAGTCCACGGCGCTCTGCACCAGCTCGAGCACCGCGTCCAGCTTGCAGGAGGGGCCGTCGTAGTCCTCGAATAGGAGGCGCGGGTCGCAGCAGATCTGCCTCAGGCGGGTGAGCTCCGCCAGGACCTGGAGCTTGCCCGAGTCGAAGCCGTCGTCGCTCTGCCTGGTGAGCGAGAGGCGCAGCGCCTGCTCGCTGGCGGAGTAGAGGCTCCGCTGCTCCCCCTCCATCCGGGCGTAGACCACCTGCTCGAGCTTCTCGGGCAGGTCGTGCAGGACCTCTCGCTTGAGGCGGCGGAGCACGAAGGGGCCCACGGCGGCGCGCAGCCTCTGGGCGACCTCCTCGTCACCCTCCACGATGGGCTGCTCGTAGCGGTCGCGGAAGCGGTCATAGGAGCCCAGGAGCCCCGGCATCAGGAAGTCGAAGATGCTCCAGAGCTCCGAGAGCCGGTTCTCTATGGGCGTGCCGGTGAGGGCGAAGCGGTGGCGCGCGTCGAGCGCCTTGACCGCGCGGGCGGCGAGAGTCTCGTGGTTCTTGACGTACTGCGCCTCGTCCAGCACCTCGCACCACAGCGGCATGGCCATCCAGGCCTCCACGTCCCGCCGCAAGAGGTCGTAGGAGGTGACGAGCACCTCGTGGCCCGGCTCCCTGCGGACGCGGTCTCGCTCCGCCGCCGTGCCCGCGACCACCGCCACGTCCAACTGCGGGGCGAACTTCTCGAACTCGGCCTGCCAGTTGTAGACCAGGGAGGCCGGGCACACGATCAGGGTGAGGCCCCTGCCGCGGCGGGCGAGCAGGAGCGAGATGAGCTGCAGGGACTTGCCCAGTCCCATCTCGTCGGCGAGGATCCCGCCGAAGCCCATGTCGCAGAGGGCGCTCAGCCAGCCGAAGCCCTCGGCCTGATAGGGCCTGAGCAGGCCGGCGAGCGACGCGGACGGCTCGTAGTCCGCCGGGTCGTGCGAGCGGAAGTCGCGCAGGAACTCCCTGAACGACTCGTCCTTCTCGTCGTCCGAGACCAGGGTGTCGAGGAGGGCGAGCTTGTAGGAGGGGATCCGGGCATGCCCGCTGGCAAGCTCCCGCGAGCCAAGCCCGAGCTCGTCGGCGAGGCGCTCCGCCTCGTCCAGGTCGAGGCCCGAGAGGTCAACGAAGGAACCGTCCCTGAGGCGGTGGAAGCGCTTGCGTCGGCGGTAGCTCCCGAGCAGGGCATGGAGCTCCGAGAGCGGCAGGTCGTCGGCGGACACGCTGAGGTCGATGAGGTTGGACCTCACGGAGAGGCCCAGGCGCACCCGGGGCCTGGCGTCGCTCGCCAGGCGGTCGAACTCGGGCGTCGTGAGCACCCGGCCCATCGCGGCGAACTCCGCGAGGCCCGAGAAGAGCAGGCGGGCAATGGCATCATCGGAGCGGGCGGGTATGCGGGCGAGCCCCTCCCCCTTGCGCCCCGACAGGTAGCGCAGGGCAAGCTGACGGGCGCCGGCCTCGGCCTCGAGGTCACGCCCAGGCTCCACGACGGACCCCAGCTCGTAGGCGAGCACGTGGTGGCGGCGCTCGCCATAGGCCGCCTGGACGTCGCAGCTCACGCCCTCCCTGTCGTAGTCGAGGTAGAACTCGACCTGGCAGGGCAGCGGTCGCAGCTCGTCCAGTGACTCGGGCAGCTCCACGTCCATGGCTCGCTCGAGCTTGGGCAGGAGGTTCGCCGCGAAGCGCGGTGCGTCGGCGGCGGAGAGGAGCAGCTGGGGAAGCGGGCTCCCGAAGACCCCGGTGAGGAAGGGCGCCACGCGCTCGAGGCGGGCCGGGCAGCGCCAGAGGGTGTCCCCCTCCACGGCATAGAGGTGCTCGTCGGTGGAGAAGAACTCCGCCGACCCCTGGCGCTCGAGCTCGTAGGAGTCGTCACCGGCGGGGAGTACGGCCAAACGCAGGCGGGGCTCCCCGTCGCGCACCACGACGCGCCGGGTCGACGCTTGCCTGCGGGCCAGGGTGGGCACGCTCTCGAGCTCCAGCTCGCTCCCCAGCATGAGCTCGAGAAGCTCGTCGGCCTCCGGGCCGGACAGCCTGAGCTCCCGCCCCGCAGACGATCCCGAGGCGCCCGACACGCCGAAGACCCTGCCGCCAAGGCGCTCCGACGAGAAGGCCCTCCGGTTCTGCACCGCACGCGAGAGGAAGCGCAGGAGCTCACGGGAGGGCAGGTCGAACATGCGCTGCTCGTGCACGAAGGCGAGCCTCTTGCCGTACTCGAAGAACTCCTCCCCCTGCACGGCCTGAACCAGGCCCGAGATGCTCCGCACCACGTAGGAGCCATGTGAGCCCCCTATGCGAAGGCGCAGGAAGAGGTCGCGGTCGCGCACCAGCGTGGGCAGAAGCCGGACGCCGCCCGGGCGCTCCGGCGTCTGGCCGCCCACCACCACGTGGCGCGCCGCCTCGCTGCGGTCGAGGAGCTCGCCCAGGACGGACGAGGTGCTGGCGTGCATGGTGCGGCTGTGACCCTCGTACGACTCGGGGCTGGCGTTGTAGTCGAGGGCGAGGGCGATGCTGTGCTTGCAGGGGCCGGGGTAGCGGTCCGAGGCGGGGCAGGTGCAGGAGTAGGAGGCGACGCGGTCGGCCGCCTCGTCGAAGGCGATGCGCGCGTCGTAGTGGTCGGCGTAGCCCGACGACGACGCGACCCTGCCCGACAGTCTGGTGAGGGCCCCGTCATAGTCGCATGACCTCCGGCCGATGGACCCCGGGCGATGCGCGATGATACGGCCCCTGCCAAGGATGGCGGGCCTGCAGGCACGGCTCAGGGCGATCTCGGAAATCACGGGGCCTCCTCACGGGTTGCGCTCGCCGCGTCGCCGGACGGGCGAACGGTAGCGAACCAGCGTAGCCCATCGGAGGGCGCCAGGCGGGCAGGCGAGGCCAAAGCCCACCATAACTACGGGAACGGGATAACTACGGGAACGGGACCCGACGAGACGCCACAGGGGGCGCACCGCCTCCGCCTACGCGCGCCCCTCGCCCCTACCGCCGGCGAGCTCGCTCACCAGCACGGCGGAGAAGACCAGCGCGAAGCCCAGCGCCAACTGGGGCGTGAGGGGCTCGCCGTAGAGGAGCACGCTAAAGAGCATGGCGAAGACGCTCTCGAGCGAGAGGAGCAGGGCGGCGCGCGAGGGGTCCACCTTCTTCTGGGCGACGTTCTGTATGAGGAGCGCCACGACCGAGGCCAGGACGACCAGATAGGCGAGCTGCAGCCAGAAGTCGACCCCCAGGTCGAGCGCGTGCGGCAGGGGCTCGCGGGCGAGCGCGTAGGCGAGGCTCACCGCCGAGCTCACGAAGAACATGACGATGGTGAGGGTCACGCTGTCGTGGGCGCTGCCGTAGCGGCCCACCGCGACGATGTTGAGCGCGAAGAAGAGCGCCGAGAGGAGGGTGAGCCAGTCTCCCCCGGAAAGCCAGGGCGAGAGGTCCCCCCGAAGCGAGACGAGACCCACCCCCACTAGGCACATGAAGGCGGCGACCAGGTTGTTCGCGCCGGGACGCCGCCTCTGGACCAGCCAGTCGACGAAGGGGACCATCACGCAGTAGGTGGCGGTGAGAAGGGCGTTCCTGCCAGGGGTCGTGTCGGTGAGGCCGACGTTCTGTATCAGGAAGGCGAGACCCTCGGGCAGGCCCACCATGAGGCCGGCGACGAGGTGGCTACCGTCGAGGTTGTCGCGCAGGCGCCTCCAGAAGACGGCGGCGAGGATCGCCCCCGCCAGGAAGAAGCGGGCGGCGAGCAGCCAGCCGGGGCTCACGGCGTCGAGCGCGCCCTTGAGCACGACGAAGGCGCCGCCCCAGATGATGGTGGTGACGACCAGGGCCAGCTCGAGCGCCCAGGCGGGGATGTTCGACGAGTCTCTCATGGCTGGGATTATACGGACTCGCGCCGCCACGGCGGGACGGACACCCGGCGCACGCCTCCCGCCCCGCGTGCGCAACCCGCAGCCCACGCCGAGCCCGCGCCGGGGGCCCTCTCTCTCTTCCGGGGACAGCGTCCCATGCATTGGCGCGCATGGAGGCCCACCCTTGCCCTAAAATGGACCTGTCTGGCACATGCGACGCCAGATTCACCGGAGAGGGGCGCCAGGGGAAGGGAACCAGGGCGCCATACGTGGTGGAGAGGAGAATCATGCAGTATTCCGCAGAAGTGGAAGGGATGTGCCCCGTCGCCAAGGGCGCGTACCACGGTCCTGCACCCATCCCCGAGGAGGGCAAGTGGGTCCAGGCCAAGGAGATCAAGGACATCTCCGGCTACACGCACGGCATCGGCTGGTGCGCACCCCAGCAGGGTGCCTGCAAGCTGAGCCTCAACGTCAAGGAGGGCGTCATCGAGGAGGCGCTCGTCGAGACCATCGGCTGCTCGGGCATGACCCACTCCGCCGCCATGGCCGCCGAGATCCTCCCCGGCAAGACCATCCTCGAGGCCCTGAACACCGACCTCGTCTGCGACGCCATCAACGTCGCCATGCGCGAGCTCTTCCTGCAGATCGTCTACGGCCGCAGCCAGACCGCGTTCTCCGAGGGCGGCCTGCCCGTCGGCGCCGGCCTCGACGACCTCGGCAAGGGCCTGCGCTCCATGGTGGGCACCACCTACGGCACCAAGGCCAAGGGCGCCCGCTACCTCGAGCTCGCCCAGGGCTACGTGACCCACCTCGCCCTCAACGAGAAGGACGAGATCATCGGCTTCGAGTACCTCAACCTCGGCAAGTTCACCGACGCCATCAAGAAGGGCGTCGACCCCAAGCAGGCCGTCGACGACGCCATCGGCCGCTACGGCCAGTGGGACAGCCCGGCCAAGGTCATCGACCCCCGCGAAGAGTAGAGAGAGGAGCTGAGCATAGTGGCAGTTACGTTCGAAGGCTACGAGCGCCGCATCGACAAGATCACCAAGGCCTGTGAGCAGTATGGCATCGCCGACCTCGACGAGGCCCTAAAGATCTGCACCGACCTCGGCTTTAACCCGTATGACATCACCACGGGCATCCAGTCCATCGCGTTCGAGAACGCCAAGTGGGCCTACACCCTGGGCTGCGCTATCGCCGTGAAGAAGGGCTGCAAGACCGCCTCTGAGGCCGCCGCGGCCATCGGCGAGGGCCTGCAGGCCTTCTGCGTCCCCGGCTCCGTCGCCGAGGACCGCAAGGTCGGCCTGGGCCACGGCAACCTCGGCGCCATGCTCCTGGGCGAGGACACCGAGTGCTTCGCCTTCCTGGCCGGCCACGAGTCCTTCGCCGCCGCCGAAGGCGCCATCGGCATCGCCAACAACGCCAACAAGGCCCGCAAGAAGCCCCTGCGCGTCATCCTGAACGGCCTCGGCAAGGACGCCGCCCAGATCATCGCCCGCATCAACGGCTTCACCTACGTGAAGACCCAGTTCGACTACTTCACCGGCGAGCTCAAGGTCGTCGAGACCATCCCCTACTCCGACGGCCCGCGCGCCAAGGTCAACTGCTACGGCGCCGACGACGTCCGCGAGGGCGTCGCCATCATGTGGCACGAGAACGTCGACATCTCCATCACCGGCAACTCCACCAACCCCACGCGCTTCCAGCACCCCGTCGCGGGCACCTACTTCAAGGAGCGCACGCTCGCGGGCAAGAAGTACTTCTCCGTGGCCTCCGGCGGCGGCACCGGCCGCACCCTGCACCCGGACAACATGGCCGCCGGCCCCGCCTCCTACGGCATGACCGACACCATGGGCCGCATGCACTCCAGCGCCCAGTTCGCCGGCTCCTCCTCCGTCCCCGCGCACGTGGACATGATGGGCCTCATCGGCATGGGCAACAACCCGATGGTAGGCTGCACCGTGGCCTGCGCCGTCGCGGTCGAGGAGGCCCTCGCCAAGTAGGCGCCCTCCCCGACCACAGGCTCCGACCAGGGGCCGTCGCCTTCGGGCGGCGGCCCCTTCTCCATGCCCGTCCGGCCGGATGCGCCGGGGCGGGCGGGACGAGGCTCGGGGCCTGCTAAGATGGTGGGAGCCCAAGCCCAGATGGCCGACACAAGGAGGCCCCCATGCCCCACGCAGTCCTGGCAGAGCTCGCGAGCACGGCCCTCATGATCGTCTTCGGCGTCGGCGTGCACTGCGACACCGTGCTCAAAGGCACCAAGTACCAGGGATCGGGGCACATGTTCGCCATCACCACCTGGTCCTTCGGCATCTCGGTCTGCCTCTTCGTCTTCGGCGGCTCGGTCTGCATGAACCCCGCCATGACCCTCGCCCAGTGCATCCTGGGGCTGGTCCCCTGGGGGATGTTCGTGCCCTACGTCGTCGCCCAGATGCTCGGAGCCTTCCTGGGGGCCGTCGTCGCCTGGTTCATGTACGCGGACGACTTCCGTGCCTCCGAGGGCGTCATCGACGCCACGGCGCAGCGCAACATCTTCTCCACCAACCCCGTGATCCAGAACCTCCCGCGCGACTTCGCCTGCGAGGCGCTCTGCACCTTCGTCTTCATCAGCGCCATCCTCGCCGCCGCCAGCCGCGCGGGCGAGAACGTGATCATGCTCGCCATCGCCGTGGGCCTCATCGTCTGGGCCGTGGGCATGGGCATGGGCGGCATCACGGGCTTTGCCATGAACCAGGCCCGCGACCTGGGTCCCCGCCTCGCCTACCAGCTCCTCCCCATCAAGGGGAAGGTGGACAACAACTGGCGCTACGGGCTTCTCGTCCCGGGCATCGCCCCCTTCGTGGGTGCCGTCGCCGCAGCCCTCTTCGTCCACGGCTTCCTGGGCGTCTTCTAGCGAGGAGTCCGAAGGCGCCGGGGAAGGCGCCTCTCGCCCGCACGGGCAAGCACCAGACCAAGCCACGGCCACGTCCCATCAGGAGGATGCGATGCATGACTACGTACTGAGCTGCTGCTCGACCGCCGACGTGACGGAGGACTTCCTCCACGCGCGCGACATCGAGTGCGTGTACTTCAACTACCAGGTCGACGGCGTCTGGTGCAAGGACGACTTCGGTCGCACGCACGCCCCCGCCGAGCTCTTCGAGCGGATGCTCTCCGGCGCGGACGTGACCACCTCGCAGGTCTCCGTCGGCGACTACATCGAGTTCTGGCGTCCCTTCCTCGAGGCGGGGAGGGACGTGCTGCACCTGACCCTCTCGTCCGGGATATCGGGCACCTATGGCTCCGCCTGTGCCGCCCGCGACCAGCTCGCGTCCGAGTTCCCCGAGCGCAGGCTCGTGGTCGTCGACTCCCTTGCCGCCTCGGCAGGATACGGACTGCTCATGGACCGCCTCGCGGAACTCCGCGAGGGCGGCATGGGAATCGAGGAGCTCGCCGCCTGGGCCCTGGAGCACCGCCTCGAGGTCCAGCACTGGTTCTTCTCGTCCGACCTGACCTTCTTCATCAGGGGCGGGCGCATCTCCAAGGCGGCGGGACTCGTGGGTGGCCTGCTCAAGATCTGCCCCGTCATGGACGTGGAGGCGGACGGCTCGCTCGCGGTGGTGGAGAAGATACGCACCAAGGGCCGGGCGCAGAGGCGCGTGGTGCAGCTCATGCACGAGCTCGCGCAGGGTGGTGACGGCTACGACAAGCGCGTCTTCATCAGCAACTCCGCCTGCCTGGACGACGCCAGGACCGTCTCGGACCGCATCGAGGCTGAGTTCCCCCAAATGGACGGCAGGGTGCTCCACTTCGACATAGGAGCCACCATCAGCTGCCACACCGGCCCGGGCACCGTCGCCCTCTTCTTCTGGGGCAAGCCCCGCGCCTAGCCGGGCACCTCTTTTCCGCGGCACCACGACCGCCGGCCCGTCAATGGCGGGCTCGCGAGCGTCCTTCCGGCCCCGTTCACGCGGAGGCTAGGTTGGGGGATGGCCGACCAGACGACCAGACTTCAACAGGAGCTTCTGTCCCCGTTCGCGCGGGGGGCTAGGCCTTCATGCGGAAGAACTCCTCGTAGCGCTCCAGGACGCCCGGCCCCCTCAGGCTCGAGCGGAGCTCCACCCTGCCCTTCCCCTTCGAGGGCGAGAGAAGCGAGGCCTCGGACAGAAGCGAGCGCAGCCTGCGCGCGGTCCCCGCGCCGCCGTCGAAGAGGGGCACGTCACCCAGCACCTGACGGATCTGGCGGGCGACGAAGGGGTAGTGGGTGCAGCCCAGGACCACGGAGTCCACCGCACCGGCATACTCCCCCACCAGGCCTTCGATGAGCTCGAGCAGGTCGGGGGCATCCAGGTCGCCCTGCTCGATGCGATGCGCGAGCCCCACGCAGGGGACGGCGATGACCTCGGAGCCCGAGCCGAACTCGCGGGCGAGGCGGTGGAACTTGTCGAGCCTCAGGGTTACCGGGGTGGCCATGACGAGGATGCGGTCGTGTGGGTCGTGCTCGGTGGCGGGCTTGAGCGCGGGCTCCACCCCCACGATGGGCAGGCTGGGGTGCTCGAGCCGAAGTTGGGCGGCGGCCGCGCTGGTGGCGGTGTTGCAGGCGATGACCACCGCCTTCGCGCCCTCTGTCAGGAAGGAGTCCACGATGCCCCCAGAGAGCTCCCTGAGCTCGTCCACGCCCCTCTCGCCGTAGGGGTTGTGCGCGGAGTCGCCGAAGAACACGAAGTCCTCGTGCGGCAGGAGGCCCACGAGCTCGCGCAGGACGCTGATCCCGCCCACGCCGGAGTCGAAGACGCCTATGAAGCCATCGACGGACGCCATGCGCCCTCCCTTCCGGGGCCCCGCCGACCCGTCCTGCCATGACGGGGCCGCGTGCCCACCCTAGCTTACGCGCCCGTCGTCCATGGAGAAGCTCGCGTCGGCCAGCGACATGGTGCTGGCGCGGTGGCTCACCAGGAGCACCGTCCTCTTGCCGCGCTGTCGGTCGAGGCTGCGCAGGATGGTGCCCTCGTTGAGGGAGTCCAGATTGCTCGTGGGCTCGTCCAAGATCAGGAGGGGGGCGTCGTGCAGGAAGGCCCGGGCCAGGCCCAGGCGCTGCCTCTCTCCGCCCGAGAGCGTGTCCCCCAGCTCGCCCACCATGCTGTCGTAGCCCTGGGGCAGGCTCGTGACGAAGTCGTGGACGGACGCCGCGCGGCAGGCCTCCTCGAGCTCCTCCTGGGTCGCGTCGGGACGGGCTATGAGCAGGTTGTCCCGGATGCTGTCGTGGAAGAGCTGGGTGTCCTGCTCCACCAGGGCCTCGAGCGAGCGCAGGCAGCCGGTGTCCAGGGAGTCGATCCTCTCCCCAGACACCAGTATGCTGCCGCGGTCGGGATCCCAGAAGCGCATGAGCAGACGGCAGAGGGTCGACTTGCCGGACCCGCTCTTGCCCACGACGCCCACGACGCTCCCCCGCGGAAGCTCGAGCGATACGTCGCTCAGGACCCTCTCGCCCTCGTAGGAGAAGCTCACGCCCCTCAGCTCCGCACCATCGAAGCCTACCTGCGCGCCATCGGTGACCTCCTCGACCTGGGGCTCCTCGTCCAGGAGGTCAAGGACGCGACTGCCCGCGGCGAGCGTGGCCTGCAGGCCGGTGCCCAGGCGCGCCAGCGCGACGACGGGGCCGAAGGACCCAAGGAAGGCGACCACACAGACGGCCGCGGACGCCCCGTCGAGGCTCCCCGAGACGACGAGATGCGCCGCCAGGGCAAGCTCGGCCAGCGAGAGGAGGGTGATGCAGGCCCCGGCGACGGCCGACCCCATCCCTCCCAGGCCGGACATCCTGCGCTGCAGCCCGCTCAGGGCGAGGGAGTCCTCCCCGAGCCGTTCCAGGTAGCGCTCACCAGCGTCGAACTGGAGCAGCTCGGCGAGACCCCTGAGCCCGTCCAGGACGAGGCCCGAAAGGCCACCTGCCCGGTCGCGGAGCTCACGACCCAGGCCACCCGAGGCGCGCGAGGCGAGCAACGGGAGCGCCAGGCCCACCACCAGGTACCCCACGAGGGCGACCATGCCCAGGCGCAGGTCATAACGGCCGAGGAAGGCGACCATGATGCCCGACATCACGGCCGCGATGCACACGGGCGACACGGTATGGGCGAAGAAGACCTCGAGCAGCTCCACGTCCGCAGTGAGGGTCGAGACGAGGTCGCCACGGTCGCTCCCCGCGAGGCGGGCCGGCGCAAGCTCCCTGAGCTTCCCGAAGACGAGGTCGCGGACGTGCGCGAGGAGGCGGAAGGCGATGTAGTGGTTGCAGCTCTGCTCGGCGTAGTGGAGCACCCCGCGCAGGACCGCCAACGCGGCGAGGGCGCAGAATACCGCAGGCAGGCCCTCCGCCCCCAGGCTGCCGCGAGCGACGGAGACGGCTGCCCAGGCCGCGAGGGTAGGAAGGAAGGTGGCGCAGCAGAAGCCCGCAACCCCGCATGCCACCGCCACGACCATCACGCCGGCGAGAGGACGGGTGAGCGCCAGCATCCTCCCCGTGACCCGGAACCTACTCGTCCTCATCCGCACCAGTCCCCTCGACCTCGGCCGGGGCGCCCGCCCCGGCGTAGCCCTCGAGCTCCCTCTGGCTCCCCCAGAGCCTCCCGTAGGCCTCGCAGCCCCGGAGCAGCTCCTCGTGGCTTCCCGAGCCCACCACGCGACCCTTCTCCAGCACGTAGACCCTGGGCGCGTCGACCACGTTGGCAAGCCTGTGCGAGATGAGCACGACCGCCTTGTAGCGCGCGACCTCGCGCACCGCCGCCATGATCGCGTCCTCGCTCTCCACGTCCACGTTGCTCGTGGCCTCGTCCAGCACGAGCACGGACGACTCGTGCAGGAGTGCCCGGGCCAGGGCGAGCCGCTGCCTCTGCCCGCCCGAGAGGTTCTGCCCCTCCTGCTCCACGACCGTGTCGAGCCCCTGCTGCGTCCTGAGGTAGCCTGCGAGCGAGACCGAGCCCAGGGCGTCCCAGAGCTCCCCGTCGCTCGCGTCGGGCCTGGCCATGAGGAGGTTCTCGCGCACGCTGCCGCGGAAGAGGTGGGCCGCGCTGGGAACGGTGGTCACGTAGCGGGCGAGGTCGGCGCGGGAGAAGCCCTCGAGGGGCTTGCCCCCCAACAGCAGCTGGCCCTCCCAGCCCGACTCCCTGCCCGCGAGGAGCGCCGCCACGGTGGACTTGCCCGAGCCCGACTCGCCCACCAGCGCCGTGACGCCCACGGCAGGCACGTCCAGGCTCACCTCGTGCAGCACCTCCTGGCCGCCGGGATAGGAGAAGCTCAGGTGCGAGACGGACAGGTGGTCGCCGGGGACGATCCTCTCGCCCCCCTCCCCATCGCCCTCGGGGAGGTCGAGGACCCGAAAGATCTTGTCCGCCGCCGCCATCCCGTTCATGGCCACGTGGAAGTACGAGCCCAGCATGCGCATGGGCAGGAAGAAGTCGGCGGAGAGGAGCACGACGGAGATGCAGCCCGCGAGGTCGACCCCACCCTCCGCGAGCTGCCAGAGCGCCACCGCCATGCCCGCCGCGGCCCCGCCCAGGGCCACGACGTCCATCACGATGATCGAGTTGAGCTGCATGCGCAGGACCTTCATCGTGACGACGCGGAAGCGCTCGGACTCCTCGTTCATGGCCTCGTGCCGGGCCGCGTCCGCCTGGTAGATCTTGAGGGTGGTGAGGCCCTGGAGGTTCTCGAGGAAGGAGTCACCCAGGGTCGCGTACTCGTCCCAGTAGCTCGCCAGGATGCGCTTGGCGACCTTCTGCACCAGGACGATGGCCACGGGAATCAGGGGCACGCACGCCAGGAGCACGAGGGACGCCGCCAGCGAGGTCCCCCTGAGGACGAGGAAGAGGGTCAGCGGCGCCAGCACCGAGTAGAGGAGCTGGGGCAGGTAGCTGCCGAAGTAGGTCTCGAGCTGCTCCGTGCCCTCGACCGAGAGCTGCACCAGCTCCGCCGTGGGAACGTCGCGCGTGTAGCCGGGACCGACCCTGAGGAGCTTCTCGAAGATGCGCTGCCTCAGCACGCGCCTCACGTCCGAGGAGGCCTCGAAGCACTGGTCGGCCTCGAGCCGCGTCGCCACCGCCTTGACGGCGCAGGAGAGAAGCCCCACTGCCAAGGCGGGGACGAACCCCTGGGTGGAAGCCCCCACGAGCCCCGCCAGCACGGGCGCCAGCGCCCACACCAGCACCACGTCGCAGGCAAGTGAGACCCACTTGAGCCCCACGGCGAGGAGCACGTGGCGCAGGGCCCCAGGCACCAGGTCCAAGAGACGCCTGTCCAACATCCGGCAACACCCTCCCTGCGCCGCAGCGGCGTGGCCGCGGGCGGGCGACGCGCCCCGCGGCAAAAAGTTAGCTTCGTCACTCAGCTGCAAATGATACCCGCTTGCCGCGGGACTGACACTTCCCGCACAATTTGCTAAAGTGTCCATCATTAAAATGTCGCAGGTAGAGGCCATATGGGTCCAGCTACCCAAGGAAAACGAAATCAGCTCGAAAGTCTCGCGACTGACCACGCGAGAGGAGAGGTAGGCGACATGGGCAACGAAGGCAAGAAGGTGAGGGTGCACTACACAGGCACCCTCGACGACGGCAGCAAGTTCGACTCCTCCCACGACAGGGGCGAGCCGCTCGCCTTCACCTGCATGGCCGGCCAGATGATCAAGGGCTTCGACCTCGCGGTGCGCGACATGTCCGTGGGTGACGTCGTCGACGTCAGGCTCGAGCCCGACGAGGCGTATGGCCCCCGCAGGGACGAGCTCGTCCAGACCATCCCCCTGGCGCAGATCCCCGGTGCGGAGGAGCTCGAGGTCGGGGCGCACGTCATGCTCAGCTCCCCCTCCGGCCAGCCCTTCCAGGCCGTGGTCGCCGCCAAGGACGAGGGTCACGTGACCTTCGACATGAACCACGAGATGGCCGGAAAGGCCCTGAACTTCAGGATCGAACTGCTCGAGGTCAGCGAGTAGCCACTACGTCACCCCCTCCCCCGACCGAATGGCACTCGGGAAAGGAAATGGGCCGGGACGTTGCAGAAATGCCACGACGTCCAAAGGACCGAAGATGAACACCACCAGCGAACCCCTGCTTCACGCCTGGCTCCACCTCGCGACCACCATAGACAACGTCAGCATCTCCGCCGGGCTCACCCGCAACGAGATGATGGTCTGCTACGCGCTCTACCTGCAAGACCAGAGGGACCCCAGCATCCCCATCACGCCCACCCAGATCGCGCAGCGGACCAAGATCCGCAAGTCCCAGGTCAACCGCAACCTGAACCAGCTCGAGGAGAAGGGCATCATCACCCGCGAGCACAGCAAGGTCGACCGCAGGCGCGTCTTCGTGCACCTGAACAAGGACAACGTCCACGCCTTCGAAAAGGAGTACAAGGTGGGCCTGGACCTCGTGGACGAGGTCGTCAAGTTCCTAGGCGTCGAGCGCGCCAACGACATCGCCCGAGCCATGGAGGACGTGGCCAAGCTGGCCGAGGAGCAGTTCCCCATGGGGCCCATGTAGGGCGATGCCGCACACCCCGCGCCCCCTGCCACCGGTGATGGCGGGGGGCGCAGCCATGCGTCCGCGCGACGCGGACGAGGACGGAAGTGACGCGATGGCGTACAAGTCGAAGCAGATGATCGTCATGAGGCGCGACCTCAAGATGCGCAAGGGCAAGATCGCGGCCCAGGCGGGGCACGCCTGTGTCGAGGCGACCCTCATGGCCCTCGTGCGCGAGGGAAGGCTCGACGAGCTGCGCGCCACGCCCGACGAGGGCTGGGTCTACCTCGAGGAGGGCGCGCGCGAGCCCACCCCGCTCTCCGACTGGTTCGCGGCGGGAGTGGCCAAGGTCTGCGTCTACGTCGACTCAGAGGAGGAGCTCCTGCGCATCGCGGACGAGGGGCGCGAGCGGGGCCTCGCCGTCGCCCTGGTGCGAGACGCCGGCCTCACGGAGTTCCACGGGGAGCCCACCTACACCTGCCTCGCCTTCGAGCCCCTCCATGCCGACCAGGTCGACCCCATCACGGGAGAGCTGCCGCTCTACTAGGGCAACGGATCCACGGCACCAAGACGACAGGAGGACGGATGTTCGGGAAGAAGCAGGTCGCACGCGTCACCAGCGCCATCATCGCCCTGCTCGTGGCCATCGTGGTGGCGCTTGCGGGCGGATCCGGCGGCAACGCGGGCCAGGGCACGCCGCAGGAGGGTGCGGCCCAGGCAGGCTCCCCCACCTCCGGCACCCAGGGAACCGCCCTGCAGGACGACGCGCCCTCCGAGGGCGTCAGGGAGGACGGGCGCTACACCTCCAAGGACGAGCTGGCCGCCTACGTCCACGAGTTCGGCCACCTGCCCGCCAACTTCGTCAGCAAGACCAAGGCACGCGAGGCGGGCTGGGACAGCTCCAAGGGCAACCTGGACGAGGTCTGTCCCGGCATGTCCATCGGCGGGAGCCGCTACCACAACGACGACGGGCAGCTCCCGGACAAGCGCGGGCACAGCTGGACCGAGTGCGACGTCAACTACACCGGCGGCTTCCGTGGAGGCGAGAGGATCGTCTTCTCCAACGACGGGCTCGTCTACTACACCGGCGACCACTATAAGAGCTTCGAGCGGCTGTACTAGCGGGGTCCAGCCGGACGGGAGGCACGCGTGAAGAAGGTCGAGCTGCGCGAGAGCGCGTTGGGCGGGCCCGAGGAGCTCCACGCGCTCCTCGCCCGAGAGCTGGGCTTCCCCACCTACTACGGGGGCAACCTCTCCGCCCTGGCCGACTGCCTGGAGGAGCTCGCCGCTCCCACGCGCATCACCTTGGAGCAGGACGGGTCAAGGCGCGGCGACGGTTCGTGGTTCGATCGCGCACGAGCCGTCATCGAGCGCTCCGGCATCCAGAACCCCACCCTCGAGGTCGTCATCCACGCATAGCCTGGCATGCCCGGCGCGCCATCGGGCGGCGGGCCTCCCCTACTCCTCGAGCGCCAGGGGAGACGAGCTCTCCTTCCTCATGCGCTCTATGCGCCTGAGCAGGCTCTCCTTCTTCGGATACGCGTGCGAGCGCCCGAGCGCGTCTCCCGCGTCGTCCACCAAGACGAAGTAGTACTTGCCATCGAGCTGCTGGTAGATGCGGCACTTTGGCGCGGCGACGCGACCGAAGCCGTGGACCGTGCCATCCTGCACGGGAGCGCCCACCGCAAGGGCCCTCGTCAAGTCCATCCCGGCAAGGCACTCCTCGCGCGAGGGATACACCGTGGACGCGAGGACCACATGCCCGTTGCTGTCGCAGAGGTTGAACTGGTAGAGCCCTTCCTTCTCGACCATGACATACTGTCCCATGCGTGCCCCCCTTCTCTCGTGGCGGAGTCACTTATCCACCTGATTCGATATTAGACGCGGGATGCGCGTTTTTGCGCATATCTCCGCAGGCGGACGCCTAGGCCGCGCAACGGTAGGCCCGGGTGCCACACGAAGCGCCAATCCAGGCGCGCTCGTCGAAAGCATCCTTCTGCCGTGACGCGGCGTCATATACCGTTGTGAAATCGGCCGTGCGCGAGGCACGGCCCCGGAGAAGGGGCGGGGCATGTCCAAGCACAGTCGGAGACAGCACACCCGCAAGCGGGAGGACGGACGGGGGCGGCATGGCGTGGCACGGGCCCTCCTGACGCTCCTCCGCACCATCTTGGCCCTCGCCGTCGTCGCGGCCACCGTCGTCGGGGGCTATGCCATCTACCTCGAGAGCCACTACGCGCGCATCCCCGACGACGAGCTGGTCCAGACCGGGAAGGCAGGCGCCGAGGACGCGGCGCGCCAGCTCGAGCCGGGGGGGGAGTACACGGCAGCGACCTACAACATCGGCTTCGGCGCCTACACCCCCGACTACACCTTCTTCATGGACGAGGGCCGCATGGCCGACGGGACGCCCACCCGGGGCACGAGCTCGGTCGCGACGAGCCGCGAGTCGGTGGAGGCCTGCACCCAGGGCGACGTCTCGAGCCTGAGGGACGCCTTCGGGGGCGAGGGCCCGGACTTCGTTCTCCTGCAGGAGGTCGACGTCGACTCCGACCGCAGCCATCATGTCAATCAGGTCAAGGCGTTCGAGGGGGCCTTTGCCGGGTACCAGTCCGTCTTCGCCTCGAACTTCCACTCCGGCTTCCTTGCCTGGCCCATCACGGCCCCGCACGGACGCGTCAGCTCGGGCCTCCTGACGCTCTCGGACGCGAACGTGACCTCGGCCACGCGCAGGAGCTACCCGGTGGACGAGAGCTTCCCCACGAAGTTCTTCGACCTCGACCGCTGCTTCGCCATGCTGCGCATCCCCGTTGCCGACGGACACGAGCTCGTGCTGGTCAACAGCCACATGTCCGCCTACGACGCGGGAGGGGGCAGCCGCGCGCGCCAACTCGCCATGCTGGGCGACGTCCTGTCCTCCGAGCGCGCCCGCGGCAACTACGTGATTGCGGGCGGGGACTGGAACCATGCCCTCTGCGGCTCGCTCGAGCTGTACCCCAGCCGGCAGCAGGTGCCCGACTGGGTTGCCGTCATGGACGACGGGGACCTGCCCCAGGGCTTCTCGGTCGTGCGCGCACAGAACCTGGAGGAGGTCGCCAGCTGTCGCGGGGACGACATCCCCTACCAGCCCGGCGTCAGCTACCAGACCACGGTGGACGGCTTCATCGTCTCTGACAACGTGAGCGCCACGGCGACCAACGTGGACACGGGCTTCGCCACGAGCGACCACAACCCCGTGGCGCTGCGCTTCTCGCTGGGCAACGCCTCGTAGGAGAGGCACGCCGGCCGGGAGAGGAGACCCGCCCTCACGCGCCGGCCATGAAGCGGGGCATGCCGCCCTCGCCCGCCGCCACGGCGATGTCCGCGAGCGCGTCGGCGACGCTGTCCTCGGAGCTCGGCCCTATGTGCCAGCGGGCGGCCTCCCTCACCTCGTCGCTGGCGTTCGCCACCGCGACCGAGTTGGGGAAGCCCGCGATCATTCCCAGGTCGTTCTCGGAGTCACCGAAGGTGGCCACCTCGTCGAGGCCTATCCCCAGCGCATCCGCCAGCACGCGGACGCCCGAGCCCTTGGTCCAGCCCTTGGGCGTGATGTCGATGAGGGGCGCCCAGTTGCTGGGAAACACGAAGTCGAAGGCGGGAAACTCCCCCTTGAGGGCGTCGCGCAGCTCGAGGCGACGCTCGGGGCTACCCCCGCAGCGGATGTTGGACTTCACGTAGCTCGAGGCACCGAGGCGTGGCACGATGCCCGCGCAGCCGAACTCGTCCCCCATGCGTCCAAGCCTCTGCGCGTCGGTGGTCACGCAGAGGGCGTCGCCGTCGACGCCGCTTCCCCCCTGAACGTCGAAGACCGCGAGCACGGTGTCGTCCGTGTTCTGGGTGAGCCACGCCGCGACGCGGTCGAGCTCGCCCCCGTCCAGGCTCGTGACGCTTATGGGCTCGCCGTCCAGGTAGACCATCTGCCCGTTGCAGTAGGCGCCAGTGGCGCAGCACGCCTCGTCGCCCCCGAACATCCAGCCCATGGCGGCAGGGAGCCTCCCGCTCACGGGCCCGAAGTGGAGCCCTGCGTCGAGCATCCCGTGAATCGCGGCGAGGGCGCGGTCGCTCGCGCGCGGCCGCCCGAAGGCGATGAGGGTGTCGTCGAGGTCGGTGAGCGCGAGGCGGATCATGTGGGCCTTCCTGTGACGGGGACGCTCTTCCCATCCTAACGCAATGAAGGGCGGGTGCCGTCTTGGCCACCCGCCCCTGGAGCATGCCGTACCACGTGCCTTTTGCCACCGTGCTGGCAAACGCCTTCTTGCCGCGCCCCTTCGGGCACCCTAAGAGCCCTTTGGACTCCCCTCCTTGGCTCACACCCCAGAACCTGGGTGTCCTGCGACAGATGTGATAACTTGTCACACGCCCTAGCTGAGGTTGCTGTTTGATCGAGGACAGATGCGACTGAAGCACAGCGCCTCATCGGGTGGCGCTCCGGCTCCTGCGCAGCTGGGTCGGCACTTCCGACTGTCCCTTGGATTCTGCGATGCTCGTATCGCCTACTAGGCCCTGCTTGCTATGGCCTCTAGAAGAAGACGGGGCTCGCGACGCCAGCTGCGGGACGCCCTGATATCGGCTCTTCCCTGTCCACTGGCATCACCCCCTCGGTTGGCCGATGGCTCGTATCGGCTTCCTGTGTTGATGCAATCGTACCCCAGATTCGGGAATTGTATGCGTTTTTCTGGTCATTTCCGCGAACGGTGGCTTTGGGGGCGCTGGCGAGGGAGACGGCGGCCAGGGGCGGCGGGGCGGCCAAAGCTGCAAGCAGGCGCCCCGCGGCGGGTACAATCTATCCCCTGAGTCGGGGCCGAGCGCCCCATTGGAACAGCCGGACTCCCCGGAGCCACGGCAACGGAGGGATGCCATGCCAGAGCCCATGACCTCGGCCGCAGACACGACCGCGACCCATCAGGACGACCCCGTCTTCCTCGAGGAGCAGGACCACCTCAAGAGGACGCACGAGCGCCTGCGGGACATCCATGACGCGGTGCAGAGGGAGCTCGAGACCACGCACGAGTATGCTGCCCAGGACCTGCGCGACATGAGCGAGGAAGTCAGGCTCAACTTCAACAGCGACGACGAGACCATGGAGACCCTGGCCGCCATCGAGACCCTGAACAGCGTCATCGACACCTACAACCAGCATCACGACTTCACGCTCGACCGCCTGCGGCGCACCCTCCTGCTCCTGCGGCAACCCTACTTCGCCAAGGTGCGGCTCCAGATGAGGCCGGGGCGGCCCGCCCGCAACGTGTACATCGGGACCGTGGGCATCACGGACGAGCGACAGGTCCCCCTCATCGTGGACTGGCGCAGCCCCGTCGCCCAAACCTACTACAACCAGGAGGTCGGCCCCACGAGCTACGAGGTGGACGGACGCACGAAGACGGTGAACCTCGAGCTGCGCCGACAGTTCGACGTCGTGCAGGACCGTCTCAGGTCCTACTTCGACGCCAGCGTGGCAATCCAGGACGCCCTCCTGCTCGGGGCGCTCAGGCGCCACCACTCCGAGAAGCTCCAGGCCATCACGGCAACCATCCAGCGCGAGCAGAACCAGGTGGTGCGCCACGAGGACGTCCCAGCCCTCCTGGTGGACGGCATCGCAGGGTCGGGCAAGACCTCGGTGCTCCTCCAGCGCATCGCCTACCTCTTCTACCAGGAGCGCGAGAGCCTCAGGCCGGACCAGGTCTACCTCTTCTCCCCCAACGATATCTTCGCCCGCTACATCGACACCGTCCTGCCCAGCCTGGGCGAGTCCAACCCGCACACCCTCACCTGGAAGTCCTTCCTCGCGGAGCAGGGGCTCGACCAGCGCTCGGGAGGCGAGGGCGTGGACGCCTCCGCACTCAGGGAGCTCGGGCGGTCGGTCGCCTCCATCGTCCTCGAGGACGACGACTTCCGCGACATCCGCGTGGGCGACATGCGACTGGTGTCCGCCGCACAGATCCGCAAGTCCGTCGAGAAGCACGTGGGCAGGCTCGGCATGGGCCCCCGCCTCTTCGCGCTCGTGAAGGAGGACCTGCACCAGAAGGTCGAGCGTCGGATGTCGCAGCTTGCCCACAACGAGGAGCTGCAGGAACAGATGCTCTCCCTCGACGTGGACGAGCAGATGTGCATCTTCGGGGAGCTCGTCGCCCCCGCCGACGAGGACGAGACCGTGGCCTGCGCCCGCCGCTATGCCCGTGAGCTCTTCTCGCCCGCCTTCTCCGACGTGGACTCCTGCTCCTGGCTGCGCCTGGACCGCATAGGCATGCGCGTCACCGGCAGGCAGGCCCTGAGCGCCATCGAATGGCTCTACCTCAAGCTCGCGCTCACCGGGGACGGAACGCAGGACGCGCGCTACGTGATGGTGGACGAGGTGCAGGACTACAGCGAGGCGCAGCTCATGCTCCTCGCACGCTACTTCGGCCGTGCCCACTTCCTCCTTTTGGGAGACCGTCACCAGGCCATCCGCGAGGGCAGCGCGAGCTTCGAGGCCATCCGCTCCATCTTCAAGGAGACGCACGGCACGGTGGCCCAATGCCGCCTGCTCACGAGCTACCGCTCCTCCCCCGAGATCACCGAGCTCTTCTGCGGCCTCCTCGACGAGGAGGAGCGCGTGACCCTGAGCTCCGTGAGGAGGCCGGGCGTCGCGCCCCTCATCCGCTCCTGTCCCCAGGACGCGGACGCGTACCTGGCCGAGCTGCGGGCGCAGGTCGAGGAGGCGCGAGGCCGGGAGGGCCTCTGTGCCGTCGTGGCGCAGGACAAGGCCCGTGCCAACTGGCTCTCGCGCCAGCTGGGCGACTCCGTGACATACCTTGGCAAGGGAGACGAGCTCCCCAAGGAAGGCGTGGTGCTCCTGGATCTGAGGCTCGCCAAGGGCCTCGAGTTCGACGAGGTCATCGTGCCCGACGCCCAGGCGGAGGCCTACCCGGGCGACGAGATCTCTCGCAGGAGGCTCTACACGGCGATCAGCCGCGCCATGCATCGCGTGGTCGTGCTCAGCCAGGGCCCCATGACCCCACTGCTCGACGCGTAGGGCCGGGCTCCCGAGGAACGGTCAGGCGGCCGGCGCGACCTACGCGCCGGCCGCCTTCCCTCGTGGCACACAAGTCCCTGTCATCGGGACGTGGGGCCAGTACGACCTTCGCACAAGGAAGGGGCCGGAGGATCTCTCCCCCGGCCCCTCGGCTAGCTGGCGGATGCCGTCAGGCAAGCTGCGCTAGGACTCGGCATACATCGCCTTGAGCTTGAGCAGGTGCTGGTAGCGATCCATGGCCGCCGCCTCGTTGCGCGCGAAGAGCTCCGCCGCGCGCTCGGGGAACTCGGTCGTCAGGCGGGCGTAGCGGGCCTCGTTCATCAGGAAGTCCTGATAGCCGCCCTTGGGCTCCTTGGAGTCCAAGACGAACTTCTTGCCGGCGGGGGCGTCGGGGTTGAAGCGGAAGAGGTTCCAGTAGCCGCAGTCGACTGCCTTCTTCATCTCGTTCTGGCAGTTGGTCATGCCACCCTTCTTGATGGAGTGCATCTCGCAGGGGCTGTAGCCGATGATGAGGGAGGGGCCGTCGTAGGCCTCGGCCTCCTGGATGGCCTTCAGGGTCTGCATGGGGTTGGCGCCCATAGCGACCTGGGCCACGTAGACGTAGCCGTAGGACATCGCGATCTCGGCCAGGGACTTCTTCTTGGTCTCCTTGCCGGCCGCCGCGAACTGGGCGACCTGGCCCAGGTTGGAGGCCTTGGAGGCCTGTCCGCCGGTGTTGGAGTAGACCTCGGTGTCGAAGACGAAGACGTTCACGTTGTTGCCGGAGGCAAGGACGTGGTCGAGCCCACCGAAGCCGATGTCGTAGGCCCAACCGTCGCCGCCGAAGATCCAGAAGGACTTCTTGGTGAGGTAGGACTTGTCGGCCAGGATCGCCTTGGCACCCTCAGAGCCGTTCTTCTCGAGCTCCTCGACGTACTTGGCCGTGGCGGCCTTGGACTCGTCGGTGTCCATCTTGGAGTCGACCCACGCCTGGCCGACAGCCTTGAGCTCCTCGGAGACGCCGTTGGCGGCGATGAGCTCGGAGGTCATGGCCTCGAGCTTGGCCTGCTCGGCCATGTAGCCCACGTAGAGGCCCAGGCCATGCTCGGCGTTGTCCTCGAAGAGGGAGTTGTTCCACGCGGGGCCATGGCCCTCGGCGTTGACCGTGAAGGGCGAGGTGGCCGCGGGGTTGCCCCAGATGGAGGAGCAACCGGTGGCGTTGGAGATGAACATGCGGTCACCGAAGAGCTGGGTCACGAGACGCGCGTAGGAGGTCTCGGCGCAGCCGGCGCAGGAGCCAGAGAACTCCAGCAGGGGCTTGTGGAACTGGGAGCCCTTGACGTTGTTGCCCTGGAGCTCCTTCTTCTCGGTGACGTGGTTGACCGCGTAGTCCCAGACCTGCGCCTGGTCGGACTCGCTCTCCTGGGGAACCATGGTGAGGGCGTCCTTGGGGCAGACCTTGACGCAGTTGGTGCAGCCCATGCAGTCCAGCGGGGAGACGACGATGGCGAACTTCAGGCCACTATCCTTGGGCATGGTGACGTCGAGCATGCGCATGTTCTCGGGCGCGGCCGCGACCTCGTCGGCGTCAAGGGCGACGGGACGGATGGTGGCGTGGGGGCACACGTAGCCGCACTGGTTGCACTGGATGCACTTGGACTCGTCCCAGTGGGGGACCATGACGGCGGTCCCGCGCTTCTCGTACGCGGAGGCGCCGAGCTCCCACTGTCCGTCGGGGTTGTCCTTGAAGACCGAGACGGGCAGGGAGTCGCCGTCCATCAGGTTGATGGGGCCGAGGAGCTCCTTGACCTGCTTGACGATGGCCTCGCGGCCCTCGAGGGACAGCTCGACGTGCTCGTCGGTCGCGGTCGCCCAGTCAGCGGGGATCTCGAGCTTCTTGAAGGCGGTGGCGCCGGCGTCGATGGCCTTGTGGTTGGCGGCGACGACGGCCTCGCCCTTCTTGGAGTAGGACTTGGTGGCAGCGTCCTTCATGTACTTCAGGGCGTCCTCGGCGGGCAGGACCTTGGCCAGCGCGAAGAACGCGGACTGGAGGATGGTGTTGGTGCGCTTGCCCATGCCGACCTCGATGGCGAGGTCGATGGCGTCGATCGTGTAGACCTGGATGTCGTTCTTCACGATGTAGCGCTTGGCCTCGGCGTTGAGGTGCTGTGAGAGCTCCTCGAGGTCCCACTGGCAGTTGATCAGGAAGGTGCCGCCGGGCTTGACGTCGCGCACCATCTTGAAGCCCTTGGTGATGTAGGAGGGGTTGTGGCAGGCCACGAAGTCGGCCTTGGTCACGTAGTAGGGCGAGCGGATGGGAGAGTCGCCGAAGCGCAGGTGACTGACGGTCACGCCGCCGGTCTTCTTGGAGTCGTACTGGAAGTACGCCTGGACGTACTTGTCGGTGTGGTCGCCGATGATCTTGATCGAGTTCTTGTTCGCGCCGACCGTGCCGTCGCCGCCGAGGCCCCAGAACTTGCACTCGATGGTACCGGGAGCCGCGGTGTTGGGGGTGTCCTCCTCGCGCGGGAGCGAGAGGTTGGTGAGGTCGTCGACGATGCCGATGGTGAACTCGCGCTTGGGCTCGTCCTTCTTGAGCTCGGTGTACACCGCGAACGCGTCTGCGGGGGTGGTGTCCTTGGAGCCCAGGCCGTAGCGACCGCCCACGACGGTGAGGTCGCTCATGCCGGCCTCGTAGAGGGCGGTGACGACGTCCTGGTACAGGGGCTCGCCGATGGAGCCGGGCTCCTTGGTGCGGTCGAGGACGGCGATCTTCTTGACGCTCTTGGGGAGCGCCTTGACGAAGTGCTCGATGGACCAGGGACGGTAGAGGCGGACCTTGACCAGGCCGACCTTCTCGCCGTGCGCGTTGAGGTAGTCGATGGCCTCCTCGAGGGTGTCGCAGAAGGAGCCCATGCAGACCACGACGCGGTCGGCGTCCTCGGCGCCGTAGTAGTCGAAGAGGTGGTAGCTGGTGCCGAGCTTCTCGTTGATCTTGTCCATGTAGGACTCGACGACGGCGGGAAGCGCGTCATAGGTGGCGTTGCAGGCCTCGCGGTGCTGGAAGAAGATGTCGCCGTTCTCGTGCGCGCCGCGGGCGTGCGGGTGCTCGGGGTTCAGGGCGTGGTCGCGGAAGGCCTGGACCGCGTCCATGTCGAGCATGTCCTTGAGGTCCTCGAAGTCCCAGGTGGCGACCTTCTGGATCTCGTGCGAGGTGCGGAAGCCGTCGAAGAAGTTGACGAAGGGCGTCTTGCCCTCGATGGCGGCGAGGTGGGCGACGGGGGCGAGGTCCATGACCTCCTGGACGTTGCCCTCGGCCAGCATGGCGAAGCCGGTCTGGCGGCAGGCCATGACGTCGGAGTGGTCGCCGAAGATGTTCAGCGCGTGGGAGGCGACGGTGCGCGCAGACACGTGGAAGACGCCGGGCAGGCCCTCGCCGGCAATCTTGTACATGTTAGGAATCATGAGGAGCAGGCCCTGGGAGGCCGTGTAGGTGGTGGTGAGGGCACCAGCGCCCAGCGAGCCGTGGACGGTGCCTGCGGCACCGGCCTCGGACTCCATCTCGACGACGCGCACGGGCGTGCCGAAGACGTTCTTCAGGCCCTTGGCCGCCCACTGGTCGACATGGTCGGCCATGGGGCTGGACGGCGTGATGGGGTAGATGCCCGCGACCTCGGTGAAGGCGTAAGACACCCAGGCTGCCGCCTCGTTGCCGTCCATAGACTTGAATTTTCTTGCCATATCCTCTCCTTCGAAGCGATACGGTCCACCACACCGGTGGCTGTTGCAGAATCACGCCCCAGGACCCTCGGTCCCGGGGACCAGCGCTGCTTGGACCTCCGCCACGCGCCTCTCCATGCGGCAACGGCCCAGACACGTCTCACTATAGCGCAACGGACAGGCACGGGAGCCTCCTTTGTCAGGCCCCCGGGAGCATTGCGACCCCTTGGCCCGCCAGGGCGGACGATGGCGCGCAGGGATGGCCCCCTCGGCCGGCCGCCGGCCGGATGAGCTGGGATTATGCTCGTGCGCGACACGACCGGAGGCACCACGCGCAAAAAGGGGAGGGGATCCTCTCCCCTCCCCTCGTGACGCATTCGTACGGCGTGGCGGCGGGCCCCAGGAGGCCGGGCGCCGCCTAGTCGAGCTTCGAGTTGATGCGCTCGGCGATGCTCGCCTCGTCGGTGGCGCCGAGGACGTCGTTCCTGAAGCCCTCGTCCATGAGCATGACGGCGACCTTCGAGAGGAGCTGTAGGTGGGTGGTGCCCGCCTCTGCCCCGGGGACGAGCAGGGCGATGGCCACGACGATGGGCTTGTCGTCCATGGACTCCCACTCGACGTCGCCCGCGAACTTGACCACCATGACGGTGGCCTCCTTGACGGCGGCGGACTTGGCGTGAGGGATGGCGAAGCCGGACATCATGCCCGTGGTGCCCTCCGCCTCGCGCGCCTTGAAGGCGTCGAGGACGGCCCGCTCGTCGTCGGCGACGCCCAGCTCGACCGCCTTCCTGGAGAGGAACTCGAGGGCCTCGTCCACGTTCTTCGCGGGGTTGTCGAGAAATACGTGCGATGCCTGGACAAAGTCACTCATTGGCTGCTCCTTCGGGACGAGGGCGAGAACCGCGCTCTGTTTCGTGCCTGGCAGGCAGGCTGGCATGCCTGCGCACCGGGCCCTGGCAGGTGCCAGAAAGACAAGGTCAGGATACCACCATTGGAGCCATGCGGACCCCGCGAGGCCGCCTAGCCGCGCTGGAGCAGCGCCTCGTAGGCGACTCCGTACATGCCCGCGTCGTTGCCCAGGACGCAGGGCAGGATGCGCGCGGCGGCGGAGGGCGCCAGGCAGTGGGAGCGGAAGGATCGGGCGAGCTCCTCTCCGAAGAGGTCGAAGGCGCCCGCGACGCCGCCGCCGATGAGGAAGACTGCCGGGTCCACCACGGCGGAGACCTGCGCCAGGGCGAAGCCCAGCTTCTGGCACATCTGGCCCACGGCCCATGCCGCCGCCTCGTCCCCCTCGCGGTATGCGTCGAAGACGGCGACGGCGTCGGTGGCATGCGCTATGGGAACGGGCCTGGCGCCCGTCCGGGCGCAGCGGTCGCGATACAGCCAGACCAGGCCCTTGGCCGAGGCGTACTGCTCCAGGCAGCCCCTCCTGCCACAGCCGCAGACGCGCTCCTCGCCGGGCTCCACCGTGAGGTGCCCCACCTCGCCGGCGGCCCCGAAGGCGCCGGCGACGAGCCTGCCGTCCACCACCACGCCCGCCCCGACGCCCGTGCCCAGCGTGATCATGACGAAGCTCCCCATGCCCTTGCCCGAGCCCTTCCAGAGCTCGCCCAGGGCCGCGGCGTTCGCGTCGTTCACGAAGGCGAGGGTGGCCCCGGGGTACGCCTCCCTGAGCGCGGCGCGTAGGCCGTCCGCGTCGAGGTCGATGTTGGCGAGCAGACCCACGTGGCCCTCGTCGTCCACGGGCCCGGGAACGTCCAGCCCCACCGCCAGGAGGTCGTCCGCAACCCTGCCCTGGCCGGCCACGAGCGCGTCCAACCCCTCGACGATGCGCCGGAACGCCTCCTGCCCGGCGATGGAGCCCGTGGGGATCTTGGTCGTGCCCAAGAGCTCGCCCTCGCAGCTCATGAGCCCCGCCTTGATGGAGGTTCCGCCCACGTCGATTCCCAGCACGCAGGACCTGCCGTCGTCGGTGCGACCGCCAAGCTCGTTGGACATGTCCCTCTCCTTCCGTCGTCGTTGCCGGGCGGGCCGCCCGACCCGAGGCCCCCGGGCCCCGGTCCGTCTGCAACGAGTATCCAACAAGTGGCAGCGGAACAGTCGATATTTACACGAACTACTAGAACCGGGCCCCGGCCCGTCTGCAACGAGTATCCAACAAGACGCCGCCCGCGGGACCGGGGCGCACGCAGACGGTGTGGGCGGCCGCGGAATCGTGACGGGTCCCGGCGCTTCGGGGTTAGACTCTGGACAGGCAGACAAGACGCGCCCGCGCGAGCGGGCAGAGAAGAGGAGCTCACATGGCCGAGACCACCGACGGCATCCCCAGCTTCGACGACCTCGACGAGCCCGTCGCCGCCACCGCGACGACGACGGCCGCGGGGCAGACCAGCATCCCCGGCATGCCCGCCAGCCCCAACCCCGCCGCCCTGGCCAACCCAAAGGCCGACATCGCGGCCCTGAACGACCTCGAGCGGCACCTCTTCGCACACCGCTATGCCTCCATCGGCATCGAGTGCTACGGCCCCTCGATCGACCCCGAGGCGGCGACGGGAGACCGCGGCGAGGCCCTCACCATCCTCCAGGAGGAGGACCAGGCGCTGCTCTGCTCGGCCGAGACGGGCGCCCTCCTCGAGCGCCTCGGCTCCGTGGGCGAGCTCCTCTCGCCCACCCAGCGCGCCCAGGTGCGCGTCCTGACGCGCGACCGCTCGAGGCTCGTAGACGTCCCGGCCGTCGAGGCGTCCGCCTTCACGCGCCTCACCACCGAGTCCGACGCCGTCTGGCGCAAGGCCAAGGACGCCAACGACTGGGCCTCCTTCGAGCCCTACCTGGACCGCGTGGTCGACTCCATGCGCCGCATCGCCAAGCTTCGCAGGCCCGAGGCGGACCCCTACGACGTCTGGCTCGACGACTTCGAGCACGGCAGCGACCGCGCCTTCTATGACGCCTTCTTCTCGCAGGTGAAGGAGACCGTCGTCCCCCTGCTGGCGCAGATCCAGGCAAAGCGGTGGCAGCCCAGCCGCAGCTGCGTGGAGGGCAAGTTCGACGAGAGGCGCCAGTGGGAGCTCGCGAGCGACCTCATGGCGCTCGAGGGCCTCGACCCCAAGGTCATGTTCCTGACCAAGACAGAGCATCCCTACTCGGACGCGCTCACCACCAACTACGCCGTCATCGCCGCGCACGTCCACCCCGATGACGTGGTGAGCAACGTGTACACCATGCTCCACGAGGGCGGTCATGCCCTGTACGAGACGGGCGTCGACCCCAGCCTCAACTACACCTCGCTCAAGGGCGGCACCTCCTCGGGCATCCACGAGAGCCAGTCGCGCTTCTTCGAGAACTACGTCGGCCGCGACCGCGCCTTCGCCCCCACGCTGCTCGGGACCATGTCCCGCCACTTCAGGGGCCAGCTGGGCCGCGTTACGCCCAACCAGTTCTACCTGGCGACAAACCGCGCGGAGGGCTCGCTCGTCCGCACCGAGGCCGACGAGCTCACCTACCCCCTGCACATCCTGATCCGCTACGAGATCGAGCAGCTGCTCTTCTCAGGCGAGGCGAAGGCGGCGGACGTCCCGGGGCTCTGGAGGCAGCGCTACAAGGACTACCTGGGAGTCAAGGTGACCGACGACACCCACGGCGCCCTGCAGGACACCCACTGGGCCGACGGGCTCTTCGGCTACTTCCCCACCTACGCGCTGGGAGGCGCCTACGGGGCCCAGTTCCGCCACCGCATGATCGAGGAGGGCATGGACTGGGAGGGCGTGCTCTCGTCGGGCGACCTCGCCCCCATCCGCGCCTGGCTGCGTGACCGCGTGTGGCGCTTCGGCCGCTCCAAGGACCCCGCGCAGATCGTCGAGGACGCCTGCGGAGAGCCCTTCGACGCGCGCCACTACTGCGACTACCTGGTCGAGAAGTTCTCGGCCATCTACGGCCTGTAGGGCAGGGGCCAGGACCGGGCACGCGCCCCGGACGCACAGCCGTCCGGGGCCTTCTTGTGGGGAGGGCGCATGAGGGCGCTGCTTCAGAGGGTCACGGGCGCGGAGGTGCGCGTCGAGGGGGAGCTCAAGGGACGCTGCGGCAGGGGCTACCTCGTGCTCCTCGGCGTGGGCCCCGACGATGACGAGGCCACCGCCCAGAGGCTTTGGGACAAGGTCCGCCGCCTCAGGGTGTTCGACGACGAGGACGGCAGGATGAACCTCTCGCTTGCCGACGTGGGAGGCGAGGTCCTGGTGGTGAGCCAGTTCACCCTCTATGCCCAGACGCGCCACGGGAACCGCCCGGGCTTCACGGGCGCTGCCCGGCCCGACGTCGCTGTCCCCCTCTACGAGCGCTTCTGCGAGCTGGCCGAGGGGGACTGCCCCCACGTGGGCCGTGGCGTCTTCGGGGCCGACATGCAGGTCTCGCTCGTGAACGACGGCCCCGTGACGATCTGGCTCGACACCGACGAGCTCGCCGGCCCAAGGAGGTAGCGGGGCTTTTTTCCTGCTTTGCAAACGCTGCGAAACCGTTCGCCGAAAAGTGGCTAGACTATTGGGCACATTTGGCGTCAACCAAGGAGAGGTTCTATCAAATGAAGAAGTTCATGAGCGAGTTCAAGGAGTTCATCGCCAAGGGCAACGTGATGGACATGGCCGTCGGCATCATCATCGGCGGCGCCTTCACCGCCATCGTGACGTCGCTGGTGTCCAACATCATCAACCCCCTCATCACCCTCGTCACGGGCGGCGGCACCGGCGTCTCGGGCCTGCAGATTCCCGTCAACGCCGACACCGTGATCGACTTCGGCGCGTTCATCTCGGCAATCATCAACTTTCTGATCATCGCCTTCGTTGTCTTCTGCATGGTCAAGGCCCTGAACAAGATGCAGGAGCAGGCCGACAAGCTCCGTCACAAGGAGGCCGTCGAGGAGGCCGCGGCCGCGCCCGTGTGCCCCCACTGTCTCGAGGAGGTCAAGGAGGGCGCCACGCGCTGCCCCCACTGCGGCGGAGAGATCGAGGGCGGCGCCCACGCGGCATAGGCACCGCGCTACCGGCACTCAGCCGGGACATGGCAAGGTCAAGGGGGACGTGCTCGGGCGCGTCCCCCTTTCTTGTGTCCCGCCATCATGGGAGGCGAGTGCCTCGGGGCGGATTCCCAGCGACGACAGGCGGACGCCAGGCGCAGGCGGACGCCACCGAAGCAGGTAAGCACCCTCGGGCGGATGCCGCGCGGCTATTCCTTCTTGCGAGGCTGGAAGCGGTCACAGATGTTCTTGGTCCGGAGGTACTCCCTGCCAAAGGGGTCGCGTACCGGGACCAGGCCGTCCTCGCGCACGGCGAAGTACATCTCGGGCTCGTGATGGACGCGGGGGTCGGCCAGGGTGAAGCCCCGGCTGCAGGTCCCCTGGTACATCCCGGTCCTCTCGTTGAGCGAGAACTCGGCAAAGACGCAGTCGCTGCAGTGGAGCCCTGCCATGGCCATCCCCTCTTCCCCTGGCGCGGCACTCCCCGGCGCGCGCCCTTGCCTGCATTCTATTCCTAGGTGAGAGGAACTTCTCCCTTGTGCCCGTCCTTCGACCACGCTCCGCGTCACGAGGAGTAGCCTGAGGTCAGTCAATCGCCAGGAGGGTAGCATGAACGACTTCATCTTCCAGTCACCCACCCGCTTCGTCTTTGGCCGCGGCTTCGTCGACCGCGTGGGCGAGGAGGTCAGGGGGCTTGGCGCAAGACACGCGCTCCTGGTGTATGGTGGCGGATCCGCCGCGCGCTCCGGCGCGCTCGACCGCGTCCGAGCCTCCCTCGCCGCGGCAGGCGTCAACTTCGACGAGCTGGGAGGCGTGCGTCCCAACCCCGAGGTCTCCCTCGTGCGCGAAGGCATCGAGCTCGCCCGCGCCCAGGGCGTTGACCTGGTGTTCGCCCTGGGCGGCGGGTCGGTAATCGACAGCTCCAAGGCCATAGCCTTCGGCGTACCCTACCAGGGCGACGTGTGGGACTTCTTCTGCGGGAAGGCGAAGGTCGGCGCCTGCCTCCCCGTCGCCGTGGCGCTCACCATCCCCGCCGCCGGGTCCGAGGGTTCCCCCTCCTGCGTCATCAGCAACGACGAGCTGCAGGTCAAGAAGGGCACGAGCTCCGATGCCCTACGTCCGCGCGTGGCGGTCATGGACCCCGAGCTGACCTTCGGGCTCCCTCCCTACCAGACCGCTGCGGGCGTGACCGACATGATCTGCCACGTCTGCGAACGGCTCTTCAGCAACGCCGGACCCGTCCCCGTGACCGACAACGTCGCCCACGGCATCATCCGCGCGATCATGGGCGCGGCGCGCGTGGTGCACGGGCGGCCCGACGACTACGACGCCCGCGCCACGCTCATGTGGGCGGGCAGCCTGGCGCACAACGACCTCTGCGGCTGCGGAAGGGGGCCTGCCGCCGGCAGACGTGCGGGCGGCTGGGAGAGCCACGGCCTCGAGCACGAGATATCGGCCCATCACCCCGAGGTGGCCCACGGCGCCGGCCTGGCGGTCATCCTCCCCACCTGGATGCGCTTTGCCTGGCGCTCCAACCCGCAGCCCTTCCTCTCCTTCGCCCGAGGGGTCTTCGGAATCGAGCCGGACGACGACAGCGATGCGGCACGGGAGCGCGCCGTCCTGGCGGGCATCGACGCGCTCGAGGACTTCCTCGCCCAGCTGGGAATGCCGCGCACCTTGGGCGAGCTGGGCCTCTCGCCTTCCGACGTCGACACCTGGGTTCGCACCCTGGCCCAGAATAAGGGCCCGGTCTTCGGAGAGGTCAGGCCCCTCGACATGGACGACGCCCGGGCGATCTACCTCTCCGCGTTCTAGTCGCATCGCCCGCGCACGTGCCCATCGCACGTCGCCCGCCCGCGGCAACGTCCTGCGCGACTTTCTCACGCGTGACTACGTCCGACGCGTCTTTCTCACGCGTGACTACGTCCGACGCGCCTCGATTCCGCCCGACTACGTCCGACGCGCCTCGATTCTGCCCGACTACGTCCGATACGTCTCGATTCTGCGCGAATACGTCCGATACGTCTCTCCGCCCTCCGACAACTGGGCAAACGCGACGGTATTAGACGCGTTCGACGTAGTCGGGCTTAAAGGCCGCGTATTCGACGTAGTCGGACGTAAGTGCGGCGCGTTGGACGTAGTCGGGCGTAAGGGCCACGCGTTGGACGTAGTCGGGTATAAGTGCCGCGCATTCGACGTAGTCGGATGTAAGTGCGGCGCGTTCGACGTAGTCGGCGGAAGTCCTAGACGCCTGCGCGGGAGAGGAATGCGGAGAGGATCTGGGCGTATCCCTCCTGGCCCAGCACCTCGCGCGACTCGGCATGGCCCGCTCCCGGGACCAGGTGCAGCTCGACGTAACCCGCGGTCGCGTCGCGCAAGCGTTCGCTGCTGGAGGGTGGGATGAGGGCGTCGTCCTCCCCGTGGATGAGGCAGAGGGGGACGCGGTTGCCCGCGAGCGCCGAGACGGGGCTCGTCTCGGCGAGCTCGAAGCCATAGCGCAGGCGACAGGCTGCGTCCACCACGGGCAGGAGCGGACCCACGCGCGCCTGGTCGTAGCCGGATCGGAGGAGTTCGCGCAGGTTGGCGAAGGGGCAGTCCGCCACGGCGAAGTCGACCTTCGGCCTCGACCCCAGGGCACAGAGCGTGGTGGCGCTCCCCATAGACTCCCCCATGAGCCCCAGGGTGATGTCCTCGCCGAAGCGCTCGCGGGCGTCCGCCACGAGCGTCAGGAGGTCCTCCGACTCGACCTTGCCCAGGGTGCAGGTGGCAGGTGCGTTCTCTCCGTGGGCGCGTAGGTCATAGACGATGCAGTTGTAGCCGAGGCTCTCCCAGGCACCGACGCACTTCGCGGCACCGTAGCGATTGGCCCTGAACCCATGCGAGACGATCACGTAGCGGTCGCTGGGCTCGGGCGCGCTCACGAGCTCGCAGTGGAGCTCGTAGCCGTCCTTGCCGGGCGCGACGCACGCCGTCCTCTCCAGCGATTCGAAGTCTCCCCAGAGCCCGTGGTCCTGCTCCCATCGGCGCTCCTCTGTCAGGCTGTTCCCGTGGGGACGTGCGATGGTCGAGGCAATGTAGAGCGCGAAGCCGCACACCGCAAGCACGGCAAGGAGGACGAGGGCGAGCGCTATGGAGGCTGGTCGGGGCATGTCTGGGGCTCCTCTCGCCCGTGGGCACTCTCGGGACATCGCGTCCAGTCAGGCCTCGGTCTGCCCCATGGTGTCCGGGTCGAGGGTGGGACCCATCCCAAAACGCTTTGTCAACTCGGCATATAATTTGGGAGTGACTGTTTCCTTGGAGGAGGAATACATGGGAATTCGCACCCGCAGGGCCCACATGCACTCCCGCACCCACGTGGTGGGGTTTGGCATCGCCGGGGTCTTCGGCTTCATCGCCCTGCTGTTCGTGACGCTGGCGATCTCTCTCGGCGCCATGGTGAGCAACTGGCTCCAGAGCCTGCCCGACTACTCCTCGGCCAACGCCTACCTGGTCGCCGAGCCCACCACGGTCTACGCCGCGGACGGCTCCACCATCGCCGAGTACTACCTGCAGAACCGTAGGAGCGTCGACCTCGACCAAATCTCGAAGTACGTCCTCCAGGCCACGGTCGACACCGAGGACCGCCGCTTCTACCAGCACAACGGCGTGGACCCCCAGGGCATCCTGCGCGCAGTCGTGGCCCAGCTCGGCGGTGGCTCCGAGGGCGCCTCCACCATTACCCAGCAGCTCGTCCGCAACACCGTCCTCTCTGACGAGCAGTTCGAGCAGACGATCAAGCGCAAGGTCCGCGAGGCGTACATCGCCATCCAGATGGAGAAGATGTACAGCAAGGACCAGATCCTGAACATGTACCTCAACACGATCTACTACGGCCACAGCGCGTACGGCATCGAGGCGGCATCCACCACCTACTTCAACAAGCACGCGAGCGACCTGACCCTGGCCGAGGCGGCAACGCTGGCCGGCCTCCCCCAGTCCCCCTCCGCCTACGACCCCTTCTCGAACCCCGAGGCGGCGACGGCCCGGCGCAACACGGTCCTGGACCACATGCTCAACGAAGGCGACATCAGCCAGGAAGACCACGACGCCGCCGTTTCCGAGGAGCTCACCCTCAACGAGGGCAGCTTCTCCGAGGCCGCGGCGAACTACCCCTACTTCACCGACTACGTGAAGCAGCTGCTCCTCGAGGACTTCGACCAGGACACCGTCATGCAGGGCGGCCTCAAGGTCTACACCACCCTCGACCCCAGCAAGCAGGCGGCGGCCGAGGATGCCGTCCAGAGCCGTCTCGAATCCATCGGGAACGACCGCCTCGACGCCGCGCTCTGTGCCGTAGACCCCAGCACCGGCTACATCGTCGCCATGGTGGGCGGCCGGGACTACTCGGAGAACCAGTTCAACCTGGCCACGCAGGCTCGCAGGCAGCCGGGCTCCAGCTTCAAGATCTTCACGCTAGCAGCGGCGCTCAACGCGGGCATGAACCCCAGCGTGCTCATCAACTGCAACTCCCCCATGCAGTTCACCCCCACCTGGAAGGTCCAGAACTTCGGCAACGAGAGCTACGGCACCCTGAGCCTCGCCAACGCATTCGCCATCTCGTCCAACACGGGCTTCGTGCAGGTCATCGAAGCCGTCGGCGCGGACAAGGTGGTCAGCATGGCCAAGGCCATGGGCATTGACGTCGACCTTCCCGCCTACGAGTCGATCACCCTGGGCACCGAGGGCGTGCCCCCCGTGCAGATGGCCGAGGCCTACGCGACCATCGCCTCCGGCGGCGTGCATCGCGACGCCATCGCCATCACCAAGATAGAGGACCGCAACGGCAACACAGTCTACGAGCACCAGGACAGCCCCACGCAGGTCATCGAGCCCTCCGTGGCCCAGGACATCCGCAAGGTGACCCAGGGCGTCACGCGCAGCGGCGGCACGGCGAGCGTGGTGGGCTACACCATGAGTGCCAACCAGCCCGTGGGCGGCAAGACCGGCACTTCCGAGAACTACCGCGACCTCTGGTTCTGCGGCATCACCCCGCAGCTCTCCGTCGCCGTGTGGTGCGGCTACCAGGAAGAGGCCCCCGTCATCGTGGGCGGCTCCTACGGCCACCCCTACAACACCGCCGTGCCCATCTTCGTGAGCTTCGTGAACCAGGCCCTCGACGGCGTCGACCGGGCGGAGTTCCCCAGCGTCACGACCAGCCCCACCTACAAGGAGAACAGCTCCTGGAAGTTCAGCAAGACCAACGAGTACACGAACAGCAACTATTACTACTACGAGACCGTCGAGGACGACGAGGAGGAGACCCAGGTCGACGAGGAGACCCAGAGGCAGACTCGCGAACGCACCCGTGACGAGTCCGAGTCCGGAGGTGGCACACAGGCTACGCCCGGCGCGTCGACGGGCGGGACGTCCGGCACGGGCGAGTCCACGCCCCCGGCCGAGACGGCGGGCGGAGGCGGATCGACGACTGAGTAGGCACCTTCCCCACGCACATTGCCGCAAGACACGCTTGCCCCCGGCGCCGGAAGTGCGCGTGCCGGGGGCAAGCCGCTTTCTATGGCAAAAGATGCGAGCGAGAGGTGCGTCCTTTCCTACTTGTTGTGCGTGTCCCTCAGCTTGCTGACCAGGTTGACCAGGTCCTTCGCGGCATCCTCGCTGCCCGAGACGACCAAGACGGTGTCATTGCCGGCAACGGAGCCCTTGACCTCGGGAAGCGCGGCGGCGTCGACTGCGGCGGCGACACCAGGGGCGGTGCCGGGCTGCGACTTGATGACCACGAGGTTGCCAGCCCTCTCCACGTCGCTCACGAACTCGGAGACCATGCGCTGCAGGTGAAGGTCCTCGGCCAGCACGTAGATGCCCTCCGCGAGCTTGCGCAACCCCATGTCCGCGATGTCGCGCGAGACCGTCGCCTGAGTGCAGTTGTAGCCGATGGACTGAAGCTCATCCACCAGCGCCCGTTGGGTGCGGATCGACTTGCCCCTCACGATGTCCCTGATGGCATCCTGCCTGTTGTTGCGCCTCTTGACCACTACTCGTCCTCCCAATATGCATGCGTCGACGAGCGACGCGATTCTCACCCTTTACGCATATGCGATAAGGTTTTCTCACAAACATGTTTACTTTGCTCCAGCATGTAAATAAAAGTCAAGAAGTATTGGCTAAACGCACAAGGTGCTTCGATATGCGCAGGCCATCTCCTTACCGGCGCGGTGGCCACGCGACGCCCTTCCCAACGCGACCCAGGCAGCACCGTCAGCCGCAGCGCCGCCGACCCATGGGACCAGGATACTAGCACCTTGCCTGGCCAGGCCTCCGTTAGCCGCTCCCCTGGCACCCGTTCTGACAGCCTGCCGTAATATGTGATGCACGTGGTGCGATTGCGCACGTTCCGGGCGCGTCCGCCAGAGTGCTACGGAGGAATCGAAATGGCCAACTCCCCAGACCCAAGACGACGCCGCGGCTCCTCGGGCCGCTCGGCCAGGTCCGCCGCCCAGCGGCAGAGCGAGCAGCGCTACGGGTCAACCAACAGCAGGGACTACTCGCGCTCCAGGCAGGGGCGCACCCTCAAGGGCACGTCCCACCCCAGCCAGAGGAACCAGGGCCGCTACCGCAGCGAGCGCAACTACCGCTCCATCGCGGGCCATGACACGGGCTACTCGCTCAAGTCGCACCGCATAGGCTTCGAGCGCGGCTCGGGAGGGCTGCTGGGCCGCCACGGCCTCAACAATCGCTCGCTCCTCCTGCTCCTCGCCGGGCTCGTCGTCATCCTCGCCCTCGTGGCGGGGGTCTCGAGCTGCGTCAGGAGCTGCTCCTCCCCCGCACAGCCCAACCAGGGCGACCAGACCTCACAGGCGGAGGGGGGCAACTCCCTCGACTCGCGCGTGGCCGCCGGCGCAAGTGACGACCTCACGGCCAAGTTCTCGACCGCCCTCGACCACGGCGAGAAAATCGCCCAGATAGCGGCCAACGCCAACAAGTACCCGGACGAGCGGCTCTGCGAGCTGGCCCTCCTCGAGCCCGACGCCATCGACTTCGTGACGGCGGTCCCCACGGCCGAGAAGAGCGCCCAGGCCTACCAGGACAGCGTCACCCAGGGCACGTTCCCCGAGCTCTACGACTGGGACATCCGCTGGGGCTTCGTGGACTACGCAGGCAGCAACATCGGCGTCAACGGCTCGGGACCGACCTCCCTCGCCATAGCCTACATGGGCCTCACGGGCAAGTCCGACAAGACCCCCGCCGACCTCGCTGCCGACGCGACGAGCGGCAGCTACGCCACCAACGAGGACATCGCGACCAAGACCGACTTCTTCGCGAGCGAGGCCCAGAAGCTGGGGCTCACCCTGCACGAGTACACGGCCTCGGGAGAGAACCTCTCCACCATCCTCGCGGACGGCCAGGAGGTCGCGGTCATCGTCCAGCTCGCGGCGAACTTCGACAGCCCCTACGTCCACTGGGCCGTCGTCGTAGGCATCAACCAGGACGGCTCGGTCATCCTGCGCGACCCCAGCTCCAAGCAGGCCTCCTCGCACGGCTGGGCGGCCGGGACCATCGGCTCCAACTCCTCGGTCTTCTACGCCCTCAGCTACGACGGCGGGTCGTCCGCGACGGAGGGCAACTCCTCCGGCGAGTAGTCCCACGAACGTTCTGGCCCATGCCCCGGGCGAGGGGGACTCACCTCTCGCCCGGGGCATCTCCATGCGTGGCGGCAACGGGGACCCACGCCAGAGGGACCGTGCCCGAAGGCACCCTGGCCCCAACCAACGAAGGGCCGGGCCGCCAACCAGGCGACCCGGCCCCACAAGCTGCCCGACGCCATCCGTCAGGCAGGTCAGACGATGTCTTCCCGCACCCTACGAGAGGAGCGCCTCGGAGGCCGCCTGGAGCTTGTCCCTCACGGCCTCGGACTCGGCGCGCGTGGCACCCTTGGAGAAGAGGTAGGCCTTGACCTTGGGCTCGGTCCCCGAGGGACGGAAGATGACCTTGTTGTCGTCCTCCAAGCGGAACTCGATCACGTTGGCGGGAGGCAGCACCTGCGCCTCCTCCTTCTGCAGGCCAGAGACGCGCGGCATCTGGGCGCCGGTGGCGTAGTCGGTCATGCCCACGACCTTGAGGCCGCCGATCTCCGCCGGTGGGTTGTCACGCAGGCCCTGCATGATGCCCGCCATCTTCTGCGCCCCGGCGGCACCGGGGAAGGCGGCGTTGACCGTGCCGTTGAGGTAGTAGCCATACCTCTGGTACAGGGCCTCCATGGCCTCGTAGAGGTCCATGCCGCGGGACGCGTAGTCGGACGCCATCTCGACGCACATCTCGACCGCGACGATGGCGTCCTTGTCGCGGGCATGGGTGCCCACGAGGTAGCCGTAGGACTCCTCGAAGCCCATGAGGTAGCGGTCCTCCTCGCCCTCGTCCTTGAGCTGGTCGATCTGGTCACCGATGTACTTGAAGCCGGTGAGCACGCGTCTGAGCTCGAAGCCCTTGTCACGTGCGAGGGCGTCGGGCATCGCGGACGAGACGATGGTGGTGACCGCGACCTTGCGCGCGACGTCCTCGCCGTTGGCCTCGGCCATGTTGGCGAGCCAGTCCATGAGCAGGACGCCCATCTCGTTGCCCGAGAGCAACTTGTACTCGCCGTCGTGCGGGATGGCGGTGCCCATGCGGTCGGCGTCGGGGTCGGTGGCGACCAGGAGGTTGGGCTTGACCTCGTCGGCGAGCTTCAGGCCGAGCTCGAGCGCCTCGCGGAACTCGGGGTTGGGGTACTTGCAGGTGGGGAAGTTCCCGTCTGGCTCAGCCTGCTCCGGGACGACGGTCACGTTCTCGACGCCGATCTCCTTGAGAATGCGCGTGACACACTCCATGCCCGTGCCGTTGAGCGGAGTGTAGACCACGGAGTAGCTCTCGTCCGCCTTGAAACCGGGGACCGAGACCTTCTTGATGCTCTGGATGAAGGAGTCCAGGACCTCCTCGGGGGTCCACTCGATCAGACCCTTGGCCAGGCCCTCCTCGAAGTCCATGCGCTTGACGTCCTCGAAGGGGTCGACCTTGGCGATGTTGGCGCTGATTTCGTCCGCTGCCTCGTCGGTGATCTGGCCACCGTTGTCGTTGTAGACCTTGTAGCCGTTGTACTGCGCGGGGTTGTGGGAGGCCGTGAGCACAATGCCGGCAGAGGTGTGCAGGTAGCGCACCGCGAACGAGAGCGTGGGGACGGGCTCGATGCGGGGGTAGACGTACACGTGGATGCCATTGGCGGCAAGGACGCCCGCCGCGACCTTCTGGAAGTCCTCCCCCTTGAGGCGGGAGTCGCGGGCGAGCGCGAGCGTGGGCTTGTCGTAGTGGGCGTTGAGGTAGTCCGCCACGCCCTGGGTCGCCTGGGCAACGACGTAGACGTTCATTCGGTTGGTGCCCACGCCCAGGACGCCGCGCAGACCCGCGGTGCCAAAGGCAAGGTCGCGGTAGAAGGCGTCGTTCAGGGCCTCGTCGTCGGATGCCAGCCCCTCGAGCTCGGCCTTGAGGTCAGGCTCGCTGACCTTCTCCCTCCAAAGCTGGACCTTGGCCTGCGTGTCCTTGTCCATGTGCTTCTCCTTTGGGTCGACCTGCTGCGCTCTCGCGCCCAATATGTACCTTGCCCATCATGGTAGTCGTTGGGGGGCACCTCCGGGGTCGCGGCCGCGCCAGAGGGGCGGCGCATGCCGCGGGCGGGGAGCGGAGCGAGAGATGGCAGGTGCGTGCCGCGCAAACCGCGGACAGACTGCGCGGGTCTCGGCCTTTCCCCAGCCCAGCAGAGATTCGCGCGCAAACCGCAAGCGACCTGCGCGGCAATGGCCCCGGAGTCTCGTCTGCGGCGCGCAAGCCACGGACAGTCTGCGCGCAATCTCACGTTTTCCCAGCTCGGGAGAATTTCGTGCGCAACCTGGCCCCAGCCTGCGCGCCAGCCTCCCGGCGTGGCGGGGCATGTGGCTTTGGGGAGCACCCGACGATTCCCAGAACGGCGAGAGGAGCCCAGCTATCATGGTTCGCACCTACATTCCACGGGCGAAAGGTGACCCGATGAACGCCGAGCCAGGCCCCACCACCCAGACAGCCACAGAAGTCCCCGACGAAGGCGACGTGCGCCGCGAGACAACCGGAGGCCTCGAGTTCTTCGCGAGCTGCCCCTCCGGCTTCGAGCGGCTGCTCGCCGACGAGCTCTCTGGCCTGCAAATCCAGCAGCTGCGCCCCCTCAGGGGCCAGGTCGGCTTCGTGGGCGGCCTCGAGGACGCCTACCGCGCCTGCCTCTGGTCCCGCATCGCCTCCCGCGTCGTGCTGGTCCTCGCCCGTGCGAGCGCGCGCGATGCCGACGCGCTCTATCAGGGTATCTCCGAGATTCCCTGGGAGGAGCAGCTCCTCCCCAGCTCGACCGTGGCCGTGGACGCCCACGGCACCAACTCCCAGCTCAGGAACACCCAGTTCGTGGCGGTCAGGGCAAAGGACGCCATCGTCGACCGCATGCTCGCGCGCGCCGGGGCGCGACCTGACGTCGACACCTCGCACCCAGACCTGCGCGTGGTGGTGCGCGTCTCACGTGAGCGCGCGACCGTGGGCATAGACCTCAGCGGAGAGGCGCTCTTCCGCCGCGGGTACGAGGCCGCGCGTTCGCCGCGCGCGAGCATCGCGCCCCTCAGGCCCGACTACGCGGCCGCCCTCCTCGCGGCGGGCGGCTGGTTCCGCAGCTGCCGCCGCGACGACCCCACGCTCGCCGTCGCGCACTCCGGGGCGGGCACCCTGGTGGTCGAGGCGGCCGCGCAGGCACTTGACCGCGCCCCGGGGCTGCTCAGGCGACGCTGGGGCTTCCAGGGCTGGCTTGGGCACGACGAAGAGACATGGCAGCGCCTCCTCGCCGAGGCCCAGGAGCGGGCGGAGCTCGGCCAAGAGCGCGTGAGCTCGGGGCGGACGCAGCTCGTCCTTCTCGCCTCCGAGTCCCGTAGGGGCGCACTCGACTCCGCCCGCCAGGCGCTCCGCGCGGCCGGAATGGACGTCGAGCTCCGCATGGGCAGCCTGTCATGGCTGCAGGAGCTCCTCGAGGGCCACCGCTCCGAGCGGAAGGGCGGATTCTCTCCCCTGCTCGTGGCCGACCTGTCATGGCTTGCCGAGGACGAGGTCGCCGTGCAGGCGTCATCGCTGGCGGACGTCGTCTCGCTGTCGGCGCTCGCTGACGACCGGTCGCGGCTCGTCGTGCTGGCGAAGGACGCCACGGTCGACGCCGTCCTAGGCGCTAGCCCTGCCAGCACGAGCGAGGTCTACGTGGGTCAGGACAGGGCGAGCGTGCGCGTCTTTGCCGCCGAGGCGCTGGGAGGGGCGGCCCGGGAGCGCCCCCAGCTGACCCTTCCCGACGGTCAGAGGGTCCCCGTGCTGGTGCCCGCCAGCGACCAGTTCGCCGCGCGCCTTGCGAAGGTCGCCCGGCTCCGGCGCAAGTGGGCGCGGCGCGAGGACGTGAGCTGCTACCGCGTCTATGACGCAGACCTGCCCGACTACGCCGTCACCATCGACCTCTTCCAGGGCTCCGAGCTCATGCCCGCGCGCAAGGGCAGGGGGCGCTGGCTGCAGGTCTTCGAGTACGCCCCACCGAAGTCCGTCGACCCCGCTCTCGCGCGCATGAGGCTCCTCGACGTGTTGGCCATCGCGCCGCGCGTCCTGGACGTCCGCCACGAGGACTGCTTCGTCCGCGTGCGCACCCGCGCCCGTGGCGGCTCGCAGTACGCCGACGAGGCGTCTGCGGGCCAGGACGCTCGCCGCGAGCGCGTCTATGGGAGGGAGAGGGACGCGCACGCTCGACAGGACCACCCCCGCCGGCCGACGCTCCCCAAGGGCGCGCACCTTGTGGACGAGGGTGGGCTCACCTTCGAGGTCAGCTTCTCCACCCGCCTGGACTGCGGACTCTTCCTCGACAACCGCGAGACCCGTGCCATGGTGCGCGAGATGGCCAAGAAGACCGAGGGCTCGAAGCGCTTCCTCAACCTCTTCGCCTACACCGGGTCCGCCACCTGCTACGCGGCGGACGGGGGCGCCAAGCACACCACGACCGTGGACATGAGCCGCCCCTCGCTTGACTGGGCCCGCCGCAACATGGAGCGCAACGGCTTCGACGGACCGGAGCACGAGTTCGTCCAGGCGGACGTCATAGGGTGGGTGAGCGAGCAGAGACGCACCGCGAACCGCTGGGACCTCGTCTTCTGCGACGTGCCCACCTTCTCGAACTCCAACCGCATGCGCGGGAGCTGGGACGTGCAGCGCGACCATGCCGAGCTGCTCATAGGCCTGAGCCGCATCCTGACCAGGAACGGCCGTGCCGTCTTCTGCTGCAACCTGCGCGACTTCAGGCCCGACGTGGAGAAGCTCCGCCGCTATGGCGTGGAGCTCGAGGACGTGACCGCGCAGACCATCCCCGAGGACTTCTCGCGCAACCAGAAGGTGCACCACTGCTACGTTCTGCGGCGCGTCGCCACGGAGTCGCGCGCGTAGGGCCGTCGGCCCATAGGAGCGACCTGACGCGAGGGATCCCGCGCATGGCGACCAGTCAGGACGTCGCCCATGCGGCATGGCCAGGGCACCGATAGCGACCATGTGACTAGGCGCGAGCTGGCATCCCTCGCATAACGAGAGTGGTGGGCTCCGTGCCCGCCCCCTCGGAGCTATGTACTAGGCCCTCGATCGAGCCGGCGCGCCCCTCTCGCCCATTCCCTGGACTCCATGCTGATTTCAGCTATGTAATATCGTGTTACATAACTAGGATCCCATTGACTATAACTATAAAGTCTTTATAGTTAGGGAGAGGGAATGCCGAAAGAGCAAGAGGTCCGAGAGGTGATCAGACGTCTGAGGCGCGAAGGTTGGGACGACGAGCCGGGTCGTGGCAGTCACATCGTCTTTCGCAGGTCAGGATGAATGATCACCGTCCCCACGGCGAAGCGCGAGATTCCCGTCGGCACGTACCGAAACATCGCCAAGGCGGCAGGCTGGATCTAGGGAGCGAAGGGGTTGGTTCGATGAGGGACTATGTCTTCATGACCGTGCTCGAAAAGGACGAGGAGGGGGGCTATGACGTCAGCGTCCCCGACCTCCCCGGCTGCTTCAGCCATGGCGACACGCGCATGAGGGCGCTCGCAAGCGCCGCTGACGCCATGGCCACCTACATCGCGTCCCTGCTTGTCCGCGGCGAGCCCGTCCCCGAGCCCCGGCAGGTCTCCCCTGACGACGGACGCGAGGCTGTCGCCGTGTATTTCCAGACAGACGGTTCCTACGTCCTGCCCGGCGAGCGCGTCAGCGCCGCCGAAGCCGCCAGGAGGCTTGGTGTCTCGGCGGGCAGGGTCACCCAGATGATCGCCTCCGGGATATTGGATGGGTTCCGAATCGGCAGGCACACCTTCGTGACCGTCGCCAGCATCGAGCGCAGGCTCGCAGAGGGAAGCCGGCCAGGGCGGCCCTCCGGACGGCAGCGGGCCGCCCTGGCCTAGCCCCTGCCTCTTCGGGTTCACGCCAGCTGCATGCGGGGGGCAAGCCAACGGCCTGTCCCCCGCATGCTTCGCCGCGAGCTCCGTAGGGTCGCGCGCGCCTATGCCCTCTTGTAGAAGGCCTCCATGTCGCGCGACATGGCCTCGAGCGTGGGCACGTCCACGTAGGCCATGTGCCCGCAGCCATAGAGGTGCCATTCGACCTGTCCCTTGAGCTCGGACGAGAGGAACTGGCAGCTCATGTCGTGGACCACGTTCCAGTAGGTGGTCGCCGCGTCGTAGCGCCCTCCCAAGATCGCCAACTTCATGTGGGGGTTGCGCCTCATCGCGACCGCGATGTCGTAGGCGACGTTGGGCGCGAAGCTCTCTCCGTCCTTGCCGGGCTCCTCGTGCGTCCACTTCCAGTTGACTCCCACGCGCTCGTAGTTGCTCGAGAGGTAGCGCGCCGGGCCGCGATACCCCAGCTCGTCGTGGAGGAAGCGCCTGAAGGCGCTGGTCCAGCTGGACTCCACGGCGTCGTCGGCCGCGTCCTCACCCGCGAACCAGGCGTTGCTCGACTGGACGGCCACCGGCGCGTCCGCACTGAAGCGCATGTCGAGCCGGCCGCAGACCTTCCCCTCGTCGGCCAGGATGTTGCGGCGGAAGTCGTCCAGGGTGATCCTCAGGCGCGCGCGGCGGATGTGCTCGGCGGGAAGTCCGATGAACTCGCCCATCTGGCGCGCGACCTCGTCCTCGCGTGCAGGGTCAAGCCGGTCGCCGCGCAGGAGCGCCGGAGCCAGCACGTCCTCGTTCCAGTCCATGGCGCGCTGGAACCACTCGTCCTCACCCACGCCCTGCCCCGCCTTGCCGAAGAACTGCGCTGCCGCGGCCATGGTGGGCATCATGCCCAGGTGGTAGAGGTCCTCCCCCTCCTGGACCTGGACCCAGTCGAAGATGGCCGAGAGCATGGTGACGCCGGCCAGCTTGACGTCGCGCTCGCCCAGGAGGCGCATCAGGACGGCGTTGCGCACGGTGCCGTAGGACTCACCGAAGAGGTAGACGGGGCTGGTCCAGCGGCCGTTCTCCTCCAGCCACTGGCTGATGGCGCGCGCGAAGGCGTCCGCGTCGCCGTCCACGCCGAAGATCTTGGAGGTGTCGGCGCCCTCCGCCACGCTCGACCAGCCTGTGCCCAGGGCGTCCAGGAAGACGAGGTCGGTCTGGCACAGCAGAGTGCAGGGGTTGTCCTCGACCACGATGGGATGGGCAAGGTGGCTGACGCCGTCGGTGCGCACGCGGCGGGGCCCGATGCCGCCAAAGTTGATGGGCACGCTCGCGCAGCCGGGACCGCCGTTGTAGGCGAAGGTCACGGGACGGGCGGCGTCCGCCCTGCCCTCGTCGTCCACCGCCACGTAGGTCATCGAGAACATGCGCCCGATGAGGGCGCCGGTGTCCGCGCGCACGTCCAGGTGGGCGGCCGTGCAGTCGTAGTCGATGTGCTCGCCGGCGCTCGCGCCCGAGCCGTCCCACGCGAGGCGGGCCGTCGCGGACTGGGGGGTCTCCAGGCGGGGGTCCGCCGGCACGGTCATGAAGCTGTCCTTGGGAATCCTTGTGGCCGCCTGCGGCGCGGTCGCGGCGTTGGTGGCGTCCTGCTCTGCCATCGTTTCTCCTCACTGGCCCGAGGGCCGATGCCTGGCTCCCCTCGCCTCGCACCAACGGGCGAGAGGGGCCTCACACTCATTCCCGGCCATTGTATGCGTCGGCTCGGCCACGGGGCGGGCGAGTTGCGCAAGTCAGCCTCTCACCTGGGCAAACCCGGACCTCAAGACGACATCTTCACAGCAGGGGCCCCGACGTCCAACGACGGTCCAGGTCGTGCTAGAGTTCCTCGGTTTGAACTATCCTTATCTGGTAGGCTGCCTGCGCCTTGTGCGTGGCAACCCTGCCCGGGACGCGACGCGCCACGGGCAGCGTGTCCTCGTCGGATGGAGCGTCATGATTCAAGACAAGCTTTCGGCCACCACCCCCAAGAGGCGACCGAGGTCGAGGGGCGCCGGGATTCCCCTCTCCGCCGGAATGGTCCTGGTGACCCTGGGCGTGGTGTACGGAGACATCGGCACCAGCCCCATGTACACCCTCAAGGCCATCATGGCCGACAACGGCGGCCTCGCGAGCATGCAGACCGACACGGTGCTGGGTGCGCTCTCGCTCATCATCTGGACCCTGACCCTCATCACCACCGTCAAGTACGTCCTGGTGGCCATGAAGGCCGACAACCACAACGAGGGCGGCATCTTCGCCCTCTACAGCCTGGTCAAGCGCTGCGCCAAGTGGCTCATCATCCCCGCCATGATCGGCGGGGCGGCCCTTCTCGCCGACGGCATCCTGACCCCCGCCGTCACGGTGACCACCGCCATCGAGGGCCTGCGCACCATCGACTTCTTCTATGGCATCATCGGAGAGAACCAGCACGTCGTGATCGCCATCACCATCGCGATCCTCTGCGCCCTCTTCGCCCTGCAGCGTGCCGGCACCTCCACCATCGGCAAGATCTTCGGCCCCGCCATGACGCTGTGGTTCCTCTTCCTGGGAATCACCGGCCTGCTCAACATGGGCGCCGACTTCGGCGTGCTGCGCGCGCTCAACCCCCTGCGCGGCATCACCTTCCTCTTTGACGGCAGCATCAACGCCGTGGGGCTCATGGTCTTGGGCAACGTCTTCCTCTGCACCACCGGCGCCGAGGCCCTCTACTCCGACATGGGGCACGTGGGCAAGCCCAACATCTACGTGACCTGGCCCTTCGTGAAGGTCTGCCTCATCCTCAACTACCTGGGCCAGGGCGCCTGGATCCTCTCGCAGCGTGGCAACGAGCACCTCGCCGGGGTCACGGACCTCAACCCCTTCTTCCAGATGGTCCCCGAGGACCTGCGCGTCTTCGCCGTCATCCTCTCGACGCTGGCGGCCATCATCGCCTCGCAGGCGCTCATCACCGGCTCGTACTCCATCGTCTCGGAGGCCATCCGCCTGGACCTCATGCCCCACATGAAGATCAACTACCCCTCCGAGACCCGCGGCCAGATCTACATCCCGCTGGTCAACTCCATCATGTGGGTGGCCTGCATCTTCGTCGTGCTGCTCTTCCAGCGCTCGAGCCACATGGAGGCCGCCTACGGCCTGGCCATCACGGTGACCATGCTCATGACCACCGTCCTGCTCTACACCTACCTCTCGCAGGTGAGGCGCCGGCGCGCCCTGGCCGTGGTCTTCCTGGTCTTCTTCGGCGCCATCGAGTTCATGTTCTTCTTCTCGAGCCTGACCAAGTTCTTCCACGGCGGCTACTTCACCGTGCTCATGGCGGCGGCGATCTTCGTGGTCATGTACGTGTGGAGGCGCGGCACGGCGGTCGAGCACACCCAGACCGTCTACCTGCCCGTGAACAAGTACATCGGCCAGCTGGACGCCCTGCGCAACGACGATGACTACCCCTACGTGGCCGACAACCTGATCTTCCTGACCAACGACTCCTCGACCGACAAGCTGGACCGCGACATCCTCTATTCCATCCTGGACAAGCGGCCCAAGCGCGCCAAGGCGTACTACTTCCTCAACGTGCAGGTCACCAACGAGCCCTACACCCACGAGTACATCGTGAACGACTTCGGCACCGACTTCGCCTTCAAGGTGCAGCTGCGCCTGGGCTTCAGGGTCAACCAGCGCATCAACACCTACCTCTACCAGATCGTGGCCGACCTCATGTCGTCGGGCCAGCTGCCGCCGCAGGACCACAAGTACTCGATCTACCGCGACCACAGCCAGGTGGGCGACTTCCGCTTCTGCCTGATCCGCAAGGTCCTCTCGCCCGAGTCCGACATCTCGGGCCTGAACGCCAACGTGATCGCCCTGAAGTACCTGATTCGCCGCATCTGCGGCTCTCCCGCACGCTGGTACGGCCTCGAGAACTCGAGCCTGATCTTCGAGCACGTCCCCCTGTTCGGCAAGTCCAAGCGCCAGCACAAGCTCACCCGCATCGCCGGCGTGAGCAGCACCGGCAGCATGCGACCCGTCACGGCCGAGGAGGCCGTCGAGGAGGAGGGCGACATCTTCACCGACACCATGAAGAGCCAGATCGCCATCGCCGCCGAGGAGGTCGAGCAAGAGATCGTCGGTGGCGACACCGCGAGCTTCAGGCCCCTCGTGATCGACGACGAGGACGAGGAGGGCTCGGGGGACGCGGGCTACTTCGACGAGGAGGGCGAGGAGTAGGACCAGCCTTCACATGCGCGATTCAGTGACGAGAGGCACCGAGGACGCAGTCCGGTGCCTCTCGTCTTGTCGAAGACCCTTATGTCTACCTCAGGGGTCCGGCTGCCATGCCAGGGCTACGATGCGAACTCGCAGCCGCACCAGTACTCCTGCCCGTGATAGATGGCAAAGTCGTCGAATCCCAGGAGCTCCGCCTTGGATGGGGTGCCGTTGCAGACGTCGCAGAGCATGCTCTTGAGGGCGTCCGCCTGCTCCCCCATCGTAGATCGACCCGCTATGGCCCCTGAGGCGTCGAAGTCGATGTTGTCCCTCATGCGTTGGTAGGTCCGGGCGTTCCCCGTCACCTTTATGACCGGCATGAGGGGGTTCCCTATCGGGGTGCCCCTGCCCGTGGAGAAGAGCATGACCTGCGCTCCCCCGGCGGACATGCCCGAGACGGACTCGATGTCGTAGCCCGGGGTGTCCATGAGGACGAAGCCACCCTTTGAGGGCACCTCTCCGTACCGGACCACCTGCGAGACGGGATGGGAGCCACCCTTGGAGATGCCTCCCAGCGACTTCTCCTCGAGCGTCGACAGGCCGCCGCGCATGTTTCCGGGCGAGGGGTTCGCACCACGCACGTCTATGTCATTGGCCAGGAAGTCAGCCTCAAGGCGCCCCACCATCCTCAGGATGTCCTCCGAGACCTCCTTGGAGGCCGCACGGCGCGAGAGGATGTGTTCCGCGCCGATGAGCTCGGTCGTCTCTCCCATGAGGACGGTACCACCGCCGTCAATGACCCAATCGCTCACGAGACCGATGGTGGGGTTTGCCGCCAGGCCGCTCGTGGCATCCGAGCCGCCGCAGTTCGTTCCCAAGACAAGCTTGCTCAACGGCATCGGGACGCGCCGGACAAGGGCGGCTCGAGCCACCATCCCGCGGGCGATGCGCACGCCCTCCTCGACGGCCTTCAGGGAACCACCGCAATCCTGGATGGTGATGGCCGTGACGGGCTTATCGCTCATCCGAGAGATCTGTTCGGCAAGTTCCATGGGCTTTGTGCTCTCGCAGCCCAAGCCGACGAGCAGGGTCCCGAAGACGTTGGGGTTCTGGGTCAGGTTGGCAAGGCAGCGTCGCATGATCTCAATGCCGTTTCCCACCTGGCCGCACCCCTTGGTGTTCTCCACGCCAACGGAGCCTTCGACCTGCTGGGCGATGCGTCGCACCACATTGTTGGCGCAGCCCACGCTCGAGAGGACGAGCACGTGGTTCCGGATGCCCATCTTGCCGCCGGGGCGGACGTATCCGCTAATCATGCTTCCTCGTCCTTATGCTCTCCAGGTTGTGCACGTGAACGTGGCCACCCGGAAGGATGTCCTCGGTCGCCCTACCTATTGCATCTCCGTACTTGTGGACCACCGCTCCCACGTCAATGTGATGCAGGGCGATCTTGTGGAAAATACCGATCGAGTCCCGAGAGACGAGGTCGCACACGCAATTGCCGGCCCTGTCGGTCACCACGACGCGGTCGCCCATGGCGACGTCCGACAGCACGGTGGCGACATCGTCGTCGGCATGCAGGCAGAGGGCTTTGCAGGGCACGATTGACCTCCCCTTGACGCGACGGAACCAGAACGACTGGCATGACTTGAATCAGGCAGGAAGGAGCCCCTCGAGATATTCGGCAACGCCGGATTCATCGTTGGCGAGTCGGGTGACGTCGTCCGCCTGGACCCTGACCCCCTCGTCGGCGTTGACCATGGCGACGCCGACTCCGGCCTCCCTGAGCATCGAGACGTCGTTCAGGGAGTCCCCGAACGCGATGGTCTCCTCCGCAGGTATGCCGAGTCGGTCGCAAAGCCAGAGCAGGGCACTGCCCTTGCTCGCCCCGGCACTCGTGACCTCGATGTTCGCCCGCTGGGAGGTGTAGCAGGCCAGGTCCCCTCTTTCTTGTGAGAAGCCATAGACGGCGTCACGCATTCCCTCGTCCGCAAAGAAGACCGTGAGTCGCTCGACGGGATGTCCCTGGGCAACGAAGTCCACCAGCGTGGTGTCGATCTCGTTGCGGACGGAGCGGATGTATGCCACGTCGCCAGGCAGAAGCCCGAAGCCATCGAGCTTTCGCATCTCCCCCCGCTCGACATACGCCTCTCCCTCGCTGAAGAGGTCGATGTACGAAGCCGAGTGACCGACGAGGTCCAGGAGGCCGACGACCGCGTCCCGCGGGATCGTGCTGGCGCGAAGGTCCGTGTGCCCGCCGTGGGAAAGCTGGCAGACCGTGGCACCATCGGCCGTGATCGCGTAACGAGCGCCAGAGAGATTGATGACCTCCTGCGGAATGCCCACCACGGAACGACCCGTGCTGGGAACGAAGCCAATGCCGCACCCGGCGAGCCTCTGCAGGGCCCTCCGGGTGCGGTCGCTCATCTGCTTCTTGCCGTCGAGAAGGGTCCCGTCCAAGTCACAGAAGACCATCCGCGGCATCCCGGTCATCGCATTCCCCTCTCGCCAGCCAAAGTCCCTTGGCTATCGAACCTATGCCATCTGATGGACGGCCTCGTGAAGGCGACGACGGTCATCAGGGTCGTCGCTGTTGTAGTGCCTCGAGTTGACAATGTACTCCTCGATGGCGTCAAGGTTCTTGTCGCTCGACTCGATGCCCAGGTCCTCGAAGCTGAGCGGCATGTCCATGGCACGCATGAACTCCCGAAGCTCCTGCACCTGGTCCTGCTGGCCGTTGAAGTAGAGCTGGCAGAAGAGCCCGACGCCGACGATCTCGCCGTGGACGGCCTTCTGGCCCTCTTTGGTGAAGATGGTCCTCACGCCGTCGTAGATCACGTGCGCGAGCTCGGACTGCTTGAAGCTCTTCGTCGTGTTGGCGATGACGCCCGTGATGGGAACGTTCATGAACGCCACGTCGTTGAGTGCCTTGGTGGCCTCGTGCCTGCGGTTGTCTTCGATGGCCGTGAGGGCGTTGTCCTTGAGGACCCTGTAGGTGTACTCGGCGATGCTGTAGGCGCTGAAGATGTCGACGGGGGTGTCTGCCAGGCTGAGGGCGGGCTTTCCGTTCAGCATCTCGATGCGCTTGGCCATGGCGTCGACGATGCCAGCCGCGGTAAATCGGATGGGACAGTTCGCGATGACGTCCATGTCCATCAGACATGCGTCGATCTCGTGGTCGAAGCGCCAGCTGAGCTTCTTGCCGCCCTCTGCGGTGTACATGACGCTCATGCAGGTGAAGGGGGCACAGCTCGATGCCGCGGTGGGAATGTTCACCGTGCCCAGGCCCGCCGTCTCGCCGACTGCCTTGGCGAGGTCCATGATCCTGCCCCCGCCAACGCCGACGACCTCGTCGGCACCGTACTTCCTTGCCTTCTCGGCGAGCTCCTCGGCACCCTCGAAGGAGCACCATCCCCCGTAGACCTCCACCTGGGGTCTGAGCCCATCCGCCTCCATGCTGCGCATCAGGGCGTCTCCCATCGCCTCCCAGGAGTTGGGGCCGGCGACCACGAGGGGACGCCTGCCAAAACGACCGATCTCGGGGCCACATTCCGCCAGCAAGCCCCGTTCCTGGCGATACCTTCCTGCTCCGAATTTGATTGCGGTGTCCAGCTCTGTCGTGCTGCTTGCCATGTCACTCATCTCCATCCACACGGCGTGAATACTGCGAAAGCCCTCGCGTCCTTAGGAGCGAATCCCTGACACGCGTTCCGACGCCTCTCGCGCGATGCGCGTCACCTCGGAGAAGTCGCCGTCCGCGAACAGGGCGGGCTTCACCATCCACGTTCCCCCTGCCGCAATCACCGCAGGATTGGAGAGGTACTCCTCGAGGTTGTCCAGGCTCACTCCGCCCGTGGGCATGAACTTGTGCCCAACGAAGACCGAGGCGAGTGCCGAAATCGCCTTCGCACCCCCAAAAAGGTTCGCCGGGAAGAACTTCGTCACATCGATTCCCTGGTTCCTCAGCCAGGTGATCTCGGTGGACGTGACGCCGGCGGGGATGACGTTCACATGCTCGGAGAGGGCCCACTCGACGACATCGCGATCCGTGCCTGGAGAGACGAGGTACCTTGCACCCGCGTCGACGGCACGCTTTGCCTGCTCCAGGTCAAGGACGGTTCCAGCGCCAACCAGGACGCCCGGGCACTCGCGGGAAATCAGCGAGATGCACTCTGCCGCCGCGGCGGTCCTGAACGTCACCTCCGCCGCAGGAAGTCCACCCTCCTCGAGCGCACGTGCCAGGGGAACGGCATCAGCCGGATCGTCTAGCACCACGACAGGAACCACACCACAACGGGCAACGTCTTCGTAGAAGCCGTTCTCTTTCATGAATGCGCCGTCAGCCATGAAGGCCTCCCCGGAAATCGAAACTTTCCCTCTGCTATCTTCAGTATAACGAAATTATTTTTCTAATTCGAAAGAATAGGAAATTTTTTTCGTTTTTCTTCGTAGATCTACGTAAGGTGGTAGTTATCTATCGCGCGAAGCGTCCTTCTTCGATTGGGACCTCTTCTCCGCAGCTAATGCAAGCGGGTCCTTAAAGTCCTGGAACAGGACGTTCCCCCCATACCTCTCCCCCAGCGTCCTCATCTCGGCGAAGGCATTCCTTAATCTTGAGCGTGACACCCAGAGCCCAGAAAGCTCCAGGAGGAAGAACGCCTTTCCTCCGGCATCATCGAGGGCCTGCCGCTGCTCGTCGATCAGCCCCTCCACCTCGTCCGAAGGCTTGAAGCCCACGACGTCGAGCATGAGCTCATTGGAGTTGGAGGACTTGAGCTCCACGCGCTCGATTCTTTCCCAAGGCATGAACAGCGCGTCGTCTTCCTTGGTGTAGTCTGTCACACCTCGCTCGTCTGCGACGAACAGTACACGCCTCTTGGAAATCTGTCGCAGGTTGTGAATGACTCCGGCACCGAGGAGGAGCGCCACGAATGCGCAAAGCACTCGCATCACCAGAGAATCCGTCGCAAAGAACCCCAGCCATAGAACGACGAAGGCGATCGCAAGATATGAAATGGAGACCGAAGTGAGCTTGCGCACATCGGTCGAGACGATGACCTTGTCCATACCCGCACCATCCAATCTATGACTCCAACGCCTCGATGATGCCCATCACGCCCGAAAGGTCTCTGGGAGCATATCTTGCAAGGGATCCGGCAGAATGAGGATTGTCCAATGGAATGCGAACCCTGATGTCTCCGTCCACGCGTCCTTCGGCGGAGATGTCATCGAAGACGAACACGGGAATGAAGCCACCCGCCACTGCAGCCTTGATGCCAACAGCACTGTCCTCGAGCACGAGGCAACGATTCGGGGATGCCTCCAGGAGTGCCGCAGCATCAAGAAAGATCTCGGGGTCAGGCTTGCTGCGAGTCACCATATCGCCCGTCACCATCTGGGGAAAGGCATGACAGAGATGTTCGCTCGAGAGAAGGCTCTTCACCTGGTCCCTTGAGGAAGAGCTGGCCAAGGCATGGGGCAAACCACGCTCGGCCAGGTAATTGAGCAGCTCTAGAAGGCCAGGCTTCTTTCCCGGCCTGCCCCCATGCTCTTCCAAAACCTTGCGCTTTTCAGCGAGAATGTCCTTCCTCCACGTCTGGACATCGTGCTCGTCGCCATAGAGCTCATGGAGCCCTGCCACGACCGTCGGTTCGGTGCGACCGGCAAGATACATGTGGACCCGATCGTTCACCTGGAAGCCGAACTTCCTTGCCGAACGCAGGTACGCCTCGTAACCCAGCCGCTCCGTGTCCAGCACGAGCCCGTCCATGTCAAAGATAACGCCTTCGATTAGGCTCATCGGCCCTCCTCAAAACGCAGGGAACCGTTCCGGCAAAAGCTGGCCGGAACGGTTCCTGTGAGATGTATGCCTACTGGTTCCGCATCCTAGTCCTTTGCATTGACCGGAGCTTCTCCCCTGACGTAGCGTTCCACGTCGCCAACGCACTTCTCACCCATGCCATGCAGGCATTCGGCGGTATATGCCGAGATGTGCGTGGTAACGAGAACCTTGGGATGGTTGAAATAGGGGTCATCCAACGCCGGAGGCTCGTCGTGCATGACGTCGATCGCAAGGCCGGCAACCGTCCCGTCGTCCAAGGCCCTGAGCATCGCCTGTTGGTCGATGAGGTCCGCTCGAGCGTTGTCGACGACGTAGACACCCTTCTTCATCAGCGAAAGCTCTCGCTCCCCGATTATGTGGAAGGAGCTGGGATTCAGGTCCGCGTTGAGAGTCAGGACGTCGCACTGGGACACTACCGTGTCGATGTCGACGTACTCCACGCCAAGGACGTCTGCCCACATCTCGTGTTGCACAGGATCGCAGGCGAGCACGCGCATGTCGAAGCCACGGCTCAGAATCTCGACGATGCGGGACCCTATGTTTCCGCAACCCACGATACCCAGCGTCTTTCCCGACAGGCCGGACCCGATGAAGGAGGCCCTGTCAGCCCAACGGCCCTCGTTTGCTGCAACGTGGGAGTCACTGACCCTGCGCATGATGTCCATCAGGGTCGCGACCGCGCCCTCTGCCACGGCGTCACGCTCGACCTTGGGTGGGACGGTTGTCACGAGCGTCCCCGCCGCGCACGCTGCGACGACGTCGACGTTGTTGAACCCTATCCCATGTCTGCTCAGCAGGAGCAGATCCCTCTTTGCCTCGAAGAACTCAGCGTCGAAGAACGGAGTGACCGACGCAATGACGACGTTGAAGCCCTTGAGCGCCTCGGCGAGCTCGCGCCCATGAGCATCGCCAGAAACGCGGACCCGAACAACTTCGCCTATGGCCTTCAGACGATTCAGATGCTCCGGAAAGTACTGGCCGAAGGATGAAGAGTTGACGATTGCAATGCGATAGTCCATGGAGCTACTTCCCCATCCTCTTGATTGCGTCGTCCAGGCTGACCTTCTCGCTCGAGGGGATGTTCTGGAAGAACACCTCGACGCCCTTGTCCTGAACAGCCTTGAGCAGCTCTGCATCTTTCTCGTTCAGACCCACGGAGGGTATGATGCGCGTGGAACCGGGCCTGATGGCGATGCCTCCCACGTCTACGAAGGGCAGAGGTATGCCACCGTCGACGGACTTCTTGACGTAGGCAGCGCTCTTGTAGACCAGCATGAGCTTGTAGTCGCCGAACTGGTTCTTGTTCCACTCGTCGACGATTCCATCAGAGGAGAAGACCTTGATCTTCATGTTCCCCGTAGACTGCGTCGACTCGTAGATCTCCTTCATGAACTCGTCGCTCGCCGTAGCGTCATCTACGACGAAAATCGCATTGGTGCCATGTCCCTTGGACCAGACCTGCATGACCTGACCATGAATCAGTCGATCGTCGATGCGGGCGAGATTGATAACAGCCATTGTCACTATCCCTCCAGTAGAGTTGCTCTGTCCTTTTTGATGAGTCCAGCGCGCCCCGCCTCCATAGCCGTGTCAATGAGCTCGTCGATGCTCTCGATGTCATTCACGTCCTGAATCAGCTCGATCAGGAAAGGCATGTTCACGCCCAGGACAACCTTACAATCGCTTTTGCCCAAACAGGAGAGAGCGACGTTGCCGGGGCTTCCCCCGAAGAGGTCACATGCGACGATCGTCTCCGCTCCCTCGGCGTCGTTCTTGGCAAGAACGTCGAAGGCCTGCTGACGCAAATCGTCAACCGACTGTCCAGGGACCAGGCCCATGGCATCAATGAAGTCCTGCTTGCCCATGATTATCTCGACGCTCTTGACGAGCTCGATGCCGAAGTGGCCGTGGGTGATGACGAGGACCTTTCTAGCCTTCACGCCAACCTCCTAAAGGACGTTCAGAATGCCGAGCACGATCAGGACCGCCGTGTAGATCAGCATGGCCTTGGTAATCTTCAGGCCGTTCTTCTTGAAGTAGAAGTACAGGGCGACCACTGCCGCCAGGGGAATCGCACCAGGAAGGATTCCATCGAGGATCGACTGGATGGCAAAGGTCTTGCCACTCAGCTCGAACGCCAGAGGGGAAGAGAGCTTGACGTAGCTTGCGGCGAGGATGCCCATCATGAACAGGCCAAGGACGCCCAGGCCATCAATGATGGTGCGTATGCGCTCGCCCTTCATGACCTCGAGAGCAGCACGGCGACCGAGCCTGTGACCGAGCTGGACGAACGCGAAGCCGTAGAGGAACGTCGCGGTGGTGAAGCAGAGCCAGGGCAGAAGTGCGCCGGCAGCGCTGCCCTGCTGGGCAAGGGGCAGGAACATCGCGATGAAGATGTACTGCACGGTACCAGAGTCAATGGAGTCACCGATGCCAGCGAGGGGTCCCATGAGGCCGACCTTGGTGCTGTTTATGATTTCTGGCGAGATCGCCTCGTCGACCCTGCCCTCGTGGAGGGCCTTCGCGCGTTCCTCCTCAAGGGAGGCGGTGATGCCAGTGATGAGGCCCTGACCCCAAATGGCCTGGGTGTTGAAGAACACCATATGCCGCTGGTAGGCCTCACCCAGCATGACCTTGTTCTTGTAGAGCTTCTTGAGAATTGGCATGAGGCCGAAGAGGAAGGCGGGTGCAATCATGCGGTCGAAGGAGTGGGGAACCTCGTTTGCCCACCAACCGCGGAACCACGCCTTGAGGAGGTCCTTCTTGGTGATTTCCTCCGGAGCGTTCTCTTCGCCAAGCATCAGAGCCGGGTCGCCTTCGATGACGCCCTCTTCGTTCAGATAGTCCTTGTAGTCATTGGACAGGATGGTCTTCTCTTCGCTCATGGCTCATGCTCCTTTCTTTGTCGGATGGACTAGTCGTTTGACTTCTTGGCAGTGAACAGTGAGTAGAGAATTGCGATGATCACGCCAAAGACGGCCCAAGTGACTGTGGTGATCGCAGGAACGGTGATCTCCGCCTTCGAGAGGGCGCTGATGAAGGTGTTGGAGGTAACCACCAGGAAGTACGCCAGGAAGAAGAAGGGCAGCAGCGAGCGGTTGCCGATGACATGCATGGTCACGGCGATGCCAAGGGCGGCGAGGCCACCGCCGACGGTGCTGAGCACGTGGAGCACGGGACCGTTGCTGATGGAGCTCATGAAGTCAGAGATGACGGGAGCGCCAAGGTACAAGGCGATGAACATGAGGGGCACGAACAGTGCAAAGGAGATGAGCGTCGGGACCGCACCAATCCAGAAGCCGAGCTTGGCGCTGTCGCCCTCGATGGCGTACTGGTCCATCTTGCGAATGGCAAAGGTGTTCAGGAAGAAGCGGAACTGGTACAGATAGCTACCAAGCAGTCCGACGGGGACGGCGATGGCAACCGCTGCGTTGGCGTCAAGATTGCCGATGACGGCTGCGGAGACGGCAACTGCGGCAGAGATCGAGGGCTCGGAGGGGAGGGGACCGCCAGGTGCGACGACGCCCATGTAGATGAGCTGAATTGCAGCGGTGGTGACCATCGCAAGGGGCATGTTGCCCAGCACCAGACCGACCCACATGCCCGTCATGAGGGGGGAGAAACGCATGGTGAGCGTAGCGTAGCCCAAAGCACGCGACTCGACTGCCGCCACGAACAAAGCAATAAGCAGCGCTTGGATAACACTCATGTTGCTTCCTTTCGATTAGGTTCCTTGCTCATTCGCCTCAACGGCGAATGGAACTCCGAAGCTGAGGCACTTCTTCCTTGTCCCTCGCCTCCCCTCGTACGAGAGCATCCTGCGCTCGCCGCTAGTCCAGCTCCTCCCACTTGTGGTGGAAGGAAAGCTCGTGAGGCTGGTCATCGCGGTGGTAGGTGTGGGCTCCGAACCAATCTCGCTGTGCCTGGCAGAGATTTGCAGAGAGAAACTCACTCGTATAGCCATCGAAGTACATAAGGGAGTTGGCAAGGGTCGGGACATAGACGCCGGCCTCGATGGCCTTGACGACCACACGTCGCCAACCAGGCACGGCAGCCTTTATCTCGTCGCGAAACTCGTCGGTGAGCATGAGGTTCTGAACCTTGCCGTCACTCTGGTCATATGCCGCCTTGATGCGGCCGAGGAACTTCGCGCGAATGATGCAGCCCTCGCGCCAGAGTAGGGCGATGTCTCCAAGCTTGAGGTTCCAGTCATGCTCGCGGGACGCCTTGTCAAGGAGCTGGAACCCCTGCGCGTAGGACATGATCTTGCTCGCGTACACCGCCTGCTCGAGGTCCGCGAGCAACGCCCCCCTGTCCTCGACGTTCACGGCAGGCTTGTCGGCAAATACCTTGGAGGCGATGACGCGCTCGTCCTTCACGGCAGAGAGGTTACGTGCGAATACGGCCTCCGCCATGGTGGGAATCGCCATGTGCATCTCGAGGCCCTCGATTGCCGTCCACATGCCCGTGCCCTTTTGGGCGGCCTCGTCCAGGATGTGGTCAATGAGGTCGTCACCCGTGTCGGGGTCCCTCTCGCGTAGGATCTTGTAGGTTATCTCTATCAGGAAGGAATCCAAGCGGCCGTTGTTCCAGCTCTCGAAGGTGTCTGCCATCTCGGCGTTGCTCATGCCGAGCACGTTCTTCATGATGAAGTAGGCCTCGTCGATGATCTGGATGTCACCGTACTCGATGCCGTTGTGCACCATCTTGACGTACTGGCCGGAGCCCTCCGGACCGATGTAGTCGCAGCAGGGGCTGCCGTCCTCGGTATGGGCCGAAATGTCGGTCAGCAGCTTGCCAAGGTAGTTGTCATAGAGATTCTTGTCACCGCTGGGCATGATGGACGGACCGACGAGAGCGCCCTTCTCGCCTCCGGATACGCCCATGCCAAAGAAGCTGATTCCCTTCTCGGCATAGTCCGCCATGCGGCGACTCGTGTCCTTGTAATAGGAGTTCCCGGCGTCGACGACGATGTCGCCCTCGCTGAGGAAGGGAAGGAGGCTGTCGGTGACCGCATCGACCACGGGACCGGCCTTCACCATGAGGATGATCTTGCGGGGAGCCTCAAGCGAGTCCACGAAGTCCTTGAGCTCGTATGTTGCGGTGACCTTGTCCTTCTGGGCCTTCACGCGACTCTCCATGAAGTCCTTGGTCGCCTCGCCGTGACGGTTGTAGACCGAGACGGTATAGCCATGATTGGCGATGTTGAGGGCAAGACTCTGGCCCATCACTCCCATTCCGATGATTCCCACGTAACTGCCCATGGCGCTCCCCTTTCAAAGAGATCCTTCTGGACAACGCAAACCACACATGAACTCCTGAGACTCGTCATATTCTAGACTAGTTTTTTCCAATTTAGTATTTGGTGTCGAAATTTTTTTGTTTTTTGTCGCGATTTGCGGTGGCAGGTCATTCAGGCGATAATATTGCAGGTATTTTTTATAATTGCTTTTATTAAAAGCGACGTTCTACTCTTGAGATTGGACGAGCGCAATGAGCGCAACCCCTGCCGTGCTGCTCAGAATCAAGTCCTCTTCTTCGACCTTCACGCCGAAGGAGCAGAAAATTGCTCAGTTCATCCTTGCCAATCCCGTCGAGGCCTCCCGAATGACGATCAGCGAGATGGCCTCGAAGCTCCGACTTGCGGACTCGACCATCTTCAAGTTCGCGAAGCGGTTAGGCTACCAGGGATTCAGGGAATTCCGTGACGACCTTCTCGCAGATGCCTACGACCCGCAGACGTCCATCCACGAGAACATTTGCCCGGACGACGACATCCCGACCGTAACCCAGCACGTGTTCCAGTCAAGCATCAAGTCTCTCGAAGACACGTTGCGCCTGCAGGACCCCGAAGCGATATCGAACGCCGTCGACATACTCCTGGGGTCGACGCGAGTGTCATTCCACGGCTGTGGAGAGTCGAACGCAGTCGCCTATGACTCATACCAGAAGTTCCTTCGCTCTCCCCTGCGCTCCCAGTTCGCCCAAGACTACCACCTGCAGCTCATGCAGGCATCCGTCATGGGGCCGGAAGACTGCGCCATCATCATCAGCCACACCGGGCTCACCAAGGAGATGATCCACCTCTCCGCCATAGCAAAGGATGCGGGCGCGCGCACCATCGTCATCACGAGCTACCCCTCGAGCAAGCTGTTGGAGAATGCGGACGTGGTCCTCGTCTCCATCTCGGACGAGACGGGCTATCGCTCCGAGTCGCTCTCCAGCCGCATCTCCCAGCTCGTCCTCATCGACACGCTCTACACGGCAGTGATGTTCAGGATGCCCCAGGTATCAGAGACCCTGCACAAGATGCGCCGGGCGATTGCGACCACGAAGGCAGACTACTCGGGCCAGATGGACCCCCTCTAGGAGCGAGCCTAGCCCCTCCTGCCTATGGGGACGTAGGCGGAGTCCCCCATGACCGAACGGTAGGCGGGACGTATGATGCGCGCGGCGCCATAGAGCTCCTCCATGCGATGGGCCGCCCAACCGGCGCAGCGGGCCATGGCGAAGATGGGCGTGTAGAGGTCCTTGGGGATGCCTAGCATGGAGTACACGAAGCCGGTGTAGAGGTCGATGTTGGTGCTGATGGGCTTGGTGATGCCGCGCACCTCGCGCATGAGCTCGGGGCCAAGCCTCTCCACGCGGCCAATGAGCTCGAGCTTGTCCAGCTCCCCCTTCTCCTCCGCAAGCTTCCTCGCCTGCTCGCGCACGACCTCGGCGCGCGGGTCGCTCACGGTGTATACGGCATGCCCCAGGCCGTATATGAGGCCGGTCCCGTCGAAGGCCTCGCGCCCCAGGATGCGCGTGAGGTAGTCCGCCACCTGCGTGTCGCTCGACCAGTCGCCCACGTGAGCGGCTATGTCCTCGATCATCTCCCCTGCCTTGTAGTTGGCTCCCCCATGCTTGGGGCCCTTGAGGGAGCCCAGCGCGGCGGCGTAGGCGCTGTAGGCGTCCGTGCCCGAAGAGCTCAGCACGCGGCAGGTGAAGCTCGAGTTGTTGCCGCCGCCATGCTCCGCGTGCAGCATGAGCATGGCGTCGAGGAGCATGGCCTCGCTCCTGCTGAAGCCCTCGTCCCCCCGCAGCACGTCCAGGATGGTCTCGGCCATGGAGTAGCCCTCTCGGGCGGGAGGCACGCGCAGGCGCACCCCCTCGTTCGAGGCGACGTAGGCCTGGTGCGCAACGCTCGCCACGCGGGGCCAGCGGCCCAGAAGCGAGAGCGCCACGTCTATCTCGTGCTCGGGCGAGGTGTCGTCCGGGTTGCGGTCGAAGGCGTAGAGCAGGAGGGTCGCGCGCTGCAGCACGTTCATGATGGAGTGGCTGTAGGTGACGCGCGGGAAGATGTCCAGGTAGCCCTCGGGCAGCTGTCGGCGGGAGTCGATGCGCGCACGGAAGTCGTCGAGCTCCGCCTGGATGGGCAGGGCACCGGAGAGGAGGAGGTAGGCCACCTCCTCGTAGCCGAAGCGGTCGTCGGCGTGGCTTCCCTCCACAAGGTCCGAGATGGAGTAGCCACGGTACCTGAGGTCCCCGCGGTCGGGGACGAGGCGCCCGTCCACCTTGTTATAGCCGTGCACGTTCGAGATGGTGGTGAGGCCCACAAGCACCCCGGAGCCGTCGGCGTTGCGCAGGCCGCGCTTCACGTCGTAGCGCTCGTAGAGCTCGTCCGGGAGCCTGTCCGCACGCTGCATGCCTTCGTAGAGGCCATCGGACGCGGCGGGACGCCCCAGCCCCTCGGAGGGCATGGGGTAGGCGTCGGCTATGTGGCTCAGGGCGGAGGTGTCCTTCGAGGTGAGGAAGCTCCTAGCCCGATGCGTCAGGGGGCTCTTGGGCATGTCTCTTTCCACGCTCCTCTCGTCTGCCGCCATTGCGCGCGGGGGCGCCGCTGCGGCTGGCCGCGCTAGAGGCGGTACATGAAGTTGAAGACTTCCTCGCGCTGCATGTTGGTCTGCACGCCCAGCTCACCCGAGAGGCCGCTCAGCTCGTCCTGGAGCGCGGAGAAGTCGACCTTGGAGTCGGCCAGGTCGACCAGCATGGTCATGGTGAAGGTACCCTGCAGGATCGTCTGGGAGATGTCCAGGATGTTTGCGCCGTGATGCGCGAGCGCCGCCGTGACCGCGGCCACGATGCCCGGGCGGTCACTGCCCAAGACGGTGATGATGGCACGGGACTTGGAGGCTTCGTCTGCTACCGCCATGTGGCGTTTCTCCCCTCAAAGAGCGCGTGGGCACCGCATCGGCGCCCACGCTGGTTCTGCGTCATACCATTGTATGGCAGTCCCGCCCCCGTCCCGGCCGGACGGGCCAAGCGGGTGCACAAGCGTAACCTAGGCCGTGGCGGCCTCCTCGCGCTGGGCGAAGAGCTGCTGCACGTCCTCCTTGGTGGAGTCCAAGGCCACCGCAAGCTCCTGCAGGGAGCGCTCGCGCGCCTGCTTGAGGATGCGCTCGTACGCCACGGGCGGCTTCTTGTTGTTGGCCCTAACCTGCGCGATGCGGCGGCGGAAGGTCTTCGCCACGCGCACGGAGTCACGACAGCTGCCGCGGCGGATCTTGTTCTTGAAGTGCTCCTCCATGGCGTTGTTGTTGGGACCGAGCTCCACGACGTCCAGGTCGGGATACTCGCCGATGAGGGTCATCGCCTCGTCGTGGGTGAGGATGGGGCGCAGGCGCGACTCGCTCGCAATGGGGAAGCTGATGCGCATGGGATGCCTCACGCCCACGGGCATGAGCTGATAGCTGGGCTGGGGGTCATCGACCACCTCATCCACCCTGCAGACGCCCTGGCCCGGATGAACGATGTACTCCCCTACCTCATACATGCAGATGGCACCCCTTCCGTGTTCGGCTTCTTCGAGTCTATCACGGAAGGGGAGAAAATCTCAAATTCTGCTCTGTTTACTCTTGCACTCAGGTAAGGGTAGCCGTATCTTTATTTGTTTCCTTCTCGGCGATAGCCTAACTTGCCTGAACGGCGGCAGCCTCGGACTCCAGGCAGGAGAGGACCCAGGCGACAAGCCTGTCCTGCGGGTCTCCCGAGGCCTCGGCGAGCTCGTAGCCCCTCCCCCACACCGGGGTGAAGGCGACGTCCCTGACGCCGTCGTAGGCCGAGAGGGCGCGCGCGAGGTTGAGCTCCCCACAGAGCGCGGACTCGGTCTGGAAGAGCCCCGTGTTGATGCGCCAGTGTGGGGCGACCTTAGCCTGTCCGAAGCCCTCGTAGCTGCCACAGATGTGGTACAGCGGGTTCATGGACTGGACTCGGTCGGCCATGCTCACGCCCAAGGCGTCCTTCTTCACGACGTCCGCGCTCCAGGAGCTCACGTAGCTGCCGTCCCAGCCCTCGAAGGTCGCGTAGCTCACCTGGTTATTGGCCAGGAGGTCCGACACCGTGCGGTCGAAGTGAAGGGTGGACTCGGCGTCGATGCCAAAGAGCTGGTTCGCCATGGTAGAGCGGTCCAGCGCGTCGAAGGCGCAGACCTCCTTCTGTGCCGGGCGGCACTTCGCGACGAAGTCCCAAAGCTCCGTGATGCGCGCGGTCTGGCGCGAGCTGCTGTAGGTGATCCAACGCGAGTCCGAGTTGAGGGCAGAGAGGTAGCTACCCAGAGACTCATAGACCGTGGACTGCACCTGGGAGACGCCGGTGGCCGACGCGGATCCGGCCGAAGACGACTCCGCCCCCGTACCATCTCCGCCCGTCCCGGACGTGCCCGCACCAGAGGTCGTGGACGTGGAGCTGGCGGAGCTCAGGGCGTCGATCTCGTCCGCACCCGAGGCGGCGAGGTTGGGGTCGCCCGGGAAGCAGGAGTCGGACATGCGGGCGGGCGTGTAGGTGTAGGGGAACTCAGTGCTGGAGAGGAAGCTGCTCGCACCGTCCTCGATGCAGCCTAGCAGCTGGTCGTAGTACTCGCCCGCAAGGTAGCTCCCGTCCGAGGTCTCCTCGAGCCCGAGGGCGTTGCCCTCGTTGTCCGTCAGGCCAAGCTGGTTCACGTAGTCGCCGTAGGAGTCGGCGAGGTCGTGCGAGAGCTGGGCGGTCCAGCTGCCCTCCTTGCGCGTCCCCGTGGTGGAGAACTGGCCCATCATCCATTCGTACGCCCCGTCAGCGGTGTCGAAGGAGGTGACGGGACACCAGGAGGCGGAGCCGCAGATGGCGTCGGACACCGCGTTGCCCTCGTGGTCGTGCGTCACGGCGCCGATGGCCTCCAGGTACTTCTGGTAGAGCGCGGAGTCCCCGCCCGCACCGAGGACCGCCGAGACGCCGCCGCCCGCGCCGTAGCCCGCGACGAAGATGCGGTCCAGGTTGGCGGGGAGCTTGGAGGCGTTGTAGCGCAGGTAGCGCACGGCCGCCTTGAGGTCGACGACCGGCCAGGGCGCACCGCCCGGATAGAGGTCCTGGGAGTCGCTCGCGATTCCTGCGGAGCGACCGCGGAAGCCCGCATAGACGTACACCATGCCGGCAGAGAGGTAGCGGCTCAGGCCGTCGTAGGAGTAGGAAGTGGGGCAGGCCTGGGCGTTGAGGCGGGCGGAGTTCACAGGCATGACGACGGGCGCCGTCTTGGGGGTGAGTCCGGCCAGGGTGGCGTCCGACTTCACCGTGCACTTGTAGCTCTCGCCCGACTTCTGCGCGTCGAAGTAGGCGCCCGGCACGAAGATGGCCAGGGACTCATAGGGCTCGCTGCCGGGCTTCAGGCAGTACTTGACGCCCAGCTGGTAGTAGCAGTCGTTGGCGGCGTCGTACTTCCAGGCGTCCTCCTTGAGCGCCAGGCCCTCGAACTCCTCGAGGTCGACGGAAGGCTGCTCCTGCTGCTGGTCAGTGGCCTGGTCGCCCGTCTGCCCGCCGGGGCGCGCGCAGGCGGCGAGGCCCAGGCCCGCGGTTACGGCCGAGAGGGCGAGGAAGTCTCTTCTGCTGGCGTTCATTTGTCCTCCTAGTTGCGTGCGCTCCCCTGCGCGCCGTATCTGACGTTCGTGCCGGACGGCGCGCCCCATGACGTGGTGGCGCGGTCGCCCGGCGTCCGCGCTACTGGTCTCGGACGCTCCGTGAGATCTGGTCTGCCACCGACGCCCCGTGGCGGCGGTCCTCTCCCCAGAAGCAGCACGAGACCATGCCGGGGCCGACGTGGCAGCCGATGGTCGGCCCTATGGTCGAGATCATGGTGACGGCCGAGTCGTTGCCCTTGTGGATGATGTCCGCGAGGCGGTCGGCGTCGCGGGGGCAGTCGGCATTGCCGATGGCCACCACGTTGGAGAAGAGGTCGTCGTTGTGGTTCCGCTCGTAGAAGGAGGCCAGCTTGCGCAGACCCTTCTTGCGCCCACGCGAGATGCCGATGACGCTGAGCGCCCCGTCGAGGTCAAAGGTGAGAAGGGGCTTCACGTCCAGGGCCCCGCCCAAGACGGCGACCGACTTGGGAACGCGCCCGCCGCGATGCAGGGCGTCCAGGTCGTCCACCATGAAGATGGTCTGCACGAAGTAGCGCGCCTCCTCCGCCCAGCGGACCATCTGGTCTGCCGTGAGGCCCTTGTCACGCTGGCGGATCGCCTCGACCACGAAGAGGTACTGCGCCGTCGATCCCAGCTTGAGGTCGACGATGCTGATGGGCAGGCTGTGGCCCACCTCCTCCTCCAGACGCGCGAGCGCCGTCTGGGCCCCCTCGTAGCAGCCCGAGATGCCGCTCGAGAAGCAGAGGTAGACGGTAGGGAGCTCGAGTTCCGCCGCCTCGCGGAAGGCGCGCTCGAACTCCAGCTGGGAGGGTTGGGAGGTCATGGGGCAGGCGCCCTTGCGAATCTCCTCGTAGAAGCTGTGGGGGTCACGGCTTTGGAAGAGGTCGTCCTCGCCGCTGAGCCCGCCCTCACGGCCGGCCTCGGTGTAACTGAAGTGCAGGCAGCGTATGCCGGAGTCCTCCACCATCTGCTGCGTGAAGTCGCAGGGCGAATCCGTCATCAGGTTGAACTTCGCTGGCATGCATCCTCCTCGGCGCGGGTGGGCCTGGGGCCGCGCCCGGCGTCGAGCGGACACGGCGGAACCTACTGATGGTATTGTACGCCCAAGGGTTTTGGACGTCCGAACGGGGGGCTGCCTCATGCTTGGCTTTGGTCTGCGGAGGCGGAACGGCAGGGAGAAGGGTCCCCTGCCCGAGGGGACGAGACGGCTGGGCCTGGTGTTTCGCGGAGAGGTCCAGGGCGTCGGCTTCCGCTGGACCTCCCAGCACGTGGCCGGCGAGTCGGGCTGCACGGGCTGGGTCAGGAACGAGGACGACGGCAGCGTGAGCATGGAGCTCCAGGGGACGGACGACGCCATATCTGAGTTCTTCGGGCGCTTCTCGAACGCATACGCCCGCTACCCAATCGACTATCGCATCGACTCGAGGGTCGAGCTCGAGCCCGTGCCCGGGGAGGCCGGCTTCCGCGTGCGCTACTAGCTGGAGACGGCGCGCCGCGACGCCGACGAGACAGGCAGGCGCGTTCGAGCGTGCGAGCTGCGACATCCTGCACGCCGTTGCGCACGCTTGCGTGTTCTTCACCACGGCACTACGCACGCGGTTGCGCACCCCCGGACGCCTAGCACTCCATCGCGCATGGTCGCAGCGCCGCGCACGCAATTGCGCACATTCGCCGCATCGCGCACGCAGTTGCGCACATTCAGCCTAACGTTTCCGCAGTTGGCAGACGCCGCCAATGTGCGTAACAGCGTGCTGGTTAATTTGCATGTGCACAACGGCGTGCCCGGCAGGCGGCAGGGGATCCTCTCGCCCGTCTCGAAGGGCTAGGCGAGAAGGCCCAACAACGCATACGCCAACATGCCCACTGCGGCACAGAGGACCAGGGACTTTGTCCTACGCGCCACGATTGCGACGATGGCGGCGGCGACCAGCCCAGACGCCGCGCCCAGCGGGTCGCGCGCGATGGTCGAGGGGTCGAGGAGGTCGTTTGCCACCAAGCCGGCGAAGGCGGCGGCTGGTATGAGCCCGAGCGCCTCCCCGACGCGGGGAGAGAGGCTCCTCCCCCTCAGGAGTAGCAGGGGAAGCGTCCTGAAGGCAAAGATGGCGGCAAAGGTCACGGCCCAGGTGAGGGCGAGCTGGGAGACGCTCATGATCGGATACCCCCACTCCGGGCCCAGACCTGCCAGGCAAGCCCGCAGACAACACCACCGGCGGCGCCGAGGAGCACGGCTGCGCCCTGGAGGCCCACGAGCTTGCAGGCGAGGACGAGGAGCGCCGAGACAAGGGCTGCGACGTAGGTCGACCCGTCACGCAGCTGCCCCAGGAGCAGGCACACGAAGATCGAGGTCATGCCAAAGGACATGAGCGCGGTAGGGAGGCTCACCATACCACCTACGAGCACGCCTGCGGCATTGGCAAGCGCCCACGAGAACATACAGAGGAGGTTGAGGAGGAGGCCGTCGCGAACGTCCCAGCCGGCATCTCCCGCAAAGCGGTCGAGGTTGACGCCGAAGGACTCGTCCGTGACGGTGGCGGCAAGCGCAAACGCGTCAAGGCGCGAACCCTTGCCCAGGTAGGGGGCGAGCCCCGCCGAGTAGAGAAGCTGTCGCGAGCTCACCAGCACGATGCTCGCAATGGTCGTGGGAAGCGGCATCCCAGCAAGGACCATCTGGGGCAGCACGAACTGGCCTGCGCCGGTATAGAAGGTGGACGAGAAGGCGAGGGCGAGGAGGGGACCGAAGCCAATCTGCGCCTCGAGCACGCCGCAAGGGATCCCAATGACCAGGTAGGCGAGAACGACGGGCAGCGCATGGGGAAACACGTGCGCAAGCCGTCGACCCACGGTGCCATTGCCCCCCTCTTTTGAAGCCATTGCGCCCCCTTGCGCATCACCGACAAACCGCTCCCGCGGGCAAAGGCTAGCACCCTCGAGAAGCGCGCCTTGGCAAAGTCACAGTCGGGAAACCATTCGGTCACGTCGCCTTAGCGCACCCCGCGCGATTTGGCATGCGGGAGGCGCGCGAAGGTGTACGCGCTTGCATGGGACACCGCAAGGAACAGATACCCACCCAACAGGAAAGCCCGCCTACCTTCACGCAGGTAGACGGGCCTTTTTTATGGTGGCGGGGAAGGGAATCGAACCCCTGACACGGGGATTTTCAGTCCCCTGCTCTACCAACTGAGCTACCCAGCCGAAGCGCTTGCGCTTGCAAGCCTGTTTAATATAGCAAAGAATCCCAAGCCGTCAACGGATTTCTCGAATCTCCTTCTCGTGAAGGTTCCCGACTAGAAGGCGCCGCCTCCGCCGCCTCCGCCGAAGCCGCCTCCGCCACCACCGGAGAACCCGCCACCACCTCCACCGCCGTCGCTGAAGGACGAGCTGGCGAGCTCGGCGGTGCTGACCTGGTGTGCCCGAGAGAGACTCTCGCCAAAGTCCGCGACGGGCCTGCCCAGGCCGGGCTCGGTGTGATACCAACCGTACACAGGCATGATCTGGGGATCCTCGAGAATCTGTGGTGCGGCGATCTTGAGCTGCTTGATGACCTCCTCGGAGACACCGAGGACGACAGCCAGGACCAGGAGCTGGTTCCAGAGGACCACGTCCTGGGGAATGGCCTCCTCAAGGCGGGTGAAGTCGAGGAGCCAGCGCCTGAGTGCCTCCAGCTTCGCCTTGAGCTCGATCGCCTCGGAAGAGAGGCTCTCCATGCCGCGGGCGCTCCAGATCGAGAAGACTCCTGCGACGGCAAGGAGGACGGCCGCGGGCAGCCCCCACGTCCCCGCGACCTCTCCGATCAGCATGAGAAACGCCAGGCCCACGGCAAGGATGACGTCAATGCCGCCAAAGAGCGCCAGGCCCACACGACCGTTCGAATGCTCGTCCTCGGAGAAGCGGCGCTCCGTGAGGCAGGCCTCCACGGTCGTCTCCCAGTCCTCGTATGCGTCCCTGTATGTCTCGGCATCTGACTTTGCAACGTCACCAATCTCGGAGAAGTAGAGGGTAGTCGAGTCGCTGCGCGTGCCCTTTGGGGCAATCTTGCGGAAGAGGAACTTTATGGTGTCCTCGTCGATGCGTCGCGCCTGTGCCTCGCCTGGCCCCTTGGTACGGGCGATGGAACGGCCCACGTTGTTGGGAGTGAGCTCGAGCCGGTACTCGCTGTCCTGGTAGATCCGGCCAAAGAGGCCCTTGCGGCTCGTCTTCACCATGCTGAGCTTTGCCATCCCAAGGTCAGTGAGACGCATGAGTGACGCAGTGAGGTCCTCCTGCTGCGGAGTGCCGCCCTTGATGAGGGCCCCCAGAACCGCGGGGTGGTCTGCGGAGGGGACGTCGCGGAAGTACTTGTCGTCGAACTGGGGCTTGTGCGTCTCCTTGTACCTCAGGCGCCTGGATATCGCATAGGCGCAGGACGCGATGGCGGCAAGGCCCCCGAAGCCCGAAAGCCCATACGAGATCGCCCGGGCCTTCGCACGCTTAGCGTTGGCCTCGTCTGCCCAGCCCTGCTCCTGCGAGGTGATGTAGTCGAGCCTCGCCTCGCTCGAGGCAGTCGCGTCAGAGAGCCATTCGGACGGGAAGGCGACGCGCGCCTCGGCGTACTCGGAGCTTCCCACGCCTGGCACGCTGTAGACGACGTTGCCGTCCACGACGTACACGCTGGCATCGAGGGGGCCGTGCCCCCAGACCCTCACGTTATCGCCCGCGCTCACCGTCTGGCCAGAAGGCACGGGTAGGTGCACCACGCAGCGAACGTTCTGGGACTCGACATCCCAGCCATCCGAGACGAACTTCCAGTAGAGCTCGGAGGTGTCGGCGTAGCGACGTGCGAGCTGGGAGTCGACATAGTTGATGCGGAAGGTGGCCGACTCGTCCTCGTGCGCCGAATAGAGCTTCACCTGGAGGTAGCTGCCGTAGTCGGTCACCGTGTAGGTGCCGTCGTCGCCCGAGCTCGACATGGTGAAGGACTCGAAGGAGCCGTCGGTCACGAGGCCCACCTCGCCGATGGTCACCTGCACTTCCCTGCCCTCGTACTCCCCTTTGGGAATCTTCCAGTACACCCCATGGAACGAGCCATCGAAGTCGTAGATGCGGTCCTCGGTGACCGAGAGGCTGCCGTCCGTCGCCACGGTGGCGTCTATGTCCACGCTCGTGATGGCGTAGTCCTTTGCCAATGCGCGCAGGGGCAGGAATGCCGCGGCAACGACCAGGGCAATCGCGGCAAGCAATACGACATGGGCCCGCATTTTGCGGACATGGCTGCGGGGAAGAGACATGGTTCCCTCCGATCCGTCTCGGGAGAGGGCCCTGGAAGCCCTCTCCGTAAGAGGATACCAAAGAGGAATGCGCCATCTTCCGCCGCCGCTCATGAGGGGACGGGTCCAACGAGCGTGAAGAGCGTCCCACACACGTCCAAGGTGTCGCCAACCTGCATGCGGGCGAGGTCGTCCACCGCGCGCCCCCGCAACATGGCGGGGTTCGTCGAACCCTGGTCCTCGACCACGGCGCCCCCCGACACGAGGGACACCCGCAGATGGCGACGCGAGGCCGCGGCAGAATGCAGCACCACGTCGTTCGAGGGCAAGCGCCCCACGTTGAGGCCATCCTTGGGGATGGGCACCACGACCTCGAGCTCGCTGCCCCTGACCCACACCGACGGGACCCCGCTGGTCCTGGCGCCCAGGGGCATGCCGGACAGCTCGAGCGTCCTGCCATCCTCCTCGAGCTCGAAGGGCGGTATCCCCTCGTCCCAGCCCCGAGGCTCGTCCAGGTCGTCCTGTGGAGGCAAGCCCGGACCTGGCGAGCCCGCACGGGAGAAGTCGAAGAGGCAACCGTAGCAGACGCTCATGTCCGAGAAGAGCTCCATGCCACAGCGGGGACAGCGCTTGATCGTCGCGCCCTGGTCCTCGAGTGGGACAGGTTGATTCGGCGTCAGGGAAGCGGTTCCGTACTCATCCATGCTCAGACACCTTCCTCTTGGGTCGGGATTCCCCCTCCCGACGGATCCAACAGCTCGACATGACTGCCCTCGCGAGGCCATGGCCCCGAGCCCGCAGGCCTCTCCAGCACGGCCGCCGCACCGTGGCAGCCCAGAATCATCCCAACGCGCAGGGCCCTCCGGACGAGGAGGACCCTCCCTCCCCCGTCCAAGAACGCGACGTCTATCGCGTAGCGCATGCCCACGCAGTGGATCGAGTGGCAGGGCATGATCACGATGGGCATGGCGTCAGGCCCCGTTCCCAAGAGCCCCCGTGCCCGTTCACAGAAGCGCTCCCTGAGCTCGAATCGGCCCAGTGTCGTCCCATCCGCGAGTCGTGCCCCTACCATGCGCCCTACCATCCCCCTCACCTACACCACCACCCCAGGCCTGAAGCGGTCGACGGTGATGGAGCGTTCGTGCCGCAGGAACGCAGGGACCCTCAGGTCGATCCCGGCCATCGAGAAGGAGCTCGGCCAGGGACGGTACGAGAGGGTGCAGGTGAACGTGGTGAGGAGGGGCGAGACGGGAAACGACACCCCCTTCCCCCTTGGCGCAGGACCTAGGTCCCCCGAGCTGACCGCCACCTCACAGCCAGATACCGGGAGCCCGTCCTCGATCGCCGCCCTCACCTGCGCGCAGGCAGACGCTACGTCCTGCTCCCCCGCGGGACTCACCCCGTGCGCGATGACGCAGTCGGGCGCGACCCTGTCGAAGGCCGCACAGGCTTGCAGGAAGCGGACCATGTTGAATGCGACGAGGGCCACCGCGATCACGATGGGAAGCAGCACCGCGAGCTCGACGACCATCTGCCCCGCCTCGCCTCGCGACACTCCGGCGTCGCTCGCCCCGGCCCATGTCCATGCCACCCTCATGTCAGCGCCCCCAAAATCGTGGCCAGGTCTATGGTCAGGGGGATGGTGGTGCCCTCCATGCCGGGAACGGGCAGTTCGGCAACCGTGAAGGTCTTGTCCCCAAGCTCGTCGGAGACCATCTGCGCACAGCGGCCCAAGAGCTCCCTGGGTTCCATCGGCAGGGCCTGCACCAGCTCCCTCACCTTGCCGACCCTCTCGAGCCCTGCCCGGTCCAAGACCTGCTGGCTGTTCACCAAGACGGGCTTTCGCAGCCTCATGTCCGCTGGCTCGAAGCCCGCAGACGTCACCGTCGCAGAGATCTTCTTGCGCAGCCACGACGCGACCCTCTCGCCGAACACGCCCCCTATGCCGTCCAGCACGTCATCCGTGACCCCCGAGACGCTCTCGTAGGACGAGCCATACGAGACGAGCAGCCTTCCCCAGATACCCGTGATGCCACCCACGAGGTCGAGCACCAGGCCCCCGTCCGAACGGGTGACGCCCTCGAACACGCTCGAGAGGACGTTGTGCCCGTCGGTCCCCTCGTCCGGGGCAAGGGTGGCGGCAGAGACGGCGGCGCCACGGGGGAGCTCTCCCTCGGAGGAGAAGTGCGAGATCCCCGCCGGCACGGGGGTGAGGTCCGGGCGAGACACCACGGCCATGCATCCGTAGGCGCCGGGAGGGCAGAGCCTTGGCCTCCCCACCGAGAGCAGCTTCATGGCGCGCTCGAACGCGCCGTCCGCACGCTCCGCAATCTCTTGCATCTCCCGTTCTGCCTGGATCTCCTCGTCCCTTGCCACCTGGTACTCGCGCGAGGCCTCCACGACGATCCTCCAGTAGTGCTCGTAGCCGTTCGATATGTTGGTGGACGCGTCCGCCACGTTGCCCATGGCCACCGCGTCCATGCGACAGTCGGGGCAGACGGCGACAGACCCCGCGTCGATGTCCGCGAGGCTCGCAAGGCCCGCATAGGGACCCCGGGCACCGGGGCAGTCGAGCGAGCAGTGCAGCGTCCTCACGCCATCCTCGATGGTGCACGGCCAGACGACGTCGGTGTACAGGGTCGTCTCCCTGACCCCCGCCGTGGTATGGGGGAGTTCGGGCAGGTCGATCGAGCAGCCCTCCTCCGACTCGTCACAATGCGCCTCCGATGTCCGCTCGTAGGCGTAGCGAAAGAAGGCCTTGCGCGCACAGGACCTCTGGAGCTCGTCCGCGTCCGAGCCCGTCTCGCCCTCTGCCGACCAACGGGTCAAGTAGTAGTTAGCGCTGCGGAGCCGCGCGAAGTCGAAGCGCCATGACGAGGGCTCCGGATAGGACGGGTTCTGCCCTCCGGACAGGCCCGCAAGCCGCTCGGCCCGACTTCTCAGGCAATAGGGATCGTCCACGTTGTCCGCCCGCCAGGCCCTCTCCTTTGCCGCCTCGGCACGCTCGTGAGCGGCCTGTTTCCGAGCGGACGCCTCGGCGAGCCTCCTGGCATCCTCCTCCATCTCCTCGGCGTCCAGCCCATCGTCGAGCCCGGAGAAGTCGGATTCGCTCTTTTGGGGAAAGGGGACGGCGAGCCCCACGTAGCGCACGTCACCCTTGGAGTTGGCGGACACGCAGGACGCGGAGTTCGCCATGACCAGGGCGGGGAGGGCCGCCTCCAGGCGAGAGAGGCCCTCCGAGGCGCTGCGCGCAAAGCCGCGCCTCGCGTCGAGCACCTTCCTTCCCGCAGCAAACACCCCCGTCGACATCGCCTGGAGCGGAGGTATGGCGGCTATGACGAGCGCGGAGGCGCAGATGACGGAGCCCAGGAGCCCCATGCTCAGGACGCAGGCGTCCACCACCTGGGCGACGGTCGAATACGCCGCCACCACGTTTGACCCGGCGAGCGCCGAGGCGTCGGCCACCGCCTGCACGTCGGCAGAGCGGGAGGAGGCCCACTCGAGGGTGGCGAGGGAGAACACGAGGGAGAGGCTCACGAGGAGCGCAACGGCCACCGCCACCGTGGTATAGCCGCCGTCGTCCCGCACGAAGATGGCGAGAGGGCTCGGCAGCTCCTCTCCCCTAGTCCCAGATGGTCTGCCAACTCGCATAGCTCCCTCCCAACCACGATGGCCTCAGCCCCTCGCTTGCCCTTGCCTCGAGCACCACTCCCCGTCCGTCGCTCCTGCCCGCAAGCGCCATCGCCGCCCCGAGGAGGGGGAGCGGCCTCGCATGGCCGCGCAGGCCCACCTCGACCCGGCCGCCGGAGCTCGACACGCTAACCTCCCAGCCCTCCTCCCCTCCCACGTGAAAGAGGGGAACGTCGGGCACCGCGGCGAGCCTGCGCAGCGCGAAGGCCTTGCACCCGTCGAGGTCGGACCCATGGTTGGTGAGCGCCACGCGGGCCGTCTCCGCGGCCGCCGACCGCATGACCACCAGCGAGTAGCCAAGGCAGGCGGGCTCCAGCAGGATGGCCAGGATGAGCATCAGGGAGGGCAGCAGGACCGCCGCCTCGACGGTCGCCTGCCCAGAGGCCGAGTACGGGACGACGGGGACGAAGCCGGCCGTGACACCATCCAAGGCGCCCCTCCCTCCCGGCTCCTCAATAGAGGAGGACGTCCTGGAGTGCCGCGACGAGCCCTCCCGCGCCGAAGCCGTGGGAGGCCGCGTCGAGGGCTCCGCGCATGAGCCCGCCGCCGCTCGCTTGTCTCCAGACGGCCGCGAGGACGAGCGTGGGGACAAGGAACGCCAGGGTGACGAGCAGGTATTCCACCGTCGACTGGCCACACGTGCCCAACAGAAGAGCCTTGGCGCAAGCCCCCGTCCCCCTGAACGTCGAGCGGGCGGACCGGGCAGAACGAACACGGCCCCCGAAAAGCCGAGCCTCACAACGCATCGACCCCCTCCCCCCACTCGTCCGCCCTCAGCCGTGTGACCGCCTCCCTGCACCCACCGCCAGGCGCCGCAGAGACCTCGCACACGTCCACCCAACCATCGCCCTGCACGACGCAAACCCAGACCCTTCCCAAAAGGTCGGCATAACCCGCGCTGACGAGCACGCAACCACCCCCTTCGCGATACCTCCCGAGCAGCTCCCCGGCCAAGTCGGGCACGTCACGGGAGCCATGGACCAGGACATGGCTCCCTCCCTCCCGAGGGACGTCGGCATTCCCCTGGCCCACTTGGCCCCCGTCGCCGCCCCCGCTCCCGACGGACATACCTGGTTCGGCCTTGCCATCCGGCCACATGCCACCCGGAGGCGCGGGCGACCCGTCACCGCCACGACGAGTGCCCTCGGCATCACCCTCACCGTGCCCTCCCACCTGTCGCAGGACGGCGTCGCCCGGGACACCTCCCCTTTCCAAGAGCCGTGGGACCCCCACGATGACGGCTGCCGCGAGGAGGCAGGACGCCACCAGGACCGTCCTGCCCGTGCGGCGCAGGTGGGACTTCCTCGTCACAGCGAGTTGATGCCGTCCGAGATGGCCGTCCAGAGCTCCTGTACCTTCCCGCGAAAAGCGACGATGGCCACAATGGCTATGACCACCAGGACGCCGACGAGGATCGCGTATTCGGTCGTCCCCTGCCCATCCTCGCTTGCGACGAGCTCGCGGGCCCGAACCGCCAAGCCAGCAACCCACACGCCAAGTCCCTGCATCTCTTCCACCTTTCTTCCCTGCCCCCGACTGGGGCGCAGCTAATGACCCAACACGAGCGAGGAGCCGAGGAGCGGCCCCAGTATCGCCAGGAGCATCGCCGGGACGATGAGGGTCCCCAAGGGGACGAGCATCTTCACCGGGACCCGCTCGATCTCCTCCTCCACCTGCGAGCGCTGCTCGTCCCTGATCGCCTGAGCCTGCCCCTCGAGGGCGTCGGCCAAAGGCGAGCCGAAGGCGAGGGCCTGGGCGACCGTCTGGGCAAAGCTCCCCAGAGCATCGACCCCCAGCTCGTCTGCCATCGCCCTCAGGGCCGCCTCGCGCGAGCTGACGCCCATGCGCCAGGAGGTGAGGGCGGACGAGAGCGCGCCCGCAAGCCGGCCCTCGTAACGTTGGCAGTAGAGCTCGAGCGACGCATCGAACGAGAGTCCGGAGAGCAGTCCCAGGGTCACCACATCGAGCATCGAGGGCATCTCGCGGAGGCAGCCCATCCGCACCCTCGAGCTGCCCACCTGTACCCTCGCCCTCGCCACGGGTCCATAGCCCTCCACAACTTCCAGCAGCCGGCCCGCAACGAGCGCCAGCCCGCGGGCAGAGGGTGCACGGGCCGCCCCCCTCCCCCTGCGACCGGCATGCGGTGGCCCCAGGAGCAGAAGGCAGGCCACGAAGGCGAGGAGTGCCACCGCGCCGTGCAGGGCGATCCCAGCCATCAGAGCACCCCTCTCATCAGGCGTCGGATGATGAGCAGCGCGAGGGCGTCCATCCCTGCGGCGACCAGCACGCAGCCTGCCCCGAAGAGCGTGGCGAGCCCCGACCGGAAGTCGGGAGACACGAGCGAGAGCACCCCGATGAGAATCGCCGGCAACGCGCACACCACGCGGGCGGAGAGCCTTACCTGGGCGGTCTTGACCGCGAGCAGCCTCTGGAACTCCCCTTGGCGCTCGACCATCTGCGCCGCATGCTCGAAGAGCTCCCTCAGCGGGCTGCCCGTGCGTTGCGAGATGGTGAGGGCCGTGGCGAGAAGGCCCACGCCGGGAGCCTCGAGCTCCTCGCGGAGCGCGTTCATCGACCCCTCGACCGAGATGCCGCAGCGCAGCCTCAGCGAGACGCGAGCGAAGGCCGGTGCCACGACGTCGGGGCTGTTCGACCCCAGGTAGTCAATGGCCTGGGAGAGCGTCTCGCCCGAAGCCAGGGCCATGGCGAGGGTGCGGAACACCCCCGGCATGGCCTGCGCGAGCTCCCTCTCCCTCCTCCTCCGCGTCGACTGCGCCAAGAGGGGGACGCCCACGGCAAGCAAGAGCGCAGCCAGGGGCAGCGCCAGCCAGGTGCCAAAGAGGAGGGCGAGGACGACGCCTGCCAGGAAGCCGCCCGCGAGAAGCAGCGCGCAGGACCCCTCGCGAGAGGTCGCAAGACCGACTTGGGCCACGAGGCCGCCAAACTCGTCTGCGGCAAGGCCCCAGTCATCCCTCCCGGCCAGGAGGTGGACCAGGGGGAGGGTGGCCAGGCGCTCGGCCGCGACTCCGGCAAGGCGCCTGAGCCGTCGGGTCCTCCAGCCCTCCGCACGCGCACGAGGCAGCCCGCCTCCCACGAGAGCGAAGCTCCCAAGCCACGCGCAGCCACCTAGGCCAAGGACATACGCCGCCTCCAAAGCGCCACCTCCCCCTCGTCCAAGACCCCCTCCTCCAGGCCCCGGCCCACGAACGCAGGCTCGAAGCCAAGGCTCCAGCAGCGCGACGCCTCGTCGAAGCGGACCGCCTCCTCCAGGCACACGCCGCCGGACCCCTCCCGCGTGACCGCGTTGAGCGAGGCGATGACGCGCCTGCCGTCCGGCAGCCTCTGCGACATGACCAGGAAGTCAAGGGCAGTCGCTATCTGCTCCTCGATGATGTCGGTGGGCAGGTCCATCCCGAAGCGCGCCATGAGCACCAGGCGCAACACCGCCTCCTGCGCCGTGCCCGCATGCAGGGTCGTCAGAGACCCGTCGTGCCCCGTGTTCATGGCCTGGAGCATGTCGATGGCCTCCTCGCCGCGCACCTCGCCCACCACGATGCGGTCGGGCCTCATGCGCAGGGCGTTCTTCACCAGGTCGCGGATGCTTATCTCGCCCGAGCCCTCGATGGATGCGGTGCGCGCCTCGAGCCTGACCACGTTGGGATGGGAGTCGAACTTGAGCTCTGCGGAGTCCTCGATGGTCACGATCCTCTCGGATGGCGGTATCTCGCACGAGAGGGCGTTGAGGAGGGTCGTCTTGCCCGATCCGGTTCCTCCCGCCACGGCGACGTCCTGGCGCAACCTCACCGCCCAGCTGAGGAGCTGGGCATACCAGTCGGGCAGCGACCCCAGCTCGACGAGGCGCCCAAGCGTGCTGATCCGGTTGGAGAACTTCCTGATGGTCACCATGGGCCCGTCGATCGCGATGGGGGGCGACACGGCGTTCACGCGGTCCCCGTTGGCGAGTCGCGCGTTCACGATGGGACAGTTGCGGTCGAAGCGTCTGCCCAGGGGAGCCAGTATGCGGTCCACCACCATGAGAATCTGCTCGTCCGAGTCGAACACGGCACGCGCGGGATGGATCCTCCCCTCCCGCTCGAAGAAGAGGCCCTCCCTGCCGTTCACCATCACCTCCGTCACGCTGTCATCGTCGAGGAGCGGCTGGAGGGGACCCAGCCCGCATATGTCGTCCAGGACCCAGCCCTCGAGCTCGCCCCGCTCGTGGGGACCCAGGGTGGAGAAGTCGCCCGAGCGCAGGATCGCCTGGCACGCCACGGAAAGCTCGCCCCTGGCACGCGTGGAGTCCGCGGACGATGCCATGGACGCCACCACCTCGAGTCCCAGCCTGCGGACCAGCTCCCGCTTGAGGCGCTCCTTCAGGTCCATGAGCTCGCGAGTGCCACGAAGTCCCCCTTGCGGCGGCTCCTCCCGTACGGAGGCGGGCGAGACGAGTGCGGCCTCCTGCTCGCGCACCATCTGCAGGACGGACATCAGCCCACCTCCCTCCTGAGCCCGAAGAGGCCGCGACGCCTCCTTCCCGGCTTGAGCTCCAGGGCATGCCTGGTCTCCTCCCCGTCGGGAAGCGCCCCCAGCTCGGCCAGCAGCTGGGCCATGAGGTACGAGACCGCCTCAGAGAACTCCGAGCGGGACGAGAGGAGCCTCTCGGTCTCCCCGGCGGCAAAGAGCTCCTCGGCCTCCTCCCCGCCGTCAGGCACCCTGAAGAGCCGTGCGCCCTCGAGCCCGGGCTCGATCCGCGCGAAGTCGACCTCCTCGTCCCCTCGCAGGTCGTCCATGTTCCTGACGCGCACGATGCGGGTGCGGGCGACGCCCAGCCTCACGGCCAAGGCGCTCGTCCTGCCCAGTGCCGCAAGGCCGCCCTGCCGGTCGTCGTGCACCAAGACCAGGCGGTCGGCAAGCTGCGCCGCCTGGGCCGCAGCGTCGCTCAAGCCCGCGGGGCCATCCACCAGCACCACGTCGAAGCGTGAGCTCAGGTACGAGATCAGGGGCCTCACCAGAGGCGACACGAGCTCCGCCGTCTCGGGGCGCTCGCAGGGGCCCCAGAGGTACACCTCGTCCATGCAGCGGGCGCAGCCGCGGCCCATCTGCTCGGGCGTGGGCGGGACCTCCCCCGCCAACCGGACGAGGTCCACGGGATGTCCCACGCCGAAGCGCGTGTGCAGGTCACCGCAGCCGAGGTCGAGGTCGACCAGGGCGACACGCAGCCCCCAGGACGACATGACCGCCGCGGCGGAGGCGACGAGCGAGGTCTTCCCCACGCCACCCCTGCCCGAGGCGAAGGCGAGGACCGGCGCGCGCTCCCCGGCCGGTAGCCCAACGCCTCCCTCCGCGGGCACGCCACGGGCAGGCAGGCCCGTCTCGCCCTGCCCCCGGCCGCCAGCTGCGCCGACCCCCTCCCGATGCGCGGGCGAGCGTCCCGACGGCACGCCGCCGGCGCGCCCCGACTCGGGGACGGAGCCTCCCATGGGCCCGCCAAGGCCCGTTGCGTCTCCATGCGCAGGACGGTTGTCGCACGTGCACGCATCCCCAGCGCCGAGCGGATGGCCTCCCTCTGCCTGCCGCCCCAGGGACCCCGCCGCGCGACCCCTCGCGCTGGACGTTGATGAGCCCCCGGGACGGCCAGACGACGTGCCAAGCTCGTCCAGGTCGATGACCCGGTCGATGCCCGCCCGGGACGCACGCGAGCGCAATGACCCGGAGACCTGCCTGCCCACCAGGACCACCTCGCTCGCAAGGCCGTCTTGGGCCAGCGCCGCGGCGAGGTTGACGTCAGACACTCCCCTTCCCGTCAGCCCCACGATGGCACCGACGCTCTGGGGCTCCTCCTCCCGGAAGCGACTCCGCATCTCGGTCGCGTCATCGGCGAACGAGAGGACCGCGAAGGGCTCGACCGACCTGAGGGCACGGGCAACCTCCGCCCTGCTGCCACGTGACGTGCATCCCAACCAAAGCTCGCTCATGCCCGCACCTAACCCTTCCTGTCCTTCTCCCGACCCGGGCCAGACCCTTCCGGGGCGGCCCCCTTCGCCTGGCCCGCAGCACCGTCCTTCCCGTCCGACCCGTCCTTGTCGGCACCCGCCTGACCCGGCTTGGACGGTTTCTCCTCACCGCCAGCCCGCACCCCCTCGACAGCCGGGGAGTCGGCGGGATCCTCGAGCTCCTCCGGGGCCTTGGCCGTCTCGGCCCCCTCGCCGTCCCGGACGTCCTCCGCGGGGAGCACCAGCCTCAGGTCGCCCTTCGCGCTGGACGAGAGGACCGCCGACACGTCCTCGGGAAGCACGGCCAGGCCCAACTGACCCGAGCCGGCGATGGGAGAGGTGCCTGGGGAGGAGATGACCTGCATGTCACGGGCGAGAAGCTCCGACCCCGTGTCGCCCACGCGATAGGCGATGACCTGGGAGCCCACGGCGACGTTGCGCGAGATGCCCAGCTTGTCGGTGATGGGAAGGGAGAGGCCGACGTGTCCCGCGGGAACCTGGGCCGAGTCAGACGCGTTCCTGAACGCAAGCTCCGTGACCGGGGCGTTGCGAGCCACCGGTACGCTCACCTCACGCCCCACGACGTCCTCCAGCCGGGTCGCGGCACCCTCCGGCGCGAGCGCGGCAGCCCAGTCGCGCACGGCCACGTCCGCCTGGCCCACAACCTGTCCAGGCTCCAGGCCCTCTCCCGCCACCACCAGCCCCACGATCTCCCCGCCGTAGCGCGCGATGGCATCGGAACGCGCGCGATCGGCCTCCTCGCGCACGCCCTGCACATAGACGTGGCAGAGGAGCAGTGCCAGGACCGCGCAGGCGGAGGCGAAGACGACCCTGAACCTCAGCGACATGCGAACCCCTCCCCAGACGACTTCCCCAGGGCGACTTCGCCCGTGAGGAAATTGTCACGTCAGAGGAGGGGTCCGCCCGCGTCCTTAGAAACCGGGCTGGCACGAAGCTGGCGCGTAACTGGCAGGCAGCTGCGCGCATCTATGGTCTGAGCAGGCGTTTGTAGAAAAGTCAGAGGACCACGTCTGGGTCCAGGATGTCCAGGGAGGCGCGCATCTCGCCCGCGAGGGCGACGTAGGCGTCGTATTTGGGGCGGCGGACGGCACCGGACTCAAGAAGCGCCCTCACGGCGCAGCCGGGCTCGTGCGTGTGCGTGCAATCGCGGAAGCGACAGTCGCGAGCCGCGGCGGCGAGGTCGGGAAAGACCAGTGCAAGACCCCTTTCGTGCCCCACCAGGGGCAAGCTCCTGAGTCCCGGCTCGTCCACGACCACCCCTCCCCCGGGGACGCTCACCATGCGTCGGGCGACCGTGGTATGGCGCCCTGCGTCGTCGGAGGCCCGCACGCTCCCCGTCTCGAGGGAGTCGTGCCCGAGGAGGGAGTTGAGGAGGGTCGACTTGCCCGCGCCGGACTCGCCCAGGACGATGGCGACGGAACCACGGGGCACCAGCTCAAGGACGCCTCCCAAGCCCCAGCTTGCCCCTGCCGCGAGGGCGGACGCCTCCAGGCTCGGGTGACCTCCCGTCGCAGGCTCCACGGAGCAGCTGGCGCAGATTGGCACGTCCTCGCCCAAGACCGCGCGGATGGAGCCGACGTCGTGGGCGAGGAGCGTCGACCCGGCCCTGTCCGCCTTGGTGAGGACCACGGCCACCCGGCAGCCGCAGTCACGGGCGATCACGGCAGAGCGCACGATGCGGTCGCAGGGTACGGGCGCTCCCCCCAGGGCTTGCACGACGAGGACGACGTCGACGTTGGCCGCAAGGGTCTGGCGCTCGCCCCGGGAGCCGCCGCGCCAGCGGGCGATGTCGCTCTCGCGCGGGAGAACCTCCTGGATTATGCCCATGTCATGGGCGGGCGGACGTCGCAGGGCCACCCAGTCGCCCACAGCGGCGCGTCCCTTGCTGGCATCCGCGCGACCGGCCTTCGAGAGCGCCACGGCGAACTCCGCCCTGAACGCCCCCTCCCGGCAGAGGACGACGGGAAAGCCCCGGTCCAGGCGCACCACACAGCCCAGGCTCAGCTCCCCCTCCCCCTCGCGGCCACCCGCGGCCCCCTCCCCGGCCATGACCTCCGCGAAGGCGGCCTCCTGGCGTCCGCTCGCGCGCAGCTCAGAGAAGTCGGGTAGGTCGGCAAGGGAGAGGGGCCCCGACGGGAGCCCCATGCCCCCGCCGACGCCCCTCTTGGCACGCCTGCCTCTGTCGTTGCGACGGCCCAACGCTTAGGCTTTCGCCTTGTCGACGCGGCGCATGATGGCCTTCTCCAGCTCGACAATCGGGATGATCAAGGCGGCGAGACCCATCGAGATGGCGTAGTGGACGAGGTCCAGCTCGGCGAAGTCGAAGGCCTCGGAGAGCGGCGTCTCGATCACCACGAAGGTCAGGAGCAGGGCCACGACGAAGGCGCCCCAGAGCCAGAAGTTCTGCTTCTTGAGGGTGAAGACGGACTCGCGGCGGCTGCGCATGTTGAGCGAGTGGAACATCTCGACCATCGAGAGCGTGAGGAAGGCCATGGTCATGCCCTCGAGCCCGCTGCCGTTGCCCGCGACCACGTCGGCCAGGGAGACGCCCTCCGTCGCCAGGCCGATGAAGTAGGCGACAAGCGTCAGCACGGAGATGATGGTGCCCTGGACGATGGTGTCGAGGCCCATCCCGTTGGAGAAGATGCCGTCCTTCGAGTCGCGGGGCTGGCGCTCCATGATGTTTGGCTCGGCACCCTCGGTCGCCATGGCGAGAGCGGGCAGGGAGTCGGTGATGAGGTTGATCCAGAGCAGGTGCGTGGGCTCGAGCAGGGTGAAGCCCATGAGCGACGCGACGAACACCGTGATGACCTCGGCCTGGTTGGAGCTCAGGAGGAACTGGATGCACTTGCGGATGTTGTCGTAGATCCGGCGACCCTCTTCGCAGGCGTTGATGATGGTCGCGAAGTTGTCGTCTGCCAGGACCATGTCGGCGACGTTCTTGGTGACGTCGGTGCCGGTGATGCCCATGCCCACGCCGATGTCGGCCTTCTTGATGGAGGGGGCGTCGTTGACGCCGTCACCGGTCATGGCGACGACCTTGTCCTTCTTCTTCCAGGCGTCGACGATGCGCACCTTGTGCTCGGGCTGGACGCGAGCGTAGACGCCGAAGCGCTCCACCTCGTCGGCGAGGTCCTCGTCCGAGATGCGGTCGAGCTCGGCACCGGTGATCGCCTGCTCGCGGCTCTCGATGATGCCCAGCTCGCGGGCGATGGCCACGGCCGTGTCGATGTGGTCGCCCGTGATCATGACCACGCGGATGCCGGCGGAGTGGGCCTCCTCGATGGCCGCCTTCACCTCGGGACGGACGGGGTCGATCATGCCGGAGAGCCCGACGAAGGTGAGGTCCTGCTCGAGGAAGCCGGGCTCGAAGGACTCGGGCATCTGGGTGCCCCAGTCGCGCCGCGCCGAGGCCATGACGCGCAGGGCGCGGTCCGCCATGGCCTTGTTCTGGTCCATGACCTGGCGGCGGAGCTCGTCGGTCATGGGCACGACGCCGTCCTCGCTCATGTAGCGGGTGCAGCGGGCCAGGACCACGTCGGGGCCGCCCTTGGTGTGCTGCTCGTAGCCATCGTGGTCCTTGACCACCACCGACATCATCTTGCGGCCGGAGTCGAAGGGCGCCTCTCCCACGCGCGGGCGGCTCTGGGCCAGCTTCGCGGTGGTGTAGCCCTCCTTGGCGGCATCCGCGACGAGAGCGGCCTCGGTAGGCTCGCCGGTGGCCACGCCCTCGGCGTCGTCCCACTTGGCATCGGAGGCCAGGGCCATGGTGCGCACGTGCGCGGTCAGGTCCTCGGTGGCGTGCTCGACCACGGTCATCTTGTTCTGGGTCAGGGTGCCCGTCTTGTCGGAGCAGATGATCTGGGTGCAGCCCAGGGTCTCGACGGCGCTGAGCTTGCGGATGATGGCGTTCTTCTCGCTCATCTTGGTGACGCCCATGGAGAGGACGATGGTCACGACGGCGACCAGGCCCTCGGGGATGGCAGCGACGGCCAGGGACACGGCAATCATGAAGGTGTTGAGCACCAGGCCGAGGTCAGAGATGAAGCCCAGGCCGTGCTTCACGAAGCCGGTCAGGAAGACGATGGCCGAGATGGCGACGACCAGGATGGTGAGGGCGCGCGAGAGCTCGTCGAGCTTGACCTGCAGCGGCGTCTGCCCGTCCTCGGCCTGGGCGAGGGCGTCGGCGATCTTGCCCATCTCGGTGTCCATGCCAGTCGCGACCACGACGGCGCGACCGCGCCCGAAGACGACGGTCGAACCCATGTAGCACATGTTCTTGCGGTCGCCCAGGGGTACGTCGTCGGAGCCCTCCTCGAGCTCGATGACCTCCGCGTGCTTGGTCGCCGGGACGGACTCGCCAGTGAGGGCGGCCTCCTCGATCTTCATCGAGGCGCTCTCGAGGATGCGGCAGTCCGCAGGCACGGAGTCACCCGCCTCGAGGATCACGATGTCACCCACGACCAAATCGGAGCTGGGGACGCTCACCACCCTGCCGTCGCGGACTACCTTGCTGGTCGCGGCCGCCATCTCCTGCAGGGCGGCCAGAGCCTCCTCGCTCTTCGCCTCCTGGACGACGCCCAGGATGGAGTTGAGCACGACGACGAGCATGATGATGATCACGTCGGCGAAGTCGGCCTCGCCCTGGACGATGCCCGTCAGGGCCGAGATGACGGCCGCGATGATGAGCATGATGACCATGGGGTCGGCCATCTGCTGGAAGAAGCGCTTCCACAGCGGGTCCTTCTCGGCCTCCTTGAGCCTGTTGGGCCCGTTCTGCTCCAGGAGCTCGGCGGCCCTGCCGACACCGAGCCCCTGCTCCTCGTCCGCGCCGCACTCCTTGAGCACGTCCTGCGCGGGAACCAGATACTCTCTCACTGCTATCCCCCCTGGGTCTGGTGGCGGCCCCCTGCCGCCACGGCGACGCACCTGGCAGATTGATGCCCGATCATAATTCCCCAGGAGGGGCAAGGGCTCACCAAGGTTGCCGTGCCAGGCACCTTATAAGCTAGATATTGTACATGCGAGAGGTGCGCCGCCGTGTCACGGGAACGTCACCGTGGCACGGGAAGCGCGATGTGGGTGATTTTCTCGGCGAGAAGCACCCGGAACCACCCACTTCTTGCCCCAAGTGGCAGGTGAAGCACCCACATCGCCCCTCTCGCGGCAAGGACGCGGCAAGGGACGCGGCCACGAGGGACACACGCGCACCACGCTCCGGCACCCCATCCCCACCCACTCGCCCTAATCCCAGAGCTCGTCGGCCAGAATCTTGAAGCAGACCTTCCGGATGGGGCCGGGCTCCATGCCCGCCGGGGCCAGGTTGGGCATGTGCGGCTCCCCCACCACGAAGAGGGCGAAGCGCCCGTGGCCCAGTTCCCCGCCGAACTCGTCATCGTTTCCCACCGCCACATCGAGGTACTGCTTGTCCGCCCCCTCGTCGTAAGGCGAGAGGGGCTCCGTCGCTCCCGGGGTCACGAGAAACGCCTCGTAACCCTCGACGTCCACCTGGAGGTCCATGTAGCGACGGTGCGCCTCGTAATGCGCGTCCCCACGCCTGCGCGTGGTGGCGTCCTGCGCCAGCGCGAAGACCCTGTCACCCAGGATCTCGTGCCTGCCCGCCTCGAGGGCACGGTAGTCGTTCTTCCCCAACCAGTCGATGAGCACGTCAAAGCCTCTGTAGAGGCCACCGTAGCGCTCGACGCCAGCCATGCCGTCATAGATCATGTCCCTCTCCTCCACCTCGGTGCGGGCGCCACTCCTCGGCGACGCCCACGCCATCTCGTCAGGACCGGTTCCGTGCCAGCCGCTTGGGCTAGTGGGCGCCCACCTCGCCGGAGGTGGGGTTGTAGGTGCCGCCGCCGCGCTTCTCTCCCATGACGTCGGCCTCGCTCAGGGTGACCCACTTCACGCCCTTGCGGGTCTCGTACGCGTACGCAAGGTGCAGCATGCCGTCGGCGGCCTGCATGATGCAGGGGTACTCGTACTGCATGTTGTTGGAGCGGTTCTCGTCACCCACGTAGCCCTGGCCGCGCTCGATGTGGCGGATCAGCGGGAAGGTCTTGCAGCCGTCCTCGGAAAGCGCGACGGAGACCGGGCAGCGCAGGCCCGGCCAGGCGCCCTTCTGGCCGTAGGCCTGGGGCGCGCTGGAGTGGTTGTAAGCCACGGCCACACGACCACTCGCGAGCTTCACGGCGCAGATGCCGGAGTTGTTGTTGGGCAGCGGGGTGGGAACGGGCTCGGTCCAGCTGTCACCGAAGTCCGTCGACTCGCTGCGATAGATCCAGTCCGCCTCACGGGAGCGCATCAGGCACACGAGGTGTCCGTCCTCGAGCTCCACGACGGTGGGATGCACGCGGCCTGCGGAATTGGGGACCATGACCTGGCGCCAGCTCCTTCCCCCGTCGTCAGAGACCTGGAAGGCGGAGGGTCGCCGGCAAGGCCGGAGGCGGAGTCGGTGCACAGCCAGTTGCCATAGACCCAACGGCCGTTGGAGAGAACCTGGATGGGCTGGCGGGAGAAGGTGCCCTCCTCCGGGAAGACCACCTCGGGCTCGCTCCAGGTCAGGCCGTCGTCGACGGAGACCTGGCGCTTTACCACGGCGGTGTACTGCATGTTGTCCTTGCCGGGCTGACGACCCAGCTGGGAGGACGACAGCTCCGCGACCTCGCCCCGCGGGGAGACCGCGTCGCCATCGTGGGCTTCGCCAACGCCCTCGGCGCGCTCGAGCGCGCCCTCGACCTCCTCCCCGAGGGCGTGCAGCTCTTCCCCGTCGAGTTCTCGGACGAGGTTCCCCTCACCCTCGAGCGCATCGGGGACCTGGGCTTCGACCTCGTGCTCTGCGACACCGTCTCGCAAAAGCTCGCGCTCTCCATGGGGTTCGACGCGCACCTGCTCGCATCCGGCGCAGACAGCCTGCGAAACGCCTTCGAGAACGCGCTCTTCCACTGCCGGCACTGGGGGCTCGAGCGCGAGCGCGAGCGCATGCTGTGGGAGATCGCCAAGAACCAGCCCGGGGGACTGGTCATCTACCTGCGCGGGGGAGGCCTGGTCTTCTCCAACCTGTCGGAGGACGAGGGGGTCCTCTACCCCTTCCTCGAGCGGCACCTCCTCGACCGGAGGTCGCGCCGGCTCGCCTTCAGGCGGGCGGGGCGCGTGTGGAACATCCGTCCTATCTCCGTCGAAGCGACCGAGGAGCCCATCGTCGCCTTCGCCATCAGCTCGCACGAGGAGCCCTTCAACAAGACCTCGGCCGTCGGCATCGACTACCTCGACCGCGAGGAGGTGCGGCGGGACCTCGAGCAGAGCTTCTTCTACATGTCCGGCGCCTGGAGGGCCCGCCTGGACGAGGTGCGCTCGCTTGCGGGAAGCGGCAGGCCGCTGCTCCTGCGCGGCGAGGTGGGGACGGGCAAGGAGCACCTGGCACGGCTCGCCTACCTGGAGTCGCCCCTGAGCGACGTGCCCCTTGTCTTCGTCGACCTCGAGCTTTTGGGCGAGAGGGGCCTGCGCTTCCTGGAGGAGAGCTACCACTCCCCCTCTTCGATGGCCGGCAGCTCGTCTTCCTGCGCGGAATCCACGCGCTGGAGAGGCAGGACTGGCACGACCTCCTCGCCGCCATCATCCAGAGCAAGGCGGACCAGCGCGACTTCATCGTGATATCGGGCAACGACGCAGACGACGGGTCCCAGTCAGAGGCGGCGCTGGCCTTCTCGGAGCGGCTCAAGTGCCAGGTGCTCGAGACCCCTCCCCTGCGGGAGGACGGGACCGCCCTGCTCGACGCGGCGGACGGCTACCTCGCGGCGCTTGCCGGCGCGGGAGGGGTGGCGGGCAAGAGGGATGGGGCGGACGTGGCGGCGGTCGAGAGGAGTGGGGCCGCGGCGGCGAGCCTGATCGAGCCCGGGGCCCAGGACCAGCTCCTCAGGGCGAGCTGGCCCAGGAACTACTACCAGCTGCAGAAGGTCCTCGACCGCGCGTGGGCGCTCAGCGGAGGCGGCGTCGTGGACGAGGGCCATGTGCGGGAGGCGATCGTCCACGAGCAGGTGAGGAACGACGCGGGCGTGATCTTCAGCCGCGAGGGCATCGACCTCCTGAAGCCGCTCGCCCAGACCGAGAGGGAGATCGCCTCGCTGGCGGTGCTCCGCTGCGAGGGCAACAAGAGCCTTGCCGCCCACATGCTCCAGATCTCGCGCACCACGCTCTGGCGCATGCTCTCGCGGGAGGGGTAGGGACGGGGGTGGGGTCGCGAGCGAGGTCGGTCTCCCCACGGAGCCGCCACCCCCCGTGCGGGCCCTCGATGGCCCCGCGTGCCGCGCCTCCGGAGTTGTATGCGGTTTTCTCGCCTGAAAAACAGCATACAACTGTTTAAGACTTATATATTAGCAGGTAGAACGCTTGCCCGGTTTTGAAGTTGTATGCGAGAACAGCAAACAACTTCTCTCGCCCACCGGCTCGGCGCGGACGCCCCCACGCCCC
>NZ_JH376563.1:2160953-2162762 GCF_000233535.1 Olsenella sp. oral taxon 809 str. F0356
CCGGGCGCGCGCCCGCCGACTTCGCGCGCGACTCCGCCGATTGTCGCCCCTCGCCCGCCGCGCGCGGCTCCGCCGACCCCCACCCGCTCTCCCCGCGACCCGACGGGCGAGCGGCGACCTGCGCCTCAGGACCCAAGGGTCGCCATGGGAATAACGAACACTCCATCCTCCCTCTGGTAGGCGACGCTCCCCCTCCCAACCACGACGGCAAGGAAGGCAGGGGGCTCCACCTGGGCCGCAGCGTTCGCGCAAAGCTTGGACCTCAACCTAAGCAGGTTGCGCGCTGCCGCATCCGCCTTCGTGTCGCTGAGCTTCACCTCGACCGCCGCCCAACGACCGCCGTGTTCCAGCACCACGTCCACCTCGAGCCCCTTGTCGTCACGGTAATAGTGGACGGAGTTCCCCAGGCCAGGATAGGTGGAGAGAAACACCCTGAGGTCGCGAAGAACCAGGGACTCGAAGAGGTCTCCCAGCGTCTGCGTGTCGCGCACGAGCCTCTCTGGCGTGGCGCCAAGCAGCGCCGCCGCAAGGGAGGAGTCCGTGAAGTAGCGCTTGGGACTCACGCGCACCCGAGCCTTCGCCCTGAGCGGGGGTTCCCAGCCCGCAAGCTCCTCGACCAGGTAGAGCCGTTCGAAGAGCCCGACATAGGACGTCAGCGTGTCGACGGAAACCCCCCGAGCGCCCATGTCCCGGATGAGCGTCCTCTTCGTCGCGGCACGGCTCGAGTTGAGGGCAAGGGACCTGAGCACGGCAAGCGCCGTGTCGGCAGAGAGCCCCTCCTGCATCACGTTGTCGTCCAGCACGGCCTGAATGTATTGGGATGCCATCTCGAACGCAACCACGTCGGGCGCGCCAAGTGCGGCAGGCCAACCTCCCCTGCAGCACCACCGAGCGACGTCGGCGACCGAGGTGGGGCTGGTGGCAGGCGAGAATGACCCCTCGAAGAGACCCCGGAGGCTCACTTCGGCCGTGGACTCCCCCAGCTCCGCAAGCGTCATGGTGCGCATGCGAAGCCGAGCGATGCGCCCCGCGCCACTGTGATGCACCTCTCCCCGCCTCGCCGGCTCAAGCTGGGTGGAGCCCGTGAGAAGGAGCCTGCCCGTCTTTGCCGCGGAGTCATCCACGAAGCGCCGCGCCGCGTCCCACACCGCAGGCACCTCCTGCCACTCGTCCACCAGGTGCGGCGCGTCCCCCAGAAGGGCCAGCGAGGGGTCGACCTCGGCCATTTGCCTCTGCTCGCCCTTGTCGAGCTCGGTGACGCTGGCCGCCCTGGAAAGTGCACTCCAGGTCTTGCCGCACCACTTGGGCCCCGTGATCTCCACGCACCCGAAGGCACCCATGAGCATGTCGAGGCGAGCGTCGGTCAAGCGCGGCAGATATCCGTCCGGAGTCAGTCTGTTGGGTTTACTAGACATGTATTTACCTCGCTGTTCCATATTTTACTCCTAATTCGTTAGTTATTTTACACCCTTGAGGCTAGGCGCTTCACACCCTCCCGGCAGACGAGACGCTCGCCCGGGCCCGACGGACGAGCCGGGCCGGGACGGGGGCGTCACCCCCGTGCGGGCCCTCGATGGCCCCGCGTGCCGCGCCTCCGGAGTTGTATGCGGTTTTCTCGCCTGAAAAACAGCATACAACTGTTTAAGACTTATATATTAGCAGGTAGAACGCTTGCCCGGTTTTGAAGTTGTATGCGAGAACAGCAAACAACTTCTCTCGCCCACCGGCTCGGCGCGGACGCCCCCACGCCCCCCGGGCGCGCGCCCGCCGACTTCGCGCGCGACTCCGCCGATTGTCGCCCCTCGCCCG
>NZ_JH376564.1:0-561 GCF_000233535.1 Olsenella sp. oral taxon 809 str. F0356
GATCTCGGCGTAGCCCGCATGTCGCCGCGCCTGCCGTCGGCCGCGAAGTCGTTGCCAGCAGGACCGTCAGGCCGCCCAGCGGGAGGCGCGGGGCCACGGGCCGTGCCAACTGCCGTGACTGTGCGGGGGCTGGCGGCGCGTGCGGGAGGGCGCGCGGGTCGGCCCCGCGGCTCTGCGAGAAGTGCGTCACCAGGGACCGCGCGCTCACCCGCGGGAAGTTCTTGATGGGGATGCGCGAGGGGGCCGGGTCGCGGCCGTACGTCTGCCCGCCGACGTGCGCGAAGCGAGCCCGCTGCGGCCTGCCGAAGCGCTCCTGCTCGGCCAGGGAGGCGCGGAGCCTCGGCGAGAGGCGCGCCGGCGAGCCCAGGAGCGGCATAGACCTCGCCGAGGAGCGGCTGAGGGCCATGGTGGGCGTCGTGGCGCCGCCGCGGCGCAGGGGCGGGGCGCGGAGGCCATACGGGCGACCCACGGCGGCGAGCCGCCCGCCTGCGAGCGCACGTTCCGCAAGCACGCCGCCGCCGGCCCATGCGGCATGGCCGCGATGGACATGCCGCCAAAGGT
>NZ_JH376565.1:0-539 GCF_000233535.1 Olsenella sp. oral taxon 809 str. F0356
ACCAGAGGTCGCCCTGCGAGCGCAGCCACGAGGAGCCGCGGCGCACCCTCCCCAAGGGGAGGCGCGACCTCGGCGCCCCCACGCCGTGGGGCGCGGCGCTCTGCACGTCGCGCGTGAGCCCCTGCCCGAGGCCAGGCCTCGGAGGCGCGGCGCCGCCGGACCTGGCCAGGGCCGCCTTCCCCGCCGGGTTTCTGGAGGCCCTCGGGGTAGGGCGGGTGCCCGCCGACGAGGTGGCGCCGAAGCCGCCCCTCGTCGGCGCGAACGTGATTCCAAAGGCCTAGCCATCAGGCTTTCTGGGAGGGGCAGGCAGAAGGACCGGATGGTCGGCCGCCGCCGTTGCACCGAGTTCTTCCGCGCCGGGCGAGGGGGCCGGCGCCAGCATGGCCGTTGGCCGCGAGAGACGCCCCATGGGGCCGGTCGGCTGACGGCCGGACGGATGAAATGCAGGCCAAGCGCAACGGCTTTTCGCTGAAGCTGCCAGATAAGGCGCGACTGTTGCGGCAAGCCCTTCAGCGTTGCGTTGAGATTTTCAATCAACC